>NZ_NANC01000004.1:0-1094436 GCF_008679485.1 Blautia sp. LMAG:89 | reverse complement strand
TCGTCATATCCGATCTCACGGATAGTATCACGAACGATCTTCTGGATATCAACATTAGCCTTGGTTGTGATCTCACCCATAACAAGTACAAGACCTGTTGTAGTAGCAGTCTCGCAGGCAACACGGCTCATCGGATCCTGTGCCATCATAGCATCAAGGATCGCATCAGAAATAGAGTCGCAGACCTTGTCAGGATGACCCTCAGTTACAGATTCAGACGTAAATAAAATTTTCTCCATGATCTTCTCCTTTTGTAATAAAACAATGGTTATATACATAAAAAACAGCCCGTACAATCCGGACTGTTTAAGTTCTGTAAACAATCCTCTTATTGTTCGATTGCTCGCTCAGGTTGGCACCTTCCTGGATTCTCCGGGGTTGCCGTGGCTTCACAGATCCTTTGTATCTCCACCACTCTGAATAAAAGGCTATCTTTTATGAAATTTACTGCAACACATACAATATACTTATCATACCAAAATGTCAAGAGCAATTTTTGATAAAAAATATCACCCGTTACTTTTTGAACCGGTATTTTCCCTTTCCATAGCCAGGGACTGTTCCAATAACATCTGCATGTACCAATTTGGAAAGAAACTTTGAAGCACCGGAATCCTTCAGTCCGATCAGTTCTTTAACCACAGTCTTATTAAAAATCCTGTCATACCCGACCACTCAAACAATCTGAGAATATGCCCTGTAGTTTTTGCAGAAAAAGCTATCCCCTTTTCCAAAAAAAGCTTCTCTATCTCTGCATTCGGACCGCCCATATATCCGCTTTCACATCCAACCTCTGCTTTTCCATCTCCAATATCTACTTTTCCATCCTCAATATCTACTTTTTCATCCCCAATATCTACTTTCTCATCCCCAATATCCACTTTTTCATCCTCAATATCCACTTTTCCAGTATTCAGTACTCCACTGATATGCAGATTTCGATTATGAAGCTCATTTCTCTCGCCCAAAAGCAGATTTCTCAGAAAAGCTTCCAGATATTCTGTTGTCTCATAGATCCCTTTCTGCAGATTCGTATAATTGGCACGAACAAGCGCATTTCGGAAATACCATGCATTCTCCGCAAAAATATCATTAGTTGCCGTAAAACCAAGCATTCGCAGATACTTGATAAAAAATACTGCCGTGGTTCTCGTATTTCCCTCTTCAAAAATATGGATCTGCCACAATCTTGAAATAAAAACAGCAAGATGATGAATGATCTCCTCCATGGAAAGCCCCTTATAGCTGAACGCCTTCTCCTGAGAAAAATCATATTCCAGCGTGGCTATCAGTTCTGAAGCACTGCCATACATAACCGTTGCACCATCCAGCACCCATTCCTTTTTCGTAATATTATAATCTCTGATCTTCCCTGCATGACTGTAAATCCCCATAAAAAGCTTTCTGTGGATTGAAATATATTCATTAGGTGAAAATGAAAATGCTGTCTCAGAAAGCAGTCCTGCGATCCGCGAAGATACCTTATCTGCTTCCTCCGTCCGTTCCTCATCAGAAAAATGTGCCGGACGTTCTTCATAGTAACTGTTGATAAGCTCCTGCGCTTCTCTCATTGTGATCTTACCTTCGATATTCTGAATAGCAGTATCGATCAGATATTCCGATGTTTTAAGACCATCAACAGCCTGAAGACCGATTGCAGTACTCCACGCATACCCCTTATTTGCCTTATCCGGTTCCGATTCTTTCAGATACTCTTCAAACGGGTCCCTTTTCATATCATCCACCTCTCTTACATTATCACTCACTATCAGTTCTGCGATTTGCATAAAAAAAATTATTAACCATTATAACATTTTACAGTCCCAACAGAACGTAAATATTCCAAAAAAAGAACCGGGCATCCACATCGCCCGGTTCTTCCATCGATCATCCTTCAGAACGATCCGTTATTTATTTTTCTTCTTTCTCTTAACTCCATAAGCTGCACCACCGCCAACAATGATCGCTGCTGCAAGGATTCCAACCCATACGCCGATCGGTGTATCATCGCCGGTCTTTACAGAACGTCTTGCTGTACCGCTGGTATCGTTCGGAGCAGTTCCGCCCGCTGTGCCGTTATTCGGGATCGGAGTGATCCGATCATTTCCACCATGAGTTGCTCCAGGTGTAGCAGTCGGAATCGGTGTCGGCTCGGAAGAAAGACTGTTGGTGATCTCCTTTGTTACAGTATATCGGTTATCATTATTCAGTGTAACCTCACCCTGACCGGTAACTGTATACTTAAAGGTATCATCATCAACCGGATTTCCATCCTTATCCGTCTCCAGAACAGTATAAGTAACACTGTTGATCTCCTGATCTGTTGGAAGCTCCATTGTTACCTGAACACTACCATTCTGTTTCAGAGTCACTACCTTCTCAAGCGTCAGCTCACCGTTACTCTCAGTGGAGAACACACCTGCATAGAACGTATCATCCACAGAAGAAGCAACACCATCGATCATCACATTCTTCTTAATGTTGATATATCCGTTACGGCTAAATACATCGGAAATCTTTGTATAATAGTTATTTACATAAGCCGCAGCCTCAGTAACACCACTATCTCCACCGATCACAACCTGATTGGACTTCTCTTCACTTCTCACCATTCGGCTTCGTTACATTGTAGTAGTAAAGATTCTCTTCATCCACCTTGATCTTCGTATTCTGCTGAAGAGGATTTCCATCCTCATCCAGCTCAAATACATAATAGGTGCCATCCGGAACATCCGTCCATGTAGCTGTACCACTGGAAGCATTCTGGATATGGATATCCTGTAAATAATCATCACGGAACGGGATCGTACCTTCCTGATCCGAAAAAACGCCAACCTTATAAGTTACATCCTCCTTCGTTTCCAGAGGAATCACATTGTCGTTCTCATCAACATTATAGATCCTCTTCGTAACCTGGATCTGTGTATGCTTCTGCGGATTACTTACAGACTTCGGATAAGCCTGTACATCGTACATCCAGCCCTGCTCCTGATCTGCAAAAGGAACGGAGATCAGCATCGGTGAAACCATAACACTGCTGTTTCCATCTGTCTGCACCACCAGATACATACCCTCAACCAGATCAGCGAAAGTCATATTCCCCTCTGCATCAGAGGACTTGGACATACCCCACACATCCACGTTTCCGCTGACGATCATAGCCGCCAGCTTCTCTGCCGCTTCATACCAGCCGTCAGCCGTTGTGATGGAATCAAAATCGATTGCTGCGGCAGCCAGTGCCTCATCCAGCACGAAATGCACATTGCCATCAAAATTCACACTGCCAACCTTGTAGATCGTCAACCCTACATCCGGCAGCGGAGTCTGGTTTCCCTCCTCATCCGCCTGCTGAACCGTCAACGTCAGATTACCTGTTTTTCCAGCTTCATAATCCCCGGCGAAAACCGGCTGCAAAACACTCGTGACCAGCATAGCCGTCAGCATCAGAACAGCCAGAAGGCTCCGGAATATTTTCCCTTGCTTTCTTCTATTTTTCATCGCTCTCTGCCTCCTCTTTCCTTTCTGAAAGCTGCTTCTTTTTCCGTTTTTTGTCCCTATGACGGACGATCAGATAAATCAGCAGGATCAGAACAACAAGCACTGCAGCGCCGCCGGCCAGAACCCTCTTCGGATCCACAACAGCAAGCTTCTGCGGTATCGTTTCGTCATTCTTTGTATCTTCCACCACATATTTCGTCCGCACTCCCCGGACAAGAAGCCTGTGGGTGTTAACTCCATAAGGGGTACACGTGATCAGAGTCACATGATCTTCACCCTCGATAATATCCAGGTCACTGGTCTCATCCGGAAGCACCGTCTTGATCTGATCCACCTTGTAGGCCAGATGCTTGCCAAGAATATGCAGGATAAAAATATCTCCCTTTTCCATCTGATCCAGATCTGTAAAAAGCTTTGCGTTAGGAAGACCTCGATGCGCCGCCAGAACCGCATGGGTGCTCTTGCCTCCAATGGGAAGGCTGGTACCCTCCACATGACCGACACCCTTTTCTAGGACCGTTTTGCTCAGTCCGTGATAAATCGCCAGTCTGGCTTTGATCTTCGGGATCTCGATACTCCCCATCAGACCATCACCGTTCGGATCCAGAACCCTGTCATAAGGATGACTCAGCTCATAAGTATCCTCTTCCTCAAAAGCATCTACAATGGCATTCACCGGATGCTCGGCATTATACTCCTTCGCCTCTTTCCACAGCCTGTCATAGTCGTTGTCCGAAAGCTCTGTTACCGGCTTCCTCGTACTTACTGACCAGCTGGGCATTTCGATACTGGTTCCACATATCACTGATCGTGGGATAAAGGAACACACCCGCCCCCGCCAGAAACACCAGGGCAATAATGATGTTCAGGACAACATTACTCTTTTTCTTTTTTTTCTTTTTAGCCATAAACTATTTCCTGCGTCGTTTTTTGTTCTGAACAGAATTGATACCGGCAACCAGGATTACCCGCGATCACAATTCCGATCACAACACAGAGAACAAGCATCGGAAGCGTCGGATTGGTGATTCCGGTAACCTTCTTCTCTGCTTTCTGAACCGGCCTTCGCAGCCTTCATCGGAACTCTGTGTCCCCTCACCAGAAGTCTGTGCGTATTCACCGCATAAGGCGTACACGTAACCAGCGTTACATAATCATCCCCATCCGTGATACCAGAGACTCTGTCTGCTCCGGAAGAACGGTAAGAATCTGATCCACCTCGTAGGCAAGCGTCTTACCCAGCACATGCAGGTAAAAAACATCTCCCTCTTCCACAAGATTCAGATCTGTAAAAAGTTTCGCACTTGGAAGTCCTCTGTGTGCCGACAAAATACAATGAGTACCTTGCCGCCAACCGGAAGACTGCTGCCGAACAAATGACCGGCACCCTTCTCCAGAGACTCATCTGTCGTGTAATGATAGATTGGAATGCTCACATCGATCACAGGAATCTCCACATACCCCATCATTCCATCACCATTCAGGTTCAGAAGAGACTCATATGTACTGTCCGTCTGGCCATCCCTCACGGAAAAAGCATCCGGCACACTTTCCTGCTTGATCTGTTCGTTATACTCCTGAGCTGCCTTCCACATACTGTCAATCTTCTCCGAATTATCATTCGAAGAAACACTGCTGCTATAATTACTGATCAGCAGGCTGTCCCTGTACCGGTTCCAGGCATCACTGGACCATTGGATACAGCAGTATGGACAACCCTATCAGAAACAGCAAACCAAGTCCAATATAATTTTTCTTCTTATTCTTTCTCATAGGTTTCTCCATACTGTTGTATTTACCACTCCCGGCCCCGAAAGGGCCGGGCGGTAAAAGATTTACTACTTTATTTTAATACTTGCTTTGTCGTTGCTTATAAATAATTTTTGAATTGAATCGATCCGGCAATCAAACGATTACTCCTCAGATCCTTTTCTGCGGCTGATGAAGAAAGCACCAGCAGCGCCAGCCATAACTACAACACCGATGATAGTGAAGAGGTATGTTCCCATGCCACCTGTGGATGGAAGGAGTTGAGTTTTGTATCGCTCATAGTAGCTGTACCAGTACGATTTTCTGCTGTCTGATTTTTCCCCATGTTGCTACAGAATCTGTTGTATTAACAGAATATCCCTCTGGAGCTTTAATCTCTTTGAAATTATAAGTATAGGAATCATCCAGACCTCTTACAACTGCTTCACCATTTTTATCAGTCATAATTAAGTTAGCATCTTTTTTTTGCATCCTCAGATCGTTTTGTCCAACCTGTAACTACATATTCATTATTTTCTGTTTTCATCTTGTCTTTAGTAACCAATGCATAATTCGTTTTTGTGCCATCTACTCTGTAAATAACAAATCCTGCATTTGCAAGTCTTACCGCTTCTTTACTATCATCAGTTTTTGTCATTGTGATTTTTCCAGTATACAGAGTGTTGGTTTTTGGTGTAAAATCATGTGTTCCATCATTTGGTTTAACAGAGTTGTTTTACAACTTCAGATTTAACAATAGCATTGTAAGTAATTACTACCTCTGCGTTAGCATTAGTTCTTACTCTTGCTACATCACTTAAATCTAAAACAAACTGCTTCTTTCCATCAACTGTTGTAGTAACATTTACTTTATAGGTAGTTTCATTACCAGAACCAATTTTTACCTTTACATCTAATGTTTTATTATCGTCGTTAAGGTTATAATCAGCTCCCTGAATTGTATCAGTAATTGTATATGTTACATCTGCAACATCATCTGCAATATATGGAACATTTGTTGTTACTGTATAGGTAACATTTTTACCAATTTCTACAACGCCATCCTCGTCTTTGGCTTCCTTATCAATTTTAATAGTTGTTCTTTTTGCATTTACCGTTACACCTACTAAACTTGTCGGCTCTGTAGTATATGTTCCAAAAGATACAAATGCTGCCATTGGACTATATACATAATTCTTATGATCAGTTGTTGTTGCTTTAATTGCATAAACACCTGCCTTAGTAGCTGTAATAACATTTGCTGCAACATTTTCACTTGTATAAGAGCTTGCTAATTCTTTCTCTACAAATCCCATTGCTGCCTGAAAATCAGCTACATCTGCTTTAACTGTTCCTTCCGGAACTGAAGCATTTTCATTTGCATATTTAATTAATTTCCAAAGGATCTGCTGATCAGTTAAATTCTTCCAATCAGATACTTTCTTAAATGAAGCCTCTGCGCCATTACTAAATTTCCAACCAGTTTCTGTTGTCTGATCTGGTTCAATAATCTGTACATTTGTTATTGTTGCATGCTCATCCAGATTATTAACTGTAATTTTTGCAGGCTCTACTGCTGCGAATGCTGTAGATGCCATTGCCAGTACCATAACTGCTGCCACTAACAACGCACCAATCTTCTTGAATAAATTTTTCATAAGGTTTGCTCCTTTCTTTCTCTGCATTTTTCTTTTTCGCCCTTCATCGGCCATTTACAATTAATGTGTTACGATCTCTTTGCTTCTTCCTCCCTTCGTTTATTATTTATAAACAACAGGAGTGCAGTTGCAAGAATCGCTACACCACTGATTGTAAATCCATAGGTTCCCGGACCACCGGATTCTGGTAAGGAATATACCTTTGCGTTAGTAATCTGATAATAAATTGTATTATTATCTTGTCTTGATTTTACACTCTTACCATTATAAGTTACCGTTACTGTTCTGTCATTTGCCACTACAATATTCCACGGTTTTGCAGATACCATATAACCTGCTGGTGCTTCTGTTTCAATCAATACATACTGCCCAATTGGAAGATTCTCTATAGAAATCGCTCCATGCTGACCTGACGTATAAGAACGAATTGCTTTGTCTGTTTTTTCGCCATTTGCATCTACTTTATATAAATCAATTTAGCACCAGACAATTTTGTATCGGCTGTCTGACTATCAACCTTCTCAAGATTAATATTCACAACTGTTTTCTTATTTGTAAATTTGGCAATTCCAATCTGTCCATTAATTTTGTCTGTATTTCCATTTTTGAGAACTTCATTATTACCAGTATCTGTTCCCATGGTAAACGTAATATCTGTAGCCTTCTGCTGTTGATTTTTTGCAATTGCACTGTGGCAGTTTGTTCTATCATCTGTTGCAATCTCCTGCAATTCATAATGAACATCTGTGCCAAGAGATTCTACAACCTTATAATCACCTCTGGACAACTCACTTAATTTTGTATTACCAGATTCAAGTTTTGCATTGACTCCCTTTGCAAGCTTAAATACCGCTGTTGCTGTTACTGTTGGATCGTCTTTTTTAATCGTTGCAGTTGCAGTTGCAACTGTTTGATTATTTCCATCTGTAATTGTGAAATTAAATGTTTCGTCCTTCTCAGCCGCTCCGTCCAGTTCTTTAATAATCTGAATATTACCGGCTACTACATTTACTACATAATTACCAGTTGCTTTCAGATTTGAATTAACCGGTGTTCCACCCTTTTCTGCATCTGGCTGCTGAACTTTTGTTCCAGACAATATATTTTTTCTCTCATCTTGAGAATATGGATGATACGTTACTACAAGTTCATACTTCTCTACTGCAGTTCCTACTGTTGTCGTTTTATGTGGCTTCATGTTTTCACCTGGTGTTTCTGATACCTTATACGTATAGGTAAAATATCCTACCGCATCCGTAGTACCAGGATAAATATATTCATATGGATATTTTCCATCTGAACTCTTTTTGTCACCAAGTATTATTGTAGCATTTCTAAGCAATTCGTCTTTCTGATCAGATGACAATGTTGGGAAGGCTGCTGACTCGCCATCTATTGGATTAACACCAGTAATTGTAGTTGTCGTTCCATCCAGTTCTTTAACCTTTAATGTCTTGGCAAGCTCATCCTTATATCCTGTCGGATCAATTTGGTCACCTTTGAAAACAGTTGTTTCATCATTTCCAATATCCAGACTTAAAAGTTTAACATTTACAGATGGCTGTGGTAAAATTGCCTCTCCATATCCTGTTGTAATCTTAGAATCTGGGTATACATTAGTTGAAATACTATTTCCACCAATAAATTCTTCCTTGGCCTTTACTGTAATGGTTTTATTCCATTTCCCATCTGCAATATTGGGGATTGTCTGATCTGTCCATTTTACAACCTGATTTCCTGCTGAATCAACGGAAAGGATTCCTCCATTACCTAATTGAATTGGTTTTCTACTATCTTCAGCAGCTTTAATCATCTCATTTGTTATCGGATTTCCTTTGTCTCCTACAATTACAAATCTAGGATCAATTACGTCCTTAATTTCAGCACCGGAAATCTCAACCTTTTGTGTAATTGTTTGCTGAATCTTTTCAAAGATGACTTTCAGTTCATCTATAGAACTTGCTTCAAATGCACAACCTTCAGAAGCAATTTTGCTAGACAACCATCCTTTTGTAGTATCATTTAATTTAAGTCCTATTGTAAATACTTTAATTCCCGCTTTTTTTAATTTCTCTGCTTCGGCTTCTGATTTCTTCTTATCGTCATCATATGACGGATCACCATCCGTAAATAAGATTACATATCGTGAAACATCTTCCTGTTTTGTCGTTAACTGATTAGCGGCAATCTTTAATCCTTCCTGTGGTGAAGTTCCACCTGCAGCATATATACTATCTGTAGTTTTAATTAAAGAATCTTTTGAACTTCCAACTTCAGTTAATTCCTGTTTCAGATCTCCTGAAGAATTAAATGTTGCTAAACCAATCCGACTTTTCGGAGAAGACGTTGCCGTTGAAGCAATAAAAGCATTAGCTGCTTCTTTTAAACCATTTAGCCCACTGTCCAGAGTATAAATTTTAGTAGTACTATCAGACGGTACCTTGCTCCACCGAGATTGATCATAATATATCCACTGATCCAGATCATTCAAATATATCATTGGATATTGCGCATTCCCATAGCTGCCATAATGATATATTCCATTTCCATAATAATATATTTTAGATGTATCCAATGATGGAGATATATCTTTAAATTTTCCAACTAGTTTAAAACCACCCTTATCGGAGGACACGAAGTACCCAGTGTTGTATAACATGCTTCCACTAGTATCGAATACCATCATAATATCCGCAACTGGGTCTTTTTCTACTATTGTACCACTGGTCACCTTAGAATCAGCCGTAATGTTGATATCATAAGTTCTCTTATCCCAGTCGTTTACAGTTGCAGTCTTACTGTAATCCATACTGGATTCAATAATCTCCTGCTGTGTATAATTCATGATATGATACGACGAATCTGGATCTTTTTCTATCATTGTCTTGCCATCTGCTTTATAAAGAGTTGCCACTGCTTTTTTATCATCAGATGACGTAACCTTTACAATCCAAGATTCTTGTGATGCTTCATAGCCATTAGGTGCCATGGTTTCTGTTAAAGTATATGTTCCCTCTTTCAGGTTATTAAATGTAACACTACCCTTATCATCGGATGTTGTAATCGGGTATGTTTCGCCTCCATTATCATTTACCAGTTTGAACTTCGCACCGGAAATACCTTTGCCTTTAGAGTCAACCTTTGTAAGTGTAAGATCTGCAAGAGGAACATTTTCTACATTTACAAATCTTGCATCTGGAATTGTGAAATCCATCTTACAATTGGATTTAAAAGCACCTCGTTCCATATAAAGTACGGTAATCCTATGGGTTTTATTTTTTTCTTCATCTGTTGGTGCTCCTTTTCCTTCCTCGAATCCAAGGTTTCTCCATAAATCAGTAGAACATTCAATTGACTCATGAATACCACCAACATCAATTACTACTTTTCCATCCAGTAAAACCCATAAATCATCATCACCAGTAAAGGTATAATTCAATGGCCCTACATAATCTCCAAGCTTGAATTCTATATCATATCTCATTCCGAAATAGTATTTTCCACCTTGTGTCTGATCATATATAGGATTCTCTAAAGGAAAGAAGTTAGAACCATCCTCATTCCATTTAAAGGTATGACCTCCTGGCTGCTCTACTCCGGTCAGTTTGTAATTATTTCCTGTCTTGCTAAACAACAGCTTGTAGTTTGTATATTTTTCTTTACCTTCATGGTCACCTAAGTTATCATCTGTAAAAAATCCGGGTTGATCAACTTTCCATAAAACTTCCTTATAGTCATTAGATAGCCCTGTTACTAAACCGGTCGTAGCCCTATTATCATTTTCATAATAGATATTGGCATTTTTATTATTATTTCCGAGTGCATTATACTCTTTTAAACCGGTTTGTTCTTGAGTTCCCATAATCATCCTGTTATTTTCCTTACTATCTTTAGGATAATGTGAAGCATCATTAATGCCCCTCCCATTTACAGGACTTACCTGATAATCATAAAAAACCACATCTCCACTTTCAGGTGATTGCTTTGGAGTATAATAAATTTTTACAACTGTATCACTTGCAACTTGTACTTCATGGATATCAGATACTGGAGTTTCTTTTCCATCATCTTTTACAAATACAACCCCTTTTATCTCATAATTCTCTGTTGCTCTGTAATCAGGAATCTTTCCTCCAACTTCTATATGGCGTACTGTATCCGCATAAATTTTAATATTATCGCAATAATGCTGTAATGTAACCTTAACTTTGCTACTAAGACTGTTATTTACAATTACATAAGTAGAAAAATGCGTCGTCTCGAACTCAACATCACCATTCTTAGCAACGCTGCCATCCATATTTTCAACGTTATCATTCTCGTCTACGTGATATACATCCGCATCCTTGACCTTCTTCTCATCATTCAGAGATACAGATACCTTCACTGTAGCACCTGGCTGAACCTCTTCGCCGTCCACCAGGAATTTGATATCATAGGAGTGAATCTTCTCGATGGCTTTCTTTTCTTTGATCGCTTCTTCTGTGATCTGGTCTTCGGCTTCCTGGCTGAGCTCTACCGGTGTTACGGAAAGCTTTGCGTTGTCCGGAAGGTCTGCCGGATCAGTAAGAGTAACCTTGACATTGACCTCGTCACTCTTGTAATCATATCTGGTGATCTCAGGCTGAATTTCTTCTTCCTGCACATCCTCAGGCTCTTCTGCCTCATCACTGCTGTCAACAACCTGTGCCATATCACTTCTTATGTAAGCCTCGGTTCCTTCCCAGGAAACCTTGTACCAGGTTGCTCCGTCCTCTGCTGTTACGGTATCCAGAAGTGTGAGCTGTGTTCCTGCGTTTACAGTTGCCAGAACCTCTGCCTCGACAGATGGACTGACACGAAGATTCGTATCGTCTCCCAGAACCTCGATCAGGCTTGTCTCACCATTCTCATCTGCTGCCGGAACCTCATCCGGGCTCGCAATATCCTCTGCCGGTTCTTCCACCACATCCGGATCCTCTGCCGGCGCTTCGGTAGGTTCAGCATCCGGATTCTCCGCCGGAGCCTCAGAAGGCTCTGCATCAGGAGTTACCTCCGGATTCTCTGCTGCCGGTGTCTCAGCTGCATCCTGCTCAGGCTCGTCCGAAATATCCATTCCGTCCGTAAGCTCCTCTGATGCGATAGACACCTCGTCCCCATTACCGGAAACAGCTTCCGCCTCGACATCTGCTGTCTCAGGAGAATCCCACATAACGGCAAAAACAGCTGCGTTGCCAGTCTCAACCTGAAGTGTCTGGATCTGTTTGCCCTCGTTGACATTCAGAACCTTCAGATCCTCGTTGGCCTGTAAGGTGTTAACATCAGTATCACCGGTACTGCTGTTATAATGAAGCTTCTCAACGGTTACACTCGTGCTGGCTGCATCGGTAAGCTCCGGTGCTGCCGGTGTCTTGTACTCAAAAGTTACTCTGACTCTGCCGTTCGGCTCGACTCTGTTTCCGTCGCCATCAGCAAAATACACATCATACGCAAAAAAACCTCTCAGGCTGCTGCCCTTGTCTGTAGCTGTTGCTGAAAGCTTCTGAGAAACTGTATCATAAGATACGGATGAATTCTCGTTTACGCCGTCAGCCTTCAATGCTGTATTCTGCGGAAGAGCTCCGTCCTCCAGTGCCTCTGCTGTTACTTTAACAGAATCATTTTCATATGTAAGCGTCGATTGCTGCGCCTGTTCCGTTTCCTCCTGGTCAGCGCTGCTTACATCCGGTGTCGATTCTTCGGCCGCTGGTTCAGATGTAAATTCGCCATCTGTAAATATATCCTCCGTTCCATCTCCGAACGCTTCACTCGCGGAGATCGTATATGCACTCGGCATACAGGATACCATCAACGCCAAAGCCACCATAAATGCCAGGAGTTTTCTGATCTTATTATTCCTTAATTTTTTCATACCTTTCCCGCTTTCCTGTGTGTGCATTAACGTGTACTGTATTTCTTATTACTTTACTTCTGTTTATATTCCTTTCTCTTAAAAAAGCTTCATGTTTTTAGCCGGTGAGTAAACAGGTTACACCTTTACAATATTTTACCCTTATGTGATTGTAGTGTCAATATACCAGACATTTTTTGGTAAGGATACTGACATTATCAGATGCTATCGAAAATCAGCCTTCAACTCCTCCTTCTTAACTTACTCGTTCACTGGTTCTTTTCGCCTGATTTTTCAATAAAATCTGACTATTCGTGGTATTTATTATACAACACTAATAGTTGTTTTGTAAGGCACTTTTTTTCATAAAAAAGTGCCTCTGTCACTATTTTAACATGAATTTCTTCAGCTCATCCCGCTTCTTGACATTCAGCTTGCAAAAGATATCCGTAAGGTAATGCTTGACAGTATTAATGGAAATCCCCAGATGCTCTCCTATCTCCTTATTGCTCCATCCCCCACTTGCCAGCATAGCAATAGAAAACTCCATCGTCGACAGCTCCCCCGTAACCTTTCTCCGGTTTTCCGGATTATGAAGCGCCATCCAGCCCCTGCTGAAAGAAATCACCCCTTTCGTGATACGCTGATACGCCTCCGGATCCCGATTCCGGATACAAGCCTCGACCAGCCCCCGCAAAAGCCCATGATGCTCAATAAAAGGCTCCAGAAACCCATCCATCTTCGCCAGCTCCCAGCTCCGGAGCATCTCCTCCTGCGCCTCCTGCTTATGCTTTCGGTTTATCGCACACACCGCCATCATACAGTGGATATACGTCATACTGATCGGATACGGCCTCTCCGCCATAAACAAAGCAGCCTTACCCATCCCATAAGCACTCCATATCTCCCCGTTAAGATAAGTATGGTGAGCCATCACATACGTGGCAAAAAGCCTCAGCCCCTCAGGAAGCATCCTGCTGTACTCCCCAAAAGCAGGCATCTCATCCGTAGGCAGATGAAGCAAAACCGCCCCCACATACCCCGCCAGAAGACAGGACGCATAAACATCCGCAGGAACCTTTTTCTTCATAGCCAGCTTCAAACAGGACTGGATTCCCTCCATCCCCCGCTTAGCCGCCGCCACATTCCCCAGCGTCAGATTAGAATACCCATACAAAATACACGCCGAAAGCTTCAGCTCAATAACCCTGCTGGACAGATACCCCCTCGTGATCTCACAACACTCCTCCGCCTGCCCCGTAAAATAAAAAAGCTCAGCCCGCGCAATATTCCTCAAATCCACATCCACAAACCCCTCAACAACCTCCCGAGCCCTCCCAGGCTCAAAAGACGAATTCAAAAGCGGCAAAACCATATAATCACACAAACAACCCACTCCCCTTCCAAAACCCAGGCAGCCCCCAAAAAGACCACCCTCAAAACCAGAACAACACAAACCACCGAAGCCCTCACACAAACCACATCAGCATACATCCGAAGCTCATCACAAACCCCTCATCAACACACATCCGAAGCTCATCTCTCAAGTCACATCAGCGTACATCCGAAGCTCATCTCTCAAGCCACATCAGCACACATCCGAAGCTCATCTCTCAAGTCACATCAACACACATCCGAAGCTCTTCTCTCAAGCCACATCAGCATACATCCGAAGCTCTTCTCTCAAGTCCCACATCAGCACACATCCGAAGCTCTTCTCTCAAGTCCCACAAAACAGTCACCAAAACTCCGGATATCAATCAACCAGTCAATCAGTCAATCAGTCAACCAATCAGGCCAACCATCTTTTTCCATAATTATAATCCAAAATACTCCAAAAATAAATTTAAATATTACACAAAAACACCACACCCTATCCAAAACAGCCTCTATCCCCAATCCCCTCACGACAACCCCCCAAAAAACTCACCCCACCCACATCCAGCGCAGCGCCGATGCCACACCACCTCCCAACACACCACAAAGAAACTCAGCCCCTGCAGCCATCCAGCGCAGCGCTGATGGCCCACCACCCTCCCGTCAGACCACCACACCTCACACCCCCAAAAAACAGAACGGACAGACTGCCAGCGGGACGGCTGCATGGTCGGGACCCGGTGCGTCGGAGTAAGCCGCTGGTCATACTTGGCGCCTGAGGCTTCTGACGGGAAGGTACTCTGCGGCCACAAGCCGCAGAGTAAGCCCCATCTGTCTGAGCCAGGTACGCATCAGCGTACATGGCGAGTTATGGGGCGCCCTGCACGGCAGAAGACTCAGACGCTTAGTATGACCCGGCGAAACGACCGCACCAGGCACGACCATGCAGCCGCCCCGCTGGCAGACTGTCCGTTCGTCCCTCCATTCGTCCCTCCCCCACACAAAAAAAGAGCCCCCAGGTCCAAACACCCAGGAACTCTCCCAAAACTCAAATATCCAATTATCATCAATCGTTATCAATCATCACCCAACACGCAGCCGAAACTTCTGAATCTCCTTCTCACTGGAAACCCTCTCAATCTCAGCCCCAAGACTCCTGAGCTTCTCCTCAAAATTCTCATACCCACGCTGGATATAAACAATATCATCAACAACCGTAACACCCTCAGCAGCCAGACCCGCAATAACAAGCGCAGCCCCCGCACGAAGATCCGGCGCACTCACACGCGCCCCCGTAAGCTTCCTCACACCATCAATAATAGCAGAGTTCCCCTCCACCTTAATATTGGCACCCATCCGGGAAAGCTCATCCGCATACTTAAACCGGTTCTCAAAAATACTCTCAGTAACAATACTCGTACCCTCAGCCAAAGCCAAAGTAACCGCGATCTGCGGCTGCATATCCGTAGGATAACCAGGATAAGGCAACGTCTTCACATGCGTACGATGAAGCACATGCGGAGCACGGACACGAACCGCATCATCAAACTCCTCAACCTCACACCCGATCTCCTCAAGCTTAGCCGTAGTAGCCTCAAGATGCTTAGGAATAACATTACGAACAGTAACATCACCACGAGTAGCCGCAGCAGCAAACATAAACGTACCAGCCTCGATCTGGTCCGGAATGATCGAATACTCCGTACGATGAAGCGTCTCAACACCACGGATACGGATCACATCCGTACCGGCACCCTTGATATTCGCCCCCATACTGTTCAGGAAATTCGCCACATCAACAACATGCGGCTCCCTCGCAGCATTCTCAATGATCGTACGACCAGTCGCCATAGAAGCAGCCATCATAATATTAATAGTAGCACCAACAGAAACCACATCCAGGAAAATATGGCTGCCATGCAGATTCTCCGCCTTGGCAACAATAGCACCATGACAGATATCAACATCCGCACCAAGAGCACGGAAACCCTTCAGATGCTGGTCGATCGGCCTGCTGCCGATATTACATCCACCCGGAAGCGGAACCTCCGCATGCTTATACTTACCAAGCAAAGCACCCAGAAGATAATAAGAAGCACGGATCTTCTTGATAAACTCATAATCCACGCTGAGATTGCCGATAGTAGAACCGTTGATCTTTACAGTAGACTTATCAATACGCTCAACCTGAGCCCCGATCTCGGAGATCGCCTCAAGCAGAACATTGATGTCCCTAACATCTGGCAGATTCTCGATCAATATAGTTTCATCAGTCATAATGGCTGCTGACAATATCGCAAGCGCCGCATTCTTCGCACCCGCAATATCCACTTCTCCAACCAGAGGATTGCCGCCTTTAATCACATACTGTTCCATAACACACCTCTATTATTTACTCCTCTATGAGCAGAAACTTTCTCTGAATTTACTGCAGGAACAAACGTTCCGCAATACCGTTTTTTAGGTCAGTTGTATATTATAACACATATTTCAGATTTGTAAACAATTTATGACGAAAACCTGTCACAACCCATGACCCGAAACACTCCAGCAAACCGTTTCCACAAGCCAACAGTTACGCCTTATCTCCCCTGTTCTTCAGTGCCTCAAGCACAACCTGGAGACTCCCCTCCAGATCCTTATCCTCTTCATCCACCACAATGTCCGCATATTTCTCATACAAAGGAACACGCTCATCATAAAGACTCGCCAGCGTCTGCCCCTCCTTGAGCACAACACCACGCCCCTTAAGATTACCAAGACGCCTGGAAAGAAGCTCCAGCGAGATCTTAAGATACACCACAACACCCTCAGACTTCAGATGCTGCATAGCCTCATCGCAGTAAACCACACTTCCACCGGTAGCGATCACCGTATTCTCCACCTGGATCGAAGCATTCACACGATTCTCGATCGCCTTGAAGCCCTCTGTACCCTCATCCGCAATGATCTCACTCAGAGTCCTTTTCTCCGCCTTCTGGATCAGCAGATCAGAGTCAATAAACTGGTACCCAAGTACCTTCGCAAGAACGACACCGATGCTGCTCTTCCCCGCACCAGGCATCCCTATCAGTGTAATATTATTCATACTGTATCCTTTCATATTAGCATAACAGCTGCCAAACCTCAACAAACGTTACGGCTCCGCAGAACCTACCGTTTCTCTCTCCCTGCCTTTCCCAACGTCTTTAATTTCCCTGACATCCCTGGCTTTCCTGACATCTTCAACTTCCCTGACATCCCTGGCTTTCCTGACGTTTTCAACTTCCCCGCCATCCCTGGCTTCCCCGACGTCTTCAACTTCCCCGCCATCTCTGCCATCTCTGATTCCCTGTCTGATTTCTTATCCAACTTCTTCTGCATCTGCTTCTTCTTCTTTACGCTGTAGCCGAAGGTTCCCACCTTCCGGCCACCCGCCAGATACTCCCCATGGGAATAAACCAGAAGACCCGCATCATTGAGACGAAACCTGTTGTTTTTATCCATATAAGCTTCATCCGCATGGACCGCAAGCACATCAGCAAGAAACATATCATGAGACCCCAGCTCCTTCACCTCACGCACCCTGCACTCGATCGAAACCGGAGCCTCCCCGATCATCGGTGCAGAAACAAACTGCGCTTTCTCTTTCGTAAGGTTCAGCTTCCGGAACTTGTCCACATCACGTCCCGAACGGACCCCGCAGAAATCCGTTGCATACGCCAGCTTCTCCGTTGTCAGATTGATCACAAATTCACCCGTTTTCCGGATCATATCATAGGAATAACGGGAAGGTCGGACAGAAATATAAGCCATCGCCGGATTGGTACACACCGTACCCGTCCACGCAACCGTTATGATATTATCATGCCCCTCACCATCGGTAACACTCACCATTACAGCCGGCAGCGGATAGATCATGTTCCCCGGCTTCCATAACTGTTTCGCCATTTTCCGTCACCTCTTACGCATAATCGCTGTTCATCAGCTGAGCAGCCTCCATCATAGCCGGGATCAGCTGCTTCTTTCTGGAAACCACACCCGGCAGACTGAAAGTATCTCCATCCGGTTTCCGCTCAAAAGCGATCTCCGCCATCTGCTGGCTGCCCTCCCCGTAAAACAGAAGCTCTGTAGACTCCTCCAGGATATTCGTCAGCATAAAATAAACTCTCGTGATATCATGACGGCCACACTCACTCACCATAAACGGCATCAGCTTCTCCTTGATCTCCTTAAGCTCCTCGCTGTCCATGGAACTGATCTGACCCACACCAAAGGAAACATTACCCTCACCGATAAACTTCTTGTAATCCTGATAAAAAATCTCCTCCGGAGACTTATCCTTCAGATTACTTCCCGCAGAAAACATCTCTCGGGCAAACTCCTCGATCTTGATCCCCGCGATCAGCGCAAGAGCACTGGCAGCGATCTTATCCGTCTGCGTACAGGTCGGTGAACGGAACATCAATGTATCCGAAATAATAGCCGCACAGAGAAGCCCCGCGATCTTTTCCGGGATCTCCAGTCTCTGCTCTCCGTAGATCTCATAAAGGATCGTACCCGTACATCCCACCGGCTCATTACGAAAAGCAACCGGCGTCATGGTCTGCAAGGTACCCAGCTTATGATGATCGATGATCTCAAGGATCTCCGCCTTCTCGATATTATCAACAGCCTGATCCACCTCATTATGATCCACAAGAACCACTTTCTTTTTATGCATATCCAGAAAATTACGTCTGGAGATCGTACCGATACACTTACCATGAGGATTGATCACCGGAAACGCCCTGTGACGGTTTTTGATCATAACATCCTGGATATCATCCGTAAAATCCTCGGTATTAAACGTAACCATGTTATCCCGCTTCATAACAAAGCTGACCGGAATACTCTGGTTGATCAGACGCGCAATATTAAACGTATCATACGGAGACCGGATGATCACGATATTCTTCTCATGAGCAAGCTTTATAACCTTCTCGGAAACCACGATATTCAGCCCCACGATGATACAGCTGACATTCTGGCTGATCGCCTGAAGATGATCCTCCTCACGGTCACCCATGATGATCATATCATCCTCCTCAACGTAGCCCTCCAGCATCTTCGGGTTGGCAGTACCGACAAGCACACGCCCCTTCACAAAATATCCGTGTCCGTTACCTTCCACCACTTCACCGCCAACAGTCTCGGCAATTCTCTGATACTGCGTCCTCGCATTGGAAAGAAGATAACTGTCTGTAGTATCCATATAGGTCTTTGCGATATCACCAATCGTCACAAGCCCCTCCAGACACCCATCCTTATCCCGGATCGGAAGAGAAACGATCCCGTTCTCCTGCATCAGATCCCAGGTATTCTTCAGCGACATATTCTTATCCGCCTGCGGACTGGTCCGAATATCCATATCCTTGACCTGAGTACCGATATTTCCCAGATAAGCCGGCGGCTGTACGCCAAAACGGTTCAGCACATACCTGGTCTCCTCATTGATCTGCCCCGCTCTCTTCGGGATATATTTTTTATTCTGCGTAGTTCTGTTTTTAATATCCGCATAAGCAATAGCCGAACAGATGGAATCCGTATCCGGATTCTTATGTCCGATTACAAATATTCTCTCCGGTTTTTTCATACACATCCATCCTTTTTCATCCAAAATAATCATAATTTAATATTTGCAAACAAAGCACCCAGGGAAGTAGTAGCCTCCTCCCCCGACTCCGGAAGCTCAAAAGACTCCTCCTCAACCTCCTTAGCCATCAGATCCGATGCCTCTTTAATACTCAAGCTCAGCTTACCATCCTTGATCGCGATAACCTTCACCTTAACCTTATCCCCAACACTCAAAACCTCAGAAGGCTTCCGGATCCTCTTCTCACAGATCTGAGAAATATGCACCAGCCCGGAAACCCCGTTCCCAAGCTCTACAAAAGCACCATACGGCTGCAAACTCTCAACCGTACCCTCCGTCACAAAGCCAACCTGGATATTGGAAATCTTATTCCGTTTCTCCACTTCAGCCCTCTCACGAAGAATCTCCCTCGCCGAAAGCACCAGCCTCTTCTTCGCCTTATCAACCTCGATCACCCGCACCTGGATCGGCTTATTCAGAAACACCTCAGTATCCTCAACAAACTCCAAAGCAAGCCTGGATGCCGGAATAAAACCACGGACACCCTCAACATAAGCAATGGCACCCCCGTTAACGATCCCCTTCACGACAACATCCAGAACCTCACCCGAATCCTGAAGCTCCTTCAGCCTGTCCCAGGCAAGCACATCCGCAGCATCCGCTCTGGAAAGAAGAATATTCCCCTGACCATCATCCCTGCGAAGAACCATCGCCTGAACCTCATCCCCCGGCTGAACAGCCTCTTTAATATTAAACCCCGGCACCCGGGAAAACTCCTCCACCGGAATAAAACCCTCAGCATAAAACTTAAGGTCAAGAACAACCCCCGACTCATCCACACTCACAACAGTCCCTGAGATAATATCACCCTCATCGATCCTCTTAAAAGAAGCCTCCAGCTCCCTCTCAAAATCCTTCATAGACTCCGCCATATCCAGACCTCCCATTCAAACAAAAAACAAACCACCGCCGCCCCCAAAACAGCCGACAGCACTATAATCCTAATCATTATAGCATGCACACCCCACCCGCGCTATATTTTTTGCACTGGAAATTTCTTACCCCCTTTATTTCTCTCCAACGCACAGAACAGACTCAGATCAGCCCATTTATCACAACCTTGATGCTTTCTTTATTTCTCTCCAAGATGCTTTCTTTGTTTCTCTCCAACGCACAGGACGGACTGCCGGAGGGGCGGCTGCATGGTCGGGACCCGGTGCGTCGGAGTAAGCCGCTGGTCATACTTAGCGCCTGAGGCTTCTGACGGGAAGGTACTCTGCGGCCACAAGCCGCAGAGTAAGCCCCATCTGTCTGAGCCAGGTACGCATCAGAGTACATGGCGAGTTATGGGGCGCCCTGCACGGCAGAAGACTCAGACGCTTAGTATGCCCCGGCGAAACGACCGCACCAGGCACGACCATGCAGCCGCCCCTCCGGCAGTCCGTCCGTCCCTCCCTCCATCCATCCCCACCCACAAAAAAAGAGCCCAAAAAAGGCCCAAAAACGAGGAGTGCCCCGGTAGTGGCTTACCGGGGCGATTATTATGAAAAAAATTGTATGTGTAATGATACAGATACACACCATTACAGCGTCTTTCGTAACGTTCTTTCGAACTATCCCTATACTACCAGACAAATATGAACAAACAATGAACATCTCGTAAACAATTAGCGCATTTGCACAATTTTTTTCAAAACACCCTCCCCCAATTTATAAAAACACCACATTCACAAACAAAACCGAAACCCTAAGCATTGTACATATTGTACATCTCAACCAAACAAACCAACAACAACCCCAACAAAAGAGCCACAACCCTCACCCTCTAACTCAAACTCCATCTAAAACATCATCAAAAACACCAGCCAAGGAACCAGCCATCACAAACCATCACCGCCGTGAAAGCATCCCCTTAATAAACTCAATCGCCTTCTCAAAAATATTCTTCACATCAGACTTCGTAACACCCATATCCTTCAAAGTACTATAAGCATCACTCACATATCCCTTGATCTGATCATCACTCATCTCGATCCCACGGAACTTACTGATAATATTAACCAGCGAACTCTTATCATCCTCATTAAGACTCACCCCATAATGATCCGCAGCCTCATCGATCCCCTGAGAAATCTCATCATCCGTGATCTGGTTAGAATCAAAAAGCCCCTTCACATAAACAATGATATCCCCAACCTTATCCGGATCAGAAGCAAGAGACCCAACCTCATTATCCTTCAGGATCTCCTCCGCCTGACTCATAACAGAACCGGAATCAGACGCCATAACCATCATCGGAGATGTACATGAAATAACACCTGCAACAATCAAAGCTGTAACCTTGTTCAATCTTCTCATAATATTCAACCTCCATACGGGCACCAGCCCTTATCAAAAATTGCCTTTTACTATTTTTAACTATCTTTTACTGCCTTTTTATTACCTCATCATTACCTTTTCGACGCCCCTCAGTATACCACACACCCCCACCCCTCTGTAAACCTCAATTTTCCCCATTCCCACCCACACCATTCAGACTTTATGTATATCACAAAAATATATTCACAATATTTTCATATTTTAAACAAACTTTCCTAACATCTCATCAGTAAAATAGAAGATGTAAATTTTTCATTACTTACTTATGTCTGACACCTCAGACATAACCTCCTTTCTATAACAAATATATAGGTCCGGACAGGAAACCTCTCCAACATTCCCGTCCGGAAACGCAAAAAGAACCCGGAACAGCTGCCCGGGCTCTTTTTGCGTTTATCATATATTAATTTTTCTCATCATAAATACAGTTGGCAAGCATCGCAAACTGCTCCAGTGTCAGCGCCTCACCCCTGATATTCAGCGGAAGGTCACACCTGTTGAACACATCCTCGATCTCATCCTTACTCAGGGAAAAATCTCCGGAATTTCTGATCCCGTTCACAAGCGTCTTTCTCCTCTGGTTAAAAGATGCACGGATCAGACGGAACATAAGCCCCTCATCCTTCACATCCACCGGCGGCTTCTCATAACGCGTCAGCTTGATCACCGCACTTCCAACCTTCGGCCGCGGCATAAAACAGTTCGGCGGTACATTCGCAACGATCTCCGGCTTCGCATAATACTGCACAGCCAGAGAAAGCGCACCGTAATCCTTGGTACCGGGACCAACCTGCATACGGTCTGCAACCTCCTTCTGCACCATGACAGTGATCGAATCCACAGGAACATTCTTCTCAAAAAGCCCCATGATGATCGGAGTCGTAATGTAATACGGCAGATTCGCAACCACCTTCACAGGCTTACCGCCGTTTTTCTCATCTGCGATCTTTTTGATATCCGTTTTCAGGATATCGTTATTGATCACGGAAACATTATCCCAGTCCTTCAACGTATCCTTAAGGATCGGAATCAGCGAACTGTCGATCTCCACAGCAGCCACCTCTCTGGCAGCCTCCGCAAGATACTGGGTCATAGTTCCGATACCCGGACCGATCTCCAGTATAAAATCATCCTTCGTGATACCCGAAGACTCAATGATCTTTTCCAGAACATGCTCATCGATCAGAAAATTCTGACCAAACCTTTTCTGGAAAACAAAATGATACTTTTGAAGGACTTCAATGGTATATTTCGGGTTACCAAGATAAGGTCTGGCCATATTTTTTACCTCTGCTTTTTCTTATTTTCAGCTGAAATCCTTTTCAAAAAGTACCGTGTAGCCATCACGGTCCACACGCTTCTTGGAACGCTTGAACAATCCGCTCTGAGCTCTCTCCATAGCCTTATCCAGCATGGTCTTCACAGTACCGATGCACATCGGCTGATCCTCCTTCTGGTTGATCCCGATCAGATTATACAGAGCAAGCATGCCCATCTGGTCGATACGGAATCCATTCTCCATGGTATAGACCTTGGCGAAATTAACAAGTTCATCGTTTGTAAATACAGGAATGTTGATCATGGATGTAAACTTCTTCGCAAGCTTCGGATATCTTGCGATCAGCTTACGCATACCAATCTTTTCATCCTCCAGGATCACGATCATTCCCTTTGTGTTTCCGGTCATAGCTTCCTCAAGCTCATCTGCTGTTTCCTGGGAAAGCTGGTTTGCATCCTCGATAACAAGGAAACCGCCGGCAAGCTTGGATACGATCTCCGGAATATCCTTTCCGTTGAGATCATCCGCAAATATATAGGCAACCTTGGAAGCCTCGATATTCAGCTCTTTACAGATTGCCGGGATCAAACTTGAGATCAGTCTCGTCTTACCTGTTTCTCTGCCGCCCATAACGATCACATTTCCGGTCTGGGAGGTCTTGTCTGCTGCGCCCATCTGCACATCGCAGAGTACATCAAGCAGCTGTTCCTTCATTCCGGGAACTGTAACAAAATAGGTGAAAAGCTTCTTCTCTTCCTCTGTGAGCTCTTTCTTTCTGGAAACGATCTTTGTAGGATCCTTCTCCGGATGGATCGTAGCGATAAATTTCTCAAGCTGCTCTTCCTCGCTGAGCTCCTCTTCCTCATCGTCCTCTTCCATGGGTTCATCAGAATCATCACCGATGAGACTGCTGATAAAGTCATCCCCGTCATCCTCTTCCTGGAATTCAAAGGCGTCATCACTGTATTCTTCTTCCTCATCAAGAAGATTTTCCTCTTCCGCTGAAGCCACCGGTTCCTCATGATGAAGCTTCGCAGAAGGCTCTGCTGCCGCCTTCTGCACCTGCTCCTCAGATTCCAGTGAAGGAATCTCCGGAAGCATATCCTCTTCTTCCACCGGCTTCTGTACTCCTGACGGACCATTCAGAAACTCTGCTTCTGCAGCCTGAAGATCCTCCTCAGTAACCGGCTCCTCATCCTCATCAAATACGATATCCGGAAGTCTGGTATCGGAAGTCTCCGTTACCTCTTCCTCCTGCTGAGCGGAGATCTGCGCCATGATATCCTCGATATCTGCCGCATCCGGCTCCTCCGGAACAAATTCATCAGCCGCAATATCCAGATCCTCAATACCTGCCGGCTCTTCCGTTACGTCGGACTGCTGGACATCCGGAGATTTCTCTTCCTCCGGGATATCGATTCCCTGCTGTGTAGCTGCTGCCAGAATAGTATCCTCCAGGTTGAAGTCCTTATCTTTATCCTTCCCGGACCTGTCACCTACAGATGCCGCAATATCCTCGATACTTCCGAAAATTCCGGACGCATCCGGGATCTCCGCGGAACTGCTTGCATTCTCCGGGTCCACATTGATCATGGACTTCGGGATCTTCAGCTCCGGCATACGGATCGTTGCGGAAAAATCAGGCTTGCCTTCCTCATTGAGCGGAACCCCTGCAGGCTTCTCCTCACTTTCCTCATTTCCGGCAGCCTTCTCCTTCATGATCTCTGCAACACTCTGGGACAAAGACATCTCTGTAGCTTTCTCAGCCTCAGCTTCTTCCGCTTCCTGATAAGTCTCTTCTTCCTCTTTATCCTGCTGTTCCTGAGCCTGCAGCTTCATACTTCCGGATGACAGGTTCTCAACACCGGATGCCAGCGGGATCTCATCCACTTCCTGTCCGGAAAACTCTTCCTGCTCTTCAGAAGGCTCATCCGAAGCTTCCTCACTTCCTTCTGCTGCTTCGATCTCCTCAGAATCTGTAAACTCCTCTGACGGTTCTGCTGCCGCAGCAGTCTCAGCCTCCGGCGCTTCCGCCTGTTCTGTCACATCCTCAGAGCCTGTGGAAACCTCATCCTGCTCTTCATCCTGCGCAGCTTCTTTTTCCTCCATATCCTCTTCCGCAGATTTCTTATGTCCGCCAAAGATATCACGGAATCCCTTGGAAAGCTTCTCCTGGAATGTCTCCGCACTGTTCAGATCCCGCTCATCATCTACCTGGATAGTATCTGTGACCGGTTTTGCCTCCTCATACTCGCCGGATGCTTCCTTGCTCTCCCTGATCTCCTGCGCCTTTTCCGGCGGGATCAGCTTCGGGATAAAACGCTGTTCGTATTTCTCTTTCTCTTCGCCAGTGAGAACACCCATCCGCTGTTTCAGGTCAAGGGCCTTCATCACATAAGTTCCGTCATTGAACCAAAGGATCATCTCATTGCAGAGATCCAGGCACTTCTGCTTGTCTCCTGCCTTGTAATAGAGCTTGGCCAGCTCATAGGACCAGCGCTCCGTAAATTCCTTCTCCTTATATTCCTCAAGAATACGGATCTGTTCATTCAGAGATGCATTCTTCGCTCTGACGATCTTATATTTCAGTATATACTGGCTGTTATCATTACCTGCCACTTCTCTGTATTCATCAAAGAATTCTGTGGCTTCACTGATCTGTCCCATTTTCAGGGAAACCTCGATCAGACGGTAAAGTATGTTCTTGCCGATCGGCGCTCTGTGGTAGGCAAGAAGAAAAATTTCCTTGCTCTCTTCATAGCGCTTGTTGGCCGCGTAGATCTCGCCCACTACACAAAGGGTACGGACGTTTTTCACACGACGCCAGTCAATGCTGTCAACAATCTGCATGGCGCCTTTGTAATCCTGGGTCTCGACCAGCTTATTGATCTGTCCCAGCTTAACGCGAAACTCCTCTTTATCCAAAATATTCACCAACTTTCCATAATCAGAATCAGTTTACCATATGCATATGGGCTTGTCAAAACCCTTTAGGCATATAAACATGCCCCTTTACCACCTGAAAAACCCTGTTGATCTTGAACTGATGGCTGACAAAATCATCCAGTCCTGTACAGGTGATCAGAGTCTGTATATCGTGGATGCTTTCCAGCAGATATGTCTGCCTGCTGCTATCCAGCTCCGAAAGAACATCATCCAGCAGAAGAACCGGTGTATCCCGGATTTTTTTCTTCACCAGATAGATCTCCGAAAGCTTCAGGGAAAGGGCCGCAGTCCTCTGCTGCCCCTGGGAACCATACCTCCGGATGTCGATCCCGTTGACCTTTACGCAAAAATCATCTCTGTGCGGTCCCACGGAGGTCAGCTTCATCCGAAGATCCCGCTCCCGGTTCCTGGAAAGCTTATCCTCAAACTCCGCCGCCGTCACACTTGGCTCGTACAGGATCTCCAGCTCCTCGATCCCGCCGGTAAGGCCTTTATGAAGCCCCCTTGCGATCTCGTTAAGCTCCTCCACAAAGGCTTCCCGCTTCCCGATAATCTTCTTTCCGTAATCGACCATCTGCATATCCCAGACATCCAGGGTACTTTTCAGCCCGGGGTTCATATAACAGTCTTTGAGAAGACGGTTTCTCTGGTTCACGATGTGATTGTAGCCGGCCAGCTCCGTGATATAAACACCATCCAGCTGACAAAGCTCCGAATCCAGAAAACGTCTTCTCTCTCCCGGTCCATCCTTGATAATATTAAGATCCTCCGGAGAAAAAAACACCAGATTCACCACCCCCAGCAGCTCCCTTGCCTTGCGGATCGGCAGCCCGTTGATGGCAACTCCCTTTGCTTTGTTTTTCCGGAGGTGCATGTCTATTTTGTATGAAAGATCGCCCTTCTTCACCATCATTCGGATATGGGATTCCTCATTCTCAAAGCGAATCATCTCCCGGTCCTTGCTTCCCTTGTGGGATTTGCTGGTACCTGCCAGATAAACCGCCTCCAGGATATTGGTCTTTCCCTGGGCATTGTCGCCATAGAGAATATTGGTGCCCTGATCAAAATTCATCTCCAGCAACTCATAATTCCTGAAATTATTCAGTCTGATGGATTCAATGTACATTCCTTCACCCGATCACATAAATATCTTTTCCATCGTAGGAAATGGTATCTCCAGGATGGATCTTGCGGCCACGGCGGTTCTCCACCTCACCGTTCACTAGTACCAGACCATCATTGATGGCATATTTCGCCTCAACGCCGTCCTCCACAACACCGGCCAGCTTCAGCGCCTGACCAAGCTTGATAAATTCGTCTTTAATTCTGATCTCCAATTTTTTCTCCTCTTATCTCCGGGGTATTTTCTCCGTCAGATCGGTCTTTTCTGGTCTCCTGGCGGTATTTAACCGCATCAGGTAAGTCCTCTGCTTCAATTATGGATATCCGTTTGAAAATCCCCCAAAATACAAATTTCACCGGAAGGTGGTAATTTAAATACCCCCTTCCAGTAGTTTACACACGAAACACTTTTCAGAACACGATCGCATTCCCATATAAAATCGGTCAAAAACGGTCACTCATTTTAGGTGTATCTGTTTCTGTCGATCCTGATACCGGCTGTCAGGCTGTACGCACCATACGGACACTTACATATCCTGGCTGTCGATATCAATTCTGTTCACAGCTTCAAGTATGTGCGTCTCACACGTACACCCGCATTCCCGAAGCTGCCGCGCCACCTCTTGTCCCTTATTTCTTATATACCCAGGTTTTATCTGGCCTGATTCTGGTTGATATTTACAGGAAGGATCAGGTAAGTATAGTTCTCCTCATCGTCACGGATAAAGCACGGGGCCTTCGGATTTACAAGATAGATCGTCACGGTTTCATCATCAATAACACGAAGCGCATCGATCAGGAATTTCGGGTTGAAGCCGATCATGATATCCTTACCCTCTTTTTCAATATCGATCTCCTCATTCATGGAACCCATTGCAGAATCAATGCGCAGCTCCATATCATCATCTGTGATGTTGATGATGATCGGTTTTTTGTCAACCTCACGTACCAGAAGTGTGGCACGGTCGATACAATCCAGGAACTCTTTTTTGTTGATCTTCAGTTTTGTCTCATAATCACTGGAAAGCATCTGGTCAATTCTGAAATATTCTCCCTCGATCAGTCTGGAAACTACCATAGTCTGATCAAATTCAAATAAAATATGGTTTTTTGTGAAGTAAATGCTGACCTGATCATCCACTTCTCCGGAAAGGATCTTGCTGACCTCGCTTAAAGTTTTGCCCGGAACTACCACCTTACGGTCAGAATAATCTTTCTTAAGGGGCATTTTTCGGATAGCGATACGGTGTCCATCCAGAGAAACTACCTTCAGACAGTTATTTTTGATCTCAAAAAGTTCACCGGTCATAAGCTTATTGTTCTCATTTACAGCAATAGAAAAAATAGTCTGGCGGATCATTTCTTTCAGTGTGTACTGAGAGATCGTCAGTGGTTCATCCTTTTCGATCATCGGTAAATAAGCAAAATCTTCTCCTGATTTTCCGGGGATATTGAATTTTGCTTTTTCACAGGTAATGGTTGCTGCATATTTATCATCAGTTTTGATGGTAATATCATTATCCGGAAGTCGTCTGATGATTTCATAGAAGATTTTTGCATCAAGAGCAACTTTACCTTTTTCTTCAATAGTACCCTCAACGATAGTTTCAATTCCCAGCTCCATATCGTTGGTGGTAAATTTGATCTGGTTTGTGGTTGCATCCATAAGAATACATTCCAGGATCGGCATTGTGGTTTTTGATGGAACTGCTTTGAGTGCGATACTTACACTTTTTAACAGACTTGATTTGGAGCAGATGATTTTCATAGTGTGTATAACTCCCTTTCTGAACAAATTGTGGTTTTTATAAATATATTTATAGAAAAAATCCGCCGTAACAGCCGTAGGGGGCCAGATTTTGTGAAAAACTCCCGCAGGCTTGATGTTTTCAGGGGTTTTCCGTTGGGATAACTTTGTGTAAAAGTGGTAGTTTCGCATGTGAATAAACCGGGGATAAAATTACCGCCGCGTTTTGGCAAAAAAGTTGTACACATCTCTCCACATACAATCAACACGTTATACACCAGTAATGTGGAAAACTTCCCTAACCTTGTGGATTAATCTTCTTTTTCAATATATCAATGGTATTTTTTAAGTTATCGTCGTTCTGCAATTCGTTTTCGATCTTTTCAATACCGTGCATAACGGTGGTATGGTCACGGTTTCCGAGCGCTTTTCCGATATTTTTCAAAGGTGTGGATATGATCTCACGGCAGAGATACATGGAAACCTGGCGGGGCATGACGATCTTGGAGTTTCGTTTGTTTCCGCTTAAGTCCGCAGGTGTGACTCCGTAATGCTCTGCAACAACGGAGATGATGTATTCCGGTGTGATCACTTTTTTCTCATCCGGAGAAATAATATCCTTCAGTGCCTGCTCTGCCAGCTCCAGAGTTACTTCCTTTTTTTCAAGTTTGGCTCCGGCCATGACCTTGTTGAAGGCACCTTCCAGCTCACGGATATTGGATTTGATATTGGTAGCGATATATTTGATAACATCTTCACTGATGTTGTAGCCGTTCATTTCTTCATTTTTATGAAGGATCGCCATTCGGGTTTCGTAATCAGGCAGCGTGATATCTGCGATCAGACCCCATTCGAACCGGGAACGGAAGCGCTCTTCCAGGATTTCCATATCCTTCGGTGGTTTATCTGAGGATATGATGATCTGCTTTTTGGCACTGTGAAGACTGTTAAATGTATGGAAAAATTCCTCCTGTGTGGATTCTTTTCCTATAATAAACTGAATATCATCGACAAGAAGAACGTCGATATTTCTGTATTTTTCACGGAATTTGCTCATTGCCGTGTTATTTCCGTTTCGGATGGTTTCGATCAGCTCGTTGGTAAATTCTTCACTGGTTACATACAAAACACGGCTGTTTTCGTCGTGTTCCAGAATGAAATGAGCGATGGAATGCATAAGATGCGTCTTACCAAGACCGGCTCCGCCATAGATAAACAGTGGATTGTAGGTATCTCCCGGTGATTCGGCAACTGCAAGAGCTGCGGCCTGGGCGAATTTGTTATTACTTCCTACAACGAAGGTGTCGAAGGTGTATTTTGGATTTAAATGCGCCTCTTCGTAACGTGTATCCTGAACCTGTTTATCATAAGAAGTGTTTTTTTCTGTTTTTTTGGGGAGATCTTTTTCCAGAACGAAGCGAACCTCGCATTCTTCCATGCCTGTCAGCACACAGATAGTAACCTGGAGGGGTATTTTGTAGCGTTTACTGATGTAATTGACTCCGATCGCTGCCTGTTCAGAGGGAACAACCACTGTTATCAGCTTTCCGTCAACCTCATAAACTTTCAGCGGCTTGAGCCAGGTATTAAAAGGGACATCAGTCACCTCATATTCAGATTTGACAGTTTGCAGGATCTCCTCCCATTTTTCAATAACAGCGTCCATTTTTTCCTCCCATGAGTATTATAATAACCCCAGTCTGCGACTGGAGATAAATATCCTTTTATATATTACAATGAAAATGGGGTTTTCGCAATGGAAAATCCTTGAGATTTTGGGGAAAAGAATGTGGATAATGTGGGGAAATTACTGTGGATTAGGGTGGATTATTGTGGATAAGAGTCCTGGAGGTTTCCATAAGTCGAGAATTGGTGGAAAATGTGGAAGAATTATGTGTATAAAAAAATCCACCTTAAAAATACCGCAAATAAAGGGTTTTTTTGAAAACGATGTGAACAAACCCTCCGAAAAAGTGGATAGATTTCCGGTCAATCCACAAGTTATCCACAAGTTATCCACAAAATGTGGATAATGTTACGTAAACCATAAGCGCTTTCCACATAAGAGAAAAAAGTAAATACCGTAAGGTGGGGGTATTTTACAGAACCCTTGATTTTATCGGGTTTTTTGCAATTTTTACTTGACGAAAAGGATGTTTATTTATATAATTGAAACGATGTTCTGAATGATAAGTTATTTCATAACAATTAAAAATAGATAAAGGAGGTGCTTTACCTATGAAGATGACATTTCAGCCAAAAAAGAGATCCAGAGCTAAGGTTCACGGCTTCAGAGCTCGCATGAGCACAAAGGGCGGACGTAAAGTATTAGCTGCAAGAAGATTAAAAGGAAGAAAACAGTTATCAGCATAAGCTGCAAGACCGCATTTATGTGGTCTTTTCTTCTATCCGGAGAAATATCCGCGCAGGCGGAATCTAATTAAGGAGGATTCGTTTGATCAGATCAGAGTCCTTAAAGAAAAATCAAGATTTTAAAGTTGTATATCAGAACGGAACATCGTACGCAAATCGGCTTCTGGTGATGTACGTGCTGAAGAATCAGCACATGAAGAATCGTCTGGGAATATCAGTAAGCAAAAAAGTAGGGAACAGTGTGGTTCGCCACAGACTCACCAGATTGATCAGAGAAAGCTATCGTCTCAACGAAACAGATTTTGACAGTAACCTTGATATTGTAGTAGTAGTGAGAGCCGCAGCCAAGGGCAAGAGCTTTCACGAGATCGAGAGTGCTTTTCTGCATCTTGCAAGAAAGCATCATATAACAGGGAATGAACATGATAAAGAAATTTCTGATTAAGATGATAAGGCTCTATCAAAAATATATATCGCCGATGAAGAGAACGAAATGTCCTTATATTCCCACATGTTCTCAATATGGTTTGGAAGCAATCGAAAAATATGGCGCATTTAAGGGCAGTCTTCTTGCGGCATGGAGGATATTGCGATGCAATCCTTTTTCCCACGGAGGCTATGACCCTGTGCCATGAATTATTTTGTGACTGTTCAGCCTTTTCCCGGGCAGAGCAGTTACCGGACTTTTACAATTGAATAAGAAGTCTAGGAGGAAATGAATTTGGAACTGTTTTTAGCAACAAAAACCGGAACTCCTATTATCGGACAGATCGCGTCTGTGATGGGATGGATCATGGATGGCATATATAAGATGCTTGACGGCCTGTTCGGAATCCAGAACATTGGTCTTTGTATCATTATCTTCAGTATTCTTATCTTTGCCTTTATGACACCGCTGCAGATCAAGCAGCAGAAATTCTCCAAGTTAAGTGCGATCATGCAGCCCGAGATCCAGAAGATCCAGAAGAAATATCAGGGTAAAAAGGATCAGGACTCCATGATGAAAATGAACGAAGAAACCCAGGCTGTTTATCAGAAATATGGTGTTTCTCCAACCGGTAGCTGTGTACAGTTAGCCATTCAGATGCCTATTCTGTTTGCTCTGTATCAGGTTATCTACCGGATTCCTGCTTACGTTGGAAGTGTAAAGAACATTTTTACTGGTGTAGTTGACAACCTGGTAGCTGTAAACGGATACACAGATATCCTGCAGCAGTTTATCACAGACCATTCCATGACACGAGTACGTCTCGTTATGGACAGTGCCGGAAATGCTACAAGTAACTCTATTGTTGATTTTCTGTATGCACTTTCTCCTTCCCAGTGGAAAGAGCTGGCACAGATGGATCAGTTTTCAGGATTTTCTGATGCGATCGCAAAAGCATCCGGCAATATTTCCAAGATGCAGGGCTTCTGTGGCTTGAATATCGCAGACCAGCCGCTGTATTATATCATGGAATTCTTCAAAAATCATGGTTCTCTGTTACTTGCGATCGTAGCACTTCTGATCCCGGTTCTTGCATGGGCAACTCAGATGCTGAACCTGAAGCTTATGCCACAGGCTGCAACACAGCCGGCAGACGGAAATGATCAGGCCAGCGCAATGGCAAACTCCATGAAAACCATGAACATGGTCATGCCTCTGATGTCTGCATTCTTCTGTTTCACATTCCCGGTTGGTCTTGGTATCTACTGGATCGCCAGTGCTGTCGTTCGAAGTGCCCAGCAGTTTGCAATCAATCGTCATCTTGATAAGATGAACATTGATGATCTGGTTAATGAGAATATGAAGAAGATCGAAGCGAAGCGTGCGAAGGAAGGACTTCCGCCGCAGAAGATCACCAATCAGGCTCATCAGTCCGCCAAGAATATCAATAAACCTGTGATCAATAAGGGTAACAGCGGAAACAACGGTGCTTCAGACAGAGCACAGAAGGTTGATACTGCTTATGAGAAGGCAAGAAGTGCAAAACCGGGCAGCATCACAGCCAAAGCAAATCTCGTAAGAGACTTTGATGAGAGAAATAAGAAGAAATAATCAGGAACGGAGGGGTTCGTAATGGAGGATTACATTCAGTTTTCAGCAAAAACAAAGAATGAAGCTATCACAAAAGCGTGTCTTGAGCTTGGAACTTCCAGTGACCAGCTTGATATTCAGGTTATCAGTGAAGGCAGCTCCGGATTCTTCGGAATCGGCAGCAAACCTGCCGTGATCAAAGTTCGCAGAATCGAGCCAGTTTCTGATATGCAGGAGATCGATGAACTGGTAGAGTCCGTGAAACTGGACGCTATCAAAGAAGAGAAGAAATTAGAAAAGCCTTTTACTCCGGATGTAAAGAAAGAATCTGCACCGAAAGCAGCTCCTGCAGAGGAGAAAAAGCCGGTGAAGAAAGAAGCTATACAGGTGGAGAAGGCATCCGAAGAAGCACCTGCAAAGGCAGCAGCACCAAAGGAAAGACCTGCAAGGGATTTCCAGGGCAAAGCAAAGCCTGCACGTGAGAAACAGCCAAGAGCTCCAAAGGAGCGTCAGCCGAAGGAAACACGTGAGAGAGCACCGAAGCAGGGCAGACCGGTAGAGATCCTCAGCGATCCGGAGAAGATCAGAGAGGTTGAGGAGAGAGCAGTCGTATTTCTTCGTGACGTATTCGGCTCCATGGATCTTGGAGAAGTGGAGATCACATCGAAATATAACACTGCAGACGGTTCTCTGGATGTGGATTTTGAAGGTGAGGATATGGGTATCCTCATCGGAAAAAGAGGCCAGACACTGGATTCTCTTCAGTATCTGACAAGCCTTGTGGTAAACAAAGGCGAGTCTACCTACATTCGTGTAAAACTCGATACCGAGGACTACAGACGCCGTCGTAAGGAAACTCTGGAGAACCTTGCAAGAGGAATCGCCTTCAAGGTAAAGAAAACCAGGAAACCGGTAGTTCTGGAACCGATGAATCCGTACGAAAGAAGGATCATCCATGCATCTCTGCAGGGCAACCGCTATGTAGAGACAGTCAGTGAGGGAGAAGAACCTTACAGACATGTAGTAGTAAAACTGAAACGCAATAATTGATGATCCACCGGTAAAGCTATAAGCCGTATCCCGGAGCGTAAGCTCCGTGGGTACGGCTTTTTTGTATGGAACTGAAAATTAAAAATTATCATTGCAATCTCCGCAACAATTCTTTATAATCATTGAAGAGCAAATAATAAAAGATATTTCTGCAGCGGAAATCCGGAATGCAGAGATTAGAGCGTATTTGAAAAATCATTCCCGCAATCTGCACGCCCCACTTTGCGGTATATTTTGCCCGAATTCAGTTGCCGTAGCCCGCTACGGCGCCTTCATCCGGACAAAATCTCCCACAAATTGTGACGCACATCTTGCAGAAAGCCTTTTTCAAACACGCTCTAGCATTATAAATATGGAAACTGACAGAAGATGTTATTCTAGGTGAAAGCGTGAATAACACGTGTTTTTTGCGTGTAAAAAGCTTTTCCGGAGTAACATTTTTGCGTTTAACCGTTTAACCGGATGCTTTTATCTGCTGGACCAGGATAAACGGTATGGCAGCTATCAGCTGCAGTGTTATATAGCGGATGCTTTTATCCGTTTGATAAAGGAGAATGAAAAATGGAAGAGACAACGATTGCTGCGATTTCCACAGCCATGAGCGCATCGGGAATCGGGATCGTCAGGATCAGTGGCCCGGAGGCTTTTGAGATCGCATCCGGAGTATACCGTTCCAAGGGTGGAAAAAAATCTCTGAAAAACGTCCCAAGCCACACCATTCATTATGGATATATTTATGATAACGAAGAAATGGTAGACGAAGTGCTGGTCATGGCCATGCGCGGACCACGGACATACACAGGAGAAGATACCATAGAAATCGACTGCCACGGCGGCGTTTTAGCCATGAAAAAGGTACTTGAAACTGTGCTGAAAAACGGAGCCATTATTGCCGAGCCGGGAGAATTTACCAAGCGTGCATTTCTCAATGGAAGGATCGATCTTTCCCAGGCGGAGGCCGTTATGGATGTGATACAGTCCAAAAACGAGTACTCATTAAAGAATTCTGTAGGACAATTAAAAGGTTCAGTCCGAAAAACAGTACAGAATATCAGGGAAAAACTACTGTACCATATAGCGTACATCGAATCGGCATTAGACGATCCGGAGCACTATGATCTGACAGGATATTCGGAAGAATTAGAACAGATCGTGGCAGAAGAAAAAGAAAAAATACAGAACCTGTTAAAAACAGCCGGAGACGGAAAGATCATACAGGAAGGTATCCGGACCGTGATCCTGGGAAAGCCGAACGCAGGGAAATCTTCTCTGCTGAACCTGCTTCTGGGAGAAGACAGAGCCATCGTGACCGATATCGCAGGAACCACCAGAGACGTACTGGAAGAGTATATCAACCTGCATGGGATCACATTAAAGATCGCTGACACAGCCGGAATCCGCCAGACGGAAGACATCGTAGAGAAAATCGGCGTATCCAAAGCCAAGGAAATGGCAGCAGACGCAGACCTGATCCTCTATGTTGTAGATTCCTCCGTACCGTTAGATGAAAACGACGAAGAAATCATAAAAATTTTGCAAGAGAAAAAGACAATTGTCCTCTACAGCAAGACAGACCTTGAATCTGCTATAGATATAGAGGATTTAAAGAGCAGAATAAACCAGCCGGTGATCCCAATCTCCGCAAAAGAAGAAACCGGGATCACAGACCTGGAAGAAAAAATCCGAGAAATGTTCTTCAGTGGGGAGATTGACTTCAATGATGAAGTCTACATCACTAATGAACGCCACAGACAGGAGCTTTTAAAAGCGCAGGAAAGTCTTTCTCTGGTAGAAAATAGCATAGAAAGCGGAATGCCGGAGGATTTTTATTCCATAGACCTGACAGATGCATACGAAAGTCTGGGACGGATTTTGGGAGAATCACTTGGGGAAGACCTTGTTAATGAGATATTTTCTAAATTTTGTATGGGGAAATAATAACCGCATGGGCTGCGGAGGCCCCGGCCGAATGGCCGCATAGATTGCGGCTCCCTGCTGTATGCCACATGGACTGCGGAAGCCCGCAGAGGGTAGATCACATTGGAATGTGAGAAAACCGCAAAGGGGCACAAGGCCGCGCCCCTCTGCACACCCCTGGGCCTTTTTTATATAGTGCAGCGACTGTGGAAAGCTGAAAGAAACTAACTTGTGTCTGTATGCTTCTGTATCGGCAATTCGACACTGAGCCGAAATGTATCAAACGGAACTTTGTATATTTCTATAGGATATATATTGTTGCATAATATAAATTGCGGAGATCTGGCCGCATATGCCGCATAGGCTGCGGCCCCCTGCTGTACGCCACATGGACTGCAGAATTCCGCAGACGTGCATCGCACGTCGAGAACCTCATTACAGTTCCACTGCAACCCCCTCGGCACAACGTTCCGCATCCAATACCGAAGCATACAGACAAAAGTCAACACCGTACCCCACACCACAACCCAAGAACTCAAAACAACCTCGGCACAACGTTTCACATCCAACACCGAAGCATACAGACAAAAGTCAGCACCGTATCACACACCACAACCCAAGAACTCCTAAAAAAAAGCCCGAGGGGTGTGCAGAGGGGCCGTGGCTTTACGGCCCCTTTGCGGTTTTCCACAGCTTCTCAAAGCAAAAAAACCAGGCCTTCTGCCAAGAAATCAAAACTAAAACCAAAAACCAACCACACAATAAACAAAGAAAAAGAAAATCATAAAGAAAAATAAAGAAAAAGAATAAGAGAAAAAATAAAGGAGAAAAAGCATGAAAAATCTGGAACAGTTTTTCGACATCATAGTAGTAGGCGCCGGCCACGCAGGCTGCGAAGCATCACTGGCATGCGCCCGCTTAGGGCTCAACACAGTCATGTTCACAGTCAGCGTAGACAGCATCGCCCTTATGCCCTGCAACCCCAACGTAGGCGGCAGCTCCAAAGGGCATCTCGTCCGCGAGCTGGATGCTCTCGGTGGAGAAATGGGTAAAAATATAGACAAAACCTTCATCCAGTCCAAAATGCTCAACCAGTCCAAAGGCCCTGCAGTCCATTCCCTTCGTGCACAGGCCGATAAACAGGCCTACAGCACAGAAATGAGAAAGACATTGGAAAATACAGAGAACTTAACCATCCGCCAGGGCGAAGTGACCGAGCTTCTGGTAGAAGACGGGCACATCACCGGTGTAAAAACCTTCTCAGGAGCCACCTACCACGCAAAAGCTGTGGTCCTCTGTACAGGAACCTACCTCAAGGCCCGCTGCATTTACGGTGACGTCAGCAACTATACGGGACCGAATGGCCTTCAGGCAGCCAATTACCTTACGGATTCCCTGAAAAAGCTGGGAATCGAAATGTTCCGCTTCAAAACAGGAACTCCGGCCAGAATCGCCGGAAACACCATTGATTATTCTAAGATGGAAGAGCAGTTCGGAGATGAAAGAGTCGTACCGTTCTCTTTTTCCACAGACCCGGAAGCTGTACAGATCGAGCAGAAATCCTGCTGGCTGACCTATACAAACGAAAAAACACACGAGATCATCCGTGCAAATCTGGACAGATCCCCCCTTTATTCCGGAATGATCGAAGGAACCGGACCACGTTACTGTCCGTCCATTGAGGATAAAGTAGTTCGTTTTGCAGACAAAAAACGCCATCAGGTATTTATCGAACCGGAAGGTCTTTACACAAATGAAATGTACATCGGCGGAATGTCCAGCTCCCTGCCGGAGGATGTTCAGTACGAGATGTACCATTCCGTACCGGGTCTGGAGAACGCTAGGATTGTAAAAAATGCTTACGCTATTGAGTATGACTGCATCAATCCGCGCCAGCTCTATCCCACACTGGAATTCAAAAAGATCAAGGGCCTTTTCAGCGGCGGACAGTTTAACGGAAGTTCTGGATATGAGGAAGCAGCCGCCCAGGGCCTCATAGCGGGAATTAATGCAGCTATGGAGGTAAAAGGCCGGGAACAGCTGATTTTGGACCGCTCAGAGGCATATATTGGCGTTCTCATCGATGATCTGGTAACAAAGGAGAACCATGAGCCGTACCGAATGATGACAAGCCGTGCTGAGTACCGTCTGCTCCTCCGCCAGGACAACGCAGATCTTCGTCTTTGCAAAAAAGGCTGGGAGGTCGGCCTGATCGATGATGAGACATACCATAAATTACAGGAAAAAGAGCGCCGGATTCAGGAAGAGATCGAGAGAGTGGAACATGCAACCGTAGGTGGTTCTGCAGAGGTACAGAGCCTTCTGGAATCTCTGAACAGTACCCTTCTGAAATCCGGAACCACCATTGCAGAGCTGATCCGTCGGCCGGAGCTTAACTATAAGGTGCTTGCACCCATCGATAAAGAAAGACCGGAGCTTCCGGAAGATGTATGTGAGCAGGTAGAGATCAACATCAAATATGATGGCTACATCCGCCGCCAGATGAAGCAGGTAGAGCAGTTTAAGAAACTGGAGCAGAAAAAGCTTCCGGAAGACATTGATTACGAAGATGTAGGAAGCCTCCGCATTGAGGCACGCCAGAAGCTGGAAGCCTACAGACCGGTGTCCATCGGCCAGGCGTCCCGTATCTCAGGTGTATCCCCGGCTGACATTTCCGTGCTTCTTGTATATCTGGAAAGCAGATCCGGACACAAACACTGATAATACAAAGAATAACAGTAACTATTCAGAAGGCAGGCGTTTTGGCACGTTTTTTGCCAAAATCCCGAGACATATAAGGCAAAATGATATCACCGAAGGTGATTTGGAATGCATTTTGACTCGTAACTGTGAGGGTACTGAACAGTTATGAATAACAATAAAACACAGAAAATAAGAGAGGAAGCTGCATGTACAATTTAGAAATCCTGGAAAAAGGCTGCGAGGAGCTTGGGATCACACTCAGTGACACGCAGAAAAACCAGTTTATCCGGTTCTACGAATATCTTGTAGAAAAAAACAAAGTCATGAACCTCACCGGTATCACAGAATTTGACGAGGTTCTCGTGAAACATTTCCTGGACAGCCTTTGTTGCGTCAAGGCTGTAGATATGGGTAAGATAAAAACCGTTATGGACATCGGAACCGGCGCCGGATTCCCGGGTGTTCCCCTGAAGATTGCCTTCCCGGAGGTGGAAGCCTGCCTTCTGGACTCCCTCAATAAAAGAGTAAAATTCCTGGAAGAAACCTTTGCGATCCTGGGCCTGGAGGGGATTTCCGCCATTCACGGAAGAGCTGAAGAATATGCAAAAAACAAAGCCTATAGAGAAAAATATGATCTCTGCGTATCCAGAGCAGTATCCGGACTTGCAACCTTGTCTGAATACTGTCTCCCGTATGTAAAAGTCGGAGGGCTTTTTGTCTCCTATAAATCCGGTTCTGTAAAGGAAGAAGCAGAAGCAGCAGAGAAAGCAGTAAAGATTCTTGGTGGAAAGATCAGGGATATTCAGTACTTTGACCTTCCGGGATCTGAGATCGGCCGCTCCCTGGTCATTATCGAGAAGGTAAAGAACACCCCGAGCAAATATCCGAGAAAAGCCGGAACACCGCTCAGAGAGCCACTGGCATAAGATACCTCCTGTCGAACAAAGTCAAAATTTGTCCGACAGGAGATTTTTTTGTCTGGGAGTTTCACAAAATTATCACAAATTTATCCTACTTTTATCACAAATTACTTTTACACTATAATCCGATAGAGATGCCCCTGGATTCCCCCATTCTCTGTTTCATCCGGGGGCATTTTCTATTGGTATTGAAAAGATGCCAGAGTCAAAGGGCTTCAGTTTCGGGATCTTTTGCCTCTGGCATCTTATAAAATGGGAAATCGATAATTAAAAAAAGTATTTCCCTGAGAATAAAAGGAGGAGAGTAAAGTGATCGAAGTAAGTAATCTGGTCAAAAAGTATGGTGATCATACTGCAGTTGACCATCTTTCCTTTCAGATCGAAAAGGGGAAAATTTACGGATTCCTGGGCCCCAACGGTGCAGGAAAATCAACAACTATGAACATGATCACAGGATACATTGCTTCCACAGAAGGAAAAGTGATGATCGATGGTCATGATATTCTGGAGGAACCGGAGGCAGCCAAGAAATGTATCGGCTATCTGCCGGAAATGCCGCCGCTCTATTTTGACATGACTGTTCTTGAGTACATGAAATTTGCGGCTGATCTGAAAAAAATCCCAAAAAAACAAAAAGACAAACAGATAAAAGAAGTCATGGATATGGTAAAGATCACAGACATGAAAGACCGTCTGATCAAAAATCTTTCCAAAGGTTATCGCCAGAGAGTGGGTCTTGCACAGGCAATCCTGGGATATCCGGAGGTAATCATCTTGGATGAGCCGACAGTAGGACTTGACCCGAAGCAGATCATCGAGATCCGTGACCTGATCAAAGGCCTGAAGCAGAAGCACACGGTTATCCTAAGCTCCCATATCCTTTCCGAGGTAAGAGCAGTGTGTGATTATGTTCTGATCATTTCCCATGGAAAGCTGGTAGCCAGCGATACACCGGATAATCTGGAACGTCTGGCAGCAGGCTCCAACAGCCTCCTTATGAAGGTAAAAGGCGAGAAAGACACGATTCGAAAAGCTCTGGAAACGATCGAAGGCGTAACCGGGGTGGAAATGTCCTATGACAGCGATGAAAAATTGTGGAAAACAAAACTTTCCATTCAGGAAAATGTGGATATCCGTGAAAAAGTCTTCTACGCTATGGCAAAAGCGAACTGTCCAATCTACGAGATGCAGGTTAAGAGAGTTTCCCTTGAGGATGTATTCCTTGAGCTTACCAAAGGAGAGAAAAAATCCGCCGGAAAACCGGAAAGCTCACAGTGGAAACCGGTAGAAGACAGATCATCGGAAGAAGAAAAAACTCAGGAAGAAAAAACTCAGGAACCAGAGAAGGCTTCTGATGAGAAAGAGGGGGATCAGTCATGACAGCGATTTTTAAAAGAGAATTGAAAAGCTATCTGACCTCCATGGTTGGATATCTCTTTATATTTTTTGTCCTGGTGCTGACCGGAATTTATTTTTCCGCATATCAGCTTTCAGGCGGCTATTCAAAATTTGAAACTACTTTAAGCGCACTGACCTTTGTGTTCCTGATCGGTGTGCCGATCCTTTCCATGCGTGTACTTGCAGAAGAGCGCAAGCAGAAAACGGATCAGCTTCTTCTGACCGCACCGGTATCTGTATGGGATATCGTATTTGGAAAATATCTTGCGCTGGTAGCTGTGTTTGCCATTCCGGTCGTGATCATGTGCGTTTATCCTCTGATCATGAGTAAGTTCGGAACGATTTCCTATGCTTCCGCATACACCGGGATCCTAGGATTTTTCCTTCTGGGATGTGCGAATCTGGCGATCGGTGTATTTATGTCAGCACTTACAGAAAGTCAGGTAATTGCAGCAGTACTTACTTTTGTATTCCTGTTCGCTTTCTATATGATGAACGGAATTTCCTCATTCTTTTCACAGACCTCCATGTCAACCGCAGTGGCATTCGGACTTCTGATCGTAGCGATCGCGATCATCATTTATACCATGATCAAAAATGTCCTGATCTCTGTAGTGATCGGAGCTGTGGGAGAGATTGCCCTTGTGATCGTATACGTTGTAAAATCCAGTATTTTCCAGGGTGGTATCCAGAAGGTACTGAACGTATTTAACCTGAGTGGACATTATGATAATTTTACAAAAGGCGTGTTTGACGTGACAGGAATCGTTTATTTTATTTCTGTTATTGCGATCTGCCTGTTCCTTACCATGCAGTCCATTCAGAAGAGACGCTGGAACTAGGGGGTGAATGGAAATGAAATTCAGTGAGAAATTTAAGAAAAATAAAGGCGAGGCAGCCGTACCGGAGACCGCACAGGACTCCGGCAAAAAGAAACATAAACCGGATCCGAAAAAACTGGTAGGCACCATCAGCAAAAAACATATCAAAAACGGTTCCTACAGCATGGCTATGGCAGCTGTCTTTATCGTGATCGTGGTTGTGATCAATATGATCGTCGGTGCGATCCCATCCAAATATTCACAGCTGGATGTAAGCTCATCCAAGCTTTACACCATCGGTGATGAAACAAAGAAGGTACTGAAGGCACTGGATAAGGATGTTACCATTTATCAGATCGCGGCAAGCGGTTCTGAGGACGACACGATCTCCAATCTGCTTTCACGTTATAAAGATGAGTCCAAGCATATTAAAGTTGAGGTGAAAGACCCTGTTGTAAATCCGAAATTTGCATCGGAATATACAACCGATGATCTTGCGTCAAACAGCCTGATCGTAGTCTGCGGCGACAGAAACAAGGTTATCAATTACAACGATATGTATTCCTCTTCAGTAGACTATAATACCTGGCAGCAGACTACTACCGGATTTGATGGAGAAGGACAGATCACAAGTGCGATCGGTTATGTAACATCCGAGGATCTTCCAATCATGTATACCTTATCCGGACACGGAGAAAAAGATTTGGATTCCAGCTTTAAAGAAGATATCCAGAAAGCAAACATTGATATTAAGGAGCTGAACCTTCTCACAGAGGGAAAGGTTCCGGATGATGCAGACTGCCTGATGATCGTATCTCCGACCAGCGATATTTCCGAGGAAGAAAAAACAGAGCTCCTGGATTATCTGGAGGCAGGCGGAAAAGCTATGATCTTCTCGGATTATACACAGGATGATCTGCCGAACTTTGATGCGGTTCTTGAAAACTATGGTGTAAAGTGTGCCGAGGGAATCGTATTTGAGGGTGATAATCAGCATTATGGAATGCAAATGCCATATTATCTTGTACCAACAGTCAACAGCACAGATGCAAGCTCTGAGACAGCTTCTGCAGGCTCCTATGTACTGGCACCGTATGCACAGGGCATTCAGAAAACAGATGATGTAAGAGATACTGTAACCATCGACAGTATCCTGACAACCTCTGACAAGGCTTACTCCAAAACAAATATGCAGAGCAGCAATATCGAAAAGGAAGACGGAGATGCAGACGGACCGTTTGATCTTGGTGTTGCCATCACTGAGAAACTGGATGATGATAAGGAAACACAGATTGTTTACTACTCCACAGCAAATCTGATGGAGAGCCAGGTGAACCAGATGGTATCCGGCGGAAATGAAAAGCTCCTTCTGGAGTCCTTGAATTGGATGACCAGCACGGACGACAGTAATTCCGTTTCTATTCCATCCAAGAGCCTTGAGTCCACAAGTCTGACAGTAACCGATTATGATGCAGCCTTCTGGAAGATCTGTACCATTGGTCTGATCCCGGGAGTGTTCCTTGTTGCAGGATTCCTGATCTGGCTTAAGAGGAGAAAAGCATAATGAAAAAATCGACCAAACTTGTTTCAGCAGTTGTTGTTCTGGCAGTTCTCGGCGGCGTTTATGTGGGACTGAATACCTACGTATCCAAAGAAGAAAAGACAGAGAGCAGCAGCGATGAGGAAAGCAAAACAGAAGTGTTTTCCGTGAAAACGGATGACATTAAATCCCTGGAATTTATCATAGACAAGAAGGAAGTGACCTTTGAGAAAAAAGATGATTCCTGGGTGAAAAAGGATGAGACTGCTTTTCCTGTAAATCAGACAACTCTGGATTCCGTAGCTTCCGCCATCAAAAAGGTGGAAGCGGACAGAGTCCTGGAGGATGTGGAGGATCTTACGGAATACGGACTGGATTCTCCATCTAACACAGTAACCGTTGATACCGCTGATGGGACAACGAAGCTCAACATCGGAGATGAGAATACGTCTACGAATCAGTATTACATTTCCAAGGATGATGATGACAGCACGGTATATGTAGTGGCAGCGGACACAGTGTCTCCGTTTATGAATTCCCTTTACGATTATGCACAGGGAGAAGATTTCCCAACAATTGATTCTTCCACAGTGAAAAAGGTTCAGGTCAGTGAGAATAAAGATTCCTATGTCCTGGAAGAAAATTCCGACGGAGCTACCTGGAATGTTTCCAGTGACGGAAGCAGCGATAAAGAGTCTGCCGATACAACGGCAGCAGGAAATGTAACCTCCGGACTTGGAAGCTTTGCATTTGACCAGTTTGTAAACTACAATGCAGAGGATCTTTCCCAGTATGGCCTTGATAAGCCCTATGCGACGATTACAGTGGATTATCAGGAAGAGGTGGAGGATGACAGCACAGACAGTACAGAATCCGGAGAAAACGATTCTACGGCCTCTGAGAGCGATTCTGAGAGCAGCGACACTACTGACACGGACAGCAGCTCAGAAGATGCAGACAGCAAGACAACCACAGTGGATAAACAGCTTGTCATTTACGTTGGTGATGAGGCAGGAGATGGCAGCAGATATGTAACGGTAGATAACAAACAGATCTATACAATGTCAACAGATACATTGAGTGCAGTTATTGACAAGACGCCGTCAGATCTCTGGTCACTGATCGTCAATTATCTGTCTGTAAAAAATCTGGATCAGCTCCAGGTTACTTATGGTGAAACAACAAGTACTGTAAATGTTTCACGTGAAACATCCACAGATGATGACGGAAACGAAAAAGAAACAACAACCTATCAGCTGGATGGTAAGGAAATAGAAAGTACAACCTTTACCACCTTCTACAACAAGCTGATAAACATGGCAGGACAGAAGAGACTGACAGACGCTTATACACCGGCTGCAGATCCGGAGATGACCGCTGTATTCACAGACTCTGACAAGAACCAGACAACCGTTACCTTCTACACATATGACACAAACTATTATGCAGCTGTCGTTGGAGACAAGGTATTTCTTGTAAACAAAATGACAGTAAAAGAAATGTTCAATGCATATGAAACCATGGTAAACGGTGAAACAGAGACAGAAGTCACAGCAACACCAACAGCTGAGGCGGAAAAATAAAATATTAAGAAAATAAATAAAAACACCTCGGAGATCCGCAAACAATAAGGTGATCTCCGAATATCCGTTTGATGATCAGATATTCGGAGACACCACATAGATTAGGATTTTCCGGGGTGTTTTTATGTCGCTATTATTTTACGGTCCTTACAGATGAATAAGGTCCGTATATTTTTTTACCGTTTGTGATGCGGTATGCACGGATACAGTATTTGGTTGCGGTGCCTGGCTTTTTATCGGTGTAGGTTGTATTTTTTGTATTGCCGATAGCTTTCCAGGTTTTACCATGAAGACGGTAAATGGTGTAGCATAGGTGATGATTCCGTCTGTTTTTGCGGTCAGTGGATTAGATGCATACCAGGTTGCCTTTCCATTGAAAACCGCAGGCTTGCAGTCAGAAAGAGCTCCGGTTTGTGAGTAGATCTGAGAAGTCATATTGCCGCTTCTTCTGAATCTGACAGGAGTGTTTCTGAACTGAAATCTGCTGCATAGGTCAGGCACGGTGTACTGGCGATCATGGCAGCGGAGATCATAAGGGATAGCAGTTGGGTTGTTCTCTTTTTCATAGATTTCCTTCTTATGTATGCGTGAATTTTTGGCTGCAGGTAAGTCTCTTATGTATGCGTGAATTTTTATGTTGCAGGTAAGTCTCTTATGTATGCGTAGATTTTATGTTGCAGATAAGTCTCTGTAATTGTCGCAGCTTGCTTTGCGTAACTGTGCAGGGATTTACCTGATCAGATCTAAGCAAATGAGGATGCTTTTATCCGCTTGATTTTCTGTAGCTGCTATAATTGTAGCGTAGAGAATTGGTGGAGACAACATAAAAAAACTGTACAGAAGCTCAGATGAGATTCTGTACAGTTTTAATTTTTCTATATCTAACAGAAGGTTCGGGGGAGCTTCTGTCAGTAACTAAGTATTATGCAAGACCTCTTTCTTCCAGCCAGTCGAAGAGAACAACTTTTTCTGCTTTCTTTCTCTTGGTCATGTGATTGAACTGAAGGATCGTCAGGATCGTGAAGATCACTAACAGTGCAACCATTACAATAATGGAAGTGGTAATGCTCCGGCCACCGCTGATCGTTGCACGGAATGCATCGACCGTATAAGTAAACGGAACGTATGCATGGATCTTTGCAACGAATGAAGGTGAAACCTCAACCGGATAAGTTCCGGCAGATCCTGCAAGCTGAACGACCATGAATACCAGCATCAGGAAGCTTCCTACTTTACCAAGAGTAATGTTGAAGAAGTACATGATAGAGGTAAAGGTCATTGATGTCAGGCAGGCGAAGAGTACGGTTTTGCCCATCTCTGCAGGTGTGAATCCGTTAAATGCACGTAACAGCAGGATCAGGCAGATTCCCTGAAGGATCGCTACCGGATAAAGGACGGAAGCCTTGCTTGCCCACCATGCGAAACCGGATTTCAGTTTGCCCTTATACTGAGCCAGAGGATACATCAGGCAGAATGCCAGTGCGCCGACCCAGAGGCCAACAGACATCATGTAAGGTGCCATTGCGTGTCCGTTATTCGGGACATCGGTAAGTTTTGTTTCATCGCTTACAACAGGAGTTGCGAACATTTTGATCGTTTCATCACTTGCTGAATTGTCTTTTACAGTGGTAGCTCCATCGCTGAGGCTTGTGGTCAGTGTCTTGGAACCGTCCTTCAGTTCTTTCATACCGCTTCCAAGCTTCTTGGAGCCATCATACAGCTGAGAGGAACCGCTCTGAATCTGGGCAGCGCCATCTGCAAGCTGTTTTGCACCATTGTTAAGTGTTCTGTTGTTGCTTACAAGCTTCTCGGTACCGCTGAGAAGTGTTGAGGTACCGTTTGCTAATGTCTTAGTTCCGTTTGCAAGAGTAGTAGCACCGCTGGAAAGGGTTTTGGCTCCTGTTGAGAGCTTTTTGGTACCGCCTGTAAGAGCGGAGCTGTTTTCGGAAAGCTTAGCAACACCATCGGTGTAGGTTGTGATTCCGGTTGTCAGTGTTCCGGAACCATCGGCTAATGCTTTTGTTCCATCTGCAAGAGTAGCAGCACCGCTGGAAAGAGCATTGGCTCCTGTTGCCAGTTTCTTGGTGCCGTTTGTAAGAGCAGCACTGTTTTCGGAAAGCTTAGCAATACCATCGGTGTAAGTTGTGATTCCATTTGTCAGTGCCTTAGAACCATCTGCCAGCTGACCTGCACCGGATTTGATATCCGGAAGTGCGTTAGTGATCTGCTTGCCGGCTGTTTTAAGATTCTTTGCACCGTCATTGAGCTGCTTATCATAAGATGTCAGTTGGTCAAATCCATCGTTCAGAGCTTTGATTCCTGTTGCTGCAGCCGGGAAGGCTTCGACTGTGCCGTCTTCCAGAGACTGAAGTCCTGCGGAAACGTTCTTGGTTCCTGTGTTTACAGCCTGTGCACCCTGATACAGCTGGGTAACACCTGCAGAAAGCTGAGCGATCAGATCTGTAGGAAGCTGACTTGTAGCTGCAGATAACTGCTCTGCACCTGCGCTCATGGTTGTTGCACCTGCACTCATCTGGTTTGCACCATCTGTCATGGTTGTTGCACCCTCAGAAAGTGTGCCGGCACCCTGAGTCAGTCCTCCGGAGATCTGAGTCAGTCCGGAAGCTGCTTCGTTAAGCTTGGAAGCAACAGTATTCAGGTTTTCCTGAGTAGAAGAGAGCTGACCGGATACACCAGCTGCAAGCTGTGAAACCTGATCAGAATAGCTGCTCATGTAAGAACCGTCCACGCCAGTCATTCCACCGGCTACGCTGTTTAAAGCGTTGATCACATCATTCAGAGCTGCTGCGGAAATGGTTCCGTCCTCAGAAGCGGTTGCCTGAATCGCCTGAAGCTGTGCTGCTAAATCGGTCATTGTCTGTCCGGCAGTACCAATCTTGGTATTTGCATCAGTAAGTGCTTCCGTTGTCTGCTGTCCGTATCCTGTAAGGATGCTGCTGACCTGATCACCTACCTGTGAGAACTGTGTGCCTGCATTCTGGAGAGCAGGGATCAGACTGTCTGTGATACTGCTGCTGGTCTGACTTGTGATGCCTGCGGCCTGAGTGATATATCCGGCTGCGTTGTTGATTCCGTCTGCGGCATTGTTCATACCAGCTGCAGCACTGTTCATACCAGCTGCGGCTGTGTCCATACCATTCTTTGCGGACGTAAGGCCGTCTGCAAGCTTGTTGATGGATTCCTGTGTTGTTCCCTCTTTCAGAGCAGAAACCTTATCGTTCAGGGCTTTCAGTCCGTTTTCCAGCTGCTGTGTTCCGGATATCAGTGACTGTGAGTCATCGGTTCCTTTGGTAACACCGGTATTCAGCTGAGAGATACCATTGGAAACTGTTGTGAGTCCGTCTTCAAGTTTTGCAAGCTCTTTGGCACCGGCTGCGAGTTTGCCAGCACCAGCCACATAGGTGGTAGTTCCATCTGCAAGAGTGTCAGCACCAGCTACATACTGTGTTGCTCCGTCGGAAAGAGTATCAATACCTGCACTTAATGCATTTGCACCGGATTCCAAGCTGCTTGCGCCGGATTTCAGTGTATCAGAATTTTTATTAAGTTCATCCACACCAGCGGTGTACTGCTGAACACCTTTATCCAGAGTATCCACGCCGGTTGTCAGCTCAGGAACCTTTTCTGTCAGAGCTGCAACGCCGCTGTTCAGCTGGTTTGCACCGGATTCCAGGCTGCTTGCGCCGGATTTCAGTGCATCAGAATTTTTATTAAGCTCATCCACACCAGCGGTGTATTGCTGAACACCTTTATCCAGAGTATCCACACCGGTTGTCAGCTCAGGAACCTTTTCTGTGAGAGTTGCAACGCCGCTGTTCAGCTGATCTGCACCATCGTCCAGGCTCTTTGCACCATCGTTAACCTTTGCAACACCATCGGTGTAGGTCTTAAGACCTTCGGTGAGACTGTCAGCACCGCTTACGAAAGTAAGAGTACTGGTGGAAAGCTTCTTAAGGTTTTTGGTAATTGTTTTGTTACCATCAGCTGCTGTATTCAGTCCGTCTTCGATCTTTCCGGATCCGTCTGCAGCTTCCTGCATTCCGTCACCTGCTTCTGAGATAGAATCAAAAACGGTTTCTGTATAGGTTTCCGTAACCTTGGAAGCAATGTTATCACGAAGCTTCAGCATTGCTGTTTCACTGAGCTTGGAGGCGATATAGTTGGTTCCAGGGTTTGTCTCATAGGATAGCTCCATTTGCTTTGGATCGTTGTCCATTACAGTGGCTGCGTTTGCGGAGAAATTTTCCGGGATTTTGATAACCATGTAATAGGTTCCATTGGCCAGACCGTCCTCTGCTGTCTTGCTGTCTACAATGTTAAATGCCATTGAGTCGTTGTCTTTCAGCTCATCCGTCATGTCCTTACCTATGCTTAAGGTCTTGCCATTATACTCGACAGGTTTGTCTTCGTTTACCACGGCCACTGGCAGGCTGTCTACGTTTCCGTAAGGATCCCACATGGATTTCAGAAACAGACCTGCATAGATGATCGGGATTACGATAATGGCGATTACGACGATAAGCATGAGCTTGTTACGAAGTAAGCTTTTCCATTCGTTTTTGATCATATTACCTATCCCTTTCTTATTAAATTGTATTATCAAACATAGTTGATTAATCAAACTTTATTCCAGTAATGGCGACGAGATCTATTAATCATATTAAAATCTATTAATAGCTTTATATTCCATTATCAAACAAAGTGTTGATTTTCTTTACGTGATGTATTATACTAAACACATACCACAGATACAACCATTAAATCTTTACTGAATGTATATTAATAGACGGAAATAATGGAAGTGTCTATTACAAATAAAAAACTGCATAATAGACAAAAAGTACGTTATTTCCTTTGAATTTATGTGCAGTTGGTAATATTAAATGCAGACAGGATTCCTATGTTTCAACACAAATATGCAGCAGATATCTGGTATCGTGTAGGTCGGCGTCGTTAACAATTTTGATCTTGTCAATTCTTAACAACAGCAGATATCTGGTATCATGCAGATCGGCGTAGAGAAAGCGAATGCTTTTATTCGTTTGAAGGATGCATTATGCATTGTATGACAGTTGCAGAGTATCGTAAGTAACAGGTGATTGAGGCGGAGGAAACGTGCTTGCTTTTTTGAATTGCAGGGGGAATTAAGATGGCGGAAAAAGTTGACAGAAGAGTACGTAAGACCAAGGCACAGTTGCGAGCGGGGCTTGCCCGTCTTATGCAGAAGAAGAGCATTAAGGAAATTACGGTAAAGGAACTGGTGGAAGAAGTTGATATCAACCGCTCCACATTTTATCTTCACTATACAGATATCTATCAGATGCTGGAATCCATAGAGGCTGAATTGATGGAGGAAATCACGCGTCTGGTGGCAGACTATCCTCTGGATCCTCTTAATAATAAGGAGAGCTCGTATCCTTTTATTGAGCAGATATTTACGATCCTGGATCATAATAAGGATATTTGTATCGCACTTCTTGGAAAGAATGGAGATATGGCTTTTGTGAATCGTATAGAAAAACTGATCGCAGATACAGTGCTGCATCGCTTGTCAATTCGTCTGCCGAAAGACAACCGTGATATTGAGTATGCGTATGCGTTTTGTCTGAATGGATGCGTGGGAATGATCAAGACATGGCTGTCTTCTGAGAATCAGGAGAGTACACAGCATATGGCAGAGCTGACACATAAGCTGATCGATAATACAACACACATGTATCTGGAGCAGGCACTTAGATAAGAGAAATGTCCGGATGCATGCTGTGAGTCTGGTAAAAAATAAAGAGTATTGTTTCACGTTTGTTTGAGGGAAAACTTATGTTTCACGTGAAACAGTACTCTTTTTTTATTGGCTTTTTGTTGGTTTATAGCATTTCCACAAATTACTGCATGAAGCTCAATGGCTCCGAATATGAACAATGTACTTTTAATGCGTTGATTTCCAAAATTACTATAGATAAATTTTGATGCCGGATCATAAGTTGTTTTTACAGGAAAATAGCTACCTGTTCCAGGAAATGTTCCGGATCTTCCAGATGAGGAAGATGTCTGGTTTCCGGGATCACAGCGGTTTCAATGGAAGAATTCAGCTTCTGATATTCCTCTGCAATAAGAGAAGCGGAAGCTTCTTTTTCTCCGGAAATAATATAGATGCATGCATCGGAAGCTTCTACGGCATTATTAATGCTGATATTCAGGTATTTGCCAATGTAGCTGGAATACAGATATTTGGCGTTGGAACCGCCCTTGTGAGCGGATTCATAATAGGTGTCTACCAGTGTATCTGTTACATGGAAGGGATTGTAGAACAGCTTTTCCATAAACAGACTGCTGATGGATTCGCGGGAAGCTACCATATGATAGATCAGAGTTCCGAAAATCGGAAGCTCGATAAAATACTTAAAGAGCTTGTTGTCTTTACAAGGTGCCTGCTTCAGGGAACTGAAGCTTGGTGGATTGACCAGCATGATCTTGCGGAAATGGTCGGAATTGTTACGGTAAGCCATGATCGCAAAAGAACCTGAGAAACCACTGGCAATAACATCGGTTTCCTCATGAATCACATTCTTGACAAAATCACAGAGTAACTGAGCAAATACAAAATTGGTATAAGTAATATCCGGTTTTTCGGAACGTCCACATCCAAGAAGATCAATGGTGTAAACTGTATGTTCGGTTGCGAGCTGCTTCTCTATGGAATTCCATTCATAACCGGAAGCACCTGGCATGATATCATGAATAAGAAGAATAGGGGTGCCATGTCCCTGTTTTGTATAAAAAATCTTTCCAAAACGCCAGTCATAGGTTTTGCTGTGTGGCTGTTCCAGCATATCTTTAAGCTGAGATGTGGCATCTATGAAACGGTTAGCAATATGAATAACACCTGCGGCAGTTCCGACTAAAGCTGCAAGAGTAAGTAGTCTGTGTCCATTTTTCTTCATTAAAAAGCCTCCTGGAATTCGTAAAAATAATCAGGACAGATGTAACGTAATTCAGGTATCTGATCTGATTTTTTCTGAATATTTCTTTGCTTTATTATACGACAGGAACGAAAAATTTACAATGCTTTTGTGGGAACCCTAACCTTGTTATTGTATGTTGACGCTACTGTCCATTCTGTTCTTGGTGATGATCGCTAAGTCGCTGTTTGTTCTGCTTTCAGTAACGCGCTTCGCAATGCAAAGAATTTATGTTGATCGCATAAATTGGTGCAGTATGGTCTCGGGCTTTCTGCGACCTTCGTTCACAAAAAAACTTACGGAATTTAACATTGAACAGTAACGCTCGCTAAGTTGCTGTTCGTTCTGCTTTCAGTAACGCGCTTCGCAATGCAAAGAATTTATGTTGATCGCATAAATTGGTGCGGTATGGCTTCGGGCTTTCTGCGGTCTTCGTTTATAAAAAAACTTACGGAATATTGTCAGTGAACAGTAGCATCGCCAATACGCTTCATGATACATAGAAATCAGATTTCGAACCGAATCAAGTAAATCCCCTGCTTTAATGAAGAGCAATAAGCAGGGGACTTACTTGTATCAGGAGAAGGAAAAGCTCCTTCTGATAAAATGCGAAGCAGTTATTTGGTTATGAGCAGCAAGTAGCGAAGAGGATGCTTTTATCCGCTGGAATGCTTTTATACTTCAGTAAAATACCAAGTGTTTCACGTGAAACATTGGACTTGTTATCCGACAGAGCTGATGCTATACAGGATTGCCGAGGATGATGTTGATAAGGGTTTTGTTCAGCATCAGTGTGCGGTTCCATGGATTGAGAATTACTCCCTCAACAGACGGCTCTTGCAATGCAGAAGCAAAAATCTTATCAATATCTGCGGTAAATGTGGACATGATCTTATCACTGCCTTTTAACTCTTCGTCAAAGCTGGTAAATGCAGCCCACCATTGCTTTCCATCGTTGGTTTTGATCGCATGAAGAGAAATTTTTCCATCACCTTTTGGAGGTTCTACAGCAATGATCAGCTGTGCCTGCTCCTGCATTCTGTGACGGATCACGGTGAGAGTATGAGCAAGCATTTCTTCGGTTGCTTCTTTTTGGAGTGCTGCAATGGCAGTTTCGATCTTTTTATTGCCATTTAAAGTCTTGTCTAATTGTTCTTTATAGAAATCGTTGCGATTATTTGTGGTGTTCATGTATAAAATATTCCTTTCGATCAGATGATAAATGACTAGTACATTGTTTTCGAAATAACTATACCAATTACTTGTTGGTGAATCCGACTGCACAGATCTAAAAGCCTCAGCATAGCCAGCTACGCTTGCATTTTTATACCTGCACACTCGAATCAACATCCCACGCGATTAGTATAGTTATTTACGAAACAATGTATTAGCCGCAAACTGCAAGGAGTTTGCGAATGCTTTCTTTATGGATTATAGCATTTCAGGGGAAAATGAGGCAAGAGAAGAAGTGTTTTTTACTGAATCAAATAAGTCCCCTGCTTCAATTACGAAAAAGTAAAAAGTAATAAGTAATAAGCAGTGGGTGGCGTGTATTAGGAAGAATGCAACGGCGTTTAGAAGCAGGGAAAGGAATAGTGGGCATGTCTAAAAACAAGGTACTGCACTAATTCATGTGGCCACTGTTATGGGTACATTGTAAGCAGGTCCTGATAAATTGCAAAGTAGCTATTGGGTGTAGAACTGCGTAGCGAATACGGGTATTTTTATTCGTTTGATCCCAAATTGGATAGATATGTTTGCACACTTGAAGGTGAGTTGCCAGATACTGTCATCAGTATTCCCCATGATTTCGGTCAGATGCTTTTGTGAACTGGATGGGGAATTAACAAGTTAAGTGAATGTAGTAAAAATGTGTAGTTATATGAAAAAATGGAGGGTAAGGCGGAAAATATGGGGGATTTTATAGAAAAACGATATAAGAGTAAGGATGAAATAAAGAGAAATAAGAGATTATTTCTGCGAAGAGAACACTATGATAATGATAATAACACAAACGTTAAGTACGATAAAAAGGACTTTATAAAAGAAAATACTGGCAAATAAATAGAAATAATAGGATATTTACGAATGAAAAAGCATTAAAGTACAAATTATAGTACTTTAAATAAAAAAAGTACGATAAAACGTACTTTACGTGTATGCACATATAAAAAAGCCTAAAAATGCAAAATGTGCACCTGCACACATGCGGCAAAAAGATAAAATATAGATCCGTTCCTACTCTAAACATGTAAAATTTTGATTGATTGAATAAAAGAAAGCAGCAGCTTCGATAAAAAAAATAAACTGTGGGTGGGAAAATACTTGTACTCTTCCTGATAAACTGTAAAACAGCTATTTTGTGTAAAACTATGATCGAATACAAAAATTTTTGTCCGCATGACTGGGATAAAGGGAAGACAGGGAAGTCTTTTACGGCTTGATTTAGAAGAAAAAAGCCTATTAAGTGAAATTTATTTTATGCCAGTTCTATGCCGGAACCTTATTCAGATACATTTTATATTGGATATTACAAAATGAAACTATGCTTGAAAAAGCCTTTAGTTAACATGTACATAACGAATATATAACAGGATTGGAAGAAAAATGAAATAAATACGCAAATCTTTCGTAAACATAATAAAATAAACAAAAATCGAAAATTCCAGTTTCATAATATTATATTTTTTTCACGAGAGATACATGTATTTCACACTATAAAAACACTCCGGGAAAAGAAGTTTCCATTTACTATATATAGATGCTTTTGGGGAATATAAAGATAACAGCCACATTATTTTGTGGATGGAGTTTCTTGTATTTTTTACATGCTTTCGTGATACAGATAATGCCAGAGAGAATATATCGGAGTATTTTTTTGATATTTCTCATTGATTTTATAATGTGTTCGTAACTGTTCAGTACCCTTGCAGTTACAAGTCAAACCGTGTCCTGGATCGATTTCGTTGATGGCATTTTTAACCGGATCGAGGAAGTCACTTGCTTAATTATGAATATTGGTTTGATAATCTGTCTTCGGATGTTTCACGTGAAACATCCGAAGACAGATTAAGAATAAAGAGTTATAACCCCATCTTTGACAATTGCAGAAATAAAAAACAGCTGTAGTTCGTGCTTATGTGTTTTATGGTAGGTTTAATATAGATTTTAATCGAATCAAGTAATTTACCTGCTTCAATTGTGAACTACAATAAGCAGTGGTTGGGGACTTGCTTGTATCAGGAGAAGTACAGTTTCCTTCTGATAAACTGCGAAGCATTTATTAAGCTATGAGCAGTAGTGAAGAGGATGTTTTTTTCCGCTTGACTTAAAAAATGTTTCGCAACAACGACAACTCATATACGCTTTACGGTAGCGTGATATAGTTTTTAATCGCGTCAGGAGGTCCCCTGCTTCAAGTGCAAGAAGCAATAAGCAGCGGTTGGTGACTTGCTTGTATCAGGAAGAGTACAAGCAAGTTTTAATAAACTGCGGAGCAGTTATTCGGTGTAAAGCTGCGTAGCAACTGCGGATGCTTTTGTTTGTATGACTCGAATCATGAGGTCCCACTGCTTTTGGCTTCAATTGCAAGAAACGATAAGCTGTGGTTGAAGAACTGCTTCTTATCAGGGAAGAGTAGCTTGTAGTCCTTTTGGTAAATCGCGAAGCAGTTATTCAGTGTAGAACTGCGAATGCGTTTACAGATACTTTTGTTCGCTTGATAATAATAGTAATGTTTTTAGTGTTCAGATAAAATTTGAAAATGCTATAAATGCTGTAAAAGAAAGGGATTTCGATGCCTATGTAGCAGTGTGCAAGGTTCCATAAAAGATAATATATCTATACCGAGAAAATCGAATTATTTTCGAGATTACGATAAATCAGAACAATTTCAGCAAAATATCTATAAATGGGAACTTCATTTCTGGTACGTTTTTATGGCGTAAAATATATAGTCTGATTGGTAACAAATAAAACTGGAAGTTTATGCGGAGTTGATGGACTTTATAATCGATGTACTGTTACTGTCAAACTTCTGTTTAGTCCGGAATGAGTTTGGGTATACTACACAATAAATAAAATAATTCAAAACCTATTTTCTATTGTTTCACGTGAAACATTATGTGGCAGTTTAAAAATAAAAGTGTTATAATGATATCCAATGAGTAAAAATCCCTTAAAAAAATAAAAAGGAGGGGTACAATGGGACGAATCATTGCAGTTGCCAATCAGAAAGGCGGGGTTGGAAAATCAACGACAGCCATCAATCTATCGGCCTGCCTTGCTGAAAAAGGGAAAAAGGTTCTTGCCATCGACATTGATCCGCAGGGAAATACGACCAGTGGACTTGGCGCAGACAAGAATGCAGTAGAAAACACCCTTTATGAGCTGCTGCTTGGAGAAGCAGAGACCAAGGATACCATTATAAAGAACGTTGTAGATAATGTTGACCTGATACCATCGAATATGAATCTTTCCGGTGCAGAAATTGAACTGGTTGATCTTGAGGATAAAGAATTTATTCTGAAAAAGATCACGGATAAACTTCGTCGGAAATATGATTACATAATCATGGATTGTCCGCCGTCACTGAGTATGCTTACAATTAATGCTTTGACAGCCGCAACCTCCGTTCTGGTGCCGATTCAGTGTGAGTATTATGCATTGGAGGGTTTGTCACAGTTGATACATACCATCGAACTGGTAAGAGACCGATTGAATAAGAGACTGAAGATCGAAGGCGTGGTCTTTACTATGTATGATGCCAGAACAAATCTGTCACTTCAGGTTGTAGAAAATGTAAAAGAAAACCTGGACCAGAATATATACAAAACGATCATACCGAGAAATGTACGACTTGCAGAGGCACCAAGCTATGGAAAACCGATCAATCTGTACGATTCACGATCTACAGGAGCAGAGAGTTATCGCCTCCTGGCAGAAGAAGTTATAGGCAGGGAGGGCGAGTGATGGCTGGAAGAAGAACAGGAGGCCTTGGAAAGGGTCTTGACGCACTGATCCCGAACAAAGCAGGCGGTCCGTCAAAGGAACCTGCAAAAAAGACAAGATCTGCAGTTGTAAAAAAAGACAAACCAACTGAAAAAGATAATCCGGCCGCAGAACGACTTGTGAAAATTTCCAGCGTAGAACCAAATCTGAATCAGCCCAGAAGACATTTTGATGAGGATGCGCTGCTGGAACTTTCGGAATCCATTAAACAGTACGGTGTTCTTCAGCCGTTGTTGGTATCCGATAAGAAGGATTATTTTGAGATCATTGCAGGCGAACGCCGCTGGAGAGCTGCCAAGATGGCAGGGCTCAAGGAAGTTCCTGTTGTTGTAAAAGAGTTTACAGACCAGGAAATTGTAGAAATTTCCCTGATCGAGAACATTCAGCGGGAAGACCTGAATCCTATAGAGGAAGCGATGGCATACAAACGTCTGATGGAAGAGTTTCACCTGAAACAGGATGAAATCGCAGACAGAGTTGCCAAAAGCAGAACTGCAGTAACTAATTCCATGCGTCTTCTGAAGCTTTCTTCAAAAGTTCAGGAAATGGTAATTGCAGATATGATCTCAGCTGGTCATGCGAGAGCACTTCTGGGAATTTCTGATGAAGCTCTTCAGGAAACAACAGCCATGAAGGTTTTTGATGAAAAACTCAGTGTTCGTGAGACGGAAAAACTTGTAAAGAATCTGGTTTCTCCTGCGAAAAAAGTAAAAACAGAGAAAAACACAGCAGAAGATGCCATTTATGAGAGCCTGGAAGAAAAAATGAAAGGTATCATGGGAACAAAGGTATCCATTCAGCGAAAGAAAAACAACAAAGGTAAAATTGAAATTGAATATTATTCCAGAGATGAACTGGAGAGGATCATTGATCTGTTCGAATCTATCAGATAGGAGGCAGAATGAGCGGGATTTTTGAAAGCATGGGAATTGATTCCGGGATTGTGATCATTGTTTTGCTGATCCTTACCATCATTCTTCTGATCAATGTGGTGAGCAGCAATATGCGTCTCAGCCGTTTGGAACGGAAGTACAAGATGTTTATGAGAGGCGGAGATGCACAGTCACTGGAAAAAGTTTTTGTAAGAAAATTTGCACAGATCGATCGGCTGTATGAAGCAAAGGAAGATCATGATCATGACATCAGCTTTATCAAAAAAAATATGAATGTAATGTTCAGCAAATATGGCGTTGAAAAGTATGATGCATTTGATGATGTAGGTGGAAAACTCAGCTTTGCACTGGCGCTTCTTGATAAAAACAATACGGGTCTGATCTTGAATGCGGTTCACAGCCGCGATAACTGTTTCCTTTATTTAAAGGAGATCGTAAAAGGTGAGTCCTATGTTGTACTTAGTCAGGAAGAAGTGGAAGCTTTGAGAAAAGCAGTAAACTTTGGCCTTGGTGAGATTGAGAAGGAATAAAAAACTGCAAAGAGTAAGAATATTTTTAATACAGGAGGAATATCATGTTAGACATTAAGTTTGTGAGAGAGAATCCGGAGGTTGTAAAGCAGAATATCCGCAATAAGTTCCAGGACAGCAAACTGGAGCTGGTTGACAAGGTTCTCGAACTTGATAAAGAAAACAGAGAGATTAAGCAGGAGGTTGAGGCTCTCCGTGCTGAGAGAAACAAGATCTCCAAACAGATCGGTGCTCTTATGGGCCAGGGAAAAAGAGAAGAGGCAGAAGAGGTCAAAAAACAGGTTGCTGCATCTGGAACTCGTATTGAGGAACTTTCTCAGAGAGAAAAAGAGGTTGAGGAAGAGCTTCTGAAAGATATGATGGTAATCCCGAACATCATCGATCCTTCTGTACCGATCGGTAAAGACGACAGCCAGAACGTAGAGATTGAGAAATTTGGTGAGCCGGTTGTTCCGGATTTTGAAGTTCCGTATCATACAGATATCATGGAGAATTTTGATGGAATCGATCTTGACAGCGCAAGACGTGTTGCCGGTAACGGATTCTATTATCTGATGGGTGATATCGCACGCCTTCATTCCGCAGTAATTTCCTATGCAAGAGATTTCATGATCAACCGGGGATTTACTTACTGCGTACCGCCTTTCATGATCAGAAGCAACGTTGTTACAGGCGTTATGAGCTTTGCGGAGATGGATGCTATGATGTACAAGATTGAGGGAGAGGATCTTTACCTGATCGGAACAAGTGAGCATTCCATGATCGGTAAATTCATTGACCAGATCATTCCGGAGGAAGAGCTTCCGAAGACACTTACAAGCTATTCTCCGTGCTTCCGTAAAGAGAAAGGTGCTCATGGACTTGAGGAGAGAGGTGTTTACCGTATCCATCAGTTCGAGAAACAGGAGATGATCGTTGTCTGCAAGCCAGAGGAGAGTAAGATGTGGTTCGACAAGCTGTGGCAGAATACAGTAGATCTGTTCCGTTCTCTTGATATTCCGGTTCGTACGCTTGAGTGCTGCTCCGGTGACCTTGCTGATCTTAAGGTAAAATCCCTCGATGTTGAGGCATGGTCTCCACGTCAGAAGAAATACTTTGAGGTAGGAAGCTGCTCCAACCTTGGAGATGCACAGGCACGTCGTTTGAAAATCCGTGTAAACGGCAAAGATGGCAAGAAATATCTTGCTCATACATTAAACAATACAGTAGTAGCACCTCCGAGAATGCTCATTGCTTTCCTGGAGAATAACCTGAATGCAGATGGATCTGTAAACATTCCAAAAGCTCTGCAGCCATATATGGGCGGTATGACAAAGATTGAGAAAAAGACACGCGCGTAAGAGAAACGCAGGCTTTTTCAGGGAGGTGTTCTTGTGCACAGTTATTTAAAGACCGTTGGTTTTTCACAGATTACCAGAAGAAGTGAAATAAAAGAGATCATCCGTGATGTGATCGCAAGCTACGATGAAAAGGTTTGCGTGGAAAATCATCCGGAAGGCGTATTTGTACAGTTTTCCAAGAATTATGGCTGTGACTGTGGAATCAGCGTTTGTGGTCAGTACGATGAGAACGGTGAGTTTCACGTGGAATATTATTTCCCATTTTTCAGGGGAACAGGAATCACATCCAGGGAAAAAGTGACTGTTGAACGTCATACAGATAAGGAATCTTATGCAGGAGCATGTGATGATCTGCGTATTGGCGTGACTATGATCTTTTATCTGCAGAATCTGGCAGAATATATGCAGGAGAAATACAAAGGCCTGAAAGACCCGGGGGACCGTCCGGTGACGGTTTCCGGTCTGGCTTCTGAGGGAAAGATCCTGTTTCCGCTGCAGAAGGATAAGGAAGCGGTAAAGGTGGAGAGAGAACTTTCCAAAAACAGGACTAATCTGATCGCAGCAGCGCGTAATGGTGATGAGGAAGCTATGGAGAGCCTTACAATGGAGGATATGGATACTTACTCCATGATTTCCCAGAGAATTGTTACAGATGATGTTCTCACGATCGTGGACTCTTATTTCATGCCTTATGGAATCGAATGTGATCAGTATAATGTTCTTGGTGAGATTCTGGATATCATGAAATTTAAGAATATCCTGACAGGTGAAGAAATCTGCCAGATGACTATAGAGAGCAATGATATACAGTTTGATATCTGCATCAACAGCAAAGATCTTCTCGGTGAACCGGCAGTTGGACGCCGCTTCAAAGGAACAATCTGGCTGCAGGGTCAGCTGCACTATTAAGTTTTCGAATTTAGAATTAATTCTTGTAATTTCAAAATAAATATAGTAAAATAATGGTTGTGAAACTTTTGGAAGTGTTCGAAATGTTTCACAACCATATATGTCCATATAGCTCAGCTGGATAGAGCACTCGCCTCCTAAGCGAGGGGTCGGAGGTTCAAATCCTCTTATGGACGGGCTTCAAAGCGTTCGAAAATGTTAGCTGGATTAGCTGACAACGAACGCTTTTGTTATTTTCTAATCACGTTCGTGACACAAAATTCCATTCAAAATGATTAATTTCCAGCTAACGCAATCCGATTTTTGTTAGCTGACAGCTAATCAAAATTACCGGTTTGCAAACATGGGTTTTAGGAAGTCCAGCTAACATTTGGGTTCCGCTCCGTTGTCACCCCTTATTCGGGGATGTAAATCAGAGAAAAGGCGGGAAAAGAAACAATCTCTCCCAAACCTGCAAACATGAATTAGCTGAAACAGTATTCAATTCTATTAGCTACAGCTAATGGTCAAACAGCAATGTCTGTTTGGAACTTTACTATCTATAAAAGTTCCAGGCAGGCATTTTTTATTTCCTGAATCCTGGAGGAAAGGAGTCAAGATGACTGAGCCAAACAGACAATCAGGAGAAAACGAAGAAAAAATCATAGAAATTGAGATTGAGCGTCTTCGTCCGTTCAAAGAGCACCCGTTTCAGGTAAAAGATGATAAGGAAATGTTTCTTTTGCAGGAAAGCATTGAGAAGTATGGAATTTTAAATCCGCTAATCGTCAGACCAGTACCGGATGGATACTATGAGATCATATCCGGTCACAGAAGAAAACATGCTGCGGAGAAACTGGGATACCGTAAAGTACCGGTGATCATCCGAGTATTAAGTGAAGATGATTCCATTTTAAGCATGGTAGATTCCAATCTTCACAGAGAACGGATTATTGATTTTATTTTATCTTGAGGAGGATATGAAAATGAGTGAAAAGAATGATTTTATACAATTACCACCAATCAAAAAAGACACACCGTACGAAGTGGTCTCAATGATCTGGCAATATTTGAAATTACCTGAGGAATCCAGAAAGAGGGTGAAAGCAGATCTGATTGATGTACATGAGAACTGTGGGAAAGAAGATTTCAAGATTCCGGATCTCTATGACATTGTTCCCAAAGAGGAAATTGCAGAATTTGAGGACATCATGCGTAAGATCATAACAGGAATTATCTCTGAGGCCAGTGGTATAGCCACCTGGGTGTATGTGCAGAAATATGAGAAACACAAAACTCTGGATGAAATGCTGCAAGAGTGGCAAGGCGCAGGCCAGTTTATTATTGTCATGGATACCTGGTTCGAAAGATTGATGGCAGAATAATAGATGCTGTGATAGAATGAAGAAAACGATTTGAAGTGCAAATCGGAATTTATCAGAAAATGAGGAATAGTTGAAATGGAGGCGCTATAATAACATGAAGATTGAAGGGAACCAGAAAGAACTGGATGCAATGGTAGAATTTCATAAGGGAAACCGTGTCGAGGGACTGAGACTGCAAGAAGAATTTGCAGCGGAATTTCGTAAGGAGTATAAAGACAAAGATCACTGTCCTTGCCTGAAAGCCTGTCGTTATCACGGAAACTGTAAGGAATGTGTAGCAATCCACAGAGCGCATCAGGAACATGTTCCTAATTGTATGCGACCATTGATTAATAAAAAATTGAAATTGATGTCAGAATTAACAGAGCATACCTTGGCAAATGAAATAGAAGCTCCACATGAGATTTTAAGAAAATAGGCAAGTCAAATTCAAGTTTGACGGAGTAATAAATATGAAAATCCGAGAAGTGAATGAGAATAAAAAGCAATTTATAGCATTATTGTTATTAGCTGATGAGCAGGAAAATATGATTGATCACTATCTTGAAAAAGGTACTATGTATGTACTTGAAGATGGTAATGTAAAAGCTGAATGTGTCGTTACTGATGAAGATAATGGAATACTTGAAATTAAAAATATTGCAGTTGATCCTCAGAATCAAGGACAGGGCTATGGAAAAGCATTGATTGACTTCCTTTCAAGTAAATATGCAGATGAATATTCTATTTTGCAGGTTGGAACAGGTGATAGCCCGTTGACCGTACCGTTTTATGAAAAATGCGGATTTGTCCGATCTCACAATATTCCGAATTTCTTTACGGACAATTATGACCACCCAATTTATGAGTGTGGTGTACAGTTAATAGATATGGTATATTTGCAAAGATGTTTATAACTTCCAGTTTTTGAAACTGAGAAATCGGAATTTTTATAAAGAGCTGATCCAAAAAGCAGGCGCTGAAACGGAACTTGTCTATATGAAAGCCAGTAAGGAGCTTTTGCAAAAAAGGCTCTATAAAAGAAATCAGGTCTTAAATGCCAATTCGCCGTTTGTGATAACAGATGAAATATTGGAACATCATTATCACGCATTTCAGGAGCCATGGGGCGAAGGAGAAAAAGTAATTTTGCAGAAAGAGGATATTATGCAGTATTCAAAGGAAGAAAGTAAAGCAATCTGGAATCAAAACGCTGAATTTTGGGATTGTGCAATGGGGGATGAATCAAATGATTTTCACAGAGAAGTTGTCCGCCCCAAAGTAACAGAGCTTCTAAATCCTGATCCAACAGACTATATTTTAGATATTGCCTGTGGAAATGGAAATTATTCTGCATATCTTGCAGAAAAAGCTGTCTCTGTTTTGGCTTTTGATTATAGTGAGAAAATGGTGGAACTGGCAAAAAAGCGCCAAAAACGGTATGCTGATCACATTGAGTTTTGTGTAGCAGACGCCACGAATGAAACAAGTCTGATGGCATAAAAAAGAAATAAGCCGTTTACAAAAGCAGTCTCCAATATGGCGGTCATGGATATTACCGATATTAAGCCGCTTTTTACCTCTGTTTATAAATTGCTTGAGGATAACGGAGTATTTGTATTTGCGACACAGCACCCCTGTTTTGTAACGCTTACAGAAAAATATATGACGCCGCATAGCTATTACGATATTGCGATTGAAGGACAGCCTCAAAAACAATGTTATTATCATCGTTCTTTACAGGATATTTTTAATCTGTGTTTTGATACCGGATTTGTCATAGACGGATTTTACGAAGAATGCTATTTTAATAAAGAAATCCCGGATATTATCATTGTCAGAGCCATAAAAATTGAGAGGTAGATAGTAGATTTGCCATTTCCTGTAATTGTAAAAAGCTTAAAACTATGTAGGTATCTATTTTGATTATAAGACAAGAAAGACCAGAAGATTATGATACGGTATATCATGTTGTAAAAGAAGCATTTGAAAATGCTGAATATACAGATGGAAATGAACAGAACTTAGTTGCTGCGTTAAGAAAAAGCAAATCGTTTATTCCGGAACTTTCTCTTGTTGCTGTCGAGGACGAAAAAATTGTAGGACATATTCTTTTTACAAAAGCAGTTGTTCAAGGGGTTGAGGTTCTTGCGCTTGCCCCTCTTTCTGTATTACCCGATTATCAGAACAGGGGAATCGGATTATCTTTGATGAAAGAAGGACACAGTATAGCACATAAATTGGGATATGAATATTCAGTTGTTTTGGGACATTCCAAATACTATCCAAAGGCAGGATATATTCCGGCAAGTGAGTGTGGAATAAAAGCGCCATTTGAAGTTGACGATGAAAGTTTTATGGTACTTAATCTTAACGGAAGTCAAAACAAATTAAATGGAGTTATTGAGTACGACAAGGCTTTTGGGATATGATGTAAACAATTAGAAGTTGGGAAGGTAAAACATAGATCCTGCTTTTACTGCCTATGGAACACAAGACTGGCATTATAACGAAAAAGGAGAAATACTGCATTTTCCGGTGGATAATTATTATTATGAGGGCAAACGGACAGCTGTGTTTTTGGGAGAAAAGGTTACAAAATATCATAGAACACTGACCACATATCTAAATACACTGCTTTCAAATGGTTTTATAATAAATCATATTGTGGAGCCGCAGCCGCCGGAATACATGATGGATATTCCGGGGATGCAGGATGAAATGCGCCGTCCCATGATGCTGATTGTATCGGCGAACAAAAAAGTGGATAGATAGAACTAAAACACCTATAAGGTATAAATGGAGGTAATTTATGTTTAAAGAAAAAATTATTATAGAGATGAAAGAAGTATTCAAAGAAATTCCTTTTGGCATAGAGCATACTCTCAAAGTTTTAAAAAATGCAGAAGATATAATGAAAGGAGAAAATATCGGAGAGGAAGAAAAAGAATTCATCAGTATTATTGCTATACTACATGATATTGGTGCGGTTGAAGCACAAAAAAAATACGGTTCTATTGATGGTGTCTATCAAGAAAAGGAAGGACCAGAAGTAGCGAAAGAAATATTAAAAAAGGTAGGCTATAACAAAAATATTGATAGAATATGCTTTATAATAGGCAACCATCATACTCCATCTAAAATTGATGGACTTGATTTTCAAATACAATGGGAAGCTGATTTGCTTGAAAATTTAACGGTTATGGATAAAGAAAAAGAACAGGAAAAGATAAAAAAGTGTATAGATGAAAACTTTAAAACAAACACAGGAAAAAGGATAGCTTATAATCGCTTTATTTTAGATTAGTAGTAGATTATTACAGTTATGTATTTTATATCGCAAAGAAAAAATAGTAGTTAAGTTTAACCCTAGTAGACAGTAAATAAATAACGCCGGTGCGGGATTTTTGATATCCAGTACTGGCGTTATTTATTCTACAGGGGCTTAGGGGTGTATCACAAGTTCCAAACTGATTGCTTGTGCTCTCTCTCCGGTAAGTCCGTTTCCTGTAACATCGGCTGGATCGTAGCTGATAATGTGAGAGTATGAAACTTTTTCTGTAAAATAGTGTTTAAAAGGTTCTTCTATGATAAAATAAATATCATTAGGAGGGCCTTTTATTATGGCAAGACAAAAGAAACCTGTACATCGAGTACAAATGACAGAAGGAAAAAGAAACATTATCCACCAGCTTCTTGAAGAGTATGATATTCAGTCCGCAGAAGATATCCAGGACGCCTTGAAAGATCTTTTAGGCGGCACCATTAAGGAGATGATGGAAGCGGAAATGGATGATCATCTCGGCTATGAAAAATCAGAACGTTCTGATAATGATGACTATAGAAATGGCTATAAACGCAAACAGGTCAATAGCCGTTATGGTTCTATGGAAATCGAAGTGCCGCAGGATCGTAAATCAACTTTTGAGCCACAGGTAGTGAAAAAACGCCAGAAAGACATTTCTGATATCGATCAAAAGATTATCTCTATGTATGCAAAAGGTATGACTACATGACAGATCTCAGAAACTATCGAAGATATTTATGGATTTGAAACATCTGAAAGTTTCATTTCTGATGTTACAGACAAGATCCTCCCACAGATTGAGGACTGGCAGAACTGGCCATTAGATGAGGTATATCCGATCCTGTATATTGATGCGATCCATTATTCTGTGCGGGATAATGGAGTGATCCGTAAGCTTGCAGCTTACGTCATTCTGGGTATCAACACCGAAGGAAAGAAAGAAGTCCTGACTATTAATGTTGGAGATAATGAAAGTGCCAAATACTGGCTTTCTGTTATGAATGAGCTGAAGAACCGCGGTGTAAAAGATGTATTGATCATCTGTGCTGATGGTCTGACAGGAATCAAAGAAGCTATTGCTGCTGCCTTTCCCAAAACAGAGTATCAGCGTTGTATCGTGCACCAGGTAAGGAACACTTTGAAATATGTCCCTGATAAGGACCGAAAAGCTTTCGCCACAGACCTGAAGACCATCTATCAGGCTGCAGATGAAAAGAAAGCACTGTCTGCTCTGGATCGGGTAACAGAAAAATGGACTCCCAAATATCCGAATTCCATGAAACGCTGGAAAGATAACTGGGATGCGATCTCCCCGATCTTCAAATTTTCAGCCACCGTCAGAAAGGTCATTTATACGACCAATGCGATCGAATCGCTGAATTCAACCTACCGTAAGCTGAACCGCCAGAGAAGCGTATTTCCAAGTGACACCGCACTTCTGAAAGCCCTGTATCTGGCCACATTTGAGGCAACAAAAAAATGGACGACAACCATCCGGAATTGGGCACAAGTTTACGGAGAACTGAGTATTATGTACGAGGGACGATTACCAGAATAATCCGTTTTGAGACATGTTAAGACGGGCGGAATATCCGCCTGCTCTTGACATGCAGATTTGCAACTGTTATATATAAAACAAGGGCGAAAAGCTCTATGAAAGAACTTTTCACCCTTTATTATCATAGAAGAATCTTATTTACAGACTTTTTCTCACAGTCTCGCTTACCGGCGGAAACATCTTTGTTGCCAGTGTCGCTGTCGATCTGCTTTCGGAAGTGAAAATTTCCGGAAGCAACATTCTGGGTGATAAAGCATACGGAACAAATTCCATTCGCACTTACATCACAGGGCAGAGAGCATCGTATACGATCCCACCCAAAAGTAATGTGATCTAGCCTTGGTTCTTCGATTTCTACACCTATAAGGAACGCTACCTGATTGAGTGTTTCTTCAATAAACTTAAAGTTTTCCGCAGGGTCGCTACACGCTATGATAAGCTTGCTATGTCCTTTCTTGCTTTTGTCCATCTTGCTTCCATTTGGATTTTGTTGAAATAGTACAAGAATACTTTGTTTTCAGATAGGCTCTAGAAAGCAAAGCACGATAGAGTGTACGCGGTGTGCTTCTGTGCGTAGGATTTTGCGGAACAGTACATTTTCACGCTAAGCAGCAAAATGCGAAAGAGCTATCTGCAAACAGCACATTGCTTCATCCGCTGAAAATCGCTGTAATCAGAAAAAGCCCAGCACCACTTTAATGGCGTGGTGCTGGGCTTCTTTATTGTCATGTTTCGGTGCTTTTTTTGAGGATAAAACCGCCTGTGTGCTGTTTGCTTTTCTTTGCTATAATGACACGCTGCCATCTGCTCATCACGGCAACTGTACGTTTTCGGGATAGAAAATGGACACTTTTCTTTGTATAGGGAGAAAGCCGGAGAGGAAAAAAGGGTGAGCGCAGGTTGCGGTTTTCCACGGTTTCCATAGCCGCAGCGAAGGAGAAAAGGGAGAGGTGGGTTTCATAACACTCTGTCGTTCTATTCTCCAATCAGTACGTTACAGAGATATCCGTATGCAGAAGTGTTAGATGAACGCTGCAACCAACCATAGAATCCTGGAAGCAGTGTTCTGTCTGGCGCTTATGTCATGGGGATGACCTCGAATTCCTGATTCAGTAAGTCAAAAAAATACAGTGTTCCGGTTCTGACGGGGCGGTCGGTGAGAAACTTTACGCACAGGGAAACCTGCATAGAGGCGCACAGGGCGGGAGTGAAGCTCAGAACGCTCTTATTTTTGAGTGCAGCCCCGTCGGGGTACAGTAAGTCTATCAAATGATCGCCGGGGCAGGAGATTGCGGCCTGGGCGACCCAGCCGTTGACGGCACCGTAGATCAGGGGAATTCCAGCACGTTCACAGGCATTCGCGAGGATTTGCCGTGACTGGATATTGTCCAGACCGTCCAGAACCGCATCACAGTCTGTAAGAAGGGCGGCTGCGTTTTCTTCCGTAAGAAATTCCCCCACGGCATGAACCGCAACATTGGGATTCACACGCCGGACTCTTTCCGCGGCGGTCTGTGCTTTCCCAACGCCCAGCAAGGAAACTTCGGACAACAGCTGACGGTTCAGATTGGAGGGCTCAAATACATCACCGTCCACCACCCGCAGAGAGCCTATGCCAATGCGGGCAAGCATATCGATGAGATGCCCGCCCAGACCGCCGCAGCCAACCACCAGAACACGTTTGCACCGAAGCAGCTCGCATTCCGCTTCGCTCAGGGCGGGGACATTGCGCGCATATCTGGGATCCATCGTTCAGCCACCTCCCACCGGGGGAAACAGAGCCACGATGTCCCCGTCCTTCACTTCCGATTCCGGCTTGTGATGAAAACCGTTGATGAGCAGAATAGACACTTCTTCTTGGGGAATGTTCATCCGGTCAAGGATATCTCCAGCACAGGCGATACCCTCCGGCGATAGCAGCGTGACTTTATCCCTGCCTTGGCGCAAGGTTGCAAAAACGCGAACTTCAATCATGAAAATTCTCCTTTGCAAAAGAAATCGAGGAGGGGACTTGCCCCCTCCCCATTAATTATATTGTATCACTTGCCAACACACTCGTCCAGGCCAAGTTTCTTCAGGGTTTCATCGGTGGGGAATGCGTTGACCCAGCCACGAGCTTCGTAGTATTCGGGCAGAGTCAGAGGCAGCTTGGAGGTCATACCGGTGGAGGGGCCGTTTACAACGGGCTCTTCCAGCAGCCGCTTGGGCAGACGATCGTCCTCAGGCTTCATACCGGCAGCCTTGTTGAACATTCTCTCGATGTTGTAGATACGGTCGCCAATCTCCAGCACCTGTTCGATGGTCCAGTTGGTTCCGGTGGCGGCGTTCAGCAGGTCGGTGTACTCCTTGGCGCCCATGGCGAAGGAGGTAAACAGACAGTGACCCATGGAGTCGATGACAGCTGTCAGATCCTGGAAGGTCTTGACCCAAGCTGCCTTTTCGTTGGTAACGGTACGATCCAGCTGCTGGGGCAGACCCAGAACTTCGGGAGAGATCATGTAGCCACGGACATGGCAGCCGCCACGGTTAGAGGTGGCGTAGGTAATGCCGATGCCCTGAATGGCACGGGCGTCGTAAGCGGGCATTTCCTGCTTCTTAACGCTCATGGAGTATTCGGGATGGCCATAGTGCTCACACAGGCGGGCGGAGCCGGAGCTCATCAGCCAGTCAAGCTCGGTTTCAGGATTGCCCATACGCTTGGTCCACTCCACCAATGCCTTGGTGGAACCCCATTCCAGAGGTACACCGGCGCACTCTTCCTCCTTGATGTAGCCTCTCTGGTACAGCTCCATGGCAGCGGCGATGGTGCAGGGGACGGAAATAGCATCCAGACCATACTCGTTGCAGAGCATATTGCACTCATCGATGACGTTCAGATCATTGTTGCCGCAGTTGCCGCCATAGGCCCACAGGGGCTCGTATTCAGGACCTCCGACGACCTTGCCATTGACATTGACCACGCGGCCGCAGGCGATGGGGCAGCGATGGCAGGCACCGGGCTTGACCAGGTATTTCTCAGCCAGAGTTTCGCCGGAGATATCGTCACCCTTGTCGTAATAGCTTTCCTGCCAGTTCTTGGTGGGGAAAGCACCGATGTTGTTGACAATGTTCACGAGAACAGCGGTACCCAGTTGCCGCAGGCCGGAACCGGTAACGGGGTTGGCCTTCAGAACATCCATAGCGTTTTTGGCTGCCACCTTCAGGGCATCCAGGTCTGCAATGTTGTCCAGTTTTTTGCGGGTTGCCTTGACCACGATGGCTTTCAGCTTCTTGCTGCCCATGACAGCACCGACACCGGAACGACCGGCGGCACGGTCTTTATCGTTCATAATGGCGGCAAGCAGCACCTTCTTCTCACCGGCGGGGCCGATGTTCAGAACGGAAACGTCAGCACCGTGCTTTGCCTTGAGCTGCTCGTCAATGGCTTCGCTCATGACACCTACATATTCCCGGGCATCCAGCAGCTCAATCTTATCGTCGTCAATGTTGATGTAGGTCCAGCCGGGAGCTTCACCTTCCACAATGATGGCATCCCAACCGGCGTACTTCAGCTTGGCACCCCAGATACCGCCGGAGTTGGAGCAGGCAATCATGCCGGTAAGGGGGGACTTTGTGCAGACCATGTAGCGGCCTGTGGAAGGGGCGGCAGCGCCGGTCATAGGACCGGTGATGTAGATCAGCTTGTTTTCCGGGGACAGGGGATCGACGGTGGCAATGCCCTCGTCATAGAGCATCTTGGTGCCAAGACCACGGCCGCCAATGAACTTGTGGGCAAGTTCCAGATCCAGAGGTTCCACTTTGATCTTGCCGGTGGTCAGATTGATGCGGGCAATTTTTTCGTAGTATGCGCTAGCCATATGCAATACCTCCATAAAAATTTGAAATTGAGCTTACAATTTGTATGTGTTTATTGAAATTGAGCTTACAATTTGTATATGTTTATTATAGTGGAAATAACAGGGGGTATCAAGAGCGGATGTGCATTTTTGTGTGAAACCGCATGAAACTGTATCATTTTATGCGAAGAGATTTTAGTACTTCGACGAAATGCCGTACAAAATGGCGTGAAATTGCACAAAATACTTGAAATATTGCGCCAAGCACTTGTGCAATTTGGAAAGAAGAAGTATAATCAATAGAAAACGATTGCAAGGAGGCGGCAGTATGGCGCAGAATCAGTCCCTGTCTACCCAGGAGGTTGCAGACATTCTCCATGTCAGCAAGTCCACCATTTACGACCTGATTCGCAAGGGAGAAATCCATTCCTATAAAATCGGGCGAAAGGTTCGTTTTACGCAGGAGGATGTGGATGCCTATATTGCCCGCTCCCGGCATGAGCATTCCACTGCCCCGGTGCAGCGCATCGATACCCACTCCACGTTGCTGACACCTGCTGAGGAAAAGGCACCGGAGATGATCATCTCCGGGCAGGATGTTGTGCTGGACATTTTGGCAAATTATCTTCATCAGGAGGATATCAACGCCGGTCGTACATATCTGTCTAGCTTTGAAGGTCTGCTGGCACTGTATCAGGGAAAGGTGGACGCTGCGGCCTGCCATCTGTATGATGGAAAAGAGTGCAATGCCTCCTTTGTGCGAAGCCTGATGCCCGGGGTGTCCGCAGTGCTGGTGAACCTGTCCTACCGCACCCAGGGCTTTTATGTTCGCAAAAGCAATCCCAAGCACATAACTGGGTGGGAGGATCTGCGCCGGGCTGACATCTCCATTCTCAACCGCCGGGTTGGTTCCTCATCCAGGATCCTGCTGGATACCCAGCTAAAAAAACTGGAAATCCCCTCCGGACAGCTAAAGGGCTACGACAAGATTATGAGTTCTCACCTTACGATGGCATCTGCCATTGCCGCAGGGGATGCGGATCTTGCCATTGGCACGGAGCGGATAACGCATCAGCTGGAGGGGCTTGACTTCATCCCACTGCTGGAGGAACGGTTCGATCTTGTTTTGCAGAAGGAATCGCTGGAAAATCCGGCTGTAGTCAAAATGCTTGCAATCCTGTCCTCACCTGTGTTCCGCAGGGAGGTGACCCACTTCTCCGGCAATGACTACCGGGACCTGGGTAAGATTATTATGGAGGTCTAGTATGCTGTATGTAAAAACGCCGGAAGAAGTTCTTGCGCTGATAGAATCGAAGTTTTTCCCGCTTGAACAGGCAGAATTTGTAGCTCTGTCTGAGGCTGTGGGCAGAGTTCTGGCGGAGGATATTGCGGCGCGGGAATATGTGCCGGATTTTGACCGCTCCACAGTGGATGGCTTTGCGGTTCGCGCCAGTGACACCTTCGGCTGCAGCGATGCCATCCCGGCGATCCTGCCCCTGCAGGCCACGGTGCTGATGGGCGAAGGTGCCGACTATCTGCTGAATGAGGGGGAATGTGTAGCCGTTCCCACCGGCGGCGCAGTGCCCAGGGGTGCTGACGGTGTGGTGATGGTGGAATACACGGAGGATTACGGCGACGGCACCATCGGTGTTGCCAAACCTGCGGCGCCGGGCATGAATCTGATTTTCCGGGGGGATGATGTGTATCCAGGAAAGGTGATTCTGCACAAAGGCCGCTCCCTGTCTTCTGCCGACATTGGTGCGCTGGCTGCCATTGGCCGGGTGCAGGTGCCGGTGGTGAAAAAAGTGACCGTGGGCGTCATTTCTACCGGTGACGAGCTGGTTCCTCCGGAGGCGCAGCCCGGCCCCGGACAGGTGCGGGACGTGAACAGTCCCATGCTGGAGGCAATGCTCTCCACATTTGGGTGCCATGTTGTCAACTATGGGATTGTGGTGGATGATGAGGCACTGCTTTCTCAAAAGGTCAATCAGGCCATTGCGGAATGTGATGCCGTGCTGCTGTCCGGAGGCAGCAGTGTCGGAGTGAAGGATGCCGCCTGCCGCATCATTGAATCCGCAGGCCAGCTTCTGCTTCACGGCATTGCCATTAAGCCCGGAAAACCAACCATTCTGGGAAAAGCCGGGAAAAAGCCCATTGTGGGTCTGCCCGGGCATCCGGTGGCTGCCTACTTTATCACAAAACTTTTTGTGCAGCCCCTGCTGGGACGGCTGATGGATCGGGACATGACTGCCTATACCGTTACTGCCAGGGTTACAGAGAGCATCAGTGCCAACCATGGCAGAGCCCAGTATCACTGCTGCCGGTTGACAGGAACAGGCGGCGAGCTTTATGCCCAACCCATTCGGGGAAAATCCGGCCTTATCACCACTCTGGCAGGGACCGACGGCTATTTCTGCATCAGTCGGGATTGTGAAGGCTTACCCCAGGGAGCGGAAATTCAGGTAACGATTACTTCAGGAGTGTGATTTTATGGGATTTGAATATTTGACCAATGTGCCGCTTGCGCAGGCACGGAAGGAATATCTGGAGCGGCTGGTAAGCGGCGGTTTTGGGTCAAAGACAGAAACCATTCCTGTCTTTGAAAGCTGCGGTAGGGTGACGGCAAAGGCAGTCTATGCCCACATCTGCGCCCCGCACTATGCCGCCAGTGCCATGGATGGTGTGGCGGTTTCCGCAAAAGAAACCTTCGGCGCGACGGAAACGACCCCTGTTACTCTAAAGCCGGACCAGTTTCTTGTGCTGGACACCGGCGACCCGATTCCGGAGGACAAAGATGCAGTCATCATGGTGGAGGACATTGTGAAGAATGGAGATGGTTCCATCACCATTCACGCAGCCGCAGCCCCGTGGCAGCATATCCGCCAGATCGGCGAGGATGTATGCGCCGGGGAAATGATTTTGCCCAGCCATATGACCGTTTCCCCGGCTGCCATTGGTGCGATGATTGCCGGCGGTGTGCTGGAAATTGAAGTGATTCGCAAACCTGTGGTGGGCATCATCCCCACAGGGGACGAGATTATCCCGCCCTGTACAGACCCGAAGCCCGGGGATATTCTGGAATTCAATGGCTCCATTTTTTCCGCAATGGTGCGTTCCTGGGGCGCAGAGGCGGTGGTCTATCCCATTGTTCCGGATAAATTTGACCAGATCAAAGAAATGGTTGCCAAAGCGGCAGACGAGTGCGATATGGTAATTCTCAATGCCGGTTCTTCTGCCGGACGGGAGGATTTCTCGGCTCGGGTCATCCGGGAACTGGGTGAGGTGCTGTACCATGGCATCGCCATCAAGCCCGGCAAGCCTGCCATTCTGGGCTGCCGGGGAGAGAAGGTCATTCTTGGAGTGCCCGGTTATCCGGTGTCCGGCATCATCGTCATTGAGCAGCTGCTGAAGCCCCTGATTGACCACTGGCTGAAAGTACCGGCAGCCACTGACACATATGTGAACGCAACCCTTACCCGGCCTGTTGTCAGCGGTCTGAAATATCAGGAGTTTGTCCGTGTTCGCATGGGCTGCGTAGGCGGCAGGCTGATGGCCAGCCCCCTGAGCCGGGGCAGCGGCGTGGTTTCTTCTTTTATGAAGGCCGATGGCATTCTGGAAGTACCCCAGGGACTGGAGGGCTACGAGGCGGGAGAGGAAGTGAGAGTCCGCCTGCTGAGCCCCTTAGAAAAGCTGCACAATACGCTGGTGGTTATCGGCAGCCATGATCCGCTGCTGGACGAGCTGGCAGATATGCTCCATTTGGAGGACTCTGCCTTGTACATCAGCTCCTCCCATGTGGGTTCCATGGGCGGTATAATGGCAATCCGCCGTGGTGAGGCGCACATGGCTGGCTGCCACCTGCTGGATACGGCTGACGGCAGCTATAACAAGGCATTTATTCGCAAGTATTTCCCCAAAGGCGGTGTGAAGCTGGTTTCCTGTGTCGGTCGTCAGCAGGGATTGATGGTGGCAAAGGGCAATCCCCTCCAGATCCGGAAATTCGCGGATATTGCAAAGGATGGCGTGCGTTATGTAAATCGCCAGAAGGGATCCGGTACCCGGATCCTTGCGGACTATTTGTGTATGCGGGAGAATGTGGATACTGCTTCTGTCTACGGCTACGATCGGGAAGAACTGACCCACACTTCTGTTGCTGCCCAGATCGCCAGCGGCAGTGCTGATGTCGGTATGGGCATCTACTCCGCGGCAAAGCTCTATGATCTGGATTTTATCCCCATCTGTATTGAGGAGTATGACCTCATTGTCCCTGACCATGCTTGGGATACCCCTATGGTTCAGGCGCTTTTGCACATCCTGAAGAGCGATGCGTTCCGGGGAAAAATCCTGTCCCTCGGCGGCTATACCGTGGATAACCCCGGACAGATTATCCCCCTATGAAAAGCGTAGATGTTGCGGTTATTGGGGGAGGAATTCTGGGCTGCTTTGCGGCCCGGAATCTGATGCGCTGGAATTTGTCTGTCGTGCTGATTGAAAAGGAATTGGATATCTGTACAGGCATTACCCGGGCAAACTCTGCCATCGTCTATGCGGGATATGACAACAAAACCGGTTCCCGGAAGGCGGAATTGACGGTTCGTGGAAATGCCTCTTTTGATGATTTGTGCCGTGAACTGGAAGTTCCCTTTTCCCGCTGCGGTTCCTTGCTGGTGACCTATGACAAGGAGAGCCTGGCCCAGCTCCGGAGAAAATGGGAGCAGGGTATCCGCAATGGCGTGCCGGGTCTGGAGCTTCTGACCGGGGGAGAGGCAGAGGCAATGGAGCCTATGCTGGCACCGGGTGTGGCAGGCGCGCTCTATGCCCCGACCACCGGAACGGTGAACCCCTGGCAATTGGGCATTGCCGCCTTTGAAAACGCTGCTGCCAATGGGATGGAACCCATGCTGGGAACCACTGTGGTGGGAATCCGGAAAACCAAGTTTGGCTATCTGGTGGAAACAGATCGCAGCGAACTGCGCTGCAGGGCTGTCATCAACTGTGCAGGACTTTTCGCGGATCGGATACAGGAGCTGTGCTTTCCCTCCGACACGCATCTTCTGATAGATGGAGCAGAATACCTGGTTCTGGACAAACAGGCGCGGAAGCCGAAGCGGGTCATCTTTCAGCAGGCACAGTCCTGCGGAAAAGGCATCACCGCTATCCCGTGTGTGGAAGGGAATCTGCTACTCAGCGGGGTACGCAAGCCCGTTGGAGAACCCTTTGCCACAACAAAAGAGGGAATATCGGAGTTGAAGACAAGTGCGGTATCGCTGTTTCCGAATCTGAATATGCAGCAGGTAATCCGCTCATTCGCCGCCGCACGGCCAAATCCTCAGCGGGATGACGGCGAGAGCATTCACGATTTCTCCATTGCGTACCCGGCTCCTGGATTTTTCAGTCTGATCGGAATCAAAACCCCGGGGCTGACCTGCGCCAACGAACTGGGCAGGTACCTTGCGGAGAAAACGGCGGCGTTTCTGGATGCACACCCGAATTCACGCTTCACGCCCCACAGGCAGGTCATTGCCAAAACAAATGACCCCGAAATCATTTGCCTGTGCGAAGGCATCAGCCGCGGAGAGATTCTGGAAGCAATCCGAAGGGGAGCTTCCACGGTGGATGGGGTCAAGCGGAGAGTGGGAAGCGGTATGGGTGTCTGCCAGGGCAGCCGATGCAGCTTTGCCATCGAGCAGATACTCCGGGAGGTCAGGCATGGGGCACTTTGATATCATGATTATCGGCGGTGGTGCAGCGGGAATTGCTGCAGCCAGAGCCGCAGCGGATGCCGGATGCAAAAGCATTGCGCTGGTGGAGAGAAAACAAAAGCTGGGCGGCATTCTCCTGCAATGCAGCCATCCCGGTTTTGGCGCCGGACTTACCGGAGGGGAATACGCCGCTGCGCTTGTGCAGGATTTCCCGGAAACGGTTACTCTGTTTTTGGGGACAACGGTGCTTTCGGTAGAACCCAATAAAACGGCGCATCTGTCCGGTGACCGGCAGATCTCGTTTTCTCAGCTGATTCTGGCAACGGGCAGCCGGGAGATTCCACTGGGGGCGCTGCCGATTGCGGGAACCCGTCCAAAGGGTGTCTATACAGCCGGTCAGATGCAGGAGATGATGAACCTCCATGGCTTTGTTCCCCAAGGTCCTGTGGTCATTTTGGGCAGTGGTGACATTGGCCTTATCATGGCATCCCAGATTGCGGCAATGGGGATTTCTGTTACTCTGGTGGAGCAGAAGGAAAACTGCGGCGGCTTGGCGAGAAACCGGCGCTGCCTGAAAGATAATTCCATCCGCCTTATTTGCAGCCAGACCATTGACGCCGTTGAGGGCTCTCCCGTACTCACAGGCTGCTGCCTGTCCGGCGGAGAGAAGATAGCCTGCAGAACGCTTCTGATTGCCGCGGGACTTGTCCCGGAGCGTGGGCTGCTGGCGGAATTGGGAATGCCGTCCTGGCTTCAGATGTGCGGCAACTGCAACACGGTGTACCCCATGGCAGAGGGCGTGACAGCCGACGGAAGAAAAGCGGGCATTGCCGCATTTCAAAAGATACGAGGTAAACTATGATTGATACATTTGGACGCAGCATCACCTATTTGCGCGTTTCTGTGACGGAATTGTGCAATCTTCGCTGCCGGTACTGTATGCCAGAGGATGGTGTCTGCAAGAAAGAGCATGCCGATATGCTCACGGAAGATGAGCTTATTCAGGCTGTGGAAGCAGCCGAGGCTCTGGGCATTACCAAGTTGCGCATTACAGGTGGAGAACCACTTGTTAAAAAGAATATCGTGTCTATCTGCCGCAGAGCATCCAGAGTTCCTGGAATTCGGGAGGTCTGCCTGACAACAAATGGCATCCTGCTCCCGGAGTTGGCAAGGCCCCTCAAGGAGGCGGGGGTCAGCCGGTTAAACCTGAGCCTGGATACCCTGGATTCTCAGAAGTATGCCCACATTACCCGCAACGGCAGTCTGGATGACTTCTGGAAGGGGTTTCATGCGGCCTTGGATGCTGACTTTCAGAAGATCAAACTCAATGCTGTGCTAATTGGCGGATTTAACGATGATGAGATCCTTCCGCTGGCGGAGCTTACCCGGAAGTATCCTGTGGATGTGCGTTTTATTGAAATGATGCCCATGTGCGACAGCTCCGGCTTTGGCCCGGAAGCGTATATTCCATTTACAAGGGTTTTGGAAGCTCTGCCGGAAGCGGTACCGGCTGCCAAAGATGGCGGTGTTGCCAAACTCTTCCACCTGCCTGGCGCACTGGGCAATATTGGCCTTATCAGCCCGGTGAGCGCCCATTTTTGCGGGGAGTGCAACCGCATCCGACTGACTGCAGACGGAAAAGTGAAGCCCTGTCTGCATTCCAATGCGGAGTATCCCCTGAAAGGGCTGGATTTCGATGGCATGAAAGCACAGCTGGAAGCAGCGATTTTGGGAAAACCCCAATGGCATGGGGATCTGGATGTTGCGCACAAATCGGGCGCCGGTCGGAATATGAATCAAATCGGAGGTTGAGTATGGCAGACTTTACTCATTTTAATGACCAGGGACGGGCCAAAATGGTAGATGTGGGGGGAAAGCCCATTTCTCAGCGCATGGCCGTTGCGGCAGGCCGGGTGTTGGTGAATGAACACACATTCGCGCTCATTCAAAGCGGCGGCATGAAAAAAGGAGATGTGCTGACCGTTGCCCAGATTGCGGGGGTCATGGGTGCCAAGCGCACACCGGATATCATTCCCATGTGTCACCCCATTTTGATGGATGGCATCAACCTGGAGCTTTCTCTGGATGAGCACAGATCCAGCGTAGAAATCAAGGCCACCGTTTCCTGTGACGGAAGAACCGGCGTGGAAATGGAGGCACTTACCGCTGTCAGCACCGCCGCTCTGACAGTGTACGATATGTGCAAAGCGGTGCAAAAGGATATGACGATCACGGACATCCGCCTGCTTTCCAAAACCGGCGGAATCCACGGCGATTACAAACGGGAGGACGAATCATGGCGTATACAGCAGCAGTGATTACCATCAGCGATAAGGGATATCGGGGCGAGCGGGAGGACACCAGCGGCCCCAACCTGGTGAAGATTCTGACGGAGAAGGGGTTCGACGTGACCTATACCGCCATCGTTCCCGATGAGGCGGAGATGATCCAATCGGAGCTTTTGAAGTGTGCAGATGAAAAGAAGATTGCCCTGGTGCTTACCACCGGCGGCACCGGCTTCTCACCCCGGGATATTACCCCGGAAGCCGCTATGGAGGTAATCCAGCGTCCGACTCCCGGTATCCCGGAGGCTATGCGGGCAGAATCCATGAAGATCACACCCAAAGGCTGCCTGAGCCGCAGTGTTGCGGGCATTCGGGCACGCACCCTGATCATTACCCTGCCAGGCAGCCAAAAGGCATCGGCAGAGAATATTCTGGCGGTCATCGACCCGGTGGCCCATGGCCTGGATATGCTCTACAGCGAGGGCAGTGCGGACTGTGCAAAATGAAAGGAAATCCCATTTCCGAGCAGGAAATGGGATTTTTTATACATCGAAACGGTTACATGAAATTCCGCATATTTTTCCGGATTTCTCGTATCAGTAAAGCTCTATTTCCGTGACACACTTGTTTTTGATGCGACCCACCAGATATTGCAGAGCATCCACCACATGGGGGCGGATATCGCCGCCGATGAGCACATACATGATGTCGTCACCAACGCTCAGTTCCCCTTCGTTCAGCCAGACCTTGATGTAGAAAATACCGTCCAACTTATAGGTTTCTGCGATGATGGCATCCACAGCTTCCTGATTGTAGGAAAACTGCATCCCCACAACGGGCCTGGTATCGGCGGCACCCTGGCGTACTTTTGCCTTGGCACTTTCCCGGACAATGCCGTTATGGGTCAGATACATGCCAATCTTAGGGGCGCTTTCGTGGGCCTTGGCCTCTTTCAGCCAGGAATCCATGGAAGGACTTGTTTTCTTGCTCATATTATAAACCTCCAATTCTTATCCGCCTGAGGATAGAAATCGTAATTGAAACTGCCTGTAAATCAGAAGCGCGGAATCATCTGAACCTTCAAAGATGACTCTGGTCTGAGGCAGTGCCAAACCGGCGATCCTGCGGGGTGGAAGGACGGTCACGGTAATTCGGCAATCACGGAACCGGTAACCATCCGCAGTGGCATGAACCTCCCTATGATGAAGGAAAAAGGTTTCTATGCGCTCTGGTTCCAAAGCCCACACTTCTTCTTTGAACATGCGATCCCCTCCTGTTTCAGCTTATCATACTATGGAGAATAGTGAAAGAACTGTTTTGGATCATTTCATATAATTTCGTATCATTTCGCACAGTCTTTGAAAAGGGCGGCTTGTATTATTTGTTCAAATATGATATAGTATCAGAAATTGATTGGTCAGTTTTCGTGAAATTGACTGATTTCCAAAGTTTGCAAAGCGGTGGACGAGCCTCTTTCCAGACTCCATGATCGGGCGCAGCTTTCGGCTGTGCTTTTGGTGTTGCGGAAACTGGCTGGTCTTTTTTATATTTCTTTATATTTAGGAGGTAAGACAATGAAAAAGATTCTGTCCATGTTGCTGGTTTTTGCCATGATGTTTGGTCTTCTTGCCTGCGGCGCAAGCAAGCCTGCTGAGGCGCAGGCTTCCACTGAGGCTCCCGCCACAACGGCTGTCCCGACGGAAGCCGCCGCTGAGGTTCCCACCCAGGCAGGTCTTGTGGTGGATACCTGCATTCTGAAGGAAGCCGACGACAAGATGCTCAACACCTACACCGTTATCGCCGTAAATCCCGAGGCACCTTTTGTGGATGCTGACGGCAACTCTGTCGCTGACGTTGCGGTGAATACCGCCGGTGCGGATGCCCTCATCCAGTGGTTCCTGACCCAGGAAACGTTGGACCTGGCCGCAAACTATGGCTTTAAAGAGTACGGTGAGTCTCTGTTCTACGTCAAGGACGGTGCCCCTGTTTATACAGGTGAGATTGCGCCCGCTACCGAAGAGACAAAGGTCATCCGCCTTTCCACCACCACTTCTGTGAAAGACTCTGGTTTGCTGGACTATCTGCTGCCCATCTTCGAGAACACTTATGGCTACACTGTGGAAGTCCAGTCTGCCGGTACCGGCAAGGCAATCTCTGCCGCCAAGTTCGGCAATGCCGACCTGATTCTGGTCCATGCCAAGAGCCAGGAAGAAGCCTTTGTTGAAGAGGGCTTCGCCCGCACTGTAGATGGCTTCGAAGCAGAGCGCATTTCCTTCCTGTATAACTATTTCGTCCTGTGCGGACCTTCTGCGGACCCTGCCGGTGTTAAGGAGGCAGCTTCCGTTCTGGATGCGTTTGCAGCCATTGCGGAGGGCAAGTATCCCTTCATCTCCCGTGGCGACGGTTCCGGCACCCACACCAAGGAGCTGTCTCTGTGGCCTGAGACTCTGGGTATCACGGAGGAGGCAGAGTCCTTCGCTCCCTACACGCAGTGGTACACCTCTGCAAACGCCGGTATGGGCGCATGTCTGGTGATGGCAGAGCAGATGCATGCTTACATCCTGACCGATAAGGCAACCTTCCTGACTTTCGTTGCCAACGATGGCATTATAAGCTGAGGAAACTCTGGGTTCATTTTCTGCGGCTGACGCTATATGTACAGTTTCCAAAAACTTGCTTTTTTGAAAAAATCTGTGTAAACTGTATCCCGTGGGGAATTTCCCCACGGGATTTTACAAAAAGAAAGGAGGCTGCACCGTGGGAACGGCCCTTCAAAAGGCGATTTCTCTTATCCTGTCTTCCGATGCAGAACTTCTGAACATTTTGAAAGTCACAGCGCAAATGAGCCTCAAAAGCTCTTTGCTTGCACTGCTGCTGGGTGTTCCGCTGGGAATCTGTCTGGGCAATAGCAAATTCCCCGGGAGAGGGCTTCTGATTATCCTGAACCGAACGCTTATGGGGATGCCCCCTGTGGTATGTGGCCTACTGTTTTACATCCTTTTCTCCGGGGTCGGCCCTCTGCGACACATGAAGCTGCTGTTCACGGTTAAAATCATGATTCTTGCCCAGGTGGCGCTGATCACCCCCATTGTTGTGGGGGCTATGGAGACTTATGTGGCGGGAGTGTCTCCGGCGATTTGGGAAACAGCCAGGGGTTTGGGGCTGGGAAGAGGAAGGACGTTTTTGCTACTGTGCAATGAGTGCCAGTACTGTATCATCTCTTCCTATCTGCTGGCGTTTTCCAGATCTATTGCAGAGGTCGGGGCAGTGTCCATGGTGGGCGGTGCCATTGCCTGGAAAACGAATGTGATGACCACAGCCATTATGCAGTACACCAATCAGGGAAATTTCTCTCTGGGCATTGCCCTGGGCATGATTCTGCTGGCGGTTTCCCTGCTGGTGAATGTTGTGATATCTCTGCTGCAAAGGAGGCTCAGCCAATGATAATTCCCGCCTTTTCCAAAACCTATGGGCAGAAAAAAGTGCTGGATTTTCCGGGAATGGAATTGCAGCCTGGAAACATATATGCGATTCTCGGAGCAAACGGAAGCGGAAAATCCACATTTTCAAAAATTCTGGCAGATGTCCTTCCGGCAGACCGGAAAATCCGCTTGGAACCAAGCATTGGCTATCTTCCCCAGAAGCCCTATGCCTTTCGTATGTCTGTCAGAAAAAACATCCTGCTGGGCGGCAGGGATATCCAGAAAGCGGAGTCCCTCGCGAAAGCACTGTCTCTGACAGAGCTGGAGCATAAACGGGCGGATCGTCTCTCCGGAGGTGAGACGGCACGCATGGCGATGGCAAGATTGATGATGGGAACATACGATGTGGTGATTCTCGATGAACCAACGGCTGCCATGGATATGGAAACCACCGCTGCCGCGGAAACTTTGATTCAGTCCTATGTGCGCCAGACCAATTGTATTTTGATTTTGGTCACCCACTCCCTGCAGCAGGCAAGGCGAATCGCTGATGAAGCGATGTTTTTTCAAAAAGGGGAAGTACTGGAGTATGGTCCTGCAGAAAGTCTGCTGTATTCCCCCACACGTGTGGAATTGAAGAGATTCCTGGAGTTCTACGGAAACTGATGACACTCCGAAAACAGCTGTCTTCGTTGCTTTTGTGCTGAAGATGGCTGTTTTGTTCTTTATAATAGTAGCCGCAAGCAGTGTTAACTTGGACAGGCTCACGCAAAAGCCATGACACCCGACCATGAAATCACCGCAAAACAGGCAGAGCTGGATAAACTGTATGATTCCTTCTCTGCAAAGTATGGACTGATCAATTCCAAAGGAAACCGGCTGGCGTTCTCGGATGACAGTTCCTACTATCTGCTGTGCAGTCTGGAAGTCTTGGACGATATCTAACCATATAGGCACCTAAATACGGGTGAAATATTGAGTTTATTTATAACCAATTAGCCTTCAGGCCGATGCTAAGGCAGCCCCGCCAAACACCTGTTATCACTACATGATAAAATCCGATGATATGACTGTTAATAAATTAATAGAACAGTATTTAGATTTAAAAACCAATTTAGCTGTATCAACAAAAGAAAATTATACCCATATATACGAAAAAAATATTAAGGATACCAAATTGGGTAAATCTAAAGTAAAAGACATAAAAAAAATGGATATTCAAGCTTTTTACGCCTATTTATTTACTAAAAGAAATTTTTGCAGAGGAACAATACAATTATATCAAAATATATTATTTCCCGCATTTCAAATGGCTGTAGATAATGACATAATTAGAAAAAATCCTTGTAATGGATGTATGAAAGAATACACCAGAGGATCTATGAGTTCCACAAAATATCCATTATGGATACCTGGTTTGAAAAACTGATGGAGAAATAATCTAGGAAAATAGTTTAAAGTTTACATGTTATGATCATGTATGAAGTTGGAACAAAATAAAAGATTGTGCTATATTATTGTTCAAGAAAAAAACTCATTGACATATTTTAATCTATTTAGGAGGATAAACGATCATGTGTACAGCAGCAACTTATAAAACAAAAGATTTTTACTTTGGACGAACCCTCGATTATGAATTCTCTTATGGTGATCAGATAGTAATTACACCACGTAATTATGCGTTTAATTTTCGCCATGTTGGCGATATGAAAAATCATTATGCAATTATTGGAATGGCTCATGTTGCAGAGGATTATCCTTTGTATTATGATGCTATGAATGAAAAAGGAGTGGCAATGGCAGGACTGAATTTTGTCGGAAATGCTGTTTATGCCGCGATTAAGCCAGATGTGGAAAATATTGCACAGTTTGAATTTATTCCGTGGATTTTAAGTCAGTGTTCTTCTTTAGTTGAAGTTCGCGAGCTTCTTGAACGAATTAATATTGTTAATACTCCTTTCAGCGAGCAATTGCCATTAGCACAATTACACTGGATCATTTCTGATGAGAATGAGTCAATTACGGTAGAATCTATGTCAGATGGTTTGCATATTTATGATAATCCAGTAGGAGTGCTTACGAATAATCCGCCATTTCCACAGCAGATGTTTCAACTAAATAATTATATGCATTTATCTCCTAAACAGCCCAGAAATACTTTCTGCGAAAATTTGGCTCTTGATGCATATAGTAGAGGTATGGGAGGATTAGGTCTTCCGGGAGATCTCTCATCTGCCTCACGCTTTGTACGTGTAGCTTTTACAAAGGTAAATGCAATTTCAGGTGAATCAGAGGAAGAAAGCGTTAGCCAATTCTTCCACATTCTCGGATCTGTGGATCAGCAACGAGGATGTTGCGAAGTAGCGGATGGAAAATATGAAATCACATTGTATACGTCGTGTTGTAATGTTACAAAAGGTATTTATTATTACAATACTTATGAAAACCATCAGATCAGTGCAGTAGATATGCATGTAGAAAATCTGGATAGTGATAAAATGATTTGTTATCCAGTAATTCAAGGAGAACGAATCAACTATCAAAATAAATAATGTTTTGAAATCAGGGATGAGGTAGAAAGGAAAGTTCCATGACAAAAGATGAAGTAAAAAAACTCAGGATGAACAGTCCGGAATCACTACAGTTTTTAAATAATGCTACAAAATTTTATAATTTAATGATGATGTATCGTTGTGCTATTAGGGAGATACAAACTAAACTTGAGGTTTTGGATGATGAATTTTCAGTTGAGAACAATCGAAATCCTATTTCTTTTATAAAAACAAGAATTAAGCAGCCCAATAGTATTTACGATAAATTGCAGAAGATGGGATATGAATTTACAACAGAAAATATACAGACATATCTCAATGATGTAGCAGGCGTTCGAATAGTTTGTGCGTTTATTGACGATATTTATATGATATCAGATTTGATTACCCAACAGGATGATATTAAAGTTATTGAAATAAAAGATTATATAAAAAATCCAAAATCGAATGGTTATCGAAGCTATCATATGATTGTTGAAATACCAGTATTTTTTGCTAAGGGTAAAACACCTATGCGTGTAGAATTACAGATTCGAACCAATGGTATGGATTTCTGGGCAACATTGGAACATCAACTTCGCTATAAAAAAGGAATTGAAGAAATGCCTGGCTATGATGAGATAAGTGAAGAATTACTTCATTCTGCAAGAGCTATCATTGAAGCAGATAATGAAATGCAGAGAATAAAAGACAAAATTGGTATGTTCCACGAAATTTAGGGAGAAAACTGAGCAAGTAGGAAGGTGGAATATATATGAAACAAGATACTTTAGAGGGCAAAGCAAAAACAAAAAATGGGGTAAAACGGCTGTGTTTTTCCATAATCTGCATTCTTCTGGAAGTGATTTTTATTATTACTATCGTAACACGCTTGAATGAATATGCAGAAATCATAAATTTATTTACAAGGATTTTGAGTGGGATCTTGGTTTTGGGATTGTACGCATCAAATAAGACATCCTCTATGAAAATGCCTTGGATCATCTTAATTCTAATTTTCCCAATTATGGGTGTAGGCCTGTATTTGTTGATTGGTTTGAATGGTGGCACACATAAAATGCGTGAGCGATATGCAGAAATTGATAGCAAATTGTTACCAATGCTTCCGGACAGTCAGGAGTGTTTGAGCAAAATAAAAGAAACAATTCCGAAAGCAGGAAATATAGCAAGTTACATACAAAGAAATTCGCAGTATCCAATCTATCAGAATACGGATATTGTGTATTTTGATGAAGCAGTGAAAGGATTAGAGGCACAGCTTAAGGATTTGGAGAAAGCACAGAAGTTTATCTTTATGGAATATCATGCGATAGAAGACGCTGAAGCATGGCATAAGATTCAAGATGTTCTGGAAGAGCGAGTAAAAGCAGGTGTGGAAGTTAGAGTATTCTACGATGATATGGGTTCTATAGGCTTTATTAACACAGATTTTGTGAAAAAGATGGAGGCAATAGGAATTCATTGCCGTGTATTCAATCCGTTTATGCCAGGTTTAAATCTGTTTTTGAACAATCGTGATCATAGAAAAATAACAGTTATTGATGGAAAAGTCGGATTTACAGGTGGATATAATCTAGCAAACGAATATTTTAATTACACACACCCGTATGGACAGTGGAAAGATACAGGTATTCGTTTAGAAGGAGATGCTGTTCAGTCGCTTACGGTGACATTTTTGGAAATGTGGAATGCAGTAAGTGATAAGGATGCTAATGATTCTGATTTTAGTAAATACCTTTTCCACTATGATTATGCGGCACAGCAAACTGGTTTTGTTCAACCTTATGCAGACAGCCCTATGGATAATGAGCAAGTAGGAGAAGAAGTTTATATCAGTATGATAAATAAAGCTGAAAAATATTGTTGGTTTATGACTCCATATCTAATCATAACAGATGAAATGACGCATGCGTTATGTCTGGCTGCTAAGCGAGGGGTAGACGTAAGAATTATCACACCTGGTATCCCTGATAAAAAATTCATTTATAATATAACTCGTTCTTTTTATCATGGATTAGTTAAACATGGTGTTCGTGTTTATGAGTGGACTCCTGGTTTCTGTCATGCAAAAATGAGTGTGGCAGATGACTGTATGGCAACTTGTGGAACAATTAATCTGGATTATCGAAGTTTATATCACCATTTTGAAAACGGCTGTTTTATGGCAGATTGTCAGGCAGTTGTGGAAATAAAAAATGATCTGATAAGAACGATGGGAGAATGTCGTGATGTGACAGACCAATATCAAACCGGACGAAGTGCATATTTGCGACTGGGACAATTATTTATGAGATTATTTGCTGGATTGCTATAAGAATCTGATGAAACGACCTTTCAAAAAACAGTTGATTTAGAAGTTAACTGTTTTTGAAAGGCCGTTTTTGCTATATCTAACAGTCTGTTGTACAAAGAAGATTTTGCATGGATGAAAAAAACAAACCTTGTTGAGGTTAAATTGAGATTGACTTTGTATTGTATAAGTATGAAATAAAAAGGAATCAGGTGATGTACAATGAAAAAGCATAAAATATGTAAAATCCTTCTTGTTATACTGGCAATTTTTTTATGTGTGGCTTTTTATGAATTGCTCGGAATCTGCGTTGCATATAAAAAACAGCCGGAAGTGTCCAATACAACCAAAAAAGAAACAAAAAATGGGTTATGGAACGAATGCAGTGAAAATACAGAACGGGCAGTAATCATAGAAAAGAATCCAGAAGCGCTTTTACAAAGAGTGCGTTTGATCAAGAATGCAAAAAAGGAAATTATTCTTTCTACTTTTGCATTTCAATCCGATGAAAGTGGAAAATTGATCTTAGGAGCACTGCATGATGCGGCAGACAGAGGTGTGCATGTTCGTCTGTTAGTAGATGGAATGGAGAGCTGGGTTGATATGGAAGGCAATCCGTATTTCTATGGATTATCTTCCCATGAGAATGTTGAAATTAAACTGTATAATAAGGCCAATCCGTTGAAACCATGGAAGATGATGGGGAGAATGCATGATAAATATTTGATTGCAGATGGTAAGACATATATTCTTGGTGGAAGAAATACATACAATTATTTCCTGGGTGATTTTCTGGGACATAAGAACTATGACAGAGATGTGTTAGTGGTTTGCGATGAACCTGAGAAAGAAAATTCAGTTAACCAGTTGTTAGAGTATTTTGAAACGATATGGGAACAAGAAGACAGTGGTTATTTTCATGACAATAAAAAACTGGCAAATAGAAAATCTGTAAAGAACGCAGTTTTAGAGCTGCAGAACGGCTATCAGAAATATTTTGAAGAGAATAAGGAAAGAATCTGCGATACCGATTACACGGACGAAACTTTTGAGACAGAAAAGATTGCATTGGTATCAAATCCTATTCACACAGCTTCCAAGGAACCAGTAGTCTGGTATCAGCTGGGAGAATTGATGAAAAGTGCGAAGAATCGTGTAAAGATTCATACACCATATATTATCTGTAATGATATGATGTATAATACATGGGAGGAGATTGCAGAGAATGTTCCAAATTTTTCAATCATGACAAATTCGGTTGCAAATAATGGCAATCCATTCGGGTCTGCTGATTATGCAAAAAATAGAAATAAGATTTTAAATACAGGAATTGACATCTGGGAATATGAAGGCGGTTATTCTTACCATGGAAAAAGCATCCTGATCGATGATGATTTATCTGTGATTGGTTCCTTTAACATGGATATGAGAAGTACGTATCTGGATACGGAACTGATGCTTGTAATACGTAGCAAAGAAATCAATAAACAGTTGGAAGAAGGAATGATGGAATATGAAAAAGTATCCCGACAGGCATTAGAAGATGGCACGTATCATGATCCGTATCATGTAAAACCGATTGAATTAACAAAAAAACGTCAGAGAAATGTGTTTTTGGTACAGCATCTGCTTGGATGGGCAAGATATCTGTTTTAATAGATAACAGGGAGGAAGGAAAACGTGTTTCAGATATTAATTGTAGAAGATGATAAAGAATTAAGCCAGCTATTTCAGAAAGTGCTCGAGAAGAATGGTTATCAGGTTAAAAGTGCACCGGATGGAGCTCAGGCATTAGAAGTATTGGATAAGGAATATATTGATCTGATTATTTCCGATATCATGATGCCGGTTATGGATGGTTATGAGCTGGTGTCGGAACTTCGTTCAGCAGGATACCAGATACCGGTACTTATGATCACTGCAAAAGGAAACTTTGATGACATGCGCCAGGGATTTCTTTCTGGAAGTGATGATTATATGGTAAAACCGGTAAATGTGAATGAAATGGTTTTAAGAGTAGGAGCACTGCTTCGCCGTGCACAGATACTGAATGAACACAAAATTGTGATCGGTTCAACAGAGTTTGATTATGATGCAATGACGGTTACAACTGATAAGGAAAGTCTTGTTTTGCCTAAAAAAGAATTCCTGCTTTTATATAAGCTTGCAGCTTCGCCAGGCAGAACATTTACAAAACAACAGTTGATGGATGAAGTTTGGGGATACGAGACGGAGGCAGACCCACATACGATAGAGGTACATATAGGAAGAATCAGAGAGCGTTTTAAAGATAACCCTGATTTTGAAATCGTAACAATGCGTGGAATTGGATACAAGGTGGTGAAAAAATAATGGAACAAAAGAAAGAAAAAGGATTGCGGATCCGATCCTGTCTGACTGGTGCAATCTGGCTGGCACTTGTATTTTCAACAGTCATATCTGCTTTATTATTTGCTTTTTTGAATCATTTTTTTAATCTGCCGGGCAGCATACCTGTGCTTGGCTGGCTTTTGATTTTCAATACATTGATTGCAGGGCTGATCACTTCCTTTATTAATGCAAAGTTACTGGAACCAATTACCAGACTTAGTAAAGCAATGAAGGAAGTTTCTCAGGGAGATTTTGAACAGCATTTGGAAACGAACAGCCGTATAGCAGAAGTTGGAGAATCTTATCAAAGTTTTAACGTTATGACAAAAGAACTTCGTGCAACAGAGGTGCTGCAGATGGATTTTGTATCTGATGTTTCTCATGAGTTTAAGACCCCGATTAATGCCATTGAAGGATATACAATGCTGCTTCAGGGAGAAGAACTGTCTCCGGATCAAGAGGAATATGTAGAAAAAATCTTATTTAACACCCAAAGACTTTCCGGATTGGTTGGTAATATTTTGCTGTTATCCAAGTTAGAGAATCAGAATATACCAATGAAAAAAACAGAATATCGTCTGGATGAACAGATCCGCCAGGCATTTCTTTCATTGGAAACAAAATGGACAGAAAAAGAAATTGGTTTTCAGGTAGAATTGGAGGAAGTTAAATATACTGGGAATGAAGGACTTTTTATGCATATCTGGATAAATCTTTTGGATAATGCGATTAAGTTCAGCCCTTCAAAGGGGACAATTACGATGTTTCTGAAACAAGAACAGGATTCTGTTAAGTTCATTCTGGAAGATGAAGGACCCGGAATAGAGGATGATGTAAAATCCAGAATATTTGACAAGTTCTATCAGGTAGATGGATCTCATAAAGCAGAAGGAAATGGCCTAGGTCTTGCACTTGTAAAACGGATTGTAGATAGTGCCGGAGGAACAATCAAAGCAGAAAACCGTGAATATGGTGGATGCAGATTTGTTATAGAGCTGCCAAAGCAGAAAGATGAGATTATATAGTTTTAAGATAAATTAGAAGATGGGAGGATTTATATGACATTTTATCAGGAGTTGCAGTTAAATCAGGCAGGTTCTAAAAACCTGTTGAAAAAGAGTGAAACACTAAAAGAAAAATTATATCATATGTGGGTATATCTGGTGAAGATAGCTGTTACAATGGCATTTTGTTTTTTCTTTGTTAGTATTTTCAGCATCCTATTTGGAAATGAGAACAGCATTGTAGGTGTAGTAGTCTTATTATGTCTCATGGTGTTTAGAAATGCGGATCTGGGGATCCACACCGGACAATCTACGATGCTTTTGGCTTTGTTCTTTGTAATTATGACTGTATGTCCGCATTTAGCAAATCAGTTTTCACCGGTATTGGGAATGCTGTTAAATATTGCGGCACTGGCTGTGTTGATTCTGTTCGGATGCCATAATCCATTCATGTTTAATCAATCTACATTGGTTCTTGGGTATCTGCTGCTATATGGTTATGATGTTACGGGAAAAAGCTATCAGATGCGATTAGTCGGAATGGCTTTAGGTGCAGCACTTACCTGCTTCGTATTTTATCGAAATCATAAAAACAGAACTTATAAAAGAAATCTGAAAGATCTGATACAAGAATTTGATATCACTTCTTCCAGAACAAAATGGCAGATATGTCAGATTTTATGCGTACCGATTGTCCTTTGCATTGCAGAACTTTGTAATATGCCACGTGCAATGTGGGCTGGTATTGCGGCCATGTCCGCGATTTTGCCGTTTATGGAAGATATGCACTACAGAGTCCGTAAAAGGATTGTCGGAAATATTGCAGGTGTTATATGTTTTACAGTATTATATTTTCTGCTTCCTTCGTCAATCTATGCATATATAGGAATTCTTGGTGGAATCGGTGTAGGATTTTCAGCACAATATGGCTGGCAGGCAGTATTTAACACATTTGGTGCTTTAGCCATTGCTGCAGAGACTTATGGACTACAAGGAGCGGTTAGTCTTAGAGTGATTCAAAATGTTTTTGGTGTTGTGTTTGCTTTAGCATTTTGTGTTATATTTTATTGGTTTATGTCTAAAAAAAAGGAAAGTGAGATGACCGTACATGCAGAGTGAAGTGAATCAGGAAGAAAATTTGAATAGAATTATTACGGTTCCTAATCTTCTTTCTTTTTTTCGGCTTTGTCTGATTCCGGTAATTATATGGAGTTATTGTGTAAAGAAAAATCCTCTGTTAGCTGGTGAAATCTTATTGCTGTCTGGTCTTACGGATCTTGCTGATGGATATATCGCAAGAAGATTCCATAGGATTAGTAATTTAGGAAAAATACTTGATCCGGTGGCTGATAAGCTGACACAGGCAGCGATGTTAATCTGTCTGTTTACTCGTTTTCCGCATGTGCTTCTTTTAATCGTAATAATGGCAGGTAAGGAGCTGTATATGGTAGTCAGTGGATGTCTTGTGATACGAAAGACAGGAAAAGTACATGGTGCAGACTGGCATGGAAAGATAGTAACCTTTTTATTATATGGAACTGCAGCGGTGCATATTATATGGTTCCACATTACACCGATGGTATCAGATCTGTTGATTGGTTTGTGCGCTATAATGATGGTCATATCGGTCGCTCTGTATATTATCCAGAATACCAGGACTCTTAAGGAAGAGACTGTATAAGCAATTTTATATTGCAATGACTAGAAAAATATTTAGGAGAAGATAGATATAAACAGTAAGTCAAACACACAAACTATGGAGTCTTTAGTCGGTTTAATAAAATTTTAGATAGAAAATAAATCATTATAAAAAGGGGCTGTCGCATTAGCAAATATTTTTGCTGGGCGGCAGCCCCGTTTTATGCCAAAATGGCATCGAAATTGATTACCATTTTGATGCCATTCTTTACAAGCGCAGTTCGTCCCTAAGCATCCCTTTCAGCATGCCTTATTTCAAACTGTTTTATTTTCAATTATCAAAATCTATGCCTTTTTTAATGCAAAAAGGTGACTTCCCGTCCTTCCTGTCTGAATCTTACAATGAAGTTTATTGATATTTCGCCCCATCGCTAAAAGGATACTTTCTGCCAAGGCATTTACCTTTCCACGGTACAGATATCTCCGAAAGTTCATGTCTTCTTTCACATCAGCAAAAGAACCTTCCGCCTGAATACTTCGGTTCATCCGGAGCATAGTCCCATACTCACTCGTGATCCGTTCCAGATCTTCTGCACGCTTCTGGCTCATCGTCTTTGAGACCATCAACACTTTATTGCGTTTTTCCATAGGCGTTTTGCAGTTGTTCCCTTTGATACATTCTGTTTTATAAGGACAGCCAGTACAGTCTGAACATCTGTAATAAGTTTTTATACTGACATATCCACTCGTCGTTTTACTTCTCCGTTCATTTGTGACAGTCAGTTCTCTTCCATTCCGGCAGATGTAACTGTCCCTGTCCGCATGATACTCCATATTTTCCCTTCTGCTAATGTCCTTTTTGTATTTTCGTGTCTTTGAGATCTCATAGTTCTGTGGCTTTATGTAGGCAGTCTGTCCGTTGCTTTCAATGAAAAGATAGTTTTCTTCACTTTCGTACCCGGCATCTGCAACAATTTCTGAATACTTAAATCCCAGGTAGCTCTCCATATCTTTCAAAAAAGGAATCAGGGTACGTGTATCGGTGGGGCGCGGGCTGATATCAATCCATGTGATGTATTCTGAATCCACTCCATGCTGAATGTTATACGCAGGCTTTAACTGTCCGTTCAGCATCGCGTCCTCTTTCATTCTCATGAAGGTGGCATCGGGATCTGTTTTGGAATAACTGTTTCTGTCCCCAAGCGTATACAGTTTTTTCGTATATTCCTTTAGTTTCTCCAGATACCAATCCAGTTGTTCCAGAGATTTCTGTAACTGTGTTTTTCTCCGGCCGGTTCCATGTACAAACACGATTTCTTCCTGTATTTTGATGCGGCATAACTGCTTTTTTAACCGCTTTAAGGTGTGTATGGATATACTATCATGATATACCGTTTTCATTCCATAGAGTTCTTCACATTCAGCCACAAAAGAAGACAGTTTCGTGTATAACCGGGCCTGATTTTTTGTAATAGCCTTTTTCCATACAAATGTATACTTATTGGCCGCAGATTCGATCTTTGTGCCATCAATAAAAATGGTCTTCCCCGAAATCTCACCCAAAAGATAGAGCAGATCTGACATTTGTGCAAGCAACGTCTTTGCACAGACAGAAAAGTGAAGGGAGATAAAACGCGCGATCGTTGCATGGTCAGGAGCCGGCATACCTTCCAGGAGATACATGAAGTTGATATCCCGTTTACATGCTTTTCTGATATCGCGGCTTGAATAGATCCGATTCATTGCTGCATAGATAACAAGTTTCAGAATCTGACGCGGTGTTGCCTGATTTTTTCTGATCCTGCCGTAAGTTTTATACAGTTCAGAAAGGTCCATTTCCTCCACAAAGGCACTTACCAGACGAACCGGATCATCAGATGGAATAGAAATCTCTAAATCTAGCGGAAGTTTGATTTGATAATACAGAGAAAATGAGGTATAATCTCTCTGTATTATTTTGTTTAGTAGCATAAACTAATTATACCACAAGCGCCGGGCTTTTCGAAGTCCGGCGTTTTGTGTTGAATATAAAATGAGCTGCCGCACGTTATAATGAAAAAAGCGGAGCAAAGGTCAATTAATAGTTTTGTGTTGAATATAAAATGAGCTGCCGCACGTTAGTGCGACAGCCCCTTTATTTACTTTATTTCGCCAGGAAATTGCTCTGAATCTCCATCGGCATATGATAAGCCTGGCCTCGTTTTGTCAGGCTGTATAATTTAAAGCTCATTAGTTCCGGAGTCGCATTCAATGAACTGCAGAGTCCGAAATAATCCAGGTCCTCGTTCTGAACCATCAGCCTTTTAAAATTAGCCAACTACTTTTCCAAAAGTTTTTAAGGTGGATCCGGAAGTGACTTGGATAGGGGCATATTTTTTATTTAGAGAAATAAGCTGAATACCGGAATCGGATTGATGATATTTCTTTACATAAGCATCACCATCAAGGAAGAAGACACCGATTTCTCCTTCTTCAAGTGTTTCTTGTTTATGAATCCAGATGATTTGTCCATCCAGATAGAGAGGCTCCATGCTGTCACCACATACCCGGACACCGAAGTCAGCACTGGAAGATACTTCATCACCAACTTCAATTTCGGAAAAACGGTCGGAATCAAGGAATTGTCCTGTTCCAGCTGAAACCGGGAGATCATAGAGACTGAGAGTTCTTCGTGGAAATTGATAAATGATTGGTTCTTCTCGAATGTATTCCCCACTTTTCATTAATAGGTTCATGTAATAATATTAATCTTAGTGATACTGAAATGAATGATAATAAATCTAATCATATCATATCTGTGGATGAGAAAAGATTTGATAGCGATAACCGCTCTGAGGATTATCAGGCTTATGAAAACCTTGTCAAAGAGACCATTGATTATGAATCACTGGAAGTAACCCATCATGACGATATGCGGCAGGTAGATGAAATCGTGAACCTGATCGTAGAGACTGTGATGTGTAAAAATGACAAGATCTTGATTGCCAGCAACTGGTATCCGGCATCACTGGTGAAGAAAAAATTTCTGATGCTGACCTATTCACATATCGAGTATGTCTTACACTGTATGAGTGGTAACACCACAAAGGTGAAGAACATCAAAAAATATTTATTAGCAGCTCTGTTTAATGCACCGTCAACGATGAACGGGTATTATCAGGCAGAGGTGAACCATGATATGCCAGGACTGGTAAGATAGGAGGTGCACATGTTTATTTTAAAACTTGCTGGGAAAATATTATTACTGCCGGTATGGCTGATCCTTTTTGTGATCGGCCTGGCAGTAAAGATGACAGTACAGACTTATGCGGTTGTCAGAGGGATCCTTGGGTTTATATTCACTTTGTTGATTATAGCGACTGCATACTGTTACCATGATTGGGTACAGGTTGCATTCCTGTTTTCGCTGAGTGTTATTCTGTATCTGATCCTGTTTGCAGGAGTGTTCGTAGATACTGTACTGGACATGACAAGAGAACGTATTATTGATTTTATTATATCGTGAGGAGAATATGAAAATGAGCGAAAACAATGATTTTATTCAGTTACCACCACTTAAAAAAGACACACCGTCCGATGTGGTAGCATTTATGTGGGAGTACATGAAAGTACCGGAGGATTCAAGAGAAAAAGTTAAGAATCTGCTTAAAGATGCAAATGAAAATGGAGTAAAATTAAGTCATCAGGCACCAACACTGTATGATGTTGTCCCAAAAGAAGAAATTACTGAATTTGAAGAGCTTATGCGCAAAACCATAGCTGACATTGTATCAGAAGCCAGTAGCATTGCCTGTTGGGTGTAGGTGCAGAAATATGTGAAACAGAAAACTCTTGACGAAATGCTGCAAGAATTGCCAGGAGCAGGCCAGTTTATCATTGTCATGGATACCTGGTTCGAAAGACTGATGGCGGAATAATGGATGCTATGATAGAATAAAGAAAACGATTTGAAGTGCAAATCGGAAGTTGGAGGATACACGCATGAAAATTGTAATCATTAATGGAAGTGCCAGAAAAGGAAATACGCTGGCAGCAATCAATGCATTTATAAAAGGAGCGTCAGAAAAGAATAAAATTGAAATCATTGAACCCGACAAACTCAACATTGCACCATGCAAGGGATGTGGTGTCTGTCAATGCTCTAAGGGATGCGTCGATAAGGATGATACAAATTCTACAATTGATAAAATTGCTGCCGCAGATATGATTCTTTTTGCTACACCAGTTTATTGGTGGGGAATGTCAGCACAATTGAAACTTATCATTGATAAGTGCTACTGCCGTGGATTGCAGTTAAAAAACAAAAAAGTTGGCACAATTGTTGTAGGTGGTTCTCCTGTGGGCAGTATCCAGTATGAGCTGATTGATAAGCAGTTTGACTGTATGGCAAAATATCTTTCATGGGATATGCTTTTCAAAAAATCATATTACGCAACAGCCAGAGATGAACTTGAAAAAAATAAGGATTCCATGAACGAACTTGAGTGGATCGGAAAAAATTTATAAAGCACACACCAAATTCCAGTTTGATGGAGAAAGCAAAAATCAGTCATGCCCTTTATCATATAGTTTCTGTATATTTTTTGGAAGTTTGTCAGGCAACATGGCATTTATAGCATCTTCGTTACCATCTTTCATTGCTGTTTCGTAATACCAGCACTTGAATTTTAAGAGGGAGAGAGTTTTTTGAAGTTCCTGAATTTCAGTTTCAACAGCTGATTTTCTGGTTTCAAATAATTCTTTCCTTTTTTCATAGCTGGAGCTGCCTTCAGATACCCAGATAAAAAATTGCTTTATATCTTTTATCTCAAGACCGGATTTCTTCAGACATTCAATGATACGAAGTGCTTCTAATTCATTATCGCTGAAATAACGGATATTTCCCTTGCGTTCCAGATTAGGGAAAAAGCCTTCCTTGTCATAATACCTTAATGTAGAAACAGGAAGATTAAACATTGCAGAGACCTGACCGATTGTATACATAAAAAACCTTCTTTCAAATTTATGCTTGACCTAAAGTTAACTTTAGGTTGTAAGATATTTATATCATATACTATTGTTAGTGTAATTACAAGAAATTTTGCATATGGAGGTTATATTTATGTTGAAAACAGAAGAATTAAAACTAGTATCTGAATGGGATAAAACTTTTCCACAGAGTGAAAAAGTAGACCACACGAAAGTGACATTTATAAATCGTTATGGAATCACACTTGCTGCAGATCTGTATAAGCCAAAAAATGCATCTGGGAAATATCCTGCGATTGCCGTAAGCGGACCATTTGGGGCAGTCAAAGAACAGTGTTCCGGATTATATGCACAGACAATGGCTGAAAGAGGATATTTAACGATTGCATTTGACCCTTCTTTTACGGGGGAAAGTGGAGGCTATCCAAGATTTATGGCTTCTCCAGATATTAATACAGAAGATTTTATGGCTGCTGTTGATTTCCTTTCTGTTCGGGAAGATGTGGATCCGGATAAAATAGGAATCATTGGAATCTGCGGCTGGGGTGGAATGGCTCTTAACGCAGCTGCGTTGGATACAAGAATAAAAGCAACCGTTGCTTCTACCATGTATGATATGACAAGAGTAAATGCGAATGGATACTTTGATTCTGAGGACAGTGAAGAAGCACGTTATGCAAAGAAACAGTCACTGAATACCCTCAGGACAGAAGAATACCGTAAAGGCGAATATTCAAGAGGCGGTGGTTGTGTTCCCCTTCCGGTTCCGGAAGATGCACCTTTCTTCGTAAAAGATTACAGTGAGTATTATAAAGGCAGATGTTATCATAAAAGGAGCCTGAATTCAAATGATGGCTGGAACAGTATTGGATGTATGTCATTTATGAATCAGCCAATATTAAAGTACAGTAATGAAATAAGAAGTGCAGTCCTTATCGTTCATGGAGAAAAAGCACACAGCTATTATTTTGGAAAAGATGCTTATGAAAATATGATCAAGAACAGCAAGTACACATCCAATAAAGAACTGCTGACAATTCCGGGAGCTGTTCATACAGATCTATACGATAATCCGGATGTGATTCCATTTGACAAAATTCAGAAATTTTTTAAAGAAAACGGAGTTGGCTAATTATGACGTGTGAAGAATATTTGAGTAATATGAAGCCCGGATATATCGTAGATGGTGGAAGTGAAGAACATTTGGTTATGCATGAGCTGTCTCAAAGGGCATTAAAGATAACGATGGAGCTGAATAACAAATATCATACAAAAGAAGAAATTATACAGCTTATGTCGGAACTTACCGGACAAAAAATAGATGAAAGTTTTGGAATGTTTCCTCCGTTTTATACAGACTGCGGACGAAATATCCATATAGGTAAAAATGTTTTTATTAATGCAGGATGTAAGTTTCAGGATCAGGGTGGTATTTATATAGAGGATGGAGTCCTGATTGGACATAATGCAGTATTGGCAACGATCAATCATATGGAAGATCCCGGGAAAAGAGCAGGTATGATATTTCAGCCGATTCACATCGAAAAAAAGTGTGGCTTGGAGCAAATGTAACGGTTCTTCCGGGGGTTACGATTGGTGAAGGTTCGGTCATTGCAGCCGGAGCAGTTGTAACAAAAGATGTTCCGGCCAATATGATTGCGGCAGGAGTGCCTGCGAAAGTTATACGGAAGGTTAAAAAAGACACTGAAAAAGGAGAAATTTAATCATGGCAAAAAAAGTATTGATCATATCGACAAGTCTTCGAGGAGGCAGCAATTCTGATATACTTGCAAATGAGTGTGCAAAGGGAGCAAAAGAAGCCGGGCATATGAACTTGGAAAGAAATTATGAGTTAGAAAAGAGTACTGTTATTTAGTCTGTGTATATTAGTTTTATCTGGGCTTGTAGGATGTAGAGAAACAGAAATTACCGTCAAATCGGGATTGTGCGCCCAGATAAGGGCGAGTAGTCTAGCAGGTGGAATGCCTGTCTGGTAAGGTCTAACCAACCGCCAGTAGCGAGTCTTGGGTCTTCCACAGTCTGCGTCATACCAGCGTTTATGAAGAAAAAAACAAAAGCCCTTGACTTGGAGTTAACTTCAAGTAGTATGCTAATCGAAACAGGAGGTAAAAAGATGAAGAAATTACTGATTATATATTATTCATGGTCAAATGGAAACACGGAAAGAATTGCAAAAATGCTGCAGAGTGAGACTGATAGCGATATTCTAAAAATAGATACCGTAGTTCCATATTCTGGCAGTTATGATGATGTGGTAAATCAGGGACAGAATGAAGTGCAGCGCGGATACGAACCTGAAATTAAACCGCTGGATATCAATATTGCAGATTATGATGTCATCGCAGTTGGGACACCTACATGGTGGTACACAATGGCTCCGGCTGTAAAAACATTTCTGCACCAACAGGATTTTACCGGAAAGACAGTAGTACCTTTTATGACAAATGGTGGCTGGTCAGGGCATGTAATAAAGGATATGAAAGCAGCCTGCAAAGGCGCAAATGTGGTTTGCGATATGCAGATACAGTTTGATTCTACAGGTGGAAGTAATCTGGAGACACCTCAGGAACAAATTGATGAATGGATACAGAGTGTGAAAAATCTTCTTTAAATTGTGGAGGAAGAATATGACAATAAAAGAAGTGTCAGAAAAATATGGTATTTCACAGGATACCCTCCGTTATTATGAGAGGGTTAATGTGATTCCTAAAGTTACAAGAACATCCGGAGGAATTCGGGATTACCAGGAAGAAGATCTTAGATGGGTTGAGCTTGCAGTATGTATGAGAAATGCAGGACTTCCCATAGAAAGTCTGATTGAATATCAAAGGCTATTTAGGGCGGGAGATTCTACAATACCTGCGAGACTTGAGTTGTTGAATGAGCAGATGGATATTCTTCAGAAGCAAAAAGAGCAGATAGAGGAAACTATGGACAGGCTTTCTTATAAGATATCACGGTATGAAGAAGCAGTGAAAACAGGAAAACTGGTATGGACAAAGGAGGAATAGTACAAATGGCAAAGCTGGTAGCATTTTATTCAAGAGCAGATGAAAATTATTTTGGCGGTTCTATGAAATATATTCAGATTGGCAATACTGAGAAAGCTGCAAAAATGATAGCTGATATGACAGGAGCAGACCTTTTCAAAATCGAGCAAAAGATTCCCTATGCCGCTGATTATAATACCTGCATTGCACAGGCAAAAGAGGATAAACAGACAGGAAAACGACCAGAGATACTAAATCTGCCACAGGATATAGATCAATATGACGAGATTTATCTTGGATACCCGAATTACTGGGGAACCATGCCAATGGCTGTATATACTTTTCTGGAAAGTTATGATTTTACAGGAAAGAAAATTCATCCATTCTGTACGCATGAAGGAAGCGGATTGTCAAATACGGAGAGTGATATTAAAAAAAGTGCAAAAGGTGCAGTGATTGAGAAAGGCATTGCGATACATGGAAGCAGCGTAGATCAAGCGAAAGATGTACTTGAAAGATGGATACAGAAATAGAGGTTAGAAAAATGGAATGCAAGGAAATACGTGTTGATGTAAGAACTGCGTCAATAAAAGAAAGTACAGAAGGGCAACGTCAGACAAAAATATTATTTCAGATTAATCATACAATGCCTTTTACTGATGAATATAATCATTTATTAAAGGAATTGTTTGGAAATAACCTAGGAGATGGGAGTATGATATCACCACCGCTTAATGGAGCATGTGTTGGAAGCGTAAAGATTGGCAGGAATGTATTTATCAATTCTAACCTTCTTGCAATGGCAAGAGGTGGAATAACGATTGAAGACAATGCTATGATTGCTGCAAATGTACAGCTTATTTCCAATAATCATGATCCATATGATTTGTGTACTCTGACTTGTAAGCCTGTTCTGATAAGAGAATATGCCTGGGTAGGAGCTGGAGCTACGATACTTCCGGGAGTATGTATCGGAAGACACGCAATTGTGGGAGCTGGATCTGTAGTGACAAAGGATGTACCGGATTATGCAGTAGCAGTTGGAAATCCGGCAAAAGTAATAAAAATGCTTGATAAAGAAAAATTTCAGGAGGACTAAAAAGATGGAAAATATGAAGTTGAATAACAATTTGGAATGTCCAATGCTTGGACTAGGAACTTTTATGTTATCACCAGAGGATGCCTACACAAGTACATTAGAGGCATTAAAAATGGGATATTCCCTAATTGATACAGCAAATGCTTATGTAAATGAGCGTGCAGTTGGAAGAGCAATCAAGGATAGTGGAATTGACAGAAAAAATATATTTCTATCAACAAAAATATGGGCTAGTGAATATGAAAATGAGAATACTGTAGAAGAAACTCTAGAAAGACTTGGTGTTGATTATGTGGATTTACTTTATATACACCAGCCTGCAGGCAACTGGCTTACCGGATACAGAATGCTTGAAAAAGCGTATAGAGAGGGCAAAGCAAAATCCATTGGTATCTCGAATTTTGAAGGAAAATATATGGAAGAGTTGGAAACAAAGTGGGAAATTGTACCTCAGTTTATTCAGGTGGAAGCACATCCATATTTCACACAGAAAGAACTTCGTGTAACTTTAGACAAATATGGAATTAAGCTTATGAGCTGGTATCCGCTGGGACATGGAGATACAGCATTAATGAATGAGTTGGTATTTGCAGGACTTGGCAAAAAATATGGAAAAACACCTGCACAGGTTATTCTCCGTTGGCATACTCAGATGGGATTTGTTGTAATTCCTGGAAGTAAAAATGCAGAACACATTAAGGACAATATGGATATCTTTGATTTTGCATTAACAGATGAAGAAATGGAACAGATTGCAAAGCTGGACAAGAATGAAAGATATTATCACCGCACGGATGAACAGCTTGTACAGTTTGCAAACTGGAAACCAGAGTTTGAAAAATAATATGGAGAAAATAGTATGAGCAAAAATGATGTATGGCTGAATCAGTAAAATGGGGAAGTACGGAGCAAGGGATCAAAAGAAGGCCATAAGTACTTTGCAACAAGTTCTTTGCTTTGCATGATTATGGCTATTTATACAGGACACAAGATGATTTCTAGTAAAAGTAGGAAGAAAAAAGAAGTTTCAGTAGAGAGTGTTGAAGATTAAAAAACAAAATATTTTAATAAATAACGCCGGTGCGGGATTTTTGATATCCAGTACTGGCGTTATTTATTCTACAGGGGCTTGGGGGTGTAGCCACCAAATATATTATTAATTTTCTTCTTCGGTAAGTTTGTTAAGGATCCACTCCCTATTGATAACAATATCCTCATCATCGCGGAGATTTTTGAAATCATCGCAGTGTGAAGAAGCAAATTCATACATATGGATTCAAGCAATTCCATATGGAAGAATAATTGTGAAAAGAGTGTGTGAATTATTGACTAGAGCCTCTCCTGATGGTATATTTAGATTACCCAACGGGTAATTTAAAAAGGAGGGCAAACGTGCAGCTACTATACAATAACAGCAAAGTTCAGAAACAATGTACCGATTTAAAAACTGCAAAAAAATTGTTTGGCGGGAATGCTGCATTAGCAACCAGCCTATTTGCCCGAATAAATGCTATGCAGCAGGCGAGTGTAATTAAGGATATAGTAATGATGCCGACGTTTCATTTTCATAAGTTGAGTGGCAATATGGATGGATTTTTTGCTATAGATGTAAAAACGAGAAGAGATCCATGGCGTATTATTATTCAGCCATTAGATGAGAATGAAGAACCTTATGATCCTTGTAATATTGATGAAATTGCTGGTGTGGTTAGAATTGTTGAAGTAAAGGAGGTAAGTAACCATTATGAGTAATTATATTGAATATAATGATAAGATTGCTTTTCATCCTGGATACTATATCAAAGAAATCATTGAAGAAAGTGGACTTTCTCAGAAAGATTTTGCAAAACGATTAGATACCACGCCAAAGAATTTAAGTATTCTGGTACGTGGGGAGCAAAGCTTATCAATCGATATAGCCATGAAATTATCTCGAATGTTAGGGACTAGTGTTGACTACTGGCTGAATCTTCAGAAGAGCTATGACGCTTTGATTGCTGAGTTTGAATCATCCAAGGAATTAGAGCAGGAAAGAAGAATTTTCAAGTACTTTCAGTACACATATTTCAGAGAGAATTTTGGATTGCCTGATCTTCCGAGAAAAACAAATGAGCAGATTAAGTGCCTACGTGAATTTTTAAATGTTGCATCATTATCTGTTTTTACAAAGCAAAATATGGCAGTTAGTTTCCGAAGTGCATCTGAGGATATGAAAGAGGCTAATACTGCCAGAGCAAATGCAATGGTTCAGATCGCAATTAATCAGGCACTGAAGATAGAAGCACCTAAGTTTGAAAAAAAGAAGTTTGAAAAAGCTGTTGATTATGCATTGACATTAACAACACAGCATGGTGATTTTTATCCACTGATTAGGAAGGCCTTTGAAGATGCGGGAGTAATATTCGTAATACTTCCAAATCTTCCGGGTTCAGGAATAAATGGTGCAACCAAGAAGATTGGGCAGAATGTAATGCTGATGGTGAATGACAGACGTTTCTATTCAGATACATTTTGGTTTACTCTGTTCCATGAGATTGGCCATATTATTAATGGTGATTATGGAATTACGTTTGAAAATGAGCACGCTGGACAGGAGGATGCAGCAGATAAATATGCGGAAGACAAATTGATCCCTCCAGGAGAATATGAGGCTTTCGTTAGGATGAATGAGTTTAGCGAAAATGCTATCCGCAGATTTGCTGAAAGAATTGACAGAGATCCGGGTATTGTCCTTGGCCGCTTGCAAAATGATCAGATTGTTCCATTTACAAATGTTGCACTGTCAAAAGCATTAAAACACAAATACAAAGTAATAACATCATAAAGAAGTATATAACTTGAGGTCGTCTACCGTTATCCACGATAGATGGCCTTATTTTTTTATCCATTTGGGGAGAAAGGAGGTGAAAGCGATTGGAGGAATTTAAGGCGAAAAGACATGCGGTCAAAAAGATGACCCGAAAGGGACTTGTAGAAACAGATTCCAGAGAAGGGATAGTGAAGGAAACTGCGGAAGCAAAGTCCGATGGAAGGCGCATCAATGAGGCTGACTTTGTGTGCACCATCATTTGGTACCGCACGCAGTACATGAATTATATTATTCTGGGAATCGTTGAATTCATGTTGGTAGGCGTATTGGCTGCAGGAGCATTTGTCCTGGCATTGGAGTCAGAAGTGAGAAACTGGCAGTGCTGATGAGAGGATACCTGCAATCTATGAAGGCAAATCTGAGAGAAATTATTCACTATATTGACGAGTCAACACTTGAAAAAGCGAAGAACGAAAAAGTTCAAAAGCAAGAGTCTCCCTCAAAGATGTCAAAAGACGTAGAGGAGTCTGTTGATAAGATGTTCTCCAATCGTATGAGCAAAGCATATTCTGAATGGAAATCAAATCAAGATAACAGCCATTTAATGAAAATATAGAGAAGGAATACCAGAAGCTTTTGGAAACACTGTCTCCGGAACAAGAGGAAGTGCTTACGAAGTATTGTGATGAAATATTTGCCAGCGGAGCAGAGATAGAAGAGTTTTTTTATCGCCTGGGTATAAAGGATGGACTGAGATTAAAAAGTACGGTAAAATCTGTATTAGAAATGATGTCGTGAAATCGGAATTTGGAGGGATAATGAGATGAATATAAAAGATTTTAAGTGGACGAGAGAACCTGATGATTACACGCTGACAGATGACAAAATTGAGATTATCACACAGCCTGGAACTGATTTGTGGCAAAGAACTTACTATCATTTCCGCAATGATAATGCTCCGGTTTTGCAGATAGAAACAGAGGAAAAGTTTTTTTCATTTATGGTGAAAACAGATTTTAAGGAAAGCCATCATCGCTTTGATCAGTGCGGTGTGGTTATGTATCTTGACAGTGAGAATTGGTTGAAAGGTTCTATAGAATATGAGAATGACAATTTTCAGCACCTGGGAAGTGTTGTGACAAACAATGGATATTCAGATTGGGCAACTACGGAAATTGATGCAGAGATTAAATCTATGTGGTATCGTCTCAGTAGACGTGAAGATGATTATTGCATTGAATGTTCTGAGGATGGCATACGGTTTAAGCAAATGAGGATTTGTCATATGTGGGCTGGTGCAGGAAAGATCAAATTTGGAATTTATGCATGCAGTCCGGAAGATTCATCGTTTAAAGCGGTATTTACAGATATGAAATTGACGGAGTGTCAATGGAAAGCCCACGATGGTCAAAAACCGGATGAGATGTAGCAGAATGTATTTGATATAAAAAACCAATATGAAAATAGTTAAAATTTTTCAGGTTGTGTAACTGAGAAAAATGAAAATTGCGGAGGTGGATTTGTTGAAGGAAAGTACATATCAAACTCCTTGCGGAACAATTCACTATTGGTCAAGTATTCTGAGTTTGGATACAACGACGCTTGTATTTCTTCCGGGGCTGACTGCTGACCATAGACTGTTTGATAAACAGGTTGCGTACTTCGATGGAAAATATAATATTATTGTATGGGATGCACCGGCTCATGCCTCTTCCTGGCCGTTCCGGTTTGATTTTGACTTGTTTGATAAGGCAAAATGGCTGAATGGGATTCTTGAAAAAGAAGAAATCATAAAACCAATTATAATCGGTCAATCAATGGGAGGATATGTAGGCCAGGCTTATGCACAATTGTATCCTGACCGGCTGGCAGGTTTTATTTCCATTGATTCAGCACCGCTCCAGAGAAACTATGTGACAGCAGTGGAGATCTGGCTTCTGAAAAGAATGGAACCAGTATATGCACATTACCCATGGAAGTTGCTTTTGAAATCCGGAACAAAGGGAGTTGCAACTTCTAATTATGGCAGAAACCTGATGAAGGAAATGATGCTGGTCTATGATGGTGATCAGCATCGTTATGCACAAATTGCCGGGTATGGATTTCGTATTCTGGCAGAGGCAATGGAAAAGAATCTGCCATATGAAATCAAATGTCCTTCCCTGTTGATATGTGGTACAAAGGATCATGCCGGTTCATGCATAAGGTATAACAGAGAATGGCATCGAAAAGCGAAAATTCCTTTAAAGTGGATTGAAGGGGCCGGTCATAATTCTAATACAGATAAACCGGAGATGATAAATAGTTTGATAGAAGAATTCCTTTCAAACATATAAAGACTATTGAAAACAATTGGTCAACCGTTATAAAAGGACAATAAACAAATCGGAATCAGTAGGAGGATCATTATGAGATTTTATAACATATTTTTCAGCCCGACAGGAGGTACAGAGAAAGTAGCAGATATTGTTGCGAAAGGGACGAAGCTGGATGCTGAAGAAATCGACCTAATTAAAGAACCAGATAAACTCATGAAGGTGAAATTTGAAAAAAAGGACCTATGTTTGGTTGCTGTACCGTCTTACGGTGGACGCATTCCATCAGTTGTAACGGATATGTTCCGCAAAGTAAAGGCAGATGGTACGAAAGCAATTCTTGTGGCAGTATTTGGAAACCGTATGATTGATGATACTCTATTGGAACTACAGGATGTTCTGGCGGCATCAGGATTTGTATGTATCGCAGGAATGGAGGCAGTCGCAGAGCATTCCCTGATGCACCAATTTGGAACCGGACGCCCGGATCAGCAGGATGAAAAGGAATTGCTGGAATTTGCCGCAAAGATTATGCAAAACAGCGAAGCACAAAGGGCACCTGCATTTCCGGGAAACAGACCATATCGAGAATATGGTGGTGTTCCACTCAAACCTGTTGCAAATGGAAAATGCACTTCCTGCGGTCTGTGCGCAAAAGAATGCCCGGCAGGTGCCATTCCGTTGGACAATCCGAAGATGACCGATAAGGATAAGTGTATTTCTTGTATGCACTGTGTAGCAGTCTGTCCGAAGAAGGCAAGAAATTACAGTAAGCTTGTCAGTTTTATCGCTGGACTGAAAATGAAGAAGGTTTGTTCCAGTAGGAAGGAAAACAAATTGTATTTATAATAGGGCGAGCAATACAATGAGAAACATGTAAATTGATACGTGAACAATCGGCTCAGTATAATATTTAATTAAATATTGCAATGAAAAGATCATTTACCGTAAACAAGCAGTAGATGGTCTTTTTTATATCTTTTTGTGAACAAGTAGAGATTTATAGCTGGTAATATGTGTTTTATCATAATCAGTGAAATAAGATGGGTTAATTCTTCGATTTAGATATTTTTTAAGGTGTTCCGGCATGGTATTATGATACTTATAAAGAACCAATTATATCTGTTGGAGAGAGCGGTGAAAAGTTATGAAGTTATTGTTTAAACAAAGGCTATTTTCATGGTTTGACAGCTATGATATCTATGATGAAGCAGGCAACACTGTTTATGTAGTAAAAGGTCAGTTGTCCTGGGGACATAAACTTGTAATTTATGATGCCTATGGAAATGAAGTAGGAATGGTTGTTCAGAAAGTACTTACTTTTCTTCCTAAATTTGAAATTTATAAAAACGGCAGTTATATCGGATGCCTGAGCAAAGAATTCTCATTCCTGACGCCACATTATAATATTGATTACAATGGATGGCATATTGATGGAACAATTATGGAATGGGATTATAGCATTCTTGATCAAAGTGGTTATTTAATTGCACGGGTCAATAAAGAACTGTTTCATATGTCAGATACTTATGTCATTGATGTACAGGATCCAGGAAATGCGTTGGATGCGTTGATGTTTGTACTGGCAATCGATGCAGAAAAATGTTCCAGAAATTAAATAGTTGATCTTGTTGTCGAAGATATTCGGAGATGGGGAGGTAGCATGGGATTATTCAAAAAGAAAATCGTGAAAAAAACATATGACCGAGAACATATGAAACCAGTTATTCGTGCAAGCATTTGTACCGGAGAAGAAGTAGCAGGATTCAAAGACATACGGACCGGAAAAATTGAAGAAATCATGCTGATCAGATCTCCAGAGGACTTAGAAAAATTCAAAGAGATATATGAGATAACAGAGGAAATTGCAAAAGAATATTAGACATTGGATGAGGAGATGTTGTCATGAGAACTATAGGTAATATCCTTTGGTTTATATTTGGAGGATTACTGGGCGGACTGGCATGGATTTTTGCAGGTTGCATATGGTGTATTACAATTATTGGAATTCCGGTAGGTCTGCAATGCTTTAAATTTGCAACCTTGGCATTTTGGCCGTTTGGAAAAGAAATCGTGTATGGAAATGGCATGTTTTCATTTCTGGTAAATCTTATATGGATTATATTTTTTGGATGGGAAATGGCACTTGGAAACCTGATAGTGGGTTGTATTTGGTGCATTACGATAGTTGGAATTCCATTTGGAAAGCAGTTCTTCAAGATGGCAAGACTCTCTTTCATGCCATTTGGTGCGAGTGTGATAGGGTAGAATGTGTAAGGTCTTATTGATGAAAAATGAAATAATATTATTCACGGATGGTAATATTAATATTGGAGTTCAAATAAACCCTGAATAGGAAACAGTCTGGTTGACACAGAAGTATTGTTTGATGTTAAGCATATGCAGCAGCCGGTCACTGATAAGGAATTTAAAAATTTCACAGACTGTGCGGTTAAGAAAAGTAATGAAAATGCCCTGATTTTCACAACTGAAGATATGGAGAAGCCTTTCATAAGCTTTAATGAAGGAATGTAGAATTTCTTTGAACCGGAGCTTCAGAAGAGATTGTATGAAATGGAAAAAATCTTTTAATATATATTGATCAATGATATAATATTCTAAAATGTTGATGATAAAAGAAATATAGTAATTAAAAATGTTACAAAGTTGTTCTTGATAAAAATATTATTTGGTAACAGGAGATGTTTTATGTTAAAAAGAAAAGTGACGCATTACATAAAAAATGGGTAGATTCAAAAAACAAAAAATGTCTTGTAATTCAGGGAGCCAGACAAACAGGAAAAACATATATAGTTGAAAGATTTGCAGAAGAGAACTATGAAGAAATTGTTGAAATTAATTTTAAACAGATACCTTCTGCGATGGATATTTTTTCCGGTGATCTAAAAGTAGATAATATGGTTATGGCTATGTCCGTATTTGATGACGGAAAGTGCAAAAGTATTAGATAAAATATTGCAGACCATGAGAGAATGGGGAAACTGATATTTATAACTTTGAATTTGGAGGTTATCGGAAATGACTGAAAGAGAAAAAATGCTAAGTGGAGAGTTGTACGATCCAACGGATAAAGAATTGGAGCAATTACGCGTGAATGCACGTAAATTAGCAAGAAAATACAATTCGACAGATGAAGATGATCAAGAAGAACAAGCACAGATATTGAGGGAATTATTGCCAGCAACAGAGGAACTCCCCTATTTACAGGCGCCTGTTTATTTTGATTACGGATGTAATACGTTCTTTGGAAGATTCAGCTCTGCTAATTTTAACTTTACATGTTTAGATGTATGTGAAATACATATAGGCGATAATGTGATGATTGGTCCAAATGTTACATTGGCAACTCCTATGCATCCATTATTACCTGAAGAACGCAATATTAGGAAAAGAGAAGATGGAAGTTTTTATAATCTTGAATATGCGAAGCCAATAACTATAAAGGATAATTGCTGGCTGGCATCCAATGTGGTTGTTTGCGGTGGTGTCACCATAGGAGAAGGGTGTGTAATTGGTGCAGGGAGTGTTGTAACAAAAGATATTCCGCCGTATAGTTTGGCAGTTGGAAATCCATGCCGGGTCATTCGAAAAATAACTGAGAAAGATCATATGCCAGATGGAATTGAAAAGAATTAAAAATTTGCATGGATGATAAGCAGTTCATCTGAATAAAGAAAATAAAATGGTCACAATTAATAACGCCGATGCAGGATTTTTATAATCCTATATCGGCGTTTGTTGGTTACAAGAGAATGTATTTTACACTTATTTTCCAAATGTATTGCTGGATTTAGCAGCAGCTTTAGCTGCCATGGTGTTAGTGGACTCAAACAAGGAAGTTGTCGGTGCGACCGGACACATCAGTACCCGTCCTGTTCCACGATAAACATTTACCAGACCCTCTCCGCTAACTGCAGATCCGACAAGTGTTTTTGTAGATCTTTCTACGGTAAATTCAAGATTTGATGACCAGCATACAGCAAGGTTTCCATCAATTTTCAGTTCATCATTTTCCAATATGACTTCAATCAATTCATCTTCGGGAACATTAGACTCCAGTGCAGCTACACCATTTCCCTGCAAACTCAGATTAAACAGACCTTCGCTACCTAATACTGCTGATGAAAGGTTCTTTCTGGCCACAACTTTACTTTTTACATTTGCATCACAAGCCAGGAACATGCCATCTTCAATTGTCATTCCGGCTGGTCCCCATTTGCCAATGTCTGCAAGGATAATATATTTGTATGTCGGTTCTAATACCAGACAGCCTTCACCAACATATTCCGGTTTAACTGCGGTTTCTTTTGTAACCGCACCCTTGAATGCCTTTCCGAGGAAATCTCCGATACCTTTTACACCAGATGTGGCTTGTACATTACCACCCATCCATTGCATGGCACCAGCCTGGATAACAGCTGAATGGTCTTTATCAATATCAATAACAACCTGTCTTCTTCTGACATTCATTTTACTCATGAAATACTCATTCATTGCATTCATAGGTGAAACGCTGGAATCCTGCACATATTCAAGCACATGGAAGTTTTCGATACTTTTCGCATATTTTCTGTTTTCATTTTGCAAGTTTTCAATTCGCATAGCATAATCTCCCTTTTAATAATAATTTATGATGTTGCTCGGATATGCTTATTATAAAAGAGGCAGCATAGATAGGAAACAATTCGTGCAGAGAAATATAAAGACAGAATTCTCAAAATTCGAGAAATATAAAGATGCAATTCCTCATGGTGGATGTGTATTATGAAAAATAAATTTGTTATAGTGACAATATCAGCAAAAAAACAGAATATAAATGGGGTGATCAGATGGAAGCGGCACAGAGAGTTCGATTAATCCGGATAATAGAAAAGATGGAGAAAAATCCGGCATTCAGTAATAAGCTTGGCATAAAGAACACATCTGAATATTTAGCAGAAAAAGAACAGAAAAAATGAAAGACACATATCAGAATGAGTTTCAGAAGGAGTAAAAAAATGTTATCGTTATTATTTGCAATTTGTATGATTTGGTTTGTTGGAAAATTTTTTGTTTTTGGGTTAAGAGCATCCTGGGGAATTATGAAATTACTTTGCACAGTTATTTTCTTCCCGGTGATATTGATTGGTATGGTTGTAGGTGGACTGATGTACATTGCTTTTCCATTGTTGATTGTCGGTGGCATTATAGCATTGGTGACGTCACATTCATAATCGATCAGGAGGAGAAAACGAATGGGATATGATATTGAAAAAGAAAAAAGAGAAGCAATTGAAGCTGGACGTAGAGCTTTGAACAGTCTTCAGGCAGCAAAAGAAAATTTAAACAGTGCAAAGAACTGGGGACTGGTAGATATGTTTGGCGGAGGTTTTTTCACTACGATGCTAAAACATTCTAGAATTGATCAGGCCAAACGGAATATGGAACAGGCAAAGTATGATCTTCGTAATTTCAGTAGAGAATTAAATGATGTAAATATGGTATGTAACTTGAATATCGATACTGGAGATTTTCTTTCTTTTGCGGATTATTTTTTTGATGGATTTGTTGTGGACTGGGTGGTCCAGGATCGAATCAATAATGCACAAAGACAGGTAGAAGAAGCTATTCGAAGAACAGAAAGTATCGTCAATCAATTACAGCGTATGTAAAGGAAAAGGCAATGAGTCAGAAATGGTTCATTGCCTTTCGTTGCGTTATGGCTTATTTTAATTTTTCTTTTTTGGCATTTAAGAGCTCAAGATTCTTGGTGAAGGCGCTTTCTCCGGAACCTTGATACCAGCTTTGCGGATCATAGCATCAAAATTTTTTTCAATTATATGCAGGGTATTCTGTTGCTTCTGGAGATCCTGCTTTTCTTTTTTTGCTGAGGACAGTTCTTCTTCCAGTTCCATCTGTTGGCGCTGCAGTTTTTCAGCCGACGGAAGTTTGTGAATACCAAATTCTGAGCACGTATGATGTCACGACAGGTCCGATAGACTTCACAGTGTTTCTGAATTACTTGTTGATTTTGAATTGCCAGCCTCGTTTGCTGAATCTTATTATCGGTGGCATGAATGGAAGCCTCCAAATCTGCAACATGATTTTGGAATTCTTCGTAGTTTAGTTGGCAATTAAAGGCCTTTAATCAGCGTTTAATCTGCCATAGGACCCAATTATCCCCGCCATAGAACCAGTTGGTTGTCGGGATTTTCACACAGCCATTTATTGTAAGATGATAACATCAAAAAAGAAGAAAAATCCAAGGAGGACTGGCAGATGAAAGGTTATAACACAAGGTCAGTATGGATAATATCAGCAGAAATAAGGTATCTGCTGTCGGAACAAAAAAAGTTTCAAAATAAATCAAAAAATATTGATGAAGTCTACCAATCAGTGTTTTTTCGTTGTATAATGTTTTTGTCGTACAAGGTCACTTTCCTTTGTAATGTTTTGGGTCAAATTCATTATACATCAGAAAGTCCTGTACGATATTTTTTTATGAAAAAGTTGTAAAGTGGTGTTAGATAATAAAATATTGGAACAATGAAAGAGGAACAGGAAATATTTGAGCGAATTGTTATGACGAGAAAGATTTCTGGTCAAGATAGATAAGAATTAGAGTACAGGAGAAAGTAAATGGTAAAACAAATAGTAAGAGATGTTTTCTTTTTAGGTCAGCCATCCGAACCAGCCACGAAAGCAGATATCCAGGTTGGAAAGGATCTGCAGGATACGCTGCAGGCGAACAGAGAACGTTGTGTTGGTATGGCGGCGAACATGATTGGTGTAAAGAAGAATATCATCATTGTGAATATGGGATTCATAAATGTTGTGATGTTCAATCCGGTGATTGTTTCAAAACGTGACATGTATGAGACAGAAGAAGGCTGTCTGTCGCTGGATGGTGTTCGTAAGACGACCAGGTACCAGGAAATAGAAGTAGAGTATTATGACTTCAAATGGAAAAAACAGCGCCAGAAATTGTCAGGATGGACAGCACAGATCTGCCAGCATGAAATTGATCATTTGTCTGGAAAGATTATTTAACCGCATGCGGATTGCGAATATTCGCTTGACTCAAAGCGGATTGTGAGGTGACGGATATGCTGAAAAACGTACTGATCGTGGTGGATGATATAGAAAAATCCATAGAGTTTTATAGGGACTTATTTGGACTGCAAGTGATTCTTAAGAATGAAGGTAATGTGATCTTATCGGAGGGACTTGTTTTGCAGGATGCCGACGTATGGGGGAAAACATTGAATGAAACTTCTACGCCATTTAATAACAGGATGGAACTGTATTTCGAGGATTTTGACATAGATGGCTTGCTTGCAAAATATGAATCCGGTAAGTATTTCGTCCGATATGCCACTGAACTGACAGAACTTGCAGGTGGGCAGAAGCTTGTAAGGCTGTATGATCCGAGTGGTAATCTAATCGAGGTTCGTACGCCATTTATGTGTAATTGAGGGAGAAGATATGCAGATTTTTGTTGATGCAGATGCCTGCCCGGTAGTCGGTATTGTTGAAAAAGTTGCAAAAGAGCACAGTATTCCGGTAACGTTATTGTGTGATACCAATCATGTGTTATCATCTGATTACAGTGAAGTGATCGTAGTTGGAGCCGGAGCAGATGCCGTGGATTATAAACTGATCAGCATTTGCCATAGGGGCGATATTGTTGTATCACAGGATTATGGAGTTGCGGCAATGGCACTTGGAAAAAATGCGTATGCGATTCATCAATCTGGGAAATGGTATACCAATGAAAATATTGACCAGATGCTTATGGAGCGGCATCTGAATAAGAAAGCACGAAGGGCATCCGGCAAGAAGCACTTAAGAGGACCACGAAAACGAACATCGGAGGATGATGAGCATTTTAGAGAATCCTTTGAGAAAATGATACATATGGCAATGGATAAGGAGAATTGATTTGAACGTACAGATTTTTGGAACAAAGAAGTGCAATGATACAAAGAAAGCAGAACGTTTCTTTAAGGAACGTGGGATCAAGTTTCAGTTTATTGATATGAAAGAAAAGGGCATGAGCAAGGGCGAATTCAATTCGGTTGCCCAGGCAAATGGTGGACTGGAAAATATGATCAACTGGGAGGGCAAGGATAAGGATTTGCTTGCGCTCATTAAGTACATTGCAGAGGAAGATAAACTTAAGAAGGTGCTGGAAAACCCGCAGGTGATTAAGACACCGGTTGTCCGTAATGGAAAACAATCCACTCTTGGATATCAGCCGGATATCTGGAAGGCGTGGAAGTAAGAAACAGGATATTTTACCATGTATGAGGAAGAAGAAAATCGCTGGCGTTGTTCCTTTCGGTCTGATGGAAAATGGATCAATGTAAATGAACTTCTGCAGGCATTTGGCGGAGGTGGACATGCTGCAGCAGCAGGTGTGCGCAAGCGGACGAATGATGTAGAAGAATTCAGGCAGGAAATCCTTGAACGGATTGTTGCGATGAGAAAGATTTCCGGTCAGGATAAATAAGAATTAGAAACGAAACACAGGAGAATCGGGAGGTGTAGAATGATGGAAAAGAAAAGAACCTATATCGCAATCGATCTTAAGTCATTCTATGCGTCTGTGGAATGTAAAGAACGAAATAGGGATCCTATGACGACCAATCTTGTGGTTGCGGATAAAAGCAGAACAGAAAAAACAATCTGTCTTGCGGTATCGCCAGCTTTAAAGTGTTATGGGATACCCGGAAGGGCTCGTTTATTTGAGGTTGTTCAAAAAGTAAAAGAAGCCAACAGCGCCCGCAGGTGGAAAGCGCCGAACAGAGCTTTTATCGGAGCTTCTGATGACAGCACAGAATTAGATACCAATCCGGCACTGGAGATTGATTATATTGTTGCGCCTCCCCGGATGGCTCTCTATCTGGAATACAGCACCAGAATTTACAGCATTTATCTGAAATATATTGCGCCGGAAGATATTTTCCCGTATTCGATCGACGAAGTATTTATGGATGTAACGGATTATCTGCATACTTATAATATGACAGCAAGAGAACTTGCAATGACCATGATACAGGATGTGCTGAAAACGACAGGTATAACGGCAACTGCTGGAATCGGAACGAATATGTATCTGTGTAAGATTGCGATGGATATCGTGGCGAAGCACATTAAAGCAGATAAAGATGGTGTACGAATTGCAGAACTGGATGAAATGTCATACCGAAGGAAACTCTGGGGTCACAGACCACTTACTGATTTTTGGAGAGTAGGAAAAGGATATGCAAAGAAGCTGGAAGAATACGGGCTTTATACAATGGGAGATATTGCCAGATGTTCCATCGGAAAAGAAAATGAGTTATATAATGAAGACCTGTTATATAGGTTGTTTGGTGTTAATGCAGAGCTGCTGATTGACCATGCCTGGGGATATGAGTCCTGTACCATGGAAATGGTCAAGGCTTATAAGCCGGAAACGAACAGTGTTTGTTCCGGGCAGGTACTTCATTGCCCTTATGATTTTGAAAAAGCAAAATTAGTCGTTAAGGAGATGACGGACCAGATGGTTTTGGATTTGGTGGATAAGAAGCTTGTAACGGATCAGATCGTGTTGACGGTTGGTTATGATATTGAGAATCTGAACAATGCCGACAGGAGAAAGCAGTATCATGGAGAGGTTACGATCGACCGTTATGGAAGAAGAATTCCGAAACATGCACATGGAACGACCAATCTGAAACGGCAGACTTCCTCAACCAAGATGATAACGGATGCAGTAATAGAGTTATATGACAGGATCGTTGACAGAAACCTGCTTGTCAGAAGAATCAATATCACAGCGAACAGGCTTGTGGATGAAAGTTCTGTCAAGAAAGAAGAAGTATATGAGCAGCTGGATCTTTTTACGGATTATGAGGCGCAAAGGAAAAAGCAGGAAGAGGAAGAGGCTGCGCTGGATCGCGAAAAACGTATGCAGGAAGCAATGCTCAGTATCAAAAAGAAATTTGGAAAAAACGCTGTACTGAAGGGGATGAATCTTCAGGAAGGTGCAACCGCCAGGGACAGAAATGAACAGATTGGCGGTCATAAGGCGTAAAGGAGTTGAAAGAGGATGAAAAATAATTCTTATGACGATATCATTAATTTACCGCATCCGGTCTCTAAGAATCATCCGCAAATGCCACTTCGGGATCGGGCAGCGCAATTTGCTCCTTTTGCAGCCCTGACCGGACATGATGCTGCGATAAAGGAAACGGCAAGATTAACCGATGAAAGATTGGAACTGAGCGAGGAAGCGATTGCTCAGCTGAATGAAAAAATCAATATAATCAGAAATAATATCGGTATAGAACAGAAAATATCGATAACTTATTTTATTCCCGATGCAAAAAAAGCAGGCGGCTCCTATGTTACGTGCTCTGGTATTGTAAAAAAGATAGACGAATACGAGCATACCATCATTATGACGGATCAAACGGTTATTCCAATCGAGCAGATAAGTGATATTAAATGTGAAGAGTGGTAAATGTGAAAAATGTTTCACTGGTGTTGATTTACTGTTTATAGTATTTCGCAACATCGTTTTTGAATTTTTCAAAAAGAGGATAATAAATATTTATAATGTCCTGAAATTTCTCTGCGGCGAAAGTACCATCGTAATCATGAGACAAATGATTTCTGGATTTCAGCATTTGCAGCCAGGTGTCATCATCAATAATACCATTGGTAAATGCCTGCTGCAGAGTTTCGCGTGGAGAGCCAACTGCAAAATCAAGAATTCCCATTTTTTTGATCAGAATATCTTTCATAACTTTCCAGGAGATGTCGAAAGTAAGACTGAAATTGAGAACAGTTCCTTCGAGAACAAAATCGGTCTTGGGGTCGGCTGTTTTGCTTTTTGCAAGATTGGAGAGACTTTTACAGAAAGTGTTATAGCGGTTAATAAATTTGTTTTCCATATTTTTTTATATCCTCCAATAAATACTCATTTTTTATACTGTCAAAGTCAAAAATATCAATTTTCCTTAGCGTTTCAATCTGCTGAAGATCATCTTCTAACTGCATTAGATTATCACAGCCGTATACTACAAAATCAATATCACTGGTGGGGGTCGCAGTGCCTGTGGCGAAGGAACCGAATAAATCAAGGCGCTTTACGTTATTTTTTTTGCAAATCATGGTTACTTTTTCGATGATTTCGGAAATTGGCATTACGTTCATGATCCATTCATGTCCTCCTTTACTTGGAAAATTCTGATAAAAATATGATAGCAGTTTCTATAGATTAATTCAACTTTAAAGACACTGACTGTGGTTGGTGTTATTCTATAGTCGTAATCCTTTCGTGGTGTTATGGATTATTTTAATTTTTCTTTTTCGGCATTTAAGAGTTCAAGATTGAGCCCTTGTTCTCCAGCTGTTTTATCTACCCAAAGATTCAAGGAGTCTATGGCTAAAGAAATTTCATCAAGTTTTTTACTGATATAAGCAAAATCTTTCATTTCATCATCGCTGATCTTACCGTCACGGGCAATCTGGATCAGACGACCGGTAAGAGGGTTGATTTCATTTAAACTGGCAATTGTCTCCAAAATGATATTTGACAGATCGGTCATTTCTATTTCTGGAACATAACGATAGCCGATTTCGCATTTGTGAGAGCAATAATAATTGCAAAGATCTGGTCTTTTATAGGCATCTGCCATCTGGAGGATATCATAAGGCGTAGGTTCTTGTGTTTCATATTCAAATTTTTCAATTTTTGAATCAGAGACAGCATCCATTCTTTCACTGGCTTCTGCTCTTGTAAGTCCTGCCGCTTCTCGGCAAAGCTGGTAAATTGTTTTGTTTTCCCTGGTGGATTGTTTACCCATGAGAATTTCCTCCTCGTATATCGCTAAACTTGCGGATTATTTATGTTCCAGGCCGCATGCTGAGCGTGTATTTCTTATATGAATTTTATTATACATAAATTATGAATTAACAACAAGTAATAGACTTTGTAAAATTACCTATTTTATAAATCATTTCACGGGAATTTTTTACAATTAAATAATCCATTCCAAGGAAAAGCCAGCCCAGCTATTCATTGGAAAGACCATAGAAAAGACCATAGAAAAGCCAGGTTCAGATACACTGATTAACCTCAGTATGTCCGGAACTGTTTTTTTGTTGCTATCGTTACTTTCGGGTGTCTTTGCCACGCTTGCTTCCTGGAGATTTCAATGACAAACCCTCTCCCATAAGGTATAATAAAGCAGAGTATTTTGTTTTGCTCACCACGAAACGAGGGGGAGATCTACATTAATGGATGCGAATGTGATCAATGAATTGAATTAAAGGAAGCAGAGGCGGCAAAATGGCTTACAAAGGATCAGTTAAATAGTGTTGCCTGGTTACCGGCAGACGTCACTTTGATAGATAAAATCCGAAGGTACATGAAATAAGCTAAGATTGAGGAGAAACTTCCTGGACAAAACAATAGAATATTATAATCAAATGCGGATATGTTTGTCCAGGGGACTCGTTTGGTAGATTTTACGGTTGTACAGGAGCGGTTCACTAAAATGCTTCCGGTAGGTTCAAGGATATTAGATTTTGGTTGTGGTTCTGGTTGAGATTCACGATATAGCTGATTGGTTGTTACAGAGAAATCAAAGTTGGTGGAGAATATTTGTTATGATCAGAAAGATGCAGAACATAGATATTAATAGAGTCGCTGACATATGGTTAAAGACCAATTTAAAAGCGCATTATTTTATTCCTGAGCAATATTGGACAAGTAATTATGAATTAGTGAAAGAAATGATGTCACAAGCGGAAGTCTATGTGTATGAAGATGATAAAATGATTCAAGGATTTGTAGGATTAAGTAACGAATACGTGGAAGGTATTTTTGTTTCTGATGAAATGCAGTCATGTGGTATAGGTAAACTTTTATTAGAGTATATCAAGAATAAAAAAGCTAGATTGCGATTAAACGTATACCAGAAGAATGCCAGAGCCATCTCTTTTTACCAAAGAGAAGGGTTTGATATTCAATGCGAAGGATTCGATGATGCTACTGGTGAAAAAGAATACACAATGTTGTGGCAACAGAAATAGAAAGCGGATTTTTGGGGAGGATTTTATATGGAGTTTAACAATAAGGTAGTGATTGTGACGGGAGGCGCGCAGGGCATTGGAAAGACCATTGCAGAGGAATTGCCTTTATGAAAAAGGCATAAATATAATGACAACACCTAAAAGAAAGGAAGAAGTAATCATGTATAAAAAATTAATGACATGCCTGGAAAGCGTAAGAAAGAAAATTGATTTCAAACCAGAAGTTGCACTGATCCTTGGATCCGGACTTGGAGATTTTGCAGATGGAATTCAGATTGAACAGACCATCGACTATACGGACATCGAGGGATTTCCGGTTTCTACTGTAAAAGGACATAAGGGACGTTTTGTGTTTGGGTATGTGGAGAAAACACCGGTTGTAATCATGCAGGGACGTGTTCATTATTATGAAGGATACGCAATGTCAGATGTTGTTCTTCCAACGCGTCTTATGGGAATGCTCGGTGCGAAAAAAATCCTTCTCACTAATGCAGCAGGAGGAGCTAATCCTTCCTATAAACCGGGAGATTTCATGATGATCACAGATCACATTACAACGGGAGTTCCAAGCCCTCTGATAGGACCGAACATGGATGAGCTGGGAACCAGATTTCCGGATATGAGTGAGGTATACAGCCGCCGTCTGCAGGATGTGATCCGCAAATGTGCAAAAGAATGTGACATCAAACTTCAGGAAGGTGTTTATGTACAGTTTACAGGACCAAATTATGAGACTCCTGCAGAAGTAAGACTTGCACAGAGATGGGGTGGAGATGCAGTTGGAATGAGCACCGCATGCGAAGCTATGGCTGCCCGACACATGGGAATGGAAATCTGTGGAATTTCCTGCATCACAAATATGGCAGCAGGAATTTCCCAAAAAGAGCTTAACCATAAAGAAGTGCAGGAAACAGCAGACCGCGTAGCGAAATCCTTCAAGGAATTAGTAACAAAAGTTGTTGTAAATATGTAAGATCCATAAGTAAGACAGCAGAAAGGAGACAAAAATTATGAAGAAATATAAGAGAATATTTACTATTGTAATAGACTCCTTTGGGGCAGGAGAAATGCCGGACGCAGCCCAGTACGGGGATGAAGGAACAGATACTATGGGACATATTTCCCAGAATGTAGATGAATTTACGATTCCAAACCTTCAGAAGCTTGGAATTGCAAATCTTCATCCGTTGAAACAGGTTGCAGCAGTGGAGCGACCAATGGGTTATTATACATTTTTAAAAGAAGCCAGTACCGGAAAAGATACTATGACAGGACACTGGGAAATGATGGGGCTTCACATCACAAAACCGTTTAAGACTTTTACAGAGACCGGATTTCCAAAAGAGCTGATCGATGAGCTTGAGAAGAGAACGGGACATAAAGTAATTGGAAACAAGAGCTCCAGCGGAACAGAGATTCTGGATGAACTGGCTGAGGAAGAAATCGCTACCGGTCATATGATCGTTTACACATCTGCTGATTCTGTATTGCAGATCTGCGGAAACGAGGAGACTTTCGGACTGGATGAACTGTATCGCTGCTGTGAGATCGCCCGTGATATCACCATGAGGGATGAGTGGAAAGTCGGACGTGTTATTGCAAGACCTTACCTTGGCAAGAAAAAAGGTGAGTTCAAACGTACCAGCAACCGCCATGATTATGCACTGAAGCCTTACGGAAAAACTGCGCTTAATGCATTGAAGGATGCAGGTTATGATGTGATCTCCGTTGGAAAGATTTTTGATATTTTTGACGGCGAGGGACTGACAGAGTCCAATAAGTCAAAAAGCTCTGTTCATGGAATGGAGCAGACAATTGACATTGCGAAAAGAGAGTTTGAGGGGCTTTGTTTTGTAAATCTTGTAGATTTCGATGCTCTTTGGGGACATCGACGCAATGTAAAGGGATATGCAGAGGAACTTGAAAGATTTGATGTAAAACTTGGTGAACTTCTTGATGAGCTTCGTGAGGATGACCTTCTGATCATTACAGCTGACCACGGAAATGATCCGACACATACAGGAACTGATCACACAAGAGAAAAAGTACCATTTTTTGCTTATTCTCCATCTATGGAGGGATACGGAAAACTGGAAGATCAGAATACTTTTGCAGTAATCGGTGCAACAATCGCAGATAATTTTGAAGTTAAGATGCCGGAGGGAACAATTGGAAGTTCTCTTCTGGATGAGCTGAAGTAAAAGGAACGTAAAATGGATAAAAAAGATATATTAAAAAAAGTGGATCACACATTACTTGGACAGACTGCAACATGGGATGATATTCGAGGAATCCTGGATGATGCCATGAAATATGAGGCTGCATCTGCATGTATTCCGGCTGCTTATGTAAAACAGGCAGCGGAATATGTAGCGGGAAAACTTCCGATTTGTACAGTGATCGGTTTCCCGAACGGATATAATACAACTGCTGTAAAGGTATTTGAAACAAAAGACGCCATTGCAAATGGTGCTTCAGAAATCGATATGGTTATTAACATCGGATTTTTAAAGGATGGAAGATATGAGGAAGTAGAGAATGAGATTCGTGCGATTCATGAAGCTTGTGATGGAAGAATCCTCAAAGTCATTATTGAGACATGCCTTCTTACAGAAGAAGAGAAAATTAAAATGTGTGAGATCGTTACAAATGCAGGAGCAGAATTTATCAAAACTTCTACCGGATTTTCTACAGCGGGAGCAACTTTTGCAGATGTAGAGCTGATGAAGAAATATATTGGAAAAGATGTAAAAGTTAAGGCAGCAGGTGGAATTTCATCCTTCGATGATGCAGAAAAATTTATCAGTCTTGGCGCAGAGCGTCTTGGAACAAGCCGTCTTATTAAGATCCTGAAAAATACGGACACTGGTGCAGGATATTAACACTGTGAAAGAGGACTGTCAAAGACAGGATTATACATAAATTATGAACTAACAACAAGTAATAGAATTTGTAAAAGTATCATTTCACATTTTTCTACCAGCTGTGGATAAAGGATGGACGGAATCTAAAAAATACGATAAAATCTGTATTAGAAATGCTGTTGTCGTGAAATTTACAAACGCTCGAAAAAGGAAAAATAAACATGGCAAAGAAAGATTTGCTATCCGGTACCGGCGTTAATTTATATAGGTGATATTATGAAAATTACTTACATTAACCACAGTGGATTTTTGGTTGAGACCAGAGACTGCTACTATATTTTTGATTATTACAAGGGTGAATTACCGAATCTTGACAAGGAGAAAGAAGTGATCGTTTTTTGCAGTCACTTCCATAAGGATCATTTTAACCCACAAATTTTTGGGATCCTTGATGATATGGGAATGACTTATCAGGCAATCCTGGCGAATGATATACGAAAAAGGAATCATTTGTCGGATATGAAGATCACATATGTTTATCATGATCAAGCTTATAGTTTGGATAATGAAACCAAAGTTGATACATTGCTATCTAACGATAGTGGGGTCGCATTTATTGTCAAAACAAAGGAAGGTACCATTTATCATGCCGGTGATTTAAACGACTGGTATTGGGATGGTGGGTCGAAAGCTGATAACCAGAGACTTACTTCAGCATATCGCGCGGAGATCAGGAAAATCAAGGGTATGCATTTTGACGCTGCATTTGTTCCCTTGGATCCGAGACAGGGAGATCACTATGCTGACGGGATCCTGTATTTCCTTAAAAATGTAGATTGCAATGTCATTTTTCCAATGCATTACTGGAATGATGCCAATGTAATTAAGCGGTTTATTACTGAATATCCGCAATATAAGTCACGCATTAGAAACACAGAATGTACAAAAGGAGAAGAAATTTCATCGTAGACCCAGATGGCTACTGGCTTGAGATTCTGCCGTAAAGCGGATGTATGTTGGTGATCTTTTATGGATCAGAGTATTTTATTCTGTGGTCATTTGTAATGAATTATGAGTAGAAGGAGACGGGCATGGAGCACTTACGTTGTGTAGTTGAAAGAATTACATATCAGAATGCTGACAATGGCTACACGGTTCTGAAATGTGCAGTGAAGAATTACAGTGATCTTGTCACAGTAGTTGGCACGATGCCGGATACCCATGTTGGTTCTGTGCTGTCTCTGGAAGGTATGTGGAAGATGGATGCCAAATATGGGCGGCAGTTTTTGGTGGAGAAATTTGAGGAGACACTTCCTGCTACAGTATATGGAATCGAAAAATATCTTGGTTCCGGTCTGGTGAAGGGCGTTGGTCCAAAGTTTGCAAAAAGAATTGTGGAAAAATTCGGGAAGGATACACTGGATGTTATTGAAGAGACACCAGATGAACTGCTCAAAGTATCAGGTATAGGAAAAGTACGTGTAGACCGGATCAAAACAAGCTGGCAGGAGCAGAAAGAGATCAAGAATATCATGCTTTTTCTGCAGAGTCATGAGGTCAGCACCTCTCATGCGACAAAGATTTTCAAGACGTATGGAAGTGAGAGCATTGCGATCGTAAAGGAGAACCCATACCGGCTTGCAGATGACATCTGGGGAATTGGATTTAAGACAGCGGATTCCATTGCACAGAAGATGGGGATTGACAAAGGCAAATTTGTCCGTCTGCGCAGTGGTATTTTTTATACATTGAATAAGCTGGCAGAAGCAGGTCATTGTTATACAACAAGAGAACAGCTGACTGGAAGGGCAAAGGAACTTCTGGAAGTGGAAGAACCGGAGTTGGAGATCACCTTGGATGAGATGATCCGCACGAATGATGTGATCAGAGATGAAGCAGAAGATCGGGAAGCAATTTATCTGCCCCCATATTATTTTTCAGAAAGTGGCTGTGCAAAGCGGCTGCTTCGGTTGATGTCCTGTGGAAAGAAGAAATCTGAGGATACGGAAGAAATATTGAAGAAAGTAGCAGCTTCATCAGAAATTACTTATGACGAGATTCAGTGGCAGGCGGTAAAGACAGCGGTTTCCTCTAAGGTCATGGTGCTGACCGGTGGACCTGGAACCGGAAAGACTACAACAACTCTGGGAATTATTTCTGCATATAAGCAGGCTGGATGTCAGATCATTCTTGCTGCACCGACTGGAAGAGCAGCAAAGAGAATGTCAGAAGCAACTGGAATGGAAGCAAAAACGATTCACCGGTTATTGGAATACAAACCTCCGGAAGGCTATCAGAAAAATGAAGAACATCCGCTGGAAGGAGATGTGCTGATACTGGATGAATGTTCCATGATCGATATTATGCTGATGTATAATCTTTTAAAAGCATTGCCGCAGCAGATGTCTCTGATTCTGGTAGGCGACATTGATCAGCTGCCAAGTGTCGGAGCGGGCAATGTTCTCAGAGATATTATTGATTCCGGATGTGTTCCGGTAGTTCGTCTGACACGGATTTTCCGTCAGGCACAGGGAAGTCGGATCATCATGAATGCACACCGGATCAATAAAGGGGAAGGCATTGATATGAGAGGCGGGAAAGATGCCGACTTTTTCTTTGCCACCAAAGAGAGTAATCAGGAAGTGGTGGATACTATCGTCCAATATTGTAAGACAAACCTGCCGAGATACTATCATGTAGATCCACTGCAGGATATTCAGGTGCTGACTCCGATGCAGAGAGGCGAATGTGGGGCAGTAAATCTGAACCAGGTGCTGCAGGAAGCCATGAATCCGTCAAAGATCTTTCTGCGGAGAGGCGGCACACAGTACCGGCTGAAGGATAAGGTGATGCAGATCCGGAATGATTACGATAAGGAAGTATTCAACGGAGATATTGGTACTATCACAAAAGTTGACGTGGAAGAACGGGAACTGACAGTTCTGTTTGATGAACGGGAAGTAGTCTATGATGTGACAGAGCTGGACGAACTGGCGCTTGCCTATGCAGTGACGATCCACAAATCCCAGGGAAGCGAATATCCAATCGTTGTCATGCCATTTACTATGAGTCATTTTGTCATGCTGCAGAGAAATCTCCTTTATACAGGTGTGACCAGGGCGAAAAAGATCCTGGTACTTGTCGGAGAGAAGAAAGCTGTGTATTATGCGATAAAAAATGAAACGACAACTGGCAGAAATACATGTCTGGCAAGACGTCTGCAGCCGGACAGCAAAGAAGCACAGGAAGTGAAGGCACAGCTTTTGAAAGAGGCAGTAGACGAGACAGTGAATGAGAACGGAAGTGACAGTAAGAAGATGATCGTCTATAAGGGCAGCATCCAACCTTCTATGGCATGTGAGACACCGGCAGTTTATGAGGGGAATCTCTGGAAACGCCTGTCGCAGTCAAAGTTCAGAAGCAGTTTTTCCCTGAAGGCAAACGATCGGAGTTATGTATCAGAAAAGGGAATGGAGAAAGTACGTGAGCATGCCTGTGATTTTATCAGAAAGCGTCTTGCACCGGCAGAAATACCAAATGATGGAAAACAGACACCGATGAGAGGTCATCCGGTTTTTGTAGCCCAGCATGCCACAGCTACCTGTTGCAGGGGATGTCTGGAAAAATGGCATCGTATTCCGAAAGGACGGGAATTGACAGAAGCGGAGCAGGAATATATTGTAAATGTGATCATGGAATGGATCGGTCGGGAAATTCATTGAGAGAACGTCTCGGCTTTGGGGGCTGATTTCTATAGCCGTAATCCTTTAATATCTTTAATATGTGATAAGATCGTATTGCAGCTGCAGCTGATAACGCCGGGCAGTGTAGCAATAAGTGAAATTATGAAACCTGTGGAGGAATATGATAATGTCAAAAGATGAATATTTGATCACAGATGCGCCTCTTAAAGCGCTGACGGTTTTTGCAATGCCAATGATTTTGGGCAGCTTTTTTCAGCAAATATACAATATGGCTGACTCTATCATCGTCGGCCAATTTGTTGGTTCCTCCGCACTTGCAGCTGTCGGGGCCTGTGCAGCGCTGACCAATGTTTTTATTTGTGTGGCACTGGGAGCAGGTGTCGGTGCCGGTGTGCTGGTGAGCCGTTATTTCGGTGCCAGGAAGTATGGAAAAATGAAGACCATCGTGTCAACATCCTTGTTTAGCTTTTTAATTCTAAGTATAGTCCTTGGGGTTTTTGGATTTTGCTTTTCCCACTGGATGATGAGTGTGTTACAAACCCCTGGTGATATACTGGATGATGCAGTGTTATATCTGAGGGTCTATTTCGTGGGATTTCCGTTTCTGTTTATGTATAACATTCTTTCCAATATGTTTACTTCCATAGGCGAATCAAAAATCCCGCTGGGGCTCCTGATATTTTCGTCAATCTTAAATATTTTTATGGATCTCTGGATGGTGGCCGGACTTGGTCTCGGTGTGTTTGGTGCAGCCCTTGCGACTCTTATAGCACAGGGAATTTCTGCGGTGTTTTCACTTTTGCTTTTCCTTAGCCGGATGCGTCGATATAAAAGTCGCTTTGACTGGTTTGACAGGCAGGAGTTACATTCCATGCTTCAAATTGCTGTACCTTCGGTTCTTCAGCAGTCTACAGTGTCCATCGGTATGATGATCGTACAGGCAGTTGTAAATCCCTTCGGTACACAGGCACTTGCGGGGTATGCGGCGACGATGCGGGTAGAGAATGTTTTTTCATTGATTTTTGTATCCATTGGCAATGCGGTTTCCCCATATGTTTCCCAGAATCTTGGCGCAAAGAAAATTGAACGGATCAAAAAAGGATATCACGCTGCACTGGTGTTAGATGTATGTTTTGCAGTTCTTGCTTTTATAGTCATTGAAACACTGCACACGCAGATTTCCTCGCTATTCCTTGGTAAAGATGGAACTGCCCTGGCCTATCAGGTATCCGAGGGTTATATGAGATGGCTTGGTTACTTCTTCATCTTTATGGGAATCAAAATGGCAACCGATGGGGTTCTTCGTGGTCTTGGGATCATGCGCCCGTTCCTCATTGCAAATATGGTGAACCTGGCGATCCGCCTGTCTGTTGCTTTGATCTGTGCACCGCGTTTTGGCATTGTATTTGTCTGGCTTGCTGTACCAGCCGGTTGGTTTGCAAACTTTTTAATATCCTATGTGGCTCTTCGGAGATCATGGCCGACTGATAAAGAGGTATAATCCCGATAGCCTAAAGTAATTTAAGGAGGAATTTATAGTATGAACGATAAATGTGTGGTATTGAATGCAAAGAAAATGAATTTTGATGGGAAGCTGGATTTTTCCGTTTTATCTTCTGATGTTACAGTATATGATGATACAACAGAACAGCAGCTGTCAGAGCGTATTCAGGGTGCAGATATCATTGTAACAAAGGAGATGTCTGTGAGTGCAGAAATGATACAGAAATTCCCGGAATCTGTTAAACTGATCTGCGAGGCAGGTACAGGATATAATAATATTGATCTTGAAGCAGCACGGAAGAAGGGGATTACAGTCTGCAATATCCCGGCATACAGCACAGAACGTGTGGCACATACTGCGATTATGATGATATTAAATCTGAGTTCTGCAATGCAGGTACAGATGAAGATGCTGGCATGCGGAAATCATGACAATTTTACCAGAAATCTTCAGGTTCCGCATGTTGAGGTAAATGGTAAAACACTTGGTGTTATAGGTGCAGGACATATTGGCAGGAAAGTTATCCAGATCGCACAGGCGTTGGATATGAACATACTTGTATATACCAGGACACCGAGAGAGGATGAGAAAGGTATCCGCTATGTATCGCTTGAGGAATTACTCAGGAATAGTGATTATGTTTCCATGCACTGTCCATTGACGGAAAGTACAAAACATATGATCAACAAAGAGACTTTATCACTTATGAAGCCCTCAGCGTTTATCATTAATACCTCAAGAGGTGCACTTATTGATGAGGCTGCTCTTATAGAAGCATTGGAAAATGGTACGATTGCAGGAGCCGGACTTGATGTTCAGGAAACCGAACCACCTGAAGAAACCAACCCTCTTTATACTATGGATCATGTCCTTTTGACGCCGCATATGGGATGGAAAGGACTTGAAACAAGACAGCGGCTGGTTTCTATTCTGGCGGATAATATAAAGAAGTTTATGGAAGAGGATCCGATCAATGTTGTATCAGGTCTATAGTATCTGGCAGCAAAGTGATGATACAGCTTCCGGGTTTGCAGAGTGAAAAAATATAATTACAATCAATAAGTCAGTGCTTTGATATCTTCTTCCGATACAGCAGGAATAACATAAACAATAGAATTACTGGAAAAATAAGTCCGAATCCCATGCCGATCTTAATATTATTTCCAGCATTCTGAGTGATACGACCAACAATTCCAGGTCCAATGCTGCCACCTAAATCTCCTGCCATGGCAAGAAGAGAGAACATAGCCGTTCCACCTGTTGGAAAAGTTTTTGAGGAAATACTGATGGTTCCAGGCCACATGATTCCAACTGAAAATCCACATGCAATACAACCGATCAGTCCGATGATCGGGTTGGATGACAAAGCAGTAAGCAGATAACAGACAACGCATAATATGCCTGAACCACTCATAAACTTCATTAAATCTAACTGTTCTCCATATTTACCAAAAATTATACGGCTGATTCCCATTGTTACTGCAAACATACATGGACCTGTTAGATCTCCCAGAGCTTTTGATAATCCCAGTGCTGATTCTGCATAAGCAGATGCCCATTGAGCCATTGCAAGTTCAGAAGCTCCGGAACAGATCATCAGACATATTGCAACCCAGAAAAATGGCTTGGAAAACAGATCCTTAATTTCCATTCCAGAACCATTGTCAACCAGAGATTCGATGGGACAGGTCATGAAGTTATAAGTATTAATTGCAGGAATGATTGCCCATATTACGGCGAGCCACTTCCAACTGTCTATTCCAAATATCAGGAAAAATAAGCTGGAAATCAAAATTGTCCCAACAGCTCCCCAACAGTAAAATGAATGGAGCAGACTCATAGTTGCTTCTTTGTTTTCAAACGGACAGGCCTCGATAATAGGACTGCAAAGTACTTCTATTAAACCGCTTCCGATGGCATAAACAATAACACTACATATAATTCCAATAAAAGGATCAGGTAAAAAATCAGGTAAAAATGCCAGTCCAAGCAGACCCAATGCAGCAAATATTTCTGATGCAACAATGCACACACGATATCCGATATGATCTACGAATTTGGCACAGAACAGATCAACCAGAAGCTGTGTGAAAAAGAAGAAAGTGGATATCAGAGCAATGTTACCGAGAGAAATATGGTAGTCACTGTGAAATTTCAAAAAAAGAAGCGGTGCGAAGTTTGCCGCAATAGCCTGTGTGATAAATCCCATATAACAGGCTATTTTTGTCTTATGGTAGTTAGTTTTTTTTACAGCATTCATTTTTTATTTTCCTCTCCGAATGTTTTTAACAGTTTTATGTTCAATCTTCATATTCATCAATACTTCCACAAAAAAGTCTGTTCTGGGTGGTGCGGTTATTTCAATTTTGTCGCCCTCAATGTTGATCTCACTTTCATTCATCCATTTAAAAATCATAAGAATACCTCTTTTCTTTTTTTACTTGATTATATAGCAAATATCAGATATATACATTGAATTAAATTGTAGAAATACTGTATAATATCGTAAAAAAGAAAGAACGTGATATGGGATGGATTATAATAAAATACTTACAGACGAGGAGTTCATGGAAATTAAACAGCATGGAAGCAGTGATTATCCATTCCAGTATTATTATGATAATCTGGAATTGTTTGATTTTCATTGTATTGAGTGGCACTGGCACAGAGAATTTGAGTTTTTATATGTCGAGTCCGGACAAGTTACATGCGGAATAGGAGAAAAACAGATTATATTGTCAGAAGGAGAAGCAATTTTTATTAATTCTAAAATATTGCACCGCTTTTACGCATCATCAGGTGGTATCATTCCTAACTTTGTATGTATGCCGGAATTTATTGCGCCGGAGAACAGCCTGATCTATAAGAAATATATCTTGCCAATCATTTCATCGAATATATATTTCCAGCGTTTTCAGCCTGATGAACTATGGCAAACAAAGATCATACAAACTATGATAAAAATAATGGAAATACAGAGGAATGAGAAAATAAGAGAACTTGCTACTTTGGCATTGCTGCAGGATTTATGGCTGACTTTTTATGAAAATGTAAAGTTATCTGATAAAGGAGATGTACAGACAGTGGATGAAGTTGCACAGAAAAGGGTGCAGTTGATCATGCAATATATACATGAAAACTATAATCGCAATTTGTCTCTGGATGAAATTGCTTCGCATATAGGAATCAGCAAAAGTACTGCACTTAATTTGTTCCACCGTTTTTTACATACTACACCGGTTAATTATCTGATAGGATATCGACTTCAGGCAGCTTCCTGGTTATTGAAAAATACGAATAAAAAAGTAAAAACGATCGCTTATGAAAGCGGATTTCATAACGTTGATTATTTTTGCAGATTGTTTAAAAAACGTTATCATTTAACTCCATCAGAATATCGCTGCACATGTTTAAAAGTGTTGTCGGCTGATCCGAGTCTTCAGATCTGTAAATAAAGCCGATGCAGGACTTTCGGAATCCTGTATCGGCTTTGTTGATTTTGTAAAGGCTTTGAAAAATTTACTTTTACTGGTTCATCAGTGCTTTGATATCTTCTTCCGGTGTGGTGATAGGTGCAATACCATAATTTTCAACCAGAAAGTTCAGAATATTAGGAGAAAGGAATGCCGGAAGAGAAGGACCAAGACGGATATTTTTGATACCCAGATGCAGAAGGGTTAACAGGATACAGACTGCTTTCTGTTCATACCAGGAGAGTACGAAGGAAAGCGGAAGCTCATTTACAGAACATCCAAATGCATCTGCAAGTGCCACAGCAACCTGGATCGCACCATAAGCATCATTACACTGACCCATATCCATCAGTCGTGGCAGACCACCGATCTCTCCCAGATCGAGATCATTGAAACGGAATTTTCCACATGCCAGGGTGAGAACGATACTGTCAGAAGGTGTCTGCTTTACAAATTCCGTATAATAGTTTCGACCTGGCTTGGCACCATCACAGCCGGCAACCAAGAAGAAATGGCGGATCGCGCCTGATTTTACGGCTTCTACCACAGTACCTGCATGGGACAGGATAGCTGCATGACCAAAACCGGTTGTCACTTTTTTTCCGCCGTTGATACCGGAGAACATACGATCTTCTTTGTAACCGCCCAGCTCCAGTGCTTTTTCAATAAGTGGTGTGAAGTCTTTCTTCTCGTCAATATGGACAGCTCCCGGGAAGGCAACCACTTCTGTTGTAAATACTCTGTCAGCGTAGCTGCTTTTTGGAGGCATCAGACAGTTGGTAGTGTAGAGGATCGGGGCCGGAAGATGGTCAAACTCTTTCTGCTGATTCTGCCATGCAGTTCCGAAATTGCCTTTCAGGTGAGAGTATTTCTTTAAGAATGGATAGGCATGGGCAGGGAGCATTTCACCATGTGTATAGATATTGATTCCTTTTCCCTCAGTCTGTTCAAGCAAAAGCTGCAGATCTTTCAGATCATGTCCGGTCACGACAATAAAAGGCCCTTTTTCTACCGTAAGTGTAACATCAGTTGGCTCTGGTGTTCCATAGGTTTCTGTATTTGCCTTATCAAGAAGTGCCATGCACTTCAGATTGATCTCTCCTGTTTTGAGTACTGTGGAAAGCAGTGCTTCTGTGCTTTCTTCATAACCGATCTTAGATAATGCCTCGCAGAAGAACTGATTCACTTCGGCATCTTCATAATTCAGAACATTTGCATGATAGGCATAGGCAGCCATTCCGCGGATACCAAAGAGGATAAGAGATTTCAAGGAGCGGATATCTTCATTGGCATTCCACAGCTGCTGAAGATCATATTCCTCTGTTCTGCAGTCAGGAATCAGTCTTTCTTTTTCAGCTCTGACTTTTTGTATCATATTTTCGATTGCAGCATTGTCAAAACTTACATTTGTAACTGTAGTAAACAGTCCTTCGATTATGATCTGTCCGGTTCTTTTTGAAATAGTTTCCGTGCTGTCGGCAGCTTTAGCCAGACTGATCAACGCACCTGTCAGTTCGTCCTGTAATTTCGCTGTATCTGCTTTTTTTCCACAGACACCGGCATTTCCCGTGCAGCCTGTACATCCGACGGTCTGTTCACACTGAAAACAAAACATTTTTTTATCCATTATTGTATTCTCCTTTTATTCTGTGATTTTTCGAATGATCTTTCTTATTATTTTATCCTCGGCCGGTAATATTTATCCTTGGTTTCTGTTAGGAGTATAGTATAATAATTACAACGTGTATGTTTGATTTCCAACAGGAGGATTAATTTTGAAAAAATATTTACCCATTTTAAGAACCAGTCCTTTCTTTAAAGGTCTTACTGATAATGAGATATTATCCATACTGCACTGTGTAAATGCAGCAACAATCTCCAGAAAACGGGATTCTTATATTTTCAGAGCCGGAGATTCTACCGAAGTAATGGGACTTGTGGTGGCAGGCTGTGTTCTTGTTATTCAGGAAGACCTCTGGGGACATCGGAATATTCTGTCAAAATGTCATGCAGGAGATTTTTTCGGTGAACCATATGCAGCAAGTCCGGGAGCTGTTCTGAATGTCAGTGTGGTAGCAGATGAAGATTGTGAGATTATTTTTTTAAATGTTCAAAGACTTCTGGTTTCCTGTCCAACAGTATGTGATCATCATCAGAAGCTGATTCGTAACCTGGTCGGTGTCCTGGCAAATAAGATCCTGATCCTCAACGATAAGATCACACATGTGGGTAAAAGAACGACCAGGGATAAGCTGTTGTCCTATTTGTCGGCGGTATCCATCAGACAGGCATCTTTATCCTTTGACATTCCTTTTGACCGGCAGCAGCTGGCAGATTATCTTTGTATTGACCGTGCGGCAATGTCTGCGGAGATATCAAAGCTGCAAAAAGAAGGACTTATAAAAACAAACAGAAACCATTTTGAGCTGACTGTCTGTAATGATACGGATTCAGGAATAAAAATGTGATATACATCACGGAAAACGATAAACTTTTTCATTATAATACAAAAGGAAAGCGAGACAAGAGTAGTTTATTATCAGAAACTGCAAAAGCTATACCAGTGAGGTTGATACAATGGGACAGATAACACTCAGGGAACTGGAGAAGATGGATTTTTTTAAAGAAATCCCAAAGGATATTCTGCAGAATCTGCTTAATGAAAGTGAAGTTGTTTCTTATAAGAAAAAAGAAGTGATTTTTCATTCACGAAGCAGAACAAAAACAGTATATTTTGTGTATTCCGGTGAAGTGATGCTTTATAATCTGACCAAGCATGGAAATCGAAAGGTGATTTTTATCCTGGGAAAAGGACGGCTTTTAAATCAGAGCATTGTAAGCAAAAAGCCGAATGCACTTTTTTGTGAGGCTGCCTGTCCGGTGCAGGTGATAGAAATTGCAGAAAAACAGTTTCTTCAGCTTATGGAACAGAGCCATGCTTTGACAAGAGCTGTTTTGAGAGAGTATGAGAGAAATCTCTGGCGAATGGGGCACCAGCTAAAGAATACGACCGGAAATATGCAGATGGAGCGAAAAATAGCTGCAAAATTATGGAAGCTCGGTCGTGATTTTGGCGTAGATACGGAAGACGGGGTGATGATAGATATTGATCTTACCATTACCCTGATGGCAGATCTGGTTGGTGCACCAAGGGAAAATGTATCTCGTGCCTGTAAGGTTCTTACGGACAGAGGTCTGATCCGTTATGGTAATAAGCGCTTTATTCTGATAGATTTTGATGGTCTTGCAGAATTTTATAAAATGTGATTATAAGAAAGGGGTATCTGATGGGAAAACGAGTCAGCAGTGATGAGATGCAGAATATTTTTGAAATTTTGCAGAAATCCTATGATGTGTATGGACCGAAAATTTATCAGGGGACAGGATGCTTTTCAGATACAGATGTAGTTCGTTATGGTCTGCTGAACAGCTGGGAAGAGATTGTCTGGAATCAGAAGTCGGATTACAGCTTTAAGGAGGTACTGCTTCCGATTTCAGAGACGATTCTTTATTTTACGGAGAATGAGATGAAAACAGCAGACGGAGCGGCAAGACAGAGGTTGATTTTCTTGAAAAGCTGTGATTTTCATGCCCTGAAACGTCTGGACGACATGTATTTGAAAAATGGTGCAGAGGATTATTATTACAGAAGAATGCGGGAAAACACAGTTTTTGCTGTGATGGGGTGTAAGGAATCCGGAAAAAATTGTTTTTGCGTAAGTATGGGAACGAATCGTTGTGAAGAATATGATATGTATATTTTTCAGGATGAAGATGGATGTTACATGGAGCTGAGATGCAGAGAACTGGAAGAATTATTATGGGATTATGGACAGAATGTTCAGGAGAAACCGATTTTTGTGGAAAATAATGAGGTTCATGTAGAGGTTCCGGAAAAACTATCAAATACAATTCACCAGGATTCCATGTGGCAGGAATATGGCAGTCGATGTATTGGCTGTGGCCGCTGTAATTTTGTCTGTCCTACGTGTACCTGTTTTACTATGCAGGATATTTTTTATAAAGATAATCCAAAGGCCGGAGAGCGTCGCCGTGTATGGGCTTCCTGCCAGGTAGATGGATATTCTGATATTGCCGGAGGACACAGCTTCCGCCAAAGTCAGGGTGAAAGAATGCGCTTTAAGGTATTACATAAAATTTCAGATCATAAGAAAAGATTCGGATATCATATGTGCGTCGGCTGCGGGCGTTGTGAAAATGTCTGTCCGGAGTATATTTCCTATATCGAATGTCTTCAGAAACTGAAAGAAAAGGAGGGAAAGTAAGATGACGAATGAATATATTCCTTTCTTATCTAAGATAAAAGAAATCGTGAAGCATACAGAGACAGAATATACATTCCGTATGACATATGTGGGTGAAGTAAGACCGGGACAGTTTTTTGAAGTTTCTATTCCTAAATATGGTGAGGCACCGATTTCTGTCAGTGGTATAGGAGAAGATTATGTTGATCTGACCATACGCAAGGTTGGCAAGGTGACCGGAGAGATTTTTGAACTGAATGAGGGAAGCTGTTTTTTTATGCGTGGCCCGTATGGAAACGGTTTTGAAAAGGAGAATTATCAGGGAAAAGAACTGATCGTGGTAGCTGGTGGAACAGGAGTATCTCCTGTGAGAGGAGTGATCAGTTACTTCGGTGAGCATCCGGATGAAGTGAAAAAATTACACACGATCCTTGGGTTTAAATCGCCGTCAGATATTTTGTTCCGTGAGGATCTGAAAATCTGGGAACAGCAGATGGAGCTGATCCTGACAGTGGATTCCGCTGATGACGATTCTTATAGGACAGGACTTGTTACAAAATATATTCCGGAACTTGAGCTTGATAATATCCATGAGACTGCAGCTATTGTTGTCGGACCACCGGTCATGATGAAATTTGCAGTAGCAGAGCTTTTAAAGCTGGGAATGAAGGAAGAACAAATCTGGATATCTCAGGAGAGAAAAATGTGCTGTGGACTTGGTAAATGCGGGCATTGTCGAATGAATGATACCTATATTTGTCTGGATGGTCCGGTATTCTGTTATTCAGAAGGCAAAAAACTGTTTGATTAGGGGAGGAAATCGTAATGGATATCAATACAAAGAAACTAAAGAAAAATGCCTTCCGTGTATCAAAGGTCCGTGGGCTTACGGCTTCCAGAGTTCGTGTTCCGGGAGGGTGCTGTAATGCAGACGTTATGCAGCAGGTGGTGGATATTGCCAGAAAATATGGAAACGGACAGATCCATGTTACCACTCGTCAGGGATTCGAAATAGAAGGAATCCATATGGAAGATATGGATAAAGTTAATGAGATGCTTCAACCCATCATTGATAATCTTCAGATCAATCAAAATGAGGCAGGTACCGGGTATTCAGCATCAGGAACCAGAAATGTCTGTGCATGTATCGGAAACAGAGTCTGTCCTTTTGGAAACTATAATACAGCAGCTTTTGCGAAGAGAATCGAAAAGGCTATATTTCCTAATGATCTTCATTTTAAAATTGCACTTACAGGTTGTGCTAATGACTGTATCAAAGCAAGAATGCACGATTTTGGAATTATCGGTATGACAGAGCCACAATATGACCCTGATCGTTGTGTATCCTGTGGCGCCTGTGTAAAAGGCTGTGATAAGCTTTCGGTGGATGCGTTAAAGATGGATAATTACAGAATCGTGCGCAATGAAGAAAAATGCGTAGGCTGTGGAGTATGTGTGACAAAATGTCCTACCAGAGCATGGACCAGAAGTGAAAAAAAATATTATCGTTTGACACTTATGGGACGAACTGGAAAGAAAAATCCACGTCTGGGAGAAGATTTTTTGATCTGGGCAGATGAAGACACTATCGTCAAGGTTATCCTGAACACCTATAAATTTGTAAAAAAATATATTGATCCAAATGCGCCTGGCGGCAAGGAACATGTGGGATATATTATTGACCGTGTAGGGTTTGCAGAATATAAAAGGTGGGCGTTGGATGGTGTGGTACTTCCGCAGGAAACGATAGTGAAAGATAATATTTACTGGAGCGGAATACATTACAGATAATTATAAATAAGATAATTCCAATATAAGGAATTTTGCAAAAGAAGGTTGACCGGAAAAAACCTGACTGTTTAAAAGGATGCTATTGTTATAAGCCTTCCTTTACCTGGAATCCACACGATGGTATTATGGTATGTATAAAGAATCTGTGAAACCAGTTATTGAAAAACAGGAGGAAAAAAATGCTCATCAGAAAAGCAGAAGAAAAAGATATTCCGAGGATTCTGGAATTGTTAGGACAGGTGCTGCAGATCCATGCAGATATAAGGCCTGATATCTTTATTCCGGGCACAACAAAATATAAGACAGACGAATTAGCAGAGCTTCTGAAAAACGAAGAAAAGCCAATATATGTTGCAGCGGATGAGGCTGATGTTTGTATGGGGTATGCATTTTGTCAATTAAAGGAGCAGCCTTTTTCAAACAATATGGTACCGTTTAAATCTCTTTTTATAGATGACCTGTGTGTCGATCAGGAGACACGAGGTCAGCATATTGGGGAAAGCCTGTTTGAATATGTAAAAAAAGAAGCAAAGCAGCTGGGATGCTATGAAGTGACATTGAATGTGTGGGCAGGAAATACTTCAGCGGAAAAATTTTATGAAAAAATGGGAATGCGGACAAAAGAAAGGCAGATGGAATACATATTATAAGATGTTGAATTGTTCAGGAAAAAAACAGCCGGCTAAGATACAGACTGAGATGTCTGTACCTTAGCCGGAAAATTTATCACTGTAATGAACATGCATGGCTTCCCAGTCCATAAACAATACATAAAATACTCTTCCGTATTGCTGGCTGTCCACAATCCTTCCGTGATCAAGAACAGAAAGGTAAGAGCCGTCTGCTTTTCGAAGATGAAAGTGGATATAGTCATTGTTATTGCCGGCATCGATCTGTTTCCAGATGCTTGTTTCTATCTGCTGTTGTTCATCTTCCCTGATCAGGTTGTGGAAGCTTTTCTTTGTAAGGCTGAAGAGTTCATCTATATTTTTATATCCGGTCATTTGAAGGAACTCATGGTTTGCATACAGGAGCTCATCATCATCTTTGTCCGCTCTGTATATGATAAATGCACCCGGAAGGTGTTCAGAGATATCCTTGAATGCAAATCCGAGTTGTTTGCGGACTCCTGACCGGAGCCCCTCCCTGTAAGCCATACATCCGTTTTTTCCGTGAAGCTTTATTTCATAAAGTGCTGCATCTGCACAGCGCATGAGCTGTGAACGGCTGGATGCAAAGGTTGGATATTCTGCATATCCGAGAGAAATAAAAAACGGATATTCTTTTCCCTTACATGAAAATGTCTTTGGAAGCTTGGTAAATTGCAGCAGCAGTTCTCCCGCTTCTTTATAGGTATGATCCGGCAGAAGAATGCAGAACTCATCGCCACCGTTTCTTCCCAGTAATGTGGTTTTTGGGAAAAAAGCCTTCATGCTATCTGTAAGACTCTTTAGTGCCCTGTCTCCATAGACATGTCCGTAAATATCATTAATAAACTTAAAGTCATCAATATCAAGGAGTGCGGCCACAAAATGCGTTTTTGGATTTTTAGTGAACATCCTTTCGGCTAATTCATCAAATCCATAGCGGTTGTAAATATCGGTGAGAGAATCTGTGTGTGCCAGTATTTGAAATTTGTTTTTATTTTCTTTCGATACTAACCATACCCGGGTAAGACCTGAGAAAAGTAAAACGACAGCAGTAAACATTCCGCCGACGATTACCAGTAATCTAAGGTCTCTCCATCCGCTTTCAGGAGCTACTTCTAATGTCCAGTGCTCTTCCCCTATCGTAAAACCATAAGAAACAGTATGAGTTAATTGGTCGTCTGACTGATAAACAACTTTATAAGTATCGCTCCAGGGAGCGTCGGTTTTTGAGAGTCTGTATTCATATCCGAAATCCGAAAGTGCACTGATCGCATCTGAAAAAATGTCAGGAACACGCAGGATAACAATGGTAAATCCCCAGAAATATTCCTGGTTGTTTTCATCTTTCAGGTAGACTGGATTGCGGACAGCAATTCCACAGCCGCCCCGTTTTAAATCGAAAGGACCTTGTGTAATGATCACGTGATTGTCTCTTGCGTAACAGGAAATTTTGCTGCAATCTTTATCCTGGAGCAGATCGATCTTACTCGCTTCCGTTCCCTCAGAAGGATAAATATCTGTTACATTACCATCCGGAGCAAGCTGTATGCTTTCAATAACGTCAGACATAATATTTTCCGCAATTGTGTCAAACTGACTGATCTTTCCGTTTTCACTGATCAGGATCTGCTTTAGCGTATCTGTGATCGCAATTCCATTTGTAATTTCATTTTTTATACGTTCGCCGTAAGTTGTTGCATTTAATTGTGCTGTTATGTGTCGTTGTTCAGTTTCATGAGAGTCTATTTTGTATACAATTAAACCAACAAGGCATATGCCCAGTAAAAAAACGATAAGAGGTACAATTGTTTTTTTCTTCACCTGGTTCACCTCGTTTTATTAGTTTCGCAATAAAGTATTATACCATAGAAGTAAAAAAATAGAATGATTTTTTGCGTTAAAGTGATATTGTTTTTTTATGTACAATGGAAATATGACCAGAGGGTGAAATATAGTATACAATTGAGGATTATATTGGAAAGAATACTGAAAAAGACTCGCGGTTTTGCAGGGTATATGATATACTGTCCTTTATAAGTAAATATCTTATCGGAATTCACTGAAGACCGGATCGGTGCTGCAAAATCGGTCCTGAGCAGATGCGAATTCCCTTCCACTTAATGACAGGATGGAGCTGTATTTTGAAGATTTCTATATAGACAGATTGCTTGCAAAATATGAGAAAGACAGGCATTTTGCCAGATATGCCACAGGTTTATAAATTCTAAGAACTAAGGAAGAACTGTTGTATGTTAAATAAAAAAGATTTCTTGAAATATGCATCAAAATTAGCATTTCCGATCATGATCCAAAATCTGATCGGAACATTGGTAAATGTTGCGGATACTGTAATGCTGGGATATGTAAGCCAGACTGCCATGTCGGCTTCATCTCTTGCCAATCAGTATACATTTATTCTTTTCTGTTTGTATTATGGCATGGCTACAGGTACTTCGGTTTTATGTGCCCAGTATTGGGGAAAGGGTGATAAAAAGACAGTAGAAAAGATTCTCGGCCTGGCGGAGCGGATCTCACTGATCGTTTCTCTTGTATTTTTCATTATCTCCTTTTCCATGCCGACTACGATCATGAAGATTTTTACAAACAGTCCGGATACGATTGCTGCCGGCAGCGAATACTTGAAGGTGATCTCATTTTCCTTTATGTTTATGGGATTCTCTCAGGTTTTCATGAGTGCTCTTCGAAGTGTCGGAAAAATAATGCTGCCTTCTGTTACATACATTGTATCGCTTTGTGTCAATGTACTTTGTAATGCCACCTTTATCTTTGGCCTGTTTGGACTTCCAAAGCTTGGTGTTACCGGTGTTGCCCTTGGTACTGTTATTGCCAGAATCGCAGAGGTATTGATCTGTCTCATCTATTCATTAAACAGCTCCGATGTCAGATTTCGGATAAAATATTTCTGTGCGAAATCTGGTATTCTGTTCAGGGACTTTATGAAAATTGCTTCTCCGGCTGTGATAAATGATGTTGTCTGGAGCTTTGCCAGTTCAGCGTTCGCAGCGATCCTTGGCCACATTGGCGATGATATGGTTGCCGCAAATGCCGTTGCTGTTATGGTGGTAAACATTGGTGCCATCGCCTGTCGCGGTTTTGCCAACGCTACTACCATCATTATCAGCCAGGAGCTTGGTAAAGATCACAAGGATACAGCCAGAGAATATGGGAAACGTATGCTGAGAATAACAATTATCGTAAGTCTCATCGGATGTGCCATTATTCTGGCAGTCCGCCCTATGATACTGGACTTCTACCGGGATAAACTGACAGAGACAGCTATTTATTATCTTGGTATTTTTATAATCATGACAACCTGGCGTCTTGTAGGAGAGGGTATCAATACCTGTCTTATATGCGGATGCTTCAGAGGAGGTGGCGATTCCAGGTTCGGAATGATCGTAGATTCCATATTTATGTGGCTTGTTGCAGTTCCTCTCACCTTCCTTGCCGCATATGTTTTAAAACTGCCGCCTGTCTGGGTATACTTTATAATGACCCTGGATGAGTTCGAAAAAATGCCTGTGGTGTTCATCCACTATTTCAGAAATAAATGGCTTACGAACATTACCAGAGATTTTGACTGATCAGGGGATTAAGCAGGAGACTAAAAAAATGAAATATTTTGAAGCAAAAATGTCTTATCCTCAATTTTTAAAATATCTGGTCCCATCAGTGCTGACCATGATCTTTTTATCATTTTATACAACGATAGATGGATTTTTTGTATCACGGTATGCAGGCTCTGACGCGCTTGCAGGAATTAATATTGTTATTCCGATCACCTGTGTTATTTTCGGAACATCTGTCATGCTTGCAACGGGATCAGGTGCCATTATAGGAGAGAGAATGGGACAAAAAAGAGAACAGGAAGCAAATGAGATATTTACTTTTATAACGATCGTGCTGTTCGTACTTTCGGTTGCTTTTACAGTTGTGGGAATCCTTTTCCTGAAACCGATCTGTATTTTTTTAGGAAGCAGTGAGCGCCTGATGGAGCATGTGGTGCCATACGCATTTGTCATATTTTTAGGATCGGTTCCGATGTCATTCAAGCTATTTTTCGAATATCTTGTGAGGACGGATGGGAGATCGTACATCGGAATGATCATGTCTCTGACCGGTCTGGCTTTTAATATTGTTTTCGACTATATTTTTGTGGCTATATTCGGACTGGGAACGCTTGGAGCTGCGTGGGGAACATTTCTCTCCATTACGGTAAGCATGTTGATCGGCTTTATTTATTTCCTGAAATACAGCCATATAAGGTTTTGCAGACCGAAGGCAGATGGGAGTGTTCTTCTGAAATCCTGCACCAATGGAAGCAGTGAAATGCTGACGGAGATGTCTACCGGGATCACTACATTTTTATTTAACCTTATTATCATGCAATATTTTGGTGAAGATGGAGTTGCGGCTGTGACGATCATTATGTATATTTACTATTTCTTCATCGCTTTTTATATGGGAATTGCCGTTGCAGCGGCTCCGATCATAAGCTATAATTATGGTTCTGAAAATCATGACAAGATCAGAGAAATAACACGATATAGTTTTATTACGATTGCCATCAGTTCAGTATTGATCCTCGCAGTATCACTTGTATTTGGAAAACAGATCATCCATTTATTCGTCGGGAACGGAAATGTATTTACATTGACATGGGATGGCCTGAAGCTGTTTAGTCCGGTTTTCCTGTTTATTGGTTTAAATGTATTTCTTTCCGGATACTTTACTGCCCTGGGAAATGGTTTTATTTCGGCATTGATCTCATCAATGCGTTCTTTGATCCTGGTGGCCGCGTTCATACTGATCCTTCCGAAGCTTATAGGTGTGGCCGGTGTCTGGATGACGATGCCGCTGGCGGAAGCCGTGACTATTTTTATAGCTGTTTATCTGTATCGAACATACGGGAAAAGTTTCATGCAGGAAAATTCCAGAGCCACGTCTTAATGATATTTTGCAAAACTCTAACGAAAAAGAGGCCGTCAAGTACGACCTCTTTTTTCGTTATGGCTTTATCATGTCATGGGAGTATTTATAACTCCTGTGGAGATATTTCCAGGTATTCATAGGATGGCTGGAAATCATGGCTGTCACACTGACGGTAATATTGGGTGAAAATACGTTCTATGATATCAGGGATATGCGTTTCGTCAGGTTCAAACAGTATGATGAGATACTGCAGGGAACTGTAGCGTGTACAGATATCCACACGGCGGATATTCTGCCGGATGGCCTGCTCCATATATTCCAGAGTCTGCTCAATGGATTCGATATCAGGAACTGTATCCACAAGTGTCTCGATGGTGATCATCGCCAGATAACATCTGCACTGGCTGCGTGTGACAAGCTGACTCATGTATTCATACTGTCGTGCGAAATCCCGGTAATTCAGATCAAGAGCACCTACATAGATGCCGCTTTTCTGAAGGGACTCTGCCACAAGCTCCAGATCTTTTCCGGAACCGGATGCCGCAAGAGTGCTGCGGTCGATCTGCTGGTAGAAAAAGAACTGGTTTTTGCCGTTTTGTTTTACGTAATACAGAGCTTTATCTGCTTTGGAATAGCAGTCCTCAAAGGAATCATCGGTGCTGCACAGACACAGGCCTGCGGACAGTGTGGCAAACCGGAGTTCCGGATCATCGGTAGTGATGGTGTGAAATTTCTGGAACAGATCGTCCATCTGCAGAGACAGGGAATCAGGATCTGTGTCCGGAAGGAACATCAGGAATTCATCGCCTCCAAGTCTGCAGGAAATTCCCTGATCTGCCCGTTTCTGAAGCAGCTTTCCAAGACATTTCAGCGCACGGTCGCCGGCTTTGTGGCCATAGATGTCGTTGATCTTTTTCAGGTTATCCATATCAAGGAATATCAGACATCCATCATGCGTCTGCATAAATTCTGCGGTAAGACGTTCGCCCAGGTTACGCATGGGAAGACCGGTAAGGAAATCATAGCTTTTTGCATCTTCCTGGCTTTTTATGGTGGCCATTATGTCAGAGATGAATTTGCTGACGGTAAGCTGCATATCCGGAAGGTTATAGGTGTCCGGTTCTTCCTGGGAAGGATCCCACTGAGGCAGTCGCTTTTCGTTGAGTAGTTTCAGAAAAATGTCGGTGATCTTCGGGTCGAACTGTGTACCACGGTTTTTACGGAATTCTTCGTAAATAACTTCCGGTGGAAGCGCATTACGGTAGATTCGACGGGAGTTCATGGCATCGTAGCAGTCTGCAACAGCCACGATGCGGGCATGGATGGGGATCTCTGTTCCGGCCAGTCCGTCCGGATAGCCTTTTCCGTCATAACGCTCATGGTGACTTCTTGCGATTTCTGCCGCATGCGGGATCAGGGTTATATCCTTTAGGATCTCGGCACCGATGACGGTGTGTTTTTTTATAAGGTTGTATTCATCATCGGTCAGCTGTGCCGGTTTGTTCAGGAACGGATCCGGGATACCGATCTTTCCGATGTCGTGAAGGTGAGTAGCACGTTTCAGATTCAGGATTTCCTTCGGTGTCCAGCCCAGCTCCTCTGCGATCAGGGCTGCATATTGTGCAACCCGGTAGGAATGGCCGCGGGTGTACGCATCCTTTGCCTCGATGGTGGTGGAAAGGGTCTGTATCATCTGCAGAGACATTTTTTCATTCTGCTCCTGTTTTTTGCGGATTTCGATCTGCTGGCGTTTCAGTTCCATATCCTGGACATTTTTGATGGCTCTTACAATATTGACAAAAAGCAGGATCAACATGCCGGCGCCTACAAACAGTCCGGACATCAATGTGACAAAGTATGCAGAGGTTGCTTCAACGGCAATACACAGGATCGCTGTCAGAAGACCAACGAGCAAAAGCCGGTCGGCCCTGTTTTTTTCGGTGCGTATATATTGGAAAAGGTGTACAAATATTGTGGCAACGGTGATTGCCAGGATTCCGTGACTTACAGGCATAGTTTCGATATAATCTGCGATACCGGCAGCAGTGAGGATCGTACAGACTGCAAAATTTACCATTGCGATGCTTCCAAGACAGACATAAAATCTGTGATGCAGCCCTTTCTGGAGACTGTCCGCAAAAAACAGGATCGGGAGCGGACACAAAAGGATCATAACGAAGCACAGAGATCCGAGAGCGGAAGCGTTGGGGACCAGGAACTGACGGAGCTTGGATTCACCCAGCATCCAGACTGCGCCCATAACCATGCACCATCCAAGATATTCCATGTCAAATCGTGTATGATAGACCAGTCCCAGAGCGAAACTGAACAGGATCGTGACGATTCCGGCAAACAGGATAAAAAAAGCAATATAGGTTTCCAGTCCGTATCTGCTGAAAATATATATCCAGATATCTGCCTTGTCTCCGCAGTAAACAGGATTGACGACTCCGGTGTAGTTGGAGGTGTAAGTGGTCAGTTCAATACGGAGCTCTTTGCCGGCATCGGAAACATAAACCGGGCAGAAAACATAACGGCTGGCGGAGTTTTTGCCCACAAGCCTTGTTTTATGCGTGGAGTAGCTGGTCCTGAGGTTGTCCCCTACATAAAAATCCACATCCTGAAGGGAAGAACGGATGGCAAAGCAGGTATCTGTAAGATCATCGGGAAGCTGTATCGTGAGGACCATCGTGTCACCGACGGGAACCTTGTAGGTGCCCGGAACGGAAATTTCCTGGGTGGTTCCATCCGGTTTCTGCCAGGTAACGGTACCGGAATAGATCACAGAGGCTGCTGAGGCGTCGGAAGAGCGTTCATCTGTACCAAAAATCTGCATAAAAATGAACCAGCCAAGGATGGCGAACATCAGAATATAAAAGAAATATCTTTTTCCCTGGTTAAAGGTTTCTGTTTTTTCTTTCATGGCAATATGTCTCCTTATAATGGGAAAGGATTAGTTTGTAAATTGAAAAACTCCTTTAGATCGATTATACCAGACCGGAGCGGAAAAATCAGTATAAACAGACATACTGCGCGGATTTATGTGATTAGCATAAATCCTGCGCATCGCAAAGCGTGTTGCTGAGAACGGAGTGAGCAGTAACAACATATCCGATGCATCTGCGCGCAGGATATGGTACAATGGGTGAATGTGGAGTATGATATATGCAAAGCATGATATATGCAGGATAAAGGATCAGAATAAAGAATGAGAGTAAAGCGACAGGAGGAAGGATCATGAGTAAGATCGTAAATATCACATCAAAAGAGGACAAAGATCAGAAGCTGCAGGACATTGCAAATTCACTGGAAGAGCTGAAGGATGTAATGGCTGAAGTGATAGAGGCCTATGAGGAAGAAAATGCGGACAGCCGGAAGATGGACACGCTGACAGAGGCACTGGATGCGCTTGAGGACGCTTATGAGGTCGTTAACGATGTGCTGCTGGAGGAAATCTGATCATGCAGTACAAGGTTCTGAAGATAGAAGAAGACATGGATTTCGGCTGTGAAGAGCGGCAGCCGGGTGAAGCACTTATGTCAGTAGTGCTGGTGGAAGATGAAAATGGAAATGAAACACGTCTGCGACATGATGACGGCCTCCTGTACGAAAGAGATATCAATGAGGGAGATCTTGTTACCATGGACGGTCAGCATCAGCTGTGGAAATTGTAAAACAGAAAGGGTCGTACATCATTGGATTTTGTCATGACTGCGCTGTTTGTGGTTATGTTCATTGATCAGTGGGAAGATGCACAAGATCATAAGCCGGCGCTGGTCGGAATTGTATGCTCTGTGATCTGCCTGGTGATCTTTGGAAGCGGGAAGTTTATCCTTCCGTCAATGGCATCGATCGTTTTATGCTTTCTGGGAATGAAGAAGCATGAGGAGAAGAGAAAAAAAGGACGTATACAGAAGTCAGGAGAATATCAGGCATGACAGTTGGGATATAGCCGGACAGGAGGGATAAGGAATGACTATGACAATAACACAGCAGATCATAACGGTTGTGGTAGTGGTCCTGGGGACTATGACAACGCGATTTTTGCCGTTTATCATATTCCCGGAAGGAAAGGAACCGCCGGCTGTGATCACCTATCTGGGAAAAGTGTTGCCTTGTGCAGTGATCGGATTGCTGGTGGTATTTTGTCTGAAGGATGTGCCGGAAAGTACGCATTACGGACTGCCGGAGCTGATCGCAATACTGTTCATTGTGGTATTACATAAATGGAAGAAGAGTACATTGCTCAGCATAGGAGGGGGAACGGTGTTTTATATGGTGCTGGTGCAGACCATATTTGGTTAGGCAGAAATATGTGAAAAACAGAAAATGAAAAGCTAAGGCAGGATACGATAACCGTATCCTGTTTTTTTGATTGCTGCAGTAATTTATGAAAATGCTGTAGATCAGATAAGCAGGCGCAGGATTGTATGTAAAGGTGCAATAAGCCGTGAAAAGAAGCGAGCGATCGCGAAAATGAGCGTGTCCGTAAGGGACGCACAGATGTATTTTTTTATTCCTGGAAAATACAGAGGAAATATGCCGGGATCAGAGGAATCTGTAATTGTAACAGAACAACGATCCCCCTTACTTGTCTGTGAATCCGATTGCACAGGTCTAAAAGTCTCAGCGTAGCTGGAAGCAATAAATAGTGTGTGCGGAATGGTGCGTTATGAAAATAACAAAAATGAGTAACTTTTGCTCTCACAATGGAATAAAAAACGACAAGACACTATGCGGCTTTATGGCTGTAAATGCATGCGTTTCAAGAGTTTATACAGGGAACATGGAATACCATGAAATGTGAATAAATTAACACATAATTTTGAAAAATATACTCAAAATATAACCATACTATATTGACAAAATTAAAAATAAATGATAATCTGTGACCAGAACAAAACGAGAATGACTAAAATTTTTATGAAGTTAAGAATAAAAAGGTAAGCACGAAAGGAGTATCTTAAAATGGCTGAGATCAAAAAAATGGGTTACTGTGTAAACGGTGAGTGGAAAGAGTCAAAGGCAGAGAAATACATGGATGTTACAGATTCCAGTACAGGTGAGGTGATCGCGCAGGTTCCCTGCTGTACACCGGATGAGGTAGAAGAGGCGATCGCTTCCGCACAGGCTGCATTCCCGGAATGGTCCTCACTTTCTCTTGCAAAGAGACAGCAGTATATGTTCAGATGGAGAGATGTTCTTTATGCTCATAAGGAAGAGCTTTCCGTACTTTGTGCAAAAGAGCTCGGAAAGAACATCAAAGAGGCAAGAGGAGATGTTCAGAAAGCAATTGAGCCTACAGAAGAGGCATGTGCACTTCCGACAATGATCCAGGGCGATGCTGCAATGCAGGTAACTACAGGATATGATACAGCTACATATCGCAAACCACTTGGAGTAACTGCTGGTATTGTTCCGATGAACTTCCCGGCAATGATCCCATGGGGCTGGATGGTTCCGCTTTCCATTGCATGTGGAAATACAGTAGTACTGAAAGCAAGCTCCCAGACACCACTTACAGCTATGAGGATCATGGAGCTCTTCTATACAGAAGGCGGATTCCCGAAGGGTGTTGTAAACCTTGTGACCTGCAGCCGTGTAGAGGCTGATATCCTTCTTACAGATGAGAGAGTAAAGGCTGTTACATTCGTAGGAACAACAGGTGTTGGTAAACAGGTATATTCCAAAGCCGCAGCTCATGGCAAACGAGTTCAGGCGCAGTGTGAGGCAAAGAACCATGCACTTGTACTTGAGGACTGCAACCTTGAGGCTACTGTTAATGCGATCATCAACTCCACATACGGATGCGCAGGTATGAGATGTATGGCTCTTCCGGTTGTATGTGTACAGGAGAGTATCGCAGACGAATTTGTTTCACTTCTTAAGAAAAAAGCAGAGGCTATGAAGCTTGGCTGTGCATATGATGAAGATACTGATCTCGGACCGGTTGTAAACGCAGGCCACAAGGAGAAAATCTGCAACTGGATCCAGAAGGGTATCGATGAGGGTGCAGAGCTTGTACTTGACGGACGTAATGCAGTAGTTCCGGGATATGAGAACGGATTCTTCGTAGGACCGACAATTCTTGATCATGTAACACCTGAGATGACAGTTGGAAACCGTGAGATCTTCGGACCGGTAACCTGTATCAAACGAGTAAAGGATTACGAGGAAGGCATCGCAGTCATGAATGCCAATCCATTTGCAAACGGTTCCTGTATCTTTACACAGAGCGGATATTACAGCCGTAAATTCGCTATGGAGACAGATGGCGGTATGGTAGGAATCAATGTAGGTATCCCGGTTCCGACAGCATACTTCCCATTCTCCGGAAACAAGGATTCCTTCTTCGGTGATCTGCACGTTCTCGGAAAAGATGGCTATCGTTTCTTCACAAGAGCAAAAACAGTTACAACACACTGGTTCGATGAAGCTGCCGGAAAGAGAAAGGTCGGCACATGGGAAGGAAGTACTGAGGCTTAAGAAAGCTTCATAAATAAATTTATGACACTGAAAGGCAGATCGGGTAAGATCTGCCTTTCAGATAAAATCCTCTAATGAAATGAGCATATTCAAAAACGGTGCATCTGCTGGATTTCCGGCAGATGCACCGTTTTTTAGGGCCAATATCCGATTTAATCGATCGTCATAACACGGATGCCGTGCTCCTGGCAGAAGCTGTCGTATTCTTCAGGAAGTGGCTGGTCGGTTACGATGGCGTCCAGTTTTTCCATGGAAGAATAGGTCATAAGCGAGATCCGGCCGAATTTGGAATGGTCTGCAAGAAGAATCATGCTGTTGGCATTCTCTGCGATGGCTTTTTTGGTGATGTATTCCTCGGCGCTGGCATTGGTAAGTCCGCTCTTCATGGTTACACCTGTGCAGGCCATAAAAGCCATGGAAATGTTGTAGGTCTGCAGATAATCATTGATATCCGGTCCTGTGAAGGACAGGGTCTTGCGGTTCAGCTTTCCGGGAACGGAAATGATATCCAGATTCGGATAGGATGCTGCCTTGTTGAAGATAAGCAGGCTGTTGGTCAGGATTGTACAGTGCTTATCTGCAATAAAATCAACCAGGTTCAGGCAGGTTGTACCTGTATCGATATAGATGGTATCGTCTTCTGCCACAAGCTCTGCGGCACGGCGGCAGATTTCTTTCTTTTCTTCAGGAAAACGTCCGCCACGCTCTTCGTAAGACAGAAGGGGAAGAGTCTGTGGAGTTTCGAGTGCTGCGACACCGCCATATACTTTCATGATACTGCCACGTTTCAGAAGGATATCGACATCTCTTCTGATGGTGTTTTTGGATACGTTGAATTTCTCACATAATGTATCGAGAGAAGCGTTCTTATGCTCCAGCACATATTCTTCGATCATGTCCAGTCGCTGTGATTTCATAGAGGTCTACCTTCTTTCTATTGGTTAAGTCTTGGTTATATTTTATCATAAAAGAAGGTAGAGATAAAGTGCTTTTATAAGAACATACCAAAAATTATTTCCCTTCAAAAATATCTTGACGAAATTCTTATTTGAATGTAATATGAAAACGGTTTTCAAATTCAAATCTGCCCTGTAAGGTGCAGTTGATAGAAGAGAGTAGGAAATATAATGGAAGAAAAAATGAAATACAGCACCAGGCAGCAGAAAATAATTCTGGAATGCCTGCAGGAATATGGAGATACATTTTATACCATAGATCAGTTTATGGAGCTCCTTCGTGGAAAAGAGATCCAGATCGGAAGGACAACGGTATACAGAGGACTGGAGCGGCTACAGAAGGAGGGAGCGGTGCTGAAGGTTCCGTCTGTGGAGGGAGCGCCTGCCCAGTATCGTTTTATACGTGATGAGGAGCGGAAGAATTACGGTAAGCTTGTGTGTCTGGAATGTGGGCATACGATTCCTCTGCAGTGTGGATGTATCGATCATTTTGTGGGACATGTGCTGGATGAACACGGATTTGAGATCGATCAGAGCCGGACGATCTTTTATGGATATTGTGACAGCTGCAGGAGGCTTAAAAAATGAATGTTAACAGAGGGAAGATGACAGCGGCAGCAGTTCTGGCGGTGACGCTTCTTGTTGTGGGCGGTGTGACCGGATATGGTTTGCACAGGGCCGGAACGGTGGGACAGCCATTTGTGGAGGATGGTCGACTGAAGGTGATGGCCAGCTTTTATCCAATGTATGATTTTGCCCGGAAGGTAGGGGGCGACAGGATTCAGGTGAAGGATATGGTTCCGGCGGGAACGGAGCCTCATGACTGGGAGCCGGCGGCAACGGATATCCGGAATCTTGAGGATGCAGATGTGTTTGTCTATAATGGTGCGGATCTGGAGCACTGGGCGGAGGATGTACTGGATACTCTGGAGAATCAGGATCTGGTTGTGTCTGAGGCATCGGATGGTGTGGAGCTTCTGGATGGAGGACATGATCATGCTCATGGTGATGAAGGAAAAGATCCTCATGTCTGGCTTGATCCTATGCGTGCAAAGCAGGAAATGAAGAATATCAGGGATGCTTTGGTAAAGGCTGATCCTGGGAACGGTGATTATTATGAAGCAAATTATGAGAAATATGCCGGTGAATTTGATGAGCTGGATCAGGAGTTCAGAGATGGTCTGAAAGGTACGAAGAGCCGGGATATCATAGTGGCGCATGAGGCTTTTGGATATCTGTGCAATGCCTATGATCTGAAGCAGCTGGCTATCGAAGGGCTGACACCGGATTCAGAGCCTGATCCTGCCAAGATGCAGGAAGTGATCGAGTATGCGAAAAAATACGACATCCATACCATATTTTTTGAGGAACTGGCAAGTCCCAAGGTGGCGAAGACAGTGGCGAAGGAAGTGGATGCGGTGACTGCTGTGCTGAATCCGATCGAGGGATTAAGTGAGGAGGATATCGAGGCCGGAGAGGATTATTTTTCTGTGATGAGGAAGAATCTGGAGGCACTCAGGAAGGCATTGAACTGAAGGTGCAGGACAGCAGCTGTAACAAAAAAGGAGAAATTATGGGAATTTTGATAGAAAATCTTTCGTTTCACTATACAGGGACACCTGTGCTGGATCAGGTGAACCTGGAGGTGAAGGATGGCGATTATGCCATCCTTACCGGTGAAAACGGAAGTGGAAAAAGTACATTTCTGAAGCTTCTTCTGGGCGAACTGAAGGCGCAGGAGGGAAGTATTACCGTAAATGGAAAAGATATTTCTGCCACATTTGGAAAGGGAGATCTGGGATATGTTCCACAGAACAGTATCAGCAGAAACCAGAATTTTCCGGCGACTGTGGAAGAGATCATGATGACAGGCGTGTATTCCTCTTCCTGGAAGGCACGTTTCCGGGCAAAAAAAGAGATCCCGCGTTTGAAAGCCGCACTTGCGGAGATGGAAATGGAAGAGTTCTGGAAAAGAAGGATCGGAGATCTTTCCGGCGGACAGCAGCAGAGGGTTATGCTGGCACGTGCACTGGCAGGAAAACCGAAGATCCTGATCCTGGATGAGCCTACCACAGGAATGGATATGGCTTCTGTGAAAACACTTGCAGAAGTTCTGAAGAAGCGGAATGAGGAACAGGGGCTGACGATCCTTATGGTTACTCATGGAAATTCCGGTGAGTTTAAAGGAGCAAACCGGTTTTTTAAAGCGGAAGAGGGGAGGATCGACGAAGTATGAGTATTTTACAGTATGGATTTATGCAGAGGGCTTTTCTGGTGGGAATCCTTCTGGCTGTGATCACGCCCTGCATCGGGATCACCATTGTTTTGAAACGGATGTCCATGATCGGAGATGCGCTTTCCCATTCTTCACTGGCCGGTGTTGTGCTGGGACTGATACTTGGAGTGAATCCGGTAGCCGGTGCAGTAGTGATGTGCATCGTAGCTGCTCTTGGAATTGAGGCTATCCGCAAAAAAATCCCGCGTTATTCGGAGGTGGCGATCTCCATCGTCATGTCTGCTGGGATCGGACTGGCCGGTGTGCTGTCCGGCTTTGTGGAAAACGGTGCCAGTCTGAACAGCTTTTTGTTCGGAAGTATTGTGTCCATCAGTGAAGGAGAGCTGGCGCTGGTAGTTGTGATCAGTGTGCTGGTGCTGGCAGCAGTGCTGTTTTTTTACAGGGAACTGTTTTATATCGGATTTGATGAAAATGCGGCAAGGATCTCCGGTGTTTCCGTGCGGAATATTAATTTTCTTTTTACTATTCTGACGGCTCTGACAGTTTCCATTGCGTCCCGTACAGTAGGGACCCTGATCGTTTCCTCCATGCTGGTAGTTCCGGTGGCGTGTGGGATGCAGATGGCAAAAAGCTATAAGGGTACACTGATCTGTGCCATTATCGTGGCGGTATGTACCACCATTGCCGGACTGTTTCTTTCCTATTATGCCGGACTGAAACCAGGTGGAATGATCGTTCTTCTCGAGGTTGCGTGGTTTGTAGTTGTGATGACAGTGAAAAGTTTTAACAAATAAAACACATTTTTCCCACAAAGTAAACACAATTAACCCATATACTTTGAAGCATCAAAAGGAAACAGAGAAGAATTTTTTCCCAGGGAGGACTTAACCATGAACAATAACAGAAAATTAAAAATAAAGAAAATGATGAAAAAGGGTGCAACCATCAGCCTGTGTGCAGTACTTGCCGGCGGCATTGGAGTTGGTGCATATGAAGGTATAAATTATTTCTCCGGTGCACAGTCCGTACAGGCGGCAACCGATAGCTCCGAGAATCTGACTCTTATGAAGTCTGATAAAAAATCAAATAAAGACAGCGAAGATACAAAGGATACAAAATCCTCCGATACAAAGGGCAGTCTGGATGTATCAGATGTTGCTGAGGAGGCAATGCCTTCTGTAGTTGCCATCACAACCAAGTCCGTTCAGGAGGTTCAGGATTATTACAGCATGTTTGGTTCCCAGTATGCGCCGAGCCAGGAGCAGGAAGTTGAAGGAAGCGGTTCCGGTATTATCATCGGAAAAACAGATTCTGAGCTGCTGATCGCCACAAACTATCATGTTGTGGATGGTGCCGATACCTTGTCAGTTGCCTTTGCAGATGGTAATGCTTATGAGGCTACGGTAAAGGGCTTTGATGAAAACGAGGATCTTGCAGTTGTTTCTGTTGCAACGAAGGATGTTTCGGATGATACAATGGATGCAATTTCTGTTGCAAAGATCGGAAGCTCTGATGATCTGAAGATCGGTGAGCAGGTTGTTGCCATTGGTAATGCACTTGGCTATGGCCAGTCTGTTACTACCGGTATTGTCAGTGCAAAGAACCGTACGACAGATGCATCAGGCCAGATCGAGTCTGGTGATTCTACAGATAACAGCAGCAGTATCAACAAGGGCGTGAACCTGATCCAGACAGATGCGGCTATCAATCCCGGTAACAGTGGCGGTGCGCTTCTGAATATGGATGGTGAGGTTGTTGGTATTAACTCTTCCAAGCTTGCTTCTACTGAGGTTGAAGGTATGGGTTATGCCATTGCAATTTCTGATGTTGCGGATTCTCTTGAGAACATGATGAATGCCAAGGCAAGGGATAAAGTGGATAATCATGGTATCCTTGGTATCACAGGCAGTACAGTAAGTACGGAGGCAGTACAGATTTATGGTATCCCGCAGGGTGTATTTGTTTCGGAGGTAACCGAGGGAGGCCCTGCCGATGATGCAGGTATTACCAAGAATATGGTCATTACAGAGTTTGATGGTAAAACGATCACCAGTATCGATCAGCTGGTTGAGCTGCTTCAGTATTATGAGCCGAAGGAAAAGATCGATGTGACGGTTGCAGTTCTGGATGGTAATGAATATAAGGAGAAGACACTCACTGTAAAACTTGGTAAAGATGACAGTTCCAGCAAGGATAGCAAGGACAGTTCTGAGGATAGCACGTCCCAGGATTCCCAGGATGCAGATATCCCAGATATCCAGGGAGGACAGGACGACTCCGATCAGGGGGATGCAGATGCATTTGCTGATGATGGAGCAGCCAGCCTGTTCAGAGATTTTGAGCAGAATGGCTTGTATGACTGATCAGTCCTAAATTATAGATGGAGAGCATTTTCGAGGTGAAGAACCGCAATCAGTTCATCCCCTCCATGAATCCGCAGGAAAGAAACCAGAAATACAGCGGATGGAAAAACGCAGTAGAAAAAGTTCTCGTATAATAAAACGGGAGTTTCAGGCAGCGGCAATTGCTTGACCCCATGTGTATGTCAGATTATAATAAAATAACAGGCATTTCCGGATGCACTCCAGATGTATCGGAAATGACGGAAAGCCGGTCTTTGCCAATGTGCAGAGGCCGGCAAAAGTTATATTCAGAGATAAACGATCATCCATTTGCAGTAGCTGTGCAGTGGCATCCGGAGATGATGTATGATTCTTCAGAGCAGTTGAAGCTTCTCCGGGCATTTGTGGAGGCAGCAGGGAAGGAGAGAGAATTATGAATATTTGTATCTATGGAGCGTCCAGCGCAGAGCTGAAAAAGATCTATTATGAGAAAACGGAAGAACTGGGACAGCTGATGGGAAAGCGAGGACACGGCCTTGTTTTCGGAGGTGGAAAAGAGGGGCTGATGGGGGCGGCAGCCCGGGGCGTTGACAGAGAAAAAGGCTATATCCTGGGTATCGCACCGAGATTTTTTGACCAGCCGGGAGTGTTGTATGAGCATTGTACAGAGTTTATTTTTACTGAAAATATGCGTGAGAGGAAGCACCTGCTGGAAAGCCGCTCGGATGCGACTATCGTGGTACCTGGGGGAATTGGTACTTATGAGGAGTTTTTTGAGATTCTGACATTGAAGAGTCTGGGACGGATCGACAGGCCGATCGTTCTTTATAATATTCAGGGATATTACGACAGCATGCAGGCACTCCTGGAATACACAGCCGGGGAAAAATTTATGTCCAGAGATGTTGTGGGTATGTGCCGGTTCATGAAAGATCCGGAGGAGATCCTGGATTATATTGAGAATTACCGGAATTATGGGGGAAGGCTATAAATAAAATACAGTACGGCTAATACAACAGCCCTGTATATAAGATCGTGCGAAGGGGATTTTTACAGGAGAAAATATATTTTATGAGGAAAATAATGTTAAATGGCCAGTGGGAGCTGGCAGAAGCAGGAAATGACAGATTATGTGAGGTACAGGTTCCGGGATCTGTGCTTTCCGGGCTCTATGGTGCCGGGAAGATCGAAGATCCTTTTTACCGGACAAATGAGGATGTGACAAGGGAACTGTTCCGGAAGGATTATGAATTTAGCAGAACATTTGTGGCTGCAGAGGATATCCTGAAAGAAGAAAAAATAATATTGGTCTGTGAGGGGCTGGATACTCTTGCAGATATTTATATCAATGGGCAAAAAGCCGGATCTGCAGATAACATGCATCGTACCTGGAAGCTGGATGTGAAAGAATTTCTTCATTCCGGGGAGAATCAGATCCGGATCGTATTCCGGTCGGTATTCAAGTATATCGAAGCTTATGAGTATGAAGATAATAAAGAGATCCACTATGTTCCCTGCGGTGGAATGAAAGGAAACCAGCTGATCCGGAAGGCTCATTGTATGTTTGGATGGGACTGGGGCCCCCAGACCATTGATGCCGGGATTTTTCGGGATATTTATCTGGAAGCATACAGTCATCCGAGAATTGAGGATGTGAAGATCACACAGGTGCAGGGGGATAATGCTGTGGATGTGTGTACAACTGTGGCTGTAAGCGGAGATGCTGTGGATAAGTGTCAGGTGAGGGTGACGATCCAGGAGGATGCAGAGAGCGTCTGTGGACATAGAACAGGTGCTAACGACCGAAAAACGGAAGCCCATGTATGCAAAGTGGGGGAGACTGTATCAGCGAATAATAATCCAGCAGTGCTGACATCCTCGATCCACAACCCGAAGCTCTGGTGGCCAAACGGCTACGGCGATCAGCCGTTATATAAAGTTCAGGTGGAACTTCTGGACGAGTATGGCACAGTTCTGGAAACCATAACGAAGCGCATCGGTCTCCGTACGCTTACCATCAGCCAGGAAAAAGATCTCTGGGGAAAAGAGTTCGCGTTCTGTGTCAATGGCGTGAAAATTTTTGCCATGGGGGGAAATTATATTCCGGAGGACTGCATCTATTCCAGGATCACACCGGAGGTCCAGAAGTATCTTCTGGAATCCTGCAAACGTGCCAATTTTAACTGTGTCCGTGTGTGGGGCGGCGGTTATTATCCTTCGGATCATTTCTATGATCTTTGTGATGAAATGGGACTGATCGTATGGCAGGATCTGATGTTCGCATGTAATGTTTATGATCTTACAGAAGAATTTGAAGAAAATATCACGAAGGAGATCACGGAAAATGTAAAACGTCTCCGTCATCATGCATCCCTTGGCCTGTGGTGCGGAAACAATGAGATGGAGTCTGCCTGGGATCACTGGCCGGAGGTACAGAGTGAGTCGAAATATCTCCGTGCGGACTACATAAAAATGTTTGAGTACATAGTTCCGAAAGCAGTGAGGGCGGCAGACAGCGAGACCTTTTTCTGGCAGTCTTCCCCAAGCTCCGGAGGCTGCTTTGATGATCCGGACGATGAGAACAGAGGAGACTGTCACTACTGGGATGTATGGCATGGTCAGAAGCCTTTTACAGATTATCAGAAGCATTATTTTCGTTTTTGCTCGGAGTTTGGCTTCCAGTCTTTTCCGTGCCTGAAAACTGTGGAGAGCTTTACGGAAGAGAAAGACAGGAATATTTTTTCCAGGGTGATGGAGAACCACCAGAAAAATCCTGCAGCTAACGGAAAGATCCTGTATTATCTTTCCGAGAATTTCCGTTATCCGGAGAATTTCCGCAAGCTTCTCTATGTGAGCCAGATCCTTCAGGGAATGGCCATGAAGTATGGAGTAGACCACTGGAGACGTCACAGAGGCCGCTGTATGGGTACCCTTTACTGGCAGATCAATGACAACTGGCCGGTGGCATCCTGGGCAAGTATCGACTACTTTGGCCGTTGGAAGGCACTTCATTATATGGCAAAAAAATTCTATGGGCCACAGGCGGTGAGTATGTGCATGGATGGGGATATCATGCAGGTGTATCTGGCAAATGAAAGTATGGACGCACAGTCATATCAGGTTGCCTTTTATGTGAAAAATATGGAATGCGAGATTCTTGAGAAACTTACCGGAACGGGCACTGTGGGTGTGCAGGAGTCCGCTCCGATCCTGGCGGTGGATGTTTCCGGATGGGAGGACAAGAAGTATGAGATCTTTCTTGAGGCGGAAGTGACACTTGCTGACGGAAGTGTGCTCCGTGATGTGGAGACCCTTGTTCCGTATAAATATCTGGAGCTGGATAAACCGGAGATCACTGTCGAGGTGGAGGAGCAAGGTGATGCATTTGTGATCCATTTAAAAAGCAGCTGCTTCAGCCCGTTTACAGCTATTGGATTTACTGATGCGGATGTTACTCTGGAGGATAATTTTTTCCATATGACAGATGGAGAGGAAATGTGTGTCCGGCTTGATAAGAAAGATATCCGAAATGGAGAGATTCTGGATGCAGCGGATCTGACACAGCAGATGGAGATCCTGACGCTGGCATAGAAAGCTTTTAAATAAAAAAGACGCGGCCTTTTATCGGAGGATAAAAAGGTTCGCGTCTTTTTTTATATGATATTAGGGGATCATCATGGGTTTGCGTGTGTTTACATTTGATTACGATATTAGGGATCAGAATTCGTAATTTTTATGTCTTTTGAAGAAATCCTTAGTTTCCTTTACAACCACACCGCTCAGGGCAAGAAGAGCGATCAGGTTCGGGAATGCCATCAGGGCATTGAAGATATCTGCGATGTTCCATACAGCTGCTACAGTCATATATGGTCCAATGAATACGCAGATGATGTACAGCCAGCGGTATGTTGTAACTGCGGCTTTGTTTCTGTTGAACAGGTATTCCAGACATCTTTCACCGTAGTAATCCCATCCAAGGATCGTTGTGAATGCGAAGAATACCAGGCACAGCATCAGTGAGAAGGATGCTACAACCGGCGGGAAAGGAAGTCCTTTCTGGAATGCGGCTGTTGTGATGGCAACACCCTCAAGACCTGTGTTCCATGTTTCTGTAATGACGATGGAAAGACCTGTCATTGTACAGATAACGATAGTATCAATGAATGTACCTGTCATGGATACAAGACCCTGACGTACCGGCTCCTTTGTCTGAGCTGCAGCGGCTGCGATCGGGGCACTACCAAGACCGGATTCATTGGAGAAGATACCGCGGGCGATACCCTTCTGCATAGCTACGACCATGGTTCCCATTGCGCCACCTGCAAGTGCACTTCCTGTGAAAGCAGATTTTACGATAGTTACGATCGCTGCAGGTACTGCGGTGATGTTTGTGATCACGATGATCAGTGCCAGTGCAACATAGAGAACTGCCATAAACGGTACAACGATCTGGGATACCTTTGCGATTCTCTGGATTCCGCCGAGAACGACAAGTCCTACACATACGGTAAGGATCAGACATGCGACTACAGTTGCCCAGGAATATGTATTTCCGAAAAGTGCTACTGTGTGCGCTTTATCCGGGTCAAAGAAATTGGTAACTGCAGATGCGATACCGTTTACCTGTGTAAAGGTTCCGATACCGAAAAGTCCCACACCTGCTCCGAAAAATGCGAAGATCTTGGCAAGCCATCTCCACTGTTTTCCCATACCGTTTTCGATGTAGTAGAAAGGTCCGCCGAGAACGTGGCCTTCTTTGTCAATGGTACGGTACTTGATCGCCAGAAGTCCTTCTGCGTATTTGGTTGCCATTCCGAAGAATGCGGCTACGATCATCCAGAAAAGTGCTCCTGGTCCGCCGGCTGCGATAGCAGTTGCGACACCTACGATATTTCCGGTTCCGATGGTTGCTGAAAGTGCAGTACACAGAGCTCCGAAGCTTGTGACCTCACCATCGCCGCCTTCTTCATTTTTTACCATGAATTTCAGTGCCTTTCCGAGGTGCCTTACCTGTAAAAGACCTAACCGAGTGGTTAACAGAATTCCTGTGAACAGGATCAGAATGATCAGCGGAAGTCCCCAAACGACTCCGTCAAACCATGTGATAAAGTTGTTGATTTGTGTAAACATTACTCTTTCCTCCATCCTTTTGCCTGAGAGATTTACAGCATTTTGTGTGCTGCGTACACCTTCGGCGCTCTTCCTTTTTGATTTGAAGAGACTCTCCTGAGTTTTTTTATTTTTGAATGATGCCAGGACCTTTTTTGTGTGCGGTGGTGGCGGTCATTCGTTCTGTGTAGAAAAACACTGTAACACAGAGTATCACATGAATTGATGGATTTCAATGGTTTTTTAAAAAAAATTGCATTTATTAGAAAAATTAATCGACATATAATTGGGAGTTTGGGGATTTATACCGGTCTGATCTGCTAGATGCCTTTTCTTGTTGCTTTTTGTTGTTTCTTGGGGCTTTTGTGTTTTACAGGGGTGAGGGGGTGTGGTAGAATATAAGCGTTGCAGCAGGCTGTTCATTAAGGTATTATCTGGTATGGATTTTGCGCAGTGAAGGTGGATCGTGGATATCTGCCTGACAATATTTTCAGAGAGGATGAGGTATGAGGTTTATGGGGGATTTTTTGAAGAACATTAACTGGAAGCATGTTCTGATCATGTGTATCGGAAATGTTTTTGCAGGTATGGGGATTGGAATTTTCAAGCTTGCCGGGCTTGGAACGGATCCGTTCAGTGGAATGAATATGGCGGTTGCGGATATGATTGGTATGGCGTATGGTAATTTCCAGCTGATTGTAAATATTGTGTTGCTGATTATTGAGATTGCTTTTGGCAGAAGGTTCCTTGGGATCGGTACGGTTGTGAATGCGGTTTGTCTGGCTTATATTACTACTTTCTTTTATAATATTTATACTGGTGTGTTTGGATTGGAGCTTGTGGCGCTGCCGGTACGTTTGGTGGCACTGTGTGTGGGTGTTGTGATCTGCTGTCTGGGACTGTCGATGTATCAGATGCCGGATGAGGGGGTTGCGCCTTATGATAGTCTTTCGCTGATTATGACAGAGAGATGGCCGAAGATTCCTTATTTCTGGCACAGGATGTCTAATGATGTGCTTTGTGCGCTGATCTGTTATCTGACTGGTGGTGTTGTGGGTATTGGTACACTGGTGACGGCTTTTGGGCTGGGACCGGTGATCCATTTCTTTAATAGGGTTTTTACCGGGAAGCTGCTTGCCTGGGTTGATGGTGAGTGAGTTTGTAGTTGTATGGGTTGAGCTGAACTGGCTGCGGGATGTGGCTGGTTCGGCTTTTTTTGGTGAAAAGGGACGCCCGTGAGGCGTGTGCTGTCTGCCGCCGGGGCTTCGTCGGGGGCTGGCTTCTAGGCTGCCGGGAATCTGCTAAAAGCGTTTTACAAAAGTCCGAACTCGCGTCTTGCAGCCGCTCAGACAACGGACTTTTGTAAAACAACGCAGATTTCCGCCAGCCAAGAATCAGCTCCCCTCCTGCAGAGTCCGGTGACAGGCAGCACACGCCTCACGGGCTGGCTTTTCAGGGCGGTAGGGTAGTGTGGCTGCTCGGGAGTTGGATGAGCTATCAGCGCTACGCTGGATAGCTGGGAGGAAAGGCTGATTTTGCAGTAAGTGGCCGAAAAAAATTACCGATGCGAATATCCACTTGACTGGATCTCTTTACCTTGACATCTTCCGTGAGAGTATGCACAATAAAGGTATCATAAATTTGCCGGACAGAGATAAAATATGAAACAAGAGTAATAAACATGCAGAACATTTTCATCGTAGCAGACATGCCAGATCAGACTTGTTTGTTAAGAAGGATGAAACCGCAGGAAAGGAGAAAACTATGAAAAAGAAGCTTCTGAAAAAATTGATGGTCCTTGCGCTGTCCGCAGTAACTGCCTTCAGTGCGGTACCGGCAGCAACGGTAACAGCAGCAGGTAATCCTTATCCTACAACACAGGATGTGGATCGAGATGGCTTATACGAGATCCCCTGCACACGCTTTGCATGGCAGTGCGTGTATGACAGACAGGGAATCGCATTGCCTTCATGGGGAAATGCGGTAGGCTGGTGGCAAAATGCTATCAATCAGGGCTATGCAGTAGGAAATGAGCCTGTTCCCGGTTCTATTGCTGTATGGAGTGGAGATTATTACGGACATGTTGCTTATGTAACAGCTAATCTTGGAAACAACAGATTTACGGTAGATGAGGGAGGAAGAACGGACAAAGATCAGACATCCTCTCATGGAGTTGCATATGGATATACACTGACCAATGCAGTCGGAGGAAGGCGCCCTTATGATTCCAACAAGGTGCTGCTTGGCTTTATCTATCCGGGCGTTCGTGTACCGGGCAAGCCATATGTGAGCGTGAATCCGGGAAAAGCGAATCAGACCACAACGTTTTCCTGGAATGCAACAAGCTATGCCAGATATTATGATGTATATGTGTATAAAGCAGGAGAATCCAATCCGACGCAATTTCAGTATGGAGTGAATGGAACAAGCTGGTCCTGCACATTGCCGGCGGGGAATTACAGGGTAGCGGTGGCATCTGTGAATCATGCACAGTATGCATATACATTTTCGGATTCTGTGAATTTCACTGTCCAGGCAGCTCCGGTCACACATACACATAACTATCAGAGAGTAACAGTAAAGGCAACCACCACTGCCAACGGATATACACAGGAGCAGTGCAGCTGCGGAAGTATACAGAATAAACAGATCATCTATTATCCGAAAAAAATACAGCTTTCCAGAACAAGCTATACTTATAATGGAAAAGTAAAAAAGCCAGCGGTAAAGGTTACAGACAGCAACAACAGGGTGATTAGTGCAGACAACTATACAGTTACCTATTCTGCCGGAAGAAAATATGTTGGAACTTATCGGGTAACAGTTCGGTTTAAAGGCAATTACTCGGGAACCGTTACAAAAACCTTTAAGATCACCGGAAAAGCTCATAAACACAGCTACAAAAAACAGGTAAAGAAAGCAACTACATCCAGAAACGGATATGTTCAGTATCTTTGCTCCTGCGGTGCGGTGACGGGAAAGAAAACCATCTATTATCCGAAGACAATAAAGCTTTCTGCCACAAGCTATACATACGACGGAAAAGTAAAAACACCGAAAGTGAAAGTAACCGGTGCGAATAAAAAAACCATCAGTTCCGGTAATTACAAGGTGTCATATTCCCATGGAAGAAAAAATGTTGGCACTTATAAGGTAACGGTGAAGTTTAAGGGAAACTACAGCGGAACCGTAACAAAGACCTTTAAGATCAAGGCGAAACCTAAAAACTGGGTTTATGTGGATACGCTCCCAAAGAATATCACTTCCGATAAATATACGATCCAGTATAAACACACCTATCAGAAAACAACCTCCAGCTATGTCAATGATGGTGGTGTTTATGAGTCCGTAAGACCACTGGAGACATCTGCTTCCAGACAGCTGGTGGGCTATTATTACTATCATTTTTGCGGACCGAATACCGGAAAGAATGTAAACTTTGCACAGACGGGCTCTTATGTACATTTTGACAGTGTGGCAGCCAGTCAGGTAACCGTAGCTGCTTCCGGCGCAGATGGAGATGATCCGAGCATTACCTATTATCTGCTGAACTGGAACGGAAATGGCAGCCGGGTATGGTGCTCCAGCGGAACTACCTGTAACGGCGCCTACGGAAGCCACGGAGCCAGAGGCCAGGCCTGGTACCGCATGAACCAGTACCAGAACAAAAAACTCCAGACTCAGACCACAACCTCCGAAAGTGATTGGACAACCGGTAAAGACAGCACAGCAGTAAAAACCGTTTACCGTTATAAAGCAAAATAGATCATAGATCAGTCATAAATCACAGTCATAAATCAGAAACTCCCTCATGTATCAGAAAAAACTGATATGTGAGGGAGTTTTTTGGGATAAATGTAAAGAAACTTATTTCAAAACGGATCAAAATTTTGCAGTAAGCGACCGACAAAGCTTTACATATATTGTACAATTTATGAAATACAGGAAAAAATGACAGGATATCTGCAGCTTGCACCGAAGGTGGGCGGTGACAATATTGCCTGTGTATCCATGTTTGGCTTCCCGGAGAAGATGAATAAACAGGCTCCGGAGGCAAGAGAAAGGATTGAAAAAGAACTGTTGAAGTAAACTGAATATTCTTGCATAAGCTGTCGCATTAATGTGCTACAGCTTATTTTTTTGAAAAATACCGATAAAAATATGGATAAAACCGAAAATAATGGTTAATATATACACATGCCTAAAAAACAAAAAATGAAAATTATACGAAATATATAATATAAACCCGGCACAGATAAAAAATATATAGACATATTTACAAAGTGACATCATGGATATCAATACCGGAGGAAGTGGGAAAATAACGGGAGGAAGAGAATATGTTGAAATTTTTTAAAGGAAAAGATAAAGGAAATTTAATTTATGCACCCTGCAGAGGAAGAGTGGTTCCCCTTGCAGAGGTTCCGGACCCTGTCTTTGCGGATAAGGTACTGGGTGACGGTTTTGCAGTGATCCCGGCAGACGGCAGGATATATGCTCCGGCAGACGGTGAAGTGGCAATGGTATTTGATACGCTTCATGCAGTTACGCTGACAAGCACTCAGGGAGCGGAAATACTGATACATATCGGACTGGATACAGTCACACTTAAGGGTGAACCCTTTAAAGCACACGTTGCAGCAGGTGACAAGGTTAAAAAGGGTGATCTTCTGATAGAGGCTGATCTGGACAAAATCGAGAAAGCCGGTTTAAATACAATTATCCCGGTTCTGATCTGCAACACAGATGATTACGGAAAGATAAGCCTCCAGAAGGAGGGGGATGTTTCGGCGGATGAAGCCGTCCTCAAGCTTTCATGATCATCTTCATGCAGCTGACAGGCTTATAACAGCCCGGAGATAGTAGTAATCTTCGGGGTGTTATAACCGGAGTGATCCGGTCAAATATATTTATTTTAAGGGAGGGGAAATATATGAAATTTCTTCAAAAACTGGGAAAAGCGTTAATGCTTCCAGTGGCAGTACTGCCGATCTGTGGTATCCTTATGGGTATCGGATACTGGTTATGTCCGGCAACTATGCAGGGTGGAGACATTCATGGCGCAGCCAATCTGATCGGTCTGTTTCTGGTTAAAGCAGGCGGAGCTCTGATCGACAATATGGCAATCCTTTTTGCTATCGGTGTTGGTGTCGGTATGTCAGAAAAGAATGACGGAACCGGCGGAATTGCTGCACTTGCATCCTGGCTGATGCTCACAACACTTCTTTCTACAGGATTTGTTACAACCATCATTCCATCAATCGCTGACAGTGCAACAAAAACTCTTGCATTTGACAAAATTGCGAATCCTTTTATCGGAATCCTTGCCGGTATCATCGGATCTACATGCTATAACAAATTCAAGAGCACCAAGCTTCCTGACTGGCTGTCATTCTTCAGCGGCAAGCGTTGCGTAGCGATCATCGCAGGAGTGGTTTCCATTATCGTATCTGTTGTATTACTGTTTGTATGGCCATTACTTTTCAGTGCACTTGTAGCATTAGGAAAAGCGATCGCAGGTATGGATGTTGTTGGTGCAGGTATCTATGCATTCCTGAACCGTCTGTTGATCCCTACCGGATTACATCACGCACTGAACAATGTATTCTGGTTTGACACCATCGGACTTGGTGATCTTCAGCACTTCTGGGCAGGTGAAACCTCTGCAGATGTATCCTGGAGCCTTGGAATGTACATGTCCGGATTCTTCCCATGTATGATGTTTGGTATTCCTGGTGCAGCACTTGCAATGGTTAAATGTGCGAAACCTGCAAAGAAAAAAATCGCGATCGGTCTTGTTGCATCTGCAGCAATTTGTGCATTTATCTGTGGTGTAACTGAGCCGTTCGAGTTTGGATTTATGTTCCTTGCTCCTGGCCTCTATGTGATCTATGCATTACTTTACGGTATCTTTACCATGATCACAGTTGCTCTTGGATTCCGTGCAGGCTTCAGCTTCTCCGCTGGTGCGATGGATTTACTTTTCTCATCCTCACTTCCGGCAGCACAGAAGACATGGCTCATCCTTCCTCTTGGAATTGCAGCATTCATCGTATTCTATGTTGTATTCCTTTTTGCCATCAAGAAATTTGATCTGAAGACTCCGGGAAGAGAAGACGATGACGATCTTGAGGCAGAGAAGAATATTGAGCTTGCAAATGATGATTATACTGCTATTGCCGCAAAAATCCTTGAAGGTTGTGGCGGAAAAGAGAACATCACAAGCATTGATAACTGCATCACAAGACTGAGACTTGAGGTTAAGGATATTACAGCTGTAAATGATAAGGTGATCAAATCTGCAGGTGTTGCAGGCGTGATCAAACCTGGAAAAACTTCTGTACAGGTTATTATCGGAACCAAGGTTCAGTTTGTTGCAGATGCATTTTCTGCGCTTTGTAAATAATGGCTTTTTTGGAGTTAGGTATTTGTTAAAATAATTATGGGGGCAGCAGAACTGTGAAAACGGTTCTGCTGCTGTTTTTTTGTATACCTTATATTGACCGATACTTTCAAAAAGCGTACAATGTTACTTCGATAAAAAGCAACCGGTCAGTGCGTTTACAATTGCAATATTTCTACAGGGGGAATGAAGTTAATGAAATCCTGCATATTTCACAAAAAATATCTTTTAGCCGGCATATATATTATTTTTGTTCTGTTTACCTGCTGTAATTCCCGATTTTATCATACACCGCTGGCAAAAATATGTTCCGTAACAGAAAAACAGACTCTGAGCAGAGAAGGAACCAGGGGCTCAAAAGAATATTACTATACTCAGAATATTACGGCACGGATATTAAACGGTCCGCATAAAGGGGAAAAAATAACGGTCTCTAATGAATATACATCTTCTCAGGTTCAGACCAAGAAATATCATAAAGGAGACACCGTTCTTTTAAGCGGTTCAAAGGAAAGCCCCGGAAAAACGATACGTTCTGTAAAAAGGGATGGGTATTTGGCATTACTGGCAGGAGGATTATTTTTTCTTCTGATCTGCATTACAGGAAAGCAGGGATTTTACACGATCATATCACTGATACTGAATACAGTCATATTTGCGTATGGATTTCAGGCTTTTACAGAAGGGAAAAATATTTTAAATATCTGTAATGTCATCGCAGTTCTTTTTTCATTGACTACATTGATCTGCTTAAATGGAATTCATAGAAAAACATTTTCCTCAGTTCTTTCAACACTGTGTGTTCTGTTTCTGATCATGGCATTGTTTGAATTTTCTATTTATATGTACGGAGATCTGGATTATTCCAATCTGGAATACCTTGGAAGTACAGGCAATTCAGCAGATATATTCTGGGCAGATATTATGCTGACAGGACTTGGTGCAATTATGGATGTGACGGTGACGATCAGCGCAGCAGTAGGAGAGATCGTGCGGAAAAATCCATCGGTTTCTCTGAAAAGACTGATACATTCCGGTCGTGAAATCGGATATGATATTATGGGAACCATGATAAATGTACTGCTGTTTGTTCTGGCAAGCGGCATGATTCCCATGTTCATACTTAAGATGAATAATGATATAAGCTTTATAACGATCGTGAGATACCACATTCCATATGATATCTGTCGTTTTCTGATAGAAAGTATTGGAATTGTACTGGCAATACCAGTATCTGTTTTTATTGCTTCAGCGATTATGAAAATACCATCACGGAAAAGGGGTGTCAGAGAATGATCATTTTTCTTGCATTGATTTTAATTTTTCTGGTGATCTTGATTGGCGGAGAGCGTGGAGCCATGTCAATTATGACACTGGCGGGGAATATTGTAATTTTGTTTTTTTCAATTATGCTGATGTCTGCCGGTTTTCCTGTACTGCTCCTGATATTGGTGGCAGGTGCAGGTGTCTGTTATATTTCTCTGTTTTATCAGAACGGAAATAATCCAAAGACGCGGGCGGCTTTTCTGGCTACACTGCTGGTAATGTTACTTTTGTTTATTCCGATTTATATTATTACATGGAGATCAGGAAGCTACGGGTTAAATGAGCTGCAGATTTCGGAAGACGATTTTATGTATTATTACAGTACGGACCTTCATATTAACATGCTTCATGTAGGAATATTTGTAACTGTTTTCAGTACTCTTGGGGCTGTTATCGATACAGCATTATCTGTAACATCTTCTGTATATGAAGTCTGGACTCATAAAAACGGTCTGACAGCGAAAGAACTTACAGCTTCCGGCTATCAGGTTGGAAAAGAGATTATCGGAACAACGGTAAATACGTTGCTGTTTGCCTATCTTGGAGGAACTATTTTATTATTTTCATACATTCAGACACAGCAATATACCATGGAGATCATTCTTAATTCCCAGTTCCTATTCCAGGATGTTGCAGTCATGCTATCTGGTGCGGTAGCCTGCCTTATTACCGTCCCGGTATCGATCGGATGTATTATTCGACAGATTCACCGTACTGATTCGGAAGAAAAATCTGAAGTTATATAATAGCGTTAAAAAACAGTCAGATCTGTCGTAAATGTCGTAAATTTGTGGTCAAAAAATGATAAGAAATGGAGAGTGCTAATAATATGAATGCAGGATACGAAGTGACTGCGTTCATGAGCAAGCAGCGAAGCGGATTGCGAATGTCCACTGTTATGACGTATACAAAGGTAAATGGATACCTGATTCCGAATCTCACTTATAAATCCGGTGAGCAGATGGAGCAACTTGGCAAATATGGATTCTTACGCAGAGATTATCTGAAGAATCATAAAAATTCTCTGTATCAGGTGATGCTTCCGCAGGACACTATTGGAAAGCACCTTCTGGAAGTAGACAAGGCAGCCAGAGAACGGGAAGAAGTGATCCTGAAACATAAAACGATTTCCAGAAGATTTTTGTTTTCAGCTTACAACAGAAGAAGCAGAATCTTTGAAGTGCCAATCTGGCACCTCAAAAATACAAGAGTCAGGAAAAAAGGATGGACGAGGTGGCAGACGTACGCTACCGTATGTATTTACAGAGCAGGGAATATCAATGCTAGCCAGTGTATTACATAGTGAGGTGGCAATCAATGTAAGCATAGGTATTATGCTGGCATTCGTAGAAATGAGACGGTTTATAGCCAACAATGCACTTTTGTTTGAAAGGATTAGTAACGTTGAGTTAAAACAACTTGAATATCAGAAAAAGACAGATGAAAAGCTGGAGCAAATTTTTGAGTACATATCAGATCATGAGGAGTCTAATCAAAAGATATTTTTTGATGGTCAGATATATGATGCGTTCAGTTTACTAATAGGACTGATTCAGAAGGCAGAAACGGAAATTGTTCTGGTAGATGGATATGTGGATGTAGGAACATTAAATATTTTGTCAAAGAAGAAAGAAAATGTGGCGGTGACAGTTTATACACTGCAACGGACAAAATTATCTCAAACAGATATAGATAACTTTAATGCACAGTATCCTAAACTGGATGTGAAGTACACAAGAGCATTTCATGATCGTTTTTTAACCGAATCAAGTAAGTCCCCTGCTTCAATTGCGAGGAGCAATAAGCAGTGGGTGGGACTTACTTGTATCAGGAGGGGTACAAGCCCCTCCTGATAAACTGCGGAGCAGTTATTCGGTTATGAGCAAGTAGCGAAAGCGGATTGCGAATATCCGATTGACTTCTTGATAAAACGAAAGCATATCATGTTGGTGCGTCTTTGAAGGACGCAGGTAAAAAATGTTTTGGAATTAATTTGATTGAAGATGCAGGTATTGTAAGAGATATTTTACAGAGATTGGAATTAGAAACAGAAGAATAGAAAAGTAAGTTATGCAGAAAGGCGTGAGTCATAAGAATATGGCTTGCGTCTTTTTCTGTCTGGATTCTTTCGAGGTCTGGCAGTTATTTTTTTGCACAAGAAAAGGAGCTACGCACTAATACTTAGTGCGACAGCCCCTTATTTTACCAGAACAATTTGGCGTTCGCGTTTGTGACGGTTTTTTCTATATTCTGTAGGAGAAATTCCGTGGTATTCTTTAAATATTTTTGAAAAATAAGAAGGCGAACTGAATCCACAGATCTGACTGATATAGTCCACGGACCAGTCAGAAGTAAAAAGAAATTCTTCACTCTGGGTGATGCGAAAATCCAGTATATATTTTTTCAATGGAACACCCATCTGCTTTGAAAAGATTTCTGAGAGATAGGATCGATTCAGATTCAGTTTGTCTGCAATATACTGAACTGTCAGGCCTCGTCCGTAGAAATCTTCTACAATAGAAATTGCTTGCTGTACATGACTTTCTGAATTCTGACGACTTTTTCTTTCGGGAAGCTCTTTGGAGTTCTCGATAAAAGTACCAACTTTTGAAAGAAGAAGGAGAAGAATGCCATTGGTATACAGATCATTTTTTGTACTATCATTTTTTATGGAAATCAGAATCTCAAGGAGATCATTGATTTCCTCAAAGACTTCTGTAGAAAGTCCTTTTGTGAGGGACGGATAACCGAATCCAAGACGATGCATGAAGTATGGAGCGAGTTTGCCATTGAAGCCAACCCACGAATAAGTCCATGGATTCTCCTTATCGGCCTGATAGAAGACCATCTGATCCGGTTCAATCAAAAAAATCTGTTTTTCTTCAATAAGATATTCTGTTTTATTAACAACAAGACGTCCCTTCCCGGAAAGAATAAAATGCATGAGATAATAGGGTCTTGTTCCAGGTCCGTAGGAATGAAGCGGCAGACATTCTGAATGACCGCAGAAACGAAGTTTTATATCATTCCAGCTGGTGTTTCTGTACAGATTCAATTTTTCTAATTCCATAGGATCTCCTTTCGGTAGTTTGTATATTTATATTCGATAGATACAAAATTCTTGCTTTTATTAAACTACAATTTCCGACAAAATTTATAAGTTATCCAACAAAAGTGACTAACATGGTAATAAGATTATAGTATATGATATCAATGTAGACAAGAGAAAGAAAAGACAAAAATAATCTAAAAATTCAGACAGGAAACGAATCGATTCAAATTCACAGAAAAGTAAAAAGCTATAGTTATTAGAAGAAAGAAGTCAGTTTGTAAAAGGTGACCTGTATTTTGTGCACCCTAAAATAAAATGGAAAGGTAAGGAAAGAGATATGTTAGAATTTGCAAAAACACCACCAAAAGGATGGAACAGCTGGGATGTATATGGAGCGTCTGTTACAGAAGAAGAAGTAAAAAGAAATGCAGATATTATGGCAGAAAAGCTTAAGAAATATGGATGGAACTATGTGGTTGTAGATATTCAGTGGTACGAGCCAGGAGCTGAGTCAGCAGCATATCGCAAGTTTGCGGATTTGAAGATAGATGAATATAGTCGTGTGCTTCCGGCTGAAAATCGTTTTCCAAGTTCAGCAGATGGAGTTGGGTTTGCACCACTTGCTGAATATGTACACCAATTAGGGTTGAAATTCGGTATTCACATTTTAAGGGGAATACCAAGACAGGCTGTTCATGGAAGAATGCATATCAAAGGAACGGATAAGACAGCAGATCAGATTGCAATAAACAGTATCTGTCCATGGAATTCAGATATGTATGGAGTGGATATGTCAATTCCAGAAGGACAGTTATATTATGATTCGCTTATGGAATTGTATGCTTCTTGGGGAGTTGATTTCATTAAAGTTGATGATATCGCATATTCAACGATTTACAGAGATTCACATAGAAAGGAAATTGAAGGGATTCGAAAGGCTATCGACAAAACGGGACGGGACATTGTACTTTCCCTTTCGCCGGGACCGGCAAGACTGCAGGATGGAAGTTTTCTTCAAAAAACTGCAAATATGTGGAGATTGACAGATGATTTCTGGGATGAGTGGGAATTGCTGTATGATATGTTTGACCGCTGTAATTATTGGTCACCATTTATTCGTAAAGGAAACTGGCCTGATTGTGACATGCTTCCATTGGGGCATATTGGAATCCGCTCAGGTGAACGTGGAAAGGCAGACCGTATGACCTGCTTTACAAAGCCAGAACAAAAGACAATGATCACATTGTGGTCTATCTTTCAGTCACCACTGATGTATGGCGGAGAACTAGCTGATTTGGATGAGTGGACGCTCTCATTGTTAACAAATACAGAGGTAAACGAGATGCATCGTACACTGGATGGACAGAGACAAGAGTACAGAGACGATGAATGGATTGTCTGGTCAGGAGAAAACGAAGAGAATACATATATTGCAATATTTAATGTATCGGATAAAAAGAAAGAAATTCCTGATAAATTAGCAGAAATATATATCAAAGAGGATGCAAAAGAAATCTGGTCCGGCAAAAAAGCAACTGAAGCAGCAGAAGAAGTAGATAGTCATGGTTGTGTGTTGTATCAGATGAAAAGAATGTGATGAATGTCGGATAGGAGGAATGAAGTGATGGACACAATAGGAAAGAAACTTGCCCTAAAAGAAAAGATGGCTTATGGCTGCGGTGATGCGGCAAGCAATATTATCTGGGCATCTATGGGAACATTCCTGATGTTCTATTATACAGACAGATTGCAAGTCTCCTTGTTACAGCAGGAACACTCCCATTGGTAAACTTTATGACAGAGTATGTGGGGGAAAAGAAAGCGTGGAGTATCGTATATGGAATATTTGGAGTTATTGCAGCAATTCTGTTCTTTTTATGTTTTGCAGGGTGTAAAGAGAGAATTCATGAAAATGAAGAAGAGAAGACAGAAAAGATTCGTGTTATTGACGGAGTAAAAGCAGTGCTGAAAAATAAATACTGGCATATGCTGATGGTGATATCTATTTGTATTAATATATTCTTCCAAGCTATTAGTACGGTAAATACATATTATAGTAAAGCGGTTCTTCATAATAGCAGTATGATTAGTGTATTGAATACGGCTTATATAGTTCCTGCAATTGTAAACTTTTTCTTTGTACATCTGGTTGTGAAGAAGTATGGGAAAGGAAAGACTACGATGTTTGGCTGGATTATTATCTGTGTCAGCTATGTGATATTGTTACCATTTACAGAAAATACAACGGTACTGATTATTACAGCTGCTATGAGGGGAATAGGATATTGCTTCTTGCTTGCAGTGTCTTCTGCGATGGTAAGTGATGCAGTTGAATATGGGGAATGGAAAACGAAAATTCGTGTTGAAGGTCTGACATTTAGTATGCAGGGATTTGTAGGAACAATCGCAGCAGGTATTGTTACGGCGGTCATTGGATGGGTACTCAATTTCAGCAAATATGATGGAACACTGTCATTTGCAGATACACAGGCAGGATCCGCAGTATTTGCAATTAAACTGCTGTTTATTGCGGTTCCGTTTGTTGTTGGAGTACTGAATATTATATTGTTAAGATTTTACAAACTTGATAAAATGTATCCGCAGATTATTGAGGATTTAAATAAGCGGAATGGAAAATAAGTGGGGAATGCATATGAAGACAAGCATATCAGAAAAAATAGCTTATGGTATGGGAGATGTTGCATGTAATGTAGTATATGCACTTACATCTGGTCTTATCGTATATTTTTATACAAATGTAATCGGAGTATGGAGCTGTCGCTTTAACGAATGAATTCATATCTTTTCTCCCAGTTCTTTCATACGTTCTCCATCTATCGTCCCTTCATAATGTCTGATTCTTGACTTATCAAGTTTTATTTTAACCGAATCAAGTAAGTCCCCTGCTTCAATTGCGAGGAGCAATAAGCAGTGGGTGGGACTTACTTGTATCAGGAGGGGTACAAGCCCCTCCTGATAAACTGCGGAGCAGTTATTCGGTTATGAGCAAGTAGCGAAAGCGGATTGCGAATATCCGATTGACCCAATTGATCATTTTCCGACAGACTGCTTTGTTCTTTTTTATAATCACTGCTTTTTAAACGTACGATAAATTTAATACCTTTATCCATCATATGTATAAACGCAGGTGTAGAAGGATATCCTCGGTCCATGATAATGATAAATGGAATATTTACTATTGTTTCCGGTATTCGCTCTAATTGCTTTTATGCCAGGCGCATCTCATCGAATTTTACTTTGTTACAATCACTTTCTAGTATCATGCGATTCATTACATCATAGATACAGCCTAATCCTATTTGAGCCTGGGGTTTTGTATTTTTTCGGCTTGCAGAACCATACAGTTCCAGCGTTTCAGCAGTGGTAGGAATATTAATGTCTGAGCCGTCTGCCGACAAAATGCCTTAAATTCATTAGAACTCATTTTTTCTATGTCCATGAATGTACGTTTTTGAGAATGTTTCATCAGCATCACATCCTTTTCTGCGGCAGGTTCATGGTTTTTTTTGCAATATAAGCATATAAAAAAAAGCAGAAGACATCTAATTTTTTTAGAATAAATATCGTCTGCTTTAAGTTAATGACATTGCATAAAATCAAGGCTTCACAAATTCTTCACAAAATAATTAGCACTCGCCTCTTGACAGTGCTAATAATACGTGTTATAGTACATACAGAACAAAGGAAGAGAGAAAAAGAAATCTTCCGGAGAAAGTTCTTACAGAGTTTTCAGAAACAGTAAATTAAAAACGCCTGCATAATACGCAGCGAATATAGATCAGGAGGAATGAGTTATGTTAATGCCAAGTATTTTCGGAGAAGATTTATTTGATGATTTTATGGGATATCCGACAGGCCGTCAGGCAGCTGCCAATGCTTATCCTCAGGTGAAGGATATGATGAAGACAGATATCCGTGATGTAGATGGCAATTATGAACTGGAGATCGATCTTCCGGGATTTAAGAAAGAGGATGTGAAGATCCAGCTGAAGAATGGTTATCTGAACATTCAGGCAACCAGAGAAGAGAAGAAGGACGAGAAGGATGATAAAGGTAAATATGTTCGCAGAGAACGTTATACAGGAACCTGCAACAGAAGCTTTTATGTAGGCTCGAGCATTAAGCATGAAGATATCCATGCGAAATATGAGAACGGAATCCTTCATGTAACCTTCCCGAAGGAAGAGACCAAGAAAGAAGCAGAAGAGAAGAAATTTGTTTCTATTGATTGATCGGCATTTACTTTGAAGCCAATATCCGGAACAACCCAAACGGATATTGCGGAGATAACCAGATAATGGCTGGTTGATCGAATGCGGATAATTTTATCCGCCTGACTTAAAACTCCAAATTGCACATTGCATTTGTTTATATAAATGAATATAACCCCCTTTTTTTTCCACCCCTCTGCCAATGCCCGGCAGAGGGGTTCTTTACGTTTCAGCCTGAAGTACAGAGGTGAATTCTGATTAACTTTACACTCCCTCCCCACTCTGTTATACTTGGAACAGGTAAACAGCGGAAATTCGGCAATACTATAAAATTGGGGAAAGAGTTTTTACAGAGGTGAATATATGGGAGATAAGATCAAGGTTATCATGGACTGTGATCCCGGAATCGATGACGGGATCGCACTGGCATATGCGGCAGCACATCAGGATGAACTGGAGCTGCTTGCAGTGACGACATCTGCAGGAAGTACCAGGATAGAAAGAGTGACCCAAAATGCACTGGAGCTGGTGGATTTTTACGGACTGAAGGTTCCGGTGGCAGGAGGCCAGGACCGTCCTCTTGTGAAAGCGGCAATTTATGCGGAAGAATTTCACGGAGAGACAGGGCTTGGCCATTGCGTACTGCCGGAAGCAAAAACAGAGGCTGCTTCTGACAATGCAGTGCTTTTTATCCGTGACATTCTGAATGCCATTCCGGAGGGCGAGCAGGTAGTAATGATTGAAACTGCACCAATGACTAATCTTGCACTTCTGTTGAAGGTTTTTCCTGAAATAAAGAATAAGATCAGAAAAATTGTATTTACAGGCGGCGCAGCAAAAGGCGGAAACATCACACCGGCAGCGGAATTCAACATCTACGCAGATCCGGAGGCGGCAAAGATCGTATTCGATTCCGGAATCCCACTGATCATGTGTGGACTGGATGCTACCCTGAAATGTAATCTTACCAGAAATCAGATCATGAAGCTGTGCCAGTCCGGTGATCCGGCAGCCAGAGCCTGTGGAGATATGGCTGGCTACGTACTTGAAAATTTTTCCAAATATCGCTGCGTGGCAAGTATCCATGCTGCTGTACCGTTTATGTATCTCATCCATCCGGAGTTCTTTAAAACAGAAAAAGTATTCCTGGATGTGGATTGTTCAGACGGTGCCGGACGGGGTGCCACATTATGCGATTTCCGCTGGTGGCTACACGAAGAAGACGAAATGAAAGATATGATTCTGACAGATGCAGATACAGAAAGCTTCCAGCAGGAGCTGTTTGAAGCGATTTATTCTGTGTCCGAATGCAAAAATATGAAATAGCCGGACAACGATCCGGAAACAGCTGCATTTATGAAGCAGCTGAGCAGTCAGATAAGAGGACAGAAAACCCATGAACTATATTGTATTTGACCTGGAATGGAACCAGAATCCGGATGGAAGAAGACATCCGGATAGTCGGCTCCCGTTTGAGATCATAGAGATCGGGGCAGTAAAATTAAATGAAAAAAGAGAGATCGTTGATACCTTTCAGTGCCTGATCAAGCCCAAAGTGTACCATTGGATCCACGACAGTATCCACGAAGTGATCCACGTGGATTATCATGAACTGGAAAAAGGCATTCCTTTTCCAAGGGCGATTCGCAGATTTCTGGAATGGTGCGGGGAGGAGTATCGCTTTTTTACCTGGGGAGACCAGGATGTGATGGAACTTCAGCGCAATATGAAATACTATAATCTTTTGAAGCTGATGCCAGGGCCAGTGCATTACTATGATGTGCAGAAACTTTTCAGCATAAAATTCGAGGATGGAATATCCAGGCGTTCCCTGGAATATGCTACAGACTACCTGCAGCTTCCAAAAAACCGGGATTTTCACCGGGCACTGGCAGACGCCAGCTATACTGCCAGGATACTTCTGGAGATCGATGAAGCTTGCATGATCCGCCATCCGTCCCTGGATGTATATCAGAATCCAAAATCCAGAGACAGCGAGATCTATATTTCCTATACAGACCATGACAAGTTTGTGTCCAGGGAATTTGTATCAAAGGAGCGTCTGATGAAGGACCGTACTATGGTAAGTACCATGTGTCCCATCTGCAGATGCCCTGCCAAGCGGAAAATCCGCTGGTTCAGTACCAACAATCCCAAGGTGTATTACAGCCTTGCCCTTTGCCATGAGCATGGACCTGTTGCCGGAAAGATCAGGATCCGAAAAACGGATGAGGGAAAATATTTCGGGGTGAAGACCCTGAGAGCAGAAGATACAGAAGCGGCGGATGAGATCCGTGAAAAGCACGAATCTCTCCGCCGCAGGAAAATGTTACGAAGTCAGGAGAAGATCTGATACGATGTTTCGTTCGTATTGCATTCCCCATCCGACCATTTGTTTCTTATAATAATATTTGCTTTTCAGACGCAGTGGGCCGACAGCATTCTGAAGAACGGCCTGGCGTTTGTTAAGCTGTGATTTTTTGATACCTTTTGGAATAGTCACATAAACCTTTGTCTGATAATAAAACGGATATGTGTTTCCGTTATTCTTAAGGATATATTTGTCACAGGAAAGTACCTTAAACGGGACTGGCTCCATGGACACCTTCATATCCACCTTTTCAAAATTTTCAAAACCATAATTGAAAAGAGAAGCGGTATCGCTGTAAGCATTTGCCGCGGAAGTAGAATTCAGGATCACGGCTACCAGCGTTATATTTCCTCGTTTGCAGTAGGTGACAAGTGTGTTGCCGGATGCATCCGTGTAGCCTGTTTTTCCGCCACGGACGCCTTCATAATAATATTCGCCGTTTTTCATCATCTTGTGATGATTGAGCAGCTGGCGGGCTTCCGCAAATTTATTGGTAGGCGGGATCTCGTAATAACGTTTGGTGCAGTATCGCCGGAAAAGAGGATTCAGCCAGGCGGATTTGGCGATCTTTGCCATGTCGGAGGCTGTGGTGTAATGATTCTCATCCGGAAGACCGTTGGGATTATTAAAGTGTGTGTTCTTGCAGCCAAAAAGCTTGGCGCGCCAGTTCATGAGTTCTGCGAATTTCTTTACAGAGCCGGAAACTTCTTCCGCAACGGCGACAGACATTTCATTAGCGGACTGGAGCATGACAGCCATCAGGGCCTGATCCCTGGTGAATTTTTCACCGGGAGCAGCATAAATACTGGAATCTCCGGCAGTTACACTGGTGGAAGCTTTTTCAGATACGGTAATGTTTGTCTTAGCGTTCAGATTTTCGCAGGCAAGCAGTGTAGTCAGGATCTTCGTGATGCTGGCAGGGTAGAGCTGTGTGTCTGCATTTTTGGAATAAAGAACGGCTTCTGTATTTACGTCCATAAGGACTGCAGCCTGTGCTTCGATGCCGGGACCTTTGGGCCACCCGTCAATGGAATCGGTGTCGGCAGCCTGTGAATAATAGCTGGAGTGAGCAGGCGTGACTGCTGCGGCTTGACCATCAGGAACCGGTGTGGCAGTGACGATAGGATCACCATATTCATCGTATCCATAGGCAGCCGCCGCGCAGGGAGCTGCGCCTGTGAGCAGGATCCCTATGCCGAGAATGCCTGCAAAGATCCGGCGCAAGGATCGTTTTTTCATATTTTTCATAATAAGATACCTTTCAGTGATAAATCCGGGCGAGAAGGTTATTATTCATTTAAGAATCAGTAACCGAAAAAATCTTGCCCGTTTTGTGATGAGGTGCAGTATTTCATTAATTATAGCATTGTATTAATGAAACGCTGTATTTTTGCCCTCAAGATTCTGTAGTAGTATACCACTTTCCTCCCGGAAAAACCACTTGCAGTCTGTGAAAATTCCATTAAGAAGAAGTGAACATACATATAATAAGAAAAATCCATGAAAACACTTGACATATGGATTTTTCCCAACCTATAATAGACAGCGTATATAGAAAAAGCTGTGATGGAGACAGTAGGCCATATGGAAAGCTTGCAGCGAACTGGGGATGGTGGGAGCCTGGGACGAGTAAATATGGCGGAATATCACTCCTGAGCTTCAGTTCCGAAGTTGTCCGGCAGCAGCCGGAAGAATATCTGATATACAGATGATCATTAAGTAAGAACTGACGGATTTCCTCCGTTACAGGGAACATATATCGGCAGATACAAAGAATTGTCCGCCATGAACAGACATGGAACAACAGCCCGCGCCATAACACAGAGCATAAGAACACAGCAGAAGACGCAGGGATCTGGACACAGGCCCGTATAATGTAACAGGTGGTACAGCGAATCAGACTTCGTCCTTTTACAGGATGGGGTCTTTTTTTATAAGTGCCCGAAGCATTGGCACGAACAGGTATCTGTGAAGAAACAATCCGCTGTGGCCTTACAGATGAGGCAGCAGCCAGTAATCAGACACAGGAGGTAAATATTGTGTATCGTAAAGTTGACACGAATCTGAATTTTGTTGACCGTGAAAAAGAAGTCGAGAAATTCTGGAAAGACAACAAGATTTTCGAAAAGAGTATGGACAGCCGTAAAGAGGGCGAGACATACACATTCTATGACGGACCGCCTACCGCAAATGGTAAGCCACATATCGGACACGTTCTGACACGAGTTATCAAGGATATGATCCCGAGATACCGTACAATGAAGGGGTACATGGTTCCGCGAAAAGCAGGATGGGATACTCACGGACTTCCGGTTGAGCTTGAGGTTGAGAAGAAGCTTGGCCTTGACGGCAAGGAGCAGATCGAGGAGTACGGAATGGAGCCGTTCATTCAGCAGTGTAAGGAGAGCGTATGGAAATACAAGGGAATGTGGGAGGATTTCTCCTCTACCGTTGGTTTCTGGGCTGACATGGAGCATCCGTATGTAACATACGACAACAATTTCATCGAGTCCGAGTGGTGGGCGCTGAAAGAGATCTGGGAAAAAGGTCTCCTTTATAAAGGCTTTAAGATCGTTCCTTATTGTCCACGCTGCGGAACCCCTCTTTCCGCACAGGAGGTTTCTCAGGGCTACAAGACTGTTAAAGAGCGCTCTGCGATCGTACGTTTCAAGGTTGTTGGTGAGGACGCATACTTTCTGGCATGGACAACAACACCGTGGACACTTCCGTCCAACGTTGCACTTTGTGTAAACCCGGATGAGATCTACTGTAAGGTAAAAGCAGCAGACGGCTACACCTACTACATGGCAGAGGCACTTCTGGACAAGGTTCTTGGCAAGCTTGCAAAGGATGATGAGCCTGCATATGAGATCCTTGAGAAATATAAAGGAACAGACCTTGAGCGCAGAGAATATGAGCCGCTTTTTGCATGTACAGGAGAGGCAGCAGCAAAACAGCACAAAAAAGCTCATTTCGTAACCTGTGACAACTACGTTACCATGAGTGATGGTACCGGTATCGTTCATATCGCACCTGCATTTGGTGAGGATGACAGCCGTGTCGGACGTGAGTATGACCTTCCGTTCGTACAGTTCGTAGACGGACAGGGTAACATGACCAAAGAGACACCATACGCAGGTGTATTCGTAAAGAAAGCGGACCCGATGGTCCTCACAGACCTTGATAAAGAGGGCAAGCTTTTTGACGCGCCGAAATTCGAGCATGATTATCCGCACTGCTGGAGATGTGACACACCGCTTATCTACTATGCACGTGAGTCCTGGTTCATCAAGATGACTGCAGTAAAGGATGATCTGATCCGTAACAACAATACTATCAACTGGATTCCGGAGAGCATCGGTAAAGGACGTTTCGGTGACTGGCTTGAGAATGTTCAGGACTGGGGTATTTCCAGAAACCGTTACTGGGGAACACCACTGAACATCTGGCAGTGTGAGTGTGGACATATGGAATCCGTAGGAAGCCGTCAGGATCTCTATGAGAAGAGTGGTGACGAGCGTGCGAAGACCATCGAGCTTCACCGTCCATACATTGATGATATCACCATGAAGTGTCCGGATTGCGGCAAGACTATGCACCGTGTACCGGAGGTAATCGACTGCTGGTTCGATTCCGGAGCAATGCCTTTTGCACAGCATCATTATCCATTTGAGAATAAAGACCTGTTCGAGCAGCAGTTCCCGGCAGACTTCATCTCCGAGGCTGTTGACCAGACAAGAGGATGGTTCTACTCCCTTCTTGCTGAGTCCACACTGCTTTTCAACAAGGCTCCGTATAAGAATGTAATCGTTCTGGGACATGTACAGGATGAGAACGGACAGAAGATGAGTAAGTCCAAGGGAAATGCCGTAGATCCGTTTGACGCACTGAACAAATACGGCGCAGATGCGATCCGCTGGTATTTCTACATCAACAGTGCTCCATGGCTTCCGAACCGTTTCCATGGCAAGGCAGTTGTAGAGGGACAGAGAAAGTTCATGAGCACGCTGTGGAACACCTACGCATTCTTCGTACTGTATGCGAACATTGACAATTTTGATGCAACTAAATATACTTTAGATTACGATAAGCTTCCGGTTATGGATAAATGGCTGCTCAGCAAGCTGAATACCATGGTGAAGACTGTCGATGCGGATCTTGATTCCTACAAGATTCCGGAGGCTGCAAGAGCACTCCAGGAATTTGTTGACGATATGAGTAACTGGTATGTAAGAAGAAGCCGTGAGCGTTTTTGGGCAAAGGGCATGGAGCAGGATAAGATCAATGCTTACATGACACTTTACACAGCACTGGTAACAGTTGCCAAGGCTGCAGCTCCGATGATCCCGTTCATGACTGAGGATATCTACCAGAACCTTGTAAGAAGCATTGATGCAGACGCTCCAGAGAGTATCCATCTTTGCGATTACCCGGAGGTAAACGAGGCATGGATCGACAAGGATCTTGAGGCAAACATGGAAGAGCTTCTTGAGATCGTTGTTCTCGGACGTGCATGCAGAAATACCGCAAACATCAAGAACCGTCAGCCAATCGGAACCATGTATGTAAAAGCTGAGAAAGCTATGGATAAATTCTACACAGATATCATCGCAGATGAGCTTAACGTAAAAGAAGTGAAATTCGCAGATGATGTAGAGTCCTTCATTTCCTACAGCTTCAAGCCGCAGCTTCGTACAGTAGGACCGAAATACGGCAAGCTTCTGAACGGCATCCGTACCGCACTCTCCGAGATCGATGGAATCGCAGCAATGAAAGAGCTGAGAGATAATGGTGTTCTCGTTCTTGACATTGACGGAAACAGAGTCGAGCTTGCAGAGGAAGACTTATTGATCGAAACAGCCCAGAGCGAGGGCTATGTGACAGAGACAGACGGTGAGACATCCGTTGTCCTTGATACAAACCTTACACCTGAACTGATCCAGGAGGGCTTTGTCCGCGAGATCATCAGCAAGGTTCAGACCATGCGTAAAGAGGCTGGTTTCGAAGTCATGGACAAGATCATTGTCTATGCAAAAGATAACGATAAGATCATGGATATCATGAAAGCAAACCAGGATGAGATCAAACGTGAAGTACTGGCAGAAAACATTATTCTGGGAGAAGCAGAGGGTTACACCAAGGAGTGGAACATCAACAAAGAGGCTGTAACACTGGGAGTATCCAAAGTACAGGAGGAAAATTAATGATTGACAAGCAGTTTGAGAAAGAGGAATTCAAAAAAAGTGTAAAAGAAAACGTAAAATTCCTTTATCGAAAAACACTGGAAGAGGCTACACAGGAGCAGATCTTTCAGGCTGTAAGCTACACTGTGAAGGACGTGATCATTGACAACTGGCTCAAGAGCCAGAAGGCGTATGAAAAACAGGACCCGAAGATCGTATATTATATGTCCATGGAGTTCCTTATGGGCCGTGCCCTTGGAAACAACCTGATCAACCTTGGTGCATACGGCGAGGTTAAGGAGGCTCTTGAGGAGCTTGGACTTGACATTAACTGCATCGAAGACCAGGAGCCGGATCCGGCTCTTGGAAACGGTGGACTCGGAAGACTGGCAGCATGCTTCCTGGATTCTCTTGCAACTCTGAACTACTGTGCATACGGATGCGGAATCCGTTACCGTTATGGTATGTTCAAGCAGGAGATCCGTGACGGTTATCAGGTAGAGGCACCGGATAACTGGCTGAAGAACGGCTATCCTTTCGAGCTCCGTCGTCCGGAGTATGCAAAAGAGGTTCATTTCGGCGGATATGTACGCGTTGAGTGGGATCCGGTGAAGAACGAGAATAAATTCATCCATGAAGGATATCAGGCAGTTAAGGCTGTTCCTTACGATATGCCGATCACAGGTTATAACAACGATGTTGTAAACACACTTCGTATCTGGGATGCAGAGCCGATCGTAGACTTCAACCTTGACTCTTTTGACAAGGGTGATTATCACAACGCAGTAGAGCAGGAGAACCTTGCACGTACTATCGTAGAGGTGCTTTATCCGAATGATAACCATATGGCAGGTAAAGAGCTTCGTCTGAAACAGCAGTACTTCTTCGTATCTGCCAGCCTTCAGGCAGCGATTGCCAAATACAAAAAAACACACGACGACATTACCAAGCTTCATGAGAAGGTTGTATTCCAGATGAATGATACTCATCCGACAGTTGCAGTTGCAGAGTTGATGCGCATTCTTATCGATGAGGAAGGTCTTGGCTGGGATCAGGCATGGGATATCACAACAAAATGCTGTGCTTACACCAACCACACCATCATGTCCGAGGCACTTGAGAAATGGCCGATCGAGCTGTTCTCCAGACTGCTTCCGCGTGTATACCAGATCATCGAGGAGATCAACCGTCGTTTCATTCTTGAGATCCAGCAGAAATATCCTGGAAACTTCGAGAAGATCAAGAAGATGGCGATCATCTATGACGGACAGGTTAAGATGGCTCACCTTGCGATTGTTGCAGGCTACTCTGTAAACGGTGTTGCACGCCTTCATACCGAGATCCTCAAGAATCAGGAGCTGAAGGATTTCTATGAGATGATGCCTGAGAAGTTCAACAACAAAACAAACGGTATCACACAGAGACGTTTCCTTGCTCATGGAAACCCGCTTCTGGCTGACTGGGTAACAGACAAGATCGGACCGGACTGGATCACAGATCTTTCCCAGCTTTCCAAGCTTAAAGTTTACGCAGACGATGAGAAGGCTCTTCAGGAGTTCATGACCATCAAGTTCAAGAACAAAGAGCGTCTTGCAAAATATATCCTGGAGCACAATGGTGTTGAGGTTGACCCGCACTCTATCTTCGATATCCAGGTTAAGAGACTTCATGAGTACAAACGTCAGCTTCTTAACATCCTGCATGTGATCTATCTGTACAACCAGATCAAGGCACATCCGGAGATGGATTTCTATCCAAGAACATTTATCTTTGGTGCAAAAGCTTCCGCAGCTTACGCACGTGCAAAGAAGATCATCAAGCTGATCAACTGTGTGGCAGATGTTGTAAACAATGATGCTTCCATCAACGGCAAGCTGAAGGTTGTATTCATCGAGAACTACCGTGTATCCAACGCTGAGATCATTTTTGCGGCAGCAGATGTTTCCGAGCAGATCTCCACAGCAAGTAAAGAGGCTTCCGGTACAGGTAACATGAAATTCATGCTGAACGGTGCTCCGACACTTGGAACCATGGATGGTGCTAACGTTGAGATCGTACAGGAGGTTGGCGAGGAGAATGCATTTATCTTCGGTATGAGCTCCGACCAGATCATCAACTATGAGAACAACGGCGGTTACGATCCGGACTTCATCTACAACACAGATCCGGAGATCCGTCAGGTACTGATGCAGCTGATCAACGGAACCTTCTCCAGTGATACAGAGATGTTCCGTGACATCTACAACTCACTTCTCGACAAACGCAACATGCCGAGACCTGACCAGTACTTCATTCTTGGCGACTTCCGTTCCTATGCAGAGGCACAGAAGCGTGTTGAGGAAGCATATAAGGATGAGAAACGCTGGGCTAAGATGGCACTTCTCAATACAGCATGCAGCGGTAAGTTCACATCCGACCGAACTATCCAGGAGTATGTAGATGATATCTGGCATCTGGATAAGGTTATTGTGAAAGAGAACTAAGATATAGAAAGTAATCTGCAAAGTATTACCATAAAATAAATTTCCACACAAAAACAGGGCGCGTCAGAAGTGGCGACGGCCCTGTTTTTTGTGTGGAAATTATGCCGGATTGATGACGATCCGGTTCCGCCTGGCCAGTGCAATGGCGATATGGCAGCCTTCCGCGATGGCGCAGGCTTTATCGGCAAAGCTGATGATCCAGGCTTCCTTATTGCGTGGAAGAGGTCCCAGAGGGAACATATGTGAGAGTATCGCATCCAGCTCTCTGTCTGTGACATCAAAGTGTGCGGCACTGTTGTCTGCGGCAGCCTTCGGGTGATAAAACGCCTGATGCTCACCGGTCGGTGTCTCCGCCCTGAAGTCATAGGGACAGAAATCGTGGAGAAGTCCTGCCCTTGCGGCGGCTTTCTCGTCACATCTCAGCTTCCTGGCAATGAACCAGGAGAGGTAAGAAACATTGATACTGTGCATGAGCCGTGTGGTCCACTGGTGGTGGGTGTACAGGCTCAGCTTCAGGAACTCTCTGTTACAGAGGATGTTCTTCACAAGCGCATGATATTCCTGTGAGACCTCATCCGACACCGTGATATCCATCGGCAATCACCTTCTTTCTTTTGTTTATAATTTCATTATGACGATTATGGAGAAAAATGCAATATGGTTTATAGTTTTTTTAGAAATTAGCTTGGACAAATTTATTTGGGATGGGAAATGTCAGCGCGCAGAAGTAAGGAGAATGTTTTTTGGGGGTCTGTTCTTTGGGAAATTATGGTATAGTAAAGTGAAAACGCTATAACGGTTTTATGGACAGCTATATAAGATAGGCTGAAAATAGCTGATTTAGATGGTTGACATAATAAAAAGAAGAGGAGCGTAATATATATGAAACCAGAAAAACTGATCGAAGTACTTTCCGTTGCAGAGCGGTTAAAGGATGCAGTGCGTCATAGTTATACTTCCGGTGGCAGGCGGGAGAGCGTTGCAGAGCATTCCTGGAGGATCACGTTGATGGCATATTTTGTCAGTGATGAGTTTCCTGAGGCAGATCTTCTGAAAATTATGAAAATGTGCCTGATCCATGATCTGGGAGAAGCTTTTACCGGTGATATCCCGGCCTTTGAAAAAACGGATAAGGATTCGGAGAAAGAAGCCGATGTGCTTGGAGAATGGGTGAAGACTCTGCCGAAGCCCTTTGATAAAGAAATGGCTGAGCTTTATCAGGAAATGGAAGAGCAGCAGACTCTGGAGGCCAAGATCTATAAAGCTCTGGACAAGCTGGAAACCCTGATCCAGCACAATGAATCTGATATTAAAACTTGGATTCCGCTGGAGTATGATCTGCAGATGACCTACGGAAATGAGCAGGTGAAATTCTCAGAATATCTGACGGAGCTTCGCGCAAAGGTTCGGGAAGATAGTGTACAGAAAATTCAGAAAAAACATTGATGAAGATGAAAAACTCCTGTATACTAATATGTACGGAATAAGTCCAAAATGCTTATAAAAGGGGGAAAAAGTAATGAAAAAAGCAGTAAAGAGATTATTGGTGTTATTTCTGGCACTTACATTTATCGTGACAGATCTTGCAGTAGCACCGGTCACAGCACAGGCGGCGGGTACGCTCAAATTTAACAAGTCTATTGCTCTTATGAAAGGCGGGGAAATCGGATATGGAATCATAAATTCCGTCAGATCCGACAAAGTTCTGGGACTGAAATCCAGTAATACCAGTGTGGTATCAGTAAGAAAAATGCCGTTTCTGGGTGATTATACCATTACGCTGAAGGCAAAAAAAACAGGAACATCTATTGTATCCTTCAAAGTAAAAAGAAAGAATGGAAAAACATATTCTTTCAAATCTAAAGTTACGGTACATAATTATACAAATCCGTTAAACGTGTGCAAATTCGGAAGAAAAGATTATAAAAAATCCTTTGATAAAAAGACCATGGTCCCGGTTGCAAAAGGTTATCCCAGAAAAGCAAAAGTATGTATCACTGCAAAGAAGGGCTACAAGATAGTTGCAATCTATTACAGTGAACACGGAACCGGAAGACAGAGAAAGATCAAAAATGGAAGCACAGTCATTTTGGATGGAGAACATTATCTGCAGATATTGTATAAGAATACCAGCAAAAATTATGTATCATCGGTATATCTGGATGGATATAGTATGTAGAGATGATGAAAAAAAAGGAATCGGGGAGGCCGGTTCCTTTTTTGGTGATTTCAGAACATCTCTGAGTGCTGGTATTTCAAGGCTTTTTGGAATGTTTTTATTTGCTTTATATTAGCACACTGGGTGATTTTTTAGGAGTATATTTTTTTAAACCAGTAGAAGGAAGAATATGATAGCCAGTGCTTCAGTGAATATAGTATAATTATGGCAGAAAAAACGAAAATGGGAGAATCATATGAAGAAAAAGAGGATTGCAATGCTTTTGGTCGCAACACTTACGTTTTCACAGAGTATGGGCGCGGTCATACCGGTAGCAGCTGAGGAACTGACAGCAGATACCGGACAGGAAACTGCAGAGACAGAAGAATCAGAAGAAATAGTTCAGGAGAACGGTGGTTCGGAAACAACAGGGGAAGCAGCTTCAGTGCCTGATCTGGAAGACGATGAGGAATTAAGTCTTCAGGATGATGCAGAGAATGCGGAAGAAGAAATTGCAGAAGAAGAAAACGTATCAGAAACTACGGAGCTATTCGGGGATAACACCGAAAACCAGGAGGCCTTCAGTGACGGTTCAGAAGCTGGAGGGTCTGCCGCAGCAAATGAACAATATCAGCTTAATCTGATATTTGAAGGTGCCAGTGGAGGCCAGGATTTACTGCCGAACAGCCGTGTCAGGATAAAATCCCGTCTGGTTGATACAATTGGCTATAGTGATGTTTCTGCATATGAATTGAAAGTTGCTCCGGTAACGGGTGGAAATGGTGTCAAAATGGCAGACGTATCATTAGATGGCCAGGATATTGTGCTGGATGTTTACAATAAAACCGGAGACGCCAGAATTTCCGCAACGGCATTCATAAATGGAACTGAAGTGGCAAAAAGGGAATTTGGGGTTAACATCAGTGAGTATGTGATCCTGCCGGAAAAAATCACAGATACAAGTGGTAATGAAATCAACCTTGAAGTAGGTCAGCAGCTGGATATAGCAAAAGACATGAAACCACAGCTTGTCCGTTACAAAGATGGAAAAGGAGACCCAATTCCGTTAACAGGGGACAATTACAAGATCGTCATGTCACAGACAGGTCCTGGAGGTGAAGAATTTCGTGATTATGATGCAGATGGCCTGAAATGGATAGAGGTTCCGGGACAGGATCTTCCAATCCTGGAGAGAACAACAGAGAATTCTACATGGTTTGCACTTTTGGCTATGGAGAGATTAGAAAATGGAGACTGGCATTATATTACCCGACATTATTATGAGCTTAATCCTTTGAACAACAGCGATTATGACAATGGTCATAACGATGACAGCGAAGAGAAAAGCTCCTACAGACTGGTATATGATTATCAGGATACGACAGGAAACGGAGCCATGCTGCCGAACAGTCAGATGACAGCTACCACTTATCTGGAGGACAAAACAAAGGATTATCAGAGAGTAGATGATTATAAACTGGAAATCCTGGAACAGTCAAAGCTGGCAGATATTTCAGTTTCTGCAGATGGAAAAAAACTTGTTATTAAATCTGGCAATAAAACCGGTCAGGGCTGCTGTTACATATCTGTACAGATACCGGATGGAAAAGGCGGATACAAAGAAGCCTTCAGAAAAGATATGTGGTTCAGCGTCAGTGAGTATGTGATCCTGCCGGAAAAAATCACAGATGCAAATGGAAATGTAATTATTCCTGAAGTAGGCCAGCAGGTAGACATTGTAAATAACATGAAGCCGCAGCTTGTCCGTTACAAAGATGGAAAAGGAGATCCGATTCCGGTAACAGGAGATAATTATAAAATCGTAATATCTTCATGGACAGATGAAAGTACAGGCACAGTGTACCATGATTATGATACAGACGGCTGGAAATGGATCGATGTTCCAGGTCAGGAGCTCCCAATCCTTGAGAGAACATCAGGATATGGTACATATTTTGGGCTTACTGCAATGGAAAAAAGTGCAGATGGAAACTGGCACCAGATTGCAAGACGGATGTATGAGCTGGATACTTTGCCCGGTTATAATGGCGATGACAGTGGAAACTTCGGTGACAGTGGTCATGACAGTGATGATAGTGAGGAAAAAAGCTTTTATAATCTGACATACGATTTGGAAGGCACAGCAGGAAATGAAGCCATGCTGCCGAACAATGAAACGACCATTGTGACAGACATACTGGATAAAACCAGTGGCCAGCATCCGGTAAAAGATTATAAGCTGGAAATCATAGAACAGTCAAAACTGGCAGAAGCTACAGTTTCTCCGGATGGAAAGAAGCTTATAATTAAATCCAACGATAAAACCGGTGTTGGCTGCTGTTATGTAGCAGTAAAACTTCTGGATAAAACCGGTGAATATAAAGAAGCCTTCAGAAAAGATATATGGTTTGAAGTCAGCGAATTTATGCTGTTACCGGAGAATCTGACAGATAAGAATGGAAAGCTGCTTAATCCGGCTGTTGGAGAATCCATTAATCTCGCCAATTTAAAAGTAAAACTGGTTCAGTATATAAACGGAAAAGGTGATCCCGTTGAGATTACAGGAAATGATATAAAAATCGTAGTGATGAGCTGGAAGGATACAGAATCCGGTAAACTGCAATATGATTACGATGATGAAGCATGGAACATGCAGAAAGTTTCCGGCCAGGAGCTTCCGATCATGACGAGAAAGTCCGATGATAATACAAGGCTTGCACTGTCTGCCATGCGAAAAAACAAAAACGGGGAGTGGGAGCGGCTTGTAAGAAAACATTTTGAGATTGGAGAAAACAGTTCAAAACACAGTCACAGCTGGAAAGCAGTAAAAACTGTTCAGGCAACCTGTACGTCAAAAGGAAGCAGAACCGATAAATGTACTTCCTGTGATGGTGTAAGAACCGTAACACTTCCGGCAAAACATACCGCTGTAAAAGATGCAGCAGTTGCAGCGACAGTATTTAAAGCAGGAAAGAAGGAAGGAAGTCATTGTAAAGTATGTGGCAAAGTGCTCAGAAAACAAATTACAGTTGCCAAACTGAAACCGACGATTTCCCTGACTGCATCTTCCATGAAAATGAAAGCAGGTCAGTCTACCACTGCATTTAAAGCAGCCGGACTGGCGAAAGGTGATTATGTTACAAAAGTGACATCCGGAAATACAGGAATCGTAAAAGTATCTTCTGTGACAAAGAAGGGAACTTTCAGACTGACAGCAGGTAAAAAGGCAGGAAGTACTACAGTTAAGGTTATTCTTGCAAGCAAAAAGTCAGCATCTTTTAAAGTTACCGTACAGAGAGGAGCAGTAAAAACTTCGAAAATTACTGTAAGCACTAAATCTGTGACACTCAAAAAAGGAACTACTTACCGTAAACTGGCATCTTCAGTTAAAGTCACTCCTGTAACCAGCCAGGAAAAAGTTACATACACATCATCCAACAAAAAAATCGCGACAGTAACATCCGGTGGTGTGATCAAAGGTCTGAAAAAAGGAACCGCAACAATCACAATCCGAAGCGGCTCAAAGAGGACAACCTGTAAAGTTACAGTTAAATAAAAATTGTACGAAAAAAGGGGGAATCACTTCTGTGATTCCCCCTTAAAAAATCCTTATTTTATGCGGATTTCTTATTTGCCGAAATATCTTTTAAGCAGACCAGCGAATGCTTTTCCGTGTCTTGCCTCGTCCTTAGCCATCTCATGTACTGTGTCATGGATTGCGTCAAGGTCAGCTGCTTTCGCACGTTTTGCAAGGTCGAATTTACCTGCTGTAGCGCCGTTTTCAGCCTCTACACGCATCTGAAGGTTCTTCTCTGTGCTGTCTGTTACAACCTCACCAAGGAGCTCTGCGAATTTAGCTGCATGCTCTGCTTCCTCGTAAGCTGCTTTCTCATAGTACATACCAACTTCCGGATATCCTTCTCTGTGAGCAACTCTAGCCATTGCAAGATACATACCAACCTCAGAGCACTCGCCCTCGAAGTTCGCTCTCAGATCTGCAAGGATGTCCTCGCTAACGCCTTTAGCTACACCTACAACATGCTCAGCTGCCCATGAGAGCTCGCCTTCCTGTTTCTGGAATTTAGAAGCTGGTGCTTTACATACTGGACAGGCTTCCGGTGCCTGCTCGCCTTCATAAACATATCCACATACTGTACATACCCATTTAGCCATAGTAATGATCTCCTTTTCTTTTTTGAAATATATTGTTTGTTTTTGTTTCTTCTAAATTAATAATAGTAATTATTACTATTTTATGATACCATGTGATCTTTGTTTTGTCAAGCTTGTTTTTCTTCTTTTTTCAGGCATTCCTTGCAGATTCCATAGAAGCTTGCATCTACGTCAAAGACTTTTCCGTGGATAAATTCTGCAGCTGCCTGTTCAAGAATTCCGTTAAGGCTGTCTGACTGCATATCGATCACCCGGTTGCATCTGGTACACATGAAATGTGAGTGTGGTGCGACCCTTCCATCGTAGCGATCCGCGCTTCCGAAATTGGTCAGCTTCCGGATCTCACCGATGTCACTGAGAAGAGAAAGATTACGGTAGACAGTTCCGAGACTGATGTTCGGGTAGATCTGTCGAAGATTCTCGTATACTGTATCTGCCGTTGGATGATCTGTTCTGGATCTCAGAAATTCCTTGATGGACTCTCGCTGACGGCTGTATTTAAGTGCTGCCATAATGTTTCCTCCTATCAGTAATAGTAATTATTACTGATATTATAATACATGACAGAGGGAGGTTTGTCAAGAGGTTTAGATATGATTATCCTGAAATATTTTCATTTTATGAGTTGGATGTAAATGAGTATTTTTACGCTGCAGGTGTAGGAGATATTTGCAACCCTGCAGAGGACTTACTTGATTCGGTTAAATGGTGAGAACTGGTAGTCGGATGTCTGACAGAGTGTTTGTTATAAGGAATATTGTGTCCTTAATGATAGGATTTTATCAGTAAAAATTCTCGGTGAAAATTTATAAAAATAAGTTGACAGAGACTAACTTTGGTAGTATATTTACAACAGTTAGAGAAATCTAACTAATATGTAAAGGAGAATGCAAATGACTTGTGAAAAATTTGAATCTGTCATGGGTTATCATTGTTCCCCTGTATTAATGGGAATGAAACCGGCGAATCTTGTTTCCTTTTCCAAGGAAAAAATGCCGGAGCTGCCGGAGATCATTTCGGATTATGAGGAGAGTCTTGAACGGGAAGGCATCCGTATGGAGATCATCTGTGGATGCAGGAAGCATTATCTTCTTCTGGTGTACCGGCCGGATATGCTGCAGGAATATCTTAAGCAGGATGAAGCCAGGAAACTTTTGCTTCAGGATGGGTATAATATAGATAGTTCTTTGGATGAGATGATCGCCCGTTTGAAGGAGAGATTTTTTCATAAGACGGAGTTTCCTCATGAGATCGGACTTTTCCTGGGTTATCCCATTGAAGATGTGAAGGGCTTCCGGAAGTTCGGAGGCAGTGGCTGCAAGATGTGTGGTTACTGGAAGGTTTATGATGATGTGGAGCAGGCTCGCAGGATTTTTGACAGCTACGATAAGTGCCGGGAGTTTACTGCGGCGCAGATCCGTGCGGGGTATTCGATTTTGCAGGTTGTTGGTATGAAGCATCTCTGTACATCTCAGATGTGCGTATAATATAAAGTTTAAAAACAGGAGGTTTTTGAGATGAGCAAGGTAGGAATTATTTACTGGTCTTCTACAGGTAACACAGAGGCTATGGCGCAGGCTGTAGAGGAAGGTGCCAAGGCTGCCGGTGCGGATGTTGAGATTATGGAAGTGGCTGACGCGGATGTGGATAAAGCGCTTTCTTTTGATGTTCTGGCTCTTGGTTGTCCGGCAATGGGAGATGAGGAGCTTGAGGAGGGTGAGTTCGAGCCATTCTTCTCTGATCTGGAAGGCAAACTTTCCGGTAAGAAAGTTGCGCTTTTCGGTTCCTATGACTGGGGCGACGGAGAGTGGATGAGAACATGGTGCGGCAGAGCAAAAGACGCAGGCGCAGAGCTTGTTGATGATGAAGGACTCATTGTAAACAACACACCTGATGATGAAGGACTTGCAGCTTGCCGTGAACTTGGCGGAAAACTTGCATAAGATCTATTAGATTTCAAATAAATAAAAACTGAGCAGAGCATTGGATTTTCAAACACAAACACCGTCCGGACAGAAGGGATAGATATCTTTTTTGTCCGGGTGGTGTTTTATTTTGAACGAAAATATCTGCTTATTACTTTGAGAAAATATAGAAGAAATGAATATTAAGACAAAAAATCCTTGTTGATTTTAATATTTACGTGTCCTAAAATAGATAAAAATGAAATAAAGCAGGAAAGTGAGGGATGCCGGATGACGCGGGAGGAAGCGGAACAGTATTTATATTATGCGATGACAATTGGTGAACAGCTTCTTTGCTGCGGAGCAGAGGTTGGACGTGTGGAAGATACCATACGGCGGATCTGCCTGGCATATGGAGCCACCCGGGCAGATGTTTTTTCTATCACATCCAGTATTGTGACGACTATTTATGGAGAGGATTTCGGTATTTGCACCCAGACGCGGCGTGTGCCGGGAATGTCCAATGATCTGGGACGGCTGGATGACCTGAACCAGCTTTCCAGATACATCTGTGAGTATCGGCCGAAGCCGGAGGAGATCCAGAAGGGGCTGGAAAAGATCCGGGATAAACAAGGATATTCTTTTAAAACGCAGATTTTGATCTATGCTGTAATTTCAGGTTCTTTTTCCGTGTTTTTTGGAGGAGATGTCAACGATATGATTGCTTCTGCGCTGATTGGTATCGCCCTGAAGCTGTTTGAGGCTTTTGTAAAAAAAGGTGCATTAAACTCGCTACTGACAGTGCTTCTTTGCTGCGGAGCTGGCGGAGTACTTTCCAATCTTACAGTTCTGATCGGGCTTGGACATCATGCGGATCTGATCAGTATCGGAAATATCATGCTTCTGATACCGGGAATTGCATTTACCAATTCATTGCGTGATATGTTTTCAGGAGATACCATTACAGGTTTGATCCGATGTATGGAGGCACTTTTGCTGGCATTGGTCGTGGGCCTTGGTTTTACGGTGGCGAATCTGTTGTTTTAACCGAATCAGGGAAGTTCTCTTGAAGGTTGCGAAAAGCAATAAGCAGTGAATGAGGAGTTTAGATACTGCATCAATTGTGGAGTAGCGAAATGCAGCAGATGATGGGAGTATTTGAGAGTAGTTATGATTTTATTCAGGAGGAAAATATGCGGGAAATCATACAGCTGGTCGTATCCTTCACAGGATCCCTCGGCTTTGCGGCATTATTTAATATCCATGGAAAAAAACTCTGGTTTGCGGCATTGGGTGGATGTCTGTCCTGGGCTGTATATCTGGCAGTAGAGTTCATAACGCCAAGTCCGTATGTGTGCGGTTTCTGGTCAACAGTAGCTATTACTTTGTATGCAGAATGTATGGCAAGAATTCATAAAACGCCGGTAACTGTATTTCTGGTTTCTGCGACAATTCCGTTGATTCCGGGAGCAGCACTTTACCGGACAATGAACTGGATGTTGATGAAGGACTGGGCAAAATTCCAGAAAGACGGAATCTATACGATCCTTTTTGCGGTGAGCATGGCAGCAGGAATGACGCTGACAACCATTGCGTTCCGGATGGCGTGGCGGTGGATGTACAGGCAGAGGAGAATGTAATACAGTATCGAAATTCCCCGTTTACAAACCATCGGAAATGTGTTACGATTTTCCCATATGGAAAACTCATGGAAGAAGAGAGTACATGTGTACACCGTACTACAGGGAAATCCCCGGAGGACTTTTTAGATGCAGGCTGTGATGTAGTTGAGGTCATAGATCTGCAGCAGGGTGAATGGTGAAGGTTCACTTTATGCAGGAGTTCTGAGACTGAGAGGGATGTGCAGGCGCAGATGGAAGATGGCTTCGGAGAGGCATTGCTGAACCGGTTTAAACGCGATAAGCGAAGTGTGAATGTCCGATTTAACGGACACCGGCAGGCAGTGACAGGACCGCCTGTTATAGCGGAAGGGTATAGAGCTTGCTGTACCTGATGAGGTTTTTGCCGCGAGGCAGGAACGAAAAGAAGTGGTAACACGGGTAATAACTCGTCTTCTCATATCGTTATGGTATGAGAAGGCGTTTTTTTATGTCGCTGAGAATTACTTGGTAATCTTCCAATGTCCCCGGACAGGAATTTTCCTGTTCTGACGGAATATATTTTCAGTCCGTTATGAGTAAGTACACAATTTATTTTTATATTTATGGAGGAAAGAAAAGATGGAAAAGCAGAGATATTATATCAGCACTGCCATTGCGTACACATCCGGTAAACCGCATATCGGAAATACCTATGAGGTTGTTCTTGCGGATGCTATCGCACGTTTTAAAAGACAGCAGGGTTATGACGTATATTTTCAGACAGGTACTGACGAGCATGGCCAGAAGATCGAGCTGAAGGCTGAAGAGGCTGGTGTTACACCGAAGGAATTCGTAGATAACGTTTCCGGCGAGATCAAACGTATCTGGGATCTGATGAATACATCCTATGATAAATTCATCCGTACAACAGATAAAGACCATGAAGAGCAGGTCAAAAAAATCTTCAAAAAAATGTATGCAAAGGGAGATATCTACAAGGGTCATTACGAAGGAATGTACTGTACACCATGTGAGTCCTTCTTTACAGAGTCCCAGCTTGTAGACGGTAAATGTCCGGACTGCGGACGCCCATGCGTACCTGCTAAGGAAGAGGCATATTTCTTCAAAATGAGTAAGTATGCAGACAAGCTTATTGACTACATCAACACACATCCGGATTTCATTCAGCCGGAGTCCCGTAAAAACGAGATGATGAACAACTTCCTTCTTCCGGGACTTCAGGATCTTTGTGTATCCAGAACATCCTTTAAATGGGGAATCCCGGTAGATTTTGATCCGAAGCATGTTGTATATGTATGGCTGGATGCTCTGACAAACTATATCACAGGTATTGGTTATGACTGTGACGGAAACAGCAGCGATACATTCAACAAATACTGGCCGGCAGATCTTCATCTGATCGGAAAAGATATCATCCGTTTCCATACCATTTACTGGCCGATTTTCCTGATGTCTCTGGATCTTCCGCTTCCGAAACAGGTATTCGGACATCCATGGCTGCTTCAGGGTGATGGAAAAATGAGTAAATCAAAAGGAAATGTAATCTATGCAGATGAGCTTGTTGAGTTCTTCGGTGTAGATGCTGTCCGTTATTTCGTACTCCATGAGATGCCATTTGAGAATGACGGTGTGATCACATGGGAGCTGATGGTTGAGAGACTGAATTCCGACCTTGCAAACACACTTGGAAATCTTGTAAACCGTACAATTTCCATGTCCAACAAATATTTTAACGGAGTCGTTGAGAATAAGAATGTTACTGAGCCGGTTGATGAGGATCTTAAGAACTTCATCCTTCAGGTTCCGAAGAACGTTTCCGCAAAAATGGACAAGCTTCGTGTTGCAGATGCTATCACAGAGGTATTCTCTCTGTTCAAACGCTGCAACAAATATATCGACGAGACAATGCCATGGGCACTTGCAAAGGATGAGACAAAGCAGGATCGTCTTGCAACAGTTCTCTACAACCTGGTTGAGGGAATCTGCATCGGCGCATCTCTTCTGAAATCCTTTATGCCGCGTACAACAGAGCGTATTCTTGTACAGCTCAACGCAAACGAAAGAACTCTTGAGGAGATGGAGCAGTTCGGTCTTTATCCTTCAGGAAACCGCGTAACCGACAAACCGGAGATCCTTTTTGCGAGACTTGATCTGAAAGAGGTTCTTGAGAAGGTTGAGAAGCTTCATCCGAAGAAAGAAGAGCCGAAGGAAGAGGCAGAAGAGGAGAAAACAGAGAACGTGATCGATATCGAGGCAAAGCCGGAGATTACTTTCGATGATTTTGAGAAGCTGCAGTTCCAGGTTGGTGAGATCATCGCCTGTGAGGAGGTTAAAAAATCCAGAAAACTTCTCTGCTCTCAGGTTAAGATCGGAAGTCAGGTTCGTCAGATCGTATCCGGAATCAAAGCTCATTACTCAGCAGAGGAAATGGTGGGCAAAAAGGTTATGGTCGTTACAAATCTGAAACCTGCCAAGCTTGCCGGAATCCTCAGCGAGGGTATGATCCTCTGTGCAGAGGATGCAGACGGAAATCTTTCCCTGATGGTACCGGAGAAAGAGATGCCTGCAGGCGCTGAGATCTGCTAAGTATAGACAGATATGGAATTGAATCATTTTGATAAAAATGGCAATGCTGTTATGGTGGATGTGTCCGACAAACCGGTCACTCACCGTACGGCAACAGCCACGGGTTCCATTCAGGTAAGCCCGGAGATCATGGCCGCGGTAAAAAGCGGAAATGTGAAAAAGGGTGATGTACTTGGTGTGGCCCGTGTGGCAGGTATCATGGGTGTGAAGCGTACTTCTGAGCTGATTCCCATGTGCCATCCACTTCCCATCCAGAAATGTTCCGTGGATTTTGAGACCGATGAGGATGCGGGAGTGATCCGTGTATTCTGCACGGTAAAAACAGAGGGAAAAACAGGCGTGGAGATGGAGGCCCTGACAGGTGTTCAGGTGACGCTTCTGACTATTTATGATATGTGCAAGGCAATTGACAAGCACATGGTCATGTCTGATATCCATCTGGAAGAAAAAACAGGAGGCAAAAGCGGAGATTTCCGTTTTGAGGAAAAATAATGATAGACAGGTGCGGAAGAAATATTGATTATCTCAGGATTTCCGTAACTGACAGATGTAATTTGCGGTGTATTTATTGTATGCCGGAGGAGGGAGTGCAGCATGTGGAGCGCTCCCTCATTTTGCAGGAAGAGGAAATTTTGAGGATCTGCCGGGTGATGGCAGAGCTGGGTATCCGGAAGATCAAGCTGACCGGCGGGGAACCGCTTGTACGGCCGCGGATGCCTCAGCTGGTGGAAAAACTGAAAAATATGCCGGGGATCGAGAAGGTGACTCTGACTACAAATGGTGTGCTTCTGAAAGATCAGATGAGTGATTTTTCCCGGGCGGGGCTGGACGGATTGAATATCAGCCTGGATACGCTGGATGAGGCCTGCAGCAGGCGGATCACGCGGCGGGATGAACTGGGGCGGACGCTGGAAGGGATTTCGGAGGCAATGAAGTATCCGGAGATTTCGCTGAAGATCAATTGTGTGCCTCTTGGGATCCCGGAGCAGGATCTTTGCCGGGTGGCGCTTTTTGCCAGGGATCACAGGGTGCATGTGCGGTTTATTGAGATGATGCCCATTGGGATGGGAAAAGAATTTCATGGGGTGTCGGAGGAGGAACTGCTTCGGATCCTTGGGGAAAAGCTTCCGCGGTTTTCGCCGTATGTTGGGGAGCCCCTTGGGAATGGACCGTGTCATTATTATGATGTGGATGGTTTTTCCGGAAAGATCGGGTTTATCAGCGCGGTGAGCCATAAGTTCTGTGGGGAGTGTAACCGGATCCGGCTGACTTCTCAGGGCTTTTTGAAGACCTGTCTGCAGTATGCGGCGGGAAGGGATCTTCGGGAGGTGATCCGCAGTGGTGGTTCGGATGAGGTGCTGAAGGCTATGATTCTGGAGGCTTTGGCGGAGAAACCGGACGGGCATGCTTTTGGCGTAGGCCTGGAGAAACAGAAGGATGATAAGACGGAGAAGCTTTGTATGGCTCAGATCGGAGGTTGAGTGATGAAGAGAGTTGCTGTGATCACTTCTAGTGATAAGGGTTACAGAGGAGAGCGTGAGGATCTTAGTGGTCCTGCTGTGAAGGAGATTATGGAGGCGGCCGGGTATGAGGTTGTTTCTGTGGATGTTTTGCCGGATGACCGTGGGATGCTTGGAAGCCGGATGGCTGAGATCGCAGATCGGGGGCTTGCGGAGCTGATCCTGACTACGGGTGGTACCGGGTTTTCTCAGAGGGATGTGACGCCGGAGGCTACGGAGGATGTGATTGAGCGGCGTGTGCCGGGGATTCCGGAGGCGATGCGGGCGTTTAGTCTGACGATCACGAAGCGGGCGATGCTGAGCCGGGCTACGGCCGGGATCCGGAAGGGGACGTTGATCGTTAACCTGCCGGGGAGTCCTAAGGCTGTCAGGGAGTGCCTGGAGGTTATTATTGAGGCGTTGGGGCATGGGATTGAGATTTTGACCGGCGATGCTGGAGAATGCGGACGGTAGTGTGTGGTGTATACTTAGACTAACGAACGGACGTCCAACGGAGGCAGGGCCAGTACGGTGACACGCTGCGCGGCCTGTTCGGCTGCGTCGCTGATTTGCTGCCATTCGCGCCAACTCGCCTGCGGCTCAAACAGGGCGCTCGGTGGCAGCAGCTATACTCGCCTCTCGACGGCCGCTCCGCTAACGTCACCGTACTGGCCCTGCCTCCGTTGGGCTGGCTGTTGGATGTGGTAGGTTTTATGATTAAAATTCATCTCCAGCGATTCATAATTCCTGAGGATTGAGAGTTACATGTGGTAGGTTTTGGAAATCAATATTGCTGGTGTGATATAGGAATAAATTTGGTAATGATGTGTGATTAATAGGAGTTTGCTATGGGAAAAGTACTTGCGGTTTGTATCAGTGAGAAGAAAGGAACACAGAAGAAGAATGTCGGGTCTGCGGTTTTTGTGGAGGACTGGGGGCTTGAGGGGGATGCTCATGCTGGGAAGTGGCATCGGCAGGTGAGTCTTCTTTCCGGTGAAAAGATCGATGCATTTCGTGCAAAGGGCGCAGAGGTTGAGGATGGTGCTTTTGGTGAGAATCTGGTTGTGGAAGGGATTGATTTTGCAAAGCTTCCGGTTGGCACCAGATTTCGCTGTGGTGAGGTTGTGCTGGAGCTGACTCAGATCGGAAAGGAGTGCCACAATGGCTGTGCCATTTTTCAGAAGATGGGTGAATGTATCATGCCCCGAGAAGGTGTGTTTACAAGAGTGCTGAAAGGTGGAAAAGTTTCCGTCGGTGACGAGATGACTGTGGATAAAGCTATGATTTTTGATACCCATGCACATTATGATGATGAGGCTTTTGATGAGGATCGTTCTGACATACTGGATAGTATGCAGGAGAACGGGATCGGACATATTGTGGATGTGTGTGCTTCTGTGGGACATTTTGACCGGGTTTATGATTTGGTGGAGAAGTATCCTTTTATTTATGGCGCAGTAGGTGTTCATCCGGATGATGCGGATAAGGTGGATGCAGCAGTTCTGGATGAGATCCGCAGATATTGCGACATGGAAAAGACTGTGGCTGTAGGTGAGATCGGCCTGGATTATTACTGGCATAAGGAGAAGGAGGAGCATCTTCTCCAGCAGAAGGTATTCCGCCAGCAGATGGACATTGCCCGTGAGAAAAAGCTTCCGTTTATCATTCATAGCCGTGACGCTGCGGAGGATACGTTGAATATCGTGAAAGAATATATGAAGGACGGGATGTATGGCGGGGTTATCCATTGCTTTTCCTATAGTAAGGAGATTGCAAGGGAGTATCTGAATATGGGACTTTATCTTGGAATCGGCGGAGTGGTTACTTTTAAGAATTCCCGGAAGCTGAAAGAGGTGGCAGAGTATGCGCCGCTGAATCAGATCCTGCTTGAAACTGACTGCCCCTACATGGCACCTGTGCCGAACCGTGGAAAAAGAAACAGCTCCCTGTATCTGCCGGAGGTTGTGAAGACGATTGCGGAGATTAAGGGAATCAGCTGCGAGGAGGTTGTGGCTGTGACGGAGAGTAATGCGTTGAAGGTGTTTGGGGTGATTTGAGAATAAAAATATTGAAAATACACAAAGAGACTTCTCAACGCACGTAGAACCGCTAGAAATCAAGGCTTCTAGCGGTTATTTTTTTACTTGACAAAGCTACTTGACCCTTTGGTTAGTCCCGAGCGCATAGCCCCGGGAGTAATTATTAAGGAGATGAGATTTTATATTGAATGTGATTAAGTAAAGAGCAATCATTTCGATTGTCTTCAGAAATTATAATGATTTCTACCTTTGGGTGATTTACGATTTCAGGCCAGAAAGATTCTGCAGGTTCTTGCAATACCCCTAAAATGGGAGTCTGCCCATCCAAAAGGTTTAGGATTTTTCTCCGAAATAAAGCTGCGTCTGCTTCATGTGGACCAAGCTCATCCATAACAATTAAAGAGCAGTCAGAACACATGGAAAGAATATTGCATCCAAGGCGATCAAAGGTATCGGCAGTGTGTTCATCTGTTTTTCCGCATAAAAACAAAAGATTAGATTCGTTTGGGAGCTCCTTCTCTTTTAGATGGTACATATGAACTGAATACTGATCCTTCAGATAGTTTTTTGTGCGGACAGTCAGGAATCCATCAGAGGTTTTCTTATAATCATCTAATATCTTTTGGATCAATGTAGATTTTCCAATGTGTTTTTTACCAGTTAAAAATATATGTTGAGTCATAGTAAAGTCCCATTTCATTTTATAATAGTTCTATAGTCAGGTCGTATTGTTTTGTTTCGAACATCCCAGAGAATTCTTCCATAAGTGGAATCAGTTATTTCCTTGATCTGCCCATCTTTGTTTAAGTGAGATTGAATCCATTGCATGATTTTATTTGCGTTTTCCTGTGTATATTCTTCAGAAGGAAGCATGTGCTCCATGAGGGAATCAATATATTGTTCATCCGGAGTTACCCAGGTTTCACGATGGAGTTTTTCATAGCTTGTTTCAGGATTATATCCAAGCAGAAATAATATATTGAAAAGAGAGAAAAACCATCGCCCATTCCATTGGGGTGCTGTTTGTTTGCCAAATACTTCCTGTAAGATCTGTTCCCTGAGTGAATTTCGTCTGTCAAGATGCGTGATATTACAGCACCATGCCCTGCTCATTTCCATAGATTTTATCAGTCCGTCCATATTGTGGATTGCAGGTGTCATGGAACTGAATACCAAATCAAATGCATGCGTATACCCCGATTTATCAATATCTAATGTCTGAAAATTACATGTATAGAGTATAGCGTTATTTAAGCCTTCATTTTGGATATGTTCCATTCCGTGTTTAACCATTTTATCAGAAATATCCAGCCCCACTACTTTGTGTACATATTTGGCAAATGCAGCAGCAAACCGTCCGGGACCGCATCCAATATCTGCGACATCATAATTTTTTTCAAGAAGTCCTTTGGAATCCAGGTAGTTTATTGCGCTGATGACACGTTCATCACCTTTTTCTTTCTTTTTGCGTGCGTCTTCCCAAAAGTCTGCACGTTTATTCCATCTTTCTATAGCCCGCTCAGGTAATTCTGCAGGCTCAGATTCCTGCAGAGAAATAAAATAATCCAATATAGAGTCCATGTATCATTTCTCCTAAAATGCTTTTGGTGAGCTATTTACCGGTAAACAGATAGTTCGTTCACGGCCATAGCGGTCGTGTGTAGTTATCACATCCATTTCAATATCGTAAACAGATTGTAAGGTTTCAGATGTAATGATTTCTTTGGGAGAGCCGAATCCCATAACCTTTCCGGATTTCATGAGAAGAACTTTGTTTCCCACGGAAAAGGGATGCTCAGGACTATGTGTTGACATAATAATGCAATAGCCCTGATTGGCCAGCCCTGAAATTACTTCCATGAGAAGCTGATGATTGGCATAATCCAGATTGGCGGCTGGCTCGTCCATGATGAAGATTTTTGCAGACTGACAGATTGCACGGGCAATTAAAACCAATTGCCTTTGTCCTCCGCTTAAGGAAGTATATTTCCTGTTGGCAAGAGGCAGGGCATTTACTTTCTCCAAGGCAGCAAAAGCTGCTTCCTGATCAGGCTCTTTTGGGGTTTCAAATGCGGAGAAATGAGAAGCACGCCCCATAATTACCATATCAAGAACTGTATAGGCAAATACAGGGGAATGATATTGGGGAATATATGCAATCATATTTGCCAGTGTTTTGGTTGTAAAGTCACTAATATTTTTTCCGGCTATCTTTATTTTTCCATTAGAAACAGGAAGGGAACCTAATATCATGCGGAATAGAGTGGTCTTTCCGCAACCATTAGGGCCAAGCAGACAAAGCACATCACCATAGTCTGCGCTGCAGCTGATACCCTTTAAAATATCACCATTGCCGTAACCGCCAAAAACATTTTCAATTTCCAGAAGCATATAATTACGCGCGCTCCTTTCGTTTGATGATAAGATAGATAAAGAAGGGGGCGCCCATGATACTTGTGACAACGCCAAGTGGAAGTTCCATGGACAAAAGGGAACGGGAAATATCATCAACAAGTATCAGGTATCCGCCGCCAAGGATCGCACTTGCAGGTATCAGCCTTCTGTAATCAACACCAACCAGTGCACGTGCCAGATGGGGGATCATCAGCCCGACCCATCCGATCAATCCTCCAAGACAGACTGCAGCGGCGCTGAGTAATGTGGAAGCGACTATAAAAATCAGACGATATTTACGCACATTGATTCCTAAACTTTTGGCTTCTTCTTCATCCAAAGTCAGCAGATTGATCTGCCATCGAAAAATAAAAATCAGACTTAATCCAATGATCATTGGAAGAACACTCCAGCAAAAGGATTTGGTTGTGGTTTTGGTTAAGCTGCCCATAAGCCAGAAAGTAATTTGCTGGAGAACATCATTGGGGTCTGCCACATATTTGATCATTGTGACACCGGCATTGCAGAGTGACATGATCATAGTTCCGGTCAGAACAAGACTGAGGGTCTGGGAATGTGCGGATTTTCGGCTGATAAGATAGGATGCGGCTACTGCGGCCACACCACCTGCAAAAGCAGAAAGCTGAATCATCCAGTTGGAAGCTCCGTTTAAAATTGCAAAAGCAGCTCCGAGACTTGCACCGGAAGAAATTCCAAGGATATCCGGAGATACCAGTGGATTGCGAAACATTCCCTGATAGGTTGCACCTGCTACCGAGAGGGAAGCACCAATAAATAAAGCAGACAGAATACGGGGCAGACGGATATTCCAGAATATGGTAACTGCCTGGGGTAAAATATCTCCTTTAAAACCAAATTTTGATAAAAATGCATTTAGTACCTGCACTGGTGTAAGCGGATAATATCCCACCCAGAATGAGAGTACTATAATGATAAACAAAAGTACCAGCATAACCGCCAACAGCAGAACATATCGTCTTTGTCGGGCAGCGGCGGCATTTTTTTCATTAGCTGTCAGATTCATAATCCTTCATCCTTGTAACTTGACTAATCAAATTTACGGTGTTATACTCAGAAAAACCGAATTGTTTTTAAAAACTATTCGCATATACATTATAATACTTAAAAATTGTATAGTCAATTTCAATAAGCGTCAATTATGAGTAATGCGGAGAAAAGAAAGGAGAGAGTCTATGAAAAAGCACAGACAACTCTTGGCTCTGTTTATATGTCTGGTGATGTCAGTTAGTCTTTTAACAGGATATTCTGAGACGAAAGCTGCTACTGAAGAGCCGACGCAGAGTGCGGAGCAGGATGCCACGCAGGAAACTGCTGAAACCCGTGAGATCACAGACATGGCAGGAAGAAAAGTAACTGTCCCAACAGCAGAAAATATTGAATCTGTTTTTTCAGCAGGTCCTGTAGCTGCAATTTTTCTGTATATGGTTGCACCGGATAAGCTTCTTGGGTGGAATTATGAACTGAATGATGTTGAGAAATCTATTATTCTGGACAAATATCAGGATCTTCCTAATTTTGGAATGGGTGATGCTGTCAATTATGAAGCAGTAATTGCTGCCAATCCTACAATTGCTATTAATAGTGGAAAGATTAATGATGCAATGGTTTCTGATTGCGATGCGTTATCAGAAAGCCTTGGAATTCCGGTTGTTGCAGTAGACAACGAGCTTAATAATTCTGCGGAAGCTTTTCGTTTTATGGGCGAACTTCTTGGTGTAGAAGATCATGCAGAAGAGCTTGCCCAGTATGCGGAGCAGGTATTTACTGATATTAATGCACTTTCAGATATTCCAGAAGAAAAGAAAGTCAGTGTATACTTCGGTAATGGAGAGGATTCACTGGAAACTGCACCCAGGGGATCCCAGCATGCACAGATTCTTGATGTCATCAATGCAGTCAATGTTGCAGATCTGGAATTGGGAGATGGATCTCGTGTTCAGATTTCAGCAGAACAGCTTCTTGCATGGGATCCGGATGTGATTGTTGTAAATGGTGAACCAAAGGCAGATAAAAGCGGAAGTTCTGCAGCAGAAGATATCCTGAGCAATCCTGATTATGCTTCATTAAAAGCAGTACAGGACCAAAAGGTTTATGGAACTCCGAATGCACCGTTTAGTTGGGTGGATCGTCCGGCAGGACCAAATCGTCTGATCGGTATGCGATGGTTCTCAGCATTGATTTATCCGGAATATATTAAATGTGATATCAATGAAGAAATACATAAATTTTTCGATCTTTTTTATCATGTTGATCTGTCCGATGAACAGTTGGAAAATGTTCTGAAAGGAACTTTATAAAGGTTAGGCATGGACGTGAAAAAGGGCTATACAATAAATAAACGAAAAAGAAACGCTGGTTCCGGTAAATACCGGTTCCGGCGTTTCTTTTTATAATTTTCGGATTATTGCGCTTCCATGCAGATCGCATACAGGATCTGCAAACAGATGGTTTTTCAGACAGAATTCTCCAACCGCTTTTCGGCATCCGGAAAACTGTGTACTGTACACATCGTGAACCAAGAGAACTCCTCCGGTGGCCAGGCGTTCATAGAACAGAGGAAGTGCAGCAGCAGTTGGAGCATAGAGATCCGCGTCCAGAGATACAAAACAAAAAGTTTCATCTCTAACATCGGAAAAGGTATCTGGAAACCATCCTTTGTGGATCACAGTACGTGTAGGATCTGGCATAACATGAAGAACAGAGTCAATATCAGTAGAAGAAAAATCACCTGTTTTGGCGCGGGACAGATTACCGGAGGCTTCTATTGTGATATCCTTTTCTGAAAAGCCCTCAAAAGTATCAAAAAGATGGATTTTTCGGTCTGGAAAGGCTGCACTGATCAGGGAAGAAAATTCACCTCGGAAAACACCCAGTTCTGCAACATTTCCCGGAATATCCAATTGATAGATCTGCTCAGATAAAAGACGCATAACAGCAACCCGTGCGTCAAACATGCGAAGGACGGAGGGATCACGAAAAGGTCCGTGATAACCCAGGTTTTCCATCTGTTTTATCATAGAATTACGCCGTTCTTCATCCAGAACTCCCAGGATGACCAGATCCGGGAGAAGTGCTACTGCAGCATCCGGAGAACAGACTGGAATATTCCCAATATAGGATCCGTGTTTATGGGGGTCATTATCAGCAAAGCACAGGAGCTGACAGGGACTGTTGAGAAGTCTTGCTGTCATTTGTCCAATTTGTCCGGCACCAAATATTACAGCTTTATATACTGATTTTGCCATCATTTTGATGTAGCCTTTCTGTCAGCACGAACCTGGATCATCTGTCCTGTGATGGAAATGGCGATTTCAGCCGGTGTTTCTGCTTTGATCTCCAGTCCTATAGGTGAGATGATACGGTTTAAATCTTGTTCATTAATGTTGTATTCTTCAATCAGACGGCGAAATACAGCAGCTTTTTTTGCGCGGCTTCCAATGACGCCTATATAGCATGCAGGTGTAGCAAGAAGCTGTGCCTGTACAATGGTATCATAGGAATGTCCGCGTGTCATGACGCAGCAATAATCAGCAGCTGTGATAGAAACATACTGCTTTAGATGGTTGAAATCACAAAGTATTGTTTCAACTGCTCCCGGGAAAAGAGCAGGATCTGTAAATTCCGGCCGGTCATCCAGGACAACACAGCGAAAATCAACGCTTGCAAGGATTGGGACAAGCTTTTGTGAGACATGTCCGCCGCCGAATACATAGACAGTTCCTGAGGTTCCAATCTGCTCAGAAAACAGATCATAATCTTCACTATGATATCGGTGTGGCTTTGCAGATAAAGAAGATAATACAGAAGAAGGAACATTGGCAGTTCCGATGAGACCGCATGCAGGACTGTAGAGGCTCACACCGGAGGTGGTGAGAAGATCGCAGATCAGCCAGAAATCTTTTCGCTCTTCATAGAATTTTTCCGCAGTTTCCGTGATTTCCATAATAATCGGATCGTTATGATCAAGATACTGGAAAAAGGCCGTAACATCACCACCACAGATCATACCAATATTTTCAACATCTTTATGATTCAGCCGGAATTCATGCTGGCAGGATTCCTTTTTTTCAAGAATATCCAATGCCATACATTCAGCACGATATTCTACAGCTCCACCTCCGATGGTTCCGGAAATTCTGCCGCTTTTTCCGACCAGCATGCGGGAACCGGCACCTCTTGGTGTAGACCCTGAGGATGCTGTAACGGAAACAAGTACAAGATCGTTTTCCTCTAGGAATTGTTGTTTTATTGTCTGAAATAATGTTCTCATATAATAAAATACCTCCTAACTAAATTAAGTGATTTTTTTGCTCCAGTTGTGTATGTCTGCCTGGACTAAAGCGTGATATGGCAGAGCGACTGTATCATGTCCTGCAGTTTGCGGGCTTGTTCTAACTGCTGCTCATGAGCTTTGCAAGCTTCCGGACTTTTGCATTTACTCATGCTGTCGGCAAATCTTTTTTCTATGGTTACACGTTGTGTTTCCTGAATCAGTTTATCAGCCAGAAATACAATAGCTGCTTCATCCAGCTTGGTTTCCAGCAGACCATGGTGCTGTGAAATAATCTGGCTGATCTCAGGATAACCTAACTGTAAGAAAAGTTCACCGCCTGTTTTGGTGTGATGCCTCTGAAGTCTGGCAATATCATGCAGAAGTGCACCGGAGCGAACAAGCTTCTGATCAAAGATATAACCATTGGATTCCAACATATTGCATAAACAACAGGCAAGTTCAGTAACAGCATCACTGTGAGCCTGTACATGACGGGGCAGAGAAACCGCATTGCGAAGCCTGAAGCATAGCCCGTCATTTAATTCAGGATGAGGCAGTATATAACTGGGATCAGAGAAAGAAATATTATTTCTTTCATTCACTTCCAGATGATAGTAAGAGCCACAGGGAAGACGAAACCGCTGCCTGCTGTACATACCGGAATGTAATGCATATATATAAGAAGAGATTACATCTGTATGAGCTACCACTGCAATATCACCTTCAGAAGCGCAAAGAATCTTATGAACTGCCTGCGAAAAGCGAAAACCAGATGCAGCAGGAGTTTCTGCTCCCGGGATCGGATGATCAGGGTTATTTTCACGGGCTTTATAAATGTCCGGCCATCTCTGGCGTATTTTATCAAAAGAAAGGCCATCCCATTCTCCCAGATTTCGTTCTGACAGATCAGAAACAATTATATGTGGAAGCTCAGGTGCCATATGGCCTGCTGTCTCAACAGCTCTTAACAAAGGACTGCAGTATATCCTTGATATTTTATCGGACAATTCTTCATTAAGAAGGACTGCCTGCAAGTGTCCAAGCATGGATAGAGAGAAATCTGTCTGTCCCACACAGTAAGAATGTTCATCCGGATACTGTGGTTTTCCATGCCGGACCAGATAAAGGCTACGCATTTAAAAATCCTCCGAAACATTCTTCAAATATTTTTTTTGAACAGGAACGTGTTTCTTCTGAAAAACGGGCATATCGTTTCAGAAATTCTTCGCCGTATGGTGTCAGTTCGCTATGGCTTCCCCTTGTACCGCCCTGGCTTCTGATGATCAGAGGTTCATGAAGCTGTGATTCCAGGGTATGGATCAGGTTCCAGCTGGTAGAATAGGAAATGTGCATGCGCTCACAGGCATCACGGACAGATCCTGTTTCATGGATCAGTGTAAGCAGCGAATAGAGCTTTTCATCAAAAAAAACTTTTTCCCGGGCTAGCTGAATATGGATTTCAGAACGGATCAGGCTCTGGTTGTGTATGCGGAGGAGTTCATCGTAATCCTCTGGTGTATCAGCATCATGAATAATACCGGGATCCTCTACATTAAGATAATACATGGGTTCCCCGCAATTATCCACAGCACCTTTAAGTCCTGATTTTCCGTCATCACTTAGAATGGAATCAATCAGTGTGGAACGAATCAGAATGGGATGACCGGGATTGCCATTACAGACCGGAGTTACAAGGGGACGCCCTAGAGAGAGCATTTGCGTGACTGTCTGGGCTGTGAACAGCGGAACATCAACAGGTGTAAAGAGTACCGTATCCACTTTGTCTTTCAGATACTCAAGTCCGATCCTGACAGAATCAAACATATGAGTGTTTGCATAGTTCTCATTTCGAAGAAAGACTACATTATTGGAAGCCAGGTGGCATTCCAGAACATCTGCATGATATCCGGTTACCACTACTACTTTGGAGATTCCGGCCTGCCGGAAATTATTGATCACGCGCTGTGCGATGGAAATGGAGCCAAGCTGAAGCATGGGTTTAAAGTCTCCCATTCGTGATGATTTCCCCGCAGCCACGATGAGGGCGCCTGTCTGCATTCAGATACCTCCTTCTTTCAATGAAATTATACAAATTTGATATTATTATAACATATAAAAGAATAAAAATAGTTAAAATTTTAAATACAACAAAATAAAATTGTCTGGAATATATAAAATAGCCAACTATTAATTATTTGTAATTTGTATAATTGTGCAAAATCATGGTAGTATGGATATATAAAATAACGTGGACAGGAGAACTTTTTTATGGATAAGATTTTTGAGATTACCGCAAAAGAAGTTACTGTACAGGTAAAAGATGAGCGTACAGGGGTTGTATACAGCCGGACGCTTCCCATCGATTATTATGAGAATGCAAATGTTTTAAAGCTCAGCGGTGAGAATCTGGACGGAAGCAGTTCTTCCATTGTTTTCTATTCCGCCAGAGGAATAGAGAGACTGAAAGATCTGACAGGCAGAGGAGCTGACCATGATCCGTGCGGAACGCATAAGCCTGAAGATCAGTAAGATGGAAACGAATATTTTTAAAAGGAGGAATGGGACATGATTAAAAAGACATTGAAGATTAATGGTGTTGAGAGAATACTTATTCTTGATACGGATGAGACACTGGCGCAGGTACTCCGTAATCACCTTCTTCTTACAGGATGTAAGATCGGCTGCGGTGAAGGTCACTGTGGAGCCTGTAATGTTATTATGAACGGAAAAGTTACAAGATCCTGTATCTATAAGATGAGTCGTGTTCCCGATCATGCAGAGATCACAACCATTGAAGGTGTGGGAACAATTTCTGATATGCACCCGATCCAAGTTGCGTGGATGGCATATGGATGTGCACAGTGCGGTTTCTGTTCACCGGGATTTATTATTTCCGCAAAAGTACTTCTGGATAATAATCCAAGTCCTACCCGTGAGGAGGTAAGAGACTGGTTTAATAAACAGCGTAATCTCTGCCGTTGTACAGGTTATAAGCCGCTGATTGATGCTACTATGGCAGCAGCAGCAGTTATGCGCGGTGAGATGACAAAGGAAGACCTTGTGTTCAAACAGACAGGGGATTCTATTGTTGGAACAAATTATATCCGTCCGTCAGCAGCACAGAAGGTAACAGGTACCTGGGACTTTGGTGCAGATGATGCGTTAAAGATGCCATCAGGAACACTTCGTCTTGCTCTTACACAGGCAAAGGTTTCTCATGCAAATATCCTCAGCATTGACACAACAGAAGCAGAGAGCATGCCTGGTGTTGTCCGTGTTATCACAGCAAAAGATATTAAGGCAGCAGGCGGAACCAATAAGATCAATGGTCTTGTAATGCTTCCAAAACACAACAAAACAGACGGATTCGAACGTCCTGTACTCTGCGATGAAAAAATCTTCCAGTTTGGTGATGCGATTGCCATTGTAGCTGCTGATACAGAAGAGCATGCACGGGCAGCAGCAGAAGCAGTTAAAGTTGAGATTGAAGAGCTTCCTGCATACATGAATGCAATGGATGCCATCGCACCGGATGCAGCGGAGATTCATCCCGGTACTCCGAACGCATTCTTTGAGACAAACTGTATCAAGGGTCCTGATTTTGACTGGGACAGCATTCCGGATTCACAGCAGGTTGAGATAGAATCTTACTGTTCACGTCAGCCTCATCTTCATCTTGAGCCGGACTGCGGTTATGGTTATATTGACGAAGACGGTATGATAACTGTTCATTCCAAATCCATTGGTATCCATCTGCATATGCCTATGATCGCTGATGGTATCGGTGTGCCAATGGAGAACTTACGAATTGTTCAGAACCATGCAGGAGGAACCTTTGGTTATAAGTTCTCTCCTACAAATGAGGCTTTGATCGGTGCTGCTGTTAAGATTCTTGAACGTCCAGTATCTCTGGTATTTAATCAGTTCCAGAATATTACATATACAGGAAAGAGATCTCCTGCATTTATGAATATCAAGCTTGCAGCAGATGAAAACGGTAAGCTTCTTGCACTCTGGGGCAATAACTATGTGGATCATGGTCCATACTCAGAATTCGGTGACCTGCTTACAATGAGACTTTCCCAGTTTACAGGTGCAGGTTATGGAATCAATTCTATCCGCAATAAATCTACAACAGTATTTACAAACCACGCATGGGGTTCCGCATTCCGTGCTTACGGTTCTCCGCAGTCTTACATGGGATCTGAGATCGCGATAGATGTTCTGGCAGCAAAGATGGGAATCGACCCGTTCGATATCCGTGAAATGAACTGTTACAAAGAATCCGAAGGCAGTACGATCCCTACAGGTTATCCGCCTGAAGTATACTGTGAAGAAGATCTGTTCAAGACAGCACGTCCACTGTATGAAGCAGCTAAGAAACGTGTGGCTGAAAAGAATGCAGCTTCTGATGGCAAGATCAAATATGGCATCGGTGTATCTCTCGGTGTATATGGCTGTGGCCTTGACGGTGTTGATACATCAAACGCATTCGCAGAGCTGAATCCGGATGGAACAGTTACAATGTATGCTGCATGGGAAGATCACGGACAGGGCGCTGATATGGGTGTTCTTGTATCATCTCATGAAACACTTCGTCAGGCAGGAATCAGACCGGAACAGATCAAACTTGTTATGAATGACACCAAGACATGTCCTAATGCAGGTCCTGCAGGTGGATCACGTTCACAGGTTATGTCAGGTAATGCATGTCGTCTGGCAGCAGAAAACCTTGTGGCAGCTATGAAGAAAGAAGACGGAACCTTCCGTACTTATGATGAGATGGTGGCTGAAGGTCTTGCAACAAAATATGAAGGTAACTGGGTGACAACCTTCTGTGCAGATCATCCGATCGATCAGGATACAGCACAGGGTGATCCGTTTGCAACCTACATGTACACGATCTTCCTTCCGGAAGTTGCTGTTAATACAGAAACAGGTAAAGTTAAAGTTGAAAAATTCACCTGTGTGGCTGACGTAGGTACGATCATGAACAGACTTCTTGTAGAAGGCAACTTCTACGGTGGTCTTGTACAGGGTATCGGTCTTGCTCTTACAGAAGATTTCGAGGATCTGAACCATGATACTTCTCTGAAGAACTGTGGTATTCCGTATCCAAATGATGCGCCGGATGATATTGAACTTCATTTCAATGAAACATATCGCCCAAGCGGTCCTTACGGTGCTGCCGGCTGTGGTGAGGCTCCGCTGGATGCTCCTCATCCTGCGATCCTGAATGCAATCTACAATGCTACAGGCGCACGTATCACACGTGTTCCTGCCCGTCCGGAAAAGGTTCTTGCAGCATTAAAGGAACTTGAGAAATAATTCTCAGTATAATTTTATCATATGATATAATAAGGGGAGACGGGAGACTGTCTCCCCTTTGGAAATGAAAGGAGTATCGGGTTATGACATATATACAGGAGAGAGGTTCCACTCATGTTTATCACGTAAATCGAATGTCAAAGGAAGAGATGGATCATATGATCAGCCTCTGTGTTCATGAACAGCCGGCGTACTGTGTTGCAGCCTGTCCTTTCAAAGCAGATACAAAAGAAATGCTGTTTTATGCTGCAAAAGGAAATTTTAAGAAAGCTCTGGGGATCTATGAGAAGATCACACCATTTCCCATGATCCTCTGTAGCGGCTGTACTGCACCCTGTGAGGAGAAATGCAGGCTTTGTGAGCTGGGTGATGGCATATCCATACGTGAAGTAGAGCGTGCCATTGTCCGATATGGGGAACCTGGAAAACGGAGCAGTGTATTTCGTATCAGAAAGAAAAAAAAGGTTGTGATTTTTGGCTCAGGATTATTCCCGCTGTTTCTTGCAGGGGAGCTGGAAAAGAAGATGTATCCTGCAACCATTTACTGTCAGGAGAAAGATTATGAAGCCTATATTGCAGCAGCAGCACCAAAGCTTTCGGAATCAGATTGTAGGAATGAAGCAAAACGTCTCAGTTCCATGGATCTTTCCTTTGAATTCGGATGCAGTCTTGACCTTCCGTTTATCAGAGAGAAAATGAAGGCGGCAGATGTGGTCTGTGCTTCAGAGGAGGTGGCCAAAAAGCTGGCTCCTGAAGAAACAGCAGATGCAGAGATCATGCTGAGAGAACAGGCGGGAATTGTCAGCGGTCTGGCCCAGTCTGTGATGGATGCGGCTTTTGCTGCAAAGAGAGCTGCCCTGACTGTAGATCTCCTTGTACAGAATCTTTCGCCCCACAGCAACAGAGGCAGTGAAGGAGCAGTTACTACCAGGCTCTATACAAATATGGAAGGGATGAAAGGTTCCAAAAAGATTCCCTGCAGCATAGATGGATATTCAAAAGAAGAAGCTATGGAGGAAGCAAAGCGATGCATTCAGTGCCACTGTGATGAGTGTATGAAAAGCTGTGTCTATTTAAGTGAATATAAAAAGCACCCTGGTCTTCTTGCACGTGAGATTTATAATAATACCCAGATCATTATGGGAGATCACCAGATGAATAAACCGATGAATTCCTGTTCGCTCTGCGGACAGTGCACTGTAACCTGTCCAAATGGGTTTGATATGAGCCAGGTCTGCAAATCTGCAAGAGAAAATATGGTATCTACAGACAAGATGCCTCTGGCACCTCATGAATTTGCACTGATGGATATGCTGTTCTCCAATTCGGAGGCTTTCTTATGCAGACCTCAGCCGGGATATGAAACCTGCAGATATGTATTTTTTCCGGGATGTCAGGCAGGAGCCATAGCGCCGGATGTTGTCACAGAGGCATATGAGGATCTTTGCAGGAGGACAGAGGGCGGTGTTGCTCTGATGCTGGGATGCTGTGGTGCTATCAGTGAATGGGCAGGACGCTATGAAATGACAGAAAAGGTAAATGAACAGCTGAAGCAGGAGCTTGCAAAGCTGGGAGATCCCATGATCATAGCAGGCTGTCCAAGCTGTATGAAACAGTTAAAAGAGAGTCTTGGTGTCAGAGTCACAGGAATCTGGGAGATCTTAAAGGAAATCGGACTTCCCGCACAGGCAAAAGGGCTGGAGATACCTGTTGCAATACATGATGCCTGCGGAGCCAGGGGTGATGCGCAGACACAGGACATAATAAGAGAGCTTCTTGCAGATATGGGGTGCACTGTTGTAAACACAGAATATTCCAGAGATCTGTCTCCCTGTTGCGGATACGGCGGACTGACTTCCTACGCTAATAAAGAGATGGCAGATAAAATGACAGAAAAGTGTCTGGAACGATCCGATGCCCCATATATAACGTACTGCATGGCATGCAGGGACCGATTTGTCAGGGAAGGCAGGGAATCCAGACATATCCTTGAACTTCTGTATGGCACAAATGCCGTCAATATGCCGGATATCAGTGAAAAACGCTACAACCGGCTTGTGCTAAAAGAGAAGCTTTTAAAAAATATATGGAATGAGGAACTGATGATGGAGAAAAAAGATTATACCGTTGCATATACAGAAGATGCTATCAGTATGATGGATGAACGTATGATACTGAAAAGTGATGTGGAGCGTGTATTATCAGATTACAGAGAAAACCAGGAAGCGATTTTTGATGAAGAGACAAAAGAACTGGTGACAAGGAGCAGACTTGGAAATGTGACATTCTGGGTGCGATTTGTGGAAACTGAAGAAGGGTATCTGGTACGCAGAGCATACAGTCACAGAATGAATATTATGAAAAGGGTGGGACAGTAATGGCAGCAGAGAGAACATATTATACCATTGATCCTGAGGGAAAGCTGACCTGCATGAAATGCAAGGTTCCTCTTGTAAAAGGAAAAGCAAAATTTATGTATCTGGAGAACGGTTTTCCTGTTGAGATGCCGGTTTGTCCCAAATGTGGTTTTGTCTATGTTCCGGAAGAACTGGCTCTTGGAAAGGTTCTGGCAGTGGAACGTGCACTGGAGGATAAATAGATGAACAGACATCCCGGAGGGGAAGAGCAGACACTTCATCTTCTGAAAAGCATAGAACTGAAAAAAGGAATGAAAGCTCTGGATCTGGGAGCAGGAGAGGGAGAGACAGTGCGGATCATGAAAGCATTTGGTCTGAATGTGCAGGGGGTGGATCTTGTTCCGCGAAGCAGTGAGGTGCAGAGGGGAGATTTTCTGAACCTTCAGTATGCAGCTGACAGTATGGATCTCTGTATCAGCCAGTGTGCATTTTTTGTCAGCAGAGATCAGAAAAAGGCAGTTTCTGAATGCTGGCGTGTACTGAAAAAGGGAGGATTTCTTTTACTGTCAGATCTGGATCCGGGCAATCTTTTGGAAATTGTGAAAGAAACAGGGTTTACGATTCTCTGTCAGGAGGATCAGACTGCTCTCTGGAGAGAATATTATCTGGAAGCAATCTGGAATGATTCATTCTGCTGCGAGGATCATAAGCTTTTGCAGAATGAATATAAAGGCAGAAAAATAGGCTATACCATGGTGGTTGGCAGAAAGGAGTAATGTATGGATCTTTACGAAAGAATAATGGAATTAGGCAGCATGGGATATCATTGTTCACAGATCATTATGATCATGACTCTGGAAACCATAGGAGAGGAAAATCCACAGCTTGTAAAGGCAATGGGAGGCCTTGGAGGAGGAATTGGTTACTGTGGAGATACCTGTGGGTGTTTGACAGGAAGTGCCTGTGCCATCGGATATTTTCTCGGCAATCTGGCTCCTGAAGAGAAGGAAGATACACAGATGAAGCCGGCTGTACAGGAATTATATCAGTGGTTCCGCCAAAAGACAGAAGAAGAATTTGGAGCTTTTTACTGTAAGGATATCACTCATCTGGACTGGGGCATAATTATGGAGAAATGTCCCGGACTTATTGCAGATACTTATACAAAAGTTATGGAAATACTGACAGAACGGGAGGTACTGGAGCTTTGATCACCATTGGCAAAACAAAAAGTGTCTGTCCGGAATGTATGAAGGTAGTTCCTGCCAAAAAGTGTATTGGTGAAGACGGGATTTATCTGGTAAAAGAATGTAATGCGCATGGGAAATTTCAGACTCTGATCTGGGAGGGAAATGTAACAGATTATCTTTCCTGGGGAAGAGAAAATCTCTCAGCGGAAACTCCTGTAAATCCGAAGGTTAAAGAAAAATCCTGTCCGGATAATTGCGGACTCTGTGAGGAACATGAAAGAAAAGGGTGCTGTATGATCCTGGAAGTCACAAAACGCTGTAATATGCATTGCCCTGTCTGCTTTGCTTCAGCAGGAGAAGGCGGGGAAAACGGAGATATTCCTATCAGTGAAATAGAAAAACAGTATGATTTTCTGATGGCTCACGGAGGTCCTTTTAATATACAGCTCTCAGGAGGAGAGCCAACCATGCGAGATGATCTGCCTGAGATCATACATATGGGAAGAAAAAAAGGATTTACATTTTTTCAGTTAAATACCAATGGGATCCGGCTTGCCAGAGAGGATGGATATGCCAGAAAGCTGAAAAAAGCAGGACTGAATACAGTATTTCTTCAGTTTGACGGTGTGACAGATCAGGTTTATGAGACTTTGCGTGGGCAGGCTATGATGGAACTGAAGAAAAAGGCGATCTTAAACTGTTCAGAAGCAGAGCTTGGTATTGCTCTTGTGCCGGTCATAGCGCCGGGAGTAAATGATATGCAGGTAGGGGATATCCTGAAATTTGGTCTGAATCATATGCCCTTTGTCCGTGGCGTACATTTTCAGCCTATCAGTTATTTTGGCAGATGTTCCCAGAAGCGCCCCACAAATCCCATTACCATACCAAAGATGCTGAGACTTATGGAAGAACAGACAGAGGGACTGATGAAAATTGAGGATTTTGCAGGCGGCGGAGCAGAGAATCCCTACTGCTCCTTCCATGCAAGTTATCTGAGAAAAGGGGAGCGGGAACTGAAGCTTCTTGAAAAAAAATCAGGAAAAGGATGCTGCTGTACCACCAGTGATGATTCCAGACAGTATGTGGAAAATCAGTGGAGCTACAGTACAAAAAACTATGATGAAGGAGAAATGACACAGACAGATGCGTTGGATGAGTTTCTGATCCGGATACATAATGAAACCTTTGCAGTATCAGGCATGATCTTTCAGGATGCCTGGAATCTGGATCTTGACCGTCTGAAACGTTGTTATATTTGTGAAGTGGATCCTGATTATGGAATGGTGCCGTTCTGTGCATATAATCTGACTAATCTGAAAGGAACCTATTTATACAGAAAGTGAAACGATCCAATATAGATGCAATGATCTGTAAGCAGGAAGAAATTACAGATATTACAAGGGAAGCAATAAACAAAATACAGCTGGATAAACTGAATGCTGTTTTGAAAAAAGAAAAAGAAAGGCAGGGTTTTTACAGAGATCTGCCAGAAAGGCTGGAAAGCCTTGCTGATCTGAAAAACCTTCCCTTTACAACGGAATCCGACCTTGCTCAGAAAGGGGGCAGGATGTTACTGTGCTCCCAGGGAGAAATACAGAGGATCATTTCAGAACAGACAAGTGGAACAACCGGTGCAGGTAAACGTGTATTTTATACAGAAGGAGATTGTGAACATACCATAGAACTTTTTATGGCCGGACTTGGTGAGTTTATTTATCCGGGAAGCCGGACTATGGTTGCTATGCCGTTTTCCGGTCCTTTTGGACTGGGAGAGCTGATCGCAGAGGCAATCAGACGTATAGGTGCACACCCCCTTTTAACCGGGAACAATAAAACCTATGGTGAGTTAAAAACAATTCTGGAAGAGGAACAGTCGGACACTTATGTAGGTATGCCGACAGCACTGCTTTCCATGCTTAGAATGTGTGGAAAAGGAAGTATAAAGAGAGCACTGATATCAGGGGATGCCTATTCGGAAACAGTAATGGAAGAAATAGAAAAAATTCTGGGAACACCTCTCTGGCCTCATTATGGTTCCAGAGAGATGGGACTTGGGGGCGCGATCTGCTGTCAGGCTCATGAGGGCATGCACATGCGAGAGAATCACTGTATCATAGAGATCATAGATAAAGAGGGAAATGTTCTGCCTGACGGTCAATGGGGAGAACTGGTGATCACAACCATTGGGATGGAGGCACAGCCTTTGATCAGATACAGGACCGGCGACCATACACGTATTATCCCCGGAAAATGTATCTGTGGAAGTGAGATAAAGCGTCTGGATTTTGTAAGGCGCATCGACCAGTCAAAAAGTATGAGAGAAATGGATGAATTACTGTTTCAGATTCCGGAACTGGTAGATTGCTGTGTAAGGAGTGTTGGAGAGACGAAAGAAATCACAGCACTTTTTACATCAGACAACGGAGAAGAACTGATCAGAAATGTCTGTGCAGAGAAAAATATTATTTCTTTGGATTGCAGAAAAGCAGAATGGAGCGATAGGGCATTGTATCCTGCGAAACGTATTATTTTATAGAGAAACTATTAGAAAACAGAACGAAATCCACAGACTGTCAGCCGGATTTCGTTCTGTTTATTGTTTTATGAATAGTTATTTGTTCACATTTGTATTATCCATAAAAATCAGCATTTCTCAGCAATATCATAAATCAGCCGTTCTGTATCTTCCCATCCGAGGCAAGGATTTGTGATGGAACAGCCAGGAGTCATATGATCACTGATATCCTGACGGCCCTCCAGAAGATAGCTTTCAATCATAACACCCTTCACCAGCTTTTTAAGTTCCGGATTATAATTACGACTGTGAAGTACTTCTGAGACAATTCGGCTACATAAGCTTTAGATTTGCCTCTGAGTGGTATGCAGGGGGAGTTGGAGAAAGCAGAGAATATGGCTTAACATATCGTCTTAAAGACGGAAAGAAGTTGGCGGTTCAAGATGTTGCGTCTGGAAAGAAAAGTAATGTAAAGAAAAATATAGCAACAGCATATTCGAAAAAACTTTCCGGCCAGGGGTATTCTTATGTTATGAAAATGAAGTATTCAGACTTTCAGTTTTATATTAAACTCGGAAAAAAAGTCGTTGTATGTTTTGGTCCATATGGAGCATTGGGAGCACATGGAAAAGTTGTGGTTGAAATAAAAGGCAAATTATAAGGATTGATCAGCTGCAAATTCTGCTTGAACGGTACGCCTATTCTGAAATCGGCGGTACATTCATTCTGATTTAGCGGTATGCGTTTTCTGCTCAGAGCTGACAGCACCAAACAAAAATATCCTGACAGTTACAGAGCTTTCTGGCTCTGCCCTCTACAAAGTCTATGAAAAAATCTTCCCCAGTACTTTCTCATCCCCCATCTCACAAACCCAGCTAAACCCAATCCCCACCAAATACATAAGCAGAAAACAGACCACTGCATAAACATAAGCGTTTGCTCCAACGACAGTATGCTGCAGCAGGGCCATAGGCAGTCTCTGCATAATATACAATCCGAACAGATGCTTTCCGGTGAATTCCAGGAGTGAATTTCCAAGCTGCATTTTTATGGTAAACATCACAACCACCAGTGCGAATACAACAGCGCCGATGGCATACATACAGATCTACTGGCGGGTTTTGTAAACCACGAGGAGCAGGGCCAGGAGTATAAGGGCTGCAAGGATGTAATTCTTTGTGGCCTTTAATTTTACATCAATTTTTTCCTTAAAGAATCCGTACCACATGCCGGCGGGGTAGCAGAGCATGGTGTTGTACCAGTAGTCGGTTTTGTGGAGGGACAGGATGTACATGCTTATCACGGTCAGAACTGTGATGAAAAGCAGAGAGGGTACAGGGTTGTTTTTTAAGATCTGGAATGCGAGCCAGGTGATGAGGTACAGGATCAACATGACAAAAATGTACCAGTTGCTGTTGCCGAGGCTTTCCCAGCCCAGCAGTGCCAGGAGAATTTTTTGCAGGGAAAAGGTTCTTCCCATGAAAGAATAGGCTGTCAGATAAAGCAGTACAGCCAGATCAAAATGCACCAGTGTCCGCAGCACTCGGTGAACTGGGATGCGGCGGACGTAGGGCGTGCCTTTTTTCATGATGGAGACGAAGACACTGTATCCGGAATAAAGCAGGAACAGGGTGACTACCAGTTGGCCGGAGTGGGGGCGCCAGAACTGGAAGATCCGGTCTGTGGGGCCGTTCATCTGGATGTACTGGCAGAAGTGAATCATGAATACCAGCAGCAGAAAAAATCCGCGGATGATGTTGGTCTGTTTCATCGAGATATATTCCGGATTGAATTCCACAGGCCTGGATGGAATGAGCAGCAGAAGGATTGCTGCCAGAATGAAAAAGTTCATAAAATAAATGCTTCTTGAGGTGTTTTCGGAGTGCTGCCCCGTTTGTATACGCAGGTTATACAGAAAAACTTTGAGGACTACAGCGATTTCAGCACTTTAACAAGCCGTGAATTATCCTCCGGCAGCATGATACAGAATCGTACAAATTCCCCGTCCAGGCACTGGAAGGAAGAACAGTCACGGATCATCATGCCTTGTCTGATGCAGGCTTCAAATACGTCATAGGAGGTCAGTCCGTTTTTCAGGATCCGGAGCAGGATAAAGTTTGCATAGGCGGGATAGATTTTGTAGGTGTCTGTATCCTTCAGCTCCCGGATCATCCGGTCGCGTTCGGAAAGGATCAGATTTCTGGTTTCTTTAATATAATCTTCATCCTGCAGCATGATCTCTCCTGCAAAGGCACCAAGGCTGTTAAGTGACCATGGTGTCTGTTTTTCGCGCATTTTTGCAAGAAAGTCCATATTTCCGGTGATGCCGTAGCCCAGGCGCATTCCGGGAGCAGCGAAGAATTTGGATACGCCGCGGAGTACCATGAGATTGGTGAATTCCCGTGTCAGCGGAACTGCGGTGATGGTGTTGATATCCGGGGCAAATTCCACATAGGTTTCGTCGATCATCACGAAGATATTTTTTTCTGCACAGAAACCGATAAGTCTGCGAAGCTCTTCCTGGGTGATGGCAGAGGAGGTCGGATTGTTGGGGTTGCAGAGGATGAGAAAATCATAGCCCTGCTCCAGCTTCCGGCAGAGATCCGGAATGTCCGGCTCGAAATCATTGCTTTCCTGAAGGTGGTAGTATTCCTGGGTACTTCCGGAGAAAGAGAGCTCTCTGGAGTATTCAGAATAGGTAGGCCCAAGGATCAGAGTGTGCTTCGGGGCACGCTCCTGGATCAGAAGGGAGATCAGTTCGCTGGAGCCGTTTCCCGGAAGGATGAAATCAGCGGGAATATTGCAGTAGCTGGAAATCGTATTCCGAAGGGATGTGTATTCTCTGTCCGGGTAGGAGGAAAGGATATCCACGTGTTCTGCAATGGCTCTGCCGGCTTTTGGGGAAAGTCCCAGAGGATTGACATTTGCACCGAATTTGACGATGTTTTCTTTTTTCAGATTGTAGTAGCTGCAGATCTTTTCTATATCACTTCCGTGAAAAACGGGTTTGGTATCCATTTTTGTCACCTCACATTTTTGTTTTTTTCGTAAAAAATTTATATCCAGTATACACCAGAATCCGGGACAAAAAAAGACGGGATAAAAAGTTTCTGTATTTTTTTCGAACAGGATATTATTGAAAATTGCTTTCTGGAAATGTATGGGAATATTTGATACAATGAGCAGGTAGCGAATGCGGATTGTGAATATCCATGCTGTTTGTCAATGTGGATCGTGAATATCCACATTTTTTCCGGGGAGGGTAAGTCCTCAGTGAGAAACAGCAGGAAAGGAAACAGAAAATATGAATACAGAAAAGAAAAAGATCGCAGTGATCGGAATTGGTGGTGTTGGTGGTTACATAGCCGGGCTGCTGGCGAAGGCGTATCCGCATGTGACGATGGTTGCACGTGGCGCCAGGGCAGAGAGCATCCGGAAAAAAGGCCTGGTGCTTCACAGTGATTATAAGGGCGAGATCGTGGCAAAGCCAGAGCGGGTAGTTCCAATTCAGGATATGGGACAGCAGGATTATATTTTTATCTGTGTAAAAAATTATTCTCTGGCTGAGGTGTGCGAAAGTATCCGGGACATGGTCACGGATGACACAGTGATCATTCCTGTGATGAATGGTGTGGACCCGGGAGAAAACATCCGCCGTCTGGTTGGTAAGGGAACGGTTGTGGATTCGCTGATCTATACGGTGGCTTTTGCCAATGAGGATTTTTCCATTTCCCAGCAGGATACGTTTACGTGGCTTTGTATTGGAATCAAAGATGCGGATGAACGGCAGCAGAAGAAAGTTGCAGAAGTGGCAGGGATCCTGAAAGGTGCGGATATTGACTATAAGGATCAGGGGGATATCGAGGTGGAGATTTGGAGAAAATATATCCTCAACTGTGCCTTTAATGTGATGACTGCTTTTTATGATAATACCATCGGGGAGCTCCGCAGAGATCCGGTGAAAGCGCAGCAGTATGAGAAGCTTGTATGGGAAGCTGCCAGTGTAGGTCAGGCCAAGGGGGTTGCGCTGACGGATGAGCACATCAATGAGGTGATCCATAAATTCCGCCATGTACATGCAGATAATGCAACCAGCTCCCTGCAGAGAGATTTTCGCATCCGGAGAAAACAGACGGAGCTGGAAACCTTCAGCGGCTATATTGTGAAAGAAGCGAAGAGACTTGGTGTTTCCATTCCGCTTTCCGAAAAAATATATCAGGGACTTATAGAAATAGCAGAAAAATTCTGACCGAAAAGGGTGAGTTTTTCTGGTGGAATCCTGTATGCTCTGGTACAATAGGGATATAAAAAATCCTGTATTGCAGGTTGAAAGGTTATCTGTGATATCGGAAGGGAGGAAAAGAGATGAAGAAAGTATTTTTGGCTGTTATTGCAGTGATCGTGGTCCTTGCCGGAGGACTTATGCTCAGTTACAACGGGCTTGCCGGAAGTAAAGAAGCTGTGGAAACTGCAGAGGCTGATGTGGATACCATGCTGCAGAGACGTGCAGATCTGATCCCGAATCTCGTCAGCACGGTAAAAAGTTACACGAAGCATGAGACGGGGGTTGTTGACAGGGTTCTGGAGGCGCGGGACCAGCTGATGAATGCAGATACCGTGGAAGAGAAATCTGAGGCAGATCAGCAGATGGACAGTGCACTTTCTGGTCTGAAGGTTGTGGTGGAAAATTATCCGGAACTGAAAAGTGATACTACTTATGTGGGCCTGATGGATGAACTGTCCGGAAGTGAAAACCGGATCTCTGTAGCGAGAAAAGATTATAATGAGGCTGTGAAAGCTTATAACACAAGGCTTGTGAAATTCCCCGGGAATGTATTTGGTTCCATGCTTGGCTTTGAGAAGGCGTCGTATTTTGAGGCCGATGATTCAGCAGCAGATACGCCGGATGTAGGGGATATGCTGGCAGAGTGATAAGATCAGACCATTGTTCTGATGAAATGAAAGAACGGATAGAGGGAGAATATCCTATGAAAAAATGGATCGGACGGATGGCTGTGCTGCTGGCTTTTGTATTGACGCTGTCCGGAAGTACGCTGGCAGCTTTCGGGAAGATCCCGTCTGCCACAAAAGAATTCTATGTTAATGATTATGCAGGGGTTTTCAGCGATACCTGGAAGGAAGAGCTTTGCAAGGCTGGTGAGCAGCTGTATGAGGATACCACAGCGCAGCTGGTTGTCCTTACCGTGGATACCACCGATGGGGAAGACATCAGTGATTATGCAGTGGAAACCGGCCGCAAATGGGGAATTGGTTCAAAGAAGAAAAATAATGGTGTCCTGATCGTCCTTTCGGTTTCGGACCGTAAAGTCTGGGTATCTGTTGGCTACGGTCTTGAGGGAAAGCTGCCTGATTCAAAGACCGGACGACTTCTGGATGAATATGCAGTTCCATCCTATAAAGACAATCAGTTTGAAAAAGGTACCGTGGAGCTTTATTATGCACTGCTAAATGAGATCCGTGAGGAATACGGCCTGGAGAAGATAACAGCTCCCAGGTATGAGAAGGTGCAGCAGGATGTGGACGACGATGAGGATGAGGGAACTGTCTGGGAGATCGCGCTGGGGCTTGTAATGATCGTTTTGCTCATGGTGGGCGCATATCTGCTGTGCGTGATGCTGCCTGTATTTCTTATCGTAACTATGGTTCTGGTTCTGAAGGGCCTGATAATGAAATTGTCGGGAAAGGATACCGCAGACTACTGGAAAAAGAATTTCAGCCGTATGAATGTACTGCATCGGCTCTTTAATTCCCTGTTTCCGCTGAGCTGGCTCCTGGGAAGAGGGGGAAAAAGCAGCGGCGGAAGTTCCGACAATGACGATGACAGAGACGATGATTATGACAGCTACGACAGTGGAAGCTCCGGAGACGGAGGAAGCTTCGGCGGTGGCGGTGCAGGCAGGGATTTCTAGTGGTGTCGGCATGAATCGCCGGTTCTCTTGTACAGCACAGGCGGAGCTTTCTGATGCTCTTGACAAAATTTCTCAACTTTGCTACAATGACGAAAATCAATTCCGTGAGGGAGTAATTCGCGTGTAGACGTGGTTTGTCAACATACTGGTGCATGCACCTGGCAAATCTTAAAGAATGAGACTCATGTATATTTTATTTCTGTTACAGAGATAAAGTATACGTGGGTCTTTTTTTATGGCTCCGGAGCGGATGAATATGCAAAGGAGAAGAAAAATGCTGTTATTTATGAAAGTGCTTTTTACCCAGTTTATTGCGGAAATGGGTGACAAAACACAGCTGATGCTGGTGGCAATGACTTCCAGGTTCAAGCTGAAGGATATTTTGCTTGGAACCGGTGTTGCTGTCCTGGTGCTCAACGGACTGGCAGTGCTTGCAGGAGGTATTATCAGTACCGTGGTCCCTACCTGGCTGATCCGTCTGATCGCAGGTGTAGCGTTCCTGTTTTTTGCGGTGACAACACTGAAGGGTGACGATGATGAGGAGGAGAATGTTAAGGATCGTAAGATCAAATTTGCACCGCTGTCTGTATTCTGTACATTTTTTGTTGCGGAGCTGGGGGATAAGACACAGCTTACCGCAATTACATTTGGTGCCAATGAGGGACTGAGTTCAGCGGTTGTGGTATGGCTTGCCTGTTCACTGGGACTTTTTGCAGCGGATGTGATCGGACTTCTGATCGGATATCTTCTGAAAAGCAAGGCACCGGAGGGAATCCTCAATACAGTTGCATTTGTTATTTTTTCCATCTTTGGAATCCTGACGCTGAGACAGGGATTTGGCCTTCTGCTCGGGGCGGGCTCTTCTATGATCCTTCCGCTTACCGTAGCGGTTACGGTTGTGTTTGTGATCGTCTGTCTTGTGCTTTATAAGCAGGCGAAAAAGAATTAAATTATTATAAGGAGCTTTGCATAGAATAGGGCTCATACCTGAAAAAGCCTCCGCATACACTGTAAAAAAGCGTCTTCGGGGGCTTGGCAGTGAAGGATTATATTGAAGAACGTGCAGTTGAGATCGCAGGATATATTGTTGAAACAAAGGCTACGGTGCGGCAGGCAGCTAAGAAATTCGGGATCAGTAAGAGTACGGTACATATGGAAGTAACAATATAGAACGGTTCGTTTGGGTAATAGAATAAGAAAAACCAAGGAGGAACGAACCATGAAGGATTTGAAAACAAGAATTACGGAGAATGGCATTGATTATGTACTTGTCGGGGATTATTATATCCCAGACTTGAAGCTGCCGGAGGAAAAGCGATCTATCGGTAAGTGGGGACGAATGCACAGGGAGTATCTGAAAAAGCAGTGCTACGGTAGATATTCCAGTTTACTGCTGACCGGAAAACTTTGGAGCTATCTGGAGGATTTGGACGAACAAGCGGAGGAACGGTTTACGTGTATTGTTGATCAGATGAAAGCGGCTGAGGGAGTGACGGAGGAATTGAAGCGGAAAGATGCTATGCTTTGGGTACAACGGTGTAATAATATTAGAAACAGAGCAGAAGAAATTGTACTGAACGAAATGGTTTATATTTAGTATGGAGCAGTCAGCCGAAAGGCTGGCTGTTTTTCTTTTCCTAGCGACAGAAAATGATTGACAATGTTATAAGACTGTGGTAGTCTGAAAACAAGAACAGACTACTGTAGTCTTATAGGAGGCGAAACAAGTGACAGAGGAAAATATCAAACTTTTTGATTCGGAATTAAAGGTAATGGATGTTCTGTGGAAGGATGGTGACGTGCCAGCGAAATATGTTGCAGATACTTTAAACAGAGAAGTCGGCTGGAATAAAAACACAACGTATACATTGATTAAGCGGTGTATCAATAAAGGCGCGATTGAACGAACGGAACCGGGATTTATGTGCCATGCGCTTATAGCAAAAGAACAGGTACAGGATCTGGAAACAGATGAACTTATTGATAAGATATATGATGGATCTGTTGACAAGTTGTTTGCGGCACTTCTTGGCAGAAAAAAACTTTCTATGGAGCAGATTAAGAACCTGAAGCAGATCGTCAGTGAATTGGAATGAGGTGATGTATATGAGCCTGCTGCAAATGAGTTTTCTGGGAACGGTTATTATTTTACTTATTGTGGTATTAAGGGCTGTGCTTATCAACAGATTGCCGAAGAAAACATTTTTGATTTTATGGTGGATTGCATTAATACGGTTATTAGTTCCATTTTCCATAAAATCAGTCACAAGTATTTATTCTCTGTTGCAGAGTATTTATTCTGATATAAACCCAGTGAGAACGGCGCAAACGACAACATTTTTACCCATTCATGGGAATATGCCTGAGATAGCAAATGGATTATCAGAGGCTATGGTACAGAGAACAGAATCCATTTCGATTTTGAGTGTAATATGGCTGGCAGGTCTGTTACTTTGTTTTGGATTTTTTGCGGTTTCCTATATAAAATGTTATCGGGAATTTCGATTTTCGCTGCCTGTTGAAAATGATATTTTGGAAGCATGGAAGGAAAAACATCCACTAAAAAGGAGTCTATCCATCCGGCAGACAGAAACCATAGCTGCACCACTTTCTTATGGTGTGATTCGCCCAGTTATTTTAATGCCGAAAAATACAGAATGGAAAAATATTTATCAGCTTCGTTATGTGTTGGAACATGAATATGTGCATATCAGACGGCTTGATATGCTTACAAAGCTGATAATGATTGCTGCAGTATGCATTCATTGGTTTAATCCTCTTGTGTGGGTAATGTATATTCTTTTTAACAGAGATTTGGAATTATCCTGTGACGAAACCGTAGTCCGTAGATTTGGAATGGATATAAAGTCGGTATATGCAACTGCTTTAATATCTATGGAAGAAAAAAAGAGCGGACTGACACCATTATGTAACAGTTTCAGTAAAAATGCGATTGAAGAGAGGATAAGAGCAATTATGAAGATAAAGAAGACATCTAAGTTTGCAGTAATTATAAGTGCAGTATTGGTAATTTGCGTGACAGGTGGATTTGCAACTTCCGCATCATCCTTGGAGAAAAAGACAGAGACAGCGCAAGAAAACGGTGAAACAACAGTTGCTTTAAACGAAGTGAATATCCGGGAAGATGAATCACTTTCAAGTTCGGATGTGGAATGGTGGACAGCAGAAGAGTATGCGAAATGGCTGGACGAGGAAAAAGAAGTTCTGCAGTCTATGATTGGTGAAAAAGCTTATACAGGCGGCGACGGATGGTTTGTATGGACACAGGAAAAGGTAGATGAGACGATTGCACTTTATGAGGATAATCTTCAAAAAATAAAAGATGGGATGAAGTTGTCGAAATCATCTGATGATGCAGTGGGAATTACAATGGCATATTCTCCGGAAAATATAGAATATGCGAAGCAGGAAGCAGAAACGGTCACCGAAAATAAAGACAGTAATGAAAATGTATTCAGCGAAGAACAGCTTTCTGAATATGCAAAAGCGGGAATAACTTACCAGAAAGAAACAGGATTTCTGATGTATGATGGAAAGACCATTGGATATTTCCGGGATGAGTTTAAGCCGGGTACTTATACAATAAGTTCCAAACGTGGAGGTACGCTTCGAGTTGAAGTGCAAAGGGAAAACTATGGCACCATCACAGACGTAAAGGCAGAACCGTTATCAGATGATTTTTGGTCAGAACCGGCAGTATTGGTTGAAAGTTCCGGCGGAGAAGCTGTAACTGCAGATGAAATGAAAGGATCTGTTTTTGAAGAAGGAGGAAGTGAGAACATAGCGGCTGATGACATGGGCGAATATAGCAGTGAAGAGGGAAAAGGTCTTAATATTGCTGTTCCACAGGAGTATGCTGATTATGGAGTATCTTGTGATGCTCAAGGAAACTGGGTTTATAATGGTAAGATTATAGCAGATTTATATGATGAGGGAAGGGGAATCTTTTCTAACAGCAACGGAACTATGTACATTGAAGTAACGAGAGACAAAAGTGGAAAGATCAGCAGCTTTCAAAAAGTAAGCAAAAATAGAATGCAGGAATTATTTACTGAATTTAATCCGGAAGCGGAAACATTTGATGGATATACTTCAGAGGCGAAACATTAAGTTAGTATTAAATGAAACGAGGACGATTAGGTGGGAAAAATATTGCTGGTATCATTCGAGGGAGCTGAGGAAGATTTGGTAAATTCTGTTATTTCTGTGTTAGATTCCGGCAGAGAGAAATTTCTTTTTCAGGAAATACAATTTCAATCGAAAATATGGCATAAGGGTATAGCGATTGATTTGAAACGGAGAGAAGTCGTTCGTGATAATAGAAAAATAGAATTAACTTACACCGAGTTTGAAATCCTGCAGTTATTAGCACAAAATCCAGGAAGAGTATTTAGTAAAGAACAGATTTATGATATAGTCTGGAAAGAATCCTATTTTGGCGATTACAATATAGTAATGAGCCATATCAGTCATATTCGTGAGAAAATAGAAGATGATCCGGGTAACCCGGTATATATTCAAACCGTCTGGGGTGTAGGATACAAGTTCAATGAGAAGGCAGGCAGCGAGTAAATTCGCTGCCTTTCCTTTACAGGGATGGATTCAGATTTTGCTGAGTTTTAAGATAATATTGCTCTGCTGATACAACCAGTCTGTGAATTCTGTCGGACTGGTTGCTCCTGCCTTTACAGCTTTCTTACGCTGCAGAGCTTCTTTCTTAAAAAGGTCAAACGCATTTTTCATTTCTTCCAGGCGTTCAATCGGAAAATTAGCAGTTTTTTGGGACTTATTGATTTTATTACGCCAATTCTGGCATTCATTTTTATAAAGCAGATCATAGTTATTTTCTCTGGCTCGTTCATCAAACTCCCTTTTGTTTTGAAGTGCCTGTGCTTTACGGCACTTATCACTGCACAGTTCATAACGCTGGCTTTTTGCCAGAAAATATTTTCCACAGACTTTGCACTGACGGAAACAAAGGCCCCAGTCATTCAGTCGATTCAAGTAATAAGTGATAAGCGGATAAAAAGAGCTATAGGCAGCTACGCATTCTGTTCTGCGCCTATTATCCGGAAACCAAAGTTCAAGTCGAGTGATTTCAGCAGGAGTGTTGCGGAAATAAAGACTGCCAGTATGAAAACGTTCTGGTTTTCCGGTATCAGAATTAAAATTCATGACATTTTCTGTTTGGAATGCCTGAGTCAAAATTTGGATTTTTTCTATAAAACGATCACAGGCAGTATTACGGTCACGATATTCCCTTGTAACAAGATATTCATTCCAAATACGGAATGTAGCATACATTCTCACCGGATCACCGGTGAGATATTTTTTTGCCAGAAAATCACCAGCAGTCTGTTCCAGTGCAGGCTGTTTCCAACGGTTAGTGTGCAATGCATCACGTAGGGGAGCAAGTCCATATATATTCCAGTTCTTTTCTTTATCATATTCAAAATCTATCAGAAAACGTCCTAGAGGACGTGTTATATCATATATGACATCGTTATCTTTATTTCCGTCCAGTCGAAAACGGATTTGCTGTTCCGTTCCGATTAAAATTCGCTCCTTCATTTTGTCTCTATCCAATGCCAGAACGAAGAGGATGTGGTCGTAGCAAGGTTCTTGCCTTATAAATTGATAAGCCATTTCTATTTGCTCCTGTTTTGTATGGTAATTTTAAAAAATATAATATTAGTTACATTTATGGTATCGCGAAAGTATTGAAAAGTCAAGATGAGATTGATAAGATACGATTGAATGGTAATTTCGTACTATGCAGTGTACTTTGACAACTTTATGACCGTCTAACCTGAGATAAACCGCCATGACCTTCGATAAAAGAAGTGAGCGCATCCGAATGGATGACGTGTTGTATGCCTTGACAGCAGTATGACTCAGGAAACAGGAAAGAGAAAACGGCAATGAGAAGCTAAAAAAATGAGATCAAAAATGGAGGAACAACATGAGTGAAAATAAGAGATTAAACAATTATGATGAACTGCCTCTTGTACTGGATGTGGCTGATATTCAGCGGATTATGGGGATTTCCAGAGTAACGGCTTATGAACTGGTTCATACACCCGGTTTTCCGGCATTTCGAAGCGGCAGATTAATTAAGGTTAGTAAAATTGCTTTTTTCGAATGGATGGCAAAGGGGAATGGAAGGGTGCCGGAGAATAGTAACTAAATCTGGAGCAGAGCGGAGAGCGAAGTCTTTTGTGCAGGTTAAGGGCGGCAGCCATTGCCCAGTGAGTTGATGCGTGCGTCTACTCGTACTGGGTATTACCTGACGCAAATTCACGCAGGTTTGCAGCTTCGCTGCCTTATTTAATTTGGAAAAACGTGAAAAAGGAGGGCAAGAAAATTATTGAAAGCAACAAGACACAATGGACGCTCCGGGAAAAATGGCACTTATAATCCCAGGCATAATGATCGCCGTTTCGACTTGGAAAACAGTGAACATATTGATGCTGGAAGAGTCAGAGAAAATATTTACTGGGACTGTTACCGTGGCTATACCACAATGCAGAACAGGGAAGAAGATTCTCAGGATATCAGTTTTGAGAAAATTGAATGTACTTTTTATCAGGAACATTATGGAAAATATATAGAAGCGCAGAATGAAAGAAATGCAAGAACCCGTCATACAGAGCGTAACCGATCTGTGGAAGATTTACTAAAGAACAATAAAACCTGTCCAGAGGAAACTATTTTTCAAATAGGAACAGTAGAAGAATCTGTTTCCTATGAAATATTACTTGCGGTCGTACAGGACTTTACAAAGCAGTTCACAAATCGGTTCGGTTCTCATGTCCATATTCTGGACTGGGCACTGCATTTGGACGAAGGAACGCCGCACATTCATGAACGTCATGTTTTTGATTGTGAGAATAAGTACGGGGAAATCTGTCCCCAGCAGGAAAAAGCACTGGAAGAATTAGGGATTGCACTTCCAAAACCGGATAAACCTAAAGGCCGCAATAATAATCGAAAGCAGACTTTTGATGCTATTTGCCGGACAATGCTTTTTGATATAACTCGAAAATACGGGTTGCATCTGGAAGAAGAACCGTCTTATGGAGGGCGAGATTATCTTGAAAAGCAGGATTATATCCTGTTTAAGCAAAAGGAACAGATGAAAAACCAGACAGAAATACTGGATACACTTACTTTGAAAATTGAAGAAGTAGAAGCTTTGATCGATGAAGTTTCAGATATTGCTTACGACAAAGCTGTGGAGGTTGTGACGGATGAGGTCAGAGTGGAAACCCATAAAGAAGACATTCGTCTGGTAGAACAGTCAAAGGCGTGGGTGCTTTCCCCTGAGCGCAAGGCTTCCCAAAAAGAAAGAACTTATGCTGTAAGTCGATTGGACGGAGTAATTACCAAAATTACAAAAGCTATGCAGACAGCAGTTAAAACAATCCAGACCACGCTGATAAAACCGGAAGTCAAAAAGGTGAATACCGAACAGATTAAGAAAAAAGCCAGAAGTTCCATTCTGGATAGGCTGGCAAAAGCAAAAATTACTGCGGAACAGGAGAACCGAGAGCGATGGGAACACGAAGGAAGAACTAAATTGGGAAGGAACGATATGGAGTTGTGATGTAAAGAAAAGAGGAAAAGGATGAATATATTTGAAGCAGTTAAACAGTCTGTGACTACCCGGCAGGCTGCAGAAAGCTATGGAATACGGGTAAACAAGAATGGAATGGCGGTCTGTCCATTTCACCGTGACAAGAATCCAAGCATGAAAGTGGACAGGCGTTTTCATTGTTTCGGATGTCAGGCAGATGGGGATGTGATTGATTTTACGGCACACTTGTACAATTTAAAACCAAAAGAGGCGGCAGAGAAATTGGCAAGAGATTTTTCTATACATTATGAGAACATGGGGCACAGCCCGCCACAGAGAAAACAAATCAAACGACAGCTAACACAGGAACAGAGGTATCTGCAGGCAGAAAATAGATATTTCCGTGCACTGGCAGATTACCTGCATTTGTTGAAACAGTGGAAAGAAGAGTGTGCTCCGAAACAGGTGGAAGATGTCTGGCATCCGCTGTTTATGGAGGCATTGGAAAAAATATCAGAAACAGAGTACCTGTTGGATACATTATTATCAGGCACATTAGAAGAACGAGTTGCCGTAGTGGTGGCTCATGGGAAGGAGGTGACAGCGATTGAACAGAGAATTTCAGACTTTATCACCACAGACACGACAGGAATTGTGCGAAGTAATGGATATAATGGAAACGGAGTTGACAGTAGAGGAAATCAGAGAACAACTGGAAATGACACAGAAGGGTGCTGTGAAAAACAATCGGCATAACTGTAAGCTAATTTTAGAACATGATCCTCTGTTAAAAGATGTATTCCGGCACAATATTTTGACTGAGCAGACAGACATTGTAAAACCCGTGTGGTGGGAACGGATAAGCCCGGCATTCACAGATATGGATTTGAACTATATTATGCTTTATTTGGAAGAGACTTACGGTCTGACGATGGATAAGATTGTGCAGAAAAGTATTGTCCATCAGGCAGATCGGAACAAATATCACCCTGTCCGGGATTATTTGAACAGTCTGCAATGGGATGGGCAGGAACGTATCCGCTATGTGCTGCATCATTTTCTTGGTGCACCTGTGGATGAGTTGACCTATGAAAGTATGAAAATGTTTTTGCTGGGAGCTATTGCCCGTGCGTTCCGCCCCGGAATTAAGTTTGAATATATGCTCTGTCTGGTCGGGGGTCAGGGCGTGGGAAAATCTACATTTTTTCGTTTCATGGCAGTAAAGGATGACTGGTTCACTGATGACATCGGCAAACTGGATTCGGAAAAAGTTTATTGTCAGCTTCGTGGTCATTGGATGATTGAAATGTCTGAAATGGTCGCAACGGCACGCTCTAAGAGTATTGAGGAAACAAAGAGCTTTCTGAGCAGGCAGAAAGAGACTTATCGGGATTCTTATGCAGTATATGCTCTTGATCGTCCGAGGCAATGTGTATTTGGAGGAACATCCAATATTAAGCGATTCCTGCCGTTTGACCGTACCGGAAATCGAAGATTCGTTCCGGTTCAGACGAACCGGGCAGAGATGGAGGTTCATATCCTCGAAAATGAGAAGGAATCCAGACAGTATATTGATCAGGTGTGGGCGGAAGCAATGATGTTGTACCGTAATGGAAATTTTAAACTGGCGTTTTCAAAGGAAACAGAAACACAGCTTGATAAACTGCGGCAGGAGTTCATGGCGGATGATACGGAAGCCGGAATGATACAGGCATGGCTGGATGAACATGAAGACAGAAAAGTCTGTTCATTGATGCTTTTTAAAGAGGCACTGGACAATCCTTATGTAAAGCCGAAGAAGGCGGAGACAGACCGCATCTGTGAAATCATGAATACAAGCATTGTGGGTTGGAAACAGGGGACGATGACAAGATTCAAGGATTACGGTACACAGCGTTCGTGGGTATGTGTAAACGAAAACTGTAAACGAGACGCAAAAGACTTAAAAAATGAAAATGACTGGCATCCGATTACTGAGAAGGAAGCCCGGCAGGTGGAGTTACCTTTCCAGTAAAATGCCAGTCAGGTTTACGGTAGTTGGCGTGTTGTTTACACTTTTTTCTATGGATATTGCTTTGACTTGTAGAATTTGTAAACAGTAAACAGATATATAAGAGTAATTTGGTATTGAGGAAAGAAAACTGAAAAAACAAAAAGAATTAGATTTTTTGGAGTTTGTTTACAGCGGTGGTTTACAACAGGGATGCCCCTTTGACCGGCATCTATTTAAGTTGAACAGGAATGGCATTTGGCAGGACTATTTCAAAAAACATTTTCATAGTTATGGACAAAGACATACGGGAGGAGGTGGAAATTCCGCTATGAAAAAGAGAAAACTTAATTATCGATTCCATAATCCAAACACTGCGGAAGTAACCGCCGACTATCTGTTAAAGATATTGATTGAAGCAAATGCAAGTAAGGTGGAACAGGCAATACAAGAAGCAGCGGATGAGCTTCCCAATGAACCAAAACATGATGGAGGGTGTCCTGCGTAGCGCGTGGGATGCCTTTTATTTTTTTGCTATTGCTTGTGTTCTGTCTGAAAATCAGTTAAAATTAGTTCTAGAAAGTCATAGATTAGTCATAGAATTTAGTCATAGAAAATTTTGAAAGGCGGAAGAATATGATATATACGGATAGCCAATTAAAAGAAAAGATTGTTCGCATGATAGAATCTTTTGAAAATGAAGTTGTAGAATTTAAAGAAGCACGCACAAATTATTCGTTTAATGACATTGGTAAATATTTTTCTGCACTTAGCAATGAAGCAAATCTTCGGGGATTACAGGAGGCGTGGCTGATTTTCGGAATTTCGGATGATAAACGATATGTAGGAACGGAATTTCGGAAACAGGGAAGTCTGCAAAGTTTGAAAAAGGAAATCGTAAATGGAACCAATGAACGATTGACATTTCTGGAGATATACGAACTGACAATGGAAAAATGTCGAGTGATAGCATTTCAAATTCCTCCAGCTATTAGGGGGATTCCGACAACATGGCAAGGGGCAGCGTATGCCAGAGAACATGAATCTATATCACCGCTTCCGATGAATAAAGTAGATCTACTTAGAAGTCAAATAGGAATGGATTGGTCAAAAGAAATTGTAGAAGATGCAACGATAGAAGACTTGGATGAAGAAGCGATTAAAAGAGCAAGAGAACTTTTCTCAAAACGTCAGAGTGATCGAAAAAAAGCACAGGAAGTTTTAAAGAAACTGTCTGATATTGAGGTTTTAAATAAAGCTGGTATTACAATAAAAGGAAAAATCACCAGAACGGCATTATTGTTATTAGGAAAAAGTGAGGCTAAATATTTCTTTGATGGCTTTATTCCTAGAATTACCTGGACACTTTATAATGCAGATAATTCGGTAAAAGCTTATGAACATTTTGATATACCGATGTTAATGGCAGTGGATAAGGTATATTCCAGGATCAGAAATGTAAAGTATCGTTATATTGCCGGACAGCAGACTTTGTTTCCGGATGAAGTAGATCAATATGAACCAGAGCTGATCAAAGAGATTATTAATAACTGTATTGCTCATCAGGACTATCGCTTGCGTGGAAAAATCAACGTAGAGGAATTTGAGGACAGACTGGTATTTATCAATGAGGGGGCTTTTATACCAGAAACTATTGAACAAGCACTGGAACCGGGATATAAACCACCGTATTATCGAAATGTGTTTTTGTGTAACGCAATGGTAAATCTGTATATGATTGATACAAATTCAATGGGAATACCAATGATGTATCAGATACAGCGTGATAAATGCTTCCCATTGCCGACATATGATTTGAACACAATTAATAGAGTTACAGTGACTGTGTACGGAAAGATATTGGATAAGAATTATACTCAGCTTTTATATTCCAATGAAGATTTAGATATGAGAACTGTATTTTTGTTGGATAAAGTTCAGAAACAGGAAGTAGTTTCTAAAGAAAGCTTTAAGGATTTGAAGAAAAAAGGTCTTGTGGAAGGACGTTATCCTAATGTTTTTGTATCTTTCAAGGTGGCAGATATTGTCGGACAGAAAGCTGCTTATGTTCGAAATAAAGGGTTAGATGATGATATTTGCAAGCAGTTAATTATAAAAGCACTTCAGTCAATGGGAGAAGCCAGCAAAAGAGATTTAATGGAAGTACTGGAAAAAGCATTGCCAGAAGTACTTAGCGATGAACAGAAATCGAAGAAGGTTTCTAATTTGTTACAGGCAATGAAAAAGGATGGAATTGTTGTTACAACAGGAACTAATAGGTATGCAAAGTGGTACTTGATAAAAAATGATTGATTTACAAAAATGCGAGGGGGATGAAAAATGAAATATATTACACAAGATTGGACATCTACTAAGGATGGATATTTATTTTTTGTTCAAAGACTACAAGAAATGTTGTTTCATTATTCAGATGATATTGTTAAAGCGCCTGTTCATAATACACAAACATTATTAGAAGAATATGTTGATACTGAAAAAGATGTGGTGAAAGGGAGTATTAAGCAATATCAATTAGATATAATTGCAAAAGAGATTAAGTCGAGTTTAATGACAGACGTTATTGTTCGAGAGTTGTATAAATATGAAGTTATTGAAGAGATGGCAAAATTTTTAGATAAAGATCAAAGAACAGCGGTACATTATATATTCAATAAGATACCAAAGAAAAAGTACTATGAAATATGTTGTAAATACTTGAAAGAAAATTTGTCGGAATCAAACCGTAAAACAGAAATTGAAAAAGGACTTCGTGCTTGGCTTGCTTTTTTGCTATGGCATGGATATTCATCGGAATATATATATAGATTCCTGAGAAATATATTTGAGGAAAGTATAAATGATCCAGAAAAAAAAGCACAGATTTTTTTGAATAGGTTTGATTTTGAAATTGGTAAATACAAAGTGTACTTTGTTTTTTATGAAAAATTAAAGCCATATCAAAAGTTGTTAAATGAAAGATTGCATATTTCGTTTGAAGATGATGGTTGCTTTAAACAGATTAAAAGAAAGCAAAAGTCCTTTATAGGGGTTATGGAAACAAAGGCATATGATAATTATTCAGCAATGAAACGAGCGTATTCTGCATTAGAAATTTTTTTGAGATATTTAGAAGTTTTTTTGAATGATAATATCAGTGTAATAGGTAAAAACGGATTGGTAATTCGACAAGATACCCAAGAGGGAATAATTCTTCCCGTAAAAGCGTTTGGGTATAAAAGTATCAAGCCTGAGCCACGAGAAAATTTTAAAACTGAAATAGATACAATTGTTTTGGGATGCCAAGAAAAAGGAAAGGAAACTTATTCTCAGCTTAATAAGATTGTTGATTTGCATAATGCGGCATTAAATCAACAAGACTTAAATGATGCATTTCTTAATTTGTGGTCAGCGTTGGAGGTTGCAAGTGTTACAGATAGTTCAAAATCCAAAATTGAAAGCGTTACTGATAATATAGTTTCCATTCTACAAAATGACTATTTCGAATGCATATTTTCTAATATACTTGACGATTTGAAAAATAATTTAGGTAATCGAAAAGTAAGTTTGTTGCTTAAAGATATAACAGAATTCGATAAAGAGATTTGTAAAATCGCAGGCTTTATATTTCTTGAAAAATATGAGAAATATCGAGAAGATTATTTTGCGAATGAGCTTAAGTATTATCCCAATATACGTTATAAAATATATAACTTATATGAGCAAAGAGAAAATCGCGAAAAATTATGGCATCTTTCCGAAAAGTATTGTCAAAGAATTGAATGGCATCTTTATCGCTTATATAGGCTTAGAAATGCTATTGTTCATGCAGGGGAAAGCCATAAACGAATACAAATGTTAGGAGAACATTTGCATATCTATGTGGATCGTGTAATTCTTGAGTTGATGGTTAAATTAGCAAAAGATAAATGCCTTGGGACGATACAAGATGTTTTTACAGATACATATTTGTTATTGAATAAAAAGAAAAAAAATTTAAAAGAACCAGGTAATGTTGATGAACAATCCATTATGCTATTGTTAGAAAATTTTTTTATCGAAGAGTAATGCATATAAGGAATATTCTGAAGAAAGGGTATTCCTTATTTTGCTATTTACAATTATATTTTAGATGGTACAATAAAGTTGTAACAGAACGACTTAAATATAACAGAAAGGTATTAGATATGAATATAGCTGCTTATTGTCGTGTCTCCACTGATAAAGCTGATCAGCTCAACAGTCTGGAAGCTCAAAAGCAATTTTTCTCTGAGTACACCCAGCGTACTGGTGACAACTTAGTTAGATTATATGCAGATGAGGGTATTTCAGGCACGAAAATAAAAAATCGAAAAGAATTTTTACGCATGATGGCTGATGCTGAACATGGACTATTTGATATGGTAGTAGTAAAGGACATCTCTCGCTTTGCCAGAAATACTGTAGACCTTCTGCAGAATGTCCGCAAACTGAAAGCATTAGGAATCGAGACACAGTTTTTGACGGCCAACATGACCAGCATGGGAAACAGTGAATTTGTTCTGACAATCTTCGGTGCATTGGCGCAGGAAGAAAGTGCCAATACTTCAAAGCGTGTGAAATTCGGCAAGAAAATGAATGCTGAAAAAGGACGAGTTCCGAATATTGTGTACGGATATGATAAAACCATTGGAGATTACTTTAATTTGGCAATCAACGAGGAAGAAGCAGCTGTTATCAGGCAGATTTATAAATGGTATATCGAAGAAGGATATGGTGCCGCCAAGATTGCAAACATGCTGAATGCGAAAGGCATCCGAACAAAGCGTAATTGTCAGTGGAGCCAGAATGCGACGTGCCGGATTTTAACGAATGAACTTTATACCGGAAAAATTATCAATGGAAAGCAGGAAGTAACTGACTTCCTGACCGGACAGAGAACGGAAAAAGATGAAACGGAGTGGATGGTAACAGAACGTCCGGAACTGCGGATTATTGAGCCGGAAATGTATGAAAAGGCACAGGAGATTTTGGAGTGCAGAAGCAAGACTTTTAAATTAACAAAGGAACGGCAGAGCAATAAGTATTTGTTTTCTACTCTGATTAAATGTAAGGAATGTGGCTGGTCATTTCGACGAACTGTTCGTACTTATAAGAATACTTATATTCGCTGGGTATGTTCCGGTCATAATGGACGTGGGGCGGATAGCTGCCCGAATGCTCAGACAGTGGACGAGGAAGAGTTGATTGAAGTTCTGTCCGAATACTTTTCCGAGCTGCTGAAAGCAAAGAAAAATGTAATTCGTCACGTAACAGGCGAATTCCAGAGGGTTTACAAAGCCAAGGATGAGAACCTGAATTACGAAAAGGAATTGAACGCACAGCTTCACAAGCTTCAAAAAATGCGTCAGAAATACATGGATATGTACACCGATGACCTCATTACACGTGAGGAACTGAATGAAAAAATCGGCGGCACAAAACAGGAAATCGAGCGTCTGGAGAATGAGTTGAAAATGGTTGCTTATCACCTGACAAAAGGTGAACAACTGGAAACAATCTTGAATCGCACGTTTAAAGAGATTGAAGATATTTCCGATGTTCACCAGATGACCAATGCACAGCTTAAACGGATTATCCAGAAAATTGAAGTAGACAAGGATGGTAACGTAGATATTTACTTACGAATCTTCGGTGATTTAGGCTTAGATGAAACCGTTCTAATTAGTGACAACCAAACATAAGGATTGCGTAGAACGCCTGAAAGTGATCAATCCGGCTCTGGCCATAGAAGTTCGCAAGGTACTGGATGTAAACAAGCAGGAGCGACATATCCGGGGAGGTATCGCTACCCGGGAAAAATATCTCCATGCTCACATGCGGTGAACAGGTGGGCCGGGTTAAATGTTGATCATAAAATATCAGTGTTTATGGAGTCGGGTAAACTAAAATATGAAGGTCTGTGTTATTATCCGGCTTGCTCTGGTTGACATACCTGATAAGATGTGCGAAGATTTATCATACGATAGAACAGCAAAATAAAGCACATAGGAAAGAGAGGATTTTATCATGCTGAAACAGTTATCCATCTATGCAGAAAATAAAAAGGGTGTCATGCAGAACATTACCGGTATCCTGAAGAACGAGGATATCAACATTCTGGGCTCTGTAACCAATGACAGCGCAGAGTACGGAATCGTACGAATGGTAGTTTCGGAGCCGGATAAGGCAATGGAGGCTCTGATCGCTGCCGGATATCTCTGCCACGTGATCGAGGTGATCGGAGTGGAGGTTGAGGATAAGACTGGAAATCTGAACGATCTGCTTCTTACACTGAAGGACAGTAATGTGAGCGTGGATTATCTGTACCTCTCCTTTAACCGTGATTCCGGCAAGCCGATCATGGTATTCCATACCGAGGATATCATGGAAGTGAGATCCTGCCTGAAATCCAGAGGCTATACCGTTTTATAAAAACAGGATTTTACCGTGTGGTAGAGGCTTTTATCCGTTTGATAAATATTAAAATATTCTATATTATAAACATGAAATATCAATTTTACAAATGTATATGGCCATGCTATCATATATCCATAATAGTTCTTAACCTGTAAACAGCCACCTCAGGATATGTGAATATCCGTATCATACAGGCCGGGAACTAAAAAACTCATCACATAAAGTTAATAATTACACCCATGAAGAAATCTGTGGATCAGCGTACACAGATTCCTTCAGAAAGAAGCTGTTACGTCGGCGGAGTTTTCTGTGTCTCCAATGATGTGACAGCTTTTTTCTTTTGCTCTGAAAAAATTCGCAGTAATTTCACAAAAACATGATACAGTAGGAAACATGCTATGATCTGTTTTGCAAAAATGTTCAAGTTTATGAGCATACGATAAAGTAAAACGCAGATGTTTGATTTACAGAATACAGAGGATCAGAAAAAAAGACGGAAAAGAAATAACAGTATTTCAGAAAATAACAGCCGATAGATAATTCAGCTGTCCAGAACAGAACGGCCTGGAATTACTGCAGACAGACGAGGAAATGAAATGAGACCAATAAGAATACAGAAAGCGGAAAAAAACAAAAAACAGGGAAACAGAGGGTGGATCTATCTCCTGGCGTTTCTGTTTCCGGTGCTGATCTTTACGCTGGGCTTTGCATTGAAAGGTGTTTATCCTTTTGGAGAAAATTCGGCGCTGGTGGTAGATGGAGTCCATCAGTATACAGCCTTTTACAGGGAACTTTCAGAGCAGTTTGGAAAGGGAGCGGGCTGGACCTGGTCCGCACATGCCATGGGGTATAATTTCTACGGACTGTTCTGCTATTATCTCTGCAGCCCGTTCAGTTTACTGGTACTTTTGTTCATGAAATTTATGTACGTGAACGAGGCCGTAACGGCAGTGATTCTGATCAAGGTGGGGCTGTGCAGCGTATCCATGGCATGGTATGCCGGGAAAAAATATCCAGGTAAAGACTGCATGGCAGTTTCTGTGGGGTGTATGTATGCACTGTCCAATTTTCTGATGGGATATTACAGCAATGTGATGTGGCTGGACTGTATCATGCTCCTGCCGGTTCTGGCATATCTTATTGAACGGCTGGTAAATACCGGAAAGTGGAAAGGGTACTGCCTTGTTCTGGGGTATGGTATCCTGACAAGCTATTACATGGGATTTATGCTGTGCACCTTTGCGGCGCTGTATTATGTGGTACAAATGATTATTCTGGAAAAGGAGAAACGCCCGGAGAAGATCCCACATTCTCTGCTGAAATTTGCCGGAGCCTCCATTGGCGGAGCCGGCCTTGCAGGAATCACGCTGATCCCGGGAATCGTTGCAGTATCCCGGACACCGGCTGCGGCAGAAGCGGGAACCGGCCTTCAGGGTGTCTACGGAGATATCTGGAAACAGCTTGGCGCATTGATGGAAGATTCCATGTCTTTTGTAAAATCCGGGGAGCAGGGAGATGTAAACCTTTACTGCGGATGTGCGGTGCTTCTTTTTGCAGGAATCTATTTCCTGAACAAAGAGATCCGCAGGACAGAAAAGATCATGTTAGGGGCAATGGCTCTTCTGTATTTTGCAGGCTTTCATATCACAGCGCTGAATCTGTTGTTTCACGGAATGCACAAACCGGTGGGGATTCCCAATCGTTTTGCGTTTATTCTCATCTTTCTGCTTTTGAAAATAAGCTGTGATGCCTGGGGAAAACTGGAGAAGGAAAGCGGGAAGAGGATTTTGGCAGGATTTATCCTGGCAGAGATATTTTGTACTGTTGTAGGGCTGAAAAGCGGAAAAGGGCTGGGAACCCTTCTTACAGACGGAGTGATCGCGGCATTTTTTCTTCCGGTGTGGACGGGCAGTTTTCTTTGTGGAAAACTTCCGTCACATCCGTTGGGACGTGTGGAAATCAGGAAGATCGTATCTCTGGTCCTGGCCGTAATGATACTTGCGGAAACCGGAATCCATGGTGTTTTCAGTATCACAGACAACGGAACTGCCAACCGTGATGTTTATGCGGAAAGTGACAGGGAAGTGACCAGTCTTATGAAAAAGACAGGGGCGGATCAGGTAAACTACCGGTCGGCCATTGTAAATCCCCTTGTTCGAAATGAGGAAATGCTGTACCAGCTGAACGGAATCTCCATGTATTCTTCCACGAATACAGAAGAAATGTGGGATTTTGTCCGAAACATGGGATTTGAAAATCTGGAAAATCGTTATCAGTATGCGGGAGCTACCGAGGTGATGGACATGCTGCTGGGAATCCGGTATCTTCTTTGTAGAAATACAAGAACGCTGCATACGGCATATGAAAAGATCGGCGAAAGTGCATCCTTTGATCTGTATGAGAATCCCCGGGCATTGAAAGGGGCATATATGATAAACGATTCTGTAGCGGATTATGCCATGGAAGGAACGGATCCGCTGGAAGTGCAAAACCGGCTTCTCAGCGGGATCGTGGGAAAAAGACTGTACAAAATGCAGACGATAAATTCAGATTCCCTGCTGGCCGGAAGAGCGGTTTTTACAGTGCGGTTGAAAAAAGGAGAGCATGGATATCTCTATATTCCGGGGACGGAGCCGGAGAATGTGACCATTAACGGGCAGAGCCAGACATCGGATTACTGGAACAATAATTTTCTGGATCTTGGAACCTGTCAGTCGGATACCACAGTGCGGGTAACGGCAGACTGTGGCATGGAAGAGGCAGTTCTGGGAACCTATCAGGAATCGGATCTGGATGAGATCTACCGGAAGCTTTCGTCCCAGCAGACAGATCTTTCCGACGGGAAAGGCAGTATATCTGTGAAACAGGATGGGATATTGCTGATACGAAGCTTTTATGATCCGGATATGCAGATATTTGTGGATGGAAAAAAAGTACAGGCAGTAAGTATTCAGGGACTTACAGGCATAAAGCTTTCCAAAGGCAGTCATGAGATCGTTATGAGATATAGCACCCCGGGATTAAAACAGGGAGCAGTTCTTTCTATATTAATGGTTATGATCCTGGGAATTTCCCAGATTGTAGTGGAAAGGCGGAAAAAGACGTGCTATACTTCCAGGAAGGAGCGGAGGCCATAACCGGATAAAAAGGCCGTTTCCGGCTTGCGGGAGCCGGCGGCTTTGAACCTGCAGGAGATGCTGCAGTACAGAAAGGAAAGGCCATGGAAAAACTGTGGAAAAAACTGGAAGCGCAGATGATACAGTCTTACGAAAGTATGGTGCGGGATGATGGAGATGTGACGGCGTGGAATCAGGCGTTTGATACTTTGATGAAAATCGTTGAGAGCGGACGCAGGGAAAAGCACAATTTTGCACCGGAGCTTTTTTGCCTCAGCGGCATGGAAGGGTTTTCTTTTGATCTGAAAATATGGATCAATGATTATCTGGAAACACTGGAACAGGAAGAGGACCAGGCTCAGATGGAAAAAGTCTGCAGAAAGCTTCTGGATCTTTTTGCGTGGAAAGAGGAAGCTCCGGCGGATCTGAGATTTCGTCTGGCGTCATCGATGCTGTCCCTGGACAAAAAAGAAGAGGCCGGTGATTTCTGCCGGGAATGGTACCTGCAGGATGAAGATGATCCTACAGCTGCAACGGCGCTGATCTATACCTGGATCGCAGGAGGAAGGCTGAAGGAAGCCTAGAAGATCGTGGACCGCTGGATGGAAAAAGAAGAAGGATATACGGAAGAGAATGCGGAGATTTTCGGAGCGGCGTCTCTTTTAAGGACAGTTTCCGGGAATATATCCGTGGAGAGAAACTGAAAGTTACAGAGGATCGTTGTAAAGAGATCGTGATCAGGCAAGATAGAGATGACGGAGCTGTAAAAATGGGGGATGGGATTTATGAAGATCACAATGGTGCATGGGCAGAACCATAAAGGTTCTACTTATCATATAGGAAAAATGCTGGCAGACAAGCTGGGTGGAGAAGTGACAGAGTTTTTTCTGCCAAAAGATTTCGGGCATTTCTGCATTGGATGTAACCAGTGTATTGTGAAGGATGAGAAGCTTTGCCCATATTATAAAGAACTGAAACCGCTGACAGATGCCATTGACAGCGCAGATGTGATCATTCTTACAAGTCCGGTATATGTTTATCACTGTACCGGTTCCATGAAAGCATGGCTGGATCACTATGGCTACCGATGGATGCTGCACAGGCCAAACCCGGATATGTTTTCCAAACAGGGAGTCTGTATTTCTACCGCAGCAGGTGCCGGAACGAAATGGACCAACAAAGATATGGCAGACAGTATGTTTTTCTGGGGAATGGGAAAGATATACAGGTACGGTACTGCCGTTCATGCCATAAATTATAAATCAATTTCTCCGGAAAAGATGGCGGAGATTGAGAAAGCGACCGATAAGCTGGCAGAAAAAATCCGTAAGAACTATGGCCATGTAAAACCGGTGTTGAAGACCAAAACATATTTCGAGGTGATGCGTAAGCTTGTAAAAAGTGGATGGAATGAAGTGGATGTGGCTTACTGGAAGGAACACGGGTGGACAGAAAAGGCCAGACCCTGGAGGTAAAACCGTCATTTTCGCAGGGTTGTGACATCTATGAAGAAAACTGTGTTAAACCCCTGTAAAATCAGCAAAAATTCTTTATAAAACACCTTGACAAGCCCTGTATTTACGGTCTATAATGAGCAAGCGTGCGAATGAAACGTTATATTTTCGTATGCCGTAATTTGTAAATAGCAACCGCAAGGCCCCATGGGAAAGCCCATGGAGAAATAAATCGGGAGGTGAAATGGAATGCCAACATTCAACCAGTTAGTAAGAAAGGGCCGTCAGACAGCTGTTAAAAAATCTACAGCACCGGCTCTGCAGAAAACATACAACTCTTTAAGAAAGAAAGCAGTTGATCAGGCTGCTCCACAGAAACGTGGTGTTTGTACTGCTGTTAAAACAGCTACTCCTAAAAAGCCTAACTCAGCTCTTAGAAAGATCGCCAGAGTTCGTCTTTCCAACGGTATCGAGGTAACAAGTTATATTCCAGGAGAGGGTCACAACCTTCAGGAGCATAGCGTTGTTCTTATCCGTGGAGGAAGAGTTAAGGACTTACCTGGTACAAGATACCACATCATCAGAGGTACTCTTGATACCGCAGGTGTCGCTAACAGAAAACAGGCTCGTTCCAAATACGGAGCTAAGAGACCTAAAGTTAAAAAATAATTTTTGTAGATCAGAAATCTACGCCGCTTCCTGATTGCAGATAATCAGGAGGATTACAAAGATATTATTCATCTAATGTATTACAGCGGAAGACTATAAGGATTTGTACGGTATTCCATATACCCTGTCGGTTGCGGGTTAAATATAGGACCTTACCAGTGCGAACATGCAATAGTTTTACTGCGTGAGTACCGATGATATAATCAATATGATTAAGGAGGGAAGTAACGTGCCACGTAAAGGACATACTCAGAAAAGAGACGTTCTGGCTGACCCGATGTACAATAACAAAGTGGTTACCAAGCTTATCAATAACATCATGTTAGACGGTAAGAAAGGTGTTGCTCAGAAAATTGTATACGGTGCATTCACCAGAGTAGAGGAAAAAGCTGGTAAACCAGCAATTGAAGTATTTGAAGAGGCTATGAACAACATCATGCCAGTTCTCGAGGTAAAAGCAAGACGTATCGGTGGTGCTACTTATCAGGTTCCGATCGAGGTAAGAGCAGACAGACGTCAGGCACTTGCTCTTCGTTGGCTTACAATGTTCTCACGTAAGAGAGGCGAGAAGACAATGGAAGAAAGACTGGCTAATGAGCTTCTGGACGCAATGAACAACACAGGTGCATCCGTTAAGAGAAAAGAAGACATGCACAAGATGGCTGAGGCAAATAAAGCATTTGCTCACTATCGCTTCTAATTCGAGGAGGAAAATTCATTGGCTGGAAAAGAAGGAAGAGAATATCCATTAGAGAGAACCAGAAATATCGGTATCATGGCGCATATCGATGCTGGTAAAACAACTCTTACAGAGCGTATTCTTTATTACACAGGTGTTAACTACAAGATCGGTGATACTCATGAAGGTACAGCGACAATGGACTGGATGGAGCAGGAGCAGGAGCGTGGTATCACAATCACATCCGCTGCTACAACATGTCACTGGACTCTTGAGGAGAACTGCAAGCCAAAGCCAGGTGCTCTTGAGCATCGTATCAACATCATTGATACACCAGGACACGTAGACTTCACTGTTGAGGTTGAGCGTTCCCTTCGTGTACTTGATGGTGCTGTCGGCGTTTTCTGTGCTAAGGGTGGTGTTGAGCCGCAGTCAGAGAACGTATGGCGTCAGGCTGATACCTACAATGTACCTCGTATGGCATTCATCAACAAGATGGATATCCTTGGTGCAAACTTCTACGGTGCAGTAGAGCAGATCAAGACTCGTCTTGGTAAAAACGCTATCTGCCTTCAGCTTCCAATCGGAAAAGAGGATGACTTCAAAGGAATCATCGATCTTTTCGAGATGAAAGCATACATCTACAATGATGAGAAGGGTGATGACATCTCCATTACTGATATCCCGGAGGATATGCAGGAAGATGCAGAACTTTATCATACAGAGCTGATCGAGAAGATCTGCGAGCTGGATGATGACCTCATGATGGAGTATCTTGAGGGAGATGAGCCTTCTGTAGACAAGCTGAAAGCTGTCCTCAGAAAAGCTACATGTGAGTGTACAGCAGTACCGGTTTGCTGCGGTTCCGCTTACAGAAACAAAGGTGTTCAGAAACTTCTGGATGCAATCCTTGAGTATATGCCGGCTCCTACAGATATCCCGGCTATCAAGGGTGTTGACCTTGACGGCAACGAAGTTGAGAGACATTCATCTGATGATGAGCCGTTCTCCGCTCTTGCATTCAAGATCATGACTGACCCATTCGTAGGAAAACTTGCTTATTTCCGTGTTTATTCAGGAACAATGAACTCCGGTTCTTATGTACTGAATGCCACAAAAGATAAAAAAGAGCGTGTTGGACGTATCCTTCAGATGCACGCTAACAAACGTATGGAGCTGGATAAGGTTTACTCCGGTGATATCGCTGCAGCGATCGGATTCAAATTCACTACAACAGGTGATACAATCTGTGACGAGCAGCATCCGGTAATCCTTGAGTCCATGGAGTTCCCGGAGCCAGTTATCGAGCTCGCGATCGAGCCTAAGACAAAAGCTGGACAGGGCAAACTTGGTGAGGCACTTGCTAAGCTTGCTGAGGAGGACCCGACATTCCGTGCTCATACAGATCAGGAAACTGGACAGACCATTATCGCTGGTATGGGTGAGCTTCACCTGGATATCATCGTTGACCGTCTTCTTCGTGAGTTCAAGGTTGAGGCTAACGTTGGTGCACCTCAGGTTGCTTACAAAGAGACAATCACCAAGCCTGTTGATGTAGACAGCAAGTATGCTAAACAGTCTGGTGGTCGTGGACAGTATGGTCACTGTAAAGTTAAATTCGAGCCTATGGATGCCAACGGAGAAGAGCTGTACAAGTTCGAGTCCACAGTTGTTGGTGGTGCTATTCCGAAGGAATACATCCCGGCAGTTGGCGAAGGTATCGAGGAAGCTATGAAAGCTGGTATCCTCGGAGGATTCCCGGTAGTTGGTGTACATGCAAATGTATACGATGGTTCTTACCATGAAGTCGATTCTTCTGAGATGGCATTCCACATTGCAGGTTCTCTTGCATTCAAGGATGCTATGCAGAAAGCAGCTCCGATTCTTCTTGAGCCAATCATGAAGGTCGAAGTTACTACACCAGAGGATTACATGGGTGACGTTATCGGTGATATCAACTCCCGTCGTGGACGTATCGAGGGTATGGAAGATATCGGCGGCGGTAAGATGATCCGTGGATATGTTCCGCTTTCCGAGATGTTCGGATACGCTACAGACCTTCGTTCCAGAACACAGGGACGTGGTAACTACTCTATGTTCTTTGAGAAATATGAGCAGGTTCCGAAGTCTGTACAGGAGAAGATCCTTTCTAAGAAGGACTGATCCACTATAAATAAATAAAATGCTTGCAAATAACCTTGGTTTGCAATATAATCAAGGTTAGCAAGTTTAAATCTGAAAAAATGCTCTAATTTTGATAGAGCCAAGTTTTAAGGAGGACATTTTAAAATGGCAAAGGCTAAGTTTGAGAGAACAAAACCGCATTGTAACATTGGTACCATCGGACACGTTGACCATGGTAAAACAACATTAACAGCAGCTATCACTAAAGTTCTTGCAGAGAGAGTTCCAGGAAACGTAGTAGAGAACTTTGAGGATATCGATAAAGCTCCAGAGGAAAGAGAGCGTGGTATCACAATTTCTACAGCTCACGTTGAGTATCAGACAGAGCGTAGACATTACGCACACGTTGACTGCCCAGGACATGCTGACTACGTTAAGAACATGATCACAGGTGCAGCTCAGATGGATGGTGCTATCCTTGTTGTTGCTGCTACAGACGGTGTTATGGCTCAGACTAAAGAGCATATCCTTCTTTCCCGTCAGGTAGGTGTTCCTTACATCGTTGTATTCATGAACAAATGTGATATGGTAGACGATGAGGAGCTTCTTGAGCTCGTTGAGATGGAGATCCGTGATCTTCTTTCCGAGTATGACTTCCCAGGAGATGACATTCCGGTTATCCAGGGTTCTGCTCTTAAAGCTCTTGAGGATCCGGCTGGCCCATGGGGAGACAAGATCATGGAGCTTATGGATGCTGTTGATGAGTACATTCCGGACCCACAGCGTGACACAGATAAACCGTTCGTAATGCCTGTAGAGGACGTATTCTCCATCACAGGACGTGGTACAGTTGCAACTGGTAGAGTTGAGGCTGGTGTTCTTCACGTATCTGAGGAAGTTGAGATCGTTGGTATCAAAGAGGAGACTCGTAAAGTTGTTGTAACTGGTATCGAGATGTTCCGTAAACTTCTTGATGAGGCTCAGGCTGGTGATAACATCGGAGCACTTCTTCGTGGTGTTCAGAGAAACGAGATCGAGCGTGGACAGGTTCTTGCTAAACCAGGAACACTTACATGCCATACAAAATTCACAGCTCAGGTTTACGTTCTGACTAAAGACGAGGGTGGCCGTCATACACCATTCTTCAACAACTATCGTCCGCAGTTCTATTTCAGAACAACAGACGTAACAGGTGTTTGCAACCTTCCAGAGGGAACAGAGATGTGCATGCCTGGAGATAACATCGAGATGACAATCGAGCTGATTCATCCGATCGCTATGAGCCAGGGTCTTACATTCGCTATCCGCGAGGGTGGACGTACTGTAGGATCAGGACGTGTTGCTACAATCATCGAGTAATACAATCTGAAAATAGATTTGTTATCGTAAGATAACGTTGTGTCCAAACGTAAGATACCCGTAGAACTTCGGTTCTACGGGTTTTTCTGTTGCCTGGAAATATATAAAAGAGCGGAAAAGAATAACGAACAGTATAGAAAAACGGTTGCCGGGAGAGTGTCCTGACAACCGTTTGTGATAACAAAATGATAACAAAATCCTGAAAGCGGATTGACAAATTTGAAATCAATGCTATACTACCACTATAACAAAGTTAGCAATAGGCTCTGGTTCGATTCCAGATATCGCCACCATATTAGGAATTCTTTTGAGTTCTATGATTTCGGGAATAGTATATGACATCGAAAAGTGCATTTACAAGAAAGGAATTGATATTATGAAAAAAGAAATCTTATTAGTAGGTCTGGGTATTTGCGGCGATATGGTGTAATGGTAGCATGGAATGATAAGAAATTCCCCCAGACCACCAAAAAGAAAGAGCTCTTCGTGAGCTCTTTTTCTTATGCACAAAATTAAGTCAGATCATATGTCTTGATGTCATTGCCTTCAGTGCCCTTCTTAACGATAGTATGGCAACCTATCGTAGTTCCCATAGCGCGCAGTTTCCATTCTTCCTGGGTAGCATTTAGCTTATCCAGTTCTTCTTGTCTTTTATATTTATCTTCAATAGCTAATATTTCAGCTTTTTCCTTTTCATAGACATTTTTAAATTGACACCATTTCCTGAAAAAGTCCTGCATTGTAGGATTATCGAATGTCAGCGCAACCTTCTGATCAGGTGTTTCAGCAAGTGAGAGGTTCACCGAATCATCAATAGAAAACAACAGAGAGAGTACATCTCCGACTGTTTCAATATTAAAATCCAGAAAAACACTTACGTTTAATCCCAGTGCAGTTGCTATCTTTTCTAACTGATCTGGTTTTGGATTCCGGATTCCAAGCTCATATTTTCTAATCGTACCTACGTTAATGCCGGACAGCTCGGCTAATTGTATCTGACTGTATCCTCTAAATTCCCGGAATGCCCGGATTTTTTTGCCAACCATAATGCTGCCTCCTTAATAATATTTGTGCTTCTATTCTAGCACAAAAGTGAATGATACAAAAGAGTGAGATTTAACAAATTCCTGATACGCAAGCAATAGGTATGGAATGAAAAAAATAAATTCGCAAATGTTTATTGACAAATTCACAAAAGTGAATTATTATAAGAGAACAATAAAAGAGTCACAAAAGTGACTTGAAAGGAGGACGCTATGAGAACTAATTATATGATGAATGTTGATGATGTCATGGAAGAATTAGGTGTGAAACGCAGTAAAGCATATTCTATTCTTAAGCAGCTCAATGATGAACTGGCAAAGGAAGGATATGTAGCAGTTCGTGGAAAGATTCCACGTCCCTACTGGGAAACAAAATTTTATGGATGCTCTCAGAGAGTAGTATGAAGGAGGATTTAAGATGTCAGCTTACAAGGACAAAACACAGGGAACCTGGTATGTGAGCTTCCGTTATATTGACTGGACAGGAAAGAAAACGCAGAAGCTGAAAAGAGGGTTCAAGACAAAGAAAGAAGCATTAAATTATGAAAAGGAATTCATAAGAAAAACTGCAGCGGATATGAAGATGGAGATGAACAGTTTTATTCAAGTCTATTTTGAAGATAAAAAGAATGAACTGAAAGAAAATTCAATCCGTAATAAGCAACACATGATGAACAAGCACATTGTTCCGTATTTTGGAACAAGAAAAATGAATGAGATTACACCAGCAGAGATTATCCAGTGGCAGAATACCATTCAGGAAAAAGGATACAGCAATACTTATGAGCGTATGATCCAAAATCAGTTAAATGCACTGTTTAATCATGCACAGAAAATTTACAATCTGAAGGAAAATCCATGTAAGAAAGTAAAAAAGATGGGGAAATCGGATGCAAATAAGCTGGAATTCTGGACGAAAGCAGAATATGACAGATTTATTGCCGGGATTGAGCCGGGGAGTGAAGATTATCTGATATTTGAAATTCTGTTCTGGACAGGAATCAGGGAAGGAGAACTTCTGGCATTGAGTCTTTCAGACTTTGATATGAGTGGTAATCTTTTGCATATCAATAAGACTTATAACCGGATCAGGAAAAGAGATGTGATTGATACTCCAAAAACAGAAAATTCAGTCCGTACCATTGATATTCCTAATTTTCTTAAAGAAGAGGTGCAGGAGTATGCGAAGAAGCATTATGGATTTCCGGAAAATCAGCGGTTATTTCCGATTGTGGCGAGAACACTGCAGAAACGGCTCAAGAAATATGAAGCATTGACCGGTGTAAAACCAATCAGAGTGCATGATATCCGTCACAGCCATGTAGCATATCTGATTTATCAGGGTGTAGAGCCACTGATCATCAAGGAAAGACTGGGGCACAAAGATATTCAGATGACATTAAACACTTATGGTCACCTGTATCCGTCACAGCAAAAAAAGGTAGCTGAGATGTTGGACAACAAACGTTAAATAAGGAGGAAAAGACACATGAAAACAAAGAAAGTAGTCAGAAAAATATTTGATACGCTCAATTATAGTAAGAAGCTGAAGATAAGTTCCATTTTACCGGATCGAGATTCGGATTATGCGATTCTTCTTGAATTAGAGGATGGAAGCAAATTTGAAATTATCATTATCCCAACAAGGAGATTTGTGTAAGGAGTGGAGCTATGACTACTGACAGACAAAAAGAAAAAGCCCAGACAAAATATCTAAGCAAGTTCTCTGATAATCAGATTCACTGATATACCATCTTGGCAGATTTAGTATATCACGAATTGAAAGATACAACAATTCCCGAATATCTGTTCATCAGAGACTTGCCCGGAGGGGCAGGAGGTAGAAGTGACATTATTTGAACAGGTAAAAGAATGTGTGACAGCCAGACAGGCTGCGGAGCATTACGGGATTAAAGTAAAAAGAAATGGAATGGCGTGTTGTCCGTTTCATAAAGACCGACACCCAAGTATGAAGGCAGATAAAATATATCACTGCTTTGCATGTGGAGTGGGCGGTGATGCGATAGATTTTACAGCAAGGTTATTTGGAATATCACAGTATGAAGCTGCGAAAAAGCTGATAGAAGATTTTGGACTGGATATAAAAGTCGAAGACAGAAACAAATACAAAAGGACGCACCAAAGCAGGAATACTTTGATATCAAAGAAACCTAAAGTTCTGATGATCAGAGAAAAACTGGAGCAGTGGTTGAAACATGCAACTGACGTGCTGATCAGATATCTGAAATGGATTCAGTTCTGGAAAGAGTTTTACAGACCAGAACCGGAAGAAGAATGGCACGAATTATTTACGGAGGCATTGGCAAATGAAAGAAAGATAAATGACTATCTGGACGTGCTGATGTTTGGAACAGGAGAAGAGATTGTAGAGTTTTTCAAGACGAAGAGAAGGGAGGTTGAAAAAATTGAAGAAAGAATTAACGAATATCAGCGAGGAGTCCTTGATGGAATTAGAAGATATTGTGAACGAGGAGATGCTTACAACAGAAGATGTCAATGATATGTTGGAGCATACGGATAAAGGAAGAACAAAGCAGACAATCAGAAATTGTGTAACCGTATTACAAAAAGATCCAGTGCTGAAAAAAGCGATTAAACGAAATGAGCTTTCTGGAAGAATGGACATTGTGAAAGAGGTGCCTTGGGAACGGAGAAATAACAGTTCTACGGTTACAGATACTGATGAAAATAATCTGAAAATGTATCTGGAAGAAAATTATGAACTGACAAGTGAGCGTGTGATCAAAGCAGGAGTAGATATTGTTTCCAATGAAAATAAATATCATCCAATTAGAGATTATCTGGAAAGTCTGGTCTGGGACGGGATTCCAAGAATAGAAAATATGCTTCCGCATTTCCTGGGAGCAGAAAAGAGTAAATACACAATCGGAGTAATGAAAATGCATATGCTGGCAGCGATTTCAAGAATTTATGAACCGGGAATAAAGTATGATATTATGCTGTGTCTGGTTGGAAGTCAGGGAGCCGGAAAGTCCACATTTTTCAAATATCTAGCGATAAAAGAAGAATGGTTCAGCGACAATCTGGATCATTTGGATGATGAAAATATTTACAGAAAACTGCAAAATCACTGGATTATCGAAATGGGAGAAATGAAGGCAACTATCACAGCAAAGAATATTGAACAGATAAAATCGTTTCTGAGCAGACAGAAAGAAACTTATAAAGTACCTTATGAAGTTCACCCAGAAGACAGACCGAGACAGTGTGTATTTTGCGGTACTTCAAATGATCTGAATTTCCTTCCGCTGGACAGAACCGGAAACAGAAGATTTGCTCCGGTGATGACAGATATGTCGAAAGCAGAAGTTCATATTCTGGACAATGAGGCAGAGAGCAAAGCCTATATCGAACAGGCCTGGGCGGAGGCAATGGTACTGTATCGACAGGGAAATGTGTTCTTAGGATTTACAAAGGAAATTGAGGAAGAGGCAAAGCGTCTGCAGAAAGAATTTATGCCGGAAGATACCAATGCCGGAATCATACAGGCATTTCTTGATGACTACGATGACGATTATGTATGTACAAGAATTCTGTTCGATGAAGCGCTACATCGAACCGGAGAAATGAAACAGTGGGAAGGTAAAGAAATTGCCAATATTATGAACAATGCGATTGTAGGCTGGAAACCACATGGTACACATCGATTCGGAAAGGAATATGGAATACAGCGGTCATGGAAACGGATGGAAGATTCGGTGAAGAAAGATAAAGACGGCTTTATGGAAGTACCGGAACAGTTGGAAATACCGTTTGAGTAAAGATTATTGTAAACGATGTAAACGGAACTTGAAGAAAAAACTTAAAACGTTAACTTTTAAAATCTTTTGAACTCCGTTTACAAATTCCGTTTACAGACTGGAAAGGAGCAGAAAATGATGAAACAGGGAAGATTAGGATATAACAGTAGCAATGGTAGATATGGATTATTAGCATCGGATTTATGGATTGATACAGGATTTCACTGTGGAGAAGGACTGGAAGTGCTGGTAGATGATGAATGGGTACAGACCAGAATAGAGATGAATCTGGCAAGAGAATGGTATCTGGTGGGAACGCCTTATTGTGGAGATTTGGAATATGTGCAGGCGAGGATACCAGAATAAACAGATCTATGATCCACTTCGGTCGGTGCAGAACAGACGTCCATAAGGAAGTTATGCCCCCGGCAGGGCGCAAGGGGACTTTTGATGGACGGTACGGCTGTCGAAAGTGCTTTTGCGTTACTTTTGACAAAAGTAACAAAACCGCCGTATCCGGCGAAAGTTTCTTAAATATCGCCATGTCTGGCGTAAATAAAAATTATGTGCCATATCTGGTACTCAAACAGAAAAGAGGTGAGAAAATTTATGATGAAACGAACAATCAGTGGCATGATCGGAGCCGGTTCACTGGCTCATAACAGACGGGATTTTGTAGCAGAAAATGTAGATCCGGACAGAGTACAACTGAACATTTGTTATAAGAATGAGAATCTGAAGGAAGTTTATAAAGAGCTGTTTGACGATGCGGTTGAGAGATATAATGTCGGGAAAAGAAAGGACCGGAAAATTGCAAATTATTATGAAAAATCCGACAGGGCAAACAGGAGAAGTTATTTCATGAAGTGATATTCCAGATTGGTAATTGTGAGGATATGGCAGTGGGAACGTCAGAAGGAAATCTGGCTGTAAGGGTACTGGGCGAATATGTGAAAGACTTCCAGAAACGGAATCCGACACTTCGGGTATTTAGCTGCTATCTGCATCAGGACGAAGCTACTCCGCATCTGCATATTGACTTTGTTCCTTATGTGACCAACTGGAAGGGAAAAGGAATGGATACCAGAGTTTCACTGAAGCAGGCATTGAAAAGTCTTGGATTTCAAGGTGGAAATAAGCATGATACAGAACTGAATCAGTGGATAAATCATGAAAAGGAAGTGCTGGCTGAAATCGCAAAACAGCATGGAATTGAATGGGAACAGAAAGGCACACATGAAGAACATCTGGATGTTTACAATTTCAAGAAAAAAGAACGCAAAAAGGAAGTGCAGGAACTGGAGCAGAAAAAAGAAAATCTGACAGTGGAGAATGAAGGATTGACTTCTCAGATTGCAGAAGCAAGGGTAGATATTAAGCTACTGGAAGAAGAAAAAATTCAGTTTCAGAAAGATAAAGAGATAGCGGAAAAACGTGCGGAGAAAGCAGAAACGGAATTGAAAAAACTTGAAGACAGAAGAGAATTCCTGCAACCAGTGATGGATAATGTCAGTAAGGAAATAAAAGAATATGGAATGATCAAAACATTTCTGCCGGAAGCTACAGCATTGGAACGTGCGGTAACTTACCGGGATAAGAAAATAAAACCATTATTCATTGAAATGAAAAACAAAATCGGTGCGATGGCTGCACAGGTGAAAGAACTCACAAGAGAAAGAGATAGTTGGAAAAGTAAGTTTCAGAAGAAAAAGCAAGAGCATGAAAAAACAAAAAAGGAACTGGCAGAAGTTCAGAAAGATTATCAGAAATTGTCTGGTGAGAAAGAAATACTGCAGGGAATTGCAGACAGATATAACCGACTTTTACGTATGTTGGGGAAAGATATGGTAGAAAGACTGGTACAGGACGATATACGAATCCAGGAGGAACTTGAAGCGAGAAAACAGAAAGAGCAGATGCCGAAAAAAATAGGTGACCGCATACAATGGGCAAGAGAACGAAGTGAAGAATACAATGCACAGATAAAGAAGAACAAAACAAAATACAGAGGAATGGAGTTGTAAGGATATGAAGAAACAGATTTATGATGAAAAGAATGGACTGAGCTACACATTGTATGGAGATTATTATTTTCCAGACCTGGAAATCAATGAGGAAGAACCTACATATGGGAAATATGGAATAATGCGAAAACAGTTTTTGAAGGAACACCGGAGTGCCAGGTATCAGTATCTGGTACTGACCGGGAAATTGACGGAGCATCTGAATCAAGTCGATAAAGAAACAAGAGAAAAAGTTGAGATGCTGGTGGAACAGATGGCTGAACGGTGGGGCGTGACGGAAGAACTGAAGTTGCAGGATCAGATGGAATGGGTGAGGAGGATGAATAATATTAAGAATGTGGCAGAAGAAATAAGTAAGCAAATAATATTCAAGTAAATATAATAAAATATTGAGTTATTTTTTCTCTTTTGGTATGATAAAGATGAATATCTATGCAGAAAAGAAGGGAAAGAAAATGTCATATGATTTTGAAAATAAAAAGATAAATGCAAATGTACGCACTGGTGAGTTATTTCAAATTCATGGAATGCAAGATTATTATTTAGGAGTAACATTTAGATACCATGCAAAAACTTGGAATGGATGCGTGCCTATAAAATCAAAATATCAGGGGACAGATATACCACGTACATATGAAGATGTAAAAGAGTGGGTATTACAATGTTACACGGAATTGGATCCAGGAAGAAATGATGTATGGCAAAATGAACAACGGCATTATTGGGAAAATAGACAGGCTTTTGATACGCAAGCTGTTTTTGATGCACTAAATGGGAATGATGTTATGACTAAATGGCAGTGTAGAAAATGTGGTCCGGTACCACAAGCAAATCCACAACCTGCAGCAAGAATAAAAAAACTGCGCGAAAGTGGGTACTATATTGCGACTATGAAAAAAGATTGTCCGACGTGTGGGAAAAAGGAATTTTATGATTTATTAATTAGACTTCCTCGAAAAGCAGCGGATAATGAAAAAAGAGTTTCTATTTCTACAAGCCTTCAGAATAAAATAAAAAACGTTTTACCATTAAAAGATGCTTGTTTTGATTCACCACAGACTGCTTCAGAATTGGTTATAGATCATAAATTCCCTTCTTCACGTTGGGTAAATGGAGAAACCGTGAATGAAACAAATATGTCAGAAGAAGAAATAAAGAAAAAGTTTCAATTATTGACAAACCAGACAAATCTTCAAAAAGAAAGATATTGTAAAAAATGTGTATCGGAAGGAATAAGAGGAGACTTTTTTGGGATAAAATGGTTTTATGAAGGCGATGAACAGTGGAGAGGATCATCAAAAGCTGATGAGAATGGTTGTATCGGTTGCTGTTGGTATGATTTAATAGAATGGAAAAATCAATTTAACAAATATTTGAAAGAAAAAGAATAAAATATATTGAAAAACGAACGTATGTTTGGTATGATGAAAGCGTGCTAGCATATGTAGGTTTTTGTATATTCAAATTTAGGAAAGGAGAGGGCGCAATGATAAAAACAGTTGGAAGTATATGTTCAGGAATAGAAGCAGCTTCCGTTGCTTGGAAGCCACTAGGGTTAGATTTTAAATGGTTTTCAGAAATTGCACCATTCCCATCAAGAGTATTAAATGAAAAATTTCCACAGATAATAAATCTGGGGGATATGAATAACATTCCGGAAGAATTGATAAACGAAAATATATGTGCACCAGACCTTATATGTGGAGGAACACCTTGCCAAGCATTTTCATTGGCAGGTGGAAAAAGAGGGTTGAATGATGAAAGAGGAAATCTGACATTAAAGTTTGTTGATATAATAGAAGCAAATGATAAAGTTAGAAAAGAGAGAAAGCAAAATCCAAGTATCGTATTTTGGGAAAATGTTGAAGGAGTTCTTACGGATAAAACAAATGCATTTGGATGTTTGATTTCATCATTAGCCGGTTTAGATAAAGCAGTTGAAATGAAGAAATGGCCTAATGCAGGAATATTAGAAGGGGAAAAAAGAAATGTTGCTTGGAGAGTTTTAGATGCTAAGTATTTTGGCTTGCCACAGCAAAGACGAAGACTATATGTTTTGGCTGGAGGAAAAGACTTTCACCCAGAGGAGATTTTATTTGAACTGCATAAGGGTGAGTTTGTAGAGTATCCAACAGGAGATTTAACATTTGAAAAAGAAGGACATTCTTTTGAAGTGTTTCGAGAATATTCAGATTGCCTATATTCAGCTTATGGAACAAAGTGGAATGGTAATGCAGCAGCATATAATGGATCATTGTTTGTTGTTCAGGACGAAAAAATAAGAAGACTTTCGCCACTTGAATGTGAGAGGTTAATGGGCTTCCCGGATGAGTATACTAATATTAAAGGCGCAAAACGAACGAATAGATATCAAGCTATAGGTAATTCGTGGGCCGTTCCAGTGGTGCAATGGATCGGAAAAAGATTAGTTTCATATGAATTAACAGAGAGCATCTATAAAGAAAAGAAAAAATATATTGATGAATCGATGATTAATGAGTATCAAAATGCTATTTTATATGATTTCAGTAAAGGAATTATTGATGTTGGAGCGATGAAGCTTAATTGTACTGAACAGCCAGAAAAATGTGAATTTAGATCATTAAAAGACATTATTTCTGGGGATGCACCTAAAGAAATTTTTATTTCACCAGTTGGGTGTTATGGAATTATCCGTAGAAAACAGGAAAGAAATTTGAGCATTAATAGTAGGTTGGAAAAAGCATTACTTAAAGGTGCTAGTGGAATGACAAAAGAAGAGATAGAAAAACGATCTCGGATACAAAAAAGAGGAAAGCATAGTCAAGATAATAAAAAATTAGCCTATGCTTAAAATTAAAATAAGGCATATATTGAATTGACAAAAGATGTTGTAAATTTGATGTATGTCTTATTTATTTATAAAGAGATTTTGAAGAATAAGTAGGAGGAAAAACATGAGTATAGAAGCCGGTGGAGCATTTTCCGGAAAACTTGAAAGCATAGATGGATTAAAATTAAATAATAGAGCGGAAATACATATTAATAAATATTATCAAGGGATAATTACGCTTTATAGAGTTTCAAGAAAAATTGTGAATATGGCGCAAGAAAAGATTGAGTATTTGGTAATTAAACTAGAAAATGAAGAGAAGATAACTGCAATTGGGTTAAATTTTAAATCGGCTTCTGGAGGAGTTAACAATTGTTTTAAACTTGAATTGCAGGCGGATATATTGTTAAAAGGAAAAATGGCTTATGCTAATACTTCTAAATTTCAAGAGATATATTTTGAAATAACGGAAGGAAATGAATTGATAGGTTTATGTCCGTACGATGTAAATAAAAATTATGAAGATATTATATTTTGCCGTAAAATTGATATACCAATCAATGTGGAAAATAGAAGTGTCCAATTGGAAAATGGAGAATTGATATTTGGCGTTTATCCGAAATATCAATATAGTAAAGAAGCGTTGTCCATTGGATTTGCACATCGTATTACATGGAAATTTAATTCAGCCATAGACATAGAAAATATAAGGGAAAATTTGTATATAATAACAGACTTTTTTTCGGTATTGGCAGGAGAAAGTGTTACAATTAATGCTTTGAATTGTGTGGATTGTGATAAGTTGGTAGAAGTTATGGGAATCTGTAATTTTCCAAAAGAAAAATTAAATATATTGAAAAATGATACAATAGATTATACATCTTTTAAAAGAAGCTCCTTATATAAAATAACTGATTTTCAAAATTTAGAACAAGCATTAAGATATTGGTTTTCTAATTACGAAAAGATATATAATGCACAACAAGCATACGGAAGAATTTTGTTGGATGAGGAGGTGAAAATTGTTACAACAAATAAATATTTAGCTGCAATGCAATTGATTGAAGGATACACTCAAGCATACGCAGATGAAGAAAAAGAAATCAAAGAATTTGAGGAAAAAAAGAATGAATTGATTAGTAAACTTGAAAGTAAAGAAGAAAAAGAGTTAGTTGAAAAAGGCTTGGGATATTCGGGTATATCTTTTAGAAAAGCAGTGAAGGATTATTTGCACAAAGGTTATAATCTTTTTGAAGAAATATCTAAAAAGAAATTTGTAGAGAAAAAAGAAAAACTTATAGATGATATAGTGCATGATCGAAATTATTACACGCATTCTTCGAATAGAATATCTGCAATAATGAAATTTGATGATCTGTTAAATGTTTCTAATTTTTGCAAGGAATTATATAGAATTATAACTCTGCGAGATATGGGTCTTGCCATAGAGACTATTAAGCTTAGGTCGAGAAATAATCGAACCTTTTTTGCATTGATGAAAAAAATAATGGACATTGAGATTGAAACTGATGATCTCAAACTTACAGAGTTTGATAAGGCGATGCATTCTTTTTCGGATAGTAAATAGCGTGATAACATCATGATAACAAAATCGCCCAAAACTATACGGACACATCGGAAAATCCGGATTTTCCCACACAAATCACACGAAAAATCACCATTTGCACACCGCAATACATTGGTCTGATATCGTGAAGGTGGACGTACTGTAGGATCAGGACGTGTTGCTACAATCATCGAGTAATCGTTAATTAGTATAACATCCTAATTTAATATATATTGAGTACCGCAAGGTACATTGTGTCCAAACGTAAGATACCCCGGAACCGTAAGGTTTCCGGGGCTTTTCTGTACTCTAAGAAAAGAATTGTTCGTAAATTTATCAGATTAGAAACAGTGAAATATTTATCAGCAAGATGAAATACGGATAAATTTAAAATTGAAAAATAAGGCTTGCGGTGCCAAAACGGTGCCAAAAAGAAACTCCTGCGAATGTTTGCTATTCACAGGAGTAATTTTTTTACCAGCCTTTGATCTGTTTGATCTGTTCAGCACGTTCTGGATCACGATGATATTGTAGTTTCAGACGGATAGTTTCCACAATATCCAGCTTTTAAAAGATGACAAGGAGCAGGCAGTTAAAGATAAAGAGGAAGCTGAGAAGCGTGCGGAAAAAGCCGAGAAAGATCTGCATAGCCTGGAAGAACGCAGAGAACGGTTACAGCCGGTAATGGATAATGTCAGCAAAGAAATAAAGGAATATGGAACAGTGAAAACTCTACTTCCAGAAGCTGGTGCATTGGAACGTGCAACAACTTACCGGGATAAGAAAATAAAACCACTGTTTACTCAGGTGAAAAATAAAATTGCTGCGATGGCTGCACAGGTTAAAGAACTTGCCGAAGAAGTAGAAAAATGGAAACACAAATATCAGAAAACAAAGCAAGCATATAACCAAATACAAAGAGAGTTAGATACAGTGCGTGAAGAAAAAGAGCAGTTATTTGATGAAAAACAACAATTGCAGGATGTTTCTGATAGATATGACCGGGTAGTGCGTGTTCTTGGAGAAAATGCTGTAGATGATGCGGTACAACAGGATATACAGGAGCAGAAGGCATTAGAAGAAAAGCGACAAATGGAGCAAATACCAACAGGAAGTATTCACGAAAGACTTGCCTGGGGAGCTGACGGCACATCTGAACCGAGTCGATCAGGAGGCCAGAGAGCAGGTGGAAACCTTGGTAAAGCAGATTGAGGAAAAACAAGGTGTGACGGAACAACTGAAAATGCAGGATCTGATGAAATGGGTTGGATTGATAAATAATATAAAGGCATGTGCGGAGGAAATTGTGTTGAAAGAGAGCGTGTATATGTGAGCAGAAAGGGCAGTCGGAAGGCTGCTCTTTGGCAATCTAAGAATAGAGTTATGGGATAGAATATGATAAAATGTAAGAGATAAATCGGAATTTATCAGAAAATGAGGAATAGTTGAAATGGAGGCGCTATAATAACATGAAGATTGAAGGGAACCAGAAAGAACTGGATGCAATGGTAGAATTTCATAAGGGAAACTGTGTCGAGGGGCTGAGACTGCAAGAAGAATTTGCAGCGGAATTTCGTAAGGAGTATAAAGACAAAGATCACTGTCCTTGCCTGAAAGCCTGTCGTTATCACGGAAACTGTAAGGAATGTGTAGCAATCCACAGAGCGCATCAGGAACATGTTCCTAATTGTATGCGACCATTGATTAATAAAAAATTGAAATTGATGTCAGAATTAACAGAGCATACCTTGGCAAATGAAATAGAAGCTCCACATGAGATTTTAAGAAAATAGGCAAGTCAAATTCCAGTTTGTATAATTGAAAAAATGAAAAACGCATAGACAACTGTGTCTATTAGTGAAAATACGACATTTCTCGCTTTGTGTCGTGTTATTTGCAGATAACAGATTCTATATTTGATGATGAAAGGAGGAGTTGAGGTGGACCAAGTAAAAATCGGGAATTTTTTAAAAAAACTTCGCAAAGAAAAAGGCATTACACAGGAGCAGTTGGCAGAAATATTAAATGTCTCTGGAAGGACCGTATCCAGATGGGAAACCGGAGTTTCCCAAACAAAAGGATATTAAGGAATAACCTGTGTTTACCTGCTTGCGAATAAAAGAATAATGCTATTAAGTTAGCGATACTACATAAATGTGTTGGTATCTCTTTTTCATTGGCTTAAAACAACAGGCTATTTTATTTCTGCTTGATTACTCTAAACTTATTGGGATATGATTTGTCAAGGGCTTGTTGCGTAAGCAATGCTTAGCACCCTTTACAAATTATGGACGGTAAAGTAGCTTTTCAAAAGCAGAAAAAAGTAGTCTTAAGATTTTGAAGTATTGTAGCAGGTAGTGGAAAATGGTATAATGTGAATACAGAGAAACATATAAATTTGTATTTAACAATCAATAAATTGAGAGGGCTTAATCTTATGACTAAACAAAAGAAGGTAATTTGGATAATATTGGGAATAATTATTTTTGTGTTTAGTGTTTTTCTAGGGCTTGGATATTTAGGTCAAATAACAGGTGGAAATAGTTTAATACAAAGAACAGAAATAAACGATAAATATGTTCCGGCAGAAATAACAAAATATTATCCAATAGAAGATTTAAACTCAAAAGAAAGTTTACTTTCTGATGAAAATTATGCAAACTCAATACAGGATGCTCTGTTAAGTGCCTCTATTGAGTTTGAACAAGGCGAAGAATATAAAGCACATATTGATAAGATTATAAAGGAGTTTGAAAACGAAAACTATAAAAGTGTTTTGTATATATCAGAAAAAAACGATATAGAGTCAAGTTTGACATTTTCAAAATTCAAAATTAAGGAAATAGATGGTAAAAAGAGATATGCTTATATTACAAGTGTACATGAGGTTATAAAGAAAGACCGCCCGTATGACAAAGATACGATGTCGTTACTAAAATCACAGTTAGCATTAAGTGATAGCTTACAAGATTTAAATATCAGTCCAGACAATAGTCGCTTTTTATATGGATTTGTACATGATGAAGATATTTACAATGCAAAAATAGAAAATAAAAAACCCGATGAAATTATTTATTTTGAACTTTGTGAAAAGCCTTTCTATTTTTGGTATTATGAAAATTTTCAAAGCGATAAATCTGGAAAATCTTTAAGTATAGAAATTGAAAGAGAATAAATAATAGAACAATTCTAGGTTGTAGAAGTGACTGGCTATTAGATGTCAATAGTTTTTTAAAATTTTTTTGACTTTTTTAAATACAAATTTAGAAACTAATGTAAAAATTCCTAATATTGAATATTCGTATATTAGTGATGAATTATCTATACTAGGTTATAAAGAAATTAAAGGAACTTTTTTAACACCAGAAATTTATTCTACTATGTCAGAAGAAGAACAAAATTTGTTAAAACGAGATATTGCCAGTTTTTTAAGACAAATGCACGGTTTAGATTATACAGATATTAGTGAATGTACTATTGATAATAAACAAAATGTATTAGAAGAGTATATATTGTTGCGTGAAACTATTTATAATGATTTAACTGATATAGAAAAAGATTATATAGAAAGTTTTATGGAAAGACTAAATGCAACAACAGTTTTTGAGGGTAAAAAGTGTTTATGCCATAATGATTTTAGTTGTAATCATCTATTGTTAGATGGCAATAATAGATTAACTGGAATAATTGATTTTGGAGATTCTGGAATTATAGATGAATATTGTGATTTTATATACTTACTTGAAGATAGTGAAGAAGAAATAGGAACAAATTTTGGAGAAGATATATTAAGAATGTATGGAAATATAGATATTGAGAAAGCAAAAGAATATCAAGATATAGTTGAAGAATATTATCCTATTGAAACTATTGTTTATTGATGATAATATGGTTTTTGATATTGATAATTTAAAAGGATTTCTTAATGATACCAGTTCATTTGGGTTTATAGCTAAAGAAAATAATAAAATTATAGGATTTGCATATTGCTATACACTTTTAAGACCTGATGGAAAAACAATGTTTTATTTACACTCAATAGGAATGTTACCTAACTATCAAGACAAAGGTTATGGTTCAAAATTATTATCTTTTATTAAGGAATATTCTAAAGAGATTGGTTGTTCTGAAATGTTTTTAATAACTGATAAAGGTAATCCTAGAGCTTGCCATGTATATGAAAAATTAGGTGGTAAAAATGATTATAAAGATGAAATAGTATATGTATATGATTATGAAAAAGGTGATAAATAAATGAATATAGTTGAAAATGAAATATGTATAAGAACTTTAATAGATGATGATTTTCCTTTGATGTTAAAATGGTTAACTGATGAAAGAGTATTAGAATTTTATGGTGGTAGAGATAAAAAATATACATTAGAATCATTAAAAAAACATTATACAGAGCCTTGGGAAGATGAAGTTTTTAGAGTAATTATTGAATATAACAATGTTCCTATTGGATATGGACAAATATATAAAATGTATGATGAGTTATATACTGATTATCATTATCCAAAAACTGATGAGATAGTCTATGGTATGGATCAATTTATAGGAGAGCCAAATTATTGGAGTAAAGGAATTGGTACAAGATATATTAAATTGATTTTTGAATTTTTGAAAAAAGAAAGAAATGCTAATGCAGTTATTTTAGACCCTCATAAAAATAATCCAAGAGCAATAAGGGCATACCAAAAATCTGGTTTTAGAATTATTGAAGATTTGCCAGAACATGAATTACACGAGGGCAAAAAAGAAGATTGTTATTTAATGGAATATAGATATGATGATAATGCCACAAATGTTAAGGCAATGAAATATTTAATTGAGCATTACTTTGATAATTTCAAAGTAGATAGTATTGAAATAATCGGTAGTGGTTATGATAGTGTGGCATATTTAGTTAATAATGAATACATTTTTAAAACAAAATTTAGTACTAATAAGAAAAAAGGTTATGCAAAAGAAAAAGCAATATATAATTTTTTAAATACAAATTTAGAAACTAATGTAAAAATTCCTAATATTGAATATTCGTATATTAGTGATGAATTATCTATACTAGGTTATAAAGAAATTAAAGGAACTTTTTTAACACCAGAAATTTATTCTACTATGTCAGAAGAAGAACAAAATTTGTTAAAACGAGATATTGCCAGTTTTTTAAGACAAATGCACGGTTTAGATTATACAGATATTAGTGAATGTACTATTGATAATAAACAAAATGTATTAGAAGAGTATATATTGTTGCGTGAAACTATTTATAATGATTTAACTGATATAGAAAAAGATTATATAGAAAGTTTTATGGAAAGACTAAATGCAACAACAGTTTTTGAGGGTAAAAAGTGTTTATGCCATAATGATTTTAGTTGTAATCATCTATTGTTAGATGGCAATAATAGATTAACTGGAATAATTGATTTTGGAGATTCTGGAATTATAGATGAATATTGTGATTTTATATACTTACTTGAAGATAGTGAAGAAGAAATAGGAACAAATTTTGGAGAAGATATATTAAGAATGTATGGAAATATAGATATTGAGAAAGCAAAAGAATATCAAGATATAGTTGAAGAATATTATCCTATTGAAACTATTGTTTATGGAATTAAAAATATTAAACAGGAATTTATCGAAAATGGTAGAAAAGAAATTTATAAAAGGACTTATAAAGATTGATTATATAATATATGAAAAGCTATTATAAAAGACATTAGTATTAAATAGTTTAAAAAAATGAAAAATAATAAAGGAAGTGAGTCAAGTCCAGACTCCTGTGTAAAATGCTATACAATGTTTTTACCATTTCTACTTATCAAAATTGATGTATTTTCTTGAAGAATAAATCCATTCATCATGTAGGTCCATAAGAACGGCTCCAATTAAGCGATTGGCTGATGTTTGATTGGGGAAGATGCGAATAATCTTTTCTCTTCTGCGTACTTCTTGATTCAGTCGTTCAATTAGATTGGTACTCTTTAGTCGATTGTGGGAATTTCCTTGTACGGTATATTGAAAGGCGTCTTCGAATCCATCATCCAATGATGCGCAAGCTTTTGAATATTTTGGTTGATCGATATAATCATGAATCAATCGATTTTTAGCCTCACGCGCTAAGTTAATATCTGTGAACTTAAAAATTCCTTTAACAGCTTCTCTGAAAGATTTTGAATTTTTTTTAGGAATGGTGGTAAAGATATTTCTTAGGAAGTGAACTTGGCATCTTTGCCAACTTACGTTGGTGAAGGATTTTCTAATGGCAGAGACTAATCCTTTGTGCGCATCAGAAATAACGAGTTCCGTACCTTGTAAACCGCGTTCTTTTAGGTATTCAAAAAATGTTGTCCAGGTCTCTTCGCTTTCGCCACTTTGAATCATGAAGCCGATAATTTCACGGTCGCCATCTTTGGTTATTCCAATCGCTATATGACAGCTTTTTGAGAGTACTCGATTTTCTTCTCGTACTTTTATATAGAGTACATCGGTCATTAAGTAAGGATAATTTTTTTCTGATAATAAACGATTCTGCCACTCGTTAACCATAGGTTCTAGCTGTTCTGTTAAGCTAGAAACGAAGGACTTAGAGACGGATTTACCACAAAGTTCTTCCACAATTTTTGATACTTTACGAGTTGAAACGCCTGATACATACATTTCCAACATTGAAGCCATGAGGGCTTTTTCGTTTCGTTGATAACGTTCAAACACTGTGGGTGAAAAATGGCCATCACGTGTTCTGGGTACTTTTAATTCTAGCGTGCCTACACGTGTCGTAAAGCTGCGCTCATAATAGCCATTTCGTTGACTTTGTCGGTTTTCTGTTCGTTCATATTCTTTTGCTTGAATATATTCTGTTCGTTGATTTTCCATTAGTTGATTAAATACCGTTGTTAAAATATTTTTAGAAACGTCATCCTTTACAGAATATTCAATAATGCTTTGAATCTCTTCGCTTTTCAGTGTAAAATGTACTTGGGTCATGTAAAAGTCCTCCTGGGTATGTTTTTGTCGTTAAAAAAGATTAAAAATCTGATTATCTGCATAAACACAAGTACTTTAAGTAATAGGAATGAAAATACAAAAGAAATTTACCACTAATTTACTACGATTGAAAGAACCTTGATACGATAAAGAAAAATCGCATAAAAAAGAAAAAAGGTATTTCATACAAGATATGAGATGTCTTTTTGTTGCTGTAACACAGCATAATTTGTTCTTTTTTCTGCTTGATTATCTATCATTTTTTAGAGCATGAATTGTCAAGAGCTTGTTGCGTAAGCAATGCTTGCACTCTTGATAAGGCATGGGATAAAAAATATTCTGACAGATAGCAGAAAAGTAATGAACTGAAATGAGGTAAGTGCTATAATATATTTATCAATTTTGGAAAACGTGGAGAGATATATGGAAAAGATATTAGAAAACACATTATTACTCATGATACTGCCTTGGATATTTGTCTGGGGAATACTATGTATCTTAGAAAAGAGAAAACGGAAAAATGAAGACGGAAATAAAGATGAAAAAAGCTATGTTATACAAAATGATAATATGTTCTTTCCCTTTTTTTCGTTAGGTATGTTTTTATTTTCATTTTGCCTTTTTTATACGGTGTTTTTTACTGAATTTGATATATCGGAAGTAATATCAGTTTCTGTCTTTGTCATATTTTTTGCTATTTTAACATTAGATAGTGCAATCTGGAGAGTAATTGTAGATGGTGATATAATCAAATACCGTTCATTTTATGGGATTACTAGGACATATAATTTTAATGATATTACCAAAGGAGTTTATACTAAGAAAGGTTCTTTAAAAATATATATTGAGGGGAAAAGAATTTTTACATTTTATGATAATTTAGAATTTTCTTTATTTGAAAATCAAATGAGAAAAAGAAAAATTCCTTTAGAATATAAACGCAAAGAAAAATAATAAGGAAATTGTTCAGAATTAGTTTAATAATATTACCACTTTAAAGACGGAGTGATCCAGACACGGTGGCAGGGAAATCTTTCAGATTTTTCTGCCATGTCTTGCAAGTGGCTGGTTCACTTCGTCTGTGAGCGAGCCTGTGGCGAGCGAAGATTAAGCCCTCGTTATCTAACAGGGGGGTACTATTACAAAAGACAAGAGCAAAAACAAATACAAAACTGCTGATATGCAACGATTTACAAGGTTATAAGAACTTATTTCACTTCACATCCTATTTTTTCGATCCGACAGGTCTAAAACAGCATATCAATAGCAAATAATGATAAGATACAAGGCGTATGCTTCTATGAGTATATGCCTTTTTTGATTGGAGGAATAAAGCATGAATGATATGAAATTTATTGAAACATTAAAGCAAAAGAGAAAAGACTGTGATTATTCGCAATCACGACTGGCACAGGAATTGCAAATCAGCAGGCAGAACTTAAATGAAATTGAAAACGGAAAAACAAAAGCCAGTAAAGAAATGAAACATATACTTCTACATTATCTTGATTATTGTAATTGTACTCAGCCTTTCACTTTAACGATTGACTACCTGCGTGTTCGTTTTCTCACCACAGACGCATTGGAAATTATAAAAAATGTACTGGCAATGAAGAGCGAATATTTTATCCATGAAGATTACGGAATGTATGGCTATGAAGAACAGTATGTCTATGGGGATATTAGTGTAAATGCTTCTAAAGATAGTTCTATGGGTGTTTTATTGGAATTAAGAGGTATGGGGTGTCGGAACTTGGAATATGTTTTACAGGCAAGAGGGATAGACTGGTATTACTTTTTAAGATGTTGTATAGATTATCAAGGTGTTTTTAAACGCATAGATTTAGCGGTCAATGATATGGGCGGACTGCTGGATATAGAAATTCTAAGGGAACGCTATTATGCCAACAAGGTATGGAAACGTTCAAGAACCCATGAAGCAGTAGACAGCGGGAAATTATCGGGTACACATGGAGATACTGCAAAAACCTTTTATATCGGTTCAAAGAATAGTTCCATCTACTTTTGCCTGTATGAAAAAGAAAAGGAACAAAAAAGCAAAGGTATAAAAACAAACATTAAGAACCGCTTTGAAATTCGTTTAAAAAATGGAAAAGCAGAACAAACGATAGAACAACTTGTTTTTACAAGAAATCCCGAACAGACCATAGCAAGCCTTATCCTCACACAGATAGATTTTCCCGATTATATTTTATGGGATATATTTTTAGATAATGTAACGACCTCACTTCCGTTTATTATGACGCCTGTTGCTGTCAATATGGAGAAAACAAAACGCTGGTTAGAAAGACAGGTCATGCCCTCTTTATTGATGATAAAAGAGATTGAAAAGAAAACAGGAGCAAATTATCTGGAAGAAATCGACAGACATACAAGACTAACAGAAAAGCAGGAATTAAAAATTAAACAAATGACAACAGACATAGCAGATATGATTGAGAAAGATACCGCTGTTCCACAAGGGAATGACGGTATTTTTTAATTTCTTCAAAAAATCTGCAACAAAACGGTTACTTGCGTACAGATATGGTGCAAGGAAAGGAAATCTGACTTTTTTTGAAAACAGGTCATTAAATCGGTGGTTGCTGTCCCTATATGATGTGAAAGAAGAAACGATTTTCAATTTCAACTTAACAATCCGTAGTTTCCATTCCCTATATGGAGCAAAGAAAATCTTTCATTCCATAGTTGGTAGTAATAGTGTTGCATGGGTAGTTAGGGTGTGAAAAGAAAATCAGATTTTTTCATCACCAACTTAGCAGAATGACACTTTCTTTCCCTATATGGTGCAGGAAAAGAGAAAAGTTTTGAAGATTGGTTACGCTTCTGCTCTTTTCCAACGCGGTATATAGGAAAGACGATTTTCTTCTTTCATGTTCTTTGACAACTGAATAAAGCAGTTCAATACGTTTGACAGACAGCGAGCCGTTGAAACAGATACGCCATGACCTTTCCCCTGCAAAAGCGAGCGACAACTTATTTGTGTTCCTGTAAAAGATTTGTTCTCTTTTATCGCCATGACCTGTCCTGTCTGATAATGATACTCCCGTACAGCCACAGCTTGAGCGTTCAGAGCGGCGCACGCAATGGGTACGGCTACATAAGAACTATGCAGAGGTGGAACTCCTGTGGGCTATGACAAAAGCCGTTGAATTGCTTAGAAAAGATTTTTACAGAAAGGGGGTATGTGTTATTGCTGATATTGTAAAAACAAGGCAGGAAAAGACAAATAATAAGCGTGGCATTGGCAACAGAGGAAAAACAAAGATTGTTATAAAAGAGCATTTTTCCGAAAAGGGAAAGACAATGGGAGAACTTCTGACAGATGTTATGCTGGAAAAAGCAAAGCAGACAATCGCATAAAATCGGTGCAGTTGTAAGAAATAGATTGAATGACAAAAAGTACCCGTGTTATACTTTACTTGCAAGCAGGTATTGTAAACACGGGTTAGTTATAAAGGAGGATAACTGACAATGAAACAACAGATTTACAATACTGCACTTTATCTTAGGTTAAGCCGAGATGATGAATTACAGGGCGAAAGTTCCAGCATTACCACACAAAGAAGTATGTTGCGTCTATATGCAAAAGAACATCATTTGAATGTGATTGATGAATATATTGATGACGGCTGGTCGGGAACAAATTTTGAAAGACCGAGTTTCCAGAGAATGATTGAAGATATAGAGGCAGGAAAAATCAACTGTGTTGTAACGAAAGACCTTTCCCGACTTGGCAGAAATTATATTATGACAGGACAATATACAGAATTGTATTTTCCCAGCCATAATGTCCGTTACATAGCGATTGACGACGGTGTAGACAGCGAAAAAGGCGAAAGTGAGATTGCACCATTTAAAAATATCATTAATGAATGGGTGGCAAGAGATACAAGCCGTAAAGTGAAATCGGCATTTAAGACAAAATTTGCAGAGGGTGCGTATTATGGGGCTTATGCTCCGTTAGGATATAAGAAACACCCCGACATCAAAGGAAAACTGCTGGTTGATGAGGAAACAAAATGGATTGTTGAAAAAATCTTCTCCCTAGCCTATCAAGGTTACGGTAGTGCAAAAATCACAAAGGTACTGCGAGAAGAAAAAGTTCCGACAGCGTCTTGGCTGAATTTCACAAGGTACGGTACTTTTGCACACATCTTTGAGGGAAAGCCCGAAAGCAAGCGTTATGAGTGGACGATTGCTCATGTCAAGGCAATCTTAAAAAGTGAAGTCTATATCGGAAACAGCGTTCATAATCGACAATCAACAGTTTCATTCAAGAGCAAGAAAAAAGTGCGTAAGCCCGAAAGTGAATGGTTTCGAGTAGAAAATACCCATGAACCGATTATTGACAAGGAAGTGTTCTATCGTGTGCAGGAACAGATAAAATCAAGGCGTAGACAGACAAAGGAAAAAGCAACGCCGATATTTGCAGGGCTTGTCAAGTGTGCGGATTGTGGCTGGTCTATGCGGTTTGCGACAAATAAGGCAAATAAAACGCCATACAGTTATTATGCTTGCAGTTACTACGGGCAGTTTGGCAAAGGTACTTGTTCTATGCACTATATCCGTTATGATGTGTTGTATCAAGCCGTATTGGAACGATTGCAGTATTGGGCTAAGGCAGTACAGCAGGACGAAGAAAAGGTGTTGAATAAGATACAAAAGGCTGGCAATGCAGAGCGAATACGGGAAAAGAAGAAAAAGGCAAGTGCCTTGAAGAAAGCCGAGAACCGACAAAATGAGATTGACCGCTTGTTTGCGAAAATGTACGAAGATAGAGCCTGTGAGAAGATAACGGAACGAAACTTCATCATGCTGTCGGGGAAATATCAGAAAGAACAGATAGAACTGGAACAGCAGATAACCAACCTAAGAGAAGAATTAAGTAAAATGGAACAGGATATGATAGGTGCTGAAAGGTGGATTGAGTTAATCAAGGAGTATTCCGTACCAAAGGAACTGACAGCACCGTTATTAAATGCAATGATAGAAAAAATCCTTATTCACGAAGCAACAACGAATGAGGAGAACGAAAGAATACAGGAAATAGAGATATATTACCGATTTATTGGAAAAGTAGACTGATAAAGAGGGTTCATATCTTTAACTAAGGGAAACTGGAAACAATATGCCGGATATCAGTATTCTTGTGGATATTGCAGATTATTATGATATCAGCATTCCTGAGATTATCAGTGGAGAAAGGAAAAGCGAGATGATGAACGAAGAAGAAAGAAAAATTGCTAAAACAATGTCAGATTATGCAACTACAGAGAAAGAGAAGATTTTTAAGGAAATGAAGCTCCAAAGTGTCATGGGAGTTTGTGCATTGGTTCTATACTGGATTCTGCATGAAACAGGTGCATATATGTATAATGATGTGTTAGGAAAGCTTGCCGGCTATTGTGAGACCTTGGTATCTGTGTCAGTCATAATGATGGCAGCATTTACGACAGGATCTTTAAGCAAGGTGCGGAGCAAGAGTAGGAAAGTTTTTGTGTTCGAAAATTTCCCAAAACCTATGCAATTAGTTGTAACAGCAGTTGTTGCTTTTGGTGGAGCTGCTGTGATCAAGCTGGTACTGGTGTATTTTTTCGGCTTATAAGTATTTTCAAATTCGTATTACATACTATGGAAAAAGAACTTTTTGACATTTTCACAGATGCGTGATAATATGATTATAGAAAAAGAGTGCTACCGATAGACGGTTAGTCCGTTTTACTATTTAGAATATCTATCAAAGATAACCGCTTAGTTTACCAGACCAGGGCGGTTATTTTTGTGGTTTATGATTATCTTTGCCTAATATATATCCGATACTAAAGCAGGTTAAGCCGAAGCTCACTACTGCTATGAAGTCAACAATACTCATTGGCTTAGCCCTCCTTTCCAGTGGATTCCCTTTCGGGTTTCTATGTAATCAGAGGGTCACAGGTCTCCGTTTCACTTCGGTCGTTGCAAAACGAGTGCCACTGGCACTCTGCAACCCTCTGTTGAAGGACTAACCGCCTACCGTTATGGTAGCACCCATGTTCTGATTATAACCGCCTGAAATTGTCGGTGCAATATAAAATTGGCAGAGCAGAATCCAGCAACTGTAGAAGAAAATTTTTTGAGTATTTTCCGGTGCCAAAACGGTGCCAAGAAATCAGGCGAATAAAAATACATGGTGTAAATCAGCCGTTTTTCACTGTATTTTGGAGAGAAAATCATAAAAAATATGAGGTGAAACGGGATTAAAGTATCGCGAGGGTGGACGTATTGTAGGATCAGGACGTGTTGCTACAGTTATCGAGTAATCGTTAATTAGTATAATATCCTAATTTAATATATATTGAGTACCGCAAGGTACATTGTGTCCAAACGTAAGATACCCCGGAACCGTAAGGTTTCCGGGGTATTTTTACGAAAAATATTCATAAAATTTCTGTTTTATGGATTCAGGAAATACCAGAATTCATGCCCCTGGCATACGATATATCTTTCCAGCCATTCATTAAAAGGGATATTAAAACGATCAGTATCTGGAGCTGGATAGCATAGGTAATCGTCTCTGCCTTCTGATACAGCCTGAAGATCCATGGTTATATCGCCGATGTCCTGTAAGCAAAGAACAGGAAGATGATATGTAAACTCCGGATCAGATAAAATAGGCGTACTATTCCAAGATTCCTTTTCTTTGAGCGCTCTTTTTAAAGAATAAATGGTACAGCTGACTAAAGAACTGCCTTCCTCTCCGCAAAAAAGTTCCATGCCATTTGAGCAGGATAAAAAAGCTTTGTATGAGGCAGGAAGTTTCATATTGGGAAAATATTTTTCAAACAGCTGAAATTCTTCAGGTGTTACAGGAGGGTTAAATTTATGAGTTACTTTTATAGGTTCATCGCCTAAATGCCACTGATAGACCCATCCATTATTTTCCATTTCATATTTTAGATTGTTGAAAATTCTGTAGATTGCACGGATGTCTTCCATTACATATATGCTCCTTGATCGATGTGATATTGTAAAGATTCATATGTCTGCTTTATTTGATAACGGAGAGTAATTATAGCATGCTTAAAAGTTTTTTCAATGCTTTTTTGTGCAGAATTTACCAAAACCCTCTCGACTTTACATCACGTTAATGCTATACTTATACAGTTGTTTAACGTTTTAAAGCAAAAAATAAAAGCGAAAATACAGGAAAGAAGATAGAAAATGAAGATCGTTGTATGTATGAAGCAGGTACCGGCAACTTCCAAGGTTGATATCGATCCGGAAACCGGTGCCATGAAACGAATGTCCGGTGAGACAAGGACTAATCCATATGATCTGTTTGCACTGGAAACAGCCCTTGCGATCCGGGAAAAAACAGGCGGAACTGTAACCGTTCTTACTATGGGACCGCCTCAGGCGGAAGAGATGATCCGGGATGCTTATACCATGGGTGCTGATGAGGGCGTGATTCTTTCAGACCGAAAATTTGCGGGAGCGGATGTTCTGGCAACCTCTTATGCGTTAGCACAGGGAATCCAGGTGATCGGCGGTGCAGATCTGATCATCTGCGGAAGACAGACCACAGATGGTGACACAGCCCAGGTTGGTCCGGCCATTGCAGAGCATCTGACCATCCCACATGCTGCATGGGTAGCTGAGATCATGGACGTTAATGAAAAAAGCATTCAGGTCCGTCAGGATCTTGTCAGTGTTTCCCAGGTTTCCGAGATTCCGTATCCATGTCTGCTGACTATTGATAAGGATACCTGCGTGCCACGTCTGCCATCCTATTTATTAAAGAAGGCAACTGCAGACCGTCCGGTACGGATCTTAAGCTTTGAAGATATGCCGGATCAGGATCTGAGCCGTTACGGACTGATCGGTTCCCCCACCTCTGTAGAAAAAATGTTTGCGCCGGAGGAAAGCGAAAAACAGGTTTATCTGGAAGGAACTGCAAAGGAAAAAGCAGACAAGCTTGTTGCTCTCCTAACCGGAAAGAAGATCATATAGGGGGAAGCGGAACATGGAATTTTTAAAATTTGATATAAACAAATGCGTACTCTGCGGAGTATGCGTGGAGAAATGTCCTTTTGGAGCTCTCACCATAGAGGGAAATGGAATTGTTGTAGGCGATGCCTGTCGTATGTGTGGGCTTTGCGTTCGTAACTGCCCGGAGAAAGCCATCCGGTTTGAGCAGAAGGCGAAATCCTTTGACAAGGATAAATGGAAAAACTTTCTTATCTATGTGGAGCAGGAGAGAGGAGAGATCCATCCGGTTACCTTTGAGCTGATCGGAGAAGCAAGAAAGATGGCTGTCAAAGTCGGTTATCAGGTTAACTGTGTGATCGTCGGAGGAAAAGGAACAAAGGAAAATGCGGAAAAGCTTCTGCCGTATGGCGTAGACAATGTGTACGTATATGAGCATGAAGGCTTCGAAGGCTTCCGCGCAGACTGTTATACAGACGCAGTTGCAGACTGTATCGCAGCAAACAAACCAAGTTCTGTGCTGATCGGAGCTACTGCGCTGGGGCGTTCCCTTGCACCGAGGCTTTCCACCAGATTCCATACGGGACTGACTGCAGACTGCACAACTCTGGATATCCGTTCCAACACCGATATGATCCAGATCAGACCGGCTTTCGGCGGAAATATCATGGCTCAGATCGGCATCACCAAATCACGGCCACAGTTTGCCACGGTCCGTTATAAGGTTATGGACAAGGCAGAAAAAGTAAAAAATCCGCATGGTCAGGTGGTTGTATGTCCGGTAAACGAAAAAATGGCAGATTCCAGGATCAAGATTCTGTCATCCAGGGTCATTGATAAGGTAAAGAGCCTTGAGGAAGAGGATGTTCTGGTAGTAGCAGGCCGTGGTGTCCGGAATGAAAAGGATGTGGAAATGTGCCGGGAACTGGCAGATGCCCTTGGCGGACAGCTTGCCTTCACCCGTCCTATGGTAGAAAACGGATTCGGAGATGTTGCACATCAGATCGGACTTTCCGGAAGAACTGTCCGTCCGAAGCTGATCATCACCTGCGGCGTATCCGGTGCTATCCAGTTTACCTCCTGCATGACAGGATCTGACTGTATCGTAGCGATCAACAATGATCCGGAGGCACAGATCTTTAATGTTGCAGATTACTGCATCGTGGATGATCTGTATCAGGTTGTACCGGAGCTGACAGAGCTGATAAAGAATCGGAAGGAGGATTAAGTCATGGCATATCCCTATAAAAAAATGACTTCAGAAGATTTTGACTACATCCGTTCTGTGACTGCTTCAGATCGTGTATGGGTCGGCGATGAGATCGCAAAAGAATATTATCGTGATGAGATGCCGGAGTACGGAGTTTTTCCTCCGGAGCTTTATGTGGAGGTTTTAAATAAAGAAGAGATCTCAGCCATCATGGCTTACGCATATAAAGAAAATATCCCGGTGGTATGCCGTGGCGCAGGAACCGGACTTGCAGGCGGAGCAACCTGTAAATATGGTGGAATCATGCTTTCTGTGATGCGCATGAACAAGATCTTTCCGATCGACAGAAAGAACCAGACCATCACAGCGGAGCCGGGAGCACTTCTCATCGATATCCAGGCGGCAGCAGCGGCAGGCGGACTTTTTTATCCGCCGGACCCGGGCGAAAAAACAGCTTCCATTGGCGGCAATGTTATCACAAATGCCGGTGGCATGAAAGCGGTACGATATGGACTGACCAGGGATTTCGTCCGTTGTATCGAGGCAGTTATGCCGGATGGTTCCATCATGAATTTTTCATCCAACGTTGTGAAGAACACAACGGGATATGATGTAAAAGATCTGGTGATCGGCTCGGAGGGAACCTTATGTATTCTGACTCAGGTAACGCTGAAGCTTCTTCCCGCACCGACCTGCACCTGTACCCTTGTAATGCCGTTCAGGAGTCTTGAGGAATGTGCAGACATGGTCCCGAAGGTTCTGGAGCTGCCGTTTGTGCCAACAGCCATCGAGTTTCTGGAAAGAGAACTGATCGATATCGTAGAACGCAATCTAAACAAAATGTTCCCAGTAAAACAGGGAGAAGCAGTGCTGATCGTTATGTATGATGCTTCCAGTAAACAGGAACTTGACAGCGCAGTAGAGGCAGCAGCGGAAGCAGCCCTGGCAAACGGAGCCCTGGACTGTTGTATCGCAGGCACACCGGAGCGTGCCGGAGCTGTATGGAGTGTCCGGGGCGGGATCCTGGAAGGAATGAAAGCAGATTCTGTCGCACAGGAGGAGTGTGACGTGGTTGTTCCGCGTGCAAGGATCGCAGAGTATGTAAAAGCAGCCAAAAAGATCGCAAGTGCACATGGCATTCGTGTAGAGCCCTGCGGACATTGCGGAGACGGAAACATCCATACAGAGATGCTCCGTGGACCGGAAATGAGTGACCAGGAGTGGAAGGAAGCCACTCACGCAAGTCTGGTAGAGCTTTATGCACTGTCCAAGGAACTGGGCGGACAGCTTTCCGGTGAGCATGGCATCGGAAACGGACGTCTGGAATTCCTGGAAGAATTTGCGGGACCGAGAATGATCGCTCTTTATAAAGCCATCAAGCTGGCTTTCGATGATAAACTGATCCTGAATCCGGGAAAAGTCATCGAATATAATAAATAAAAAATGGGGGAAAGAGAGATGAGTCAGAATAAATCATTACAAAGTAAAATGCCTCTGGCTATGGGACTTGCGTTCGTCGCATTTACCACACAGTTCGGAGGCGGATTCGCATCAGGAGCGCAGATCTATCAGTACTTTATCAACTACGGTATCTGGTGTCTGATCCTGCCGGCAGTGACACAGGGATTGTATGCACTGTTTTTCTGGTATGGAATGCGCTATGCTTATAAACACAAAACCTACGATTACAGAAGCTTTTCCGACAGTCTTTACGGAAAAACGAAACCGGTTATGTCCAATCTCTATGAGATCTGTTACCTGATCATGATCGGAACTGCATCAGCAGCAGCCTTTGCAACCGGCGGTTCCACACTGCAGACACTGTTTGGGATCCCATACTGGCTCTGTACACTGATCATTGCAGCATTTATCTTTGTGATCGCACTTTTCGGAACCAATGTCGTAAGAAAATGTGCTTCTACATTAAGTGTGCTGATCATCATTGGTCTTGTACTGGTACTTGTTCCTAATATCATTGCACAGTGGGGAGATATCACAGCTTCCATCCATACTATGTCCTCCGGAGAAATGACTGTACTTTCCTCCGAGAGCGGAGCCTTTGGACCGGCTCTCTATTCAGCAGTCCTTTATTTCTTCTTCCAGCTGGCATCTGTTTCTGTTATGTACCAGCATATGGAGGATGTAACGGACGAAAAACAGATCAACAAAGCAGCGATCTGGATGTTTGTATGTAACTTCTGTGCAATGGAGCTTTCCATCCTCGGACTTCTTGCCATTGCATATGTAAGTGAACTGGCATCTGCATCGGTACCGATGCTGGTACTGGTCCAGAACGGTGTAGGCGCCGGTATCCTGACACCGATCATTTCTCTGCTGATCATCCTTGGAGCTATCTCCACAGCAGTAAATATGATCTCCGGTATTGTGACCCGCTGTGTAAATGCAGTGGAGCGCCGTATGGACAGCTCGGCAAAAAAAGCGCAGGGACACCTTGGAAGAAATGCAGTTTTCACAGCGATCTTTACATTCCTGGCATTTGCCATCGCACAGTTCGGTCTGATGACAGTTGTTAAGAAGGGATATGCATACCTTGGATATGCGGCGTTTATTACATTGTTTGTACCGTTTGTTGTACATGCCGTTGCGACAAAGGGAAAAGAGATCTGAAGAATAAAAAGCTGAACAGAAAATCCCCCGTTGATCCGTATGGCAGGATCATCAGGGGATTTTGTCAAAGTTCACAAAAATATTATAAATATTTTATTAAATATTCCAGATAGACAACATATATTTTTTCTGATACTATTACGTACAGTTATTAAATAGTTACGAATCAGAAGGATTGTTACTGAAATATTTATTTATCGTCAGGCAAGACCTTATAGTAGTATAGGAATAGGTTTTCTATATACTGTAATGGTCTTTTTTTATTTGTCTGGCAGCGGGGGAACAGGAATATGGTTATCCATAAGATTTTGAATAATAATCTGATACTGTCCAGGGATGGACAGGGACATGAAGTTATTGTAAAGGGTTGCGGAATTGCCTTTCAGAAAAAGAAAGGACAGCAAGTGGAGGAGTCCAGGATCGAGAAGATCTTTACTGCGGAAAATGCCCAGATCAGCAAGGAGATACAGGGTTATCTGACTGCTATTCCGGAAAAATATCTGGATTTTGTGGAAGCTTTTGTAAATGAAGTGAAGGAAAAAAAGGGGATGAAATTAAATGACAGTATTTATTTTTCCCTTAGCGACCATATCATGGGTGCGATCTCCAGACTTGAAAACGGGATCCGCCTTCAGAATATGCTGCTTCTGGATATCAAGCAGCTTTATCATAAAGAATATGAGATCGGCTTGGAATTACTGAAAAAGGTAAATGAGATGTTCGAGGTAGATCTTTCTGCAGATGAAGCAGGATTTTTTGCATTGCATTTTGTGAATGCGGAAGATGGCGGCAAGACGGACAGCTATCAGATTTCCATTATCGTACATCAGATCCTGGACATCGTGGAGAAGTATTATGACAATATGGAATTTCAGGAGGATAATCTGTATTATCAGCGGTTTCTCACGCATCTGAAATATTTTGCCCAGAGATTCCTTCATAAAGAGCTTCACTATGATGAGAATCAGGAGCTTTTCAAGATCATCAAGGAGCAGTACAGAGAAGCTTACGGCTGTGTAAAAATGATCTATCTTATGATGGAAGAGGAATATAAATACGCTATGACTGAGGACGAAATGCTGTATCTGACGATTCATATCCAGAAGATCACAGAAGACCATAAACGTCTGAAAAATCTGTGAAAAGAGATTGTTTTATAAATTAGGTGTTAATGGATTGTTACTGAAATACGTGCCATGTGCGTATCTTTTCAGGCAAGACCTTTAATATAAATTTCAATATTTATTATTAAAGGAGGTCCCCAAATGAAAAAGGACTATGCAAAAACTGCAGACACACTGATTGCAGCGCTGGGCGGAAAAGATAATATCACCCGTCTGTTCCACTGCATGACAAGGCTTCGTTTCTATGTGAAAGACAGATCGAAGATCAACGAGAAAGAGATCTTAAAGCTTTCTGAGATCTCCGGCGTTAACTGGCATGAAGATCAGTTCCAGGTTATCGCAGGAAACGAAGTAAACGCTGTTTACAAGGCATTGGAAGACAAAGGCGTTCCTACCGATGATGCACCGGCAGCGAACTCTGACAGCTCAAAGAGTGTTGTTTCAAAAGTTATCGATGCCATCACCGGATGTATGACCCCGATGATCCCTGCCCTGACTGCAGCCGGTATGATCAAAGTTGTACTTACCCTGCTGACAACTTTTCATCTGGTATCAGAAACAAGCAGTACCTACCAGGTGATCAGTTTTATCGGAGATGTTACTTTCTACTTCATGCCGTTCCTGATCGCAGCAAATGCTGCCAAGGTTTTCCGCGTGAACCAGTCACTGGCGCTGTTTATTGCCGGTGTTTACTTAAGCCCTACCTTTGTAACTATGGTAGCTGGTGATGCGGCCATCACACTGTTTGGTCTGCCGATCACAAAAGCAACTTATTCTTATTCCGTTATTCCGGTTATCCTGATGGTATGGATCACACATTATATTGAGATTCTGGTTGATAAGATCACACCGAAAATGGTAAAACTGATCCTGAACCCGACACTGGTAATTCTGATCAGTGCACCGATCGCCCTGATCGTAGTTGGACCGATCGGAACAATTATTGGTAACGGACTTGCGGTAGCCATCAACTTCCTGTCCGTAAAACTTGGTTTCATTATTGTAGGTATCCTTGCAGCAACCTTCCCGTTCATCGTTATGACCGGTATGCACCATGCGCTGACACCGATCGGACTGAATGCCATTGCAACCGGTGGTACCGATACACTGATCTTTGTATCTCAGGTATGCTCTAACCTTGCACAGTCCGGAGCTTCTCTTGCAGTAGCTGTAAGATCCAAGGACAGCAACATGAAACAGCTGGCAAGTGCAGCAGGTGTTTCCGCTCTTATGGGTATCACAGAGCCTGCTCTGTATGGTGTTACACTGAAACTGAAAAGACCGGTTGTAGCAGCTTCCATCGCAGCCGGAATCGGTGGTATCGTAGGAGGACTTCTTCAGGTTTCTCTTTACATTGCACAGAATTGTATCATGGCGATCCCGGCGTTTATCGGCGAGAAGGGATTAATCAATCTGATTTATGGAATCATTATGATCGTGGTATCTTTTGTAGCTGCTTTTGTTCTTACGCTTATCTTCGGATTTGAGGATGTAAAGGCTGAGACAGAGGATGAAGTACAGAACACAGATACAGAAAAACAGCCGGCACAGCAGAACGCTCCGCTTGTAGATAAGATCGAGCTTTGTGCACCGGTAGCAGGAACTGTAAAAGCACTTTCCGATGTTCCGGATAAAACTTTTGCGGATAAGGTTTTAGGTGACGGAGCAGCAATCGTTCCATCAGAAGGAAAGGTTTATGCACCGGCAGATGGTACGGTGGCAAATATCATGGACAGCAAACATGGAATCATGTTTGTGACAGAAAGTGGAGCAGAAATTCTGATCCACATCGGACTTGATACTGTAAATTTAAATGGTAAATATTTTAAATCCCATGTTTCTGATGGAGATAAGGTAAAAAAAGGAAAGCTTCTTGTGGAATTCGATATGGATGCCATTAAGAAAGAAGGATATGATCTGATCACACCGGTTGTTGTGACCAATATTTCTGATTATATCAAAGCAGTATGCATGGAAAAAGAAGATGCAGCTGTAAATGCAGGAGATAAATTCCTGACTATTGTATAAGAATAACAACGAAACATCAGGCGGAGATAACAGATCCGCCTGATGTTTGTAAAAAGGAGAAAATTAAAATATGAAAAATTATAACCGTATGCCGGAAAACTTTCTCTGGGGCGGAGCAACCGCTGCAAACCAGTATGAAGGCGGTTGGGATGAGGATGGCAGAGGCCCGTCCATTGCAGATATCCTGACAGGAGGAAGTGTGGATAAGGAACGTCGTCTTACACCGCCGGCACCGTTACCGGAAGAATTTTATCCCAATCACCAGGCGACTGATTTTTATCATCACTGGAAAGAGGATATTGCTCTTTTTGCAGAGATGGGATTTAAGGTATATCGTTTTTCTATTTCTTGGTCCAGAGTGTTCCCAAATGGGGATGAGGAAACTCCAAATGAGGAAGGCCTTAAGTTCTACGACAATGTGATCGACGAACTGAGAAAATATAACATTGAGCCGCTGATAACGATCTCTCATTATGAGAATCCCCTTCATCTTTCTCTGGAGTATGGCGGATGGAAAAATCGTAAGATGATCGATTTCTATCTTCGATTTGCAAAGGTTTTATTTGAGAGATATAAAGGTAAGGTAAAATACTGGCTGACTTTTAATGAGATCAATATGCTGACGCAGGACTTTGGTGCGGTATTCTGTGCAGGAATGCTGGACCCGAAGGATGTATGTGAGCAGAGCCGTTATCAGGCAATGCATCACCAGCTGGTAGCAAGTGCACTTGCAGTTTCCATGGCTCATGAGATCGATCCGGAGTTTATGCTTGGCTGTATGCTTGCTTATCACAATGGTTATCCATATACCTGCCATCCGGATGATATCTTATATGCACAGCAGTTTGGGCAGATCCACAATTCCATTGCCGGTGATGTTCATGTAAGAGGATATTATCCGGGATTTGCAGCGAGATACTTTGAGGAGCACGGAATCCAGCTGGAGATTCTTCAGGAGGATAAAGAGATCCTCAAGAAGGGTACGGTGGACTTTTTCACCATCAGCTATTATTCCAGTAGCTGTGTCAGCGTGACAAAGGACGGAGAGAAAACGGCCGGAAATGGAAGTGACAATCTGAAAAATCCATATCTGAAAGCTTCCGACTGGGGCTGGCAGATTGATGCAACTGGTCTTCGCTATGTTCTGAACCAGATCTATGACCGCTATCAGATTCCGATCATGATCGTGGAAAATGGTCTTGGGGCGGTGGATCAGCTGACAGAGGATGGAAAGATTCACGATGATTACCGTATTGAATATATGCGCCGCCATATAGAGCAGATGAAGGAAGCAATCCATGACGGAGTAGATCTGATCGGCTACACCTGCTGGGGCTGTACAGATCTTGTCAGTGCCTCCACTGGAGAATTCAAGAAGCGTTATGGGCTTATCTATGTAAATAAAAATGATGACGGGACCGGAGACTTTTCCAGAATCCGCAAAGATTCTTTTTACTGGTACAAAAAAGTGATTGAATCTTGCGGGGAAGAGCTTTAACTGAATCAACTGCGAAGCAGTTATCTGGTGTAGAATTATGTAGCGAATGCGGTTGCTTTTATCCGGTTGACGACAAAATCCTGGAGTATGACAATGTACTCCGGGATTTTTTTGGAAGGTTGACTTTTACACGGTAAAGTATAATACTTATTGTAAGTGACGAATGTGAGGAGTGTTTTTTATGCCGGATGAAAAAGTACTGCAGGTAGCGATACTTATATGGGGATGTGTATTTTGTGCCATAGCTGCATTATGTATATTTCTGAGCAGTAATTATGACAGGGAAAAGCGTCGGTATCTTATCCTGATGGAGAGTTTTGCTTCCCTGTTATTGCTGATGGATGCCATGGCGCATATTTTCAGCGGATATCCCGGAGTTCCGGGCAGTGTGATGGTCCGTATCTCGAGTTTTCTCGTATTCCTTTTAAGTGACGTAGTCCTGCTGTGTTTTCACATTTATGTGTGTGTTTATCTGTTTTCGAAAAGGGAGCGGAGAACATTAAAAAGAGTAAAAGCCGGATATGTTATTGCTGCTGCAGGGGTTGCTTTTGTGGTGATCTCGCAGTTTACTCACTGGTATTATTACATAGATGTGGATAATTATTACCATCGGGCACCGTTATATATTATGTCAATTCTTCTTCCGGTAGCAGGTATGTTCATTGATCTTACACTTTTGCTCCAGTACAAAAAGAGAGTCAGCAGGAAGCTCCTGTTCTCTATGCTGTCATGCGTTGTACTTCCGGCAGTGGCGGCAGCTGTGCAGGCATTCTGGTATGGAATGTCGCTGATCGAGTTTTCGGTTGGTATTTCCATGATCATTATGTTTATCGTGACGATGACGGAGCTGAATCAGGAAATGTATCAGCTGATAAGCAGAGAGGGCAAGATAAAGGAAAGACTTGAGATCGCAACGATACTAAATAAATGCATTGCTGAGTTGATATCAGGAGAAGATGAAGATGCGGCAATCTCCAATCTGCTGCGTATTATCAGTGGGTATTTTGACGGAGATCGCAGTTACATTGTTCAGATCGATGAAAAGAGGAATGTTTGTACAAATACCTATGAGTATGCCATGAACGGAGTGACTGCTGAGAAGGATAATCTTCAGGAGGTTCCCATGGAAATGCTGGATATCTGGATGGACAGCTTTCGGAAAAATGGCCTGTATTATATTCCGGATATTGAGGAGGAGCAGGGGCAGCCGTATTATGAGACTCTGAAGATGCAGGACATTACCAGGCTGCTGGCCGTTCCTTTAAACAGTGACGGAAAGATCATAGGATTTCTCGGGGTAGATAATCCGAGACTGCATTATGAGGATCATACGCTGCTGTCATCCATACAGTATTTTTTAACGGACAGCCTGAAAGCCAAGGAGCGTAAGGCGTGTCTGCAGTACATGAGTTACCGTGATATGCTGACGACCTTGTATAACAGGAACAGGTATATTCAGGTTCTGGAAGGCATGCAGGCAAAAACAGTGATAAAAACAGGCGTAGCATATATTGATATCAATGGTCTGAAACGGGTGAATGATCTTTACGGACATGAGGCCGGAGACAGGCTGATCATAAATACAGCGCGTTCCATGCTTGCGATTCTGCCGGAAAATGCTTACCGGGTAGGTGGCGATGAATTTGTACTCATCTGTTTTGATATGGATGAGAAGATTTTTCGGAGTAAGGTCCGGGATATCTGTGACAGCATTGCTGCCAAAAGGATCAGTGTTTCTGTTGGCGTTGTCTGGGAGGAAAGCTCTTCGGAGCTTGAGACAATGCTGAGAAGAGCAGATGATCTTATGTATGAGGAAAAGAAGAAATATTATGAAGAGCATGGAACGATGTGAAGGTATGCAGCAGAGTGTAAGAGGAGGTCAGAAGAAAATTCTGATAATGCTGTGCCCGGTATTTTTATACCGGGCATTTCGTTTGTGCTAAAAGAAACGCCGGAATAAAAATATCGGACGAAATTTTGCAAGCTTTTCTGTAACGTTTTTGAGATCAGTGCGTCTTATAAGTGAGAAGGGAGGAAAGAGAAAAACCGATGAACATAGAGGAACTTTACCGGACATATTTTGACATTGTATATCGGTATATCCGTTCTATCTCACAGGATGGAGCGCTGGCTGAGGAAGTGACACAGGAGACATTTTTTAAAGCTCTGGAAAAGATAGGTCAGTTCCGGGGTGACTGTGATGTGCGTGTGTGGCTTTGCCAGATTGCAAAGAATACGTTGTACGACCATCTGAAAAAGCAGAAAAAGCAACTTCCCGGAGAGGAGCAGCCGGAAACAGCAGAAAGCCATGGCGGAGAAATTTTTGAGGAAAAGCTGGCACAGCGGAGTCAGGCTATGGAGATCCACAAAGTTTTGCATGGCCTTTCGGAACCGTATAAAGAAGTTTTTTCCCTGCGGACATTCGGAGAGCTTAAGTTTAGTGAGATCGGAATGCTTTTTGGAAAAAGTGAAAACTGGGCGCGGGTGACTTATTACCGTGCAAGAGTAAAGATCAGAGAGGAGCTGGAATATGAAGATCACATGTGACGTAATACAGGATCTGATGCCATCTTATATAGATGGGATATTAAGCGAAGACAGTCGGGCGCTGGTGGAAGAACATATGGGAACCTGTCAGGAATGCAGAAAAATGTTGGAGATCATGAAAGAAGAGCAGGGAAAAGAGCAGGCCCGGATAAGATCATCTGTAGCTTCTGTAGCAGGATGTGGAACTGGTGGGACGGAAAATACTGAAAGTAATGCAAATATCGGAAGTGCAGCCACACTGAAAAAAATCCGGAAAAAATTAATAATACGCAGAGTGCTGACAGCAGCAGTGGCAGTTATCCTGACACTCATCGCTGCAGCAGCAGGCTACAACCACTGGTATTTCGACGAAAAATACATGACCCTGGAAAATAGCGGAATGTACGTAAAAGACAACTGCCTGTATTCTTCCAACAATCTTATTAACCGTATGAAAGTACAGTACACAGAAGATGGAAGAACAGAGTTCGTCTACGCCATTGATGCGCCCTATGCAGGAACCCTGGAACTGAAAAGCGATGACATGCTGCTTCAGGATTTTTCCAAAAAGACAGAGGAAGTATCACCGGAAGATGACAGCATCCCGGAAACGGTAACAGAGGTTTATTATATGAGTGCGGAGGCCAGAAAGAAGAGCCTGGAATTAACAGAGCTGGAAGCAAAGGGAGATCTGGATGCAGCGGAGAAAATTGTGGATGAGATGAAACAGGAATCGAAGCTGATATGGTCGGAACAATAGGATAGAAAAACAGTATCATCTGTGTTAGAATAAAATACAAATAAGATGAGGGGGACACAACATGTTATTTGTATGCTATCCAAAATGCAGTACCTGCAAAAAGGCTCAGAAATGGCTGGATGAGAGTGGCGCAGAATATACATTGCGTGATATTAAGACGGACAATCCAACTGCAGAGGAACTGAAAGCCTGGTGGGAAAAAAGCGGTCTTCCGCTGAAGCGTTTCTTCAATACCAGTGGAAATATTTATAAAGAGATGAAACTGAAAGATAAACTTCCGGAGATGAGTGAGGAAGAGCAGCTTGCGCTTCTTGCAACAGACGGGATGCTTGTGAAACGACCAATCCTTGTTGGGAAAGACAAGGTGCTGGTGGGCGCTAAAGAAAAAGAATGGGAAGAGTATCTGAAATCATGAAAAAGAAACTGAATTATGCGGATATCGTTAAGGAAACCGTGATCCTCACCGTGGCAGTGGCGATCATTGCAGCTGCGGTATATTTTTTCCTGGTGCCAAGCCATACGTCGGTCAGCAGTATTTCCGGTCTTGGAATCGTGCTTTCCAATTTTGTGCCGCTGCAGCTGTCGGCGATTACCATGATCCTGAATGTGGTATTGCTGATCATTGGATTTTTTACCTGTGGAAGAGAGTTTGGAGTTAAGACGGTTTATACCAGTGTAATGCTGCCGTTGTTTCTGGGATTGTTTGAGATCATTTTTCCAAATTTCGGTTCCATGACAGACAGCCAGGAACTGGATGTTCTGTGTTATATTCTGGTAGTGAGTGTGGGACTTAGCATTCTTTTTAACCGGAATGCATCCTCAGGCGGACTGGATATCGTGGCGAAGATCATGAATAAGTATCTCCACATGGAACTTGGAAAAGCCATGTCTCTTTCCGGTATGTGCGTGGCACTTTCCGCGGCGCTTGTGTATGATAAAAAGACGGTGGTCTTAAGTATTCTGGGAACGTATTTTAACGGAATCGTTCTGGATCATTTTATTTTTGACAATAATATCAAGCGGCGTGTCTGCATCATCACGAAAAAGGAAGAGGAGCTGAGGCAGTTTATCATTCACGACCTGCACAGCGGAGCCACGATCTATGAAGCCATCGGAGCCTATAAAATGGAAAAACGCCATGAGATCATAACCATTGTAGATAAAGGTGAATATCAGAAGCTGATGAAGTTTATAAACCAGGAGGACCCGAAAGCGTTTATCACGGTTTATAATGTATCAAATATGCGGTATCAGCCGAAGAAATAAAAATATTTTGCTGGAATAAAAAAACTCCCGGGACAAAAGGCCCGGGAATTTTTTTGCCATATTTTACAGGAAAATATATTTCAGGATAAACAGCACTGCCAGTACATACATCAGAGCGCTGATTTTCTTTTCTTTTGCCTTACCTGTGATCAGGTTGATTGCTACGTATGTGATAATTCCCATGGAGATACCTTCGGAAATGCTGTAGAAGAACGGCATTGCGATGATACATACATAACATGGGATCGCCTCGGACATATCGCTGAAATCAATGCTGATAACATTGCTGAGCATGTACAGACCGACGATCACCAGAGCCGGAGCTGTGGCAAAGGACGGAATTGCCAGGAAGATCGGTGACAGGAACAGGGACAGGCCAAATAAGATGGCAGTTGTCACTGCAGTAAGTCCGGTTCTTCCGCCTTCAGATACACCGGAAGCACTTTCTACGAAGGTAGTGGTTGTGGATGTACCAAGAACTGCACCGGCAGTTGTTGCAACTGCATCTGCAAGAAGTGCGCCCTTGATGTTGGGAAGCTTGCCATTTTCATCCAGCATGCCTGCTTTAGAAGAGACACCAACGAGAGTTCCAAGAGTATCAAAAAGATCTACAAATAAAAATGCAAACAGGATAACAAGGAAATCCAGTGAGAAAACTCCGTCAAACTGCAGCTTCGCAAAGATCGGAGCAAGGCTCGGGATGGAGAGTCCGTTGCTGAAATCCGGGAGCAGGCTGTAGAAGCCGATCTCCGGGTTCGGAACATAAAGTCCGGCGAACTGACAGATGATTCCAAGTCCCCATGTGATCAGGATACCCCAGAGGATGTTTCCCTTTACATTCTTAACAACCAGGATACCGGTTACGATGATACCGATCAGAGCCAGGATAACGGTGATTCCCACATTGTTGAAGGAAGCCTCTACACCCTTGGCTGCGTTGTAGCCATCTACAGAGAAAAGCTGCAGCAGAGTGGAGCCGCCGATCACGATATTGGCATTCTGTAATCCTACAAATGCGATGAAAAGACCGATACCAACGCTGACTGCGGATTTCAGGTTCAGAGGGATCGCATTGAAGATCGCTTCACGTACATTGGTAAGTGAAAGAACGATAAATACGATACCTTCTGCAAAAACTGCAGTCAGTGCATACTGCCAGCTGTATCCCATACCGATGACAACTGTATAGGCAAAGTATGCGTTCAGACCCATTCCGGGTGCCAGTGCGAACGGGTAGTTGGCGAAGATTGCCATCAGCAGCGTTCCCAGGAAGGCTGCCAGTGCGGTAGCTGTGAATACAGCTCCGGAATCCATGCCGGTCGCAGACAGGATGTTCGGGTTAACTGCCAGGATATAGGCCATTGTCATGAAGGTGGTGATACCTGCCAGAACCTCAGTTTTGGCGTCCGTTTTATTTGCGGACAGCTTGAAGATTTTTTCTAACATATTTCTTTCCCTTTCTTAAATATGTTTTTGGACAACATGTCTATTTTATCATATAAAAATTTCGTATGCAATCGTTAGTGCTCGCAGATATGGCTATAATAGGTCTTTTTTTGCAAAATACTTTTACAGGCAGGCAATTTGTGTGTAAAATACAGGAAAGAGAGTATTTGATTTACAGACGGGTTTATTTTGAAATAAAAGGGGGATGGATAATGTCTGAGAAAAAACTGCGGAATATTACAGATGTGCTCTGCTTTCTGATGATCCTTGGGTACGTGATGTATCTTGTGGCTACTTGGGGAAATCTGCCGGAGAGGGTGCCGATCCATTTTAATGCGCATGGGATCCCGGACCGGTATGGGAAGAAGGGCAGCCTTCTTCTGGAGCCGATTTTGGGGCTGCTGATCCTGGCACTTCTGATGTTCTGTCAGAGATTTCCACAGTGGTGGAACTATCCGGTTGAGGTGACAGAGGAAAACAGAGAGCATATCTTTGAGATTGCGTCAAAAATGATGTCTGTGATCAAGCTGTTATCCATTGGAGTATGTCTTTATGCCGGGATCAGCGGGAATCTGGGAACGGCACCTATGTGGCCGGTGTGGATACTGATTGCAGGGATTTTTGTAACATTGCTCCGGGGAATCCGGGAGATATATAAGACTGGTAAAGAAACTGACATGGATGAAGATGATAAATCGTGAAGCGGTCTCGTTTGTGATCATGTAGCAGAGTGGAAGGTAAAGGTTCGATTTATTGTACTGAATATGGATGGAACCAGCGAAAGCGGATCGCGAATATCCGCCTGGCGAAATTATAATAAAAACAGGAAAGGAATCTCAGGAGCATATGACAGATACAAGAACAGATGAGCTTTACAGAGCGCTTCAGGATAAGGGCTATCCCGATGAGCTGTGCCGGGAAATTGCCTATAAACATATGAATACCGATTACACAGCTACACGGATGCTGGGGTATTTATACAGGGTGACAAGTCCCAGAGTGGAGGATGTGATCGATGAGATGCTGGCGATCTTAAGTGACCGGGAAGCCATCATCCGGAAAAAAGAGCTGGAGCACGCCCAGGCTACGATCAACAGCGTGTATCGGGAGGGTTTGTAACGGAAATCCCGGAGCTGTGCCAGTGCTGGCGGATCAGAAGCTTCATCCTTTAAGGAAAATCAGGAGATCATGGCTCTGGAGCATCATCTCCTTCCGTAGAAATTCATCATTGATAACTACATCAATATGAACGCACACTTTAATTTTATCCGTTTCTTTTAAACAGTATTGTTATTACGGTAGTGATTACTCTGATCGTAATTTATGCAAGTAATTGAAGATGGACAAAATAGTAATTGTATTAACTGATAAACCATAGTATAATACAAATATGAACACAACATATAAATCAAACAACAATGTCGTCTATTCCTGTAAATACCATGTAGTATGGTGTCCAAAGTATAGACGAAAAGTATTAATTAACGGTGTGGACGTCCGGCTGAAGGAGCTGCTCACAGAGTATGCTGCAAATCTTTCTGTAGACATTCTGGAGATGGAGATCATGCCAGACCATGTTCATATGCTTTTGGAAGTAGATCCTCAGTTTGGCATCCACAAAGCTGTAAAGTCATTTAAAGGCTATACGTCCAGAATTTTAAGACAGGAATTTCCCTATCTTAAAACGAAAATGCCGACTCTCTGGACAAACAGCTATTTTGTATCGACGGTAGGCGGTGCTCCGCAGGAAACAGTAAAACAGTATATTGAAAACCAGAAAACATCGCAGAGACAAAAGGATAAGATGGGATAATGCAAAAAGGAATTAAATTTAGGATCTACCCGAACAGAGAACAGAAAAACTTCATCCATCAGACCCTGGGATGTTGCCGGTTCATCTACAACCGGGGACTTGCCATGCGTAAGGAAGGCTATGAAAATGGGGAAAAGATCGGCTATTCCCAGACTTCCGCCATGCTGACTGAACTGAAAAAGCAAGAGGAGTTTGCCTTTCTGAAAGCAGCAGATTCCATTGCATTACAGCAGTCTTTGCGGGATCTCGACCGGGGATTTGTGAATTTCTTTGAGAAACGGGCTTCCTATCCAACCTTCAAAAGTAAACATAACCGGTTCCAGTCATACAGAACGGTAAATCAAAAAGATAATATTCGTATTGTGGGAAGATATATCAAACTTCCGAAACTTGGATCTGTTAAAATACGGCAGTCGATGGAAGTGGAAAAGATTAATCACGTGATCATTGAGCACACACCGGCTGGAAAATATTTTGCGGTTTTAAATGTTGATTTTGAACCGGAACCACGCTCAAATGCTGGCGGAACGATAGGGATTGATGTCGGGATCAAAGCGTTCTACTCCGACAGTAATGGAAATACGGTATCAAATCCCAGATATCTGGAACGCTCAATGCGAAAACTCATAAGAGAACAGCGCAGGCTTTCCCGAAAACAAAAAGATTCCCATAACCGCGAGAAGCAGCGGATCAGGGTGGCAAGAGTGTATGAGAAAGTAACCAATCAGCGGAATGATTTCCTGCAGAAACAGTCAACGATGCTGGTGCGTGAAAACCAAACCATCTGTATTGAAGATCTGAATGTTAAGGGGATGATCCGGAATCATAAACTGTCAAAATCGATAGCGAGTGTTTCCTGGGCAAAATTTTTTGAAATGCTGGAATATAAAGCTGGCTGGTATGGAAATGAAATTCACAGAGTACCAACGATGTATCCGAGCAGTCAGACCTGCAGCTGTTGTGGCTACAGAAATCCACGGATAAAAAATCTGGGCATTCGTATCTGGGAGTGTCCCAAATGCCATGCGGTTCATGACCGGGATACGAATGCAAGTATCAATATTCTGAAAAAAGGACTGCAGATGCAGTCTGCATAAAGATAAAAACTGTACCGTAGGGCATACGGGAACAGTATAAATATAGCTTGTGGACACTGTGTAAGACATTGCAGTACCGTAAGGTGTTTGCCAATGCAGTAGTGGGAGAAGCAAGAATCCCCCTGCTTTAGCTGTGGGGAGTGTCAAACAGGTCTGCGCTATGAGGGTGGACGAATGGTGGATATGTACCGTACTCTGGACAGTATCCCGGTTCTTGCAAAAGCAGGCGGTATTCTGGTGATGACCGATGAGATCCGTGGAACAGAGGCGGAAAAGAATCCGGAAAGCCTGAATATCCGGGTATTCCCGGGTGCTGACGGAAGCTTCAGATTGTATGAGGATGACAACGAAACCTGTGCTTACGAAAATGGTGCCTGTGTATTTACGGAAATGGATTATAAGGAAAAGGATCAGGGAGTGTTTACCATTCATCCCGCACAGGGAAAAACAGAGCTGATCCCGGCAAAGAGAGCTTATACCGTGGAGTTCTGTGATTTTGCGAAAACAGGAACAGATACTGTGAAGGTTCTGGTTAACGGAGCAGAGACTGAGGCTGCTGTAAAATATGAAGAGAAGCTTCAGAAGATCTGTGTGGAAGTGGAAGCAGACACAGCGGCAGAGGTGCAGATCATTCTCGCTGGCGAAGTGGCAGATAATCAGACAAAAGAGCGTGTCTTTGATTTCCTGAACCAGGCAGAGATCGGTTTTGTGCTGAAGGACAGATTATATCAGCTGATCACAGCCGGAAAGAATCTGCCGGTTCTTTTATCTGAGCTTCAGTCCATGGAGCTGGACAAGGATCTTTACGGAGCACTGATGGAGATCCTGACTGCGTAAAACATGAATAAAATCGCGTTTCCAAACCATACTATCATTATTATCAAAAGAAAGGATGATCATAATGATATTAAAGGAAAAAGAACGCACAGTGATCCAGGATCTTCAGACACAGGAAAAAAGCTGCATTGAAAAATACGGAAAATACGCACAGCAGGCCAGGGATCCGGAGCTTAAAAGCTTATTTCAGACTCTTCAGAAAAAAGAGCAGGAGCATTACGATTCCCTGAGCCAGGTGCTTTCCGGTACAGTTCCACAGGTAAACTGTAATGACAGTGACGGCCGTGATTACCAGCCAAAGGCTGCTTACACATCGGTGATGTCCTCAGAGGATAAGGAACACGATGCTTTTCTTGCAACAGACTGTATCGGAACAGAAAAGCTGATTTCCGGAGAATACAACTCGGATGTTTTTGCTTTTGAAGACAGTGGTGTGAGGAAGCTTCTGGCAGATATCCAGGTGGAAGAGCAGAATCATGCGGAGATGCTTTACAAATACAAGACTGTGAACGGAATGTTCTGATATATAAAAAAGGGGAGGATTTCAGTAATGGAATTCTTCCTTTTTTTATTATATAATCAGGAGAACAGCAGGGAGAAATACTTTCCTGCAAAGAGAGGAGAAATAAATATGAAGGGAACCAGCTGCGAATACTGTGCAAACTATACATATGATGAAGAGTGTGACGAATATTATTGTGATGTCAATCTGGATGAGGATGAATATTATCGTTTTGTGAGCAGTGATTACAAGGAATGTCCGTATTATCGTTCCGGAGATGAATATAAGGTGGTACGTCATCAGATGTGATACAGAGTAACGGAAAAAACAGAGCAGAAGATAATGTGATAAGACAAATGCGGGTTTTCCACGAAAAGGAATGCGAGTTTTGTGGAAAATCTGCATTTTGATGTTTTGATATGTGCAAAAGGCTTCAAATTTGTAAAAATTAGCGTGTTTACATTTGAAAAAAATATCTTTATAATAAAAATATTGGTCTGACAGGTGGAACCTTTATACCATCCAGACGATGATAATGCTACAGGATTTTGTCTGAGACGAAATTTCGGGTAAGCGTCTGACAGACTTATAATAGATTTTTTGATTTGACGGAGGATGTGACAGATTGGATATTATAAAGAAATTCGGGGATATGGTGGGAGAGAGATCCATCAGGGATCCGGAAAAAGCACGAAAACTTCTTCTCACTGGATACCGGCTTCAGGAAAAACGTCTGCAGCTTTTTCCTGACAGGAAGCTTCCGGCTTCGGGACAGTATGTAGCCCGTGTAGTCATGCAGAATATTATCAAAGCCCTCGCAAAACCGGACGATACCGCTCTGGTGAGCATTTTTGTACCGGGAGAGCTTCTGACAGCAGCAGGGCTCACTCCGTATTCCGTGGAGGCAATGTCCTGCTTCATCGCCGGAACCAGATGTGAGCAGGCATTTCTGGCACAGACGGAATCAGAGGGATTTCCGGAAACCATGTGCTCCTATCATAGGGTTTTTCTGGGAGCGTCCATGACAGGATTGGTACCGAAGCCCAAATGTACCATCTACACAAACCTTGCCTGCGATGGAAACATGATGACGTTTCCTTATCTGAAACAGAAATATCAGATCCCGGGCTTTTATATTGACGTACCCTATGAAAAAAATCAGGATTCCATCAGCTATGTTGCAGATCAGCTCCGTGAGCTGAAGAAATTCCTGGAGGATGTAGGCGGGAAAAAAATCTCCGAGCAGTCGGTACAGCGTGCAGTTGCCAACAGCAATGAAGCGGCCTCCTATTACAGCAGCCAGCTTGCCCTCAGAAAGGATCACGATCCGGTGACTTCCCTGACAAATGAGCTGTATGCGATCTTTATGTGCCATCTTCTGGCGGGCTCAGAGGAATCCCTGAAATACACAAAAATGCTTCTTGAGGATGTGAAGAAGGCACCAAAGGGGGAAGGTCTTCATATTTTGTGGATGCATATGATGCCGTTTTTGCAGGAGCCGGTAAAGGATGTATTTAATTACAGCCAGAACGTGCATATCCGTGCCTGTGATTTTGTTGCAGACGGTTTTCAGCGGATGCAGGCCTCGGATCCTTATGAGGCCCTTGCGGAAAAAATGGTCAACTGCATTTACAACGGAAGTGTGAAGCAGAGGATCCGGCGTGCCCAGGAGCTGGCGAACCTTACAGAGGCAGACGGCGGGATCCTTTTTGCGCATTGGGGATGCAAGGGAACCATCGGAGCTTCCAGCCTGATCAAAAATTCTCTGGAAAATGCAGGACTTCCAACCATGGTCCTGGACGGTGACGGCTGTAACCCGGCCAATTCCAGTGACGGCCAGGTATCCACACGACTTCAGGCATATCTGGAAATGCTGTCAGAAGGTAAGGAGGAAAAACGGTCATGATACATTACGTCTGTAAATATACACCGCTGGAGCTGTTTAAGGGCTTTGGCGAGGAATGTGCGGTTCTTGAGGAAATGCCGGAGAATTTTGAGCTTTCGGACCAGATCGCCCATGCTAATCTCTGTGGCTTCGGAAAATCTGTGATCCAGGCAGTGCTGGAGGGAAAGGTAGAGCAGCTTGTTCTTGTTAACTGCTGTGATTCCATGCGCCGTGTGTACGACATTGTGGAAAGTACCGGTAAATGTAAATTTCTGTACATGTTGGACATGCCTCATGAGGATAACGACTGTGAAAAGGTGAAGCTTGCCCAGGGCATCCACCGTCTGAAGAAAGCTTATGAGAAATTTTCGGGGAAAACCTTCGACAGAAGTGGATTTCTGAATGCTTTTTCCCATGAGCCTGTGGATAACCAGCCGTATATCGGTGTTCTGGGTGTCCGTGTCAGCGGCATCCTGGAAAAAATGATCCGGGATAATATCCGCATGGATGTGGAAAACCTGACCTGTACAGGTGGAAGACGTCTTGCAGTGATCCGTGAGGAGCTGGAAAAAATGGAAGACGATGCCATGTTTCTGGCTTATGCGGATGCACTTCTTTCCCAGATGCCCTGCTTTCGTATGAACAACAGCACCCGAAGAAACCGGCTGTATCTGGATCCGAACCTGAAGGGGATCATTTATCATACTATTAAATTCTGCGACTATTACGGATTTGAGTATGCAAGCATCAAGCGTGATATCAAGGTTCCGCTTCTGAAGATCGAGACAGATTTTACAAGCCAGAGTGCAGGACAGCTCCTTACCAGAGTGCAGGCTTTTGCGGAGACCCTGGAAGGCTCTGAGGATATGGACCCATCAAAAGGAATCAGCGAGGAGATAAGGAAAAAAATGGAATCAGGAGTTTATTATGTGGCAGGGATCGACAGCGGTTCCACAAGTACGGATGTTGTGATCCTAGATAAAGACGGAAAAATTAAATCGACCATGATCATCCCCACAGGCGGCGGCGCTATGATGAGTGCAGAGAAGAGCCTGGAGATGGCTGTGGAAAAAGCAGGGATCAGGAAAGAAGATATCGTGCGTATCGTTACTACCGGATATGGACGTGCCTATATTGACAGTGGTGATGACAGTATCACAGAGATTACCTGTCACGCAAAGGGAGCCCATTATCTGAATCCGAATGTGCGTACAGTTATCGACATCGGCGGTCAGGATATCAAGGCGATCAGCATTGACGAGAACGGTGCGGTAAAAAATTTCCTGATGAACGATAAATGTGCAGCGGGAACCGGACGATTCCTGGAAATGATGGCCCGTACTCTTGGACTTTCCCTGGAGGAGATGAGTACCCGTGGTTTGGAGTGGAAAGAGAACGTAGTGATCTCAAGCATGTGTACTGTATTTGCAGAGTCCGAGGTGGTTTCCCTGGTTGCCCAGAATAAGGATGTAGCAGATATTATCCATGGTCTGAATGTATCTGTTGCTTCCAAGGTAGGAGCTCTTGCAGCCCGCCTTGGCAAAAAGAATCCGGGGGAATACATGATGACCGGTGGTGTTGCCAGAAATAAAGGTATCATCCAGGCACTGGAGGAGAAGCTGGGTGCAAAGCTTTATATCTGTGATGAGGCACAGCTTTGTGGTGCGCTTGGTGCGGCACTGTTTGCTTATGAGAAGTGTAATGCGGCACGGTGATCAGATCAGACAAGTTGCCTGCGCAGTGAATGCAGAGTGTGAATATCCTTTTGGTCAGGGGCGGCGTGCCCACTCACTGGGCGAACAGCCACAGTTCTTTCGGAAGTACCGGCTGAAGTGGGAGAGATTTGAAAATCCGCACAGCAGAGCCACCTGTTGAACAGGCAGAGCTTCGTTGGTGAGCAGATTTTTGGCTTTTTCCAGACGGAGCAGATTCAGGTCAGCATGAGGGGTGCTGTCAAAAAAATTCCGGTAACAGGAATAAAACTGACTTTTTTCGAGATTAGCCATGGCGCAGAGCTTTTCTGTTGTCCATGGCTTTTCGTAATTTGTAAGCATTTCCAGACGGATTTTTTGGAACAGTCTGCAGAGCTCCGAGTCTGCAGACTTGCCTGTATCTGTACTGCGGAGTTCCCGTGAGGCTGTGATCATCAGCTGGCAGAGCAGGGCATACTCGTAGTCCTGGGAAAAAACTTCTCTGTTCAGATATTCATGCTGCAGCTTCTGGATACAGTGATCGATCTCCTGGCAGTCACTGGGGTAAAAAATTTCGTTGCAGGGAAGTCCGAACCGTTTTGCCAGGTTTTCTCCGCAGGAAAAATGGACATAACTGTTCCGAAATTTTCGTACAGCCTGATAATGCTGGGGATTTCCCGGAATATAAAAGATGCAGGCATTATCCCGGGTGACAGTAAGCTGACCGCCCAGATAAACCTTCATTGGTGTTTTAAATAAAAGAAAAAGAAAATCTCCGCTTCCCTCCGGCCGGAAAATCCTGTCGTAATCGGAGTTGGAACGGTTGTATTCGCAGAAATTTAAGGTGAAATCCATGGAAATGCTGCGCTCCTTTCATTACGTAGATCAGACAATCCGACTGTGGCATTGTAAAGAACTTTCTGTCTGGAAGTATAAAGTAAAGTGACAGAGGGACGTCCGTCTGGTAAGACTGTCTTTACGATAAATCTTACCGGAAAAAAAGTCAACTATTTCGGAAGATAATCACTGGTATGGATAGAACAGGATGGTAAAATGAAACATAGAAACGGTTGATTTCCGCTGAGAGTGTGTGAGCGAATAGAGGCGTAAGAGCCGGTATATGGCGGAATCGGAAACAGAGCTAAATGCGGTAGCAGCAGAAAATAATAATTTACAGGAGGATTTTTACAATGAAAAAAGCGCAGATCATCGTGGACAAATATTTCCTCACCGGAAAAACAGACAAAAGGATCTATGGTTCCTTTATAGAACATCTCGGACGTGCGGTTTATGAGGGCATTTATCAGGAAGGCAGTCCCCTTTCTGATGAGCAGGGCTTCCGGAAGGATACTCTGGAGCTGGTAAAAGAGCTTCAGGTTCCGATTGTCCGTTATCCGGGCGGAAATTTTGTATCCGGATTCCGTTGGGAGGACAGCGTTGGGCCGAAAGCTCAGCGTCCGTCCAGAACGGATCTGGCCTGGGGTGTCATCGAGACAAACCAGTTTGGACTCAATGAGTTTATGGACTGGTCCAGAAAAGCCGGCAGTGATGTGATGATGGCAGTAAACCTGGGAACAAGAGGCCCGGAGGATGCGAAAAATCTTCTGGAATACTGTAACTTTAAGGGAGGTACCTATTACAGTGATCTCCGTAAGGCTCACGGCTATGAACAGCCGCATGATATCAAATTATGGTGTCTCGGAAACGAGATGGACGGTCCGTGGCAGATGGGACATAAAACCGCGGCAGAGTACGGAAGAGTTGCAGCAGAGACTGCACGCCTGATGAAATTTATGGATCCGGAGGTTGAGACTGTTGCATGCGGAAGCTCCAATCTGGAAATGCCTACCTTTGGCTCCTGGGAGTATACGGTTCTTGACGAGGCTTACGATCAGGTGGATTATCTTTCCCTTCATCAGTACTATGGAAATGCAGCGGGAGACACTGCCGATTTTCTGGCAAGCTCCAAGGGCATGGATGATTTTATCTCAGGAGTGGTTTCCATCTGCGATGCTGTAAAAGCAAAGAAGCATGGAAAAAAACAGATAAATCTTTCCTTCGATGAGTGGAATGTATGGTACCACAGCGATGAGCAGGACAAGAAACTGGAAAAATGGGTACAGGCGCCCCATCAGCTGGAGGATGTTTATAACTTTGAGGATGCACTTCTTGTGGGAAGCATGCTGATCACACTTCTCCGTCATGCAGACCGTGTAAAGATTGCCTGCATGGCACAGCTGGTAAATGTTATCGCACCGATCATGACATCCGATACAGGCGCATGGCGTCAGACGATCTTTTATCCGTATATGCTGACAAGTGTGTTTGGAAGAGGAACCGTCCTTAATACACAGGTTCTCACACCTATATATGAGAGCAAGACTTATGGAGAAGCTCCATATCTGGATTCGGTGTGCGTCTGGAATGAGGAAAAGGATACACTGACGATCTTTGCGGTGAATAAGAGTCTGGATGAGGATATGGAAGTTTCCTGTGATTTAAGACAGTTTGAGGGATATAAGATCATAGAGCATATCGTGCTGAATAACGATAATCTTCAGGCAGTTAATACAGAGGCGCAGCCCGAGAATGTAGTTCCTGTAAAAGCCAGTGCAGAATGCTCAAAGCTGGACGGCGGAAAACTGGAGGCAGTTTTTGCAAAACACAGCTGGAATATGATCCGTCTTGCGAAATAGGTGTGGGTGAAGTATAGTAGAAGTAGTTGCAGATAAGGTAAATCATGGGACATTATGGGAGGATTTTTTTATGTACGCACCTGCAAAGGAACGATACGAAACCATGGAGTATAACCGTTGCGGAGAAAGCGGTCTGATGCTTCCGAAGGTATCTCTCGGATTATGGCATAATTTCGGAGATACATCTGATTATGAAAATATGAAACAGCTTTGTTTCACAGCTTTTGACAACGGAATCACACAGTTTGACCTTGCCAATAATTACGGTCCGGCTTACGGAAGTGCGGAGCGGAATTTTGGCAAGATCCTGAAAGAAGAACTGATGCCATACCGTGATGAGCTGATCATCACAACAAAGGCAGGCTATGATATGTGGGAAGGCCCTTATGGAAACTGGGGCAGCCGCAAGTATCTTCTGGCGAGCCTTGACCAGAGCCTGAAGCGCATGGGTCTGGAATATGTGGATATTTTTTACCATCACAGAATGGACCCGGAGACTCCGCTTGAGGAGACTATGGGGGCGCTGGCAACAGCGGTTCAGCAGGGCAAGGCCCTTTATGTGGGACTTTCCAATTATGATGGAAAAACCTTAAGCCAGGCGGCAGCGATCCTGAAGGATCTGAAATGTCCCTTTGTGATCAACCAGAACCGGTATTCCATTTTTGACAGAACTGTGGAAGAAAACGGTCTCAAGAGAACCACCGGCATTTTGAAAAAAGGTCTGATCACCTTTAGCCCTCTTGCTCAGGGACAGCTGACAGACCGTTACCTGAACGGGATCCCGGAGGACAGCCGTATCCGCAAAGATGGAAGATTCCTTAAGGAAAGTGTGCTGACGCCGGAGCGTCTGGATCAGATCCGGAGACTGAACGATCTGGCAGCCCAGCGTGGAGAGAAGCTGGCTGATATGGCGCTTGGCTGGCTGCTTCAGCATAAGGAAGTTACCAGTGTTCTGATTGGAGCTTCCAAGCCGCAGCAGATCCTTGATAATGTGAAAGCGATCCACTGTGCACCGTTTACAGCTGAGGAGCTGCGTCTGATCGACGAGATCTCAAAATAAGATTTATATACTTCCTGTTTTACTATGAAAAGTAGTGAAGCAGGGAGTTTTTTATGTCGAAATAATTGTTTAACTGAATTAGGAAAGTTTCCGGGTTACTGTTCACTGGTAATATTCCGCGAGGTGTTTTTTGTGAGCGAAGGTCACAGAAAACCCGAGACATACCGCGCGAATTTATGCGATTAGCATAAATTCTGTGCATCGCGAAGCGTGTTGCTGAGAACGGAGTGAACAGTAACGTCTCCGGCGGGAGTGCAAAGAGCAATAAGCAGTGGAGGTTTGACAACGGGATAGGTGTGTGCTATATTGAAAAACAGAAAAGAAAAGAGCCAGCGGGAGCTTGTGTGACAGGCTGAGAGGAAGATAGATCTTCGACCGTACCTGATTTGGGTAATGCCAACGGAGGGATTGTGATCTGAGAGCGTGTCTCCGTGGAGTTTTCCATGGGATGCGCTCTTTTCGGATGCAGGAATGGAACTGGAATGTTCTGACAATGTGGGGATGTGAAAGTGACAGAGACTGCATGTGGAGCTTCTGCGAAAGAGCGGGCAGGAAGGGGAGCGCCTTAATGTCTGGCAGGAGAGTGATATTCCGGAGGATTTTTCCGGAAGGATCATGTAAGCGATGGGAATCCGTGTTTTCGGAGTGAGAGGAAGTAAGGGAACTTCGACCGCCAAAATCTAAGGGCAGACTGCAGCAGACGGGAAGCTTTTGCCCGGATCTGACAGGGCTCTGCCTGATATTTCAGGGAGGAAAAACACTATGGAAAAACAAAGGATGCACACGCTTCGTATGGTAATGCTGGCAATGATGGTTGCGATCGGTGTCGTTATTTCACCGATTCTGAGGATTGAGGGAATGTGCCCCACGGCGCATCTTGTCAATATCGTATGCTCGGTTCTGATGGGACCGTGGTATTCCCTTCTCTGTGCGACCATGATCGGCGTGATCCGTATGATGTTCATGGGAATCCCGCCACTTGCACTGACCGGTGCAGTATTTGGCGCATTTCTTTCAGGTGTGTTCTACAGACTTTCCAAAGGCAAGATCATCTGCGCGGTGATCGGTGAGATCTTTGGAACAGGTATCATCGGATCCATGGTTTCTTATCCGGTGATGGCATTCCTGATGGGAAGAGGCGGACTGACAGCATTTTATTATACGCCGATGTTCCTTGCAGCAACCACAATGGGAGGATGTGTTGCCTATATTTTCCTGAAGGCTCTGAGTAAAGCAGGTCTTCTGGTGAAATTCCAGGCAGCTTTGGGTTCAAAAACATATGAGACAAAGAATTTTACAACTGCGAAAGCGAATTAAAGAAGAAAAGCCACTGATCCATTGCATCACCAATCCGATTTCGATCCATGACTGTGCCAACGTGGTCCTTGCAGTAGGTGCAAGGCCAATCATGGCGGAGCATCCGGCAGAGGTGACAGATATTACGGCATCGGCTGGTGCGCTGATGCTGAATCTCGGGAATATTACCGATGCCAGAATCGAGTCAATGAAGCGTTCTATGAGAACAGCGATGGAAAATAAGATCCCGGTTCTTCTGGATCTGGTAGGGGTTGCCTGCAGTGATCTCAGGCTGGATCTGGCGAGGGAGCTTTTAAGGATCGGTCATCCGGCAGTGCTGAAGGGAAATATGTCAGAGCTTCTGGCTGTTTCCGGGCTGCCGTCTCATGCGATTGGGATCGATGCGGGGGCGCAGGATGCCCTGACTGCGGAAAATATGGAGACTGTCAGTGAGGTGCTGAGGGCTTTTTCAAGGAGTAATCAGGCAATTGTGCTGGCTACCGGGAAACAGGATTTTGTTACGGATGGTGAACGGGTTGTTCTGGTACAAAATGGCAGTGCGGCGCTGTCCGGGATCACAGGAACCGGCTGTATGGTCGGTGCACTGACTGCGGCGTTTTTGCCAGGGTGCGAAGATAATATTGCGAAAGAGATGACGGATAGTATAGAGGCAGGTGTCTGGTCTGGTGTTGAGATGGAATTAAATGGGAGATCCGGGAATTATCTGGCTGCGGCAGTGCTTGGTACTGCACTTATGGGTATCGCCGGCGAGGAAGCGGAGAAGATTTCCCGCGGTCCGGGAAGCTTTCAGGTAAATCTGCTGGATGAGATCTATGGGCTTTCGGATCGACAGCTGCTGGATCTGTTGAAGATTGAAATGTACTGAAAAAGAGGGGATTAGGATGGATAGAAAAGATTTGGATGTAACGTTGTATCTGGTGACGGATAGTTCTTATCATACGGAGGAGTCTTTGCTCCGTACGGTTGAGGAGGCTTGTAAGGGTGGTGTGACTCTGGTCCAGCTTCGCGAGAAGAATAAGGGTGGACGGGAGTATCTGGATAAGGCTTTTAAGGTGAAGGAGATCACAGATCGTTACAATGTGCCGCTGATCATTGATGATCGTGTGGATGTGGCGCTGGCCTGTGATGCGGCTGGTGTGCATGTTGGAGCTTCTGATATTCCGGTTGCTGTGGCAAGGAAGCTGATGGGACCGGATAAGATCGTGGGGGCTACTGCCAAGACGGTGGAGGCTGCTGTGAAGGCTTATGAGGATGGTGCGGATTATCTTGGTGTGGGGGCGATTTATCCTACTACTACTAAGGTGGTGACGATTCTTACCAAGGTTTCTACGTTGAAGGATATTTGTGAGGCGGTTCCGATTCCGGCGGTTGCGATCGGGGGATTGAATGCCGGGAATATGGATGTGCTTGAGGGCGCCGGTATGAGTGGTATGGCGGTTGTTTCTGCGATCATGAAGGCGGAGGATCCGAAGAAGAATGCGCGGGAACTGAAGGAGAAGATTGTTGCTTTGATGGGAAAGTGATTTAGGAAATGAATGGAGAGCAGTGGTGGATTTGAGGTTCATTGCTGTTCTTTTTTTGTTGAAATACGGACGCCCGTGAGGCGTGTGCTGCCTGTCGCCGGGGCTTCGTCGGGGGCTGGCTTCTAGGCTGCCGGAATTCTGCTAAAACCGTTTTCCAAAAGTCCGAACTCGCGTCTTGCAGCCGCTTAGACAGCGGACTTTTGAAAAACAACGCAGATTTCCGCCAGCCAAGAATCAGCTCCCCTCCTGCAGAGTCCGGCGACAGGCAGCACACGCCTCACGGGCTGGTTTTTCAAGGCGGCAGGGGAGGATGGCTGCTCGGGAGTTTGGGTGTAAATGTTGGGTTGAGTGGTCTGCCGGGAATGCGATGAGGCATCAGCGCTGCGCTGGATGCCTGGGAGGAAAGGCTGAGTTTCCGGTTGTCTGAGGCGCTTCGCTGTCGGCTGGTAGAGCGATGTGATATGGTTTATAAAAAATGCCGGTGGGGGTTACTCCACCGGCAGATCTCTGTGTTCTACGCTGGTGGAGAATACGATCTGTGTTTTGGTGCGGCCGAACTGCTGGAGTTCGTTGATGAAGTGGTCCAGTTCCATGGTGGAGCGGAAGGCTACTTCGATGAGCATGGAGTAATCGCCGGTGACGCAGTTGCATTCGATGACATTTGGAATGGACTGGATGAAGGGATAAAAGTCTTTTTTTTGGTTGGGTTCTACTTCCAGGTTGATGAATGCTTTTATATGATAACCGAGAAATACCGGGTTGATCTGGGCATGGTAGCCTGTGATCAGCCCGTTTTTTTCGAGGTGTTCGATCCTGGCGGAAACAGCGGGGGATGAGAGGAAGACTTCCTTTGCGATTTCCTTTACCGGGGTGCGGGCGTTTTTCTGAAGCATTTCGATGATCTTTCGGTCGATGTTGTCGAGTTTGTGTTCCATGTGGAATGTCTCCTTTCGATGAAAAAATGTTATTTGTACCTGGTGCAGAGCTGCGTAAGGAAGTGGATTGAAAATAGGTATTTCTGTATTGATTATACTGTGTGTGTTATCACAACACAAGAAACGACTTAATAAAAATAAGAAAAATAAAAGTAATTCTTAAAAAGATTAATACAAACTATTGAAAAACACGGATAATCATGGTTTTCCATTAATAGTATTTACAAGTTACAAAGAAAGTGTTAGTTTCTTAGGCATCAGAAAAACAGCTGCTGATAAAAATGAAAATAACAGAATGATTTGTAAACAGTGAATATCCGTCGGACTGAAAAAATGAGATCAGAGGGCGGAGCAAATCAGATGTGCACAGGATCAGAAGAAAGAAGAGGGATGATAAAATGACAACAGAAACAAGACTGGAAGCAGATTCGATCGGAACTATGGAAGTGCCTGCAGAGGCTTATTACGGAGTTCAGGCTTTAAGGGCAAAACAGAATTTTCCTATTACAGGTACAAAGCTTCATCCGGTATTTATCAGGAACCTGGCACAGATTAAAAAAGCAGCAGCTATCACTAATAATAATGCAGGGCTTCTTCCGGAGGATAAGGCAGACGCCATTGTCAGAGCCTGTGATGAAGTGATCGCAGGAAAATTGGCTGAGGAATTTATCGTAGATGCCATTCAGGGTGGTGCCGGAACCAGCGCAAATATGAATATGAATGAGGTGATCGCAAACAGAGCCGGTGAGATCCTCGGATGTCCGAAGGGTAGCTATAAAATGGTCCATCCAAATGATCACGTAAACATGGCGCAGTCCACCAATGATGTGATCCCGACGGCCGGTAAGCTTACCGTTCTGGATCTTCTTGCACCTCTGGAAAAAGCACTGGTAAGACTTGAGAAGGAGCTTGCAAAAAAGGCAGAGGAGTTCGATGACGTGATCACTATGGGACGTACACAGCTTCAGGATGCAGTTCCGATCCGTCTTGGTCAGGTGTTCCACGGTTATGCGTCCATGGTTTCCAGAGACAGGAAACGTATCGAAAAGGCTCACAGGGAAATGTACACCGTAAACCTTGGAGGAACTGCAGTGGGAACTGCTATCAACGTTTCCGATTCTTATTTTTATAAGATCGTGCCAAATCTGGAAAAGCTTACAGGTTATCCGCTGAAACAGGCCGAGGACCTTTTTGACGCAACAGAAAATCTGGACGGCTTTGTTGCCGTATCCGGTGTAGTAAAAACCTGTGCGGTGGATCTTTCCAAGATGTGCAACGATCTTCGACTGATGTCTTCCGGCCCGAAAACCGGATTTGGTGAGATCAATCTTCCGGCAAAGCAGAATGGGTCTTCCATCATGCCAGGTAAGGTAAATCCGGTCATTCCGGAGGTAGTAAGCCAGGTTGCTTTCCACATCGTAGGACATGATACCACCATTACCATGGCAGCAGAAGCCGGTCAGCTGGAACTGAATGCTTTTGAGCCGGTAGTTTTCTGTAACCTGTTTGAGTCCATTACCACTTTGGAAAAAGCAGTGGATACCCTGATCGTAAACTGTATCACAGGAATCACCGCAAACCGCAAACACTGCAAAGACTTGATGGAAAGCAGTGCAGGAATCGCAACGGCTCTTTGCCCGCATATTGGCTATAAGGCGTCTGCAACCATCGCAAAAACTGCAGTAAAAACTGGCAAATCTGTACGAGAGCTTGTTCTGGAACAGGGGATCATGACTGAGAAAGAGCTGGAAGAGGTTCTTGATCCGTATTTGATGACAGAAGTCGGAGAAGAGCGGAAAGAGGATGAAGCAAGAAGGAAAGCCTGCTGAGGCTGAAATAAGAATATTTGATTGTTATTGATAAGAATATGAACAGGAGACTTGCCGCTAGACAGGTTTCCTGTTTGTGTATACTCGTCAGAGCATGTTATTTCGTTCCTTATTTCTCAAGGTGCTTCTTCCACGAAATACGAATTTCTGGATTTCTTTCAAATGTCAGAGGATCTACCTTCTATATCTGCCCTAAATCAAAGGCGTTCCCAAATGATGCAAGAGGCTCTGGAAGCTGTATTCCATGAGTTTACTTCTTCTTCCGAAAAACTTGAATTTTCCAATCAGGAACATCAGTATCAATACATTGCTGCTGATGGTTCTACTACCTCTTTTTTCAGCTTTTCAAAATATTCATCTGATGATTATTTTATCTCAGAAGGACATTCCACTTCTAGCTTTTACAGCATACACATCAATGCCTTTTATGACATAAATAACCGGATCTATACGGATGCCATTCTTTAGTCTGCACATAAAAAAGATGAATTCCTTGCTTTTTGCCAGCTTGTAGACAGACATATCCCTCACCCGGATCAAAGAATTATTTTTGTTGGGGACAGAGGGTATTGCTCTTATAACAACATGGCTCACGTGATCGAAAAAGAACAGTACTTTGTTTTTCGTACAAAAGACATTACAAGCAAAGGATTGATTGGGAACTTTGTTTTTCCGGATTCTGATACATTTGATATAACTGTTGATGTAACTCTTACGAGATCCCATCGTAGATCTATAAAAATTAAAGATGGTTTTTACCGAAGATATGTTGACCAGGCAGCTTCTTTTGACTACATAAAATATGGCTCAGAAGATACTTATGATCTGACTTTTCGAATTGTACGGTTTCCAATATCAGAAGATACTTATGAATGCCTTGTAACAAATCTTACGGAAGAAAACTTTTCCGTTGAAAAGCTTAAGGAAATCTATAATTCCAGATGGCATTGAATCCTCTTTTCGCAAACTGAAATATACGATTGGATTAAGTCATTATCACAGTTATAAGCCTGATTTTATAAAACAGGAAATATGGGCAAAATTTATCGCTTATAATGCCACTGAACTTCTTGTTGCTCATACTGTAGTCGCTCACGGGAAACGTAAATATTCCTATAAAGTAAACTTTACACTTGCTGCACATATATGCAGAATCTATCTCCGTCTCCACACGGAGACAGATTCCATGAATGTGATGGCACTGTTACAAAAGGAATTAGTCCCGATCCGCTGCAATCGACAATTCCCAAGACTTAAAACGGCTCATTTCAGAAAACCCAAATATCTGATATACCGTGTTTCCTAAATAGTATCATCAACTGGTAGTATATCACTTTTTCAAGCAGATGAGAATCTGCTTATTTGTCGTTGCCAAAACGAACAAAAATTTAACAATGTTCATATTTCATAAATTTTTCAAGGCATTTCTTTTAAATGTCAAGTAATCTCCGTAATATGCTTTATTTATCTAAATACCATTGCCCCCTGAACAGTAACAAATATAGTAATATTTTACATATATTTCTTGACGAAGAAAAAATATCCTTTTAAAATTATATAAAAGCGTGAAAATAGGGAAAGGAAAGAGATAATGTATGAAAAAATTAAACGTCATGATTGTGGATGACGAAAAATGGATTGCACAGTTAATTGAAGCTTTAATTCATTGGGATGAACTGGATATGAATCTTCAGGGGATTTTTTTGGATGGATTAGATGCATTTCAGCATATTATCTCAGAAAAACCGGATATTGTAATTTCGGATATTAAAATGCCGATGATGGATGGATTAGAAATGATATCTAAATTGCGGCAGGAAGGATTCAATACAAAATTTATTCTGCTCAGTGGTTACTCTGATTTTGAATATGCACAGGCAGCATTAAAATATGGGGTAGTTGATTATCTCTTGAAGCCAGTGAATGAGAAAGAATTAAATGATGTTTTGGCGAATATAAAAAAAAGGTGTGAGCAAGAATTTATAAGGAATAAAGAGGATTTGGAATTAAGGGAAAAAGTGAAAGCAAGTCGTTCTCTGATGGAAAAAGAATTTTTGCAGAGATTGATGAATGAGGGAGATTTAAACGTAGAGGAATTGGAAGGAAAGTATTTTATTCAGATTTCAGGGAAAAAAATCAGAACGTTTTGTATAAAACTGGATTGTTTTGATCTGAATGACGTAGAAAGATCAGAAAGCCGTTTTATTATACAAAGCATTACGGATGCTATGTATAAATATTTTTCCAGTATTTCTGTATATTGGATTGGTTCGGATTTTCCAGGACTTAAAATAATGGGTGTAATAAATTATGATCATATTTCCGAGAGAGATATGGAGCAGGATTTTAACAAATGGCTGGTAGATATAAAAAATTATATCTATTCTTTCCAGGATTATGAAATTACAATTGCTCTCAGTGAAGAATATGATAAAGTCCAGATGGCAGATGCTTTGAAGAAAAGTGAAGGAATGATCAATGAAAGGATTATTATTGGTACAGGAAAACTTATTACAGAAAGAGAAATGAAAGACAGAAGAGCACTAAATGAAAAAGAATTGCTTGATATTTTTAAAAATTCATTTATTAATGCGCTTCACAGTTTTCAGGGTATTCAGGTGTATCAGATCATTGATCAGATTTATAGCAGGATTGGCGAGGAAGACGGAAAAGCGGAGACATATTATCGTCTGTCAGAAATGCTTTTAATGACATGTATAAACTCATATAATATCCAGCAAAAAGATATACAGAAAACATTCCTGGAAAAAATGATGTTTTGCAGAAGTAAGTCTGATGTAAATAAATTATTGAAAAAATTTATAAAAAACTATATGAATCAGGCAGAGAATGAAAAAAAACAATTGTCATATCTTCCAGTAAGAAAAGCAATGGAGTATGTGGAAAACAATTACATGGAAAAAATAGGATTAGAAGAGATTGCAAAATATGTGGGACTGAATGCCAGTTATTTTTCTGCTCTTTTTAAAAAAGAAACCGGAAAAAACTTCCTTTCTTATCTTACAGAGATTCGGATTAATCATGCAAAAGAACTTTTGAGAATAACCAATGATACTATGAGCAGTATTGCGGAAAAAGTAGGATATGCAGACGCAAGATACTTTAGTCAGTGTTTTGAAAAAATGGTAGGCATGAAACCATCCCTGTTTCGTAAATTATATACGAAATAAAGAAATAAGGCGGATATATAGCAGAAGGAGTGGATAATGACAGATGAAAAAATAAAATGGTTTTGTAGCTGCTGGTTAGGAGAAGCACTGGTGCTTATTATGTATCTGTTCCATCCTGAAAGCTGGTTGTTGTTTACAGGAATTCTGGGAGCAATTCTGTCTGCATGGATAGGGTATCATTTCATATATAAAAGCATGAAGAGTTGGAATAAAAATCTGGAAAGAATTGTAAGAAACAGTAGCTGGGAAGATTTTCTGGATGAGCAGTTATGGGCATCAGAGGTAGTAAAGGGATATATAACTGAAATTCTGGAAGGCCTGATTGAACAGAATATTCAAAAAGAAGCTACGGAGGTGTATGACAAACATGCACAGCTAATCGCACTGCAAAGTCAGATTAATCCGCATTTTCTGTATAATACACTGGATAGCATAAGAGGACAAGCTATAATTAATGGTGAAAAAAATATTGCTGTAATGTTGGAGGCACTGGCAAATTTTTTTCGGTATAGTATCAGCGGAAAAGAGAATAGAGTTACATTTCGAGAAGAAATGATCAATATGGAAAATTATATAAAGATTCAGAATTACAGATTCCAGGGACGTTTTACAGTTGAGGTAGATGAATCTGCTAGGGATCGAGATATACAAGATTGCATTGTTCCAAAACTGATGCTGCAACCTATTGTCGAAAATGCTATATTGCATGGACTTGAACAAAAGAAAGAAGGAAAAGTATTGATCATGGCTGATGTAACAGAAGACGTTCTTCTGATCACGGTTTCTGATGATGGAGTAGGGATGAGCGAAGAAAAACTGAGACAGCTGAATCAGGCACTTGAGCAGGGATATTTGAATAAAAAGAGTAAGAGCACGCACGGAATAGCTCTTCCAAATGTACATAGCAGGATCAGAACTTTTTTTGGTGAAGAATATGGGATTACTGTTTATTCAACAGAAGGAAAAGGAACTGATGTGGAAATATTGCTTCCGCGCAGAACAGGGTATCAGGGGAGTATATGAAAAAGAATTATGTTGCGTTTTATCAGACATATATACAAGATCAGAAGGGATATTTTTGCCTTGAAAAAATTAATTTATTGATAAATCAGGGAGAAATTGTATGTCTGACTGGTTTGAGTAATGCCGGAGAAGCGGCAATTTTGCAGTACTTAAGTGGAAATGCAAAAAGAATTAAAGGAAAAATCAGTATTAATGGGAAGGATGTGAATCAGAAATATATTTCTGAAGAAGTGAAAAAAGATTTTTATTTATCATCCATGGAAGAAATGGAAAATAAAGATCTTAATCTGATGGAGTATTTGATGATTCTGTCCTGCGAGCATTTTTGTCCTCAACTATGGAACGAAAAAGAAAACAAAAAAAGAGCAGAACAATTATTGCACGAATCTGGAATGAACATGGAAGTTACTTCTAAGTGTTGGAATCTTCGACCTGTAGAAAAAAGAATTCTATATCTTTTGCGGGCAGGTTATTCAGGTGCCAAAATGATTATGATCCATGATGAATATGAAGATATTTCTGAAGATGAATTGGAACGATATGATGAAATCATCAGGCGGATGAAAGAAAGAGGTTTTTCTTTTATTATTATGACTAAGAATGTTCGTTTTGCTGCGAAATTTGCAGATGTTACCTGCATATTCAAGGATTATCATATAATAAAGAAATTTTACCGGAATCAGGAAACTCAGGAATCAATATCTTCGTATATTACTAGATCAGTAGGAGTTCTGAAAAAATCCAATGAGTATGAGCGAAAAGAAAAATATCGTGCAGAGATTATTTTACACGGAGTAAAAGAACGACAGAGATTTTCGGTTAATACAGGAGAAATTCTTTTGATAAAAACAGAAGATACTCGTAGTTTGATGAAATTATTTTCTGTTCTTTGCGGGAAAAGCAGTGGTTTAGCTAACGTTTTTTTTAGAGGTAAAAAATTATCTTCCACTACTTTGGGTAATCAGTATAAAAATAAAATTATTTTTATCAGAAGTTTTTCTGATCCTAAAGAAGTATTCAGGAATATTTCAATTGGGGAAAATCTGATACTCCCTAATGTGAAAAAAATTCATCCATTTCATTTTAGAAGAATAGAATCAGCAGAAAAAGCTATGGCGAAACAGTTGGGAAGTGAAGGGGAGCTTTTGACAGAAGCAGGTCGATTGAAGATCATTTTAGAACGTTGGAAAATTTTTGCTCCCGAACTGGTAGTTCTCAAAACTCCATTTTTAAATCTGGATTATGATTGTCGCCAGAATATTAATAAATGGATGCAGGAATTGGTACAGGAAGGAACATCATTTATTATTCTTACTTCGGAGATTTATGATTATAAAAAAATATATCACCGGATATGGGAGTTTAAAGATGAAAGAAATTATGGATAAACATATAAAAATATTTGACAGGATATATCCATATATGATATCCATCCTGATTATCTTTATTTTTGGGATTTTACATATGGACAAATGGTTTCAAAAAGAAATTATCAAACTTTATATCAGTCAGGCACTTATATGGTTTCCGGCAGTTCTGGGGATTCTTTTGCTGGCATTAGGAAATGAGTTTTATGTAGCAGTAGGGGAACAGATTGCATTTGGAGTATGTATTGCCGGATGGTTAAGATTTCAGTGGAAGTTGCCGTTACTTTTGATTTTTGCTGTAGTGCTGATCAGTATGGCAGGAATCGCTTTTCTTTTTGAAAATATATATAGAGTATGCAGGATACGTTTCATATGGATCAGCATAGCTCTTCAGTTTATACTGGCAGAAATTACAACAATATTTAAGCTTCACATACGTTCAACTGGGCGTGAAAATGGATTAACTGGGCGTCTGGAACCGCTTTTTTTATTATTGTGTATTGTCATAGTGTATTTGTATTTGAATAAAACGTTTTCCGGAAGGTATTTTTCTATGGGACAAATTGAAGAAAAATATGGAGATTTTCATCCGGAAATGATAACAAAGGTGAAAGCCGGAGCGATGTATATTGTATGTGCTTTGATCGGTCTGACTGCTTTTTTATATTTTTCATGTAGTGGAAGTACATCCTTGGTTCAGGGAGGATATTTAAATTACACAATTTTGCAGGTTTTTGGAATTTGTGGTTTGTACCGCTTGTCGAAAAAAATCTGTTTTTGCGGGCAGCGTTGGGAAGTCTGGCTTTTGTATTGCTTCAAGCAATTGAACAGAAACTTGGATTTGGAAGCAGGGAAAATATTATTATCAGTGGATTTCTGTTTCTCTATGCAATGCTGCAGCATAGACCGTTGAAATCAGAAAAAATATCGGTTGGAAAAACAATTCGAAAATATGTGTTTTTTTCTGTACCATTTATAGTTTTAACATGTATTTTTTTGTTCCGATATATGGAAAATAAAGAAATGATAATGACGGCTACAGATCAGAAAGTGAAGATCATTATGCCTACATTGAGTTTGGATTATGAAGCAAGTCTGGCTGATCATCTGCAGGATTATTTGCAACGATATGGTTTTTATAATATTGAGTGTGTTAGTTATGAAAAGGATATGCTGACATGTAAGGAGATTCTGGAAAATTGTATAGTAGAAGGAATGGATATAGTTTGTATGTATCCTCTTGATGATTCCGCTGCTGAGATTCAGAAAAAAGTTATGGAGGCTGGAATTGGACTGATAACTATTGGTACGGAAACCAGCAATTACGATTATCTTGTTCGTATGGATTATAGAAAAGCGGGACAGTTTATTGCGGAGACAAGCTATTCATGGGTTAAAAGAAATCTTCCGGAAAACAGTCAGATTGCTACTGTTGGGACTTATATAAATGATAATATGACAGAACTGACAGATGCGATGAATGCCAGACTTAAAGAACTGACAGAAAATGAGTACGAAATAGTAGAAACTGCGATTTTGGACGGAACAGGACAGGATGCATCGGGCTATCTGGAAAGTCTGTTAGTAAGATATCCAGAATTGAAAATGGTAGCAGCATATAATGATGGTTATGCATTGTCTGCTGTAGAAGCATTTCGGATTATGGGGAAGGCCAGAGGTGATACGGGAGTGTTTGGATGTGGTGGAACCTCACAGGCATTTGAAAAAATTGCGGAGGGAAGTATTATGAAAGGAACTGTTTTTCTGGGAGATGAAGCAAGAAAATGGGCAGATGCGGTTTATGCATGGAAAAATAATTCACTGGATGGAAAAACAGGTAAAACATTTCATATTCCTGTTACTATTACAAATGTATATAATTATCAGAAAGAACAGGAAGAATAATGAAAAATAAGGAAAAGAAATTTTCAAGGAAGCCCATTTTTGTGCTTTTGCTGCCTGTTATTGAAATGTTTGTTTTAGAATATATAACGGGTCATTTTTTCAGTTTGAATAATATGCTGAATATTTTATATCGTTTTTCTATGTTAGGACTGGTTGTAATTGGAATGAGTTTTGTTATTCTTACTGGTGGAATTGATTTTTCAGTAGGTGGGCAGATTGCATTTTCCGGTATGCTGATGGCAATTCTTATTATACGTTTTCAGTTTTCTTATGCGGCAGCATTTGTTATTGCCACGCTGACAGGAATGCTTATAGGGTATCTGAATGGAAGTATCAGTATAGACTTCAAAATTGAACCGTCAGTTGAAACTTTTGGAATGATGATTATTCTGAATGGTCTTGTTTATACGATCTCAGGTGGCCATTCAATAATAGGAGAAGGGGAGATATTCCAGTTTTGGACGGGAGAATCAAACAAGATTTTTGGAGCAGCATTTCTGGCACTGTTTATAGCATATAGTGTCAGTAAGCTGTTGCTGAAAAAAACTTACCCAGGCAGGTTTTTACATGTGGTTGGAGAAAATTTTGAAACAGCTGAATTTATTGGAATAAACAGCAGAAGAGTAAAGATACTGGCATATATACTTTGTTCTTTTATGATGACGATCACTGCTACATTTACCATAGGCTACAGTCATGTAGCAACTCCGTTTTCCGGTTCAGAATATATGAGTGACAGTTTGATTGCCTGTTGTGCAGGAGGTTTTTCATTGAGAGGAGGAAGTGGAAGGATTGAAGGTGCATTGATGGCTGCACTGATATTGGTAATCTTTGACAATGGTATGCGTATTCTGGGACTGAATCAGGGAAGTACTGGATTTGTAAAGGCCGTGATCTTGCTTGGAGTTCTGGTATTTAACTTTAGAAGAAAAGATTAGGAAATATTATAAAAACAGAAAATAAAAGCAGTACTGCTGAGAGGAAATTTAATTACCATACAGCGGCGCTGCTTTTTTGTGTTTTTCCTACAAAAATAACAAAAATATCCCACCAAAACAAAAGAATACCACATAACAAGCAGAACTATGACTTGTTATAATGCATATATAAGAGGCGGATAAATACATATGGTTTGTACAAAAAGACCAGAACGAAGCAAAAAGGAGGAAGAGAATGAACGTAAAAGAAGAGCAATGGGGTCAGGATGGTATTGAATACAAAGATTGGAACAATGTGCCTGAAAAAGATATTGCCTGCTATGACTATGCAGATTATGAAGAGGAGCATTATCTTCTTTCCCCAGAAGCAACACCAGCAGAAGGAGTTCCGAGAGGAACAGTAACAGAACATGACTGGGAAAGTCGTGAAATCTACCCTGGAGTAAAAGGAAAATACTGGCTTTATGTGCCGGAACAGTATAAAGGGCAGGAAGTAGCTCTGATGGTATTTCTGGATGGTGGATGGTATGTGCAGGATAAAGTGCCGGAAGTACTGGATAGTATGATTGCTAAAAAAGAAATTCCTGTAATGATAGGACTTTTTATTTCGCCAGGTGACAGGGGACCGGGACTTCCAAGATATGGTGGAACGGATAACCGAAGCATAGAATATGATTCCATTGATAAACGTTATGCGGAATTTCTTGAAAAAGAGATCATTAGCGAAATTCAAAAAAATTATAAAATTTCCAATAATGCTTGGGATCATGGAATCTGTGGAATCTCTTCCAGTGGAAATGCTGCTTTTGCGGCAGCATGGAATAGAAATGATATTTTTGCAAGAGTTTTAACTCATGTTGGAAGCTTTACAAATATTCGTGGTGGATATCATTTTCCATCAATGATCCGCAAAGGGAAAAAAAGAGATCTCAGAGTGTTTTTACAGACAGGAGAACATGATCTGAATACATGTTTTGGAGACTGGAAGATTGCCAATATGGATATGGAGTCTGCATTAAAATACAGAGATTATCAGGTGAAACTGGTAATAGGACCAGGAGCGCATTCCGGACGGTATGGAATTTCTATTTTACCGGAAAGTCTCAGATGGTTATGGAAAAGTGAAAATGAAAACGGAAAGGAATAAAAAATGATTAAATATGTAGTTAAAAGATTATTGATGTGTATTCCAATCGTTATTGCAATTACCTTTATTATATTTGCAATTCTTTCTTTTACACCGGGTGATCCAGCAAGAAATAAGCTTGGAAATCTGGCATCAAAAGAAGCAGTAGAAGAATTAAGAGAAGAATGGGGACTTAATGATCCGTTTCTTGTAAGATATTTTAATTACATGAAAGGTCTGGTACATGGAGATCTGGGGAGATCTTACAGCAAGGACACAGTAGTAGCAGAAGACCTCAAGATTTGCTCAAAGGTAACATTTCCAATGATCATAATTGGTCTGTTTTCAGCAGCACTTCTGGGAATTCCATTAGGAGTTTATGCGGCTGTAAAACAATATAGTGTACTTGATTTGTCGGTTCAGGCGGTGGCTATGCTGCTACAGGCCGTTCCGCAGTTTGTTATGGGACTTTTGCTTATGTTATTCTGTTCTTTAAAAATGGGATGGTTTCCGGCATCCGGTGACAGTACACCAATGCATTTTGTATTGCCGTGTATCGCGGTATTTGGCGGATGCCTTGCAGCAATTGTGCGTTTAACAAGATCGTCTATGCTGGAAGTGATTCGCGCGGATTATGTAAGAACTGCAAGGGCAAAAGGAGCAAAAGAGAACAGTATTATCTTTAAACATTGTCTCAGAAATGCACTTTTACCGGTACTTACTTCTCTTGGTACTTCTTTTGCAGGAATGATTGCAGGAACTGTAGTTGTAGAGAATGTATTTGCCATGAATGGCATTGGAAATTATCTTCAGTTGAGTATTCTTGCAAAAGATACTCCGGCAGTAATGGGGTGTATTATACTGATTTCAGTAGTGATCTGTATTGTTAACATGATAATTGATATTGCATATGCACTTATCGATCCGCGTATCAAAGCACAGTACATAAAGGGGGTCTGAAAGATCATGGGTAGAAGAAAGAAAAAAGGACAAATTTGCCAGATATGGAAACGATATTGCAGAAATAAACTGGCAGTAGTTGGACTGGTTATTCTGGGAATAGTTCTGGTACTTGTTATTGGTACAAGTATCTTTGGAAATTATCAGAATGCAGTGGCTCAGGATCTGACAGATCGGTATGCAAATCCGGGATTATCGGATGGTGTTTCATCGCTGTTTGGAAAAGATCAGGTTGGACGATCAACATTTTGGAGGATTTTGTTTGGAGGAAGGATTACACTGATTGCATCTCTGACAATAGTCTTCTTATCTATGGTGCTCGGTGGAATGTTGGGAGCAGTAGCCGGATTCAGCGGCGGAAAAGTAGATAATGTAATTATGCGTACCATGGATATGATTTTGTGTATTCCATCTCTGCTACTGGCAATGACTATTGTAACTGCATTGGGAACTTCATTGGTAAATCTGGTAATAGCACTTACTATTGCTACGATTGCCCCTGTGGCGCGTGTAGTACGGTCATCTGTCCTGACTGTAAGAGGGCAGGATTATATTGAAGCTGCAACAGCCTGTGGCTCTACAAAGACAAGAACAATATTGGTTCAGGTACTGCCGAATGCAATCGGACCGATCATTGTTCTGGCAACACTTCTTCTGGCATCTCAGATTCTGAGTATCTGCAGTCTTAGCTTTCTTGGAATGGGAACACAGCCACCGACACCGGAATGGGGTCTTATGGTGTCTGACGCAAAACAGTATTTAAGGACATATCCAATACTGACTATTGTTCCAAGTATCGCGATTATATTAAGTGTAGTGTCAATTAACCTGATCGGAGATGGTATTCAGGATGCAATTGACCCAACCTTAAAGAGATAGGGAGAGGAAAAATGGGAAAAAGGCTTTTGGAAATAAAAGATTTATTTGTAGAATACAGTACTATGGAGGGCAAGGTATATGCAGTAAATGGTGTGGATATCAGCCTTGATGAGGGAGAAACACTTGGTCTGGTAGGAGAAACCGGTGCTGGAAAAACAACTACTGCGCTTAGTGTTATGGGACTTCTTCCAGAACATATTGGTAAAGTTACAAACGGAGAAATATTTCTGGATGGTGTAGATGTACTGCATGCAAAACCTGAAGATATGAGACTTCTCAGGGGAGCTGCCGTTTCCATGATTTTTCAGGATCCTATGTCAAGTTTGAATCCAGTATTGACGATTGGAAGTCAGATCCGGGAAATACTGGAATTGCATAACACAGAAAATCTGGATAAAAATCAACTGGAACAAAAAGTTGATGAGATTATGAAAATGGTAGGAATTCCGCCGGAAAGAAAACGTGAATATCCACATCAGTTTTCTGGTGGAATGAAGCAGAGAATTGTGATCGCAATCGCGCTGGCCTGCCGACCCAAACTGATCCTGGCAGATGAACCTACAACCGCTCTGGACGTAACGATTCAGGCGCAGGTACTGACAATGATGCTGGATCTTCAAAAACAGATCAACACAGCTATGGTCATCATCACTCATGATCTTGGAATCATTGCACAGACATGCCAGAAAGTGGTGGTAATGTATGGTGGAGTGATTGTAGAATGTGGTACGGTAAAACATATTTTTGACAGTGGAAAAAGACATCCGTATACACAGGGGTTGTTTGACTCTATTCCGAAACTGGACGAAGAAACAGACCGCCTGATTCCTATTGAAGGCCAGATTGCGGATCCTACTGTGCAAAGAACATGTTGCCCGTTTAAAGAAAGGTGTAAGTTCTGTACAGAACGATGTGATACAATGCCGACAATGAATGAACTTGAGAAAGGACATTTTATCCGTTGTCATTTATTTGGAGAAGGGAGGGGAAAAGTATGAACAGTACCACTTCAAACTGTATAGAATTGCAGCATCTGAAAAAATATTTTAATACAGGAAAAGGACAGCTGCATGCGGTAGATGACATTAATATAAAGATTGAAAAAGGTACAACGTTGGGAGTTGTTGGAGAATCCGGATGTGGAAAATCTACTTTGGGACGTACAACATTGAAGCTGCTGGAACCTACAGAAGGGAAGATTTTGTTTGAGGGACAGGATATCACAGGATATTCTGAAAAAAAGATGATTGCAATGAGAAAACATATGCAGCTTATTTTTCAGGATCCGTATTCGTCATTAAATCCTCGTCAGACAATCGCAGACATTGTTGCAGAACCGTTTAAGATTTTTAAAACATACAAGAATAAGAACGAGATGTATGATAAAGTAGATGAACTTCTGGAAACAGTAGGACTGGCAAAAATGTATGCATACAGTTATCCGCATGAACTGGATGGAGGAAGAAGGCAGCGAGCAGGAATTGCCAGAGCAATTGCAATGAATCCGGAGTTTATTGTTTGCGATGAGCCGGTTTCGGCACTTGATGTTTCAATTCAGGCTCAGATTTTAAACCTTCTTATGGATCTTCAGGAATCGCAGAAACTTACATATATGTTTATTACACATGATCTTAGTGTTGTAAAGCATATCAGTACCAATATTATGGTCATGTATCTTGGACAGTGTGTGGAATATGCATCATCCAGAGAGCTTTTCAAAAATCCGGCACATCCTTATACACAGGCATTGCTGAATGCAGTACCGATACCAAGCCTGCATGGAAGAAAACTGTCACAGTCACTGCTCATGGGTGAGTTGACAAGCCCGATCGATCCGCCAAAGGGATGCAGATTTGCAGCAAGATGTCCTTATGCAACTGACAGGTGTAAAAAAGAAGATATACCGTTAAAAGAAATCAGCCCTGGACATACAGTTGCGTGTATTCTGTAAAACTTTAACTAAGAAAGGAAAAGATAAATATGAGAAAAAAATATATATCAGCCATGTTTGGGCTGGCAATGACTGCAACTTTGTTGGTTGGAAGTACATTAAGCGTAAGTGCAAAATCAGAAGACTCTTCAGAAATTCATGTAGTACGTAGTTCGGTAACAAGTTTTGATCCATGGGAAGGCTATGATAATTTTAATGTTTATTATCAGTTATATGATCAGCTTGTAAGTGTGGATGAAAACGGAGAAATTCAGCCGGATCTTGCAGAATCATGGGAAGTTAATGAGGATGGAACAGAGTATACTTTTAAATTGCGTCAGGATGTGAAGTTTACCAATGGAGATCCGATGACTGCAGAAGATGTAGCTTGGTCTATTAATCAGGCGATTGCATCTCCGAATATTTCTGCACTTACAACTGCATGGAAAAGTGCGGAAGTAGTTGATGACGATACAGTAAAGATTACTCTGGACTACGGATATGCATATTTTCTTAATATGCTTTCCACTTCAGCAGGAAGTATCTGTAATAAAAAAGCAGTGGAAGCAGCTGGAGGATCTTTTTCCAATGGAATAGAAGGTGCTGGAACCGGTGCATACAAAATAAAAGAATTTGTAAGCGGATCACATCTGACGCTTGAAGCAAATCAGGATTATTATAAATCACCAGCTGATTTTGAAACTGTTGTTATGGATATAATAGCCGATCCAAGTACAGCCTCTATTGCACTGCAGTCTGGCGATGTAGATTATAATGATGTGATCAACTTTACAGATGTAGAAGGATTAAAAGCAACAGACGGAATTGATATGATCGAGCAGGATGAAATGCGTACAGTATATCTGATGTGTAATCTGAGCGATCAGAATGAGTCTTCTCCGATTGCAGATGAAAGGGTAAGAGAAGCTATTTCCTATGCAGTAAACAGACAGGATCTGAGAGATTATGTATATGAAGGCGCAGGCTGTCTGATGTCTTCTCTGAACTATGCTACATGGCCGGGATATGATGATGAGCCACAGATTGAAAGAGATCTGGATAAAGCAAAGCAGCTTATGGAAGAGGCAGGATACGGAGATGGATGTACTTTGTCCCTGGCTTATAACACTGAATATCTTTCAACATTCCCGGATGTGGCAGTACTTGTTCAGAGTGAGCTGGCAGAGATTGGAATTACTCTTGAAATTAATCCATGCAATGCCTCTGCTCTGAATGACCAGGTAATGGCAGGTACTTATGGAGATTTATTCTTAAACGCAAATGGTTGTTTCAATGATCCATTTAGCTGGTACGATTATCTTATGAGCAGTAAGGCTATTCAGTCTACAAACTTTTCATACTGGTCTTCTGATACAGTTGATGATCTGATCGTTCAGGGACGTACTTCTAAATCGGATGAAGAGGTTGCAGAGATTCTTGATAAGCTGAGAGTAGAATTATGGAAAGAATGGCCAGTTATTCCGCTTTGTTCATCAGGTATGAGATATGCGGCTTATGATTCAACAAAGATCACTGGCTGCCGGGTTGATTTTGATTTTGATTATGAATTATATAACTGGAAAAAAGTTAAATAAGCGTTTGTTCAGCACGATGTCAGTACATAGATCACTGGCATCGTGCCGGATAAAAGGAATAATAAAAAAGGAAGATATTTTATGAAGATTATTATTGTTGGGGCCGGCGCAATGGGCTGTCTGTATGGGGCGTTTTTGAGTGAAAAGAATCAGGTGATCATGGTTGATACATCCAGAACTGTAGTTGACAGGATTAACAGTCAGGGCATTGTGGTAAAAGAAGAGAATGGGGAAGAAAAGAATTACAAAAACAATATTTCAGCATATATATCCGGAGAATGTGATGAAAAAGCGGATGTAGTGATCATGTTTGTAAAATCAACGTATCTTGAAAATGCACTGGAACAGAATAAAGAACTTTTTCAGGAAGATACGATGGTACTGACACTTCAAAACGGAGCTGGTAATGATAGAAAAATAGAACGCTATGCCAGAAAAGAAAATATTATTATTGGAACCAGCAAGCATAATGCATTTTCGGAGGCACCGGCAGTAGTAAGACATACTGGTAGTGGTGTGACTACAATTGGAAGCAATCATCATGCAGATGAACTTTTGAAAAAACTGGATGGAATGCTGAAAGAAAGTTCACTGGAAACATTGGTTTCTGATGATATCCAGCGCATTATATGGGATAAATTGTTTGTAAATCTTTCAATCAATGCATTTACAGCTATTGCTCAGACTCCAATCAGCTATATGATAGAAGATAAGTATGCCTGGAACTTTGCCAAACGTCTGATCTATGAAGCGATAGAAGTAGCAGAAGAAGACGGGACATATTTTGACCGGCGTCAGGTTCTGGAATCTGTAAAACAGACCTGTAAAAGACTTGAGCATGGATATTCATCCATGTATCAGGATCGAAAAAGAAAAATTAAAACAGAAATTGATGTCATCAATGGAGCAATTGTGGAACAGGCAAAATTATACGGGGTTCCGGTTCCGTATAATTCACTGATCGTAGATCTTGTTCATGCGATTGAAGGGGCGTATGAATATTATGAGTAAGAGGAATTAAGAATGCATAGTGATATTATGAAATCTGGTGCAGAAAGAGCACCTCAAAGATCGTTGCTTTATGCGGCGGGATTTACAGAAGAAGAAATCCATAAGCCGTTGATCGGAGTAATATCTGCGCAGAGCGAGATCATTCCGGGACATATGCATCTTAATCGTCTGGCCGAAGCTGTAAAAGCCGGAATATATGCGGCTGGTGGAACGCCGGTTGTAGTTCCTGCGATAGGAGTCTGTGACGGACTTGTAATGGGACATAAAGGAATGCATTATTCACTTGCTTCCAGAGAATTGATCGCAGATTCTGTGGAAACTTTGGCGGCAGCCCATTGTTTTGATGGTATGGTTCTTATACCAAATTGTGATAAGATTGTACCTGGAATGGTCATGGCAGCAGTTCGGTTGAACATTCCTGCAATCGTCTGCTCTGGTGGCCCCATGTATGCAGGAAATGTAAACGGGAAAAATGTCAGCCTCTCACAGATGTTCGAGGCTGTTGGAGCTTTTAAGTCAGGTAAGATCAGTGAAGAAGAACTGAAAACATGGGAGTGTGAGAGTTGTCCATCCTGTGGTTCCTGCGCAGGAATGTTTACTGCAAATTCCATGAACTGCCTCTGTGAAGCATTGGGAATTGCACTTCCGGGAAATGGAACAATTCCTGCACCTGCTTCGGCAAGAATACATTTAGCAAAACATAGTGGTATGAAGATTATGGATCTGGTAAATAAGGAGATAAGACCACGTGATATTATTACTGAAAAGGCATTAAGAAATGCGATAACAGTAGATATGGCGCTAGGATGTTCTACAAACAGTTCCCTTCATATACCTGCAATTGCCTGTGAAGCAGGAATAAAACTTAATCTTAAAGTTTTTAATGAAATCAGTGAGAAAACTCCAAATCTATGCCATCTGGCACCAGCCGGAGAACATTATATGGAAGAACTGGATGCAGCCGGTGGAGTATCAGCAGTTATGAAGGAATTGGCTGATGAGAAACTGTTATGTACAAAAGTACTGACAGTGACGGGCAAAACACTGGAAGAGAATATATCTTCATCAGTGAACAGAAATCCGGAAGTTATCAGGAGGATACAGAATGCGTATTCAAATACCGGTGGACTGGCATTCCTTTTTGGAAATATTGCAAAAAATGGCTGTGTGGTAAAGCGTAGTGCGGTAGCACCGGAAATGTTGATCCATACGTGCACGGCCAGAGTATTTGACGGAGAAGATGATGCTGTAAAAGCAATTTATGGTGGAAAAATAAAACGTGGAGATATAATCGTTATCCGTTATGAAGGACCTAAAGGTGGCCCTGGAATGAGAGAAATGCTTGTTCCTACTTCTGCTCTTGCTGGAATGCAGTTGGATAAAGATGTTGCATTATTGACAGATGGAAGGTTTTCAGGTGCATCCCGAGGAGCTTCCATTGGACATGTTTCTCCGGAGGCTGCAGCTGGTGGAGAGATTGGATTGCTGGAAGATGGAGATCTTATTGATATTGATATGGTTCATTACCGTATTAATGCCAGGGTTACAGAAGAAATGTTTAAAGAGAGAAGAAAAAAACAAAAAATGCCGGAATCCTGGGTAAAAGGAGGATGGTTGAAACGTTATCAGAAACTGGTGTCATCCGCAGATGAGGGTGCGGTTTTGAAATAACGAAATAAAAGGAGACTTGTCACAGTGCAGGTCTCCTTTTATAATGGAAGAAACGCGATAAGAAAAGAAGGGAAAGATGCATGCTTAAACGAACAGCCATACGGGCACTTTGTAATATAACGGCATATCAGAGAGGCCTTGATATTTACCGTACCGGAAAGAGGATCCAGTCGCTGGATATTAAGTCGGAAGGAGCTGTGGATAAAATATCTGCAGCAGTGAAGGGAAGTGGGCGTAATGTATACAATACAGGCTTTCAGTATGATACAGAAGCGGACCGCATAAAAGAAGCATACTGTGACTGCCCGGCCTTTCGCAGCTATTCCGGGATCTGTAAGCATTGCGTGGCAGTGCTTCTGGAATATGGAGACCGTAAGGCCTATGAGCGTGTGGAAATCCGCAGACAGCAGGATGAGGAACAGAAGCAGGCAGAGTTATTCAGCGGAACAGCATTTCCGGCTGCTTTATCCGGACCAGGGCAGCCTGCAACGAAAACCACCGTTGAGCTGAAAAGCCTCCTTAATCGTCAGCTATACAGCCGTATGCTTCCGTTTTCCGGGGATCCGTATTTTGGCAGGGTGGAGCTGGAAACCTGCCTGAAATTTAATTCTGTGAGAAATTGTTTTACCGTGGAATTCCGCGTTGGCTGTGAGAAAAAATATATCCTCAAGGATGTGTTGGCCTTTGTGTGGAATCTGGATCATAATGCGAAGGTTTCTTATGGAAAAAATCTGGAATTTATCCATTCCGATGAAGCCTTTTCAGAAGGATCCAGAAGCGTGCTGTCCTTTATCCGGGAATGGGTCGAGAATCATCACGGCACTTACATGTCCAGATATGAACAGCTGAAGGATATAGCTGTGGAAAAGGTGAGGGATCTTACCGTTGACAGAAAAGAACTTGAGGATCTGCTTCTTATACTTGGCGAAAAAAGTTTCAAGTTCAAAATGAACAATGATCCGGAGACAACATGGCATTCTGTCAGAGAAATTCCGGACAGGACGCTGACGATCCGGAAGAAGGATCAGGGGTTATCTCTTGAGATCGCGCCGGTATATAGTGTGACAGGCATACGGTATCATATGTATTTTGATAATGCGAAGGTATATCTGGTTTCCAGGCAGGAGCTTGGAGCAGTGGAGGAATTTGTTGCCTGTCTGGAGCGGCTTCCTGCAGGCCGAGGCTTTATTGATGAACCGGATGTGCCCGCGTTTGTGCGTGAGCTGCTTCCTTCCCTGAAAAAAATTTTTCACTGTGATCTCAGGGATTTCCCGGAAGAAACAGGTCTTGAATGCTACAAGGCTGCATATGAGATCTATCTGGATGCGCCGGAGCGTGACTGGATCACCTGTAAGGCATTTTCTGTTTACGGGAAGGATAAATTTTCGGTTTTTGACCGAGATGTGTCTGCCCGCACCAGGGATATTCCCGGAGAGCTTGGTGTGTTTGCGTTGCTGTCAAAATATTTTAACGGATATGATGACCAGCGGATGGAGCTGGCATTGGATTGTCGTGCCGAGGAACTGGAATCTTTGTGCAGGGAAGGTTCAGGGAAGCCCGACAGTGTGAAAGCTTCCGAAGAAAAGCTCTACCAGCTTCTTACTGAAGGAATCCCCGCCATGCAGAAAGTTGCAGCTGTCTATATTTCCCAGTCCATTAAACAGATGAGGGTGACAAAGCTGCCAAACATCCGTCTTGGCGTTTCTCTGTCAGCCGGACTTCTGAACCTGGATCTGGATGTGGAGGGGATGGATCAGGCGCAGCTTTTTGATATTCTTTCCAGGTACGATCGCAGGAAAAAATATTTCCACCTGAAGGATGGCAGCTTTCTGGATGTTTCCGATGGTCAGCTCAGGGAACTTTCTGCTCTGAAAAATGGATTGCAGATCAGTGATCGTGAACTGAAAAAAGGAAAGACTCAGGTTCCGGCCTATCGTGCTATGTATCTGGACAGTCAGCTGAAGGGCGGCGATCTGATCAAGGTAGAGAAGGACAATGCCTTTCGTGCGCTGATCCGGAACATGCAGACAATGGAAGAACATAAATTTCAGATTCCCAGGGAGCAGGAAAAAATCCTCCGGGGCTATCAGAAAGAGGGCTTTTACTGGATCAAAACTCTGAAGCATAATCAGTTTGGAGGGATCCTGGCAGATGATATGGGACTTGGAAAAACCCTCCAGGTGCTCACATTTCTCTGGTCAGAATTTCAGGAATCTGCGCCGGGAGAAAACAGACGTGTCCTTGTGATAACGCCTGCTTCGCTGGTGTTTAACTGGATGAACGAGATCGAACGTTTTGCGCCGGGACTTCCGGCTACCGTTGTGACTGGTGATCTGAAGGAGAGGAAAGCACTGATCAAAAATGCGGGAGAACGGGAGGTTCTGATCACCTCCTATGACCTTCTGAAACGGGATCTGAAGGCTTATCGGAACCTGGATTTTGCTGTGCAGATCATTGATGAGGCGCAGTATATCAAGAATCACGGAACTCAGGTGGCAAAGGCTGTGAAGGAGATCCGGTCGGAATTCAGGCTTGCGCTGACCGGTACACCGGTGGAGAACAGGCTTAGTGAGCTGTGGAGTATTTTTGATTTTCTGATGCCGGGATTTTTGTATTCTTATGAGAAATTCCGCAAGGAAATAGAGCTTCCAGCTGTGCAGTACAGCAATTCCGATGCGATGGAGCGTCTGCAGAAAATGATCCGTCCTTTTGTGCTGCGGAGATTGAAGAGGGATGTGCTGAAGGATCTTCCGGATAAGCTGGAAAAAGATATGTTTTCCCCGTTGGAAAGCGAGCAGAAGGAGCTGTATGAGGCCCATACGGAACGGCTTCGCCTGATGCTTGGGATGCAGTCGGATGCGGAGTTTCGCACTTCTAAACTGCAGATCCTTGCAGAGATCACGAGGTTGCGGCAGATCTGCTGTTATCCAGGACTGGTATATGAAGGATACAAAGGGAATTCTTCCAAGCTGGAGATGTGCATGGAGTTGGTTCAGAATGCGGTGAATGGCGGACATAAGCTCCTGTTGTTTTCCCAGTTTACTACCATGCTGGATGTGCTGGCTGTCCGTCTGAAAAAAGCAAAGATTTCTTTTTATATGCTGACGGGGGCTACTTCCAAGGAAAAACGGGCGCAGATGGTACATGCATTTAATGAGGATGATACTTCTGTTTTCTGCATTTCATTGAAAGCAGGAGGAACAGGCTTAAATCTTACTGCGGCAGATATCGTGATCCATTATGATCCCTGGTGGAATCTTGCCGTGCAGAACCAGGCCACAGACCGCGCCCACCGCATCGGTCAGCAGAACGTTGTCAGTGTCTACCGCCTCTTTATGAAAGACACCATAGAAGAACGAATCCGGGCTCTTCAGGAAAGAAAACGGGAACTGGCTGATGAGATCTTAAGCGGCGAGGGAATCGGCCAGGCTTTGATCAGCAGAGAGGAAGTACTGGAGCTGCTAGGCAGGTAAAATTCTTAACTGAATCAAGTAAGTTCCCTGCTTCAATTACGAAAAGCAATACGCAGTGAGGGGACTTGCTTGTATCGGGAAGAATGCAGGCTGTGAATATCCGCCTGACTCAACAAAAACACCCCCGATGGAAATCGCGTGTGTAAATCACATACGATATCCGTCAGGGGTGTTTTATTTAAAGTTTTATTTTATGCAAAAAACTTATCGTACAGACCAAAGAAGAAGATAAACAGAATGATCAGCGGCAGGATATAAGTGATGTATCCGCGCATCCATTTCCGGATCTTCAGGCCTTTTCCGGTGTTGGCTTCTTCTGTGAAGTTTTCCCAGCCCCAGCCCCGTTTGGAAACACAGAAAAGCAGGTATACAAGAGAACCAAGCGGGAGCAGAATGTTGCTTACCAGAAAATCTTCAAGGTCGAGAATTGCGCCGCCGAATACCTTGAGCCAGTCCCAGGACCATACATTGTATCCAAGTACGCATGGCAGAGACAGAAGGATGATGGCGATGGCATTTACAAGACTGGATTTTTTTCGGCTCCAGCCGGTAAGCTCCATACCGCAGGAAATAATATTTTCAAATACAGCCAGGATGGTAGAGAAAGCTGCAAATGACATAAAGATGAAGAACAGGCTTCCCCACAGTCTTCCAAGCGGAATGTGGTTGAAAATATTCGGCAGTGTGATGAAAATCAGGCTCGGTCCGGAAGTCTGGTCAACATTGAATGTGAAACATGCCGGGAAAATGATAAGTCCGGAGGTGATCGCAACAAAAGTATCCAGAAGCGCAATATTCATGGATTCACCAAGCAGTGCATGATCTTTTCCGATGTAGCTTCCGAAGATCGCCATGGCACCGATACCAAGGCTGAGAGTAAAGAATGCCTGGTTCATAGCACCGGTAATGGTAGAAATAATACCGATCTCTTTCATACGCTCGAAATCCGGGATCAGGTAGAATTTCAGTCCCTCTTTGGCACCATCCATGGTAAAACTGTTGATGGCAAGAACAACCATGATCACCAGAAGAGAGATCATCATAACCTTGGTAACTTTTTCAAGGCCGTTCTGAAGACCGCGGGAGCAGACAAAAACACCTGCAATAACAACAACGATCATCCAGAATCCCATAGTAACGGGCTGGCCAAGCATGTTGGTAAACTGTCCTGCAACACCGTCGGAATCAAGTCCCTGGAATTTACCGGTGGCTGTCATATAGAAGTAATTCAGCATCCAGCCTGTAACAGTGGTGTAAAACATCATCAGGAGATAACATCCGATCAGAGTGATATATCCATGGATGTGCCATTTCTGTCCTGGTTTTTCCAGTGCGTAATATGCTTTGACAGGACTCTTCTGGCTGGCACGTCCAACAGAAAACTCCATAGTCATAACAGGAAGTCCAAGAAGGGCCAGGAAGATCAGGTAAAACAGTACGAATGTGCCGCCACCGCCCTGTCCGGCCATGTAAGGGAATTTCCAGACGTTTCCGATTCCGATGGCACAGCCAGCAGAAATCAGAATGAATCCCAGACGGGATCCAAGTTTTTCTCTTTCTTTCATAACTCACCTCATTATTGCAGTATGGTAAACTGCTATTTGTATAAAGTCGCAGGTTTTATCTTAACACATTCCGGGATATTGCACAATAAAAAGAACTTGCATTTTACATAAAACATATGTTAGAGTAAAATGTAATTTTAATGAGATAAAGCGGTGAAACGTTACGCTTTAATGAGATAAAGATCATATGCCGATAGAACCTGGATAACTGTTCTTTTCAGTCAGGGATACAAAGTTTTTTGGAGAGATTCCGTAATATTTCCGGAAACATTTGCTGAAATATCCGGAATCAGAAAATCCGCATAAAGAAGCTACATTTTGAATGGAAGGGCTGTCTTCCAGAAGAAACTGTCTGGCTTTTTTCATGCGGCAGACATTGATATATGAGGTAAGTGTAACTCCGGATTCCTGACTGAATACAGCAGAGAGATGCTGGGGATTGACAAAAAATGGGAAGCAATGGTTTCAAGACGAAGATCCGGATGATTAAAATTCAGACAGATATATTCCTGAACCTGGGATACAAGAGCTGACTTCCGCGGATTTTTTTCATCAGCAAGAGAATCCAGAACTGCCTTGCAGGTAGACTGGAGCAGTTGTTTTAACTGCAGGGCACTCTGGCAGTTCTGGTAAGTATTCAGGGCGTTTTCCAGAAGAGGAAAAAGCGTTTCACGCTGACTGCACTCCGTGATAAAACCGTCAAGTACAGTAAGAAAAGCAGCAGCTACACTCCAGGTCTGCCGGATATGGATTTTTTTGGTGATGATATCGTTGAAATATTCATCAATATATTTACAGAGAGCCGGTGAATTTTGCTGGCGCAGAAAGATCAGGATATCATTATAAACCAGAGGCTTTAATGTAAAATCACCGGAATGGGACTGGGGCATGAAATAAAGAAATCCGGAAGAAGACGCAGTTCTGTTATGAAAAACAGAAAGAGCCTCTTCATAGGAATAGCGGATTCCTTCCACGCCTTCATGAGGTGTTCCACAGCAGAAAAAAGTGGAAATCTGTGCGATATTATCATATATCCCGGCAAGTCTGAGACAGGATTGTTCCAGATCGGTAAAAGAAAAATCAGAGCTTTTTTCCATGATGATATACTGTCTCATCTGAGAATAGTCAATGTAAATAAGCTCTTTGCACACAGGCTGTAAGATTTCCCTGCATATATTTTCCAGGATGGTGTGGAGCAGAGAAAAATCACCTTTTTCATCCCATATTTCCGGATTGGCATTGTGGATCTCCATAAGAATGGTAAGATAATCGGAAGTTTTATGAACCGGAATTTTTTCCAGATCATCCGGGGAAATGGTTGTTCCGCTGATCACCTTCTGGAAGAAATTAAGCTGCATTTGCCGTGTATACAGATCGCGGAACTGAAAATAATTATTCACATAACTGTTTCTGGAATTTTCCTGATCGATCTCGTCACTTACTTTCTGGAGTGTCTCCATAAGCTCCCGGTGATCCAATGGCTTCAGGAGGTATCCGCGGACCTGAAGAGAGATAGCTTTTTTGGCATAGTCAAAATCTTCGTATCCTGTGGAAAGGATGAACCTGGTATGACAGTCTGTTCCAAGAGCTGCGATCATATCCAGACCGCTCATAACCGGCATGGATATATCCACAAGGGCAATATCGGGTTTAACATTTTCAATAAGCCGGATTCCGGCCTGTCCGTTATTAGCTTCCCCTGCAATGTTATAAAGGTTTTGTTTTTCAAGAAAATTGATCAGAGATTTTCTGAAAAAAACTTCGTCGTCAATAATTACAAGTGTTTTCACTTTATATTTCCCCCTCGATCAGATTTTTGTCAGGTATTACTATGGTTACAGTGGTTCCCTTTTCAGGTGAACTTTCGATGGTGAGTCCGTAATTCTCACCGTAGAGAAGAGCAATCCTGTGGTTGATACTTGGAAGCCCGAAAGAATGTCGGGCAGTTTTGAAGTCTCTGATAGAACGGTTAAGTTCGGCAAGTTTTTCCGGCGGGATACCGGAACCATTATCAGAAACAGAAATACAGATGGTACCATTTCTGATAGAAACATTTAAGTGAATATGGCATATCTGGCTGGTAAGTCCGTGGACAAAAATATTTTCCACAACAGGCTGTATGGTCAGCTTGGGTATCTCTGCCCCATGATCCTCCCAGGACGGCTCATAGGTGATCTCGTAATCAACAAAATCCATATACCGCAGATTCTGGATATAAAGATACTGTTCTGTAAGAAGCAGCTCCTGGCGCAGAGGAATGATAAACTGTCCCTTTGAAAGAGAGTTTCTGTAGAAAGATGACATGGCAGACACTGCTTTTACTGCGGTATCATTCATGTCAAGTTCTATGAGAGACTTGATGGTGTTTAAAGTATTATAAAGAAAATGGGGATTGATCTGGGACTGTAAAAGACGTATTTCCATTTTCTGTTTGGCATTTTGTTCCTCATAGATATCGTTAAGTAATGTCTGGATCTTCTGCATCATAAGGTTAAACTGGTTATAGAGAACTGCAAGTTCATCATTTGAAGAGTAACTGGCAGAAATATTCAGCTTTCCGGCAGACGCAGATTTCATTTTTTCTACAAGTCTCTGTATAGGTGCGGTGACAGTACCTGTACATAATATGGAAAAAAATACAGATAAAATAAACACTACAATGCTGATCAGAAGAATATTGTGCAGGATCACCATATGATCCAGAGGCAGACTTTCCAGAGGAATCAGGTTGATCACATTCCAGTTCAGGTCAGGATAGGATTTGCAGATAAAAAGAGTGTTAGTGCCGTCTACGGAAAAAAACTGCCTGTAGGTTTCTGTCAGGGTTTTATAATTCTCTGAACTGATTTTTGTATAGGATGAGAAGTCTTTATAAATACCTTCGGATGAAGAAGAGGAAAGTATCTGTCCATTTTCATCAGTAATATAGAAATCCCTGGAAGAGCTGTCCGGAAGGTCGCGGAATGCAGAGGAAATATTTGTTTCTCTGATCAGAAGGACCAGGGCGCCCAGATATTTGGTGTTATCAATGTTTGTAATGCTTTTTAAGGCTACAAAGGTTGGCTCCCCGCTTATCTGGAAGGGTCCGAGAAACTGAAAAGCCAGATTAGTCTGAAGGCTGTCAAGGACTTCGGGATCTAAAATGGAATCAAGCTGATCTGTTTCTGTGGTACTGCTGTGAAACCAGTGGTTTTCTGTATCCAGGATATCCCAGGCATAGATGTTTTTGTGAAGTCCGATGATACGCTGGGCCTGGTCTGTAAGTTCGGAATTTACCAGAAAATGTTCCAGTGTGTTTTCGGGAACTGTAGGGTTTTCTTTTAAAACATCGGCGATATTGCTGTTGATGGAAAGGGTGATGGCATAGTTTGATATATGATCGATCTTTTCTCCAAGGTTGCTGGTGATCAGGGATAGCTGCTGCTGGCTGGAAAGTGCGGCACGCTTGATCAGTACTTTTTTGGAGGCAGTATAAAAAAACACGGAAGTAAGCATAAGTATCAGAGAACTGAGCAGCAGATATGTAATAAAAAGCCTGCGTTTCAGACTGATTCCTAAAAATAATTGAAACGCCTTTTTTTTCAGATTTTCTATCATGGAATCCCCCTCCTGATTTTATTGGCTACATTATATAATAAGGGAAAAATTCTCACAAGTGTTGGGAAATTATTGGAGAAAATATTCCAGGTACAGCGAAGATTTTCCATGTATTTTTCCGGACGGATTTAATATAATGGTCTCATCGATAAGGAAAGCGGAACAAAATATTCAATCCGGATGAATAGAAATGTACCAAAAGGAGGACGAAAATGAAATTAAAAAAAGTGATGGCTGCTACACTTGCCACAATGATGTGTCTCTCTTCATTCAGCATGATGAATGTGTGGGCAGATAAAAAAGAGGATTCCGAACCACTTGTGATCAATTATATCAGTGCCAGAGGCGAAACAGATGCAGCGTTAAAAACATTGAAGAAGCTTGCAGAAGATTACAAAAAAGATCACCCGGATTTTGAATTCAATGTAGAGTCTATTGCAGACAGAGAAACATATCTTCAGAAGATCAAGATCCTTGCATCCAGCAATGAGTTGCCGGACTGGTTTGATGCAGATCCGGAGGCATTTTTTGAAGGCCTTTGCAAAAAAGATCTGATCTACAGTGTGGATGACCTTTATGATGAACTGGGTATCAAAGACAAGTTCTTTGGTATTGCACTGGATTATCCGAAACTCAGTGACGGAAGCAATTACCTTATGACCTGGCAGGGAAATGTAGAGTATTTCTGGTATCACAAAGACATGTTTGAAAAAGCCGGAATTACTGAAACACCCCAGACACTGGAAGATCTCCTGGATGTGTGCAAGAAGCTGAAAGATGCGGGAATGACCCCGATATCCGCAGGAAATTACGACATGATCATGCGTTATCCGGCATTTAAGGCTTTCAGACTGGAAGGAAATGACTTCATTGACAATGCAAGAATGGGAAAAGAAAAATTTAATTCTGAGACAGGTATCGCAACAGCCCAGTATACACAGGATATAGCCCAGTATTTCAGTGAAGGATGGACAAGTTCAGATACTACCGCGCAGATGGATCTGTTTCTGAACAGTGGTGCGGCAATGTTATACACCGGAACATGGGATACACCGGATCTTACAGATGATGAGGGAAATCTTAAAGATGATATTTCCATGTTCAAACTTCCTGTAGACAGCGAGGGAACCGCTACGGGAGAAAATGATTACTATGCGAATTGTGGAATCGGAACTGCCATTCTCAAGGATTCCATGAGTGATGAGATGAAAGATTTCATCAGTTATGTATGGGATAATTTTGCTGATACGGCAATGTATGAGTTCAATATGCTTCCATCCATGATGCCAAGTGATTCGGAGAAGCTGCCGGAGCTTACACAGCAGATTTTAAGTGATCTTGAGAACTGTGGCACTTTTGCCCAGTGCTGGGATGTTCGTCTGGATCCTTCTACAAACGAGGTTTACAGAAAAGAGCTGGCAAGCCTTGGAATGGGAGAATCAACTCCTGAAGAGTTCTGTGAAAACATGGACAAAGCTGTAGAACAGTATGCATCTGATTATTTTGACACTGAAGAATAACTGATAGAATGCGCAGATGCGGAATTTTATCTGCATCTGCGTATGAAAGGGGAGAGGATATGAAGCCCAGAAATAAAATCCAGCCTTTACCGTTTGTTCTTCCTGCACTGTTCATATATATTCTTACTGTTATCATCCCAATTCTGTGGTCAATGGGTTACAGCCTTTTTTCCTGGAATGGAATCGGTGATATGAAGTTTATCGGACTGGAAAATTATGTGAGGATGTTTCAGGATGAGACATTTCGTGAGGCTGTTGTAAATAATCTTAAATTTGTTGTACTGGGAAGTCTGTTCCAGTTATGTGCAGGACTGATCCTGGCGATTTTGCTTACACATATTTCCAAGGGTGGAAATATTCTGCGGGTTATTTATTTTATTCCATGTATCATTTCATCTATGGCGATCTGCCAGATTTTTTCCAAAATGCTTTCTGTCCAGCCCCAGGGTCTGGTTTGCTATGTGATGGAAAAACTGGGAATGGAACCTATCGCTTTGCTGGCAAATTCCCATACAGCGCTGATAACCATAACCCTGATCGATGGATATAAATACTGTGGTCTGTACATGATCATTTTTTATTCCGCATTTGTATCCATATCAAAGGATGTGATCGAGGCATCTACAATGGATGGCTGCAATGTTTTTCAACAGTATCGTTACATAAAGCTTCCACTGGTGAAAAATATATTCAGCATTGTCATTGTAATGCTTGTAAATGGTTGTCTGAAAACCTTTGATGTATTCTATATTCTTGACAATAAATCCAGATCAACAGAGATGGTGGCAACTTATATGTATAAAACCGCTTTTAATTCGGCTGACTTTGGCTATGGAAGTACATTGTCCGTTTTTCTGGTCATTGAATGTCTGGTAGCAGTAGGGATTATACAGAAATGCCTGGGATCGGCGAAAGGAGATGGGTCAGAATGATAAAATCAAGAAAAAATATACCTATTCGTGCTGTGTTCTATGTAGTGATCCTTATTTTTGTCATGATACAGGTCTACCCTATTTTCTGGGTTATCTGCTCCAGTCTGAAAACACCGGATGAAATGACATATACTGCACAGTATGCCCTGCCATCAGGATTTTATCTTGGAAACTATATCAGCGCACTGACGATCTCATCCATTCCAAGATATTTTCTTAACAGTACGGTTGTGGCAGTTCTCACACTTCTTGGCATCGTAGTCCTGGGATGCCCGGTTGCATTTGTGATCAGTAAGGTAAAGGTAAAATATGCCAATGCACTGATGGCATTTTTCCTGTTTGGAATGATGGTGCCTATTTTTTCCTGCCTTGTACCCATGTTCCAGATTTATAACAGGATCGGACTGAGAAATACATACTGGGCACTGGTGCTTCCGCAGATCGGGTTCGGACTTCCAATGTGTATCTATCTTTACACCGGATTTTTTAAATTTATGCCGGATTCTCTTCTGGAAGCGGCAGTTATTGACGGTGCCACAATGGGAACCACATTCCGCAAGATCGTGGTACCTATGGCTAAAAATACTACAATGACAGTTCTTACATACAATTTTGTTTTTGTATGGAATGAATTTACCTATGCCAATACGTTTATCTCATCTTCTGATATGAAAACTCTTCCAATTGGCCTGAATGACTTTGTGGGGCAGTTCGGAAGAGTGGACTGGGGAAGTACATTTGCGGCGATCGTAATATCGATCCTGCCTACACTGATCGTGTATTTTATTCTTAACAGGAACATAATCGAAGGTATGGCTGCAGGTGCGGTCAAGAGTTAGGAGGCTGAAATGGAAACAAGGATTGAATTGAAACAAGGATGGAAAATTTTGCAGGATGTTCATGATACAGGGGAAAAGATCGGGCTTTATGCTGCCAGGGAAGCAGATACTTCCGTAGGTTCCCAGGTGTCTGAATGGGAGGAACTGGAGGAACTGAAACATCTGCAGCTTATCTATGCCAGACAGCCATATTTCGGGCGTGAACTGAGATATTTCAATCAGGCACCCTGGTGGTACAAAACAGAGTTTGAAGTTCCGGATCAGAAAGTTACGGATGCTGTCCTTAAATTTACCAATGTGGATTATTATGGAAAAGTATGGCTTAACGGAGAATTTCTTGGAGAGCATGAAGGATATTCCGCTCCATTTTCCTTTAATGTAAAAGATAAGCTTGTTTTTGGAAAGAAAAATTATCTCATTGTAAAGGTAAGTTCTCCATGGGATGATGAGGTGGAGCTGGATGCACAGGATTCCAGAACCACCCTGGTAAAAAGAAATATGGTAAAAGGTACCTACGAACATTCTGATACATTTATCCAGAGAGATGTAAATCCTGTAGGAATCTACGGAAAAGTGGAGCTGATCCTGACAGAAGAAGGTGTTCTGGAAGATCAGACAGATCTGAAGTATGAACTGGATCCAGATGGAAAGAAAGCAGACGTATATGTGGAAACTGAAGCGCGAGGTCTGAAATCCGGGGAGACATATGATTTTAATGTAAAGATCCGGGAAAAAGAGTCCGGTCTTATAAAGGCAGAAAAAACTGTTCAGATAATGGCAGAGAAAGCAGAGACAGGCTTTAAATGTGAGCTTAAAGTGGAAGATGTCAGACTGTGGTCCACATGGGATCATGGTTATCCCTGGATGTATCAGGCAGAACTTACGTTAAGCAGGGGAAAAGACATACTGAGCAGCAGAACAACGAATTTTGCTTTCCGGGACATTCAGATTGAGCGTAATGAAAAAATAACAAGATTCTGGCTTAATAACAGGAAGCTGTATATAAGAGGAACCTCTTATTTTCCGGATTGTTATATTTCCGCAATGACAAGGGAACGGTACCTGAGAGATCTTCTTAATGTAAAGGCGGCAGGTTTTAACCTGGTACGAGTACATGTCCACACAGAGCAGGAAGTTTTTTATGATCTGTGTGACGAGCTGGGAATTGCAGTTCTTCAGGATTCGGAGTACAACTGGACGCATCCTTCAACAGATGAATGGGCGCAGAGATTTGCAGATGTTTACAGAGAAAATGTGAAACTTCTGAAGCATCATCCGTCTCTGATCTGCTGGATCATTATGAATGAACCGGGATGTGTTGATCCGGATGGAAATGTGAGAAGGAGATTTATGGAGGAAAATCCGGGACCTGCTCTGTATAGGGAGGTACAGAAGATGGATCCGGGCAGACCGATCATCAAGGGTTCTTTCTGCGAAGATGATCCGCTTAGCGGGGACAGCCACAATTATCTGGGTTCTTTAAGCGGTGGAGAATATGCAGATATTTATGAGCAGACAGAAAAGCTGAATACAGAGTACGGATTTGATGCACCGGGCAGCAGTGAAAATCTGAAAACTGTTCCGGCGGTATATTATCGTCTGGAAAAACTGGTGGATGATATCCCGAAGATCCAGGAATATCAGTATAAGCTTCTGAAATATTATACAGAGCATTACAGGATCCAGAAATATGAACCTTGCTCAGGATATGTACAGTTTATGTTTATCGACCTGTGTCCTCAGAGCTTCTACGGTTTATATGACTGGTGGGGAATTCCCAAAAAGGGTCTTCAGGCTATACTGGAAAGCAACGCACCAGTGGGTGTTTTTGCAAAGCACAAAGATCATCTGGACAGTCTGTATATTGTAAATGATACAGATGGAGCTCTGGGAGAGTGTGAACTTACATGGATCATTACAGAAACATTGAACGGAGAACTGGTGGAAAAGGGAAGTGTTAAAGCAGAAGTTCCGGCAGACAGCCGTGTCATGGTAAAAACCTTTGAGAAAGAATACGGAAAAGGCGAGAAGTGGAACCTTACACTAATTCTTTCTGATAATAGCGGTAAATGTATGGCAAAGAATACCTATCAGGATATCTGTACTTTGCTTTCAAGAGTTGATGGGCATCCGGACCGTATGAGCCATGAGTTTGGAATGAGACTCTACTGGGCCTGAGATATCCGTAGCTCACAGGCACTTTCATCCTTGACTTGTGTCAAAAATCACAACATGTTATACTTTGTGTATAAAGGAAGATTTTCGGCGTGGAAGGAGCGATATTATATGCGTTTACAGAAAGTACAGGATGCCCTGAACAAAAAAAATATCAAATTCGAATACACAGAGGAAGATGGTTGCGGAAGTCTGGATTTCATGTTCCGTGGACTGAAATTCCATGTATGGGAATACGAGGACAACGGTTGGGGTGCCGAGACCAATATTTATGCGGCTGGAAGAAGTGAGGACATTGACGGAGATTATGAAGAGAAGATTTCTGCAGAGATTCTTTCCTGGCCAGATATGATCAATAACTGAATATAATAATATTGAATAAAGTGGCTGTAACTGAACGAATACGCTCAGTTACAGCTACTTTTTATCGGAGAAAAGTTTTCTGAAGAACTATAGCTGTACGTTCAGGTATTCACTGGGAGATATCTGACAGTTCTTTTTAAAAACCTTGCTGAAGTAATTTCCATTGCTGAAACCAAGATGCCAGGCAATGTCGTCGAGAGTCATATCCGTAGACGGCAGAAGCCGTTTCGCCTCGGTGAGCTTCAACTGCATAGTATAGGAAAAAAGATTCTGACGTTTTTTTAAAACAATCTGGACAGATGCTCCTTACTTAGAAAAAAAGATTCTGCAATATCGGCCAGGGAGATATTTTCCAGATAATGTGCATTGATATAATCAAAAACATCACTGATTACCCTACTGGTGAACGCAGAGCAGGGTTCGGGTGATGAAGCAGAATCGGAAGTCCCAGTTTTGCCTGCTTCACTTTCCAACTGAGAAATTGTGGCTGAAAGCGCATTGTTCAAATTCTGGGGATCAACAGGCTTCAGTATGTAATCAATAACACCGGCCTGGATCGCAAGTCTTGTATATTTGAAATCGCTGAATCCGCTGATCACACTGATTTTGCTGTCGATGTGAAGTTCTTCCGGCTTTTTTTAGAGCTGTATTCCGTCCATGACGGGCATTTTCATATCTGTGATAATAATGTCAGGATGCTCTTTGAGAATGATCTTCAGGCCATCTTCGGCATTATCTGCTTCCAGAAGATCACTGTTTGCTCGGATTTATCCCATGGTGTTTTGAACTTCCGGATAAGGGATATGAAGAAGCTTGGGAGCAGATTGTGAATCCGGAAGGTTTTGCCTCCCCCTGTGGCCCTACAACTGCGGAACAGAGACATCCACGGTACGGAGGCAGATTATGAATGTCTGTGGGACGGTCCATCCTAGCCATTTTCAACGACACAGACAGCAATGGCAAATCTTCTGAAAGATTATCCGCAGACTTATGTGACAAATATGGTCTATCCGTAAGGTTTTTGGTTGTTACTGAAAAAGATTTCATGGTTCAGGATTCCACATCAGTGACATTGATCTCATCCTGGAATCCGTCAGTATAATGCAGTTCATAATCTTCTGTGATAAGAACGGCCTGCACTCCTTTTTTCTCCGCAAATTTCAGTCCGTCCTCCAGACCAAGGGCGAAACAGGTGGTGCTTAAGGCATCGCCGTCCACAGACTGGTCGGAGATGATTGTCACAGAGATCAGGCTATTGTCATATGGATAGCCGGTTTTGGGGTTCAGGATGTGATGGTATAATTTTCCGTTCTGCTTAAAGCACCTCTCATAAATTCCGGAGGATACAACAGATTTTCCGGTGATATCCATAACGGCTTCGGTTTCGTTGCGATCTGCAAAGGGCTTCTGGATGCCTACTTTGAAGGGAGTGCCGTCAGGCTTTGAGCCGATGCAGAGGACGTTGCCGCCAAGGTTGATGATGGCACTCTTTACCCCTTTTTTTACCAGAAGATCTTTCATGCGGTCTGCGATATAGCCCTTGGCAATGGCGCCTACATCGAACTGGATGTCATCAGAGGGAAGTGTGATATCCTGCCCGTCAATGGTGACGCCGTCGGAGCTGCACAGAGGGAGTGCTTTCTGAATAGCTGCATCATCCGGAACCTTCGGGTCTTCTGCTGTGAAATCCCAGAGAGAGGTCAAAGGCGCAATGGCGATGTCAAAGGCACCGTCGGACTCCCTGGTGATAGAAAGTCCTTGGGAAAGCAGAGCAGCAAGGTATTCGGATATATGCCAGGTGTCTGCTGTGCCGCTGACCGGATATGGAGTAGTCTGCCCGTCAGCATTGGGATCTTTATCCGATGTATCTTTGCGGTGATTTAATTTATAAAGCTCGCTTTTCTCATTTGTCCGGCTGAAGACCAGCTCATATTTATCGCACAGTGCCAGACAGTCATCCAGGAGAGCTTTATCCTGAGAATCGTAAATTGTGATCTGTACAGCTGTATTCAATTTGATACTGCTGATACTGATGGGCTCATTTCCGGTGATGGATGTATCTGCATCCGTGATATTTTCGCAGCCTGTGAAAAGGAGCATTGGACAGACAAGGACTGTGCACAATATTAAATAGAAGAAACGGGAATGCGAGCGGTTTCTTTTGGAATGAAAAAAATAAGTTGACATAATATTCTCCTGTTTTCTGATTGACTGACTTAACTGAAGAGCATTTATTTGATGCAAATCTATGTAGTACATGTGGATGGGGTTATTCACTTAACCGGATCAAGCAGCGACGCGGATTGCGGATATACGCTTGACCGACATCGGACAGATTTATGAAATCTCATTATACCATGTATTTCTGAAATCAGAAAGGCATATGCCTGTCGCAAAAATCATTGTATTTTGCAATAATATAAGATATAATTTCTCCGAAAAAAGAACATATTTGCTATGGATGCTATGGATCCGAATGATTGACCGGAATTTTTACAGATAAAAGGAGAAATTTTTCATGATAAAAGTAATTGCAAGTGATATGGACGGCACACTTCTTGGTGATGACCATAGGATCGCACCGGAAACCCTTGCGGCGGTCAGGCGTGCCTGCGATGCGGGAATCCGCTTTATGGTTGCCACCGGCCGGAATTTCCCCGGTGCCATGGAGGAGCTGAAGGGAACAGAGCTGACCTGTGATTATGTGGTGAGTAGCGGCGCTGAAGTACGGAATCCGCAGCAGGAGGTTGTAAAGAGTACACCGATCTCTATTGAGCTGTGTGAGGAGGTCTATGATACGGCAAAAAAATACCCGGTATCTGTGGCATTTTTTACGGATCGCTACGATTACCGTATTGGAACAAAGAAAGAAATTGAAGACGGGATCATTCAGCAGATCCGTCTTTTCAATATGGACATAGATACCAGCGAGGAGATTGTACGGAAATCCCCGCAGTACCGCAGGATCGCCGGAAACACGAAAGGGATTTCCGATATCCGTTCCCTGGAGAGCAGCGGTGCGCCGGTATATAAGATCTTCATTTTTGCGGCAGATGTGGAGCAGCTGGAGAAACTCAGCGATGAGCTGAAAGAAAATCCAGCCGTTGCAGTGGCTTCTTCCTTTATATATAATCAGGAGATTACAGCAGTAGAGGCGCAGAAAGGCCCGGTGCTGAAAGAATATATCGAGTCTCTGGGATATACCATGGATGAGGTGATGGTTCTTGGTGACAGCCTTAATGATTATTCCATGATCTCCATGGATTTCGGCGCAACCGTTGCAATGGAAAATGCAGTTCCGGAGATCAAAAAGGCAGCAAAATACATCACAAAGAGCAACAATGAGTTTGGTGTGGCTTATGCTATCGATCAGGTTTTGGAACGCCAGGGAAAATAGTTTTTCCCCCTTTTGAAAAAGTGTCATATATATTATAATGTAGAAAGATGAATACAGAAAAGCGAAAGGCTTGCGTTCCGGTGTATGAAGCAGAGTGGAATGAGAAGTTTCGCTTTACAAAAAACACAGACAAAGAGAGGAAATCACGATGGAAAAAATGAAAAATGTTTATATTATGGATCACCCGCTGATCAAACACAAAATTTCAATGCTCCGTGATAAAAATACAGGAACAAACGAGTTCCGTAAACTGGTGGAGGAAATCGGAATCCTGATGGGATATGAGGCGCTTCGTGATCTTCCTACAGAGGAAGTGGAAATCGAGACACCGATAGAAACCTGTAAGACACCGATGATCTCAGGTAAGAAGCTGGCAGTGATCCCGGTCCTCCGTGCAGGACTTGGAATGGTAAACAGCATTCTCACACTGGTACCGTCTGCAAAGGTCGGACATGTGGGACTTTACCGTGATCCGGTAACACATGAGCCCCATGAGTATTACTGTAAGCTTCCTGAATCTATTGACGAGCGTATTTCAGTGATCGTTGATCCGATGCTTGCAACCGGCGGTTCTGCCGAAGCTGCCATTGATTTTGTCAAGAAACAGGGCGGAAAGAATATCAAGTTTATGTGCATCATCGCAGCTCCTGAGGGACTGAAACGTCTCCATGAGGCACATCCGGATGTACAGATCTACTGCGGTTCCCTTGACAGAGAGCTCAATGAGAACGCTTACATCTGCCCGGGACTTGGAGATGCCGGAGACCGTATTTTTGGTACTAAATAATTTTGAAAAAATCTTAAAAAATACTTGACACACCCGGCACTGTTATGGTATTGTACCTAAGAACGCTGCCGAAGACAGTAGGTGCCGTAAGGCATAAGGATCAAAACGCCTACCGAGGTCCAAGTATTCTGAGTTAAGATTACACAAGGCCTTATTGCGAAGCAGTAAGGTCTTTTTTTAAACAGATTGACTTATTGCGACGGCGGTATACAAAATCTATAAGGAGGTGTACCATTTCATGGCAAAAGTAGAACTGAAACAACCAATCGTAGAAGAGATCTCTAACAGCATTAAAGACGCACAGTCTGTTGTACTTGTAAACTACAGCGGTCTTACAGTTGAGCAGGATACAATTCTTCGTAAAGAGTTAAGAGAAGCTGGTGTTCAGTACAAGGTATACAAGAATACCATGATGCGTCGTGCATTCGAGGGTACAGCATTTGAGAGCCTCAGTGATCATTTACATGGCACAAATGCGATCGCTATCTCCGAGACAGACGCAACTGCTCCGGCAAGAATCCTTGCTAAATATGCAAAACAGTTCCCGGCACTGGAGCTGATCGCAGGTGTAGTTGAAGGTAACTACAATGATCAGGCCGGAATTCAGGCACTGTCCACAATTCCTTCAAGAGAGGAACTTCTTGGAAAACTGCTTGGAAGCATGCAGTCTCCGATCGCAAACTTCGCTCGTGTGCTTAATCAGATCGCAGAGCAGAACGGCGGAGCTGACGCAGCAGCTGCTGAGTAATCCCAGCAACGTGCAATTGGCGGCATAACGACCGCATGATTATTAATTAAAATTTATAAATGGAGGGAAATTAAAATGGCAAAATTAACAACAGAAGAATTTATTGCAGCAATCAAAGAATTATCTGTATTAGAGTTAAATGACCTTGTAAAAGCTTGTGAGGAAGAGTTCGGCGTTTCCGCAGCAGCAGGTGTTGTTGTAGCAGCAGCAGGTGCAGCAGGCGAGGCAGCTGAGGAGAAAGATGAGTTTGACGTAGAGCTTACAGAGGTTGGCGCTAACAAAGTTAAAGTTATCAAAGTTGTTCGTGAGGTTACAGGTCTTGGACTTAAAGAGGCTAAAGCTATCGTTGATGGTGCTCCGAAGGTTGTTAAAGAGGGCGCATCCAAAGCTGAGGCTGAGGACATCAAAACTAAACTTGAGGCTGAGGGAGCTAAGGTTACACTTAAATAATCCGATCAGATCAGAAGTTTTAAAGGCTGTTGTGGCTGCCGGTTTACCGGCGGCACAGCAGCCTTTTTTAGTGAAAAAATCCAGGGTAAATCTTGCTTTTTGAAGAAAAAGAAAGGATAATAAAGGAGACAGGAAAGGGTGGATGGAATATGAAACGAAAAATAATGGCCTGTATCCTTGCTGCTGCGTTGGGAATCACAGGAGTTTCTTTTCCGACGGCAGCCAGGACAGTGTCTGTTGGAAAAAATGTAAAAAATATAACTGTAAACGTGAAAAATCCTCTGGATGAACTTCGGGCTCAGGAAGCTGCAATGCAGCAGCAGGAGGAGCTTGAAGAAGAGGAAAATATGCCGGAACAGGATCTGGATCCGCTTGTGCTGGATAACGATGGCAGTGTGGTTCCTGCATCACAGGCATCCTGGACAAAGATAGAGTCAGGTGCTGTAGAAGCAGTGGATGTATCAGAGGCACCGGGGGATGAGGAAATATCGGAAAATTCAACTGAAGACACATTTTCAGATGGAAGCACAGATGGAGATTTTGACACAAATAAGAATATTTCTGACAATGCAGCAACGGAAGCTGGCAGTGAGGATATTCAGACAGCAGATGGCAGTATCAGCGGAGAATTGCCGGCAGATTTTTCCGAAGGAACGGAGAACGGCGATAACGGTTCCGAAGAACTTCAGCTTCAGCAGGAAAACGGTAATGTAGAAAACGTCGCAGAGCCGGATAATAATAAAGCTGATGAAGGCGCAGGTCAGGCACAGGCTGATTTTACAGATGATGCCAATGCTGCTGGGGATTTTTCCGCAGGAGATGCTTCAGATGGAGAACTTGGAACTTATCAGACTGTGACTCTGGAAGTTGAGGAAGGACAGGATATCACAGCACCCTTGAACACACTGTTTCTTGAACTGAAAGATCAGGCCACAGATGAAAATCCCTGCAAGATCATAATTCCACCGGGAAATTATGAACTGACAGGTACACTTTGCATGTACAGTAATATGTACTTATATGCAAGAGACGCTAATATTACAAAAACGTCTACCACCAAACATCTGATCCTCCGTCTTGGAAATACCAAAGATTCAGAAGGCGGATATGATGGATATCGCAACATTGTGATCGATGGAGGAACCTGGGACTACAATTATCAGTGTGTGGAAAATAAGGATGCACCAGGCGGATTTGTGGGATTTTGCATTGGACATGCTACGAATGTTACGATTAAAAATGCTACATTTCTTAATAATCTGAAATCTCATTTTCTGGAATTTGGCGGAGTGAAAAATGCCAAGATCACAGGCTGTACATTCAGTGGCTATTATAAGAATTATGTGGAAGGCGGACAGGAATGTATTCAGATCGACTGCTGTACAGATGAGAGCAATGTTTTTCCGCAGTACAGACCTTATGATGGAACGACCTGTGAAGATTTTGTGATCGATGGAAATGTGTTCGAAGATGTCTTTACAGGGCTGGGAACGCACAGTATGATGTCCGGAAAAACATATAAAAGGATCACAGTTACGAATAATACTTTCCATAATGTAAAAAAACGCTGTATAAGGTTTATGAATTATGAAGATTCTACAGCAGAAAATAATACCATGGTAAATGTGGGAAATGGAGTGGACATTTCTTCTGTGAGCAGCAATACACACCAGACGCCAGGCTATGATGATGGGCCGGACATGCTGAAAAACAGGAATCTTCGTGTGGCAGGAAACTACATCAGTCTTGCCAGAACTACCAGCATTGGTGGAATTGCATGGATCTGCAGTGGTATAAAAGTTTCAGGCTATAATATGAAAAAAGATGGAGCTGTGCTCCCTAAAAAGATATATCCGGTGAAAGGTGTGACTGTAGAAGATAATCAGATCAGCGGATATGGAAACGGAATCAGCATATCTCTTACTGACACAGATACCGTAACAGATAATCAGGTAACAATGAAAAAAACTTCTTCATATTCCAATTTTGGGATTTATGCCCAGGATTCCAGAGGAAGCGTTATCAGCAGGAATACAGTGTCCGGAACTGCAAATACGGGAATTTATCTCTCCGGTTCTGTCTATGCAGCAGGATCAAAACAGAGAAATCTTGTAGAGCAGAATACTGTTTCCGGAGCAGGCGGAGATGGAATTTATCTGCAATCTGTAAATACTTCATCCACTGCACAGAAGAATACTGTTAAATTAGCGGCCGGCTCGGGAATACGTGTAAATGCAGGAAAGAACAATAATGTTCTTGGTAATACCTGTTTATCCAACAAAAATCATGGCGTGAAAATTGAGTATGTGGCCGGCGGAGTCAGGGTAAAAAGCAATCGTGTGACATCAAATGCAAAAAGTGGTATTTTGCTCTGGAAATCAAAAGTATCCGAAGTATCAGGAAACCGTGCGGAGAAAAATACGGGGAATGGTGTTTATGCATATGCATCTGTAATACCGGTCATGAAAAAGAATACATTTTGTGAAAACGGAAAGGTTCAGGCGGTATATGTAAAAAGCTGCAAAGGATGGACCGGCATCAACCGTCCTTCATGCAGAGCTGTTACATCAAGAAGTACAGCTATAAGCGGAACTGCATCAGGTAGCCAGACAGTTATTGCCTATGCGCGGCGTTCCGGAAAACAGACAAAGCTGGGTGTATCATCCGTAAACAAAAAGAAACAGTACGTTATTAAAATAAAGAAGCAAAAAAAGAATACTGCTCTGAAACTTGTCTCAAAAGATAAATACGGAAATACAGTAACAGTAAATACTATTGTGAAGTAAGTATGTGTGATAAAAAAAGATTCTGTTCCGGATATCCATACATCGTATGTATAGAAGGAACAGAATCTTTTTTTTGAAAAATGTAAAAAAATCAAAAAAAGTGCTTGACACACTTTTTTTCTTATGTTAAAGTGGAGGATGCTATATTATGGCTAGATATGCCTGCCTAAAGGTCAGGCGGGATCATGTTGTAATAAATAATAAAAAAACAGGGGTGAAACGTCAATGGAAAAAAACAGAATTCGTTCTGTAAAAACTGGAAAAAGCATGCGTATGAGCTACCAGAGACAAAAAGAAGTCCTGGAAATGCCAAACCTGATCGAAGTTCAGAAAGATTCCTACCAGTGGTTTCTTGACGAAGGTTTAAAAGAAGTATTTGATGATATTTCTCCGATCGCAGATTACGGCGGAAAGCTCAGTCTGGAATTCATCGATTTCACATACGATGAAAAAGATGCAAAATATTCCATCGAGCAGTGTAAAGAACGTGACGTGACTTATGCCGCACCTTTGAAGGTTCGAGTAAGGCTGATCAATAAGGAAACAGAAGAGATCAACGAACACGAGATTTTCATGGGAGATTTACCGCTGATGACAGCTACGGGTACCTTTGTTATCAATGGTGCTGAGCGTGTTATTGTCAGCCAGTTAGTACGTTCCCCTGGAATCTACTACGCGATCGCTCATGATAAGCTTGGTAAGAGACTGTTTTCCAGTACTGTAATTCCGAACAGAGGTGCATGGCTGGAGTACGAGACAGATTCAAATGATGTATTTTATGTACGTGTAGACAGAACAAGAAAGGTTCCGATCACTGTTCTGATCCGTGCACTGGGCATTGGAACCAATGCTGAGATCATTGATCTGTTTGGTGAAGAGCCAAAGATCCTTGCCAGCTTTACAAAGGATACCTCCACAAACTATCAGGAAGGTCTCCTTGAGCTGTATAAGAAGATCCGTCCGGGCGAGCCGCTTGCAGTAGAGAGCGCAGAGAGCCTGATCATGGCAATGTTCTTCGATCCGAGAAGATATGACCTTGCCAAAGTCGGACGTTATAAATTTAATAAGAAGCTTCATTTCAATAAACGTATCGTAGGCCACAAGCTTTCCCAGGATGTTGTAGATACAACAACAGGTGAGATCCTTGCTGAGGCTGAGACACTTGTTACAAAAGAGCTTGCTGATACATTACAGAATTCCGCAGTTCCGTACGTATGGATCCAGGGTGAGGAGAGAGAGATCAAAGTTCTTTCCAGCCTTATGGTTGATATCCGTCACTATCTGCCGGAGCTTGAGGATCCGAAGTCCCTGGGTGTTACAGAATTAGTATACTACCCAGTGCTCGAAAAAATTCTGGAAGAAAATGACACATTTGAGGACAGATGTGATGCGATCAAACGTGATATCCACGACCTGATCCCGAAACACATCACCAAGGAAGATATCCTTGCGTCCATTAACTACAATATGCATCTGGAGTATGGCCTTGGTAACGATGATGATATCGACCACCTGGGCAACCGTCGTATCCGTGCTGTCGGTGAGCTGCTTCAGAATCAGTACCGCATCGGTCTTTCCAGACTTGAGCGTGTGGTACGTGAGAGAATGACAACACAGGACACAGAGAGTATTTCTCCGCAGTCCCTGATCAATATCAAACCTGTAACTGCAGCAGTAAAAGAGTTCTTCGGATCATCCCAGCTGTCACAGTTCATGGATCAGAACAACCCGCTTGGAGAGCTGACTCACAAGAGAAGACTTTCCGCACTGGGACCTGGCGGTCTGTCACGAGACAGAGCCGGATTCGAGGTTCGAGACGTACATTATTCCCACTATGGAAGAATGTGCCCGATCGAGACCCCTGAGGGACCGAACATCGGTCTTATCAACTCCCTTGCATCCTATGCAAGGATCAATCAGTACGGCTTCGTAGAGGCTCCGTACAGAAAGATCGACAAAACAGATCCTTCCAACCCGCGTGTAACCGATGAGGTTGTATACATGACAGCGGATGAGGAAGATAATTACCATGTAGCACAGGCGAATGAGCCGCTGGATGAAGAGGGACACTTCATTCATAAGAACGTTTCCGGTCGTTACCGCGAGGAGACACAGGAGTACGAGCAGCACATGTTCGATTACATGGATGTATCTCCGCGAATGGTATTCTCCGTTGCTACAGCCCTGATCCCGTTCCTGCAGAACGATGATGCGAACCGTGCGCTGATGGGATCCAACATGCAGCGTCAGGCCGTTCCGCTTCTTACAACAGAGGCTCCGGTTGTTGGTACAGGTATGGAGACCAAGACAGCTGTTGACTCCGGTGTATGCGTTGTTGCAAGAAAAGCAGGTACAGTACTTCGTTCCACATCTACAGATATCTCTATCAAGAATGATGACGGAACAAAAGATGATTATCATCTGACTAAATTCATGCGAAGCAACCAGAGCAACTGCTACAACCAGAGACCGATCGTGTTCCAGGGTGAGCATGTTGAGGCAGGACAGGTTATCGCGGATGGCCCGTCTACATCCAATGGTGAGCTTGCACTTGGTAAGAACCCGCTGATCGGATTTATGACCTGGGAAGGTTATAACTACGAGGATGCCGTTCTGCTTAGCGAGAGACTGGTACAGAATGATGTTTATACATCTGTCCATATTGAGGAATATGAGGCAGAATCCCGTGATACCAAGCTGGGACCGGAAGAGATCACACGTGACGTTCCGGGTGTCGGCGATGACGCTCTGAAGGATCTGGATGAGCGCGGTATCATCCGTATCGGTGCTGAGGTACGTGCCGGTGATATCCTTGTCGGTAAGGTTACTCCTAAGGGAGAGACTGAGCTTACTGCTGAGGAGCGTCTCCTTCGTGCTATCTTCGGTGAGAAGGCAAGAGAGGTACGTGATACTTCCCTTAAGGTACCGCACGGTGAGTATGGTATTATCGTAGATGCCAAGGTATTTACAAGAGAGAACGGCGATGAGCTGAGCCCTGGAGTAAATCAGGCAGTACGTATTTATATTGCACAGAAGAGAAAGATCTCCGTTGGTGATAAGATGGCTGGTCGTCATGGTAACAAGGGTGTCGTTTCCCGTGTACTTCCGGTTGAGGATATGCCATTCCTTCCAAACGGACGTCCTCTTGATATCGTACTGAATCCTCTGGGTGTACCTTCCCGAATGAACATCGGACAGGTCCTGGAGATCCACTTGAGCCTTGCTGCCAAAGCACTTGGCTTCAATATTGCAACACCTGTATTCGATGGCGCAAACGAGGTTGATATCCAGGATACTCTGGAGCTTGCCAACGATTACGTTAATACGGAAGACTTTGAGGAATTCCGTGAGAAATATAAAGACATCCTTGCACCGGATGTTATGCAGTATCTCGATGAGAATAAAGCTCACAGAGCACTCTGGAAGGGCGTTCCGATCTCCAGAGACGGTAAGGTAAGACTTCGTGACGGACGAACAGGCGAGTACTTCGACAGCCCTGTAACTATCGGTCACATGCACTACCTGAAGCTGCATCATCTGGTAGATGATAAGATCCATGCACGTTCCACAGGTCCATACTCCCTGGTAACACAGCAGCCTCTGGGTGGTAAAGCTCAGTTCGGTGGACAGCGTTTCGGAGAGATGGAGGTTTGGGCACTGGAGGCATATGGTGCTTCCTACACACTGCAGGAGATCCTGACAGTGAAGTCTGATGATGTGATCGGACGTGTTAAGACCTATGAAGCGATCATCAAAGGTGACAACATTCCTGAGCCAGGTATTCCTGAGTCCTTTAAGGTACTTCTTAAAGAGCTTCAGTCTCTTGGTCTGGATGTACGTGTGCTCAGCGAGGACGGATCAGAGGTACACATTATGGAAACCTCTGATTACGGAGATACTGATCTTCGTCATGTCATCGAGGGCGATTCCAGAGGACGCAGAGATGAGGAGTCCTTCGGTAAACACGGCTACACCAAGCAGGAGTTCAGCGGAGAAGAGCTTGTCAATGTAGAAGAAGATGAGGACATGGAAGACGAAGATGATATGATCGAGTTTGAAGAGTCCTTTGATGATGAGGAATAAGAAAGGGGAAAGAATACATGGCAGAAACAACCAACGCCAATGAAACATATCAGCCAATGACTTTCGATGCCATCAAGATCGGACTGGCGTCCCCTGAGAAGATCAGAGAGTGGTCACACGGTGAGGTTTTAAAACCTGAAACGATCAACTACAGAACCTTGAAGCCTGAGAAGGATGGTCTTTTCTGTGAAAGAATTTTCGGACCGAGCAAGGACTGGGAGTGCCACTGTGGAAAGTACAAAAAAATTCGCTATAAAGGCGTTGTCTGCGACAGATGCGGTGTTGAAGTAACCAAATCTGCCGTTCGTAGAGAGCGTATGGGACACATCGAGCTTGCAGCTCCGGTGTCTCATATCTGGTACTTTAAAGGAATTCCGTCCCGTATGGGTCTGATCCTTGATATTTCTCCGAGAACACTGGAGAAAGTGCTTTACTTTGCTAACTATATCGTTCTGGATCCTGCAGATTCCGGACTTATGTACAAACAGGTACTCACCGAGCGTGAGTACCAGGAAGCACGTGAGTCTTACGGAGAAGGATTCCGTGTAGGTATGGGTGCCGAGTCCATCATGGAGCTCCTTCAGGCTATCGATCTTGAAAAGGATTCCGAAGAACTGAAGGCAGAACTTGTGGACGCAACAGGCCAGAAACGTGCAAGGATCATCAAACGTCTTGAAGTTGTGGAGTCCTTCCGTGAGTCCGGCAACCGTCCTGAGTGGATGATCATGACCGTTATCCCGGTTATCCCGCCGGATCTTCGTCCTATGGTACAGCTGGACGGAGGACGTTTTGCAACATCTGACCTGAATGATCTTTACAGAAGGATCATCAACAGAAACAACCGTCTGAAAAGACTTCTGGAGCTTGGTGCTCCGGATATCATTGTCCGCAACGAGAAGCGTATGCTGCAGGAGGCTGTAGATGCCCTGATCGATAACGGACGCCGTGGACGTCCTGTAACAGGCCCTGGAAACAGAGCTCTGAAATCCCTTTCCGATATGCTGAAAGGTAAATCCGGACGTTTCCGTCAGAACCTTCTTGGTAAACGAGTTGACTACTCCGGACGTTCTGTAATCGTCGTAGGACCTGAGCTGAAGATCTATCAGTGTGGTCTTCCGAAAGAGATGGCTATCGAGCTGTTCAAACCATTCGTTATGAAAGAGCTTGTTGCCAACGGAACTTCCCACAACATCAAGAATGCCAAGAAAATGGTAGAGAAGCTTGAGCCGGCAGTATGGGATGTCCTTGAGGACGTCATTAAGGAGCATCCGGTTATGCTGAACCGTGCACCTACACTGCATCGTCTGGGTATCCAGGCGTTCGAGCCAATCCTTGTAGAAGGTAAGGCGATCAAGCTTCATCCGCTTGTTTGTACCGCGTTTAACGCTGACTTCGATGGTGACCAGATGGCCGTACATCTCCCGCTTTCTCAGGAAGCACAGGCAGAGTGCCGTTTCCTTCTGTTATCACCGAACAACCTTCTGAAACCGTCAGATGGTGGTCCTGTAGCCGTTCCTTCACAGGATATGGTCCTTGGTATCTACTACCTGACTCAGGAGAGACCTGGAAACAAGGGTGAAGGCAAGTTCTTTAAGAGTGTCAACGAGGCAATTCTTGCATATGAGAACAAGGTCATCACACTCCAGACCAAGATCATTGTACGTTGCCATAAGACAATGCCGGATGGCACTGTGTTAAGCGGCAATGTTCAGTCCACACTGGGACGTTTCCTGTTCAACGAGATCCTTCCGCAGGACCTTGGATTTGTGGACAGAAGCGTACCTGGAAACGAACTGCTTCTTGAGGTTGATTTCCTTGTAGGTAAGAAACAGCTGAAGCAGATCCTTGAAAAGGTTATCAATACTCACGGTGCAACAAAGACAGCCGAGGTACTTGACTCCGTTAAGGCTATGGGTTACAAATACTCCACACGTGCAGCCATGACCGTATCCATTTCCGATATGACCGTGCCGCCGCAGAAGCCGGAGATGATCAAGCAGGCTCAGGATACTGTTGACCGTATCACAAAGAACTACAAACGTGGTCTTATCACAGAGGAAGAGCGTTACAAAGAGGTTGTTGATACCTGGAAGAAGACCGATGATGAGCTTACAAAGGCACTTCTTACAGGTCTTGATAAGTACAACAACATCTTCATGATGGCTGACTCCGGAGCCCGTGGTTCCGATAAGCAGATCAAACAGCTTGCCGGAATGCGAGGACTGATGGCTGATACAACCGGTCATACCATCGAGCTCCCGATCAAGTCAAACTTCCGTGAAGGTCTTGACGTACTGGAGTACTTCATGTCCGCTCATGGAGCCCGTAAAGGTCTTTCTGATACCGCTCTTCGTACAGCCGATTCCGGATACCTGACAAGACGACTTGTTGACGTATCCCAGGATCTGATCGTTCGTGAGGCGGACTGCTGTGAGAACAGAGCAGAGATCTCCGGTATGGTCGTTCGTGGATTCATGGACGGAAAAGAAGAGATCGAGAGCCTTCAGGAGCGTATCACAGGACGTTTCTCCTGTGAGACAGTTAAGAATAAAGACGGAGAAATCCTTGTTAAAGCAAACCACATGATCACACCGAAGCGTGCAGCCCGTATCATGAAAGAGGGCGTAAGCAACCAGACAGGCGGACCGATCGACAAACTGAAGATCCGTACCATCCTTTCCTGTAAGTGCAAGGTTGGTGTCTGCGCAAAATGTTATGGTGCGAACATGGCTACCGGTGAGCCGGTACAGGTTGGTGAGTCTGTTGGTATCATCGCAGCACAGTCTATCGGTGAGCCAGGTACACAGCTGACCATGCGTACTTTCCATACCGGTGGTGTTGCCGGTGGAGATATCACACAGGGTCTTCCTCGTGTCGAGGAGCTTTTTGAGGCAAGAAAGCCGAAGGGTCTTGCGATCATCACAGAGATCCCAGGTGTTGCCACGATCAACGACACTAAGAAGAAACGTGAGATCATCGTAAACGATCCGGAGACAGGCGATTCCAAGACTTACCTGATCCCATACGGTTCTCGTATCAAAGTCCTTGATGGACAGGTTCTTGAGGCCGGCGATGAGCTGACAGAAGGTAGTGTAAATCCGCATGATATCCTGAGAATCAAGGGTGTGCGTGCAGTTCAGGATTACATGATCCGTGAGGTTCAGCGTGTATATCGTCTGCAGGGTGTTGAGATCAACGATAAGCATATCGAGGTTATCGTTCATCAGATGCTGAAGAAGATCCGTATCGAGGATAACGGAGATACAGAGTTCCTGCCAGGAACACTTGTTGATGTCCTTGATGTTGAGGAAGTTAACGAGAAACTTGAGGCAGAGGGCAAACAGCCGGCAGAGGGAAAACAGGTTATGCTTGGTATTACCAAAGCATCCCTTGCTACAAACTCCTTCCTGTCAGCAGCATCCTTCCAGGAAACAACAAAAGTCCTGACAGAGGCTGCTATCAAAGGTAAGATCGATCCGCTGATCGGTCTGAAAGAGAACGTTATCATCGGTAAGCTGATTCCTGCAGGTACAGGTATGAAGCGTTACAGTGAGATCAGTCTTGACACAGGAATGCCGGAGGTAAAAACAGCTTCCGAGGAGCCTGAGGATACAGAGGAAATTTCCGTAGAGGAAGAGAAGACTGAGACTGCTCCGGAGGAAGAGACCATTGCTGTTGAAGAGACAGCAGAGGAAACTGCACCGGTAGAAGAATAAGTCGATATACCTTGCTAATATAAATAAATCTCCCCCCGGAAATCCGGAGGGAGATTTCTGTTTATAAGCAGGGATTTTCTGAGAGAGGAGGGATTGCGATGGACAAGGAACTGCCAATTTCCCCGTGGCCGGAATGGAAGATCGTAAGCAAGATCGGGGAAGGCTCTTTTGGAAGAGTGTATAAAGCTCAGAGAACTGAGAAGGGACGTTCTTTTTACTCGGCAATTAAGATAATCACAATCCCCGCCAGTAAAGGGGAGCTGGACAGTGTGCGCTCAGAATCCGGTGATGAAAAATCTGTCCGCGGTTATTTTGAAAATCTGGTGGAGGAGTGCATTCAGGAAGTAAGCACCATGGAGTATTTCCGGGGAAATTCCCATATTGTATCTGTAGAAGATTACAAGGTGATGGAATATCTGGACGAGATCGGATGGGATATTTTTATCCGCATGGAATATCTCACAAGCTTCATGGAATATTATGCGGGAAAAAATCTCACAGAAAAAGAAGTGATGAAGCTGGGTATCGATCTTTGCAGATCACTGGAATACTGTGGGCAGCTTCACATCATCCACAGGGATATCAAACCTGAGAATATTTTTGTATCCAGGTTCGGGGATTTCAAGCTGGGGGACTTTGGAATCGCCAGAGAACTGGAAAAAACCATGAGTACCCTTTCCAAAAAGGGAACTTATTCCTATATGGCGCCGGAGATGTACAGGGGAGAACAGTACGACAGCAGAGTGGACATTTATGCACTTGGCCTGGTGTTATATAAACTGATGAATCATAACAGGCTTCCGTTTCTGAATCTTGAAAAACAGCTGATCACATACAGAGATAAGGAAAACGCACTCACGAGAAGGATGTCAGGCGAAACACCGCCACCACCTGTGGATGCAGGAGAGGCTTTCGGCTCCGTTATCTTAAAAGCCTGTGCTTATGATGCAAAAGAACGATATCAGACTCCTGAGAAGTTTCGGGAAGCACTGGAAGAAATCCGGTATGGAGCGGCAAACAGAGAACAGGGAGTTCATGAGAAACCGAAACCAGTGGAGGAAAGACCTGTTCCGGAGTCCATGCCGAAGTTTCTCCAGGAGGGTGCAGCCAGACAGCTGGCAAGAACGAGTCAGCTGAATACGGATGCGATCCGTCAGGCACGTAAAAATCCTGTGCCGGTATCCATACAGCCGGAGAAACCGACAGCCGGAGAAATAGCAAAAAATGCAGCCCGGAATACGCCAAAGGCTCAGAGCACAATACAGAAGCCTCAGAAATCTGCATCCGGAAAAATAGCATCCGAAAAGGATAGCCTGTCCGGTTATCCGTCAGGACGTTCCCGTCAATCAGATCCCGGTATAAGAAAAACCGGAGCTGTAAAGCCCAGAGTTACCTCTATCACAGATCTGGAAGACGACCGTGACCAGAATCTCCAGGAGTGGGAAGGATCCGTGCCAGAGAATGACGGAAATGACGATGACAGAAGGAAACGGAAAGGTATTTTCAGAATGCTTATAACAGCCGGGATCCTTGTTGTGCTGATCGGCGGGATCCTTGCGGTACGAACGATACGGAAACCTGCGGATAACGGGGAACCTTCGTATACAGATTCCGATGATTCTGATGCTCTGAACAAAGGAAATTTCGGTACTGCAGACAATTCGGATAAAAGTTTCGCACAGGCAATGGAAACGATACGTGACCATGCGACAACCATAGAAAATGCCCTGGACAGCTATAGACGTGAAGGTACAGAGGGGGATTGCCTGCGCTTTTATAACGGATCAGGAGAGATCGCCAAAGTACTTGTATATCCCGGCAGTTCCGCAGATGGCGTTTATGAGGAATATTTTTACTGGGGCGAGCAGATGTTTTATACTTATGTATGGGACGGAGATGAGAAGCAGTATTTTTATTATCAGGACGGCCTTCTGATCCGATGGATCGATGCAGATGGTAAGGTTCATGATAAAGAGAGCGATAACGACAAATATGTAGAACTGGGAGACAAATACTGGAGTAATTCTGTAGTGGAGCTTCAGCAGTAATGTCGAAGGGTTTTTACGAAAGGAAAAAGAATGGCCTATCAGATTGATTATGCGTATACATGTCACACCGGAAAGGTGAGGACAAATAATGAGGATAATTTCTGGTGCTGCGGAGTGCGCCTGCCGGTGCACAACCAGGGGGTTGACGGAATCCTGGCAGGTCATACACAGCACTGGCAGCTTCCAATGCTGGCCGTTTTTGACGGCATGGGCGGAGAAAGCTGCGGTGAAATGGCAGCTTCTGCGGCTGTGGAAGCGCTGGGAGGCTTCTATGAAGAAAACAAAAAGACCCTGAAAAAAGAGCCTGTGGTTTTTCTGACAGGAGCCTGCGAAAATATGAATGAGGCAGTATGTCGCTACAGCAATGAAAACTGTATCAGAAGCATGGGAACAACCATGGCACTTTTGTCTTTCAGCGAAAAGGCAATCTATGCCTGCAACCTTGGGGATAGCCGTATCTACCGTCATTTTCAGGGGAAGTTCCAGCAGATTTCCACGGACCATGTGATCGGCGGAAAAATGCTGGGAAAAGCTCCGCTGACGCAGTATCTGGGCTTTCAGGAAGAAAACATGGCACTGGAGCCTTCTATCGTGGAGATCGGTTATCAGCCGGGAAGCTCGTATCTGATCTGTTCAGATGGAGTGACAGACATGCTTTCTGATGAGGAGCTTCAGAAGATCCTTGACGGGACAGAGACCGCAGAAGAAAAAGTAGGTAAGATCCTGGAACAGGCATTGGAAAGAGGCGGCAGAGATAATGTGACACTGGTCCTTGCACAGATCAGCGGCTATGAAGAAAAAAATATTCTCAAACGCTGGGCAGAGCGCCACAGTACCGGACGGTAATAAACCCGGGGAGTAAGAAAAGGGATAAGGAGAAAATTTGCGATGAGAAATCGAATGCAGGATCTTGATTTTGAACAGACAGTTGCCTTCGATTCAGTGAAGGACTTTGAATTTACAAGAAAGGCGGCACAGAAGTTCCGCCAGGTTGTTAGTCTGGATTCCTTTGAGGATGAGGATGCAGATGTTATTTTTCATTATCTTTACAAGGAGATGGAACTAGTTTCCTTTGGTGACTATCTGAAACGATATGTGTATGAGCGTGCAGAGCTTGAGGAGCCTTTTTCCCAGGTGCCGCAGGAAGTCTACAGAGAGATCGTTGTGGAATCCTTCAAGGAAACCTACACACCGAAATCCATGTCACCTACATCAGCCAAGCTGAGTTCTCTGGTGAATAACTGGCTGACTCAGGCATCTGTGAAGCGTGAAACAGTTTTTCTGCTGGGGTTCGGACTTCGGATGAGTACAGAGGATGTTTCAGATTTTCTGACCCGGGTGCTTCGTGAGCAGGATTTTGATTTCCATAATCCGGAAGAAGTGATCTACTGGTATTGTTACCGGAATCATCTTGGCTACTATAAAGCGGAGGAATATAAAGAAACCTACAAACAGATGACTCCGGTGAAAAAAAAGACCGGAGAGATCGTGTATGGCACAGGGCTTTGTCTGGACAGTGAAGAAAAGCTTCTGGAATATCTGGCTTTTCTGAAAGGGAGACATGATGATCCGAAATCAGAGAAGAGCCAGGCTTTTCAGGAATTTATGATCCTTCTGGAGCGGGCAAAGAAGATCATTGCAGCCATGTATCAGGAAGATGAGGAAGAAAACGGTGGCAAAAAGATCTGGAAGCCTGAGAATATCAGTGCTTCGGATCTGGAAAAGGTTATCTGCAGCGGGATCCCCATTAATAAAATGGGAAATCTCAAAAAGATGTCCGCATCCATTCTGGCAAAGCATTTCAGCCAGAAGCGCTTCAGCCGCCAGAGGATCAACAATATCCTGAACCATAAATTTCCGGTGGAGCGGTTTGATCTGATCACGCTGGAGTTTTTTGTGATCTCTCAGGAGATGGCAGAGGATGATCCGTATACGAGATATCGCCATTTCCTGGAGGAGATCCAGGAGATCCTGGCCCGCTGCGAAATGAGTGAGATCTACATAGTGAATCCATATGAGTGCTTTCTTCTGATGTGCCTGCTGACAGACTGTCCGTTGGCAGTATTTTCCGAGATTTGGGAAAAATCCTATGAAGAGGGAGAAGAAAAGAACTGAAAAAAGGATGATGCGTTTCGGTGACGCATCATCCTTTTTTTGTCCGATCCGGTAAGTCTGTTATTTTGCTTTTCCGGTTTTTACCGCACTTGCAGGTCCGGTCTTTACCTTCTTGTTTACTGTGCGGTATGGAACCAGTCTGTAGCTATATGTAACATTTTTTGCTGTCTTAAATGTATAGCTGGTATTTTTGGAAGAAATAGTTTTTACTTTTTTGAAGGAACCATTTCCTTTTTTCTGATAGATGACATAGCCGGTTGCTCCGGAAATCTTTTTCCAGGAAAGGGTCTGTTTTCCTTTGAGGGTTTTAAGCTTTATGGACGGACGGAGCAGATTCGGTTTCACAGTCATTGCTTTGGAAGCTGGACTGTAGATATAACCGGAGGATGTTTTTTTGCTTGCACGGATCACGTAAGAATATTTATTTCCGATAGTGATCTTTGTGTCTTTGTATGAAGTAGTATTTGCGTTTAAAGTTTTGATCTTTGCGTATTTTCCGGAATTTGCTTTTCTGTAGAGAATATAGTTCCGGGCATTGTTTATACGGTTCCAGCGGAGCGTACAGCTGTTCCAGGAGGCAGAGGCCTTAATTGACGGTGCAGTTAATTTCGTGATCACAGGAGCCGGAGTGCCAGATGGCATTGGAGCCGGGGGAGTAGATGGCTTCGGAGTTGGAGTGCTCGTTGGTGCCGGAGCGGATATTTTAAAGGTCAGGGACTGACTTGAAAAATAATTGTTGATTCCTGTAACCGTTACGGAGCCAGTGCCGGTTTTGGCGTTATCTTTCCAGGTAAGGATATAATCCGTGCCTTCCTGAAGCGTGTCCGAGCCATATTTTACAGTAGGCTTCGGAGTTACTGCATTGCCGTTGAAGATCTGTTCCGGAATATCCGAAAGATCGCAAAGCTTTACAGATGTCATATGCCTTGAACCGGAATAATTCTGCTTATAGGAAAGTGAAAAATCCAGGATCTCATTGCTGGAGGAATAGTATACAGAAGTAATGCGAAAATCATCAGAGGTCAGTTGTGTGCCATTATAGGTGATGACCAGGTTATTTCGCAGATAAGAGGTTACACTTTCACTTTTGCAGTTTGGATCTGCCAGTTGGATGGTCTCACCGGAGAGCTTCAGTGGATTGATGGTGAAGTATTTGGAGAAACCGCTTCTGTAAATGCCGATACCGGTTATATGGACACGAGGTCTGTTGGTTCTGGAACTTGCCATGGTGTTATCATAATAAGAAAGGGTATAATCAACATCTTTCTTTAAAGTAACACCATTTAATGTGACCGTTGGCTCCGGCTTGAATTCTTTGCCAGGAGCATATTCATAATCCGGGATATCACCAATCTCAGCTTCCGTGATCGGGGTAAGGTCGATGTAGAAATATTTATTATTTTCACCGGTGAAATTTCCCTTACCGGAAACAGTAACATAAGCGTTTCCCTGCTGGGCATTGTTATGCCAGGAGAGTGTATAATCTACATTTTCTGTCAGGGTTATACCATTCCAGGTGACAGTGGGCTTCGGAGTCAGTGCGGTTCCGGTATACAGATAGGAGGACTGGGAAAAAGTTACTTCTGACTGGGAGAGATTGATCTGCCGGATAAGGAAATCATCAGTCAGAGTTCCGGAATAAAAGCCAAGTCCTGTGATTGAGAAGCTTCCCAGACCGCTGTTACGATTATTGGAGAAAGAAATCGTATAATCTTTTCCCTCAGTCAGCGTACGACCATGGAATTTTAGTTCAGGAGAAAAAGTAATGGGACTTCCGGTATAGTTCCAGGAACTTGTATAGCGAAGAGAAGTCTCTCTGGAATTTTCCAGATCATAGTATGCATTGAGATCTGCAGACAGTGTTTTGTCCGGGCAGGATTTCAGTGTGGCAGAAACCGTAGTGGTTCCTCTGCTTTTCAGTCGGATAACACCGCTCTGATCCACAGTGGCAATGGAAGGATCTCCGGTTGACCATGTGAAAGAAGCTGGGTCAAGGCTGGAACTCATATAGCTGAATCCATTACAGGTTATATAGATAGCCAGTGTTTTCTGTTCTTCTGTGAATGTGATCGGAGAAGCTTCGTTGAAATGGATATTTATCAGCTTTGGAAGCACGGAAATAACAGGTGACACAGTCTGATTGGCAGGCTGTGTGCAGGCTTCTGTTGCGTGAGAAGAAAAGCACTGGATCCAGTAGAGATGACCGTTCTGTGAGTAGCAGCCGATTCCGGCAGAAACATTTTTGGAATTCATGATGTTCGTGTAATGTCCGGAAGATTCGATCCATGATTCCATAACTTCTTCAGGAGTTCCCTGGTTGATCGCAAGATTTTCACTTGGATCCTCAAAATAAGGAAAGGCTGAAAAACAGATGGAACCATTGGGACGGGTATGACTGGCGTAAACGGTCAGTTCTTCTGCTCTGGTCATGGCGCATTCCAGAAGGTTCTTATCCATAGTGACAGGATTCCGGTTCTTTTTGGCACGTTCCTGATTTACCAGATCAAGGACCTGGTAAGCATAATCATAGCGGCGGATACCCTGACTGAGTTTCAGCTGGACAGCAGTCTGGTCAGAGGCAGCCTGCACACGGACAATGTTGCCCGGCGCCAGCAGAAGAAGCAGAAGCAGTAGCGCAGGCCATAATAAGTATCTTGTTTTTTTCTCTTTTGTCTGATTCATGATGTTTTCCTTACCAATATAATATAAAGATATTTTCTTTTGTTATTCGTTATAGTATCCATAGATCGCACGGCTGTCCTGTGCGATGGTGTTCTGTGCAGCAGAGGTATCGTTAAGATCCTGTGACATAAAACAGACTACCAGGTCGATCCCCTTTGCTGTGTCATAGATGATGCCGGCATCGTTTTCTACGTGATCCAGTTCACCGGTTTTGTTGGCAACCTTTACCTCGGAAGGCATCTGAGCCGGGATCTTGTTTTTCCTGGTCTGCATTTTCAGAAGACGATACATATATTCGGCTCCTGCCAGAGTATCGTTGTTATCGGTAGCAGTACCCTTGTCGATCTGATAGATGGTCTTCAGAAATTTTCCACAATCCTTTGCGGAAGTGTAGTTATCCCCATTGGAATTATCTGCAAGAAGAAGACGTCCCATGGAAGTGCTGGTGTATCCGTGATCCTTACAGAATTTATTCACACGGGCCATTCCGGCTGCATCATCCCCGCCGCCAAGATAATTGACAAGTGTATTGGCAGCATCATTGTCGCTGACTGTGATCATAGAGTTCAGTGCATTGTCCAGCTGATCCTTGCTGTATTTGGAGGAAAGACTGTCATAATCCTCATATACAGCACCCATGATATAGAGCTTGATCAGGCTGGCAGCCTGCATCTGCTGATCGTTGATGGTACCTTCGGTATTTTTTGCAAGATTGCATACATATACGGACCAGGTTCCGTTATCGGTGGGAAGAAGAGACTGTACCTGATTCAGAAGGTTGTCCATGCTGGAATCCGAATTGTCTGTGAAAGTGCTTCCGCTGGATGGAGAAAGAGTTCCTTCTTCCTGAGGGGAAGAAGAACTGTCCTTGCTGCCAGAAGCTTCGGAAGAATCGGAGGCTGCAGATGTATCTGTGGATTCTTCCTGTGCGGAAGGACCCTGGAGCTCAGCTGAAGATGCTGCGGCAGCAGCGCTGGAAACGGTAGGATCATCAGGATAAAGAGCATCCAGCTGATCGGCTTTGCTGCTGAGCTCAGCGGCAGAATCAGAAACCTCCTGCACACTTTTCTGCAGCTTGTTAACTTTTGTCTGGAGAGATGCAAGCTTGTCCAGGGAGCGGACATTCAGTGCCCCAAGTCCTGCCAGTGCGATGACAAGCACTGCGATCACAATATATAGAAATGTATTTTTTTTCATATATAAACAAACTCCTTTTTATTATTGGAAATAAGCATCGATTCCATTGGCGATCCCTTCTGCCATAGTCTGCTGGAAGGAGGAATCCGCCATTTTCAGATCATCGCTCTGGTTGGTCATAAATCCCATTTCCACAATCGTCACCGGGATCGTGCTCCAGTTAATACCTGTCATGGAATCTGTGTAGATGATCCCGCGGTTCTGGAAGCCGGTAGCTGCGCAGTAGGAATCCACAATGCATTTGGATAGTTTGTTGGAACTGTCATAGAGACTGGAAACATAAGGATTCTGCTGGGACGGACACATGGTCAGAGCACCGGAGACATCTGTAGAATTATCTCCGTTTGCATGGATACGGACACAGATCTCCGCACCCTGGGAAGCGACCAGCTCTGCACGCTCCTTGTTGCTGATAGCGGTATCATTGTTTGTTCTTGTCATTACTACCTGGTATCCACGTTGTTCCAGGATATCCTTAAGCAGAAGAGAAACATCCAGGTTCAGCTGATACTCCGGGAGACCGCTGAAGGAACCTCTGGTTCCGGTGGAAGCCTTGGCCTTCATGGTGGAGGAACCGGGACCGTTCGGCTCTGTGGCACTCATATCAACATTTTCGCCCTGATGTCCGGGATCGATTCCGACGATATGGCCGTTGTTGGAAGCAGAAGAGGTATCATTACCGCCATCGGTGAATCCCTCACCACCGGCTTCACTGAAAACAGAGGGTTTGGTCGTTTTCTGACTGTTTTCGGCTTCCGGTGCCCGTTCATGTTCACCGGTGTTGTTTTTGACAGCTTTTTCTGTCTGTGCCCGCTGCTGCAGGTATTTGTCGGTTGCCTGTTTCTTTTCGATCTTAGCTGTATAAAGTTCGATATCCTCTTTCATGGATTTCTGCTTTTTCTGGACCGGTTTGATCACGGAGGCCATTTTCTGGTCAACGGCATCGATCTTCCGGTAGGTTTTATAGCTGAGTCCAAAAAGTAATCCAATACAGATAAGACCCGTTAAAAACAGGACGATCGCCATCAGATGGGGCTTTTTTTCCATAAGCTCAAGTCCTTTCTGGGTGAGTATTTTGTATTTGTAAATATTATAAAGAAGGAGTCTGGAAAAAGCAATTGCGAAATTGTGCTTGACAACAGGAAAAAGTGTGGTACTATATATGTAAAATAATTATATATAAAAATTTTATATATAAAATAATTATATAAAGAGGTGTGCCTATGTATTATTATCCGGTGTCTGCAGTGCTGACGGAATGCCTGATCCTTTCTGTTGTAGAGCAGCAGGATTCTTACGGATATGAGATCAGCCAGACAGTGAAGATGGTAGCTTCTATCAAGGAATCCACATTGTATCCGATCCTTCGCAGACTGGAGACGGATGGTTATCTGACAACTTATTCAGAGGAATTTCAGGGACGGAAACGTAAATATTATTCCATCACAGAAGACGGACGGAAGCAGCTGGAATATTTGAGGAAAGAGTGGAGAGAATACCGCGATACTATAGACGATATTGTGGAAGGGAGACTTCGAAAATGACAAGAAAAGAGTATATGGAGCAGCTGAAGAAATATCTGAAGCGGCTTCCAAAAGAAGATTATGACAATGCCATTGAGTATTTTTCGGAATACTTCGATGAGGCTGGACCTGAGAATGAACAGCAGGTTATGGAAGAACTGGGACAACCTAAAGAGGCGGCAAGGGAACTGCTTCTGAACCTTTTACAGGAGAGTGTTGGTGATAGTAAAGACATCACCGAGGAAAAAAAAGCAGCTTTGCCGGCAGCAGGTTCATATTACGGAGAGAGCTCCCATGCACATAGCCGGACAGATTCAGGAAACCTGAGTACAACAGGGTACAGTACATCCGCAGGAAAGAAGCGTTCCCCCGGAAAGATCATTCTTCTCGCATTTCTGGTGATCTGTGCATCGCCGGTGAGCATTGCACTGCTGTTTGCAGGCCTTGCAGTACTGGCAGCAGTGGTGCTTGTCATCGCAGCAGTGATCTTTTCCATGGCAGTTACAGGTGTGTCAGCAATAGCCGGAGGCATCGTGCTTACAGGCTTTGGAGTGACATTGATCGCGAGATCCCTGGCAGCAGCCTGCATGATGGTCGGCAGTGGATTTCTGATGGCAGGTGCGGGAATCCTCGTTGGAGTACTTACCATATATATATGTAAATGGTGTGCAATGGGAATCGGCCGTCTGGTTAACAGACTTGTAAGAAAGAAGGTGCATAAAAATGAATAAGATTGCAAAAACAGTGCTGATCACAGGTACAGCACTCTGTGCAGCGGGAGTTGTTCTTTCCACAGCAGGATATTTTGCAGGGGGAAAAGATTTCACATATACTTCAGATCATATGTATGTATCCGGAGGAAATTCTTCCAGTCGTAAAAATCTTACAGTAATGAAAAAAGAACAGATTGATGATTTTACGAAGCTGAATGTGGATTTTGAGGATTTTGATCTGGATATCCGTACCTCAGATGATGACCATTATTATATGGAATATAAGCTTGAGAAAAACGGGAGGAAAAATCCTCTGACCTGGAAGGATAAGGATGGAGAGCTCACGCTTGAGGAGTCTGCAGGCGGCAGTGGAAGTTATTATATAACCTATGATCTGGGGATATTCTCTACACATGCGGATCTGACAGAAAAGAAAGATGCATTGAATACGGTGGTTCTTTATATTCCGGAGAAGGCACAGCTTTTCGAAGCGGAGCTTCAGCTTTCCGACGGGGATCTTGCTGCCGATCAGCTTTTGTGTAAAGAAATGACCCTGGAACTTCTCAATGGAGATCTGATGCTGGATAAGGGCGAGTTCGAAAAGTTTGATGCAAAGCTTTCCGACGGGGATCTGAATGTAAAAGAACTTCAATGTACAGATAACATGCAGCTGAAATCCGGAAACGGAGATGTGACCATAAAAAAGGCAGAGCTTGCAGATGGGCAGATAGCTCTCAGCGACGGAGATATTCAGATAGACAACAGCAGCTTTAACGGAGATATGAAGATCAATAGCTCCTGCGGTGATGTTTCTGTAGAAATGAAGAACGGCAGTGCAGAGAAAACCAATATTTATCTGAAAGCTACAGACGGAGATGTGGACACGGAGGGGCTTTCCAGGGGAAAAACCGACAATGAGGAAGACACCTCTGTTTATGAGAACAAGGTCGGTGCTTCAGCACCGACTTTAAATGTGGAATGCAGCGATGGGGATATTACATTAACAGAATCTGAAAAATAAAGAATATGAATATCCGCCTGACTATGCATCTGCTTGTAAAAATCCTAAAAAAGAATAAATGAAATTATATGAAGCGCAGGGGTTTTTCCGGAGAAAAATTCCTGCGTTTTTTGGCTGAAATGTATTGACAAATCCCTGTACTATGATATAATTCAATCAAATCACAGAAAACATATATAGTTACTAGGAAATAAGGAAATGGACATAAAGGAAATAAGGAGGATATCATCATGGGTAAAATTTACGGAAGCGCACTGGACCTGATCGGAAACACACCGCTTGTAGAGGTTAAGAACGTAGAGAAATCTGAGGGACTTGAGGCTACAGTACTTGCCAAGCTTGAGTATTTTAACCCGGCAGGAAGCGTTAAGGACAGAATCGGTAAGGCAATGATCGAGGATGCAGAGCAGAAAGGTATCCTGAAACCAGGCGCAACCATTATCGAGCCAACATCCGGCAATACAGGAATCGGACTTGCAGCCATCGCAGCTGCCAAGGGCTATAAGACGATCCTCACCATGCCGGAGACCATGAGTGTTGAGAGAAGAAACATCCTGAAGGCATATGGTGCAGAGGTAGTTCTCACAGACGGAGCCAAGGGAATGAAGGGGGCCATTGCCAAGGCAGAAGAGCTCGCCAAGGAGATTCCGGGAAGCTTCATCCCCGGACAGTTTGAGAACCCGGCTAACCCGAAGGCACATGCAGCAACAACAGGTCCTGAGATCTGGAAGGACACAGACGGAAAGGTAGATATCTTCGTAGCAGGTGTCGGCACAGGCGGAACGATCACCGGTACAGGTGAGTACCTGAAGAGCCAGAACCCGAATGTGAAGGTAGTTGCTGTTGAGCCTGCAACTTCTCCTGTACTTTCTGAGGGAAAAGCAGGCCCGCATAAGATCCAGGGTATCGGCGCAGGTTTTGTTCCGGACACACTTGACACCAAGGTTTATGACGAGATCATCCCGGTAGAGAACGAGGATGCATTTGAAACATCCAAACTCCTTACCAAGAAAGAAGGAATCCTTACAGGAATTTCCTCCGGTGCAGCTCTCTATGCTGCGATCCAGCTTGCAAAACGCCCGGAGAACAAGGGGAAAGTGATTGTAGCACTTCTTCCGGACAGTGGAGACCGTTACTACTCCACACCACTGTTTATAAAATAATCGATCCGAAGACCGCTTCTTTTGCCCCGAAGCGAGATTCTGCGGGATTATTTGCGGCGCTCCTGAATGCCTGTTCAAGCAGGCTGCCGGAGCGCCGGTTTTATTCTTGATTTCATCGAATTAAGTAAGCCCTCTGTGGGGCTGGTTACTGTTCACTGGTAAGGTCCCGCGAAAAGCAATAAGCAGTGTGTGGGGACTTGCTTGTATCTTGTAGCTTTTTCAGGTATAATAGAGAAAACAAACAAAACCTATTAACAATATAAAGAATAAAGTCTGCAAAGCAGATTCTGCTTCCTATGAAAGAAGATACAGGAAGCTGCCTGTGCATCACAGAGAAGGGTGCCGGTTATGGAATACAGAGGAATATTTCCGGCTGAACAGCTGCACAATAACAGAAAGAGCAAAATGCTATAAATCAGAAGAATACTGAAATATTGGAGGTAAATATTACATGAGGATTTCTACAAGAGGAAGATATGCGCTGAGACTGATGTTGGATCTTGCTACAAATTATACAGGAAAACCGATCCGCCTGAAGGATGTGGCGAAGCGCCAGGAGATCTCAGATAAATATCTGGAGCAGATCATATCCATCCTGAATAAAGCAGGCTTTGTCCGCAGTGTCCGTGGCCCTCAGGGCGGCTATGCACTGCAGCAGACCCCGGATAAATACACGGTTGGAATGATCCTTCGTCTCACAGAAGGAAGTCTTTCCCCTGTGGAATGTCTGGACGACAACGGAGCCATCTGTGACCGTGAGGAGAACTGCGTCACCCAGATCCTCTGGAAAAAGCTGGATGATGCCATCAAAGGTGTGGTAGATCATATAACACTGGAAGACCTGATGAATTGGCAATCCGTGAAGGCGGACGAGTATATCATATAAAAAAGCTGCGTAAGCAGCTTTTTTTTATCCCGTTTTTTTAACCAACATTTTACAAAACTGCGATTTTATATTTTACCTTCCATTCCTATAATAACACCTGTACTTAAGCAGTGAGCAAGTAAAAATGATCATAGAAATGAGGAGAAAAAATCATGAAAAAAAGAATCGCAGGCGTCTTAACAGCAGCACTTATCGGAACTACAGTAATGGGAACCGTTGTAATGGCAGCACCATCCGGAGCGATCGACGTAATTTCCCGTGAGGACGGATCCGGAACACGTGGAGCATTCGTAGAGCTGTTTGGGATCGAAGAAGAAAAAGACGGCGAGAAAGTAGATATGACAACACAGGAAGCAAGCATCACAAACAACACAGATGTAATGCTTACCACAGTAGCAGGCGATGAGAACTCTATCGGATACGTATCCCTTGGTTCCCTCAACGATACAGTAAAAGCAGTAAAGATCGACGGAGCAGAGGCAACAGCAGAGAACGTTGCAGATGATACATACAAGGTAGCACGTCCGTTCAACATCGTAACAGGCGACAAGCTCAGCGATGCAGCACAGGATTTCATCAACTACATCATGAGCTCTGACGGACAGGACATCATCGAAAAAGAAGGTTACATCAAAGTAGATGAAAAAGCAGAGGCATACAAAGCCGGAGATGCAAAAGGCAAAGTCGTAGTTATGGGATCTTCTTCCGTAGGACCTGTAATGGAGAAGCTTGCAGAGGCATATCAGAAAACAAACAAAAACATCACAGTAGAGGTTCAGGTCAGCGACTCCACAACAGGAATCAACAGCGCAACAGAGGGTGTATGTGATATCGGAATGGCATCCCGTGAGCTGAAGGACGAGGAAACAGAGAAAGGTGTTAAAGCTACAGAGATCGCAAAAGATGGTATCGCAGTCATCGTAAACAACGACAATGACCTTGAGGAGCTTTCAAGTGACCAGGTAAAATCCATCTTCACAGGTGATATCACAGACTGGGAAGACGTGACCAAATAAATTCCCAGGTAAAAAACGATTGAAGTATCTTACAAAGAGCGGCGATCATGACAAGGTCAGGAAAGCCGCTCCGTTATATATCAGCACAGTGGATATCCACTGGGACAGAGAGAAAGGTGTCTTATGAATCATTTAGGAGAAAAGGCCATGAAGGTCGTTTTTCTCATTGCGGCCTGTGCGTCGGTTCTTGCAGTATTTCTTATCTGCGTGTTCCTTTTTGCAAACGGTCTTCCTGCAATGGGAAAGATCGGTCCCTTAAAATTCCTCTTCGGAACAGAATGGAGACCAACAAACGATAAATTCGGAATCCTGCCAATGATCGTGGCAAGTATTTATGTAACTGCAGGAGCAATCCTTATCGGAGTGCCGATCGCACTTTTTACATCCGTATTCATGGCAAGATATTGCCCGAAAAAAATCTATAAACCACTGAAATCCGGTATTGAGCTTATGGCAGGCGTTCCATCCATCGTATATGGCTATTTTGGTCTGGTTCTCCTGGTACCGCTGATCCGCCAGCTGTTCGGAGGAACCGGAAGCAGTATGCTGGCAGCATGTATCCTTCTGGGAATCATGATCCTTCCGACGATCATCGGAGTTACGGAATCGGCAGTACGAAGCGTTCCGGAAAGCTATTATGAAGGCTCACTTGCGCTTGGCGCAACAAAAGAAAGAAGCATTTTCTTTGTTATGCTTCCGGCAGCAAAGTCCGGAATCCTGGCAGGCGTTGTCCTTGGGATCGGACGTGCCATCGGTGAGACCATGGCCGTGATCATGGTAGCCGGAAACCAGCCACGTATGCCGAAGGGACTTCTTCAGGGTGTCCGTACCATGACTGCAAACATCGTAACAGAGATGGGATATGCATCAGGACTTCACAGAGAAGCACTGATCGCAACAGGAGTTGTACTCTTTGTATTTATCCTGATCATCAACTTAAGTCTTTCACTGCTGAACAGGAGGGCGGAGCATGCAAACTAATGTATCAGTAGCCGCGGATCCTGCGGTAGAAACAACCATGAAAAAAAGGAATACACTTACCATAGGAGATCAGCTGAAGTCTTATGCAAGACATCCTGGCGCAGGAGTCCTGGCATTCCTCACATTGCTGGGAGCAGTGATCACTTTTGCACTGCTGTTCTTCCTGATCGGCTATGTGCTTGTAAAAGGTATTCCTTATCTGAATGCAAGTCTGTTCAGCCTTACCTATACCTCAGAGAATGTTTCCCTTCTCCCGTCACTGATCAATACCCTGATCATGACACTGGTATCTCTGGCGATTGCCGCTCCGGTAGGAATTTTTGCAGCGATCTTCCTTGTAGAATATGCAAAAAAAGGCAGCCGTTTTGTAAAACTGATCCGTATCACCGCAGAAACACTTTCCGGTATTCCATCTATCGTATATGGTCTGTTCGGTATGCTGTTCTTTGTAACTGCACTGCATTGGGGCATGTCTCTTCTTTCCGGTGCCCTGACCATGGTGATCATGGTACTTCCCCTGATCATGCGTACCGCTGAGGAAGCGCTGAAATCCGTTCCGGATTCTTACCGTGAGGCAAGCTTCGGACTTGGAGCAGGCAAGCTCCGTACTATTTTTACTATCGTACTTCCCTCCGCAGTTCCCGGAATCCTGGCAGGTGTGATCCTGGCCATCGGACGTGTGGTAGGCGAGACAGCAGCACTTCTTTATACCTCCGGTACTGTTGCGGCAGTTCCAAACAGCCTGATGGGTTCCGGACGTACCCTGGCACTTCACATGTATGTGCTTTCCAGCGAGGGACTTCATGTAAACCAGGCATCTGCAACAGCAGTAGTCATTCTGGCATTTGTACTTGTTATCAACGGACTGTCCGGTCTGGTAGCCAGAAAAATTGCGAAAGGATAATGATCGATCATGAGTGAAAATACAAAAATTTCAATTGACAATATGAATCTCCATTACGGAAGCTTTCATGCCCTGAAGGGAATCAATATGGAGATCCCGGAAAAAGAGATCACAGCATTTATCGGACCAAGCGGCTGTGGTAAATCCACACTTCTGAAATCCTTAAACCGTATGAACGACCTTGTGGAGGGCTGTACCATCACAGGAAAGGTAGAGCTTGACGGGGAAGATATTTACGGAGATATGGACGTGAATCTTCTGCGTAAACGTGTGGGAATGGTATTCCAGAAGCCCAATCCGTTCCCGATGAGCATTTATGATAACATTGCATACGGCCCGAGAACACACGGTATCCGTTCCAAGGCGAAGCTGGACGAGATCGTGGAAAAATCTCTCCGTGATGCGGCCATCTGGGATGAGGTCAAGGACCGCCTGAAAAAAAGTGCTCTTGGAATGTCGGGCGGACAGCAGCAGCGTCTCTGCATTGCCCGCGCCCTGGCAGTACAGCCGGAGGTGCTTCTTATGGATGAGCCCACATCTGCCCTGGACCCGATCTCCACTTCCAAGATCGAGGATCTGGCAGTAGAGCTTAAAAAGGATTACACCATTGTCATGGTCACACATAACATGCAGCAGGCAACCCGTATCTCCGACAAGACAGCATTTTTCCTTCTTGGTGAGGTTGTGGAATTTGCGGATACAGACAAGCTGTTCTCCATGCCGGCAGATAAGCGTACAGAGGATTATATTACAGGAAGGTTTGGTTGAGATTATGTCAGAACGTTTTGTAAGACAGCTGGAAGAGCTTCACGTGGGACTGATCACCATGGGAAGTCTCTGTGAAAAAGCAATTTCACTTTCTGCCAAAGCTATTCAGGGTGAAGGCGGGATGACTCTCATTGGCAAGATCTTTGAGGCGGAAAAAGAAATCGATGCACAGGAAAGAGAGATTGAAAATCTCTGCATGAAGCTTCTTCTTCATGAGCATCCGGTAGCCGGAGATCTGCGATCCATTTCCGCAGCGCTGAAGATGATCTCCGATATGGAACGCATCGGTGATCAGGCAGCAGATATTGCGGATCTTTCCAAGCATATCGAGGACAAAGCAGTTACCGGAGATATCATTAATATCCGGAAGATGGCAGAGGATACTGTCCGGATGGTTACAGAAAGCATCGATGCCTTTGTAAAGGGTGATCTTGAGCTTTGCAGAAAGGTTATTGACGATGATGATAAGGTGGACGATGCCTTCAATGATATTAAGGAAAAGCTGGCCGAGGTCCTGAATAACGGAAAGCCGGATGCAAGCATCGGTCTGGATATCCTTATGGCTGCAAAATATTTCGAGCGTATCGGTGATCACGCTGTGAACATTGCAGAGTGGGTGGAATATTCCATCACAGGAAACCACAGAAGCGGTTCCAGCCATACAGATAACTATTTTGTTGAGGAATAGAAATAAGTAAGAGCAGATTGCAAAGAGTTGCATTATTGTAAAAAAGTGCTGTGGTATTGAAAGGATATCACAGCACTTTTTATAATGTGATGAAATTTACAAGGATTTAACTTTTTCCGGATAATTATTTTTACATTGCTTTTGTAAAATGCTATATAGATTTCGGAGAAAGGAAAGGGCTGAGCTTTGAGTAAAAAAATATTTAAGTATATCATGCTGGTTTCATCACTGATCACAGTACTGGGACTGGCATTTGTCGTGGGGATCCTTTATCACTATTTTCAGGGACAGCTGATGGGTGAGCTGAAGAAAGAAGCCGTGTATATTTCCAGAGGTGTGGAAAGTGCCGGGACGGATTATCTGAAGAAGCTGAATGATGAGGAGTCCAGGATCACCTATGTGGATGAAAGTGGAAAAGTTATCTACGACAATGAGGCAAATGTGGAAAGCATGGATAATCACGGACATCGCAAGGAGATCCGTGAAGCAGAGATTAACGGAGAAGGTGCGGATGAAAGAATGTCATCCACGCTTTCCGAAAAAACAATGTATTATGCAGTACGCCTTGAAAATGGCAATGTGCTGAGAGTTTCCAGTAACCAGGCTTCTGTATGGATGCTGCTCCTGCAGCTGCTTCCGCCTTTTGCTGCAGTTCTGATACTTATGCTGCTCCTGTCCGGCGTATTTGCATCCAGGCTTTCCGGGAAGGTTGTGGAACCTCTTAATGGGCTTGATCTGGAGCATCCGGATGAGAATGATGCCTATGATGAGGTACAGCCGCTTCTTAGCAAGATCGGCAGACAGAGCCGGCAGATCCGTCTGCAGCTTGAGGCAGCCAGAAGACAGCAGAAAGAATTTTCTATTATCACGGAGAACATGCAGGAGGGACTTCTTGTGATCGACCGTTATACCATGGTACTTTCTGTCAACTCCAGTGTGGGAAAGCTTCTTAAAGTAAAGGAGATCAAAACAGGAGAAAGTGTATATCTTCTGAACCGCTCGGAGGAGTTTCGAGGTGTCGTTGGGCAGGTCCTTGAAGGAAAGCATGAGAACAAGATCCTTCGTCTGGATGGCAGTGAGATTCAGGTGATCGCCAATCCTGTCACAAGAGAAAATAAGACAGAGGGTGCGGTGATCCTTCTGGTGGATGTGACCGAAAAAGTAGAAAGGGAACAGCTGCGAAGAGAATTTTCCGCCAATGTTTCCCATGAATTGAAAACGCCGCTGACTTCCATTTCCGGATTTGCTGAGATCATGCAGGACGGATTTGTGAAGGATGAGGATGTGAAGGTTTTTGCAGGACGCATCTATAAGGAAGCGCAGAGACTGATCCGTCTGGTTGGAGATGTGATCCGGATCTCCCGTCTGGATGAAGGCGGATTGCCGTATCAGTGGGAAAAACTGGATCTTTACAGTCTGACTCATGATATTTTTTCTACCTTACATGAAGCTGCCGAAAAGCAGGAAGTGCATATGTATATGGAAGGCGGAAGTACAGTGCTGGATACAGTGCCGACGATCATGGAAGAGGTTCTCTATAATGTCTGCGATAATGCTGTCAAATATAACCGCCGGGGTGGAGAGGTCTTTGTGAGACTGAAGGATGGCGAGGATGCAGTTCGCGTGAATGTGCGGGATACAGGGATCGGTATTCCGAAGGAAGATCAGGAACGCATTTTTGAACGCTTTTATCGGGTGGACAAAAGCCATTCCAAGGAAATCGGCGGAACCGGCCTTGGCCTTTCTATTGTGAAGCACGGGGTAAAAACTCTGAACGGCAGGCTGTGGCTTAACAGTGAACCGGGACAGGGAACCGAGATCATTATGGAATTTCCGAAACATCATATGGAAGAGGAAGCAGCAGAGTGAACATAGGTCGTGCAGCGATGATGTTCATAGGCATGCAGCAGAGTGGAAGATGAACGGCCGTTCTGTTGTATGCATCTGCTGTTTTTTATATCGTAGTATATTGCTAGTTGGAGGTTGATGGTTTGACAGACTGGAAGGGTTATGCTATCTTATGTAATAATAATCAGAATAAGCAACAGGAAAGCGGATGATAACGGTCCGCTTTCTGTATTATAATTGGTTCGGAATAATTCCGGACGACTATACTGAGGGGAATAAAAATATGATACAGGCAATTGTTTTATTGGTGTTCCTGATCTTTCTGAATTCTGTTTTCGCAGGTGCGGAAATGGCGGTTCTGTCCATGAATGAAGCGAAGATGAAGGAGCTGGCAGAAGAGGGAGATCACCGGGCGCAGATTTTGATAAAGCTTACAGAACAGCCGGCACATTTTATGACAGCGATCCGTGTAACGGTAACTACGGCAGGATTTCTGCAGAGCGCTTTTGCGGCAGAATATTTTGCACAGCCGATGACAGAGGCACTGATAAAGACAGGGATAGATGTACCACAGAATGTTCTGAAGATCGTATGCATGATCATTGTGACCATACTGCTTTCCTATGTAAGTCTTCTGTTCGGAGAACTGGTGCCAAGACGTCTGGGAATGAAAAATCCGGATGAGCTGTCTCTGCGTCTGGCAGGACTTCTTAAGATCGCGATGATCGCAGTCTGGCCGGCTACTGCACTTCTGACAGTAACTGCCAATGGTGTGCTGTATCTGATGGGGATCAAACCGGAAGAAAAAGAGGAGCAGGCCACAGAGGAAGAGATCCGTATGCTGCTTACAGAGGGAAATGAACAGGGCAGCATCCAGCAGGAAGAAAGCGAGATGATCCAGAATGTTTTTGACCTGGATGATACTGCGGCAGATGAGATCTGTACACACAGAAGAGATGTGGTTGTCCTCTATATGGAAGACTCCGATGAGGAATGGGAACGGATCATCAGAGAGAACCGTCACACCTTTTATCCGGTATGCGGGGAAGATCAGGATGATATTATCCATATTCTGGACACCAGAGATTATTTCCGCCTGGATGACAGATCCAGAGAAGCTGTTCTGCATCATGCCTGTTATTCGCCGTTTTTTGTACCGGAATCCATGCGTGCCAACCTGATCTTCCGGGAAATGAGGGAAAAACGGGATTATTTTGCAGTAGTGCTGGATGAATATGGCTGCTTTGTAGGAATTGTCACTCTGCATGATCTTGTGGAGACGCTGGTGGGAGATATTGACGACAGGACAGATCTGCCGAAGCCGGATGATATTGAGAAAACAGGAGAACATATCTGGAAAATACAGGGAGGAGCGATCCTGGATGATGTGGCAGAGGTCATAAATGTGGAGCTTCCTGTAGAAAAATATGATACTTTCAGCGGCTTTGTCTGCGGAGTTCTGGAACGTGTACCGGAGGACGGAGAACAGTTCCGATGCAGCTGGAAAAACCTGGATATTGTGGTAAATCAGGTCAGAAACCATACCGTTGTGGAGGGAATCGTTCATGTTCAGCCAGAGAAAAAAGTGCAGGAACAGAAAGAAGAGATCTGACAAAACCTTGTTCAGCCAGGTCATGGGACAGTTATCGAGAGAAAGATCTCCGGGGATTTATGGACATTTTCGAACATGTTGTTGCTTGAAAGTATGTTATTTTTATGACATAATAAGGAAATAACCCGAGGAAAGCTTGTGATGGGGGAGAGAAAATGCCAGGTTTTACAAGACAGATCATACTGCATACACTGACGGAACTTATGAACGAAAAACCATTGTCCAAGATTACGGTAAAGGACATCGTGGAACGCTGTGGAGTAAACAGGAATACATTTTACTACCATTTCAGAGATATTCCGGATGCAGTGGAAGCAATGGTAAAGGAAGAGCTGAATGACATTCTGAAGGATCAGAAAGCACCGGAATCAGTCAGCGACTGTATGGAAATCCTTGTCAACGCAGTTCAGAAGAACAAAAAAGCCATGATACATCTGTACCGCTCGATCCAGAGGGATGTATTTGCCGATTATCTGGATTATGCCGCAGAGCGTGTGGTGGAGGAGCTGATCAGCAGGGCGGTCGGAGACTTTGAAATGGATCAGGAAGATAGGCATCTTATAAGCCGGTATTATAAATGTGTATTTGTGGGAGTGATCCTGGACTGGCTACGGCATGATATGGATTATGATATCCTGTCAGATATGCATAAGCTGGAGTATATTTACGAGAAGAGCCTTGAGAGTCAGTACAAAAATCTGAAATAAAAGCTATGATCTCAACTAAATGAAGATTAAAAATATCCATTTAGCTGTAGAACAGGAATGTCCTCGAATATTATTAAGGTATAGAAACGGTTAATTTTGAGCTGGTGTCTGAAATTTAGGCACTGGCTCTTTTTTGTCTGTTTTTTTAAACGACACAGAGATGTATAATTCAGTACAATAAATGAGAAAAAATTATCAAGGAGGGAACGTATGGATGACCTGAAACAGCTGAAGCTTGTAAAAAACATCTACATCGTCATGTCATTACTGTTCTGTGTGCTGGGTATTTTTCTGATGGCAAGGCCCAAAAGCTCTGTAAAAATGCTGTGCGTGCTTATGGGAATCATGCTGATCCTGTACGGAGCTATTAAGATCAGCGGATATTTCACGAGAGATGCTTTCTGTCTGGCATTTCAGTTTGATCTGGCTTTCGGGATCTTGCTGATGGCAGTGGGAGTGATCCTGATAGCCAGAAAAAATTTCGCAGTGGATCTTATTTTTTCCGTGTTCGGAATCCTGATTCTGGCAGATGCCCTGTTTAAGATCCAGATGTCTGTAGATGCGAAGAGATTCGGTCTGGCGTTGTGGTGGCAGATCCTGCTGATCGCACTGGTCACCGGAGTGATCGGAGTTCTGGTTTTTATCAGACCATTTGAAGCAGCAGCTATGATGATGGTGTTGGTAGGATTTTCCATTTTACTGGAAGGGATCCTCAATCTATGGGTCGGGATCCTGACGATCAAGATCATCAAGAGTCGGCTTTAAACATAAACATAAAAATAACCAATCACTTTAGATAATAACATAGGAGGAAATAGAGTATGGGAATCGTAGACAAAGCAAAACAGGCAGCGATCGCAGCTACCGTAACAAAAGCACTGGATTATCTTGAGAAGGATCCGGAGACAAATATACCGAAGATCATGGAAATGGTTGATAAAGTAACACCGGATGGCTGGTATGCAGGACAGAGAAATGCGATCCGTCACTCCATCGAGGCAAAGGACAACTGGTATCAGCTGATCCTTCGTATGTATCAGCTGGATGCAGGCGTACGCCAGACATTTTTCCGCAACTTTATTGTAAATGCCAGTCTTAAGGGAAGCGCAACGCAGGAAAAGGTATCAGAAGAGAATGACTGCAATGTACCGTGGGCAATTCTTCTTGATCCTACCAGCGCATGTAACCTTCATTGCACAGGATGCTGGGCAGCAGAGTATGGACATAAGCTGAACCTGGATCTTGAGACCATCGATTCTATCGTAAAACAGGGTAAAGAACTGGGAACCTATATGTACATCTACACAGGCGGTGAGCCACTGGTCCGCAAAAAGGATCTCATTAAGATCTGTGAGATGAATCCGGACTGCGAGTTCCTTTCCTTCACAAACGGAACTCTTATTGACGAAGAATTCTGTCAGGAAATGCTCCGTGTGAAAAACTTCGTTCCGGCTATCAGCCTTGAGGGAACAGAGGCAACTACAGACGGACGTCGTGGAGATGGCGTATACCAGAAGGTTATGCACGCCATGGAGCTTCTGAAGAGTCACGGCCTTCCGTTCGGTGTTTCCACATGCTACACATCCGCAAACGTAGATGCAGTAAGCAGTGAGGAGTATTTTGATCATCTGATCGAGTGTGGAGCTTATTTTGCATGGTTCTTCCACTATATGCCGGTTGGAAATGATGCAGCAGCAGATCTCCTTCCCACACCGGAGCAGAGAATCAAAATGTACGACAGCGTCCGCAAATTCCGTGCCACAAAATCTCTTTTCACTATGGACTTCCAGAATGATGCAGAGTATGTAGGCGGATGTATCGCAGGTGGCCGTCGTTACCTCCATATCAATGCAAACGGAGACGTGGATCCTTGTGTATTCATTCATTTCTCCAATGCGAACATTAAAGAATGTACACTCCTTGATGCACTGAAGAGTCCGATCTTTATGGAGTATCACAAAGGTCAGCCGTTCAATAAGAACATGCTTCGTCCATGTCCGATGCTTGAAAATCCTGAACTTCTCCGCAAGATGGTTGAGCGTGCAGGAGCGAAATCTACAGATCTTCAGTCTCCGGAAACAGCGGAGCATCTCTGTGCAAAATGTGATCACTATGCAGAGGTATGGAAGAAACAGGCCGATGAGCTCTGGAGTGAGAGCCAGGCAAAAAAAGCTGCAAAAAAATCAACAACTTGTTAATTAACACTTGATATAGATGTTGGGATACTGTATAATGAACCCGTTTTTCAGGAGTCTGAAATAACAGTTCAGATAAGAGTGTCGAAACAGAAGAGACACGATACGTGTACTGACAGATAACAGGGCGGTTATATTCAGCAGTGGGTATAACTGCCTTCTTTTTTATGTTATCGTCAGGACATAGGGAAAGAAAGGATGGATTCATTATGGAAAAACAGGAGAAAAACACAGCCAGCCCTTATGAGCTGGACGGACGCCCGCCTCTTAAGGTGGCAATTCCCCTTGGACTGCAGCACGTGCTTGCCATGTTTGTGGGTAACCTTACCCCGCTTCTGATCATTACGGCGGCCTGCGGGATCGAAGCAGGAGGGGATCTTCAGGTTGCATTACTTCAGAATGCAATGCTGATCGCAGGAATTGTTACACTTGTACAGGTCTTTACGATCGGACCGGTCGGTGGCAAGCTTCCTATCGTTATGGGAACAAGTTCAGGCTTCATCGGTGTATGTCAGAGTGTTGCCGGAGTCATGGGAAATGGTATTGTTGCCTATGGTTCGATCATGGCAGCCTGCTTTATCGGCGGTCTTTTTGAGACTGTTCTGGGAAGCTTTCTGAAGCCCTTGAGAAAATTTTTCCCATCTGTTGTAACAGGTACGGTTGTACTTTCAATCGGTCTTTCACTGATCGGTGTGGGAATCAGTTCTTTCGGTGGCGGAAGCTCCGCAAAGGATTACGGTTCTCTTGAAAACCTTTTCGTAGGCTTTGTAGTTCTGATCGTGATCATTGTACTGAAGCATGGAACAAAAGGCTTCACAAGCTTTTCTTCAATCCTCATCGGTATTATCGTGGGATACATTCTGGTAAGTATCATGGCTATGGTACTTCCTACAACATTTACATATGTAGATGACACAGGTGCTACTGTGGAGGCTACAAAGGCCTGGGTTCTCAACTGGGACAAGGTTGCTCAGGCAAAATGGTTTGCGGTACCGGCACTGATGCCTGTAAAATGGGTATTTGACGCGCGTGCGATCGTGCCGATCCTGATCATGTTTATTGTAACTGCAGTTGAAACAGTTGGTGATATTTCCGGAATCACAGAGGGTGGTCTTGGAAGAGAGGCTACAGACAAAGAGCTTTCCGGTGGTGTTATGTGTGACGGACTTGGATCTTCCTTCGCAGCACTGTTCGGTGTGCTTCCGAACACATCCTTCAGTCAGAACGTTGGTCTGGTTGCAATGAATAAGGTTGTAAACCGTTTCTGTATCGCTACAGGAGGAATCTTCCTGATCGCATGCGGACTGTTCCCGAAGCTTGCTGCACTGATCTCCATCATGCCGCAGAGCGTTCTTGGCGGCGCTGCTGTTATGATGTTCTCATCCATTGTTGTTAGCGGTATCCAGTTAATCACCAAGTGGCCGATCGGACCGAGAAATGTTACGATCGTTTCCGTAGCACTTGGTCTTGGTTATGGACTTGGCTCCAATACAGCGATCCTGGTGCATCTGCCACAGGCGATCAGCCTGATCTTCGGCGGTTCCGGTATTGTTCCGGCAGCAGTGTTTGCTATTATTCTTAATATTGTTCTTCCGAAGGATGAGAAGAGTGAGATTGAGAGAGCTGAGGAGATGCTTGAGAAAGTTAAGAATAAATAAAAAAGTGTAAGAATAAAAAGAGTTTTTTTCTTTTTTGAGACTGTTGGACTTTATTGGTCTGACGGTCTCTTTTTTTATATGTTTTTATTTTTTTTATTTTTAGGATAAAGGTTCGGCCTTTTGGAAGGCGGTAATTTGCGAGAAGGGGAAGCACTCGGAGTTGCGAAGGCCGTCTCCCCTTCTCGCGCTCTTCCCCTCCTGGCCACGCCGCTGTTCGGCGTTGTAGTGGGTGTGAATGTTCTGACAGGGTGCGGGATTCGGGGGTGTCGAGAAGGGGAGGCTGTGCCGATCTGTTGGATAGTGGATAATAATAAAAGGATCTGTAAAAGGCGAGATTTTACAAATAGTTCTGCCTTTTTCAGATCCTTTTTTGGTTAGTAATTGTAGGCTCCCTCATAAGCATTGCATCGTTCCTTCCGATGTCCCTGCTCTACACAGGAGCTGCACCGGTCACAAAATTCCTGCTCATAGCAGGTAGAACAGACACATCCCTTACAGGCATCCCGGTCATAAGCCGGCGTGCAGGTAAAAGGAAGAGTATCCTTCGTAGTTTCCGTACTCATAAAGATCACGCTCCTTTTTTCTATATTATAGACCTATCAAAAAAGCGTTTCAATATAAATAATCAGAAAATATAAAGAAATACCTGATAAAAAATTACTTTTCACTCCGTTCTCAGTAACACGCTTCGCGATGCACAGAATTTATACTGATCGTATAAATTCGCGCGGTATGTCTCGGGTTTTCTGTGACCTTCGCTCACAAAAAACACCTCGCGGGATATTACCAGTGAATAGTAAGGATAAAAATTGGCACAATGCGTCACATCCAACACAGTAGAATCCATCATCCTGCCAATACAGAATCACATCCCAAAACGTCGAACAACGGCGTGGCCAGGAAGGGAAGAGCGCGAGAAGGGGAGACGGCCTTCGCTAACTCCGAGTGCTTCCCCTTCTCGCAAACCTGCCCACGCCAAAGTGTCCTCTTGAAAGGAAAAACCCCAACTCACAGCAGTTCGCAACAGCAGAAAAAAAGTGCCAGCTAATAAGGATGCCACAACATCTCTATCCTACCGGGAGGAGCTCCACCGTCCGGAAGCTCCGCAAGGAAGAACCAGACCACTTTCTGTTACAGGAAGTCCGATCTCCTGTGACTCTACATTACCCTTCCAGGGTTTCAGCTCCGTAGCAAGCATATAAGTCAGAACAGCCGGTGCAAGACCTGTAGTATAGGAATTTACCAGGAAAAACAGCGGATCGTCACTGAGGATCTTCGTACAAAGCTTGATCAGCGGATGGATCGCATCCTCGATCTTCCAGATCTCGCCCTTAGGTCCGCGGCCGTAAGAAGGCGGGTCCATAATGATCGCATCGTAATGATTTCCTCTGCGGATCTCACGTTCTACGAACTTCACGCAGTCATCCACAAGCCAGCGGATCGGTGCACCGGAAAGTCCGGAAGCAGCAGCATTCTCTTTTGCCCAGTTCACCATACCCTTGGAAGCGTCCACGTGAGTAACGGAAGCGCCGGCTGCAGCTGCAGCCAGAGTAGCGCCGCCGGTATAGGCAAAAAGATTCAGCACCTTGATCGGGCGTCCTGCATTGCGGATCTTTTCACCGAACCAGTCCCAGTTCACAGCCTGCTCCGGGAAAAGTCCTGTATGCTTGAAGCTGAAAGGCTTCAGATTAAAAGTAAGGTCTTTGTAATGGAGCTCCCACTGATGAGGCAGATCAAAGAACTCCCACTCACCGCCGCCACGGCTGCTTCTGTGATAATGTCCGTTCATATGCTTCCAGCCACGGTTTTTGCGGGGAGTATCCCAGATTACCTGCGGGTCCGGACGAACCAGAAGATAATCTCCCCAGCGCTCCAGCTTTTCTCCTTTTGATGTATCAATAACTTCATATTCTTTCCATCCATCTGCAATCCACATGATGATCAATACCTCTTTCATAATAGTAAATTTATAAGATATATATAGCATTTTTATATAGCATTTCCGGAGATTACTGTACCAGATCCGGCCGATCGGGACGTGAATCCATAAAAACGCCATAATAATGTTTTTTCCAGTATAGAGGAAAAATGGATGCTGTGCAAGAGAAGTGCAGAATTTTCCACGAAAGATTTGACAACAGCGCTTTTACATACTAAAATGTACGCAGAGATTTTCTGCCGGGGCAGAGGCTTCCCGCTTCCGTGAAACTGTGGCTGTTTTTTGCGGAAGAGATTTTGCAGAGAATTCCTGACAGACAGAAATCGTTAACAGAAGAAACACAGCAACCGCAGATATGAAACTGTGCACAAAAAGAGGAGAAGCAAACTTATGAAAAAATATTGTGAGATGAGCAGGGAAGAGCTACTCGATTTAAAGAAAGAACTTGACCGTGAGTTTGACGAGATCAAAGCCGAAGGTCTGGCACTGGATATGTCCCGTGGTAAACCTGCACCGGATCAGCTTGATCTTTCCATGAAAATGATGGAAGTACTTGCAGGGGATGCAGATCTGAAATGTGAGACCGGTGTGGACTGCCGTAACTATGGAGTCATCGACGGAATCCCGGAAGCCAAGAGACTTCTCGGTGAGATGTCAGAGGTAGAGCCAGAGAATATCATCATCTATGGTAACTCCAGTCTGAATGTAATGTTCGATACCATTGCACGTTCCTATTCCCACGGAGTAATGGGAAATACACCATGGTGCAAGCTTGACAAGGTGAAATTCCTCTGTCCTGTACCAGGATACGACCGTCATTTCCGTATCACAGAATTTTTCGGCATTGAGATGATCAACATTCCGATGACTCAGGAAGGCCCGGATATGGACATGGTTGAGAAATATGTCAATGAAGATCCGGCAGTAAAAGGAATCTGGTGTGTTCCGAAATATTCCAATCCGCAGGGCTACACTTATTCCGAAGAAACAGTTAAGCGTTTTGCGCATCTGAAGCCGGCTGCACCGGACTTCCGTATTTACTGGGATAACGCTTACAGCATCCATCATCTCTATGATGACAATCAGGATTTTCTTCTTGAGATTCTTGATGAGTGTGCAAAAGCAGGAAATCCGGACATTGTTTATAAATTTACTTCTACCTCCAAGGTAAGCTTCCCTGGTTCCGGTATCGCAGCAGTTGCTGCATCCAAAGCGAACCTGGATGACTTCCGCAAATACATGACCGTACAGACCATCGGACACGACAAACTGAACCAGCTTCGTCACGTTCGTTTCTTCAAAGATATCAACGGACTGCATGAGCATATGAAGAAACACGCAGACATCCTTCGTCCGAAATTCGAGCTTGTTCTCGCAACACTGGATAAAGAACTTAATGGACTTGGAATCGGTGAGTGGACCAAACCTCACGGCGGATATTTCATTTCCTTTGATTCTATGGAAGGCTGTGCGAAAGCCATCGTTGCCAAAGCAAAAGAAGCAGGCGTTGTTATGACTGGAGCCGGCGCAACCTATCCATATGGAAAGGACCCGAAAGACAGCAATATCCGTATTGCGCCAAGCTACCCAAGCGTTGAGGAGCTTGGCAAGGCAGCAGAGGTATTTGTTCTCTGTGTGAAGCTTGTAAGTGTGGAAAAACTTCTGGAGAAATAAATCGATCACATCAGACTGCCCGGTATTTCAGCATGCGTAATACCGGGCAGTCATAACTATTGGAGAGAGCTCATGGATGAGGAAAAAGAAAAAATGAAAACAGGCAAAAAGTTGGTCATTGCACTGATCATGATCCTGCTGATCCTTACAGCAGGGGCTTATGGATATGGTGTACACTATTTTACAGATCATTTTTTGCCGGGATCTCAGGTGAATGGTTTTAACTGCTCCTATAAAACTGCAGATGAAACAGAAAAGCTTCTTGCAAAGGAAGTGCAGGCATATGTTCTTACCGTTGAGACAAGAAACAACGGAAAAGAGAGCATTACCGCAAAAGAAGCCGGCCTGGTCTACAAGCCGGATGGCGGAGCCAAAAAGCTGATCAAGAAACAGGCCCGGTACAAATGGTTCCTTGCTTTTAATCAGAAGAAAAAATATACACTGGCAACGGATACTGCTTATGAAGATCAGAACAAGCTGACAGAGGCTGTGAAGAATCTGAAATGCATGCAGAAGGACAATATGGAAAAGCCTGCAGACGCATGCATTAAGGATAATGGCGAAACCTACGAGATCCAGCCGGAAAAAGAAGGAACGACTCTGGATACAAAAAAGGTTCAGAAGGTGATCCGTGCAGCTGTTTCCGCAGGAGACAAAACAGTTAGTCTGGAAAAGAAAAACTGCTACAAAAAACCATCGATATATAAAGACGATGAAGCTCTGAAAAAAGATTGTGACCAGATGAACAAGCTTACCAGCTGCGTGATCACCTATGATTTTTCGGACCGGTCGGAACAGCTTGACCGAAATACCATCAAAGACTGGCTGGTCAGGGACGCAAACGGAGATTATATAGTAAATAAAGATCAGGTTGCAGCTTATGTGAACAGCCTGGGATATAAATATGATACCTTTGGCTGCACGAGGACATTTACCACCTACGATGGTCGCCAGAAGACTATCAAGGGCGGTGATTACGGATGGGCTATCGATCAGACCACAGAGACTGAATGGCTTTATAATGCCATTCTTGCAGGAACTACAGAAGTGAGACAGCCGGCGTATGCTTACAGTGGACTTTGCAGAGATACCAATGATATCGGAAATACATATGTAGAGATTGACCTGACCAACCAGAGAATGGTATTCTATAAAGACGGACAGCTTCTGGTAGATACACCGGTAGTTACCGGCTGTGTCCGAAAGGGCCATTCCACACCAACCGGATGCTTTGCACTGGATGCCATGCGTTCACCGGCAGTTTTGAAGGGACCTGGATATGCATCACCGGTTACATACTGGATGCCGTTTTCCGGAGGAGTCGGAATCCATGACGCAAGCTGGCGTTCACAGTATGGCGGGCAGATCTATATCACAAATGGTTCTCATGGCTGTGTAAACACCCCGAAGGATAAGGCGGCAATCATTTATAATAATATTAGTGTAGGAGTACCAATCGTAGTTTATGAATAAGAGATTAAAAGAAATATTAAAACAATATGAAGAAAGAAAACACAAGATCATCAAGGGAGATGAAAGTATGAATATCGTTGTATTGGCAGGCGGAACCAGTACAGAAAGAGAGATCTCCATCGTAACAGGAACCGGTGTCTGCAAGGCACTTCGTAAAAAAGGCCATAATGCCATTCTTGTAGATATTTTCTGCGGACTGGAGCCGGTGGACTGGGATGAGCCCTTTGGAGATAAAGATTATGAGGTAGATTCTGCGGCAGAGTATATGAGAAGCTTCGATGATGATATCGAAGAGATCAAACGCACAAGAAGAAGCTTTTTCGGACCGAATGTACTGGAATTGTGTCAGGCAGCAGACATTGTATTTATGGGACTTCACGGTTCCAACGGAGAGGATGGAAAGGTTCAGGCAACCTTCGATCTTCTGGGGATCCGTTACACAGGAACCGGATATTTAAGCAGTGCCCTTGCTATGGATAAGGGCCTCACCAAGAAGATCTTTCTCATGGATCAGGTACCGACACCGAAGGGCGTTTCCATGCTGAAAGAAAACTGTACAAGAAACATCCATGATCTTGGTATGGAATTTCCTGTTGTTGTAAAAACATGCTGCGGTGGTTCCAGCGTAGGTGTTTATATTGTAAACAACCAGAAAGAATATGAGGATGCCATTGATGGTGCTTATTCTTATGAAGATGAGGTAGTTGTTGAAGAGTATATCAGGGGTCGTGAGTTTTCCGTTGCAGTTGTAGACGGAAAGGCTTATCCGATCATTGAGATCGCACCGAAGCAGGGCTTTTATGATTACAAGAACAAATATCAGGCAGGCTCCACAGTAGAAACCTGTCCGGCTGAGATCTCACCGGAACTGACTGAGAAGATGCAGCATTATGCGGAAGCTGGCGCAAAGGCTCTCTGCATTGAGGGCTATGCACGTTTTGACTTCATGATGAAAGAAAACGGTGATATGTACTGCCTGGAGGCAAACACACTTCCAGGAATGACACCCACCAGTCTGATCCCTCAGGAAGCAAAGGTCCTGGGAATCGACTATCCGGACCTCTGTGAAGAACTGATCCGCATTTCTTTTAAGAAATACAGCAAATAAAATATCTGACCGTAACTCCTCCTGTTGACAGGAGGAGTTTCTGGCAAAAGAAAGGATTTTATTCATGAAAAATCTTACATTGGAAAATATCACAAAAGTCTGCAATGGTATTTACCACGGCCCGCAGGAAAAACTTCAGGAGGAAGTGACTGCGATCACAACGGACAGCCGTAAGGTGGAAAAAGGAGGTCTTTTTGTACCGGTAGTAGGAGAGCGTGTGGATGCTCACCGTTTTATTCCGCAAGTAATGGAAGCAGGTGCACTCGCGACCTTATCCGAGAGAACTCTTGAAGGGGCGGATCATCCGTATATCCAGGTAGGCTCCTCCCTTCAGGCAGTAAAAGACATTGCGGAGTTTTATCTGGAGCAGCTTGATATTCCTGTTGTGGGAATCACAGGAAGCGTTGGAAAGACCAGCACAAAAGAGGTGATCGCCTCTGTGCTGAAGGAAAAATACCGTACACTGAAAACCCAGGGAAATTTCAACAATGAGCTGGGACTTCCACTGACAGTATTCCGCCTTCGTGATGAAGATGAGATCGCAGTTCTGGAAATGGGAATCAGTGATTTCGGTGAGATGACCCGTCTTGCAAAGATCGCAAAACTGGACACCTGCGTGATCACAAACATCGGAACCTGCCATCTGGAAAACCTTGGAGACAGAGACGGCGTCCTGAAGGCAAAAACAGAGATTTTTCAGTATGTGAAGAGAAATATCGTACTTAACGGTGATGATGATAAGCTTTCTACAGTAAAGGAATACAACGGCATGCAGCCAGTATTTTTCGGAAACGGAGAAAATGCTTCTGTTACCTGTGAAAATGTGGAAAGCCGTGGCCTGAAGGGAATGAGCTGTGACATCTGTCTGAAGGGAAAAATGGCAGAGAACGGAGAGTTCCAGATATTCCATGTAGATATTCCAATGCCGGGACGTCATATGGTATCCAATGCACTGGCAGCAGCAACTGTGGGCAGACTTTACGGACTGAATGCAGAGCAGATCAAAAATGGCATCGAAAGCCTGGAACCGGTCAGCGGAAGATTCAATATGATCGAGACCGATAAATTCATGATCGTAGATGACTGCTACAACGCAAATCCCATGTCCATGAAGGCTTCCCTGGATGTTCTTCAGGACGGACTTGGAAGAAAGGTTGCCATTCTTGGCGATATGGGTGAGCTTGGAACGGATGAAGCTGCACTTCATGAAGGTGTAGGCGTTCATGCAGGTCAGTGCAGGATCGATGCATGCATCTGCGTAGGACCACTTGCAGCCCATATCGCGGAAAAGGCATCTCAGACCAATCCGGACCTGACAGTCATCCGGGAAAAAGATCTGGAAAGCCTTCTTAAGAACCTGAACACATATGTGAAACCTGGAGATACCATCCTCGTAAAGGCTTCTCACTTCATGAAATTTGAAAATGTAGTCAAAGCACTGCAGGAAATGTAAAAAGACCGAAAACAGGGGCAGCATTTGACGAACGAAAATTCTTTCCAGTTAAGTTATATAGAAGTATAATATTCCTAAGGCGATGAGCAGTGCGGCTATAGAACAAAAGCACGCTCAGGCACTGTGCGGCAGTGAAAAAGGGAGGGCTTATGCTGGAGATGATCATGAAGCTGAACATCCCGCTTTACGTCATGACATCCATGGGATGTATCGGCGGTCTGGGGATGCTGGCAACAAACCTTACCTACCGAAGAATGATCCGAAATACGCAGCGATTACAGAATCTCAAAGAAAAATGGCTGAACCTGTGGAAATCAAGGGACAGGCTCTGGCATCGGATGAACCGATTTGTGTGGTATCCGTCACTGTTTTGTACATTTCTTCTTGGAATGTCTGTTTTTCTCAACAGCAGACTGGGATACAGGGAAGGATTGTCTATGCTTTATCTTTATATAGGGGCGGCAGTGCCGGTAGTACTGCTTCTTCTTCGTCAGGCATTGGACTTTTCTTATAAGGAAGAGCTTGTGATGGCTACTCTTGCAGATTATGTGGAACAGGTCCGTACCTGGGTGGAGGAAGTACCGGTCGCAGAAAAGCCGGATCCTGTTCTGCAGGAAGAAATCGTAGATAAGATCACCAGAAGTATCCGTCAGACGGCTGCTACCGGAAGTCACTTCAGCAAGATGCTTTCTCCGGAGGAGGAAGAGATCATGCGGGAGATCATACGGGAGTTTATGAATGCAGAGTAAAAACATATCCCGGTATATTTGAGAAAATACAGAAATGTACACAAAGATATTCCGGAATAAGGGAACCGGATGCAATGATTTTGGGAAATGTTGAAGATTAACCGAATCAGGTAAGTTTCCTGTTTCAATTGCGAAAAGCAATAAGCAGCAGGTGGGGACTTGAGGATATCCGCTTGACAAAATATATACTTATAAAAAACTCTCCGGCAGATACGATTCTCTGTATCCGCCGGAGAGCTTTTTTATGTATGCAGTTGTGTAAGATAAGGAATTTATCAGCTATACCTTATCAACCCATGGAGATTGGGCCGCCACGGAGCTTGCCGGCTGTGGTGATCCTCTTGATCGCAACCATGTAAGCTGCCATACGGAGCGTTACGTTTTTCTCCTGGCTGAGAGCATAAACTTCATTAAAGGCAGTAAGCATGATCTTCTGAAATATACCTCCCAGATTGGGGATTTCTGAAAAAAGAGAACGCAGGATAAGCATCCGTGGCTTTCCTGCGTCCTTTTATATGTTACTCAGTCTTCCTCGATCACCTGGATCTCCAGGTAGTCGAATTCAATATGTTCAATGAAATTATCCTGATAAAAGCGGGCCTTATCATGCTTTTTGAAATCCCGCACTGTGGCATCCAGCCAGATAGGATTTCCCAGATCCATCTGATAACAGATTTCCTCAAGTCCGTGAAAGATCTTGTGGGTTCTGGTATCATCGCTGTCGTCACAGACAACGGTGTCCTGAAGCATGCGATTGTCTTTCCATATTTTTCCCCATAAACGAAACATAAACAGTACCTCCGTATTGAAACTGCCACAGCCGGCAGAATATGAATATCCGTCCGATATGGTCTTCAGTATAGCGGATTTTGCAGGGAAAGTAAAGCACAGGACAATAACGCTTGTACGCAAAACAATGCACCAGGTGTGCTCACTTTTATTGACTAATGTGTAAAAATCCTCTATAATAAACGAAATTATGAAAAAAAGAATCATTACAGATTGGAGGAACCGAAATGAAACTTTACGATACCGGCGTTTATCTTCAGAACGGACAGGAAATCATTCCCGAGAACCAGGCTGATCTGCCTGTAGCGAAAGAAGAGGCTGCTAAGAATACCATCGCATATTCTATTCTCAAGGCTCATAATAAATCCGATAACATGGAGAAACTTCAGATCAAATTCGATAAACTGACTTCCCATGATATCACATTTGTGGGAATCATCCAGACTGCAAGAGCTTCAGGACTTGAGAAGTTCCCGGTACCATATGTACTGACCAACTGCCATAACTCCCTCTGTGCAGTAGGCGGAACCATCAATGAAGATGACCACATGTTTGGTCTCACCTGTGCCAAAAAGTACGGCGGAGTTTATGTACCGCCTCATCAGGCAGTTATCCATCAGTTTGCAAGAGAAATGCTTGCAGGCGGCGGAAAGATGATCCTCGGTTCCGACAGTCATACAAGATACGGAGCACTTGGAACCATGGCTATGGGAGAGGGCGGACCGGAGCTTGTAAAACAGCTTCTCTGCCAGACATACGATATTAATATGCCAGGAGTAGTTGCTATTTATCTGAAAGGTGCTCCACGTCCGGGTGTAGGACCGCAGGATGTAGCGCTTGCCATCATCGGCGAGGTTTTTGCCAACGGCTATGTGAAGAATAAGGTTATGGAGTTCGTTGGACCAGGCGTTGCCAGCTTAAGCGCAGATTTCCGTATCGGTGTTGATGTTATGACAACGGAAACCACATGTCTTTCCTCCATCTGGCAGACAGATGCGAAGATCGAGGAATTCTATGCGATCCACGGAAGACCGGAGGATTACAAAGAACTGAAACCGGGCAACGTTGCATACTATGACGGCTGTGTAGAGATCGACCTCAGTGAGATCAAACCAATGATCGCAATGCCGTTCCACCCAAGTAACACCTACACCATCGATGAGCTGAAGGCAAACCTTGACGATATCCTTGCAGATGTGGAGAAGAGAGCACAGGTAAGCCTTGACGGAAAGATTCCGTTCACATTGAGAGACAAGGTAGTTGATGGCAAGCTTTATGTTGAGCAGGGAATCATCGCCGGCTGTGCAGGCGGTGGATTCGAGAATATCTGCGCTGCAGCAGATATCCTCAAGGGCAAAAATATCGGCCATGATGCCTTCACCTTAAGTGTATACCCGGCAAGTACTCCAATCTACATGGAACTGGCTAAGAATGGTGTTCTTGCAGAACTGATCGGAACAGGCGCAGTTGTGAAAACTGCATTCTGCGGACCGTGCTTCGGCGCCGGAGATACACCTGCAAACAATGCATTCAGTATCCGTCATACAACCAGAAACTTCCCGAACCGTGAAGGCTCCAAGATCCAGAACGGTCAGATCTCTTCGGTTGCACTTATGGATGCACGTTCCATTGCAGCTACAGCAGCAAACAAGGGATTCCTTACCTCAGCAGAGGAGTTTGACGGAAGCTATTCCGAGCATAAATACTACTTTGATAAGTCTATCTACGAGAACCGTGTATTTGACAGCAAGGGCGTGGCAGATCCAAGCGTAGAGATCCAGTTTGGACCGAATATCAAAGACTGGCCGGAGATGGCTGCACTTGCAGACAACCTGATCCTGAAGGTTGTTTCCGAGATCCACGATCCGGTTACTACCACTGACGAGCTGATCCCGTCCGGTGAGACATCCTCCTACCGTTCCAATCCGCTTGGACTTGCAGAGTTCACACTGTCCAGAAAGGATCCGGCTTATGTTGGCCGTGCAAAAGAGATCCAGGCAGCACAGAAGGCGATTCAGGCAGGTAACTGCCCGGCAGAGGCTGTTCCGGAACTGAAACCGGTTATGGAAACCATCCATAAATCCTATCCGGATGTTGATAAGACAAACCTTGGCGTAGGAAGCACCATCTTTGCAGTGAAACCTGGCGATGGCTCTGCCAGAGAGCAGGCTGCATCCTGCCAGAAGGTACTTGGCGGCTGGGCAAACATTGCCAATGAGTATGCAACCAAGAGGTATCGTTCCAATCTGATCAACTGGGGTATGCTTCCATTCCTGATCCCGTCCGGAGATCTTCCGTTCAAGAACGGTGATTATCTGTTCTTCCCGGGAATCCGCAAGGCGGTTGAGGAAAAAGCAGACGTGATCAAGGGATATACTGTTGAAGGTGACGCTCTGAAGGAGTTCGATGTAACTCTGGGTGAGCTGACAGATGATGAGAGAGAGATCATCCTTAAGGGTTGTCTGATCAATTATAATCGTAAATAGATGCAGGGATTGAACATATGTAGAGCGTGAAGGCGTTGGAGCTGTGTTCATGAATATGCTGCAGAGCGGAATGTAGTAATTTAAGAATTTCCGTGTTGTTTTGCAGACTGGTGACCGTTTTGATCGAGGTCGCCGGTCTGCTTTTTTACTTTTAGAGGTGTGGTTGTGGGAAGTTTTTAGGGTTGTGGATACTTATGACGATGCGGACGCGTGAGGTGTCCTGTGGGGAGCAGAGGCTGTCGTTTCGCCTGGTCATACTAAGCGTCTGAGGCAACCTGTGAAAAGGCCGGCCCATAACTCGCCATGTACGCTGATGCGTACCTGGCTCAGACAGATGGGCCTTATTCTGCGGCCTGTATCCGCAGAATACCTTTCCACAGGTCACCTCAGCCGCCAAGTATGACCAAAGGCTCACTCCGAAGCCCTGCTCCCCACAGGACACCTCACGCTGACATTTCCAGAGACAAACCCCAGCCCCGGTAAAAATATCAAGAAAAGCTCAACATCTCAATCCCCTGCAAACATTGCAATGTTTGCAGGGCCAATACAGTCACACAGAAACTTTTCTAACTAACTTTCCATGTTCGAAAGTCAGGTCGTGAAGGACGGGCGGGGTGGGTGACTCTGCAGGAGTCGTAGTACTTCTTAGGCCGCGGGGAGGCTGCGTTGCTGGAAAAATCCCAGCTGTTTGAGCGTAAGCGAGTTCTGGGATTTTTTCAGCGGTTTTAGCAGAATCCCCGCAGCCTTAGAAGCACTAGACCTCCGAAGCCTCACCCGCCCCGCCCGTCCTTCACGGCCGTCCGTTCGCGACATACCCTACCTTTACAACTTCACAATAGTATAAATTAACAGAAAATAATAAAAAACACAAACAAATTATAAAATATAAACACATAATAAAACAAATAAATAAAAATAATAGCATAAAAAACACAAAAATGTATTGACAAATACCCGCAACGATGTTATTATAAGACCATCAAAAACAACAAGAGAAAAACAAAAACAAAAAAGAAAATCATTCAATTCATAGCATAGATGCACATGAAGGATGAAGAAAGGAAAAGGTGATTCCAGTGGGAACATAAACAAACACCATCATCAATATGGGAGTGACAGGAACCGGATTTCCTGCAAGAAAGACCTGATACAAATCACATATGATACACCTTAAGAAAACAGAAGTTTCTTTTATGAAATATAAATAAGATCCTCTTAAATCTTACTTATATTTTAAGAAATCAGAAACAAAAGGAAATCAGTATTTCAGGTAATATAGAATCGGTAACTCATATTGAACAACTGTCACACACCTGATACAAAGATTTCAGGAAATATGTAAAGAAATATTTCCCGAAAGAGTAAAACCCTCAACTCACCGGTTCGTTGGAAAGAAGAGATTCCAAGAACAAACGTGAAGATGAGAACGATACTTTGAAATGCATATCAGAACCATTAGGATATGGATTGAAGCTTTGCATCAGAAGAATATCTGAGAGGATATTAAAAACAGAAGAATCGGGCAGGAACTTTTTTCCAGGATACTTTAAAGAACTGCAGAGGAGAAAATCCCAATAGGTCGATTTGAATCAGCAGATCGCAAAGTACAGAGATGACAAATGGTTTTGAATTTAAGAAGTTAAGTCCAGAATTGTTTAGTGAACAGGAAAAAGTATAACCACCGAAATTCTTCAGATAAACAGGAAATCAAACATCGTAAAAAATGATTTCTGATCTATAAAACTTTCTAAATAATCGAAGAGATATACTTACATATATCAGTCGTTTATGAGCAGGAAATAAAAAAGAAGAGAGAATCTGAAAAAGAAAAATTTCAAAATTGAATAAAGAGAATCGAAATTATTTTATAAAGTATATAAAATCAAAGATTTCGATTGATAAGTATAATAAGTATAACAAGAAAACTTTATTCGAAAGAACGAAGAGGAAGAAAAATTGAATAACGAAGAGTGTTGAGACGGTCATCATTTTTGGAAACTGTAAAAGTAAAAAAAGTGATGACCGTCTCGTTGTGTATATAAGATTGCATATATTAAGTATACAACCGTTCCGAAAAGCCCTGGATAAAATAATATGATCCGAGCAGAGAGCAAAATTTTCGATCAGAGATTTTCCGAACAGTTATATTTATCAGTTGCCATCAAAAACATCATCAGTTATACTTCTGTGAGAAAGGAAGTAAGATGAGAAAATATGTGGAATTATCAGATTGAAGAAAATATTTTATATGAAGACAAAGAGATCCTTGTGTGCAGAAAAACAGCAGGAATGCCGGTGCAGGCAGCAAAAATAGGAACAATGGATATGGAAAGTGCCCTGAAAAATTATCTGGCACAAAAAACACCGGGAAAGATCCCATATCTGGGAGTAGTACATCGCCTTGATCAGCCGGTAGAAGGCATTCTTGTATTTGCGAAAACATCCGAAGCAGCAGGAAATTTGAGTAAACAGATGATGGCAGGAGGCGCCGGAAAATATTACCTGGCAGTAACAGAGGGAAAAGCAAAGAGCTCAGAAGGGATTCTTACAGACTATCTGAAAAAAAATGGAAAAGCCAACATGTCTCAGGTGGTGTCTGCCAATACACCGGGAGCAAAAAAAGCGATCCTTCACTATAAAGTTCTGGATCAGCAGGAGATAAACGGAAAATCCCGGACACTTCTTAAGATCAGGCTGGAAACAGGTCGGCATCATCAGATCCGTGTGCAGCTCTCTCATGAGGGACTGCCCCTTCTTGGAGACCGGAAATATAATCCTTCGGGAGAAAAAGGTACATCACTGGGACTTTGTTCCAGTTGTCTGGAATTCAAACACCCCAGAACAGGAAAAATGATGAAGTTTGAAACAGAGCCACAGGGAAGCGCGTTTCTGGATTTTGTGAAAAAAGTGTAAAAACTCTGGACGGAAATACGAAAAAGTGTATAATGTAAAAAGCAAGTAACCAAATGTAAGATTTTTGTAAAGTATAAGTTACTGTGGACGGACAAGGCAGACGATAAAGAACAGTAACCAGCGAGGAAGAGGAGATTACAATGAAAAGAGCTGCAGTAGCGTCAGCAGCCTTGTTGGCTGTGGCAACCCTGCTGACAGGCTGTCAGAAAGAAGAAGTAGAAAAGCTTGTTGCACCGATTGTAGCAGATGTCCAGGAAACCCCTGAAGCAACCGAAGTGGAAGAAGAAAAAAGCCCGCTGATCCCTGAGATCGATGACACTCTTTCTATTGAAGAAGGTGCCAGAATAGCTGTTGTCAGCAAAAGCAAAAAAGGCGAGTTCTGGAATAAAGTAAAAGAAGGAATGGAAGCTGCTGTCAAGGACGTAAATGAGGCGTATGGTTTCAAAAAAGACAAGCAGATCACGATGACCTTTGAGGGTCCGGATGATGAAGAGGACGTAGAAAGTCAGATCAATACTCTTGATGCAGTGATCGCTGAGAATCCATCTGTAGTGTGTCTTTCTGCCGGAGATATGGATTCCTGTCAGGCACAGCTGGAAGCAGCGAAAGAGAACGGAATTCCGGTGGTTGCATTTGATTCCAATGTCAGTGATACGAAGCTGGTCAGAGCTTTCCGTGGAACAGACAATACACAGATCGGCAAATATGCAGCATATAAGCTTGGCAGCGCCATTGGAAAAATGGGAAATGTGGCTGTTTTTTCTGCACAGGAGAAAACACAGAGCGCTCAGGAACGTGTAAAGGGATTTCTGGATAATATTGCAAATTATACGGATATTAAAGTGGTGGAAACCGTATATTCTGACCAGGTTGATGATATGAAGGAAGTTCTGGATAAATATCCGGCACTGGATGGTGTTTTCTGCACCAATGCCGAGGTTTCTGAAATGTTTCTGGAGGTAAATAAGGACACAGGAGAAAATAAAGTTGCTATGGTAGGCGTAGATGCAACCAGCAAACAGCAGGAAGCGATCCAGAAAGGGGAAGAACTGGGAGTGCTTTCACAGAATCCTTATGCGATGGGATATCAGACCATGTGGGCGGCTATTCAGTCTACTGCACCGAAGAAGGAAACAAAGATTGATAAGAAGGTTTTACTTGATCCGGTATGGATCGATGCTGAGAATATCAAAAGCGAAGACATTGCAAATTATCTGTATAATTAACAGATAGCGGTTGTAATTTGGTCGGATGAGGCAGTTCACATTTATTGCCTGTTCATAACTGAAAGCCATCAGCCCGATGAAGATGTAAAAAACATTTTCATCGGGCTGATGGCTTTTTTGAATAAAAATAAAAAATATGAATAGAATAAACAAATAAAAAGTGTGCGAAAAAATGGCAAAAATATAACATATGTGACGATTTTTTGACACAATATAAATAAATTTCTTGTTAAATTGCATAATAAACATTGTCTTGAAAAAGCGATTGTGGTACAATTTGGATATGCAGAGAGGCGGTGATCAGATGATCCAGGAAACGATCAAGGCAGTGAAAGAGGCGGAGGCAAAAGCACAGCAGAAGATAAAGGATGCATCCGTCCGTGCACAGAGTATCATCAGCGAAGCTGAGAAAGAGGCAGAGAATATTATCAGAAAGGCGGAAACAGCCGCCGGCGAACAGGCGGCATCTGATATGAAAGCAGCCGAGGAACGTGCACACAGTACAGAGAACACTGTCGTTGGACAAGTAGAGGAGGAGCTTGCAGCTTTGAAAAAGAAAGCGGAGTCGAAGCACGAGCAGGCGATCCAGGCAGTAATGGACAGTTTGTTCTGAGAGGGGGAGTGCGAAAATGGCAGTATTGCAGATGCAGCGAATCAGTATCTGCGCAATGAAAAAGAACCGTAAGGCCATATTGGAAGAACTGCAGTCACTTGGAGTATTGGAGATCGATGCAACGGAATTGGATCCGGAGCTTAAGACGATGGATACTATGAATGCCCGGCTGATCTTTGAGAAGAACGCATCCCTTTGTGATCAGGCAATCGAAATACTGGATGAATTTTCGAAGGAAAAGCAATCCATGCTGGCATCCCTGGCAGGGAAACCGCTGATCGGAAGGAAGCAGGAGGAAGAAGCTATCCGGGATCAGGAAGAGATCCTGAGAACAGCTAGAGAAATCCAGGGATACCGGAAGAAGCTTACAGAGAACAATGCGGCAGCAGTTAAGATTGAGCAGCAGGAAGCAGCTCTTGCTCCATGGCTGAAGCTGGATATTCCGATGAACTTCGGCGGTACAGCGAAAGCAGCGGTACTTGTGGGAAGTATTGATGGAAATATAACTCTGGATCAGGTATACAGTCAGCTGGCAGCGGATGCACCACAGCTTGAAGCTTTTGACATCCGGGAAATCTCAAATGATGCCGGTAAGCTGAGCCTTGTGGTTGTCTGCCTGAAAGCACAGGCACAGGAACTGGAAGAAGCGCTTCGGATGCAGGGATTTGCAAGACCGGCACAGCTGGTATCAGAGGTTCCGGCACAGGAGCTGGAGAACCTTAAGAATGAAGTGGTACGCATTCAGGAAGAGTCCGAACAGATTCGGGAACAGATACGCGCTCTTCACGACAGGAAGAGCTCTCTTCAGCTTTTGTCCGATTATTTCCGGATCCGTGCACAGAAATATGAGGTATTAGGACAGCTCCGCCAGTCGGAGAGCACTTTTTTTGTGACAGGATATCTTCCGAAGAAACAGGTTCCTGCAATGGAGAAACGGCTTACGGAGAAGTACGATATTGTTTTTGAAGCAGAAGATGCTGAGGGAGAAAATGTTCCGGTTGCCCTTCAGAACGGTAAATTCGGAGCAGCAGGAGAGGGAGTTCTGGCAGCATTTGGTCTTCCTGGAAAGGGAGAGATTGATCCTTCCACGATCATGACAGCCTGCTATGTATTTCTTTTCGGACTGATGTTGTCAGACGCAGCATATGGACTGATCGTCTTTGCAGTTTGTCTGGGAGTACTTCTGAAGTTCCCCAGGATGGAGAGCGGAATGCAGAAATCCATTCGGCTTTTTATGTACTGTGGATTGTCCACTTTGTTCTGGGGCGTGATGTTTGGCGGATATTTCGGAGATTTTATCGATGTATTTTCGAAGGTATATCTGCACAGGCCGGTCACGGTGAAGCCGGTATGGTTTGCACCGTTAAATGAGCCAATGAGACTTCTGGTGTTCTCCATGCTGTTTGGCCTGATCCATATGTTTCTGGGAATGGGTCTTAAGGGCTACATGCTGTTACGTGACAGAAAATATCTCGACTTTTTCTGTGACGTAGTACTCTGGTTCCTGCTTCTTATGGGACTGATCCTGATCTTTATCCCAAGCAGCATGTTCCGTTCTATTTCTCAGATGGATCTGAACCTTTCACCGGCAGTGATACAGGTCGGAAAATGGATGGCGATCATCGGTGCGGTGGGAATTCTCTTCATGTCAGGAAGAGATAAGAAGAATCCGTTCCTGAGGCTGGCGCTTGGAGCCTACGATCTTTACAATATCACGGGATGGGTCAGTGATATCCTTTCCTATTCCAGACTTCTGGCCCTGGGACTTGCTACCGGAGTTATCGCATCAGTTATGAACCAGATGGGAAGTATGCTGGGAGACAGTATTCTGGGATGGATCGTATTTATCCTTGTATTTGTGATTGGTCATATCTTTAACCTTCTGATCAATCTTCTGGGTGCATACGTGCACACCTGCCGATTACAGTACGTAGAGTTTTTCGGTAAATTCTTTGAGGGCGGAGGAAAAGAGTTCCACCCCTTCCGCGAAAATACAAAATATGTAGATATTAAGGAGGATTAATATTATGAGTGGTATCGTTTGGGCATTATTGGGAGCAGCAATTTCCGTAGCTCTTGCAGGTATAGGTTCCGCCATCGGTGTTGGTACAGCCGGCCGTGCAGCAGCAGGCGTTGTAACAGAAGACCCGGACAAATTTGCCAAGGTTCTGCTTCTTCAGCTTCTTCCCGGTACGCAGGGTATTTACGGACTGCTGGTAGCATTCCTTGCACTTTCCAAGGTTGGTATCCTGGGCGGAGGTGTTGCTGATATTTCCCTGGAAACCGGTCTTATGATCTTTGTGGCTTGTCTTCCGATCGCTATCGCAGGTCTTCTTTCCGCGATCCATCAGGGAAAAACTTCCGTAGCTTCTATCGGTATCGTAGCCAAGAAGCCGGAGCAGTTCGGTAAAGCCATGCTTTTCCCTGCAATGGTTGAGACATATGCGATTCTGGCTCTTCTGATCTCCATTCTTGCAGTCAGCGGAATTCAGGTTTGATTCATCAGGAGGGGCAGAGCATGACAGGATTAGAGAAGATGGTAAGCCAGATTCTTGAAGAGGCCGATGCTTCTGCAGCCGTTACGATCAGTGATGCGGAGAAAAAAGCCGCAGAGATCCTCAGGGAAGCCGGAGAAAAGGCAGATAAGATCCGGCAGCAGAGAGAAGAACAGTCCAGGGCAAAGGTGAAAAGCTATGAAGAGCGGACAGCTTCCGCTGCAGATATGAAGAAGCGTACCGCAGTTCTTGCAGCCAAGCAGGAACTGATCGGAAATGTGATCGCAGATGCCTGTGACCGTGTGAAGAATCTGGATGAAGAAAAATATTTTGGGATCCTTAAGAATATGGCTGAGAAATATCTTCTTCCAAGAGAAGGAGAGATCTGTTTTTCAAAAAAGGATCTGGAACGTATGCCGGCAGGTTTCCGTGAGGAAATAAAGAGCCTGGCACAGAAAAAGGGTGGTGTGCTGGAAATTTCCGGTGAAACCCGAAACATAGACGGAGGTTTTATCCTGATATACGGCGGCATTGAGGAAAACTGTTCCATTGATGCCATGTTCGCAGAGAAGCGGGATGAGCTTCTGGATCAGGTAAGAAAGATTTTGTTTGCGTAAAACACCATCGCAAAAAGGAGGGCGTGAATGATGTTTGGTGAAGATTATGCCTATGCGGTGGCGCGGATACGTGTTCTGGAGACCGGACTTCTGAATCAGGCGGCGATCGAGCAGCTTCTGGCATGTCAGGATGAGCAGCAGTGCCTTCAGATCCTTACAGAGAAGGGCTGGGGAAACGGTGATCCTGCAGCCGGTGCGGACGCCATTCTTTCCCGGGAGAGAGAAAAGATCTGGGAGATCATGGATTCGCTGGTAGCGGACCGATCTGTTTTTTCTGTTCTTTCTTATCAGGATCTTTTCCATAACCTGAAAGCGGCTGTGAAGGCAAGCATCCTGCAAGGGGCAGCGCCGAATATTTTTTTCAGCGACTGTTCCATTGACGGAGAGGATATGGTGAAATTCCTGAAGGATAAGGAATATGATCGTTTTCCTGAGGATATGCGGGAAGCGGCAAGAGAAGCCTATGAGACCTTTTTGCACACAAGAGACGGACAGCTTGCGGATATTATCGTAGACAGGGCAGCATTGGATGCCATAAAAAAAGCCGGAGAACGGTCAAAAGAAGAGATCGTCCGGCAGTATGCGGAATCCACGGTAGCGGTAGCAGATATCCGGATCGCAGTCCGTGCCTGCAAAACAGGAAAAAGTTCGGACTTTATGAAAAAAGCCATGGCAGAATGTGACACACTGGATAAGGAGAGACTGATCCACGCGGCAGTAAGCGGAATGGATCAGATCATGGGTTATCTGGCAGAAACGAAATATGGGGACGGAGCTCTGGCGCTGGCGGAATCAGCTTCCGCTTTTGAGAGATGGTGTGATAACCAGATCATGGAGACCATCCGCCCTCAGCTGTACAATTCATTTTCACTGGGACCGCTGGTAGCCTATGTGCTTGCCCGTGAAAATGAGATCAAGACGGTGCGGATCATTCTCACCGGAAAGCGCAGCGGCCTTCCGGAAGAGTTTATCCGGGAAAGGGCAAGGGAAATGTATGTATAAGATCGCAGTTTTAGGTGATTATAACAGCATTTACGGGTTTGCGGCTCTTGGCCTTGATACTTTTCCGGTGGAGGATCCTGCAGAAGGTAAAGAGAAGCTTAACCGTCTGGCGGCCGGTGAATATGCGGTTATTTATATTACGGAACAGCTGGCGGTCCAGCTTTCCGCAGAGATCAGTAAATACAGTGAGGAGCTGATGCCTGCGATCATTCAGATTCCCGGAATTTCCGGAAATACAGGTGCAGGTATCGAAAATGTAAAGAAATCCGTGGAGACGGCAGTTGGCTCCGATATTCTTTTCAGTAATGAGTGACAAGAAAGCAGGTGATTGGTTCAGATGAGCAGAGGAACCATTAAGAAGGTGGCAGGACCGCTGGTAATTGCCAAGGGTATGCGGGATGCAAATATGTATGACGTGGTTCGTGTAAGCAGCCAGCGTCTGATCGGTGAGATCATTGAGATGCATGAAGATGAGGCTTCCATACAGGTATATGAGGAGACTTCAGGACTTCGTCCGGGAGAACCGGTAGAGTCCATGGAGGTGCCCCTTTCCGTGGAGCTTGGTCCTGGCCTTATTACAAGCATTTACGATGGAATACAGCGTCCGCTGGATGACATCATGAAGGTAGCAGGCAGCAACAACCTGAAACGAGGCGTTGAGGTTCCTGCCCTGAAGCGGGACAAAAAATGGAATTTCATTCCGGTTGCGAAGGTGGGAGATCAGCTGGAGGGCGGCGATGTTCTTGGAACCGTTCAGGAGACTATCGTTGTTACACAGAAGATCATGGTACCTCCCAATATGAAAGGTACTCTGAAGGAAATTAAATCCGGCGAGTTTACCGTGGATGAGACCGTTGCAGTTCTTTCCACAGCAGACGGCGATAAAGAGCTGACCCTGATGCAGCACTGGCCGGTACGACGTGGCCGTCCATATAAGAAGAAACTTCCGCCAGCCAAGCCTCTGGTAACAGGACAGCGTGTTATTGATACCATGTTCCCTATTGCCAAGGGTGGTGTGGCAGCAGTTCCCGGCCCGTTCGGAAGCGGTAAGACGGTTATCCAGCATCAGCTTGCAAAATGGGCTGAGGCAGATATCGTGGTCTATATCGGCTGCGGTGAGCGTGGAAATGAGATGACAGACGTTCTGAACGAGTTCCCGGAGCTGAAGGATCCAAAAACAGGACAGTCTCTGATGGAGCGTACGGTTCTGATCGCCAATACCTCAGATATGCCGGTTGCAGCTCGTGAGGCGTCGATCTATACAGGTATTACAATTGCGGAGTATTTCCGTGATATGGGATATTCCGTAGCATTGATGGCAGATTCTACTTCCAGATGGGCTGAGGCTCTCCGTGAGATGTCCGGACGACTGGAGGAGATGCCAGGCGAGGAAGGTTATCCTGCATATCTTGGTTCCCGTCTTGCACAGTTCTATGAGCGTGCCGGACATGTGATCTGCAGTGGAAAAGACGGAAGAGAGGGTGCCCTGACAGCGATCGGCGCCGTATCTCCTCCAGGTGGTGATATCTCCGAGCCGGTTTCCCAGGCGACACTTCGAATCGTAAAGGTATTCTGGGGACTGGACGCAAACCTTGCATACAAACGTCATTTCCCGGCGATCAACTGGCTGACCAGCTATTCTCTGTATCTGGACAGCGTTGGCGGATGGTTTGACGAAAATGTAGCGAATGACTGGATGAAGCTCCGTCAGAGAATGATGACCCTTCTTCAGGAAGAGGCAGAGCTGGAAGAAATCGTAAAGATGGTAGGTATGGATGCGCTTTCTCCGGGTGACCGACTGAAAATGGAAGCAGCCCGTTCCATCCGAGAGGATTTCCTCCACCAGAACTCTTTCCACGAGATCGATACCTACACATCTCTGGAAAAACAGCACAATATGATGCGTCTGGTACTTGCATTTTATGATGCGGGTCTGGATGCGCTGAAACAGGGCGCAGATATCAATGATATCGTAAAGCTTCCGGTACGTGAGCAGATCGGCCGTTATAAATATACAAAAGAAGATCAGCTGGCAGCAGAATATGAGAAGGTAACCCGCCAGCTGGTAGCAGAGACTGCAGAACTTCTAGGAAAGGAGGGCCTGTAAAATGCCAAAAGAATATAGGACCATACAGGAAGTTGCCGGCCCTTTGATGCTGGTACGGGGCGTTGAAGATGTAGCATTTGACGAGCTTGGTGAGATCGAGCTTGCCGATGGCGAAACAAGAAGATGCCGTGTTCTGGAGATCGACGGAAGCAATGCTCTGGTGCAGCTGTTTGAGAGCTCTACAGGTATCAATCTTTCCAACAGCAAGGTACGTTTCCTGGGACGGAGCATGGAGCTTGGTGTATCCGGCGATATGCTGGGGCGTGTTTTTGACGGACTGGGACGTCCCATTGATGACGGCCCGGAGATCCTTCCGGAGGAAAGAAGAGATATCAATGGACTTCCCATGAATCCGGCGGCCAGAAGCTATCCGGAGGAGTTTATCCAGACGGGTGTATCTGCGATTGACGGACTGAACACCCTGGTACGTGGACAGAAGCTTCCGATCTTCTCCGCATCCGGTCTTCCCCATGCACAGCTTGCGGCACAGATCGCAAGACAGGCGAAGGTTCGCGGAAAAGATGAGCAGTTTGCCGTTGTATTTGCAGCCATGGGTATCACTTTCGAGGAGTCAAACTTCTTTGTAGAGAGCTTTAAGGAAACCGGAGCTATAGATCGTACTGTTCTGTTTGTGAACCTGGCAAATGACCCGGCTGTTGAGCGTATCGCTACTCCGCGAATGGCACTGACAGCGGCTGAATATCTTGCTTTCGAAAAAGACATGCACGTATTGGTAATCCTTACGGATATCACAAACTATGCGGATGCGCTCCGTGAGGTTTCCGCGGCTCGTAAGGAGGTTCCGGGACGTCGTGGATATCCCGGATATATGTACACAGATCTTGCTTCTCTTTATGAGCGTGCAGGCCGTCAGAAAGGAAAATCAGGAAGTATCACCATGGTTCCGATCCTGACTATGCCTGAGGATGATAAGACCCATCCGATCCCGGACCTTACCGGTTACATCACAGAGGGACAGATCATCCTGAGCCGTGAGCTTTACCGTAAGGGAATCACACCGCCCATCGATGTTCTTCCGTCTCTGTCACGACTGAAGGATAAGGGTATCGGTGAAGGCAAGACAAGAGCAGACCATGCTAACACCATGAACCAGCTGTTTGCCGCATATGCCCGTGGTAAAGAGGCCAAAGAGCTGATGACCATTCTTGGTGAGGCAGCTCTCTCCGATATTGACCTGATCTATGCAAAATTTGCGGATGCTTTCGAGAAGGAATATGTTTCCCAGGGCTATCAGGCTAACCGTGATATTGAGGAAACACTGGCTATCGGCTGGAAGCTGCTTTCCATTCTTCCGAGAAGCGAGCTGAAACGTATCGATGATAAATTCCTTGATCAGTATTACGGAAAAGTATAAAGGGGGGATGATTTGTGGCATCAACACAGGTGAATCCTACCCGTATGGAGCTTACGAAGCAGAAAAAGAAGCTGGTGACTGCAGTACGTGGCCATAAGCTTCTGAAGGATAAGCGGGACGAGCTGATGAGACAGTTCCTGGATCTGGTACGGGAGAATATGGAGCTGCGAAAAAAAGTAGAAGCTGGTATCCGAAGCGCCAACACCAATTTTGTCATTGCAAAAGCAGGAATGTCGGAGGAGACGCTGAATACGGCACTGATGGCTCCTAAGCAGGAAGTTTATCTGGAAACCGGAAAAAAGAATGTCATGAGTGTGGATATTCCTGTTTTTGAATACAAAACAAGAACACCGGATGCTAACGATATCTATTCCTATGGCTTTGCTTTTACATCCAGTGATCTGGACGGAGCGGTAAAATCCCTGGCAGACATCCTGCCGGATATGCTTCGTCTGGCAGAAGTGGAAAAGGCCTGTCAGCTTATGGCTTCCGAGATCGAAAAAACAAGGCGTCGTGTAAATGCCCTGGAGCATGTCATCATACCGGAAGCCCGGGCAAACATTAAATACATCACCATGAAGCTGGATGAGAACGAGAGAAGTACTCAGATCCGACTGATGAAGGTGAAAGATATGATGCTGGAGGAGGCACATCATTATAAGGAGCGGGAGGCAGAGCGCGGAGCGTAAAGCGCAGCCATCCTGAAAGAAAAAGAAAAGTTTATATAGAAAGTTTTAAGTAACGGGAAGGAGATGTCCCTGTACTGTGTGAAATTTCGGCAGTGCAGGGGCGTTTTATTTATAAAATATTTAGCTTTTGTTATCAGAAAATCAAGAAAAATACGGTATAATAGATAATAAGTAAATCAGACAGCTGCAGATGCAGAAATATAAAAGAAAGCTGCTCTGTCTGCTGAAAAATAAAGAAATGAAAAATAAAGAAAGAGGAGAAAGCTGATCTGACCAGGTAAACTGCCGGGCAGCTGCATAGCTATGAACAGCTGGCAAAGCAGGTTGCGGTAGCGTCTGATCAGTAAGAGGTATATGAATATTTTACAATCAATACAACAGCTGGACGGAGAAATCCTTCTCCTGATCCAGCGATATTTAAGAACGGATATGCTGACACCATTTATGAAATCTGTTACATTTCTGGGAAACGGAGGATGGTTCTGGATCCTCTGTGCAGTTGTTCTTCTTGCTGTTCCAAAGACAAGAAAAACAGGCTATGCGGCAGCCTTGTCCCTGATCTTCGGGGCGATCGTTACCAACCTGCTTCTCAAAAATATAGTGGCAAGACCAAGGCCTTTTGCGGAAATTGAAGCTCTCATCCCTATGATCACCAAACCGAAGGATTTCTCTTTTCCGTCAGGTCACACCACAGCATCCTTTGCCGTTGCTCTGGTAATGCTCCGGATGCTTCCGAAGAAATTCGGAATCCCGGCAGTAGTCCTGGCAGCACTGGTGGCATTTTCCAGACTGTATCTTGGTGTCCATTATCCGACAGATGTTCTGACCGGATTCGTGATCGCGCTGGTGGGAAGCATGTTGTCAGTATGGATCGTGCGAACGAAACCGGAAGACAAACAGGTACACTAGCATTGTCCATAGGAAATATGAAATACTTTACCTGGACAAAGTATTGACACGCTGAAGCAAGACGGGGTAAAATTGTAGACAGTACAATAGATTCTGGCTATGGTAGAAATAAGGATATGAAACCCTGTAAAATCGGATAAAAGGAGAGAGCACAAAATGATATCAGAAAAAATGAAACCCTACGTAAAAAATAATTCCGCCATCCGTATGATGTTTGAGGAAGGAAACCGCCTCCGTGCGAAATACGGCGCAGACAAGGTTTTTGATTTCAGTCTCGGAAATCCAAGTGTACCGGCACCGGACAGCGTCCGCGAAGCAATTATCGAGCTTGTAAACACTACGGATCCGACAGTTCTTCACGGATATATGAGCAACGCAGGCTTTGAGGATGTACGCCAGACTATCGCAGAATCCCTCAACAGACGTTTCGATACGAAATTTTCCGCAAAGAATCTGATCATGACCGTCGGTGCTGCAAGCGGGCTGAATGTGATCCTGAAAACAATCCTGAACCCTGGAGAAGAGGTGATCGTTTTTGCACCATATTTTCTGGAATACGGTGCATATGTCCGCAATTATGATGGTGTCCTTGTGGAAATCTCTCCGGATACCACAACCTTCCAGCCAAATCTCGCTGAGTTTGAACAGAAGATCACACCGAAGACAAGAGCAGTTATCGTAAATACCCCGCACAATCCTACCGGAGTTGTATATTCAGAAGAAACAATCAAGAAACTTTCCGTAATCCTGGAAGCAAAACAGAAAGAGTTCGGAACTGTGATCTACCTGATCTCCGATGAGCCATACCGTGAGCTGGCTTATGATGGCGTGGAGGTCCCATACCTGACAAAATATTATAACAATACTGTTGTGGGCTATTCCTACAGCAAATCTCTTTCCCTTCCGGGTGAACGTATCGGATATCTGGTGATCCCTGATGAGGCAGACGGAAGCGAAGAGCTGATCTCTGCAGCAACCATTGCAAACCGTACACTTGGCTGTGTAAATGCACCGTCCCTGATCCAGAAGGTAGTTGCAAAATGTGTAGACGCCAAGACGGATCTTGCAGCTTATGATAAAAATCGTCAGGCACTTTATAATGGCCTGAAAGAATGCGGATTTGAGTGCATCAAACCACAGGGTGCCTTCTATCTCTTTGTAAAATCTCCGGTTGAAGACGAAAAAGCCTTCTGTGAAGCCGGTAAGAAATATAACATCCTTATGGTACCGGGAAGCTCCTTCGCATGCCCCGGTTATGTGAGACTTGCATATTGTGTATCCTATGAGACAATTGTGAATTCTCTTCCTGAATTTAAAAAACTTGCAGCAGAGTATGGATTGAAATAAACGATCATTACAAAGCAGTTGAATAAAAGATCCCCGGTACAGTCTGTTCATGCAGTCCTGTATCGGGGATCTTTTGCAAGAGGGAATAAGCAAATGAAACGTAGTCGGGAGTGAATAGACTCCCGACTGTGTTTCATTAAAAGGATGTTCCACATTTATTTGGCTTTTTTCTTTTCTTTATTTGGCATTTCTCCGTAGTAAGCTTTCAGATAGATATCTTTCAGCTCGGATACAAGCGGATATCTCGGGTTGGCACCGGTACACTGGTCATTGAAGGCCTGCTCGGACATCTCATCCAGAGTTTCCAGGAAATGCTTCTCATCTACGCCGTAATCACGGATCGTCGGCAGGATCTCGATAGTTCTCATAAGCTCATCCAGTTTAGTAAGAAGTTTTTCGAATACTTCTGCATCGTTCTTGCCTGTAAGACCTACAGAACGTCCGATCTCAGCGTAGCGTGCAAGTGTCTTCGGATACTGATACTGTGGGAAAGTACCCATCTTAGTCGGAACCTCAGCACTGTTGTAACGCATAACATCCAGAAGAACAACTGCGTTTGCGATACCGTGTGGCAGGTGGTGGAAAGCACCGAGCTTGTGAGCGAGAGAGTGGTTAACGCCGAGGAATGCATTGGCGAATGCAAGACCTGCCATGCAGGAAGCGTTAGCCATATGATCTCTGGCCTCTACGTCATTGCCATCTTTATATGCACGCGGCAGATACTCAAATACAAGCTTGATCGCTTTCAGTGCAAGACCATCGGTGTAATCGGAAGCCATCATGGAAACATAAGCCTCAATGGCATGTGTCATAACATCGATACCGGAAGCACGGGTAAGTCCCTTCGGTGCGCTCATCATGTTATTGGTATCTACGATCGCCATATCCGGGAGAAGCTCGTAATCAGCCAGTGGCCATTTAACGCCGGTATCCTGATCTGTGATGATGGCGAAAGGAGTAACCTCGGAGCCTGTACCGGAAGAGGTCGGGATCGCTACGAAGTAAGCTTTTTTACCCATCTTCGGGAATGTATAAACTCTCTTACGGATATCCATGAAGTCCATGGACATATCGGAGAAGTCAGCGTCCGGATTCTCATAAAGCATCCACATAACCTTGCCGGCATCCATTGCGGAACCGCCGCCAAGAGCGATGATGCAGTCTGGCTCAAAGGCTGTCATAGCCTTGGCACCGGCTTTGGCGGAAGCGAGAGACGGGTCAGGAGCTACATCAGAGAAGCATGTATGAACGATGCCCATCTGATCCAGTTTATCTTCGATCGGTTTGGTGTAGCCATTCTTGTAGAGGAAGGAGTCTGTTACGATGAAGCAGCGTTTCTTGCCCATAACAGTACCGAGCTCATCAAGAGCAACCGGCATACAGCCCTTCTTAAAGTAAACCTTTTCCGGTGTTCTCATCCAGAGCATATTCTCTCTCCTTTCAGCAACAGTCTTGGTATTGAGAAGGTGTTTGACACCAACGTTCTCGGATACGGAGTTACCGCCCCAGGAACCGCAGCCAAGAGTAAGGGATGGAGCAAGCTTGAAGTTATAAAGGTCACCGATACCACCCTGGGAAGAAGGTGTATTGATAAGGATACGGCAGGTTTTCATAGCTGCTTCGAATTTATCCATCTTCTCTGTTTCATTTACGTTGATGTAGAGGGAAGAGGTATGACCATAGCCGCCGTCTGCAACGAGCTGCGTAGCCTTTGCAACAGCATCGTCAAAATTCTTGGCCTTGTACATGGCAAGTACAGGGGAAAGCTTCTCGTGTGCGAATTCTTCGCTGATATCAACGGACTCAACCTCACCGATCAGGATCTTGGTCTCAGCCGGTACAGTAACGCCTGCCATTTCAGCGATAGTAGCAGCCTTCTGTCCTACGATCTTGGCATTCAGTGCGCCGTTGATAAGGATGGTCTTTCTGACCTTCTCGATCTCGTCTTTTTTAAGGAAGTAGCATCCTCTGTAAAGGAACTCTTCCTTCACTTCTTTATAAATGCTCTCCAGAACAGTTACGGACTGCTCGGAAGCACAGATCATACCATTGTCAAAGGTCTTGGAGTGGATGATGGAGTTAACTGCAAGACGGATATCTGCGCTGTCATCAATAATGGCAGGTGTATTTCCGGGTCCTACACCAACAGCCGGTTTACCGGAGGAGTAAGCTGCTTTGACCATTCCGGGACCACCGGTGGCAAGGATGATATCTGCGTTCTGCATTACCATGTTGGTAAGGTCAAGGCTTGGGATATCGATCCATCCGATGATTCCTTCCGGCGCACCTGCGGCAACAGCTGCTTCCAGAACAACTTTTGCAGCTTCAATAGTGGATTTCTTAGCACGCGGATGCGGGCTGATGATGATCGCATTACGGGTTTTCAGGGAAATAAGAGATTTATAGATTGCTGTGGAGGTCGGGTTGGTTGTAGGGATAACTGCAGCGATCAGTCCTACAGGTTCCAGGATCTTCTTGAGTCCGTATGCCTTGTCTTCTTCTACAACACCACATGTCTGAGTGTTCTTATATGCATTGTAAACATACTCTGCTGCGTAATGGTTCTTGATAACCTTGTCTTCCATGATGCCCATGCCTGTTTCCTCAACAGCCATTTTGGCAAGTGGGATACGCATCTTGTCAGCAGCAGTAGCAGCTGCCTTAAAGATCTTGTCGACCTGCTCCTGTGTGTAGGTAGCAAAGATCTTCTGTGCCTCTTTCATTGCAGCCATTTTCGCGGTCAGGGCTTCTGGAGTGTCGATGATGGTAGGGATAGTTTCTTTCTTTGCCATGTGGAATCCTCCTGTTTTCATATGATAATGGTCTGTGGTCCTGCGGGCTTATCCTTTTTTCGCCGGCAGATGCTGCAGAGTTTTTGTAAGTCCCCGCGCTGCGTTTCGTTGTTGATTCAATCTGATTGAATTTTCAGTTTCGATACTGATATAGTATCAAAATTCTGAAAAAAACGCAAATTCTGAATTTTGTCGCTATGTGCAAAATGACGAACAGAAAATTAGGGGAAAATACTGTAAATTTTACTTTGCAGAACGCTGAATTATTGGAAAAATGTTAAAAAAATTTTTTGAAATTCAGCACTATGCACAAAAAACATGTTAAAAAATTGTCAGCACTGACAAAAAACATGCACACATATGAAGGGTGGGCAAAAGATAAAACGCAACATGTAGTTAAAACATTAACGTTAAACTTTTGTCAAACGATCATGTACACATTATAATTTAACTGATTTCAGACGTCAATAGAGAATTTGATAAATAATTCACAAAAATACGGAGCGATTTTGATAAAAAAATCACAAAAATATTGTGGCAAAGTAAAGCGTGATAACATAAGAAACCAAAAAACTTGAAATTATTTAAATTTTCAGAATAATTAGGCAGAAATTATCGGGATTTTTTTCAGAAATGCAGAAAAAAACTGCCATACAGGAAATGCTTCCCATATGGCAGTTTATATAAATATAAGTCAGGCGGATAAAAGCATCCGCATTCACTATGCGGCTTTGCGCCGAATTACTGTAAAAGGTTTCTGCTCAACAGTAAATGATAGCCAGGTTCGATCAGCTCTTGCGGAATGCGGCACGTTTTCTGTCTCTGGAGTCCAGAATACGTTTACGGATACGAAGGCTTGTCGGTGTTACCTCAAGAAGCTCATCCTGGTCGATGAACTCAATGGCCTGCTCAAGACTTAAGATCTTTGGCGGAACAAGCTTCAGTGCATCGTCAGCGGAAGAGGAACGGGTGTTGGTGAGGTGCTTGGTCTTGCAGACATTCAGCTCGATATCCTCAGCCTTACCATTCTGTCCGATAACCATACCGCTGTAAACCTTCTCGCCAGGTCCGACGAAGAGAGTACCACGCTCCTGAGCGGAGAAAAGACCGTAAGTTACAGTCTCGCCTGCCTCGAAAGCGATGAGGGAACCCTGTTTACGATACGGGAAGTCTCCCTTGTATGGTGCATATCCGTCAAACATGGTGTTCAGGATACCGGTACCCTTGGTGGAGGTAAGGAATTCGTTACGGAATCCGATCAGTCCACGGGAAGGGATGGAGAACTCAAGACGTACAGTTCCGTCGCTTGCTGTGCTCATACCCTGAAGTTCACCTTTACGCTCGCTGAGTTTCTGGATGATGGTACCGGAAAATTCCTCCGGAACATCAACATATGCGATCTCGATCGGCTCCAGTTTGCGTCCGCGCTCGTCTGTATGATAGAGAACCTCCGGTTTGCTGACTGCAAATTCATATCCTTCACGGCGCATGTTCTCAATAAGAACGGAAAGGTGTAGCTCACCACGGCCGGAAACCTTGAAGCACTCAGTTGTATCTGTGTCTTCCACACGAAGGCTGACGTCTGTATTCAGCTCACGGTAGAGGCGGTCACGAAGGTGACGGGAAGTGATAAATTTACCTTCCTGTCCTGCAAGCGGGCTGTCGTTTACAAGGAAGTTCATGGAGATGGTAGGCTCGGAAATCTTCTGGAACGGAATGGACTCCGGGTTATCTCCTGCACAGAGTGTATCTCCAATGTGGATATCTGCAATACCGGAGATCGCAACGATGGCTCCGATGGTAGCACTCTTGACTTCAACCTTGTTCAGGCCGTCAAATTCGTAGAGCTTGCTGATCTTTACGCGCTCGTGTTTGTCCGGGTCATGATGGTTCAGAAGCATCAGCTCCTGGTTCACGGAAATGGTTCCGCGCTCAACTTTACCGACACCGATACGGCCTACATATTCATTGTAGTCGATGGTGCTGATAAGAACCTGTGTATCTCCGTCCGGATCTCCCTCCGGAGCAGGGATCGCATCAAGGATAGTCTCAAAAAGAGGAGCCATATTCTCAGGCTTATCATCGAGGTTACGAACTGCGTAGCCGGCCTTTGCGGAGGCATACAGGAACGGGCAGTCCAGCTGTTCGTCAGATGCGTCCAGATCCATGAGAAGCTCCAGCACCTCGTCGACAACCTCCTCCGGACGTGCTTCCGGACGGTCGATCTTATTGATGCAGACAATAACATGCAGGTTCAGTTCGAGAGCTTTACGAAGTACAAATTTAGTCTGAGGCATGGCACCCTCGAAGGCGTCCACAAGAAGAATAACGCCGTCTACCATCTTCAGCACACGCTCTACCTCGCCGCCGAAGTCCGCATGACCTGGAGTATCGATGATATTGATTTTTACATCCTTATAATGAACTGCGGTGTTTTTGGAGAGAATCGTAATGCCGCGCTCACGCTCAATATCGTTGGAGTCCATGACACGTTCCTGGACTTCCTGGTTCTCACGGAAAACACCGCTCTGTTTCAAAAGCTCGTCAACAAGTGTTGTTTTACCGTGATCGACATGGGCGATAATGGCCACGTTACGAACATCTTCACGCTTGGTCTTCATATAATCCAAATCCTTTCTTTCCATATATAAGTAATCTTTTTTGTTAAAAATGATGTCCAAATTTATAGTCTATCACATTTTTGTGAGATTACAAGACATAAAAAAATATTTTTGGTTTTTCATTTTTCAGGCATATTATACCGCAAATACACATAGATTGATATAGACGAAATACACGAAGAGGAAGGAGAGCTACTTATTATGGCAGATAAAATTATTGAAAACAATCAGGTATCCGTTATGGGACGGATCGCTACGGGGTTTACTTTCAGCCATCAGGTCTTTGGAGAAGGATTTTACATGATGGATATCCTGGTAAAACGTCTCAGCGATTCGGAGGACAGGATCCCGGTGATGGTGTCTGAGCGGCTGATCGATATCACACAGGATTATGTGGGAGAATATATCGAGATCCACGGACAGTTCCGATCCTATAACCGTCATGAAGAAAAGAGAAACCGGCTTGTGCTTTCAGTCTTTGCCCGGGAAGTGAAGTTTGTGGGGGAGGAAGAAGAAACTGTGCCGGTCAATCAGATCTTTCTGGACGGATATATCTGTAAACCGCCTGTATACAGAAAAACACCGTTGGGAAGAGAGATCGCAGATCTTCTGATGGCAGTCAATCGACCTTATGGAAAATCCGATTACATACCATGTATATGCTGGGGAAGAAATGCCAGATATGCTTCTGCTTTTGAAGTAGGCGGGCATGTACTGATCTGGGGCAGGATCCAGAGCAGGGAGTACATGAAACGGATTAGTGAAAACGAAACAGAAAAAAGGATTGCCTATGAAGTTTCGGTGAGTAAATTGGAATATGTTGAGTAACATTGGATATATTTTGGAATAGTGGTGAGAACATTAAGGTAACACTTGCATTTCCAGCCAATCTGCGGTAATATTAAAAAAATCAGAAAAATGGGGAATTACCGGTTTCACTAACAGTAAGAGGAAAAATCATGGAAAGAGAAATAACAGAGGTTTATTGCGGGAACGGGAAAGGAAAGACAACTCTGGCTGTAGGCCAGGGGCTGCGCTTTGCTACACAGGGAAAAAGTGTGATCATCATACAGTTCCTCAAGGGCAGGGAACGCAGAGAACTGGATTTCCTTGAGGAACTGGATAATTTTGATTTCAAGATTTTCCGTTTCGAAAAAATGGACACCTGCTATAATGACCTAAGTGAGCAGGAAAAGGCAGAAGAGAGAACTAATATTCTCAATGGCCTTAATTTCGCACGGAAGGTAATTGCTACCAGAGAGTGTGATTTTCTGCTGCTGGATGAGATCCTCGGGCTTATGGATAAAGGAATCGCTCCAGTTGAGACGATCATCGATATGCTTAAGCAGAAGGATGAAAGTATGCATATAATTATGACCGGACGCTGGCTTCCGGATGCTTTGAAGCCCTATGTGGATAGTATTACCACGATAACAACAGAGCTGACTGACCAGGAACGGGAATAAGCAATATTTCACAGAAGAAAGAAGGAGGAAGACAAATGGCAATTTTTAAAGGAACAGGCGTTGCAATCGTAACACCTATGCATGAAGACGGTAAAGTGAATTTTGAGAAACTTGAGGAGATCCTTGAGGATCAGATCGCGAACAGCACAGACGCCATCGTTATCTGTGGAACAACAGGAGAATCTTCTACTCTGACACACGGAGAGCATCTTCAGACAATTAAGTTCACAATTGATAAAGTTAACAAACGTGTGCCTGTTATTGCAGGAACAGGTTCCAATTGTACAGAGACAGCGATCATGATGTCCAAGGAAGCAGCTTCCTATGGCGCAGACGCTCTTCTTATTGTAACACCTTACTATAACAAGGCTACACAGAAGGGTCTTATCGCTCATTACACAGCAATTGCCAATGCAGTTCCGGAAACTCCGCTCATCATGTACAACGTACCGAGCCGTACAGGCTGCAACATCCAGCCGGCTACAGCAGCTTACCTTGCAAAGAATGTAAAGAACATTGTCGGAATCAAGGAAGCAACAGGAGATCTTTCCCAGATCGCCAAGATGATGTCTCTGGCAGACGGACAGCTTGAGCTTTACTCCGGAAATGATGATCAGGTACTTCCGATTCTTTCTCTTGGCGGACTTGGAGTTATCTCCGTACTTTCCAACGTTGCACCGAAGTTTACACATGACATGGTCATGAAATATTTCGACGGCGACACCAAGGGAGCAACAGAGGATCAGCTGAAAGCTCTTCCGCTGATCAATGCGCTGTTCAGCGAAGTAAACCCGATTCCTGTTAAGACAGCTATGAACCTTATGGGAATGAACGTAGGGCCGCTTCGTATGCCGCTCTGCGAGATGGAAGAGGACACAAAGGCAGTTCTTGCAAAAGAGATCGAGAAATTCGGCCTTAAGCTTGCTAAATGATCTGACTGTAAGCGAAAGGTAAAGGAGAATATACTATGGTAAAAATCATCATGCACGGCTGCAACGGACATATGGGCCAGGTCATCAGCGGCATTGTGGAGAAAGATCCGGATGCTGAGATCGTAGCAGGTATTGATATTGCAGATCAGGGAAAAAACAGCTATCCGGTATTCACCGATATTGACGCATGTCAGGTAGAGGCAGATGCGATCATTGATTTTTCTTCCGCAAAGGCAACAGACAAGCTTCTTGAGTACAGCGCGGCACGCCAGATCCCGGTTGTTCTGTGCAGTACCGGTTTAAGCCAGGAGCAGCTTGCAAAAGTGGAAGAAACATCCCGAAAGGTAGCAGTGCTGAAATCCGCAAACATGTCTCTTGGTATCAACACACTTCTGAAGCTGGTTCAGGACGCAGCTAAGGTTCTTGCAGCTGCAGGCTTTGATATGGAGATCGTAGAGAAGCATCACCGCCTGAAATTAGACGCACCAAGTGGTACTGCACTTGCGCTGGCAGACAGCATTAATGAAGCTATGGATAATCAGTATCATTATGTATATGACCGCAGCCAGAAACGTGAAAAACGCGATGATAAGGAGATCGGTATCTCCGCAGTTCGCGGCGGAACTATCGTAGGTGAGCATGAGATAATTTTTGCAGGTCAGGACGAAGTGATCGAGTTCAAGCATACTGCATATTCCAAGGCTATTTTTGGAAAAGGTGCTGTAGAAGCAGCCAAATTCCTTGCCGGCAAACCGGCAGGACGTTATGATATGAGTGACGTGATCGGCTGATCCTGACAGATTGAGCCGCAACAGAATAAAATTACAGGTAATACAGACGGGGTTCGTGTAAGATCGGACCCCGTCTTTTTTGGATGAAATTGCGGTTTTTGAAATTTTTCCCAGAATAGGATAGCGGAAAAAGTGCCATATTAGGAATACAGAATTTTTCAGAAAAAGGAGAAGATCATATGAAAAAATGGAAGGCGATTCTTTTTGGTACTTTGCTTACCCTGTCTCTGTGTACATTTACAGCCTGCGGCACAGAGGTAAACAATGCGGATGAAACAGTGGATGAAAAAGATAAAAACACGAAGGATAAGGAAAAAGATACAAACGAAAATACTGCCGCAGAAGATGAAACTATGGAAGAAAAAGCAGACAATGACGGTGTGAAGGACAATGGAGAGAGCATTAAGGATTCCGGCACGGATAACAATGAGATGTCCGATGGAAATATTACCGTGACGCCTGCAGGAAATGGAAATAACGGGACAGCAGCACCCGGAGCTGCGGATGCTGACAGAAACGAAAATGACGGAACTGTATCCGGTGAGCTGGGTGACAGTGTAAAGGACCTTGGCGACGGCGTAGGTAATGCAGTGGATGATATCGGAAACGCAGTGGGAAATGCGGTAGAAGGAAGATAACAGATATTTTACCACAGCATTGCATAAAACTGTTTCAGATGCTATTATCAGTGCATGGAAAGAAAATGGAGGACAGGATTATGAAATTCAGACCATGCATTGATATACATAACGGAAAAGTAAAACAGATCGTAGGAGGAAGCCTGAAGGATCAGGGGGATCAGGCGGCAGAAAATTTTGTGTCAGAGCAGGATGCGGCATTCTATGCAGAGCTTTATAAGAAGGCAGGATTAAAGGGCGGTCATGTGATCCTTCTGAACGGAAAGGATTCCCCGAACTATGAAGCAACGAAAGCCCAGGCACTTCAGGCTCTGGGAAAATATCCCGGAGGGCTTCAGATCGGAGGCGGCATCTGCCCGGAGAATGCGGCAGAATATCTGGAGGCTGGCGCCAGCCACGTGATCGTAACCTCCTATGTGTTTAAAAACGGAGTGATCTCCTGGGAAAATCTGGAGAAGATCCGTGATGCTGCAGGGAAAGAACATCTTGTACTTGATCTGAGCTGCCGCAAAAAAGATGGCAAATATTATATTGTCACAGACCGATGGCAGAAATTTACAGAAGAGATCGTGACACCGGAGCTGATGGAAAGGCTTGGAAGCTTCTGCGACGAATTTCTGGTCCATGCAGTGGATGTGGAAGGAAAGGCCCGAGGTGTGGAAACAGAGCTTGCAAAGCTTCTGGGACAGTATACAGCCCATCCGGTGACCTATGCAGGCGGTGTGGGTTCTATGGCAGATATTGAAGAGCTTCGAAAAGCAGGTCAGGGCAGACTGGATGTGACTGTTGGCAGTGCTTTGGATATTTTTGGCGGAAGTATACCCTTTGAAGCTCTGGCTAAAATGAAATAGTATATACAAATAGTGAAGCAGATGCTTTTGTCCCATCAATCTTCTGGCACTGGTGTGCAGATATACATTTGTAATGAATTAATTAGATGAAATACTCTAATAGTTGCGCATTCACGACAAAAAAAACATTTTGAAGGAATATATCGAATAAATTTGGAAAAAATTTATGAAATTTTTGAAAAGTGATGTTAAAATTCAATTTAATATGTTATAATAGCAACATAAAACAGCAAAGGGGATGGAAGTCATGAAATTTATTATTAGTGGAAAGAATATAGCAGTAACCGAAGGACTTAAAACAGCTGTTGAGGACAAGCTTGGTAAACTTGAAAGGTATTTCACTCCTGAAACTGAGATTTCAGTAACCTTAAGCGTTGAGAAGGATCGCCAGAAGATCGAGGTAACGATCCCTGTGAAAGGCAACATTATCCGTTCCGAGCAGGTAAGCAATGATATGTATGTATCCATCGATCTGGTTGAAGAGGTAATTGAGCGTCAGCTTCGTAAATACAAGAACAAGATCGTTGACAAGCAGCAGGAATCCACAAACTTCCAGAAGGCATACCTTGATAAGGATTATGAAGAGGATGAGGAAGTTAAGATCATCCGTACCAAGAAATTCGGGATCAAACCAATGTATCCGGAAGATGCATGCGTACAGATGGAGCTTCTCGGACATAATTTCTTTGTATTCTTTAATGCTGAGACAGAGCAGGTTAACGTAGTTTATAAACGTAAAGGAAATACTTACGGACTGATCGAACCAGAGTTCTGATAGGGGATTTTATTATCACAACTGAATATTGAATGGAAGGCTCCGGGAATCTGTGTGAGAAATCGGCAGGTTTCCGGAGCCTTTTATGTCACAGCAAAATCAGGCTTCTTTTCTGTTGCAAGCAATAGGGGAGAATTATATAATGAAGACATATGCGAAAGGAGAAAGGAAAAATGAAAAAGAAGCTTCCTGTGGTGATCTTAAGTGTAGCTCTTGGTATGACCATGATACCGGCTACCTGTATGGCAGCGGAATTTAACAGTGGTGACACCATAAAAGAACAGACTGTGGAGGATCTGGAACTGATTTCCGGAGAAAACAATACAAAGGATTCCAAAAAGTCAGAAATACAATGGACAGGGTTTAAATGGGACAGCTATTCCCAGGCAGAGATAACGCTTACGTCAGCCGTTAACGGCGTCTGCTATTATAAATGGGCAGAGCGAGGGGAAGACGGAAATTCCCAGGTGCCTCAGATCGAGACCGGAAATACCGTGAATGATGAGGTTTTGATCAGTGAGGATGAAGAGTTCGGGATCACACTTGCAGACCTGGATACAGACCAGGCAGTTGATCTGTATATCCAGATTGAGGATGAGAATGGGAAATTAAGTGATCTGAAGCGGATGGAGCTTGATCAGGACAGCCGCCCGGCGAAAAAAACAGATTCTGAGAAAAAACATAAAGCATCCAAACCAAAGGCAGAGGACAGTACGGTAGAGGGGCTGGATTCTCCTCTGGAATTCTACCCGGATACATTTTATGATTTTAAGGTTATCGGTGCAGGTACCGATAATGAGGATCCGGAAAACGGAGACATTAAGTGGGTGCCTGTTTACTGGAGCACATCTGCGAATCCGAATTCCAACCGGATCCGAAGCACCTGGAAGATCGGTTCCAAGGAAGGAATCGACCAGGAGGGAACTTTTAATCTGTATGTTTTCTTCCGCAAATATACCTGCAAGGATTCCAAATGGCAGTCTACGGATAAGATACAGTCTGTACAGTACAAGTTTCAGTCAGCCCCACTTTCTGAAAAATAATACTGTGTGGAGTGCGAATATCTCCTTGACATAACAAATATGTAACTCACGGAGAAAAGGAGGAAGGTAAATGAAGAAAAAAGTTCTGGCACTTTTTTTAAGTGCTGCGCTTTGTGTGACGGTGTTCCCGGCAACCGGTATGGCTGCAGAGTTTGGCAGCGTTGATGCAGAAATTACAGAAAATGCTGCGGACAGCCAGGAAATGTTTTCCGCAGAGGAAACTACAGAGTCTATGGGAGAGACTGAGCAGCCTGCAGAAGACAGTGAGGATATTTCTGAGGAAATGGTGGATAACTCTTCCGATGCAACCATGGAAGATGTGGAAAACGCGGAAAATGTGGAGAACAGCGAGGATACTTTCGGCGGAGCTGAGGAAGGAGTTTCAGAAGAGATCTCCAGTGAGGATGATCCGGAAGTATTATTGACAGAACTGATACCTGAAGAAGCAGGAGACGGTATGGAAGAAGAAAACGCAGAAGCTATGTCAGCGTCAGCTCCGGAGCTGGCAGTGACACCGACAGCGGGTCCGGAACCGACAGTGACACCGACAGCGGATCCGGAACTGACAGTGACACCAACACCGGTGCCAAAAATAAACGTAAAATGGACCGGAGAAAAATGGGTAAGCCGCAGTTCTGTAAATGTGACACTTAAAGTTGATGCAAACGGAGCCTGCTACTACAAAGCTGTAGCGAGAAAAAAGGACGGAACATCTGATGTTCCGAGGGTCGATACGGGAAACTCTCGTGTGGCGGTTACTGCAAACAGAAGCTTTGTGATATATCTTAAGAATCTGGATACAGAGAAAGAATTTGATCTGTATCTTAAAGTATTGGGTTCAGACGGAAGAACCAGCAACCTGAAAAAATTAAAGTTGAATTACAGGGGAACCCGCCCGAAATATGATGTGACGCCGACACCGACCTATATACCTTCTATACCAGATGTCAAAGATAGTTTTGTAAGAGGGTTGGATTCTCCGCTGAAATTTACTCCGAATAAATATTATAATTTTACCGTGACCGGTGCGGGAACTACAAATTCAAATCCCGGGCCTGGAGATGTGAAGTGGGTGCCAGTTTACTGGAGTACTTCACCAAATCCAACCGATAACAGGAAGAATACTACATGGCGGATCGGATCTGCCAAAGGAATAAACAAAGCCGCAACTTATAACATGTATATCTTTTTCCAGAAGTATGTTTATCAGAAATCTGAATGGAAAAAGACTGATGAAGTACAGTCAGCCGTATACCAGTTTCGGTCCGCGGCCCTTACAACGGTAAAGCTTACCACGCCCGGGTTATCCGGCACTTCCAACAGCCCTGCCGGCATCGTCTTCAAATGGAAAAAAGCTGCAAATGCTTCCGGTTATAAGATCTATCGAAGGACCGGAAACAGCAGCAAGTGGGTCAATATCGCTACCGTAAGCGGAAGCAATACGCTGGTCTACACAGACGGATCAGTAAAATCAGGAACCATGTATACTTATACAGTCCGCGCATACAAGGGCTCTGCTTTAAGTGCTTATAACAAAAACGGCAGCCGGATCGTCCGTCTGACAGCTCCGGTGCAGTACAAACCGTCCAGCAAGGCTTCCGGGAAGCTGACTGTCCGCTGGAAAAAAGCAGTTGGCGCTTCCGGCTATCAGATTCAGTATGCGGCCTCAAGGTCCATGAGAGGGGCCAGAACAGTGTCCACCAGTGCACTGACCCGAACACTTTCCGGTTTGAAAAAGGGAAGCACTTATTATGTTCGTATCCGTGCATACAAAAAAGTGAGCGGAAAGACATATTACGGTGCCTGGAGCAGTGTAAAAAATGCAAAAGTAAGGAAATAAGATCTGTAATATCCCGCGGGATCCTCGAAAACTGGGTCCTATGCGGGATATTTTCTATTGTGTTACTGAGAACGGAGTGAACAATAACTCTGTTGTTCCTGACATGATTTGTTAAATAATTGTTCATTGTTTTTATAACAGGAAAGTGGTAGAATATATACCATATGTGATCCAGTATAACGGATATCAACAGAGAACTGGAATGATCCAAAATTGGACAGATCAGAGACAGCAGTCTTATTCGAATAAAATGATTGGAGCAGAAACATGAATGTTTTTTCAAAAGTATTTGGAACCCGCAGCCAGCGTGAGGTAAAACGTATCATGCCGCTGGTTGAAAAAACCGAGAGCTATCAGTCTCAGATGCAGCAGCTTACGGATGAGCAGTTACGAGACAAAACAAGAGAATATAAGAAACGTCTTGCAGAAGGTGCAACACTGGATGATCTTCTTCCGGAGGCATTTGCCACTGTACGTGAGGCAGCCAAGCGTGTACTTGGAATGGAACATTACCGTGTACAGATCATCGGTGGTATCATCCTTCACCAGGGCCGTATCGCCGAGATGAAAACAGGTGAAGGTAAAACTCTTGTTTCCACACTTCCTGCATACCTGAATGCCCTTGAGGGAAAAGGTGTCCACATCGTAACCGTCAACGACTACCTGGCAAAACGAGATGCCGAGTGGATGGGTAAGGTTCACGAGTTCCTTGGCCTGACTGTAGGCGTGGTACTTAACGATATGAAGCCGGAAGAGCGCCGTGCGGCATACGGATGCGACATCACATACGTAACAAACAACGAACTTGGATTTGATTATCTTCGTGACAACATGGTCATCTATAAAGAACAGCTTGTTCAGAGAGACCTTCACTACTGTATCATCGATGAGATCGACTCTGTCCTGATCGATGAGGCACGTACACCTCTGATCATTTCCGGACAGAGCGGCAAGTCCACCAAGCTTTATGAGGTGTGCGATATCCTTGCACAGCAGCTGGAGCGTGGTGAGGCCAGCCATGAGATGACCAAGATGGCAGCCATCATGGGTGAGGAGGTTATCGAGACCGGTGACTTCGTTGTAAATGAGAAAGATAAGATCGTCAACCTTACCGAGCAGGGTATCAAGAAGGTTGAGAAATTCTTTAATATCGAAAACCTGGCAGATCCGGAAAACCTGGAGATCCAGCACAACATCATCCTTGCACTTCGTGCACATAATCTGATGCACAAGGATCAGGATTATGTTGTAAAAGATGACGAGATCCTGATCGTTGATGAGTTTACTGGACGTATCATGCCGGGCCGTCGTTACTCCGATGGTCTTCATCAGGCGATCGAGGCGAAAGAGCATGTGAAGGTTAAGAGAGAGAGCAAGACTCTCGCAACCATTACCTTCCAGAACTTTTTCAACAAATATGATAAAAAAGGCGGTATGACAGGTACAGCCCTTACCGAAGAAAAAGAGTTCCGTGATATTTACGGCATGGACGTTGTAGAGATCCCGACCAACCGTGTAGTACAGCGTAAAGACCTTGATGATGCTGTTTACATGACAAAGAAAGAGAAATTCAACGCCGTTGTAGAGGCAGTTAAGGAAGCTCACGCAAAACATCAGCCGGTACTGGTTGGTACGATCACCATCGAGACTTCCGAGCTTCTCAGCAGAATGCTGAAGAGAGAGGGAATCCCCCACAATGTATTGAATGCCAAGTTCCATGAGCTTGAGGCTGAGATCGTAGCTCAGGCAGGACAGGCAGATGCCGTTACCATCGCGACCAACATGGCAGGCCGTGGTACCGATATCAAGCTTGACGATGTGGCAAGAGAGGCCGGCGGTCTGAAGATCATCGGTACCGAGCGTCATGAGTCAAGACGTATCGATAACCAGCTCCGTGGACGTTCCGGACGACAGGGAGATCCGGGTGAATCCCGTTTCTACATTTCCCTTGAGGATGACCTGATGCGTCTGTTTGGTTCCGAGAGACTGATGAAGGTGTTCACATCCCTTGGTGTTGAGGAGAATGAGCAGATCGAGCACAAGATGCTTTCCAATGCCATCGAGAAAGCCCAGGAGAAGATCGAGTTCAACAACTTCGGTATCCGTAAAAACCTTCTCGACTATGACCAGGTTAACAATGAGCAGAGAGAGATCATCTATGAGGAGCGCCGCCAGGTACTTGACGGTGAGAATATGCGTGATGCCATCTACAAGATGATCACAGATATCGTAGACAGCATGACAGACATGTGCTTTTCCGATGACATGGATTCTTCTGAGTGGGATCTTAATGAGTTCAACACTGCGATCACTCCGATCATCCCGATCCACCCGCTGACCGCAGAGAAGGTAAAAGGCCATAAGAAAGATGAGATCAAGCACATTGTGAAGGAAGAGGCTGTGAAGCTTTACGAAGCGAAGGAGGCTGAGTTCCCGGAACCGGAACAGCTTCGTGAGCTTGAGCGAGTTGTCCTTCTGAAATGCATCGACAGCAAATGGATGGATCACATCGATGATATGGAAATGCTCCGTCAGGGTATCGGTCTGATGGCATACGGCCAGAGAGATCCGGTTGTTGAGTACAAGATGAACGCATTCGAGATGTTTAACAGCATGATCAGCTCCATTCAGGAAGACACTGTACGTATGCTGTATCATGTTCATGTGGAGCAGAAGATCGAGCGTGAGCAGGTTGCTAAGGTAACCGGCACAAACAAAGATGACAGCGCAGGCCCGAAGAAACCGGTTCAGCGAAAAGAAGATAAAGTATACCCGAATGATCCGTGCCCATGCGGAAGCGGCAAGAAATATAAACAGTGCTGCGGACGTAAGGCTGCCAAGATCTGAGAAGGAAGATAGAAATAGTCTCACCCAGATGATGCGGTGGGGCTATTTTTTCTGGAATTTCTGTTACACAGGAACAGAGTACAGCGAATATTAATCATCCTGCGTCAATATAGCAGATACTTAATTTTCGCTGTAAGAGAAGGGACATGATAATATGGCAATTATAAAAACTGCAATTCTTCAGACACATGTATATACTGATAAATTTCGCAATATCATCCAGGCAGCAGAACTTCTTGCCAGCCCGGAACTTCAGGGGATCGATCTGGCAGTCCTGCCCGAAATGTTCTGTTGCCCCTACGAGAACAAATACTTCCCGGAATATGCGGAACCAGAGAGGGGAGATACCTGGGAAAAATGTTCCCGACTGGCGGCAGAACACGGAATTTATCTCGTAGCAGGAAGTATGCCGGAGAGAGATGAAGCCGGCAATATTTATAACACTTCCTATGTCTTTGACAGAAATGGTCATCAGATCGGTAAGCACCGGAAGATGCATCTTTTTGACATTGATGTAAAAGGCGGCCAGTATTTTAAAGAATCCGATACCCTGACACCGGGAGACCAGGTGACGGTTTTTGATACAGAATTTGGAAAGATGGGCCTTTGCATCTGTTACGATTTCCGCTTCCCGGAGCTTGCCAGGCTGATGGTGGACGAAGGTGCCCAGGTGATCATCGTGCCGGCTGCTTTTAACATGACAACAGGGCCCATCCACTGGGAGCTGATGTTCCGCCAGAGAGCCGTGGATAACCAGGTATACACCATCGGAGCTGCACCAGCCAGAGACCTGAACGCCGTGTACCATTCCTGGGGCCACTCCATTGTCGCAGACCCCTGGGGAAAAGTCCTCATGGAAATGGAAGAAAAGCCGGACGTGGAGATAGTGGAACTGGATCTGGACGAGGTAAAAAAAGTTCGGGAGCAGCTGCCGCTTCTGAAGCACAGGAGAGGGGATATTTACGCCCTGACCACGTTTTCGTTGTAATTTCCATGCCCATATGGTATTGTATAAGACAGGCAGGAAATCCTGTATCAATATATAGAAAGAAGGTGAAGCTGTGGTTGAGTTAGATCAGTTCAAGAGTATTCTTGCAACATACACAGAGCCATTAGTGGAAGTGAGGGATTCACTTTGACCTCGCTAACAAAGAGCAGAAGGTCGAAGAATTAGAGCGCGAGATGGAAGCGCCTGATTTCTGGGATAACGCAGAAGTATCTCAGATGAAGATGAAACAGTTAAAGAGTCTCAAGGATGATATTGAGACATACCATAATCTGGAAACACAGATGGAAGATATGGAAACCATGATCGAGATGGGATATGAGGAGAATGATCCGGAGATCATCCCTGAGATCCAGGAAATGCTGGACGAGTTCCAGGCAAGCTTTGACAGCATCCGTGTGAAGACACTTCTTTCCGGAGAGTACGACGGAGAGAATGCCATCATCAAGCTGAACGCAGGAGCCGGCGGTACAGAAGCTTGCGACTGGTGCGGAATGCTTTATCGTATGTACAGCAGATGGGCGGAGAAGAAAGGCTTTGCGCTGGAAGTACTGGATTACCTTGACGGTGATGAGGCCGGTGTGAAATCTGTAACCTTCCAGGTGAACGGAGAGAACGCCTACGGTTATCTGAAATCCGAGAAGGGTGTTCATCGTCTTGTACGTATTTCCCCGTTTAATGCGGCAGGAAAGAGACAGACATCTTTTGTATCCTGTGATGTTATGCCGGATATCAAGAAAGATCTGGACGTTGAGATCAATGATGATGATATCCGTATTGATACCTACCGAAGCAGCGGTGCCGGTGGACAGCACATCAACAAGACATCCTCTGCGATCCGTATCACCCATTTCCCTACAGGAATCGTGGTACAGTGCCAGAATGAACGTTCTCAGCACATGAACAAGGACAAGGCCATGCAGATGCTGAAAGCCAAACTGTATCTTCTGAAACAGCAGGAAGCTGAGGAGAAACTTTCCGGCATTCGAGGCGAAGTGACAGATATCGGCTGGGGAAACCAGATCCGTTCCTATGTCCTGCAGCCATACACCATGGTAAAAGACCATAGAACCAATGAAGAAACCGGTAATGTTGACGCAGTTCTGGACGGTGGTATTGACATCTTTATCAATGCATACCTGAAATGGATCGCGCTGGCGAAAAAGAAAGAATAACATTACTGTCACGGAACCCCATAAAGACAGAGAAAAGGACTCCGCAGGCAAAAAATCGCTTGTGGAGTTTCTTTTATTATGATAATATATCTTTTGTACAAAAACAGTTGTCTTTATGAAACGGACAGGGGGCTGCTGGTCACAGTGTGAACAGCAGTCAGAGAGGTTACTATGCAGAAACAGGTTGAAAAGAAAAAATACTATGTAGTAAGAGAACGGGCAGTGCCGGAAGTACTTCTCAAGGTGGTTGAGGCCAAGAGACTGCTGGAATCCAAACGGGTGGCTACTGTTCAGGAAGCTGCTGAAAGGACCGGGATCAGCCGCAGTTCTTTTTACAAATATAAGGACGATATTTTTCCTTTCCACGAGGAGACCAAGGGAAAGACCATCACCTTTATCATTCAGATGGACGATGAGCCGGGGCTTTTATCAATGGTGCTGCAGACGATTGCCCGTTTTCACGGTAATATCCTGACCATACATCAGAGTATTCCAATTAACGGAGTCGCAACACTGACGCTGAGCGTTGACATCCTTCCGGGAGAAGGCGACGCAGAGGCTATGGTGGAGGATATTGAGCAGAGAGACGGTATACACTATTTGAAAATTTTAGGCAGGGAGTAAGCATATGATAAACATAGCAGTATTAGGCTACGGTACAGTAGGAAGCGGAGTTGTTGAAGTCATCAACACCAATCATGAGAGCATTAACAAGAGAGCCGGAGATGAGATCAACATCAAATACGTTCTTGACTTAAGAGATTTTCCGGGAGATCCGGTTGAGAAAGTTCTGGTTCATGATTATGAAGTGATCGTAAACGATCCGGAAGTAGATATTGTCGTTGAGGTTATGGGCGGAATTGAGCCTGCTTATACCTTTGTAAAAAGAGCACTTCTGGCAGGAAAGAGCGTAAGCACATCCAACAAGGCCCTGGTAGCCAAACATGGTTCCGAGCTCATGGAGATCGCAAAAGAAAAAAATATCAACTTCCTTTTTGAGGCAAGCTGCGGCGGCGGTATCCCGATCATCCGCGCACTGAATTCCTCACTGACAGCAGATGAGATCGATGAGATCACAGGAATCCTTAACGGAACCACAAACTACATGCTTTACAAGATGAGCACAGAGAACTGTGATTTTGATACGGTTCTGAAGGAAGCCCAGGCAAAGGGCTATGCAGAGGCAGATCCGACTGCAGATGTAGGAGGTGCTGACGCATGCCGTAAGATCGCCATCCTTTCTTCACTTGCATACGGAAAATTCCTGAATTACGAGGATATTTATACAGAAGGAATCACAAAGATCACACCGGCAGATATGGAATATGCAAAAGAGCTTGGCATGACCATCAAGCTTCTTGCCACAAGCCGCAGGATCGGAGATTCTTTCTATGCAATGGTAGCGCCGTTCCTGGTAGGTCAGAGCAGCCCGCTTTACAGTGTAAATGATGTGTTTAATGCAGTATTTGTGCACGGAAACGTTCTTGGAGATGCCATGTTCTACGGAAGCGGAGCAGGTAAGCTTCCGACTGCAAGTGCAGTAGTTGCAGATGTTGTGGATGAAGCAAAGCATCTCCACAGAAATATCATGACAAACTGGAGCAGCTATGCTCTTGAACTCATGGATATGGATGAAGTAGAGGGACGCTTCTTTGTACGTGTGTCTGATACTACTATGGATGAAGTAGAAAAAGCTTTCGGTGATGTACAGACTATCGAGCCGGATGACCTTCCGGACGAATTCGGATTTATCACACCGGTGATGAAGCAGGCTGAATATTATGAGAAGATCAGCAAGCTCACCGGAAAAGTACTGGCAATGATCCGTGTAAAGGATTGATGCCGAAGGGAAGAAAAGAACATGTTGATTGTAAAAAAATTCGGCGGTACTTCTGTGGCAAACAAAGAGCGTATCTTTAATGTTGCCAGAAGATGTATCGAAGATTACAAAAAAGGAAACGACGTGGTGGTCGTGCTTTCTGCAATGGGTAAGTATACCGATGAGCTGATCACCATGGCAAAGGATATCAATGATAAACCTCCGAAACGTGAGATGGATATGCTTTTTACCATCGGAGAGCAGATGTCAGTGGCACTGATGTCCATGGCTATGGACAGTCTGGGAGTACCGGCTGTTTCTCTGAACGCTTTTCAGGTAGCTATGCACACAACAAGTGCACATGGCAGCGCACGCCTGAAAAAGATCGAGGCGGCACGTATCCGCAGAGAGCTGGATAACCGCAGGATCGTTGTGGTCACAGGCTTCCAGGGCATTGATAAATATAATGACTATACCACACTTGGACGTGGCGGTTCTGATACCACAGCCGTAGCTCTTGCGGCAGCGCTTCATGCAGATGCCTGTGAGATCTATACCGATGTGGACGGTGTTTATACCGCTGACCCGCGTAAGGTTCCGAATGCCCGCAAGCTTAAGGAGATCACTTACGATGAAATGCTGGATCTGGCAACTCTGGGTGCGGGAGTGCTTCATAACCGTTCTGTGGAGATGGCAAAGAAATACGGCGTGCCGCTGGTGGTACGTTCCAGTCTCAACAACAGCGAAGGAACTGTGGTAAAGGAGGAAGTAACAGTGGAGAGAATGCTGATCAGCGGTGTTGCTCTGGATACAGATGCAGTACGTATTGCTGTGATCGGACTTAAAGATTCACCAGGAGTGGCATTTAAGCTTTTTGATACCCTGGCTAAGAAAAATATCAATGTGGATATGATCCTTCAGTCTATCGGCCGTGCCGGAACCAAGGACATTTCCTTTACTGTTGATAAAAATGATCTGGACGATGCAATGGGTGTTCTGGAAGCTAACCAGGCACGCATCGCCTATTCTGAGCTTCATGCGGAGAAAAACATTGCCAAGCTTTCTATTGTAGGAGCAGGTATGATGAGCAATCCAGGTGTTGCTGCAAAAATGTTCGAAAGCCTTTACAATGAGGGTGTGAACATCAATATGATCGCAACATCTGAGATCCGTGTGACGGTTCTCATTAACGAGAAAGATGGCGTACGTGCCATGAATGCGGTACATGATGCGTTTAATCTTGCAGACTAAACAGATGTGAAATATGAGAATATGATATATCTGAAGTAAAAAATGACGGGGCGGAGGCTTGGATGAGTCTCCGCCTTCTATAACGAAGGGATACAGAATTATGAGAAAAAATCTGAAGGGCTGTAAGAAGCTGGCAGGGGAAACTCTGGCCGGTAATTTTACGGTCCCTGTGATCGGGAGTATTGCGGTTGCGGCGATGAGCGCAGTTTCAAGCTATATTTCCACAGCACTTTTTCCGGGAGATTCCCTGTATGCGATCATTGGAGGAGAGGTATTCAGCTTTGTCCTTTCTCTGGTGATCTGTATTTTTTCCGCAGGACTTTACCGGATCTATCTGAATATTTCCAGAAGGGAAGCCTACTCTTTCGGAGACCTTCTGTACTTTTTCAGCCATCAGCCGGATCATGTGATCGTGGCATCCTTTGTGCTGGCATTGATCAATCTGGTGACATCACTTCCACTGGCGTGGTTTTCTTTTACAAGCAATATGGGAAATACAACGGAGGAGCAGATGAACTGGGCAGTAACTTACATGCTGCTCACACTTCTCGGGTTCGCGCTGAACCTGCTGGCAGCTATGCCGTTCACCATGAGCTATTACATCCTGTCCGATAATTCGGACATAAAAGGAGTGCAGGCACTGAAAGCCAGTGCAAAGCTTATGAAGGGACATTACTGGGAATATATGAAAATGCTCTTAAGTTTTGTTCCGTGGATCATTTTTTCCATATTTACATTGTATCTGGCACTGATCTGGCTGGTGCCTTATATAGAAACCTGTATGGCAGTTTTCTATCGAAATATTTCCGGAGAGTTTGATGAACCTCCGGTGGATCCTTATCCTCCGGTAACTCCGATCCCGCAGTTCCATGATGAAACCGAAGCCTGATCGCCTTCCGGGAGGATGCTTGAAACGCAGGTACTTTCCCTTTCAGGGGGACCATTTTGGCATGGGCAGGTACGAGGGGGAAAGCACTCAAAGTTGCGAAGCCCGCTTTTCCCCCTCGAGCTCCCCCTTTCCGGGCACGCAGCTATTGTAGGCTGTAGAAATATGTGAAGATATTGGAGGGGCGATGGATTCTACTACGTTGGCTGTGGAAGGTTGAGCCGATTTATGCTGACGTAAATATATTGGCGAGGCGTTTTTTATTTGCTCCGCATGAAAAGTGGTCTGCAAAGCAAACCTGTTCCTGAATAACAGCGATACGCCACAATCCAGGAAATAGGTCTGCTACGCAGGCCGCTTTCCCATTCAGCCAGAAACAACAAACAGTACAGAAACAATAATCAGCGCCGAAGCAACAAGCAGTGCAGAAGCAATAAACAGCGCCAAAGCAACAATCGGCTCAGCCTGCTACTGCCAGTGCAGCAGAATACATGGCAGAATCAATAATCGGCTCAGTCTGTCACTGCCGATACAGCAGAATACAGGACTGAGCCGATACACTTACACATTCCATAACGCATCACAGCGGCGTGGCCAGGAGGGGAAGAGCGCGAGAAGGGGAGACGGCCTTCGCAACTATGAGTGCTTCCCCTTCTCGCAAATTACCCACTTTCAAAAAGTGAAAACTATAATCCAAAAAAATCAAACCATCCAATTTCCTCTCACTTCAAAAAGTGAAAACTATAATCCAAAAAAATCAAACCATCCAATTTCCTCTCACTTCAAAAAGTGAAAACTACAATCCCAAAAAATCAAACTACCCAATTTATCTCACTTCAAAAAGTGAAAACTATAATCTAAAAAATCAAACCACACAATTTCCCTCACTTTAAAAAGTGAAAACTATAATCTAAAAAATCAAATCACATAATTATAGATTCAAAGGAAGTCGTCCCACAACCTCCTTTGTCAACCATCCTATGAGAATCCCCGCCAGGACACCTGCTACCAGCAGTGCCGGTGCATAAACCATCAAACTCGTATTGCTCACCACGATCATGGCAACGAGCAGCTGCCCGATATTATGTGTGACACCACCGGCCACACTGATACCGATCAGACTGAAGCCGGAATGTTTTTTCAAAAGATCCATCACAGTCAGGCTAAGCGCAGCGCCGGCCAGACTATACAAAATACTGAACAGATTTCCAAACATAAATCCGATCACCAGGATCCTGACAACGGACACGAGAGCCGCTTCTTTAAAGGAATATCGGTCCAGTATAAAAAGTACCGCCAGGTTTGCAAGCCCGAGCTTGATACCCGGAATCCCTGTAAATACAGGGACCAGAGACTCCACATATCCAAAAATGATCGCTACTGCGGCAAATAATCCGAGATAAGCTGTTTTTCGTTTCATAAATAAATCCTTTCATTTGTTGCAGGAATATCGTTGCAGGAATAGCACAGACAGAATACCGTCTGTCAGAGAAAAATCTACGGAGAACACGCATTGCGCATATTCTCCGGAAATTTTATGTCACCGCATCAATTTTAGGCGAACTCTCCGAATCCGAATCCTCTGCAGTATTTTCCCCTTCTATTACAACCTTATTAGGAAGGCAGATGATGGAACCGCCGTGCTCGTCCACAGCCTTCTGTTTCATACAGTAATGGTCCGGGCAGGTTGCTTCGATCATTGTAACTTTTCCATCTTTGATCTCGCAGACATTGGTGTCTCCGATGTGGATGATCTGGTCCTGGGAAAGCGAATAGGTTCCGAATTCTTTTCCGTCAACGGTAATACGGATCGTATTATGGGAACGTTTCCCCGCAATCTGAAAACCAAGCCAGAGAACCCCCGCCAGAATCAGGATCCCGGCAATAAAAATCAATTCTTTTTTCTTCAAAACAAATCTCCATTTCTGTTACAGATTCAGAAAAAATCATATCATAATCGAAATTAAAAGGCAAACATAAGTTAATGATATCTAACCATAATTCATACAGCTGTTCCCAACGGAAAGGGAGGAGTGGCGATGATTTTTCTTTTATAAAAGACATAAAACAGAAAAATTCATATTGGAAAAAGTTATAAACTACTAACAAAAGTGTAGACAAGAAAAAAAACAGGTGATATAATACCTAACTGTAAGTTAGCATCATCTAATTTTATAAAAAAGATTAATCAAAACTAATTTATGTATATGGATAAAAACTATATAATTTATCCAAAAGACAGTTATACGCAGATTGAAGGAATAGATCGAGAGCATCTGACGCAGCCATATATGTTCGCACAGTTGAGCCTGATGCAGCAATTTACGGAATTGTTATAAATACAAGGGAGAAAAGAGATGAAAAATCAGAATTTTTATATGAGAGTGATCTCCTTACTGCTGGTGATCCTGGCTGTACTTTTTTATAACAGCAGCATGAAAGCCCAGGCAAATGAAAAAGAGATCGCGGCTCTGACAGATAAGGTAGATACACTTCAGGAGCAGCAGAATGAACTTCTCAGTGCGCTGGAGACGAGTTATGTAAATCGTATGCAGAATCAGGCAGCATCTGCAGGATCAGGCAGCAGTGATACAGATACAGCAGGCGATGACAAAACAACAGACACTTCAGACGGCAATGTATCCGATGCAGACGCAGAGGACACAGCAACCGCAGATTCCGATAATGTATATAAAGATGGAACCTATACAGGAGAAGCCGAGGGATACGGCGGGACCATTCAGGTGGAGGTGACACTTACCGGTGATGAGATCACATCCATCAACGTAGTCAGCGCCCCAGGTGAGGACAGTGCATATCTTTCACAGGCAGAGAGTGTGATCGATTCCATCCTGAGTGCTCAGAGTACAGATGTGGATACCGTATCCGGAGCAACGTTCAGCTCCACAGGAATCCTGAACGCAGTGGATGCGGCACTTGGAAAGGCGGAAAACTCATGAAAAAAAGACAGCGGGAGGTAAGGCTGATGCGTGCGGGAATACAGCTGGCATTTTTTATTGCCGCCCCGTCTCTGTTTTCTACAGCCTTTGCAGGTATCAAATCGATCTTTCTTGCCATTGCGGCCGGTCAGCCGGTGGAGTGGAATTCCTTTCTGACTGTAACGGCAGTGCTTCTGATCTTTACCTGTTTTTTCGGAAGACATTTCTGCGGATATGCGTGTGCATTCGGATCTTTCGGAGATGCCGTATATGAAGGCTTTTCCTGGATCCGGATGAAATGCTTTCACAAAAAAAAGAAACCGACTCTTTCCGAAAAAATGGTTCACGGGCTTCAGAAAGTCAAATATATCGTACTGGCACTGATCCTGCTTTCCTGCCTTACAGGTGTATACGGAAAGCTTACGGGAACCAGCCCGTGGGATGTTTTTTCCATGCTCACGGCAGGACGGCTCCCGAACAGCAAATATCTGGTGGGAATTGTGTTCCTGGTGCTGATCATTGTGGGAATGTGTACACAGGAAAGGTTTTTCTGCCAGTTTCTCTGTCCCATGGGAGCGGTTTTTGCATTAATGCCAATCCTTCCGGGTGCACTGTTTCGGAGAAACCGTGAGAAATGTCCGCCGAAATGTGGTCTCTGTAAAAAAAGATGTCCGGCTCATCTGGATATCGACGGCGACACAGGCAGATCCGGCGAATGTCTTTGCTGCCACGCATGTGCCGCAGCATGCCCGAGAAAAAATATTCACATTGGAACAATTGAGGAAAAATGATCTATGAGATATCAGGCTCTGAAAAAGAAAACTTTTCTGGCAGCAGCTACATTTACAGGAATTGCGGTGTTGTTTCCTGTGCTGTGCATGGCTGCTTCGGAAAATGATGTACAGACATATACCGATACAGATTTTGCAATGGATACTGTGGTATCAGAAACACTCTATACCACAGGTGACGATATAAACAGTAAGCTGACAGCTGTGCTGACAGATGTGGAGACGAACCTTCTTTCCTGGACCAATGAGAAGTCCCAGATCTATAAGGTGAATGCAGACAGCGGAAAAGATACGGAGATTTCCGACGAGCTTTCCGGATACCTGAAACGTCTTCTGAAGATCGCAGAGGATTCTGACGGAGCCTTTGACCCAACCATCGGGAAGCTGATCCGCCTGTGGGATATTGGAGGGGAAAACCAGAAAATTCCGGAAGAAGCAGAAATTAAGAATGTTCTGAAGGATTCCGGATATCAGAAGATTTTTCTTGACGGAAATACGGTCCACATGGAGGAGGGCTGTTCTCTGGATCTTGGAGCAGCGGGAAAGGGTATTGGCTGTGACCTGATCCTTAAAGAACTGGAAACAAAGAAGGATGTAACAGCAGCACTTATGAATCTAGGAGGAAGCAGTGTCATGACCTACGGAAGCAAGCCGGATGGTTCTTCCTGGAATGTGGCAGTGACAGATCCCAGAGCTGAAAATGAGGATGACTATCTTGGTGTGGTTGCCTTAAATGGTACAGAATTTCTTTCCACATCCGGAGATTATGAGAAATATTTTATCGAAAATGGTGTAAGGTACCACCACATTATGGACCCGTCTACCGGCTATCCGGCAGAAAGCGGAGTGACCGGGGTAACGGTAGTCTGTGACTCAGGTCTGGAGGCAGATGCGCTTTCCACAGCATGTTTTGTGCTGGGGGTGGAAAAAGGGACACAGCTGTTGAAAGCTTACGGTGCAGACGGACTTTTTGTGGATGGAGACCATCATGTGTATCTCACTGAGGGGATGAAGGAGCGGTTCAGCCTGCTTGCGGATTCCTATAGTGTGGAGGATGTTGCAGAGTGAAGCTGATCTCCCGGCGATCCGGTTTATGACTGTTTGGCAGGGGGAATGCTCATATCCGCAGTACTTGCGATAGTAAACCTGGAAAGGGTTCTATAAATATATCATATTTTTAGGAGGAATAAGCAATGCAGAAGTGGAATCTATTGAAAAAAACAGCTCCATGCATTTTAAGTCTTGCAGTGGCAGCAACAACCTTTCCGACCGCTGTAATGGCATCTGATCTTGATGCAGCCGTGATTTCCGAGGCAGAGACAAGAGATACGGAGGATTTTAGCACAGAGGAAACGGCAGAGGATACTGAAGCTGTAGCAGAAGAAGCTATAGAGGATGCTGCAGACATAACAGAAGAAGCAGCAGAGGATGCAGCAGTGCCAGAAGCTGCTGCAGACGAGACAGAGGATATCCAGCAGGAAGATACAGCAGAGGAAGCAGACCCGTTCTCTACAGGGGAAGAGGATTTCACAGAAGGCGATGAAGTGGCGGAAGCATTTTCCGATTCTGACCAGCTGACAGGCGAGTATCAGTACGTATATGCAGGACTTACCTGGGGTGAGTACTGGGCAGCAGAAGGCGTATATGCAGCTGGAGATACAAGCTCTTCAGAAGAGAAGGATTCACATAGTGAGTTTGATACAGGAGCTTTTGATACAGTAACAAGAGCGACTGCAAATCATGGACTCCACAGAGGAAGCTATCAGACAGAAGCTACGATCATTGCTGAAGACGGAACCAGATTCGACGTATCCTACTGGGAGGATAAAGGAAGCACACTTTATCTTACAGACGGTTCCAAGGTAAAATGGAACAGAGGCAGTATAACAACAGAAGATGGAAAAACCTATACGATGGGTCATTATGAGATATATGGTCTGAAATATGTTCCGGTAGCAGTTAAGACCGCAGATTTTGCAGATTTCTGCAAAAAGTATAATGTCGTACAGGATGGAGCTGTGCTCTCCGGAGGATACAGTGAAAACAATCTCCAGTATTACAAAGGCCTTGTGGCAGACGTAAATGCACAGACAAATGGTCTGAAATATGCGGAGAAAAATGGTGACAGCTTTACATTTACAGCAAGAAAATCAGACGGAACAGCTTCCGGTATCAAGGATCAGGCGTTAAAAACAGCAACAGAGATCAAGCCGAGTGTAAAAGCAGCAAGCGGAAGCTACGGCGAATTCCTCCGTGTGGATCTCAATGGAAATTATGGTGATCTTGGTGCAAATATGCAGGCTGTACGCTGGGATTATTATGGAGATGATTCCACATATACAAAATGCCTCGCTTCTTATGGAACCAAGTTTGCCGCAGATAACTGGATGCATAAAGCAATGGGAATCCAGCTTGGACTTACAAAATCTGCACGCTGCAAGCTTCCGGGAGGAACAGACGGAACAGGATACTGGAAACTGACAGTGTATGCTCTTGGATATAATGACTATACCTACAGCTTCCAGGCAACTGCAGAGAATATCGTAAATCCTACAATGGAGCCAACTGATTTTACAAGTCTTAAAACAGAAGTGGAAGCTGCAAAGGCTCTGGCAGAGGCAGATTACACAATTGCAACCTGGAAGTCCTTTGCCGGTGAGCTTCAGGAAGCAGAAGACATTCTTGCAAAAACAGATGCAAGTCAGGCTGAGGTAAATGAAGCACTTGAACATCTTCAGGGAGCAGAGAAAGAGCTTCAGAAGGTAACAGTTACACTTGATAAGACAGCAGCAGCTGTATATACAGGAAAAACAACGACTCTTAAGGCAACAACAAATGACAGCGATGCAACAGTAACATTTAAGTCCGGCAACACAAAGGTTGCAACAGTAAGCAGCAAGGGTGTTGTTAAAGGCGTAAAAGCCGGAACAGCAGTTATCACAGCAAAGGTAGGAAATGCCACAGCAACCTGCAAGGTAACAGTAAAAGCTTCTACAATTAAATTTGCAAAGGCTTCCGTAACGATCTACAAAGGAAAAACAGCAACTGTAAAAGCAACTGCAACACCATCTGCAACTGTAAAATACACAAGCAGCAACACAAAGATTGCAACCGTAAACAGTAAAACAGGTGTTGTAAAAGGAATCAAAGCAGGAACCGTTACGATTACAGCAAAGGCAGGAGCCCTGAAGACAACCTGCAAAGTAGTTGTCAAGAATCCTGCATTCAGTCTTGTAAAATCTTCTGCAACGATCAAAAAAGGTAAAACAACAACCATCAGATCCAAAGCAACACCTGCAGGCAAGGTTACATATACAAGCAGCAATAAAAAAGTTGCAGCTGTAAACAGCAAAGGTGTTGTAAAGGGAATCAAAAAAGGTAAAGCAACGATCACAGTGAAATGCAACGGAATTACAAAGAAATTTGTGGTAACAGTTAAATAATTTCACTGTTGAACCGAATGTGAGCACAGATATCCGGGAGCCTCTGCCGCAGACATAGAGCAATGTCTGCGGCAGAGGTCTGCTGATTTCTGAAGAGCAATGTCTGACAGAGGCCGCAAGAAAAGAGGAGAGAGTAAGGAAGCATGGAAAAAGATCTGAAAGATAAAAAGCAGGAGGAAAAAAATACTCCGAAGATACCCTGGACCAAGCTGGTCCCTGCAGCTGCTGTGATTGCGGCGCTTGTGTTTTCAGGCATAAAGGCGAAGGGCTCTGATGGAGAGACAGAAGCAGTCGGGCAGGCAGAGACGACCGTAATGTCCGCTTCAGAGCTGGAAAAATATTTCGGGTATGAAAAAGAAAATACTGTTTCTGACAACACAGCTGAGAAAAACAGTACAACAAAAAAGAAAAGCTCATCAAAAAAAAGTTCAAAAAAAACAGCAGCGAAAAAAAGCTCCGGTACAAGAACGGTTTCCGAATCTGCAAAAAGCAATGCCGGCGCCGCAGGACAGGGAACCACGCAGACACCGGTAGCAAGCGTTCCGGCAGATGGATATAAGGACGGTACGTATGAAGGAAGCGGAACCGGATTTGGCGGGACGATCCGCGTGAGAGTAACAATCAGCGGTGGAAAGATTGCGGCCATAGATATTCTGGAGGCATCTGGAGAAACTGCGTCGTATTTTGCGTCAGCTCAGGGTGTGATCAGCAGGATGATTGCCGGAAATACACCGAATGTAGATGCAGTAAGTGGAGCAACCTATTCCTCCAACGGAATCATCCAGGCAGTTCAGAATGCCCTCTCCCAGGCAGCGGCAGATGGAAACAGCCAGCAGGTCACCCCTACACCTGCAGTAACTGCTTTACCAACTCCGACATCAGCTCCGTCACCTACAAAAAAACCATCTCCTACAAAGAAACCGGAAGATCCGGACAGTCCCCAAAAATATCTGGACGGTAAATATACAGCTTCGGCAAAGGGCTTCAATGGAGACGTGAAAGTAATTGTGACCATCAAGGATGGAGTGATCGAAGCCCTGAAACAGGAAAATACGGACACAAAGCAGTTTTTTGAAAAAGCATGGAGCGTGCTGGAGGAACAGATCATTGGTACGGATTCTGTAGATGATATTGATGCAGTCAGCGGAGCAACCTATTCCTCCAACGGAATTCTCAACGCTGTAAAAAAAGCTCTTAAAGAAGCGATCAATCCGGAGTATGGAAAGAAACCGACACCAACTCCGACAAAGAAACCGACACCAAAGCCAACAGCCACACCGAAACCTACGGCAACGCCGAAACCAACAGCCACACCGAAGCCAACAGAGACGCCGGCAGCAACCCCGACGCCGGAGCCGGACGACCCGGATGTGACGCCGGTTCCTGAAAAACCCAATGTAACTCCAACACCAGGGACAGATGAGCCGGATGCAACACCGGAGCCAACGGAAGCACCGGAACCGGTGGGAATGTACAGAGATGGAACGTATACAGGCTCGGCTTTTGGATATGGAGGAAAAACATATCTGACAATTACGATCTCAGGAGGCCAGATCGTATCCATTGAGCAGACAAATCAGGATACACCGGAATTTTTTGATCCTGCATGGAGCACGATCTATTCTCAGATCATGGCAAACCAGTCGGCGGATGGAATCGATACTGTCAGCGGAGCCACATATTCCTCCGAGGGGATCCTGGACGCTGCACAAAAGGCCCTTGCCCAGGCAAAGAATTAACCGGGTGAACGTTGGAGCAGCTATAAACATCTGAATCTAAGCCAATAATAAGAGGTGAAAGAAACCTCTGGACTTCTTGATTTTTTTTGAAGTTCAGAGGTTTTTTGCTAGGTTTCTGAAATTGCTCCTATAAATCGATAAAAAAATAACAGGAATGTATACAGAATAATAGGAAAAATATCAGAAAATATAAGCGGTTTAAATAATTTGAAATGCAAATTGGCGGGGATTAATCTGAGAAATACAATAAAATTTTTATTGCACAGGGCAATGTTTTATGTTATGTTTGAATGTGTGTAATTAAAGTTGTTATTAAAATGACAAACAACGCTGAAAGGAGAACAAATATGAGCAGTAAAATTACGATCATCGGAGCAGGAAGTGTAGGAGCAACTATCGCTTATACCTTATCACAGAGGAGTATTGCATCAGAGATCGTTCTGATCGATATTAACAAAGATAAGGCTGAAGGTGAGGTTATGGATATTGAGCAGGGAACCAGTTTCCGTGAGCCGATCTCCATCGTGGCAGGAGATTACCCGGATGCTGCAGATTCTGACATTGTGATTATCACTTCCGGTATTGCCAGAAAACCGGGACAGACTCGCATCGAGCTGACACAGACCAACGTTAACATTATGAAGAATATTACTCCGGAGATCGTAAAGGTGGCTCCCAAAGCGCTTTATATTATCGTAAGTAATCCATGTGATATTATGACTTATGCATTTGCAAAGCTTTCCGGACTGCCGGAAAATCAGATCCTTGGTTCCGGAACCGCCCTGGATACGGCCCGTCTCCGCTGCAGACTTTCTCAGCACTACGGTGTATCTGAGAAAAACATCCACGCCTATGTATTCGGAGAGCATGGAGATACTTCCTTTGTACCGTGGTCCAGAGCCTTTGTTGCAGGTGCGACCCTTGATGAGTTTGACAAGATCGTTCATGAGGATCAGAAAGATCTGCAGCCACTTGACAGAGAAGAGGTTCTGGAGTATGTTCATACTTCAGGATCAACAGTGATCGCCAAGAAGGGTGCTACATTTTATGCGGTAGCCGTATCTGTTTGCAGACTTTGCTCGCTTCTTCTTGCAGCATCTGATACAATAGTCAGTGTATCAACCATGCTTCACGGAGAGTACGGTGTTGAAGACGTATGTCTTAGTACCATGGCTTCTATCGGACCGGAAGGTGTAAAACGTATCGTTCGTGTTCCGCTGACCGAGGAGGAGACAGAGAAGCTTCATGCAAGCGCCAATGCTCTGAAGGCCGTGATCGCACAGATTGATCTTTGATAAATGTCAGAAGCTGTGTAAAGAGGAAAATGCAGCCTCAGGCAAATTTGAAACAACGGGAGAAAGATAAAAATGGATATTATTCAGGTAATTACCAGAGAATTGAACGTTGAGAAATGGCAGGTCGAGGCAGCGGTTAAGCTGATCGATGAAGGCTGCACCATTCCTTTTATTTCCAGATACCGTAAGGAAGCAACCGGTACACTGAACGACGAACAGCTTCGTAATCTTAATGAGAGACTTACTTATTTAAGAAATCTTGAGGATAAAAAGGCTCAGGTTCTGGGCAGCATCGAGGAGCAGGGCAAGCTGACTCCGGAGCTGAAGAAACAGATCGAGGCAGCGCAGACACTCGTTGTGGTAGAGGATCTTTACCGTCCGTACCGCCCGAAGCGCCGTACACGTGCCATCATCGCCAGGGAAAAAGGTCTGGGACCTCTGGCCGACATCATCCTTCTCCAGATGACGAAGAAACCTCTTGAAGAAGAGGCAAAAGCATTTCTTTCTGAGGAAAAAGAAGTCAAAACTGTGGAAGAGGCCATCAGCGGTGCCAGAGATATCATTGCAGAACATATTTCTGATGAAGCAGATTATCGTATCAGTATCCGTAAGAGAACAATGGATAAGGGAACTATATGTTCCACCGCAAGAGATGAGAAGGAGCAGTCTGTATACGAGATGTATTATGACTTTGAGGAGCCGGTGAAAAAGCTTGCAGGTCATCGTGTCCTTGCTCTGAACCGTGGTGAGAAAGAGAAATTTCTTACTGTGAAGATCCTTGCACCTGAGGAAGAGATCATCCGTTATCTTGAAAAACAGGTGATCGTCCGCGATAATCCATACACTACACCTGTTCTGAAAGAAGCCATTGAGGACAGCTATAAACGTCTCATCGGACCGGCTATTGAGCGTGAGATCCGAAGCGCCCTTACAGAGGCAGCAGAGGACGGTGCCATCCATGTCTTTGGCAAAAATCTGGAGCAGCTTCTCATGCAGCCTCCAATTGCAGGACAGGTAGTTCTTGGCTGGGACCCTGCCTTCCGTACCGGATGCAAGCTGGCAGTGGTAGATCCTACCGGAAAGGTTCTGGATACCACAGTTATTTATCCCACAGCACCAACCAATGAGACCAAGATCCGTGCCGCAAAGGAAACCCTGAAAAAGCTTATCAGCAAATATCATGTGACACTGATCTCTGTAGGAAACGGAACGGCATCCAGAGAATCCGAGCAGATCATCGTGGAGCTTCTTAAGGAAATCCCTGAAAAGGTCCAGTATGTTATCACCAACGAGGCAGGTGCTTCTGTATATTCCGCAAGCAAGCTTGCTACGGAAGAATTCCCGAATTTCGATGTTGGACAGAGAAGCGCCGCATCCATCGCAAGACGTGTACAGGATCCGCTTGCAGAGCTTGTAAAGATCGATCCGAAATCCATCGGTGTCGGTCAGTATCAGCATGATATGAACCAGAAAAAGCTGGGAGAAGCCCTTAACGGCGTTGTGGAAGATTGTGTAAACAAGGTCGGAGTGGATCTGAATACTGCATCTGCATCCCTTCTGGAGTATATTTCCGGAATCAGCAAGGCCATCGCAAAGAATATTGTAGCCTACCGTGAGGAAAACGGCCGTTTCCAGACAAGAAGAGAGCTTCTTAAGGTTGCCAAGCTTGGTCCGAAAGCCTTTGAGCAGTGTGCAGGTTTCACACGGATCACAGGAGGCAAAAATCCTCTGGACGCAACCAGTGTCCATCCGGAAAGCTATGACGCAGCAAAAAAACTCCTGGAAAAGCTGGGCTACACACCGGAAGATGTGGCAGAGCGTAAGCTTACCGGTATTTCCGGGCAGATCCGCGATTACGGAAAACTGGCAAAGGAGCTGGAGATTGGAGAGCCAACCTTACGTGATATCGTAAAGGAACTGGAAAAACCTGCCAGAGATCCACGTGACGAGATGCCGAAACCGATCCTCCGTACCGATGTCCTGGATATGAAGGACCTGAAAGAAGGCATGGTCCTCAAGGGAACTGTCCGCAATGTTATTGACTTCGGTGCTTTTGTGGATATCGGTGTGCATCAGGATGGCCTGGTCCATATTTCCGAGATGAGCGAGAAATTCATCAAACATCCGCTGGAAGCAGTCAGTGTGGGAGATATCGTGGATGTCCGTGTTCTTGGGGTTGATATGAAGAAAAAACGGATCAGCCTTTCCATGAAGGGAATTAATAAATAAAGAGAAAACCCGGGACATACCGCGCGAATTTATGCGATCAGCATAAATTCTGTGCATCGCCAGGCGTGTTACTGAGAACGGAGTGAAAAGTAACGTATATTCTGCAGCATTCTGCGGCGGATTACCGGACAGATATACAATAAAGCTATAACAGAAATACAGCAGTGGTTTATACCCTATACTTTATAGAACCGGAGAAATCAGGTTTACAGGGAAAAACCACTGCTGTATTATTATATTACCAGATGCGGATTATAGGGAATGTTTACATCAGGAATACATAGATCGATCCGCATATGTATATCGAATGATCGATCAGACAGGGGGGATTATATTGGATAGTACTGTACAGACCGTGCAGGAGGTCGGAAATCAGGTAAGCCAGTACAGGCAGATGTTTGAAAATTATCTGCCGGACATCACAAAATTCGGAATCAAGGTTGTTCTGGCTATCGTTGCTTTCTGGGTAGGAAGCACGGTAATTAAATGGATCGTAAAGTTTGTGAGGAAATCACTGACAAAATCCAGGCTGGATACAGGAGTGGCACAGTTTATGTCCTCACTGGTCAAGATCATACTTTACATACTCCTGATCTTTAACATATCCACAAGCTTTGGAGTAAAGGAATCATCTCTGGCAGCACTTCTCGGAACTGCAGGTGTTACTATGGGTCTTGCCCTCCAGGGTGGACTTGCCAACCTGGCAGGAGGCATGATGCTTCTTCTGTTCAAGCCTTTCCAGGTAGGGGATTACATCATCGTTAACGGACAGGATGGAAGCGAGGGAACGGTAGCCAAGGTCGAGATCTGTTATACAACGCTGTTATCCATTGATAACAAGCACATCGTGATCCCGAACGGTACTCTTTCCAATGTGACCATCACCAACGTAACAGCAAGGGATCAGCGAAGGCTGGAGATCAAAGTGGGGATCTCTTACAATGCAGATATCCAGAAGGCCAAGGATATCCTGGAAGATATCCTCACCGAGGATCCGGATACAAGAGAAGACGAAGAGATGGTGGTATTCGTAGACGAGCTGGCAGAAAGCTCTGTGATCATGGGCTTTCGTGTCTGGGTAGATACCGACCGCTACTGGGCAGCCAGATGGAGATTGAACCAGAGGATCAAGGAAGATTTTGATTATTATGGAATTGAGATTCCTTATAATCAGCTGGATGTGCATATCCATAAATAATATGCATAAAGGAAGAAAGCTAAAGCCCTTTCACATGGCAGAGAAATTGCTGTGTGGGAGGGTTTTTTGGTGAAAGTAACTGGTTTTGGGATTATTACTGCCATTCACGATAATAGAGAATATGAAAATTATTGACAAACCAGTGTCGGGGTGCAATAATACCCCACAGAGATAGTATTTGGACTCAAAACTATACTCTGGCTGAAATCACTGGAATCTTATATAAAAATAGCCAGCCGGAACCCGGGATCGGGAACGGACGGATATATGAAAATTATAAAAGATACGAGCCTGTATCGATGATAACGAAGGCGTTACAACAGTTATGGGAATTTTGAGCAACTGTTGAAGAGCATGCTTTTCGTGTATAAAAACAGGACTCAATATACAGGGAATCAATCAGAAGCGTTTCAGGGTCGAAGTGTACCCCGAGACGCTTTTTTATTAAATACGGAAGCGGATGCTTTTATCCACTTGAAAGTTATTCCCTACAGGAAAGGACTTATATAAGATGACAATAGAGATGTTAAAAGGAAAGATCCACAGAGCAACCGTTGTCCAGGCGGAACTGGATTATGTAGGAAGTATCACTGTGGATGAGGAACTGCTGGAAGCTGCCGGGATACTGGAATATGAGAAGGTTCAGATCGTAGATGTGAACAACGGCAGCCGTTTCGAGACATACACCATTTGCGGAGAACGCGGAAGCGGTATGATCTGCCTGAACGGAGCAGCAGCAAGATGTGTAAGCACCGGTGACAAGATCATCATCATGGCTTACGCACAGTACGAGCAGGAAGAAGCCCGTACTCACAAGCCTGCAGTTGTATTTGTAGATGAAGAGAACAGGATCAGCAGAGTGACCAATTATGAGAAACACGGACTGCTGAAGGATATGGCCTGACGCAGATCAGGAAGATAATAAGACGAAGGTGAATTCAGAAAAGAGGCTATCTCGAATCTATAAAGAAAACCGGTTCCAGAACCGGAAAAGAGGAGAGCATAATGCAGGTAACAAAAACAGTAGAAGAAACAAGAAAACAGATCAAAGCGTGGAAAAAAGAAGGAAAAACAGTAGGCCTTGTGCCAACCATGGGATTTCTCCATGAGGGACACGCAAGCCTGATCAAAAAATGCAGAGAGCAGAATGATATCGTAGTGGTATCCGATTTCGTCAATCCTACACAGTTCGGTCCTACCGAGGACCTGGAAGCCTACCCGAGAGACTTTGAGCGTGACAGCAAACTCTGCGAAAGCCTGGGAGCAGACCTGATCTTCTGCCCGGAGCCTTCCGAGATGTATCATGATCCCCACGCATTTGTAAGTATAGATACTCTGTCAGAGACACTTTGCGGAAAAACACGTCCGATCCATTTCAAAGGTGTGTGTACCGTTGTGACCAAGCTGTTCCACATTGTGGCACCGGACAGAGCATATTTCGGACAGAAAGACGCACAGCAGCTGGCCATCATTCGCAAGATGGTGCGTGATCTGAACTTCGATATTGAGATCGTAGGCTGTCCGATCATCCGTGAGGAGGACGGACTTGCAAAATCCTCCAGAAATACATACTTAAGCCCTGAAGAGAGAAAAGCAGCTCTTTGCCTGTCAAAGGCAGTAAAAGCCGGACAGGAAGCCATTCACGCAGGAATCCCGGCAGAAGAGCTTCTCGGAAAAATGCGAGCAGTGATCGAAGCAGAGCCTCTGGCAAAGATTGATTATGTATCCATGGTAGATGCACTTACCATGCAGCCGGTGGAAAAAGCTGACCGCAGCGTTCTTGTAGCAATGGCTGTTTACATCGGAAAAACAAGATTGATCGACAACTTCAGCTACGAGGTATAATGTATGGGGAAAGTTTTAAAGAAAATCGGAATTATCAGCAGCCTTGCATCCAGATATATCGGGATCATTATCATCGCTTTTTCCTGCCTGGCTTTTTTCTGGCGTGACGGATTTTCCTGGATGACGAACTATACGTCTGTATTTCTGGGAGTGATCATGTTTGGTATGGGTCTGACCATAAAACTGGATGACTTCCGGGCAATTTTTTCCAGACCCAAAGAAGTGGTGATCGGTGCAGTGGCTCAGTATACCATTATGCCGGTGATCGCCTGGCTTCTGTGTAAAGTGATGAACCTTCCGGCAGATCTGGCACTGGGAGTGATCCTGGTGGGATGCTGTCCGGGCGGAACAGCCAGCAATGTGATCACCTATATCGCAGGAGGTGATGTGGCGCTTTCTGTGGGAATGACTATAGTTTCCACACTGGCAGCACCGTTGATGACACCGTTTCTTGTATATGTTCTGGCAGGAGCCTGGGTGGAAGTATCCTTCTGGGCCATGGTGCTTTCTGTGGTAAAGGTAATTCTGATCCCGGTTCTCCTGGGAGTTTTTCTTCGGAGCCTTGCGGGAGAGCATGTGGATAAGGTATCCGATGTTATGCCGCTGGTGTCGGTTGTAGCTATTGTTATGATCATCGGAGGAATTGTGGCTGTAAATGCAGAGAAGATCGTAAGCTGTGGAGTTCTGGTGCTTGGAGTAGTGGCGATCCACAATTTCTGTGGTATGATGCTGGGATTTCTGGCTGCAAAAATCTTCCATGTGGAGTATTCCAGAACAACAGCTATAGCTATAGAGGTAGGCATGCAGAACAGTGGCCTTGCTGTCTCACTGGCAGCAGCTAATTTTGCAGCCAATCCGCTTGCAACACTTCCGGGCGCGATCTTCAGTGTATGGCACAATATTGCGGGTTCCATTTTTGCGGGGATCCGCCGTGCAGGTGCAGAAAACCTTGCAGAGATTGACCGGATCAGGGAAATCGACTGCTGTAATTGCGAAAAGCAATAAGCAGTGAATGCGGATTGCGGATATCCTCCTGACGGGGAACAGAAAAGCTGTGGAAGAATGTCTGTAAAGAAAGATCCGGGGGAGTTTGAGAGATAAAATGGCAGATTATGTCGAAAGAAAAAGTCATAAAATGCAGAATTGTGGTTTACAAATTTTAGCCGGTATACTATAATAACCACATGGACGAACAAACGTCCCCAACATATGAAAACAGGGGGGCCCGCTGAAGCGAGCTGAGAGTAGACTGTAAATGTCTTGACCCATAACCTGATTTGGATAATGCCAACGTAGGGACATATGCACGAAGGATTCTTAAAGACACAGAAGATCAGAGAGTACAGAAGAAATCAGAAGTACAGAAGATTTTCATTAAGTACGTAAGATTAAGAGCCGGTTGCCGTGATGCGTATGCGTTGCAGCAGCCGGTTTTTTGTTGTATAAACACAAAGAATTTATGGAAGGAGATTTTTTTTACATGAGAAATTACAGTACACAGATGGAGGCAGCCCGTAAAGGCATCATCACACCTGAGCTTGAGATCGTAGCTAAGAAGGAACGCATGACAACAGAGGAACTGCTTCCGCTGGTAGCCTCCGGTAAGGTGGCAATCTGTGCAAATAAAAATCACAAATGTATCGATCCGGAGGGCGTAGGTTCCATGCTCCGCACCAAGATCAATGTAAACCTTGGTGTATCCAGAGACTGCAAGGACTACGATGTAGAGATGCAGAAAGTAATGGAAGCTGTAAACATGGGCGCCCATGCTATCATGGATCTTTCTTCCCACGGAAATACCATTCCGTTCCGACGCAAGCTGACATCCGAGTGTCCGGCAATGATCGGAACCGTTCCGGTTTATGATTCCGTTATCCACTATCAGAGAGATCTTGATACGCTGACAGCTAAAGATTTTATCGATGTAGTCAGACTCCATGCACAGGATGGTGTTGACTTTGTAACTCTTCACTGTGGAATCACAAGAAAGACCATCGATCAGATCCGTAATCACAAGAGAAAAATGAATATCGTTTCCAGAGGAGGATCTCTTGTATTTGCATGGATGTGTATGACCGGTGAGGAGAATCCGTTCTATGAATATTACGACGAGATCCTGGATATCTGCCGCGAGTATGATGTGACCATCTCCCTTGGAGATGCCTGCCGTCCTGGATGTCTGGCTGATGCAACAGATGTATGCCAGATTGAGGAGCTTGTACGTCTTGGCGAGCTGACCAAACGTGCATGGGAAAAAGATGTCCAGGTAATGGTCGAGGGACCGGGACATGTGCCGCTTGATCAGGTTGAGGCAAATATGAAAGTACAGCAGTCCATCTGTCAAGGTGCACCGTTCTATGTATTAGGACCGATCGTAACTGACGTTGCACCGGGATATGACCACATCACATCCGCGATCGGCGGAGCAGTAGCTGCTATGTCCGGAGCAGCATTCCTCTGCTATGTAACACCGGCAGAGCACCTTGCACTTCCGAATCTTGAGGACGTAAAACAGGGAATCATGGCATCTAAGATCGCAGCTCATGCAGCAGACATTGCCAAAGGTGTCCGCGGTGCCCGTGAGATCGATGACAAGATGGCAGATGCCAGAAGAAAGCTTGACTGGGAGGCACAGTGGGAATGCGCCATGGATCCGGAAACAGCAAAACGTATCTGGAACGAGCGCAAACCGGAGCATGATGATACCTGCTCCATGTGCGGTAAATTCTGCGCAGTACGAAGCATGAACAAGGCACTTGCAGGAGAGCATATCGATATTCTGTAAGAATACAGAATGCATATGAGCATGCAGCATCACAGTAGAACGTGGTGTTGGCAGTATCCAGCCAGAAAACTGGTTGATCGAATGCGGATATGGAAAGAACAGTAATGCTGAAATTGTGGAAAGTCTGATGTTCCGATAATAAAACATAAACCGCTGTGATCTAAAATGAAGATCACAGCGGTTTTTTGCAGAGTTGGAGACATTATTGCAGCTTGCGAAAAGACAGGGCCGCGTTATAATAAAAACAGAACTTACATATAAACGGTTTACATAAAAAGGAAGGAAAGGTACGAAATGAAATTTCCGAAAAAATTGATGGCATTTGGCCTGTCGTTATGTATGGCTGTTGTTCCATGTGGACCGGTGGCGGCCGAAGATTTTACAGACGCACAGACGGATATGACAGACGCCATTGATACTTTTACAGATGACGGGAATTCTGAGAAATCAGAAAATACCGTAAACACAGATCAGATCACGGAAGAAGATAATGCCGTGAGCACAGATCAGATTACAGAAGAAGAGTTTCCGGGATCAGATATCGGAACGGAAACGGATGAAGCTGAAAGCTCAGAGAGTGAGGAAATACAACAGGATTCTGATGAAGGATTAATTCTGGAAGAACCTTCGGCGGTCATCAGAAAAGCAGAAGGAACAGAGGATACAGAGGAGGCCGCGGCACCGGAAGAAATTTTTGGTGACGGAGAAAACCAGGAGCAGCAGGAAGATATATTCACAGATGATATTCCGGCAGCAGGCACTTCCGAAAAAGAAACAGATGTAGAGAGCACAGAAATATATCTGTATGCGATGAATGATACCTACAGCAGTGTGATCTCCATGCCGGATACCATGCAGACATCTTATCAGATCCAGACATCCGGCAAAAATCCGGTATATACGGTTGTTTCCGGTTATACCGCGAAAGTCAGCAAAACTGGTCTTGTTACTCCTAAAATGCAGTATGTAACCTATGTAGACAAAAACGGAAATGACGTAAAGAGCCAGTGGGAATACATGTTTGGAGAGACCCTGATCTCTGTACAGGATGGAAACAGTACCGTTTATTATAAATTCATACTCAAAGATTATGCGGAGTATTACGCAGAACAAAAAATGGATACATTTCTCAAAGAAAATATTACTGCGGAAATGTCCGATTATAAAAAGGTTGAGACGATCGCCAGATGGCTTGCCAACAACTTCAATTACAGTCAGTATCATTCCGGCTATACAGGCCTGATGCTGGATGGCGGCGGAGACTGCTGGGCCAATACCAGCGCAGTGAACTATATGTGCGAAAAACTGGGACTGACCGTGTATGCAAGGTATGCGGCAAATGATCCGGGGGCAGGAAGCGGTCACAGGAATTCCGTAGTCATTATTGACGGCGAAAGATATCTGGTTGACTGCGGATATACGGGAAATGCCCCCAGACATTATGAACTGTCCAAAATGGACTATGACTATTCTTATAAGATCCTGAATGATGGAACACTCAGGCTGTATCAGTATGAAGGGACAGATACAAATATCGTAGTTCCAGATACCATTGACGGAAGAAAAGTAACGGTTCTTGGAAACAGTACCTTCCAGTATTGCACCCAGGCTTCTGATATAGAGTCTGTTACTTTGCCGGATTCGCTTACAACCATCGAAAAGAATGCTTTTTACAACTGTGAGAAATTGAAATCTGTTACGATTCCCCCAAATGTGTCATCTATAGGGCTGGCTGCTTTTGTGGAGGGCTTGTCTGAGTCCAGTCTGACAGAAATTAAAGTAGATCCGGAAAATCCGTATTTTTCTGAAAAAGACGGAGTGGTATTCAGCAAGGATGGCACAAAACTGATCGTGTTTCCGTCCGGACGTTCCGGAGATTACCAGATCCCGGATGGAACTGTAAGCGTGGGAGACTATGCTTTTTATTACTGTGTAAATGTTTCTTCCATAACAGTCCCGGGAAGTGTCAGAAGCCTTGGAGAAGGTGCATTCGGAAACTGTTCGTCGCTTACGAAAGCTGTCCTGAACGAAGGCTTGGAAGAAATCGGTGAATATGCATTCCAGAGCAGTTCAGGGATCCGTGATATTATAATTCCCGCATCTGTAAAATCAGTTGGGAAAAATGGACTTCGTCTGTCTTCCGAGTGCAGGATAAGAGTACTGAGCACAGATACTGTCTGGGCGGATGATGCGTTCAGGGATTCAGCACTGATCGCGGGAAAAAAGGATTCCACACTTCAGAAATACGCAGAGGACCATGGCTGCACGTTTGTGGAGCTGTCAGCAGACAACCGGATACCGCTTCAGAATGAATGGTTTGAACAGATCACTTCAGACTATGAATATAATGGAAAAAGCCATGAACCTGAAATAGAATCCAGTGAATCCGCACCGGAACTTGAGCAGGGCTCCGATTATGAAGTAACTTATGAAAATAACATCAATGCAGGAACTGCGACTGTAAAGATCACGGGAAAAGATATTTTCTGCGGTACAGTAGAGCGGAGTTTCAAGATTACGCCAGATGAAAATGGAATGTATGTGTGCTATTTTGCGGAAAATAATGAAACCTACCTGGAAACCACCTTTAAAGGAAAAAAAGTGGAACCGGAAGTGGTAATTGACGGACTGGTACAGGGAAAAGATTATACGGTAACCTATGTTAATAATGAAAAGCCTGGTGAAGCTCGTGCAGAGCTCACGGGAATCGGCAATTATAAAGGATCGGAAACATTATATTTTACTATTTACGGAAAACTGCCGGCTGCGGATCCAATAGCTGATCAGACATATACAGGAAAAGAACTCACACCTGCCATCGTAATCCCCGGATTGAAAGCCGGCGAAGATTATTATATGTACTACGAGGATAATCTGTATCCGGGTGTGGCAACGGTAACCATTTATGGTACCGGTTATTATAAAGGTACCGCAACCATTCATTTCAAGATCATAAAAAAGACAGAAAAGTTTGTCAGCAATGTTAAGCTAAACAGAACCTCTTACACTTATACGGGAAAAACCATCCGGCCATCAGTAACCGTAACTGTAAATGGAAAGAAGATCGGTGCGAGTGCTTATAAGCTGTATTACAAAAATAATAAAAATTCTGGAATTGGAACTGTGCAGGTCAGAGGGACCGGAAAATACAGTCGTATCAACAAAACGCTTACCTTTAAGATCCTGCCTCCAAAAACTCTGCTGACAGGACTGAAAAAAGCAAACAGATCCTTTACCGCAAGCTGGAAAAAAAATATACAGGCAACCGGCTATCAGATCCAGTATGCAGCAGACAGCAGATTTACAAAAGAAAGAAAAACGGTCACAGTTGGAAAACAGTCTGCGACCAGATATAAGATATCAGGACTGAAAAACAAAAAGATCTATTATGTCCGCATCCGGTCATATAAAAGAGTCGGAAAAAAGGTTCTTTACAGTAGCTGGAGTACGGTAAAGAAAATCCGGGTTTGATCATAAAAGAGTGGATCTTAGATTTATATAAATGGAGCAGAATGCTTCTGTGACAGAATTAAGGCTTGTAATTATAAAAAGAGCGCGTTATAATGAACTCATAAAAAAGAAAATTTCTTCGGGGCAGGGTGTGATTCCCTACCGGCGGTATAGTCCGCGACCCGCTTTGGCGGCTGATCTGGTGAAATTCCGGAACCGACAGTAAAGTCTGGATGAGAGAAGAACGCGCAGTATTTAAAGAACGTGCTCAGTGCCCCGGGAAGAAGCTCCCGGGGCTTTTTATGTGAAGAAATTTTTTCGCATAAAGATTTCTTGTGGAAATTTTCTTTGAATATTTCTGAAGAAGGAGAGAGAGTTATGAGTGAACAGATATTACAGAGAGGAAATGCTGTGGAAAGAAGCAGAACAAGAACCATCGCGCAGGTAGCCATGCTTGGTGCTGTGGCAGGAGTATTGATGAATCTTGAGTTTCCGATCCCGTTTCTTGCACCGTCTTTTTATCAGCTTGATTTTTCCGAGGTACCGGTTATGGTAGGAACCTTCGCTATGGGACCTGTGGCAGGTATCCTGATCGAGCTTGTGAAGATTCTCGTACATCTTGTGACTAAGGGAACCATGACTGCCGGTGTTGGTGATGTTGCCAACTTCCTGTTTGGATGTGCCTATGTGGTACCGGCCGGTCTGATCTATCGTTTCCGCCATAAAAAGAGCAGAGTACATGCAGTTGCAGGTATGGCAGCAGGAACAGTCCTGACAGCGATCCTTGCATGCTTTGTCAATGCTTTTGTACTGCTTCCGGCTTACGGTAAGGCGTTTGGAATGCCAATCGAGACCTTTATCCAGATGGGAAGCGCAGTACACAGCTCTGTAAACGGACTGCTTACCTTTGCACTGCTGATCATTGCTCCGTTTAATATCTTTAAATATGCACTGACATCTCTGATCGTATTTGTAATTTATAAGAAGATCCGTGTTGTACTGAAGGGTGACTGATCATAAGCAGCTGATGTAGGATGAAGAAAAGATCAGAAATTAGTGGTTTCAGATAAATATCTGAGAATGTGAGAAATGCCATGTAATATATTGCCGATGGGCAGTAAATTACATGGCATTTTTTATGTCAGGCGTTTTGTTCTGCAGCTTTCATGACTCCAAGCTCACGTCTGGCAAAAACAACGGCCAGCACAAATGCAGAGGTATCTGCAATTGGTCCTGCGTACATGACGCCATCGATTCCGAAGAAGACCGGGAATATGACGATCAGAGGCAGCAGGAAGAGCACCTGCCTTGTGAGGGACATGATCACACCAAGCCTGGCTTTTCCAATGGAGGTAAAAAAGCCGGCGGACATAGGCTGGATTCCGTTGGCAAAGGTCATCAGCATGAAGATGCGGAGATATTTTTCTGCAAAATGAAAGTACAGGTCGCTGCCGTTTCCGAAGATGCCTACGATCTGATGTGGGAAGAACTGGAAGCAGATAAAAAATATGGTTGCGATCACAGTACATAAGGTTACGGAATAGCGGTATGTCTGGCGCACGCGGCTGTATTTTTCGGCACCGTAATTAAAGCCCCAGATGGGCTGGGAGCCCTGGGAGATTCCGATGCATATGGCCATAAATACCTGGTTGACTTTGGAAATGATTCCTGCACAGGCGATCGGAATATCACTCCCGTAGGCTGAGAGTGCTCCGTAATGGCGAAGTGTATTGTTCATGACGATCTGCACTGCAGCAATGGCAACCTGATTGATACAGGATGCCATTCCCAGAGAAAAAATGGCAGACAGATTGCGTGCCTTAGGAATCAGCATGGAGCGGTCCAGGTACATTTTCCGAAGTCTGGAAAAATAAAAAATGATCAGAAGTCCGGATACGATCTGACCGATCACGGTTGCCCAGGCTGCACCTTTGATGCCCCAGCCGAATCCAAAGATGAAAAGTGGGTCCAGGATGGTGTTGATGACAGCACCAGCCAGGATACAGGTCATGGAATAGGTGGGACTCCTGTCTGCACGGACCAGGTGATTGCCGCCTGTGCTTAAAACGTAAAAGGGAAGTCCAATGGCGGTGATTCCCATGTAATCAATGGCATAGGGCATGACGTCCGGTGTTCCGCCGAAAAAATGAAGCAGTGGCTTCAGGAACAGAAGGACGATGACAGAGAGTATCGTACCGGAGATTATCAGCGAGGAAAGTCCGGTTCCTGCGATGGAGCTGGCTTTTTTTTCGTTTCCTGCGCCCATTTCCAGGTTGTAATTGGAGGCACTGCCGATTCCCAGGAGCAGTGCAGCAGCAGTAGAGATAATGGTTACGGGAAATGCGATGTTTGTGGCGGCGTTTCCAAGCATTCCTACGCCCTGTCCGATAAAGATCTGGTCAACGATATTGTACAGAGCGCTGACTAGCATGCTGATGATGGCGGGAATGGCGAATTTGGTGATCAGGCTGCCTACAGGGGCGGTTCCCAGAGGGTTTTCGGCCTGGGCAGCATTGGTCTGGTTTTTCAATGTTTTTTCCTTCTTTCTTGTCTACAGTAGCTGTTTGGTAATGTGATAAGTGGATTTTTAATTTTATAGCAGGGTATTTATTATAGCACTATTGTGAAGGGAGTGTAAGTATAAAAAATTGACCTTTGGTTTTGGATGGGATAAAATGTTTTTAGAAAAAATTTTCGGGAAGGAGTTTTTCAGATGGGTAAGATCAACAGTGTGAAAAAACTTACAGATAATAAGTTCGTGAATCTTTATGGGGTGGATGCGACCAGTGTACATGATACGCCGGTTTCTTATTTTGTGGCCTCCAGGGCAAAGAGTGTGGAGGATTTAAAGCTTTCTACGGGGGAGAATCATCCGGATGGGGTGATCATTTACAGTGTTTATGGAGAGAAACGGGATAAGGTTGTGCTGATCCGTCAGTATCGATATACGATCGGCGGGTATATTTATGAGTTTCCGGCGGGGCTTGTGGAGCCTGGGGAGGATTTTCATGAGGGTGCTGTGCGGGAGATGTTTGAGGAGACCGGGTTGAAGCTGGAGCCGATCAAGGTTGCGGAGGCTTTTGAGAAGCCTTATTTTACGACGATTGGGATGACGGATGAATCCTGTGCTACGGTTTATGGGTATGCCAGTGGTGAGGTTAGTAAGGCTGCTCAGGAGGATAGTGAGGAGATCGAGGTTGTGATCGCGGACCGGGATGAGGTCAGGAGGATCCTGAAGGAGGAGAGGGTTGCGATCATGTGTGCTTATATGCTGATGCATTTTCTTGAGGATGAGGAGGTGTTTGGATTTCTTGGGGAGATTTAAACGGAGGTAGTTATATGGTGGAAGGGGACGCCAGTGAGACGTGTTAAATCTCGTGGGGAGTGTTGATTGTGTGTGGTATGACGGGAGTTGGATGAGCCGTCAGCGCTGCGCTGGACGGCTGGGAGGAAAGGCTGAGATTCCTTGTGGCATGACGGGAGTTGGATGAGCCATCGGCGCTGCGCTGGATGGCTGGGAGGAAAGGCTGAGATTCCCTGTGGCTTGAAGAGGGGAATGGGTCATCGGCGCTGCGCTGGATGGATGAGAAAAACGGGGAATCTGCGGTTGCGGATTCCCCGTTTTGATCAGAGTTCTGTGAGTTTTCCCAGGTCTTTGTTGTATTTGCAGTATTTGCCGTTTTCGGAGATAAATGGCTGGTAGGTGTCGGTACGGTTGTCTTTGACGTAGACGATTCCGGTGGCGATCATTTCTACCAGGGAGAAGCGTTTGCTTAAGCTGGAGATCCAGCGGTAGGTTTTTTCGTTGCCGGAGTCTGCCATGAGGAGGTTGTAGCCGCCTGGGCAGGCTTCCAGGGTGAAGTAGATTTTCTGGGACCGGATGGAGGTGTTGAAGACCTGGCCGGTGATGTAGGTGGAGAAGTTGGTTTCTACAAATTGGCGGAAGGTGTAGAGATCGTAGATCACGCCGGTGGTCTCATCTTTGATCTTGTCGCCGCGTTCGATGCGGGCTTTCAGGAGCTTGAGGACTTCGATGGTCCAATTGATGAAGGAGATGCTGCTGTAGGTCATGCTTTCCTGAAGTTGATCGACCAGCTGTTTTGACAGGATGTTGGATTTTGATGCTTCATTAAAAAGTTCTTCGTTCATAAGGTTCCCTCCAGTGTTGGATTTTTATATGGTTTTCGCTCTTTTTTTGTATCTTTTATTATAAGTCTGAATTGTATATAAAGCAATAAAAAATGCGTAAAATACAAAGATAATTATTGAAAAATGATATATAATTAACGAGTACGTTTGGATAATATCAGTGTTTTCGGCAGCTTGTTTAAAAATGGATTGTAAACATCTAGTTAATTTGAATAAGTATAAGGAAGAGTTTTACCAAATATCGCCATTTTATTGATAAAATTTTGTTGTATATCTCCCTTGACATAAAGCCTTCCTCCGGGTGTATCATAGTGCTGTGTTAAAGGAGGTAGACTATTATGTTTGAGACATTACAGGAGAAGACGGAAGAGAAAGCAATGGTGCAGTTCCTTGAACGCTTTACAGATTATCCATTTCTGGTAAAGTTCAAGAATTCCGAGTATCACATCGGAGAGGGTGAACCTACATTTACGGTGAATTTTAAGAAAGCGATTCCTCTGGCGGATCTGATGAAGAGCACATCCCTTGCACTGGGTGAGGCGTATATGCGTGGGGATCTGGATATCGAGGGAAATCTTTATGAAGCGCTGGACCATTTTCTGGGTCAGATGGGGAAATTTTCTACCAATGAATCTGCTCTGAAAAAGATCATGTTCAGTTCAACATCAAAGAAGAACCAGGAAAAGGAAGTGACCAGCCATTATGATATTGGAAATGACTTTTATAAACTTTGGCTGGATGAGACTATGAGTTATTCCTGTGGGTATTTTATCCATGAGGATGATACGTTGTATCAGGCACAGGTAAATAAAGTTGATTATATTCTTAAAAAATTACATCTGGAAGAGGGTATGAGTCTTTTGGATATCGGCTGCGGCTGGGGCTTTCTGCTGATCGAGGCAGCTAAGAAATATAAGGTTCATGGTACCGGTATCACCTTAAGTCATGAACAGTATGCAGAATTTCAGAGACGGATCAAGGAGCAGGGTCTGGAAGATTATCTTACGGTAGAGCTGATGGATTACCGTGATCTGCCGAAGAAGGAGTATCAGTTTGACCGTGTTGTCAGTGTCGGTATGCTGGAGCATGTTGGACGTGATAATTATCAGCTGTTTCTTGATTGTGTGGAAAAGGTTCTGAAGCCGGGCGGACTGTTTCTGCTTCACTTTATCAGTGCTCTGAAGGAGCATCCGGGTGACCCGTGGGTCAAGAAATATATTTTTCCGGGCGGAACTGTTCCGAGCTTACGTGAGATCCTGAACCATATGGCAGAGGACAATTTCCATACCCTGGATATCGAAAATCTCCGTCTGCATTACAATAAGACATTGCTTCATTGGGAAAAGAATTTCCGGGATAACATTGAAAAAGAAAAGATGATGTTTGATGAGGAATTTTTGCGTATGTGGGATCTTTATCTGTCCGCATGTGCGGCAACATTCCATAACGGAATCATTGATCTTCATCAGATCCTGATGACCAAGGGAATCAACAATGATCTGCCAATGACCCGCTGGTATTGATTTTCTCTTTACAAATCTGCCGGAAAGGAATATCATGCTTTTATAAAAGAATTAATAAAAGCAATCAAGAGGTTTGATATGGCAGGAAAAGCAGAGAAAAAAAACAATACAAGATCCAGGATCATCACCTATGTGATGAATAACCGGAGCACCTCAAAGGTGGAGCTTTCCAAAAACCTGAATATGAGTATGCCGACTGTGCTGTCCAACGTAAATGAACTGATGGAGAGCGGTGTGCTTGTAGAGACCGGGGAGTATGCATCCACAGGAGGCAGAAAGGCGAAAAGTATCGGCATTAATCCTTCTTACCGTTATGCAGCAGGAATTATGATCACGGCGAATCATGTCGGGATGGTCCTGGTAAATATGCGGTCAGAGGTTGAGAAGACAGAGCGTGTAAGAATGAAGTTTTCTCCGGAGACTTCTTACTGCCTGGAGTTGTCTTCCCTGGTCAAAGATTTTCTGGGAGATATGGAAGCTCCTGAGAAGCTGCTTGGAATCGGAATCTCAATTCCCGGGATCATCAGTCGGGAGCAGCATCTTGTTGTGAAATCGCATGCGCTTAAGATCGAAAATTACAGCCTCAGTTTTCTGGAGCAGGCTTTTTCCTGTCCTGTTTATTTTGAAAATGACGCGAATGCAGCTATGCTGGCGGAAGATCTTCATCTGTATCGGGACGCGATCTATCTGTCTCTTAATAATACGCTTGGCGGTGCTTTCTGTATTGACGGGAAACTGTTTGCCGGGCAGAATCAGAAGGCCGGTGAGTTTGGCCATATGATCCTGGTTCCGGGTGGCAGACCGTGTTACTGCGGCAAGAAGGGATGCGCAGACGCTTACTGTGCATCCAGCGCGCTGACCGGTGAGCGCTATGAGTCTTTGGAACAGTTTATGGACAGTCTTTCCGCAGGAGAAGCAGATGCCTCTGAAAAATGGGGAGAGTATCTGGACCATCTTGCCGTACTGATCTCCAATCTCCGGATGGCTTATGATATGGATATTATCCTGGGCGGCGAGGTTGGCGGATATCTGCCGGATCATATGCTGCCTCTCGGAGAAAAAGTGATGGAGTACAATGGTTTTGACCGTGATACCAGATATCTTAAGAACTGTAGCTACCGGAAGGAAGCATCTGCAGTTGGCGCGGCGAAGCACTTTTTTCATGAGCTAATCAAAAATATTTAACCGAATCAAGTAAGTCCCTTGCGGGGGTGTGAATATCCGATTGACCAAATGCATAGAGAATACGAATCATGCAGAGAAAAGAATCTGCAGCTCCGGCATGGAAGAACCTTGCCGGAGCTGCGGGTTCTTTTTTTATGTGGTGGATAGTGAAATGTGCATAAAAAAACCGGATCGAATTTGTTCAACAGGGAGAATCACCGGAAACCCTATTGACAAATCCTCTCAAAAGAACAATAATGTAATTACTTTAATAAAACAATTAATAAAAGATAATACATAATAAACAAGGAGGAAAAACATTATGATCCAGCAGGTAATGACAAATCCAGGAGAGATTATTTTCAGAGAGGTTCCGGTTCCGGAGGTGGGAGATGACCAGGTTCTCGTTAAGATCATGAACATTGGTATCTGCGGTTCCGATATTCATGTATATCACGGCAAGCATCCTTTTACCAAGTATCCGGTGACACAGGGACATGAGGTGTCCGGTGAGATTACAGAGCTGGGAAAGAATGTCACAGGCTTTCAGGTAGGACAGAAGGTAACGATCGAGCCACAGGTATACTGCGGACATTGTTATCCATGCCGCCACGGCAAATATAATCTCTGCGAAGAGCTGAAGGTTATGGGCTTCCAGACAACAGGAACAGCTTCCGAGTATTTTGCGGTAGACGCTTCCAAGGTCACACCGATCCCGGAGGAAATGTCTTATGAGGAAGGTGCGATGATCGAGCCTCTGGCAGTTGCTGTTCACGCAGTGAAACAGATGGGCGATGTGAAGGGGATGAATATTGCTGTTCTTGGTGCCGGTCCCATTGGAAATCTGGTGGCACAGAGTGCCAAAGGAATGGGCGCTGCGAAGGTTATGATCACGGATGTCAGTGATCTTCGCCTTGAGAAAGCGAAAGAGTGCGGTATTGATGTGTGCGTAAATACCAAGGAGAAAGATTTTGGTGAGGCTATGGTGGAAGCCTTTGGCCCGGATAAAGCAGATGTGATCTATGACTGTGCCGGAAATAACATCACCATGGGACAGGCGATCAAATACGCAAGAAAAGGCAGCGTGATCGTGCTGGTAGCTGTTTTTGCGGATATGGCCACCATTGACCTGGCAGTTGCCAATGACCATGAGCTGGATATCAAGAGCACGATGATGTACCGTCATGATGACTATGTGGATGCCATCGATCTTGTGAACGCAGAGAAGGTTCATTTAAGACCGCTGATCTCCAAGACCTTTGCCTTTAAGGATTATCTCAAGGCTTACCAGTATATTGATGCCAACCGTGAGACAACCATGAAGGTTATCATCAACGTGCAGGAGAAATAACACCAGGAAATGTACTAACAGGAAATCTCCCGGATGTGGCTGTCCGGGAGAGATATAAGCGATAAGCAGTAAACGAGGAGTAACGAAAAACAGGAGGAGTTATGGGTAGTGAAGACAGATACGGAAAGGTACCGCTGATCAGTAAGATCGCGTATGGTTTTGGTGATGTAGGCTGTAATTTCAGCTGGATGTTTGTCAGTAATTTTTTGATGATATTTTATACAGATGTATTCGGGATCAGTATGACGGCTGTTTCAGCGCTGATGCTGTTCTCAAGATTCTGGGATGCGATCAACGATCCCATTGTCGGAGGACTTACGGATAAGACGAAGACCAGATGGGGAAGGTACCGTCCGTGGCTGCTCATTGCGGCGCCTGTTACAGCGATCCTTCTGATGATGACGTTCTGGGCACATCCGGACTGGTCGGATACATCCAAGATCATCTATATGGTGATCACATACTGCCTGCTGGTGTTGGGATATACCTGTGTAAACATTCCATACGGAACGCTTTGCGGCGCAATGACACAGGACATTGATGAGCGGGCGAAGATCAACACGTCCCGTTCGGTTGCGGCTATGATCGCTATCGGAATTATCAACATCATTACTGTGCCTTTGATCGGAAAACTGGGAAGCAGCAGTCAGAAGACAGGTTATCTTCTGGTAGCCATCATTTACGGATGCATTTTTGCGGCATGTCATATTTTCTGCTTTGCAAAAACAAAGGAGCAGGTGACCACACCGGAAAAAGAAAAGATCTCCATCCGGGTTCAGCTGAAAGCAGTCATGCAGAACCGGCCATATCTTCTGGCACTGGTGGGACAGGTACTGTTTGGTTTCACTCTTTACGGAAGAAACGCGGATGTTCTGTATTACTTTACCTATGTGGAGGGAAACGCGTCTTACTATACAACTTACTCCATGTGTATCATCATTCCGTCCATTATCGGAGCTGCCTGCTTTCAGCCGGTCTTCCGGAAACTGAACAACAAAGGGCGGACAGCGTCTCTGTTTGCGCTCCTTACCGGAATTTCCATGCTTGCCATGTATTTCTTTAATGTAAAAGAATCTCCGGCTGCCTTTTACGCCCTGGCAGGAATCACACAGTTCTTTTTCTCCGGATTTAACACGGCAATCTATGCGATCATACCGGACTGCGTGGAATACGGAGAATGGAAAACAGGTCTTCGCAACGATGGTTTCCAGTATGCGTTCGTATCCCTCGGAAACAAGATTGGAATGGCGATCGGAACAGCGCTCCTTGCGGCGCTTTTGGGAAAATACGGTTATGTGGCAAACCAGGCCCAGAATTCAGCCGTGCTCAGCATCATGAAACATTCCTTTACCACGATCCCCGGAATCCTGTGGATCGTTACGGCAGTGGTGCTGTTCTTCTACAGATTGAACAGAAAAAGATACAATGAGATCGTGGAAGATCTGAAATATGGAAAAAGAGGATAATATGAGAACCATAAAAGCTCCCGGATGTGGCTGTCCGGGAGCTTTGCTTTATATATGGAGAAGTGTTTCAAAATCCTTTTGGCACATAGGCCGGTAATACAGAAAGCCTTGGATTTCGTCACAGCCCTCTGCTTTTAAAAATTCTGCAATTTCTTTTGTTTCCACACCTTCGCATACGATAGATTTTCCCATACGTTTCAGCATATGGAAAACTTCCTGGAGAACGATCTGGGTGTTTTCGGTCAGAGAATCCCCCAGGAATTTTCGGTCGATCTTAACTTCATTAAAGAGCAGATCTTTCAGTGTATTTAATGAGGAATAACCGGAACCGAAATCATCCATAGAGATTTGGATATTCAGCTGCTTCAGGCGTCGGATCACCTGATTGACAGCTTCTGTATTATTTACATAAGTGGATTCTGTGATCTCAAAGGTCAGCCTGGAAGTATCCACCTGATAGGTATGTATCAGCCCGCAGATCTTTTTTACAAAGTTTTCCGGTTCTTCGAAATGAAGAGGAGAAACATTTAAGGACAGCCGAAAATTTTCGGGAAGAAATTCCACAGATTCCTGAAGCCAACGGAAGGTTTTTTCATAAACATAATAATCCAGGCGGATCACAAAGCCGTTTTGCTCAAAAAGAGGAATATATACAGCTGGTGACCATAGCATTTTTTGGTCACGAATCCATCGAACCAGAACTTCCGCACTGGAGATATTTCCATTTTGGGGAGTTACTTTGGGCTGAAAATATATTTGAAATTCCTCGTTTTTCAGTGCCTGATGAAAAGAGTGGAGAATCTCGGCCTGCATTTTTTCCTGGCGGTCGATCTCATCAGAATAAATACAGCAAGGAGAAAGCATTTTTTTGGAAAGTCTACGGGCTACATTTGCACAGGAAAGGATAGTTTCCGGAGTGGTATCGGCATCAGGAACAAGGCAGATTCCGGAGTTGGTACGGAAAAAATTTACATGGAAGGTATTTCTCATACGCTTGCAGATTTTTCGGTCAAGAGCTTGGATCTCTGAAAGAAATGCATCATTTGTAAGATCAGAAATATCTGCAATGCTGATAAAAACATCCGAGAAAAAACGAGTGGTAAAAATGGTAAAAGGTGCACCGGCAATTTCTTCATAGACCATGTTCAGAATCTCATTTCCCAGGGAATATCCATATTTATCATTGATAAAATGAAAGTTTTCCACATCAGTGGAGATCAGAGCAAGGGAATGGGTGTTTCCGGTATTACTCTGAATCTGCCGAATCTTTTCGGAAAGAGTTTCAGAAGAAATCGTGGGAATTGCAGTGCCTGCAGAAACGGAACGGGAAGAAAATTTTTTATTTGCTGCAATTTTCTTATGCGCTTTATCCTGATACATTTTCTGATCTGCCGCATTAATAAGATCCTGCATCATAAAGTAGTGATTTTGATAGCTGACCTCGTAACCGATGGCATAGCTTAGCGGAAGGGTGGTTCTGCTATTATATTCCTGTACAAGGGAATTCAGTTTTCGGGCCATCTGTCGAAGAGAGGCTTCTGAAGTATTTTGTTGGATGATGATAAATTCATCTCCTCCGTAACGGGCAAGGAAACTGTCAGAATCAAGGATGCGCGTCAGACAGTAGGAGAAGGACTGGATAAATTCGTCTCCTTTTTCATGCCCGTAGGTGTCATTGACATATTTCAGATCATTCAGATCGAACATCATGACACCGATGCCAAAGGTACTCGGACGGTTATTTAGCTCCAGAATCAGTTTTTCCAGGGAAGTTTTATTGTGGACACCGGTGATATCACGGAAGGCTTTTACGATAAGGCGGGAAAGCAGCTCTCTCTGAATCAGGGAAAGGGCAAGAGTCACCACAAGCAGAGCCAGTGCAATTTCCATAAGCCGGAGCATAGGATAATAAGAAACACCGGGTTCCTGAAGAAATTTCAGGAGATACAGGTCAATGATCAGCAGGATTACAAGCGCCAGTAGGGTGCATTCACAAAGATGAAGTACACTTTTTTCTTTTTTCATAAATTAAATAAATCTCCTTGTTGTTTACTGATAAAATGGCAGAGTATTTCAGACTTGCACGATGATCATTTTGGCAAAGTCCTGATTGATGCCGATCTTGCTTTCCTGGATTCGTACAATATAAGAGCCGAAAAGAATCGACAGAATCCGTACCGTTGCTCCTTCAAGAAAACCAAGCGTTTCCAGATGATGGCGTTCGTTTTCATTGCCGCATATTTTTTGAATGATATAATCTGTGTTGATATCAGCTAAATTCAGTGGCATAGTTCCTCCGACAAAATGGTTTTATTTTAAATTAGTTGTAACTAACATTATATCGCAAAGAAAAGATATGTCAATGGTTTGCAGAGTGTTACTTTTGAGTAAAATTTTTCAAAGCAGTTTTATATGGGAGGACAGGCAGAGCAGTTTGTGATATGATAAAAAAATATCGTCAATAAATATAAGAATGTTTAGAAATTGTTTACCCGACAGGCGTATAAGGAAGATGAATAAAAATGCAGCAGGGGAGATAGAAAAATGGATACGGTAAAATATGATTTCAGCAGACTTTTTCGCTGTATGCAGCGCGCCGAAAGAGGAGAAGAGCTGACAATAGGCTTCTTTGGCGGTTCGATCACCCAGGGCAAGATCCTGAAGCCGCTGACTAATCTTGTGAGCAGCTTTGCCATGGGAACTACGATTCTGCTGGGACAGCAGATCGGCTGTGGAGAGCGGAAACAGGGAGGACGTACGGTAGGAACAGCTATCGTGATGTTCGGAGTGATCGCGCTGATCATGACTGTGATCCTTGTGATTTTTGCGCCTCAGGTCAGCAGTATCATGAATGCGCCGGAAGAAGCCTTTGACAAGACTGTGGATTATGTACGGATCTGCGGAGGTGGTATGCTGGTGATCGTGGCGTATAATCTGATCGGTTGTATTTTCCGTGGACTGGGGGATTCCAGAACGCCGCTTTTTACTGTAGCCATTGCCTGTGTCTGTAACATTGTGGGAGATCTGATCCTTTGTGCCGGATTTAAGATGGGAACGGAAGGTGCTGCTTTTGCAACGGTTTTTGCGCAGGTTATCAGTGTGATCGTTTCTTTTGGGGTTATCCGCAAAAAAGATCTGCCTTTTGAAATGCATAAAACGGATATAGGTGTTCATGGTCCGACTCTCCGGAAGATGATCGGCCTTGGGGCGCCTATCGCACTACAGGATCTTCTGGTAAGTGTTTCGTTTCTGATCATCCTTGCCATTGTAAATTCCATGGGTGTGACAGCTTCTGCAGGTGTGGGAGTGGCGGAAAAGGTCTGTGCTTTCATTATGCTGATCTCTCCAGCATTTATGCAGTCCATCTCTGTTTTTGTGGCACAGAATTACGGCGCGGGACAGATGGACCGTGCAAAAAAAGCACTGCATTATGGGGTGGCAGTTTCTTTTGCCATCGGCGTGGGAATGTTTTTCCTGTCATTTTTCCATGGCGGTACTCTGGCGGGAATCTTCTCATCGGATACCATGGTTATCGATGCGGCGGCAGATTATCTGAAAGCTTACGCCATTGACTGTATGCTTACGGCGATCTTCTTCTGCTACATCGGTTTCTATAATGGAATCGGTCTGACAAAGTTTGTGATGATCCAGGGAATCCTGGGAGCCTTCTGTGTCCGTGTTCCGGTATCCTGGTTTATGAGCCGCCAGCCGGGAGTTACTTTGTTTGATATCGGACTGGCAACGCCAATGTCCTCTGCGCTGCAGATCGTGCTTTGCATTGACTGCATGCTGTATCTGAAAAAGAAGCAGCGTGTATAAAGTGATATGGTACGGGATCATTATGGTAATGGAAATGTACTTATATGAAAAAAGAGGAAAATGCTATGGTCTATACAACGGATTATCAGTCACCACTGGGAACGATCTTTCTTGCGGCAGACGAAAAAGGTCTTACCGGTCTGTGGCTGGAAGGGCAGAAATACTATGCTGCCCAGATAAAAAAAGAAGAATGTAGGCAGGAAGAAACGCCGGTATTGAAGGATACAGAACGCTGGCTGGATATTTATTTTCAGGGAAAAGAGCCGGATTTTATGCCGGCGCTTCATCCGGTGGGAACAGAATTTCAGTGTGCGGTGTGGGAGATCCTGCGCAGGATTCCTTACGGCCGGACGATAACCTACGTTGAGATCGCCGGACAGCTTGCCGCACAGCGGGGCGTGAAAAAAATGTCCGCGCAGGCGGTAGGAGGAGCGGTGGGTCATAACAAGATATCCATTATCATTCCCTGCCACCGTGTGGTGGGAAGTAACGGAAGTCTCACCGGATATGCCGGCGGGATCGACAAGAAGATCGCGCTTCTGAAACTGGAAAAAACAGATATGACCGGATTTTTTGTTCCGAAGGAGGGAACGGCACTGTAGAAAAACAGAAAACGTTTTCAGAAATATGCACTGTTGATTCTTTTATAATTATGATAAAATAAATAAAAATTTTGTACGGGAGGAATCATCATGGAGAATATTTTTCACAGAGTAAGTATCCGAAAATATGAAGACAGACCGGTAGAGAAAGAAAAGATCCTGCAGATCCTGAAAGCAGGTATGCAGGCCCCAAGCGCGTGCAATCAGCAGCCCTGGGAATTTTATGTGGTAACAGATAAAGAGAAGATCAGGAAGCTTTCCGGTGCGACGCCTTATTCCGGCTGCGCGGCAGGTGCGCCTGTTGTGATCGTTCCGGTATATCGCAAAGAAGGCCTGGTGGTACAGGCTATGGCACAGATCGATATGTCCATTGCCCAGGAGAATATCTGGCTGGAAACCGATGCTCTGGGACTTGGCGGTGTGTGGATCGGAATCGCGCCGATGCAGGACCGCATGGATGAGGTTCATGACATGCTGGAGCTTCCGGAAAACGTGGAGGTATTTTCTCTGTTTGCCCTGGGCTATCCGGCAGAAAAAAGAGAACAGCAGAACCGGTTTGATGAAAAAAGGATCCATTTCGTGGAATAAAACAGCTGACTGTGAAGAAACATAATGACAGAATTGAGGAACAAAAAATGGAACATATCGCAAGAGATGAAGCATTTGTTTTATTAAAAAAATACAACAAAGACCCTTTTCATATTCAGCACGCACTGACAGTTGAGGCAGTGATGAAGTGGTACGCAAAAGAGCTGGGATATGGAGATGACGCAGAGTACTGGGGCATTGTAGGACTGCTCCATGACATTGATTTTGAACTTTATCCGGAGGAACACTGTCTGAAAGCACCGGAGCTTCTTCGTGAGGCTGGTGTGGGAGAGGATATCATTCATGCAGTGGTTTCCCATGGCTACGGAATTACCGTTGGCTGTGGAAAAACCATTGAGACGGAACCGGAGCATGAAATGGAAAAAGTTCTCTTTGCGGCAGATGAGCTGACAGGACTGATCTGGGCAGCAGCGCTGATGCGTCCGTCAAAAAGCACCAAGGACATGGAACTGAAATCCCTCAAAAAGAAATATAAGAGCAAAGGCTTCGCAGCCGGCTGCTCCAGAGAGGTGCTCCAGCGTGGTGCTGATCAGCTGGGATGGGATCTTGCCAAGCTTCTTACCATGACACTGCAGGCCATGGCAGGCAGCGAAGATGAGATTCAGAAAGAGATGGAAGCGGAAGAAGTATAAGAATAGTAAAAATCACCAATGCTGAGAAGGGTGTTTTGTGAAAGAAGCCTTTTGCAGAAAAAACTTTTCTGCGGTAAAATAAAAGATAGAATCTGTATAAAATTCAAACAGGCATTTATCGTAGTAAGTTAAGAAAACAGGAAGAGGTGGATAACATGAAAGAATACGAGATCATTATTGAAACGATCAATCCATGCGGCGGCGAGCGTCATTCCCAGCAGGAGATCATTGAAGCGGAGATTGAGAGCCCGGAAGCTTATGTGAAACAGAACGGAAGATTTCCGGTGATCGATACGGCGCAGAATCCGGACGGGGATGTGGTGATCGTAACCGGTGACGGAAACGGTTACATGGTAAGATATACATTTACAGAATAAAAAAACAGCGTCTGCAGAAAGCAGCAGATGCTGTTTTTTTGTCGAAATGGAAGGCAGTTATGCATAAGGAGGAACAAAACATGAAAGTATTAATGCTTAACGGAAGTCCCAGGGCAAAGGGAAATACAGCACTTGCGCTGGAGGAAATGAAAAAAGTCTTTGAGCAGGAGGGCGTGGAAGCTGAGATCGTACGGGTAGGACATAAAGACGTGAGAGGCTGCATTGCCTGTCGACGGTGCTACGAGCTTGGAAAATGTGTCTTTGACGATATCGTAAATGAACTGGCGCCAAAATTTGAAGAAGCAGACGGTCTTGTAGTTGCCAGCCCTGTCTATTTTGCTTCTGCCAATGCCACACTGGTTTCTGTTCTTACCAGACTTTTTTACAGCACCCATTTTGACAAGACCATGAAGGTAGGTGCCAGCGTTGTCTGCGCAAGACGTGGCGGATGTTCCGCCACCTTTGATGAGCTGAACAAATTTTTCACCATCTCAAATATGCCCATCGCATCCAGCCAGTACTGGAATTCCATTCATGGACGGGAGCAGGGAGAAGCAGAACAGGATGAGGAAGGTAAGCAGACCATGCGTGTCCTCGCCAGAAACATGACATTCCTCATGAAGAGCATTGCCCTGGGAAAAGAAAAATTCGGGCTTCCGGAAACTGAAGAAAGGGAATTTACTCATTTTATCAGATGAAGAGGTGATTTTGATCTTCACCTTACTGTAATCATTGACATTACAACGGGAAGGATATATGATAAGAAAAAACAGAAGAGGTGAAGAAGAATGCAGATATCCAGCAGATTTACGTTAGCAGTGCACATTTTTACATGCATTGATACGTTTCAGAATGAATATAAAGTAACCAGTGATTTTATTGCGGGCAGTACCAATGTAAATCCGGTGATCATCCGCAAGATCCTTCTGCAGCTGAAGGCTGCCGGTCTGGTGCAGGTTGCCAGGGGAACCGGCGGAACTACCATTACCAGACCGTTATCAGAAATCACATTTCTGGATATATATAAAGCGGTGGAGTGTGTGGAAGACAACAAGCTCTTTCACTTCCACGAGAATCCCAACCCGCAGTGTCCGGTAGGAAAAAATATCCACAATATCCTGGATGATAAGCTGCAGCAGGTGCAGGACGCAATGGAGCGGGAGCTTCAGTCTATCACTTTGGAGGATGTGAAAGAAGATCTGGAGAAATATCTTCAGTAGTAAAAGATAAAACAGAACAGAATCGTGAAAGCGCATCACAGAAATGATAAGCCGCTACCAAGCAGAGAAGTTATGAAATCTGCTGAGTAGCGGTTTTTTATATTGTGGGAAATTGCTCAGTGATATTTCATGGTATAAAAAAGCACTTGAGAAAAAAATATAAAAAATCTAGTTGTAACTATTGACATTACAATAAAGCGATGCTATATTACTTGATGTAATGAAGAAGGTTACAACAATGACTGGCCGGTCATAATTATAAGAAAATGTTATTTAAGCGAATAATAAAAATAAAGGAGAGAACGATCATGAAAAAAGTAGTAGAATTTTTACAGGCAAACCCGGTACAGTATCTGGCAACTGTAGGACGCGATGGAAAGGCGAAATGCCGCCCGTTCATGTTCTGTTTTGAGAAAGACGGAAAGCTCTGGTTCTGCACAAACAATACCAAGGATGTTTACAAGGATATCCTGGCTAACCCGGAGATCGAGGTTTCCGTATCCAGTCCTGAGTACGCATGGATCCGTCTTCACGGAAAAGCTGTTTTTGAGGACAACCATGAAGTAAAGGTAGCCTGCATGGAGAATCCTATTGTCAAAGGTCAGTATGAGACTGCTGAGAACCCGATCTTTGAGGTATTCTACCTTGAGAACCCACATGGTCTGATCGCAGACTTCTCCGGAAACCCGCCATATGAATTCTAATTGAATCAACACCCAATTGATTCTATGTCATAACAGACTCCCGATAGCACCAAGGCAAATTCCTGCATTCATTCCTCATTCAATGGACGCAGGAATTTCCTGGTTACTGTTCACTCTGTGAATAGTAACATTTCCAATACATAAAAAGCGGACATTTACAACAGATACATTTCACAGGAACTGCATGGAGGTCTGTCCTTTCGGAGCAGTGGAAAGAAGGTAAGCTATGGAGATCCGTAAACATCTTCATATCGTAAGGAGGCAGAAAAAAGTGGACTGGACACAGTTTTTATGCGGGATACCCGCAAGAGATTATATATTTCTGAAGGAGCTCTATGAGGAACAGATCACACAAGCTTCGGCATATTTAAAGGAAGCAGATCATGTGCTGATCGGAGCAGGTGCCGGCCTTTCTGCAGCGGCCGGTCTTACCTACAGCGGGAAACGTTTTCAGGAAAATTTCAGCGATTTTATAAAAAAATACGGGCTGCAGGATATGTATTCTGCCGGTTTTTATCCATTTCAGACAGAGGAAGAGCGCTGGGGTTACTGGTGCAGACATTCTTATGTAAACCGTATCAAACCACCGGCTTTGCCACTGTATCAGCAGCTTTTTGACCTGGTGAAAGAAAAAGACTATTTTGTGCTGACCACCAATGTGGATTACCAGTTTCAGAAAGCCGGATTTTCGGAAGAGAGGATCTTTGCCACACAGGGAGATTATGGCCGGATCCAGTGCATGAAGGGATGTCATCCCAGGACCTATGATGCCGTTTCCATGTTTGCCCAGATGGTTCAGGCAGAAAAGGACTGTAAGATTCCTTCTTATATGGTGCCGAAATGTCCGGTATGCGGCGGCCCTATGGCTATGAATCTCCGATGCGACCAGTATTTTGTGGAGGATGAGCAGTGGAATGAGGCTGCGGAAAATTATGGAAAGTATCTGAAACAGCTGAAAAAAGGCAAGGTTGTACTGCTGGAGCTGGGCGTTGGTTTTAACACACCATCTATTATTCGCTTTCCTTTTGAAAAAATGGTACGTGAGCACAAAAATACAGAGCTGATCCGCCTGAACAGAGACGAGGCTGTGATACCGGAAAGCTTCGGAGAACGTGGAATCGGAATCAATCGTGACTTGTGCGACAGCTTACGGGATATTACAATAGAAATAAAAAAGATATCCGCAGATCATTTGCAGGACAGCTGATATAAAACCCAACAGAAACCAAAGTGCCCAATGGGAAAAATCTGCGGAAGTGTTACAGGCAGGTCAAAACAGAACTGGTAAATAACAGAAGGAGGACATATGGATCAGAAACAGCGTCTTGATTATCTTGTGGAAAAATTCAAAGAAGATTCCGGAGAATACAGGAACCTTAAGGTCTCGGACAACGATGCAGAAAAAAGAAGAATCCTTCGTTCTCTCATGAACATTCGCATGCCCCGGCATATGGATGAAGAAATCCTGAAGGTGCAGGATGAATTCCTGAAGGAAGATGCCAGGGAAAAAGGAATCGTAACCCTGGATCAGATTCCGACGGTAAAAGAGGCGTACCACAGTACTGTGCCTTTTGCGGAAAAAATCTCTATCTGGCAGGGCGATATCACCAGACTTCAGGTGGGAGCTATCGTCAATGCAGCCAACTCCCAGATGCTGGGCTGTTTTGTGCCCTGCCACAGATGTATTGACAATGCGATCCATTCGGCTGCGGGAGTGGAGCTTCGTGCAGAGTGCAGCCGCCAGATGAACCAGAAACGGATCCGCTACGGAAGATCCTATGAAGAACCAACCGGCCAGGCCATGGTGACCGGTGGCTATAACCTTCCGGCGGAGCATGTGATCCATACGGTGGGGCCTATTGTTTACTACGAAGTCACGGACAAGTTACGGCAGGATCTGAAAAACTGTTACGAAAGTGTGCTGAACTGCTGCCTGGAAAACAATATCCGATCCGTAGCGTTCTGCTGTATCTCCACCGGAGAGTTCCATTTTCCCAACAAAGAAGCAGCAGAGATCGCTGTGAACACCACAGAAGCCTTTCTGGAAAAACATGGAGATGCTTTTGACCGGGTGATCTTTAATGTGTTTAAGGATATGGATCTGGAGTATTATAAAAATCAGTTTTAAGTATCCGGTCAGCTCCTGGCTTTATGAAAACAGCCTCGCTGAAGACTGCATACGGTTATTGTATGCCATGCCTTCTGCGGGGCTGTTATTTTATTTTTTAAACAGTTTATCATTACAGAGATCCACAAACAGCTGGGCTGTTCTGGAAAGAGGTCTGTCGCTGCGGTAGCACAGGGACAGCTGTGAAGAGATCGCTGGTGTGATGGGAATGGCACGCCAGGGAGAGTAGCTGGGTCTGGGACCGTTTTCGGGAAGCTGGACGTGAACATCCATCAGCAGGGCCACACAGGCCTGATTAGTCACCATGTCCAGAATGGAATCGGTTCTGTGGCTGGTAAAAACGATATTTGGTACAAAATTGGCGTTCTGGCAGGCTATTCTAGCAACACCCTCAAGTTTGCCCCTCACGAAGAGCGCCCTTCAACAACTTTGATTACCCTTTATATTTCCAGCAGATTTTCCAGAGAAAAAATTGATTCCCAATCAAGAAGTTCTTCCATTTTATTAAGATTCTGGTCAGAGTGTTCCAGCTCCCTGGAAAAACGGTAACAGATTGAGACCAGATCTGGAAAGGAAAACTGCTTTTGCTGCAAAAGCCAGGTTCCCATTGCCAGCTCGTGGATCATGAAGGTGCAGATAACTGCCATTTTTACTTTGGCGAAGATCTGTTCATCATATACGGCCCCGCAGAAATACGTGTAGATCCAATAGAGCAGGAGCTGTTCTTCCTGAATTTTCCAGTCCGGATAAAAGGTTTCGAATTCAAGACAGACATCCTGGTATTGTTGTTCGGTATCACAGGCGGTATATAACGGGGTTAAGGTTTCCAAGAGGTAATCATGCCAGCCAGAGCGGAGAACTTCCATTTGAGGAATGATGGTTTTCCATATGTTTTTTCGCAGGTCAGTAGAAGGCTTTTTGGCAGTGATCCACTTGTGGAGTTTTTTCTGGAAGGAATCTCCGAAAGCAGAATTTTGATGACGACTGCGGATCGTTTCCCATTGAAACAATTTGTTCCGGTCCAGACAGAGCTGAAAATCATGGCCGCAGGCCAGAAGCTTCCGGCGGCGTAACGCACAGGGAACGGAACGGTCCTGGATCACGGAGAAGAGATAGTCTCTGGTGTCCATCAGCGCGGTGAAAAGGAAATAGTCGAAGTCGTCATAAGTCTCTTCTGGAGTTTCCTTTTCCACAGTCCGGAATGTGATTTTTTCTTTGTGGCTGAGAAAGATTCTGGCGGCTTCCGGGCAGGAAAGAGACAGAGACAATTCCCGAAGTCCCTCAAATTCTTCGATATGCCTCGGATATTTACGGCAGGTATCGCAGAGCATATCTTTGCCCGCTTCGCTGTAGATATCACAGAGATTATCTTCGTTCAGAAATGCACAGCGTTTTTGATAATGACGGAAAGAATGTTCCTTCCAGTCGATGTCATTCAGAAGGCGGTTGCGAAAAGCTCCTTTGCAGTGGCGGTATTTTTTGAGACTGTTTTGATCGATCATGATCTGCCAGCCGGCACAGCAGGTATCCGGACAGCTGCCTGCGATGCAGGAAAATTCATTACAAAAAGTAGGTTTCGTGATTTGCATAATAGTTCTCCCGAAGGTTGTAAATTTTACCTGGAATTATAGCACTGCATAAAAGAAACTACAACAGAAATGAAGCGTGATATCCTGACAGTGTTAAGAATGAGAACTGGAAATTGTCATGTAATCTGATAAGCTTTTCAAGTTAATTAATGTGGGCTAACTGTGTATAGTAAAGTAAGGAATCAAAGAAGCGAGCTTATCATGCCAGATCAGAAAATTGACAATCTTTTAAATCTAGCCCTGGATGCTACAGAAGAGGAACGCCAGAAATCCGGAAATCTGAACACAGGATATGATCCTGCTGGGAAAACCTGGGATGTGATCGTGAAATACACAGGCAGGGAGGAGGAGCTTTCCGGAGAGGGAATACAGGCAGTTCCGCTTCTGGGAAACTATGCAGTTGTTACTTTTCCGGAGCGTGAGATCGACAGCTATTCTGACCGAGAAAATGTGATCTTTATGGAAAAACCAAAACAACTTTATTTTGAAGTGTTTCAGGGAAAAACAGCCAGCTGCATCCAGGCGGTACAGACCGGAGTGGAAGGGTTGACCGGAGAAGGAATCCTTATGGGAATCGTGGATTCCGGTGTTGATTATTTCCACCCTGATTTTCGAAATGAGGATGGAAGCAGCCGGATCCTGTATCTATGGGATCAGGGAATTCCGGGAAAACCACCGGCAGGATATGGGTCAGGAACAGAATATACGAAAGAAGAAATTGATGAGGCGCTTGCACTTGGAGAAAACCAGGGCAGACGCCTTGTTCCGTCTGTGGATATCAGCGGACACGGGACTGCTGTGTTTGGAATCGCAGCCGGAAACGGAAGGGCTTCCGGTGGTGTGAACAGAGGCGTTGCCTATGAAAGTGATCTCCTGGTTGTGAAAATGGGAATTCCAAAGGAGAATTCTTTTCCCAGGACAACGGAACTGATCCAGGGGATCGACTATTTGATGAGAAAGGCATTGGAGATGAACCGGCCATTGGTGATCAATCTGAGTTTTGGGAATAATTATGGTTCCCACAGAGGGGACTCCCTCCTGGAAAACTATATTGATACAGTTGCGGCCATGGGGCGGACTGTGATCGTTACAGGAACCGGAAATAACGGCAGTCAGCCCTGGCATGCAGGAGGAATCCTGCAGCAGGGGAAAACAGAAGAAATCCAGTTGGCGGTGGGAGTTTTTGAACCCACATTAAATGTACAGTTATGGAAGGATTATGAAGATGAGATGGAAATTTATCTGGAAAGTCCGTCCGGAGAACAGATTGGTCCATTATATGAACGGCTGGGTCCACAGCGGCATCTGCTGGAAAATACAGAGCTTTTGATCTATTATGGAAAACCCGGTCCCTATCAGCTGTCCCAGGAAATCTACATAGATTTCATTCCTGAGGGTAATTATGTGGACAGCGGTGTCTGGAAAGTTCTTTTAAGTGGAAAACGTGTGCGCTCCGGACAGTATTTCCTCTGGCTGCCGGGTGGAAATGTACTGAATCGCGGAACCGGGTTTTATTCTCCGCGGGCTGTGGGAACTTTGACGATTCCTTCCACTGCCGGAAAAGTTATTTCTGTTGGAGCTTATGATTCCAGACAGAATGCCTACGCAGATTTTTCCGGAAGGGGAAGTCAGTTCCTGCCGATCCGGAAGCCTGACCTTGCAGCTCCCGGTGTATCCATCTCCGCCCCGGTTCCCGGCGGAGGCTACGCCACTGTCACCGGAACCTCCTTTGCGGCACCCTTTGTCAGCGGAAGCGCAGCTCTGCTTATGGAGTGGGGAATCGTGAAAGGAAATGATCCGTTTCTTTATGGGGAAAAGGTGAAGGCGTATCTGAGGAAAGGCGCACAGAGTGTGGGCGGGTATGAGGAGTATCCGAATGTGGAGGTGGGATGGGGGAGACTCTGTCTGGAAAGGAGCCTGCCAGATTAAAATATTGTACTTAGTGGCATTGTTACAATCCTGAGATCCTTCCATTGATGCGGAGATGAATTCAGTTACTGTCAGAGGTGCTAGTGCAAATATTGAAGCATTCACGCATAATGTAGATAAACAAAAACACAAATATAAAAAGAAGGAGGATAGGGTATGGGTTTATTTGATAAGAAGATCTGTGATATCTGCGGAGAGAAAATAGGTTTATTGGGAAACAGAAAACTGGATGACGGAAATCTGTGTAAGGATTGTGCAAAAAAATTGTCACCATGGTTTGAAGACCGGCGGCACAGTACGGTAGAGGATATAAAACGTCAACTGGAATATCGTGAAAAAAACAAAAAAGCCGTAATGGATTTTTGTATAACACGTCAGATCAATACCAGAAATTACAATGTTTTTATTGATGACAATAAGGGGAATTTTACTGTTGCACGGAAGCTGGATGTCAATGAAAATCCGGACATAGTTCCTTTATCTGCTATTGTGCAGTGCAGAGTTGATGTAGAGCGACAGCAGAACGAGGAAACATATACAACAAAGGATGGAGAAACCGTAAGCTATCAGCCACCGGTATATAAGTATGAATTTGATTATACTATGCGTATTAAGGTAAAAAATCCATGGTTTGATGATATGGATTTTCGTTTGAATACTTTTTCCATAAGCAGCGATAACAGAGGTGAATTGATGGAAGTGGAGCAGACAGGTCATCAGATCATAGCCGCCCTGACACCAAATGCGGCTGGAATGCAGCAGCCCGGAATGAACATGAACAGCGGAATGCAGCAGTCCGGCGGTTTGTGGAAATGTCAGTGCGGTGCAGAGAATACCGGAAGGTTCTGCGAATACTGTGGCCAGCCAAGACCATTTTGAGTGATGATAGACAGAGTGGACAGAATTGTTCACTCTGTTTGTGATAACAGGGGTTGAGAATGGATGGTTTCTCTGAAAACTATATAATAAAATATAGCTTTATAGTATACTTATCACAGAGGTGTATTAATGAGAGAGGAATTTTCATGACATACAATAAAAAAAGGGCACTGTCGTATGGAGGAATCCTGATAAGTGTATTTCTGGCGTATTTCTGCAGGCTGGTAAGACCGGAAAATGTTTTTATGAGAAATCTCGCAGATCAGTGTCGTAACTGTATTTATCTGGGAATGTATTGTGCCTGGGTGATCTATCTGGAAAAGCATGTAGTGCATAGAAAAACGCGCAGATGTCTGACTGCAATTGGCTGTCTGATGGTCTTCTGGTTTTTTGTGCGGACAGTAAAATTTCATATTTTTCATGATCCGCTTGGAGAACATATCTGCTGGTATCTGTATTATATCCCGATGATCCTGATCCCGGTCCTTGGACTGGCAGCAGCGATGTTTCTAGGGGAAAAGGATGGAGAGAAAACAGTCAGAAAAATTATTGCCTTGCTTGCTTTTGCGGTGGTTTTGATCATCAGTGTTTTTACAAATGATCTGCATCAGCTGGTGTTTCGGTTTTCCGGGCGGCCGCCGCTTTCAGATAGAGATTACAGCTATGGTATTCTTTTTATAGTGATCCAGGGATGGATCATATTTTGCCTGATATGGATGGAAATCATGCTGATCAGAAAAAGCAGGATTCCGGGAAGAAAGCAATTTTGGCTGCCGGTTATTCCGGGAATATTGCTTCTGGGATGGAATATCGGGAATTTATTCCGTCTGCCTCTGATCAAAACAATTGCCGGAGATATGACAGCGGTATGCTGCCTTTTGATGGCGGCAATTTACCAGGGATGTATATTATGCGGCCTGATACAGACGAACAATCGATATTTTGAATTATTCCAGACCTCCGGAGGACTGGATGCAGAGATTACGGATGATTCCTTTCAGCGTTATTATCATTCCGGTGATTTTCCTGAGCTGTCACCGGAACTGCGTAAAATTGTAATAAACAGATCAGCTGTACAGGAACAGGGAATCCGGATCAACCATATTCCTATAAGAGGAGGACATTTGTTCTGGTCAGAAGATATTTCGGTGCTTCTGGATCAGTATCAGGATATCCGGGAACAGCAGGAGGAGCTGACTGCCAGAAATCGTCTGCTGCAGAAAACCTATCAGAAAGAAGCTGAGCGGAGAAAAACAGAAGAACAGAACCGACTGCTGAACATGATACAGAATCAGACAGCCGGGCAGCTGGAATTGCTGTCACAGCTGATGGATGAGCTGGAAAGAACGGAGTCAAGGGAACGCTATGACCGGATCCTGGGAAAAATCGTGGTTGTTGGTACATATTTAAAAAGAAGAAAAAATCTGGTATTGACACAATATGCATCAGACGGAAATCTGCTTACAATGGAGGATCTCAGACAGAGTCTTGCGGAATCCTGTGACAGCTTAAAATTATGTAAGATCCGGGCGGCTTATTATGTCGAAAATGGTGAAGTGCAGCTGAATGCAGATGATATACTAAAATGCTATGATACCTTTGAATGGCTTGTGGAACGATTGTTTGATACAATGCAGTCTGTTTTTTACCGTGTGTCGCAGATCGATGATGCGCTGCGGATCTCGGTTCATATTGTAGCAGAAGCAGATCTTCGGGGATTAATGTCAGAAAGACCGGAATTAAATGTGCAGCAGGAAGATGAAAACGAATGGTTTATCGGATGTATCGTATTCAGAAAGAGAGGCGGAAGATGACTGATTTTGCGGAATGCAGTATGGCAATGCAGGATTTTCTGATGATCATTCTTGAAATCTGCCTGATTCTGGAATTGATCCTTCTGTTGATCAGGATAACCTGTTTTTACGGGAAAAAGAAAATTATAACAGCAGTGACTGTTTTTGCAGTTTCTTTTATGCTTATGGGGTTCCTGATGAATGATCACAGATATTGCCAGGGGGAAAGCGCATATCAGCTAATGCTCCGGATGTGTCCGGTCAGTGTTTTGATGGCAGCGATGGTGGTATTGTTGCTTTATCTTTGCTGGGCAATCTGGAGAGAGAGACGCAGATATCATCATTCTCTGTCTTACTGGTCTGTGAATGAAGCTGTTGATGATGTTCCCTGTGGGGTGTGTTTTTCGGATCCTCTTGGAAGGATCGTTTTATGCAACACCAAGATGCATGAACTGAGCAGGATAATGACAGGCTCCTATCTGCAGGATTATGAGGCATTGCGGAAAGTAATAAATGGAGGATCCGAAGCAGAGGGACTTCGCAGATTAAACAGTGACAGTAATGTATTTTATTTTCCGGATGATTCCGTCTGGATGTTTCAGGAATATCGTCTGCAGGAGCCGGATTGTGCAGGATATCTGCAGACAGTGGCAGTTAATGTATCAGAAATTTATTACAATGGTGAAAAGATCAGAGCAAATAATGAAAAGTTGGAAATCCTGAATCATAAGCTGGAGGAAATGTATGAAAAAATCGGAGATAAAATAAGAGAGCAGGAGACACTTGCCATGAAAATGCAGGTTCATGACAATTTTGGCCGAAGCCTTCTGTCAATACGCAGGATATTGGAAAGAAAAGAAAATCAGGATAAAATGGATGAACAGCTATCTGCACTAAAGCATCTGGTCTATATTCTTACAGATTCTTCTGTTGAGAATATGGAAGAATTATGCGCGGATACGATCAGGCATGCAGAAGAACTTGGAATTTATGTTCAGATCAGCGGGAATTTCCCTCAGCATCCCTCCTACAGGCTGCTGACAGACAGAGCGATCCGTGAATGTGTGACAAATTGTGCCAGACATGCCCATGGAAGTACAGTTCTGGTGAAGATAGAAAAAGGTGCAAATGAATACAGCATCCGGATAACGAATGATGGAGATGCACCTGAAAAAAATGCAGAAGAAGGTGGTGGTCTGTCTGCACTGAGAAAAGCTGCGGAGTCAGAGAAATGTATTATGCAGGTTTCTTTTTCGCCGGAGTTTTGTCTGGTGTTGAAAATGCCACTGACAGAAAGGATGGGAGTCTATGGTACGGATACTGATAGTAGAAGATCAGAGGATCATGCAGAAGTATTTTGAAAGTATTATTATGCGGGAACCGGAATTCCGACATGTCCAGACAGTTTCGGATGCCTGTGAAGCTGTAAAGATCTGCTCTTACTCGGCAATTGATCTGGTGCTTATGGATGTGCAGACATTTCATAATCATGATGGGCTGGGTGCCGGAAAGATCATCAGGGAAAAATATCCATATACAAAGGTATTGGTTGTTACCTCGCTGATCGATCCCAAGGTGCTGGAAAGAGCAAAGAGCGGATGTGCAGACAGTCTATGGTATAAGGATCACGGTGAAGAGGAAATACGGAGTGTGATCTACAGAACGTTAAATGGGGAGCATGTATTTCCGGATGTGGCACCGGAGGTGGAACTTAACTGGATCACAAGCGGTGATATCAGTCCCAGACAGCTGGAGATGCTGCGCCTGTATATTCACGGGATGTCATATTCCGAGATCGCAAGGAAAATGGACTGTTCTGCTTCTGGGGTGAGATGGAATTTTCAGGAAATGATCGCCAAGGCGGGATACAGCTGCAAGGAGGATCTGATAGCAGCTGCACTGGAAAGTAAACTGATCGTAACCACACTGAAATAGAAGATCCACAGAATGCAGAAACATATTCGGACAGAGGGAGTTTGGCGTGAGCTGACGGAGCATTCACAAATATAGCATAAGATTTTGAATAATAGGAAAGAGGAAACAGACATGAGCGATTTTTTGACAGAAAAAAATAAAAAAACAGGAATACTGGGGAAACTGAAATGGGTTCTTTGTGGCTTTTTTATACTTTTTTCCCTGGGAGCTATTGGCGCATCGGAGAAGTATATCGGTGAAGGGCGCTGGGGAATGGCAGCAACAGAGATCATACTTGGATTGCTGTTTCTATATCCAACCTTCCGGGAAATTCAAAAAGCATTAAAGAAGAAAAAAGCCGGAGAAATCGCCTGCTGGTTTGAATCCTATGCCCAGAATACCGTCTCATTTGAAAAGCTTGAGCAGGAACTGGGAAAAGGTGCAGTGAAAAAGCTGGAAAAATTTATTGCGGGGGGATATATCCGGAATATCCAGATAGACAGAGAAGGAAATTATATTATGATCACTGCACCGAACAGACGCGTAAATGAGAAGATCTATATTACAGTTACCTGCCCTAGCTGCGGTGCAAAGAATCAGGTAATAAAAGGTCGTCTGAGCACCTGTGAATATTGCGGACAGCGTCTTACCCCATGACAAAAGACACCTTTCGGATCTGCCCTGTTAAAGATAAAATCCTTGTGCAATATGCTCAATGCATAAAAAGGATATTTTATAAACAAAATTATATAAGTTGCATATAACTAACGCATGCAGCATAACAGAAGTTGTACAAATATCCGTACATCCATAGACGATTGGGATGAAATCATAGAATAAATTTATAAAAATAGCTAATAAAACTGGATAATATGTTCAAATTATGGTACATTTATTGTAGCAGTCAGAGGAAATACTGCGGCCTTTTTTTGGACCGGGATTTTCGAAGGGCTGAACAAATAACAAAGAACTTATTTATTTGGTTTTATTGTTTCTTTCCTGGGAGTGCAGAGAAGGAGGGAACGGATAAGAGCAGATAATCATAAGGATATAATCTTTATAAGGAAGGTGAGCAATTGGAAAACTATACTAAGTACAAGCTGAAAAGCAGTGATGAGCTTGCATCAGTGCTGAACGGCAGGGACAATCTGTTTGTAATCGCCTGTAACAAGTGTTTCAAGGAATTTGAGACCGTTGACGAACCGGATTGCGAGGAATTCCTGAAATTTGCTGCGGAGCAGGGAAAAACCGTCACAGGCAGTGCGAAATTCGATTTTCTGTGTAACAAGATGCACACAGAAAGAAAATTACAGGATCTGCTTCCGGAAGGTACAGAGAATGTAGTTGTGATCTCCTGTGGTCTTGGTATCCAGACAGTTGCGGATCTGGCAGGCAAGCCGGTGATTGCAGCAAGTAATACCCTTAACTACAGAGGACATCACGGCATGGCACTTACCAAGAAGAGCTGCGATGCATGTGCACAGTGCTATCTGAACATTACCGGAGGCGTCTGTCCTATCGTCGACTGTTCAAAGAGTCTTGTCAATGGACAGTGCGGCGGAGCAAAGAACGGGAAATGTGAAGTAGACCCGAATAAAGACTGTGCCTGGGAAAAGATCTACCAGAGACTGGCAAAACAGGGCCGTCTGGAAGAGTTCCTGAACCAGCCGGTACAGGTACGTGATTACTCCAAGGTTAACTTCAAGGTGATCAACGATTACGTGAAGTCTATCAGAGAAGACAGACTGAACGGATACTATGGCGGCGTTCATCCGTCAGAGCACAAGGAATTCAGCGAGCATATCGCACTGAAGAAATTCCCGGATCCGAAGACTGTAGTGATCTCCATGTCCCAGCATCTTGGTGCACCTGCCAACCCGATCGTAGAGGTAGGCGACACTGTAAAAGTCGGACAGAAGATCGGCGAAGCTGCCGGATTTATCAGCGCACCGGTACACTCCAGCGTAAGCGGAACCGTAGTTGCCGTTGAGCCACGTATGCATGGCACAAGAGGCAGTGAAGTCATGGCTGTTGTCATTGAATCGGATGGAAAAAATACTCTGCACGAATCCGTACAGCCACATGGTGACCTTGATAATCTGACTCCGGATGAGATCATTGAGATTGTAAAAGAAGCAGGAATCGTTGGTATGGGTGGTGCAGGCTTCCCGACCTGTGTCAAACTGAAACCAGCCAAACCAGTTGATACCATTCTACTCAATGGATGCGAATGTGAGCCATATTTAACAGCAGACCACAAGGTTCTCCTTGAGTTTGCAGATGACATTATTTTTGGTCTGAAAGCGATCCTGAAGACAACAGGTGCCGAGAAGGGTATCATTGTCATTGAGGATAACAAGCAGGATGCCATCGAATTAATGCAGGAAAAAGTTGCCAATATCGGAAACATGGAAGTATTTGTCGCAAGAACCAAATACCCGCAGGGCGCTGAGAAGACTCTCATCAAGCGCGTTATGGGCAGAAAAGTTCCAAGCGGCGGTCTCCCGGCAGATGTTGGCGTTATCGTAGATAATATCAGTACCGTAAAAGCAATCTCCGATGCAATCCAGAAGGGTATGCCTCTGATCGAGCGTGTTACAACAATAACAGGCGAGAAGATCAAGAATCCTGGCAACTTTATCATCAAGATCGGTACCAGCGTAAAAGAGCTGATCGATTACTGCGGCGGATTTACAGATGACGATGTTCTGGTCAAGATGGGCGGACCTATGATGGGATTCCCTCTGAACACTCTGGATGTACCTATGATGAAGGGCTCCAACGGTATCATCGCTATTGATACAGACGAGACCAAAGAGCAGCCATGTATCAAGTGCGGACGCTGCGTGGATGTATGTCCGATGGAACTTTCTCCTCTGTATTTCGTTAAATATGCGAAAGAAGAGAACTGGCAGGGCATGAAAGACATGAATGTCATGGACTGTGTTGAGTGCAGATGCTGTCAGTATATCTGTTCTTCCAAGATTCCGATCATTAACAGTATCAAAGCCGGAAAAAATGCAGTAAGGGGGATGAAGTGATATGTTGATTACCCAGTTAAAAGCAAAAGAAACTATCGTATCACTGGCAGCCGGAAAGAAAGTTTTTATCATCAACTGCCATGGATGCAAGGAAGTTCGTTTTCCGGAAAAAGAAGCTGTTGAACTTCAGAAGGAGCTTTCCGCTGAAGGAAATGTGACAGGGATCATGACAACGGATTATATCTGTAATCCGGAAAATATGCAGTTACGTCTTCAGAAACATATGGATAAGATCAGGGAAGCGGATCTGGTCCTGGTATTCTCCTGTGGCGTTGGTGTACAGACCATCGCAGAATATCTGGAAGACAAAATGGTATGCGCAGCCTGCGATACATACCCGGTACCTGGTTTCCAGGGTGTAACACCGTTAGAATATAAATGTGACCAGTGTGGTGAGTGTTATCTGAACCTTACCGGCGGGATCTGCCCGATCACAGCATGCTCCAAGAGTCTTGTCAACGGCCAGTGCGGCGGTTCCAAGAATGGTAAATGCGAAGTGGACAGTGACATGGAGTGTGGATGGGAGCGCATCTACAGACGTCTGAAAGAGATCGGACGCCTTGACGCACTGAAATGCCCGACACAGATCCATAATTTCGCTACAGATGATGAAGTGAAATAATAAGCAAAGATTTATTAAGAAGCCAAATTAAATTATGATACGGTTCACCGGAAGTATTCCGCAAGGTATGTTGCAGAGCAGGTGGACCGTACCCCAAATTTTAAATGATTGGAGCAAATATAATATGAAAATGAAAGAATTATTCGACCGTGGTGAATTTGTAGTTTCTGCAGAAGTAGGACCGCCAAAAGGGATCCATGTAGATGAACTGGTAGAAGAAGCCAAAACTTATCTCAAAGGCGTTCATGCAGTCAATGTAACAGATAACCAGTCTTCTGTTATGCGTCTTGGATCTCTTGCAATGTGTAAAGTTCTCAAGGACGCCGGAATGGATCCGATCTTCCAGCTTGCATGCCGTGACAGAAACCGTATCGCACTGGAGTCTGATCTTTTAAGTGCAGCTATGCTTGGTATCGAGAATATCCTCTGCCTCACAGGTGACCACACAAAGATGGGCGACCATCCGCAGGCAAAACCGGTATTTGACCTTGATTCTGTATCTCTTCTTCATACAGTACAGCTTCTCGAGTCCGGTGTAGATCTTGGAGGAAACCAGCTGGTTGGTGAGCCTCCGAAATTCTCCAAGGGTGCCGTTGTATCTCCATGCAGCGATTCCGTTGACGCTCAGCTTGCAAAGATGGAAAGAAAGGTTGCTGCAGGTGCAGACTACTTCCAGACACAGGCTGTATTTGAGCCGGAGAAATTCATCAAATTTATGGAAAAAGCAAAACAGTTCGGAAAACCGGTACAGGTTGGTATCATCATTCCGAAGTCTGCTGGAATGGCTAAGTTCATGAACAACAACGTTGCCGGCATTCATGTTCCGGATGAGATGATCGAGGAGCTGAAAGCTGACAAAGAGAAGACAAAAGCTGGTATCACAGGTGTTGAGATCGCTGCACGTATCATCAAAGAGTGTAAGCCATACTGCCAGGGTGTACATATCATGGCACTTGGATGGGAATCCAAGATCCCGGCACTTCTTGAGCAGGCTGAGATCTGATCAGAACGATTGCTTTATAAAAAATAACCAGAAAAGCTGTCCGGAACCGGATGCAGGAGATGCACACCGACCGGGCAGCTTTTGTGTAAGAAAAAGCTTCTCTATACGCAAAAACTCTTCGGGAAGCCTGCGGGATCCACAGCGGAAGAATTCTAGCTTAAGAGGTAAAGAGACGATGGAAAGTATTATTATCGGTATCGCCGGAGGATCAGGCTCCGGCAAATCTACATTTACAAACAGACTGAAGAAGCATTTCGGAGACGATGTGGTGGTGATCTATCATGATAATTACTACCGCAGACAGGACGGAATTCCTTTTGAAGAACGTGTGAAGGTGAATTACGATCACCCGGATTCACTGGAAACAGATCTTCTGGTAGAGCATCTCAAAGAACTCAAGGAGGGCAAAACCATCCAATGTCCGGTATACGATTACAGTCAGCACAACCGCTCCGACAAAGTGCTGAAGATCGAACCAAGACCGGTCATTCTGGTAGAGGGAATCCTGCTTCTTGCAGATCCGCGTATCCGCGATCTTCTGGATATCAAGGTTTATGTGGAAGCAGATGCAGATGAGAGGATCTTAAGACGGATCTCCAGAGATGTGGAGGAACGTGGACGGGATTTAAACGGAATCATCGATCAGTATCTTACCACAGTAAAACCGATGCATTATCTGTACGTGGAGCCCACACGGGCGAAAGCAGATATTGTGATCAACAGCGGTAAGAATAATGTGGCCTTTGATCTGTTTGTATCAAAGATCGGGCAGCTGCTGAAAGAACTGAAAAAATAATAAGTAAAATAAAAAGCATGTCATACTCTAGGACAGAGCGGATCAGGTTGTATCCGTCTGGCTGTGCATGACATGCTTTTTTGACCGGTTCAGGTGAATATGTCTGTATTCACACGCTCTGTGTAAATTTCTCCACATAATATAAAGCTGCACCAATGGCAGGTGTATACTGCCCGTGGGTGCCGACCAGAATCTGATCTTTATCCAGGGTGAATGGTGCGCCTGTGTTGATGTGTTCTAACAGATAATTAATATCTTCTTCTGTAAAATAAGGTGCCAGATATCCGCTGATGATGATCGGTGCATCGATGATCAGGTTCAGATTTTTCATGGCAAAGGCCAGATGGTTCAGATAATCTTCCCAGTGCTCAGCAAGCCGGGGAGATTTTTTTTCGCGGAGCAGCGGAAAAAATTCCTTCACAGGCATCCCCGCAGACTGTTCCAGAGCATTGGCAGAGCAGTAGGTCTCCAGACAGCCACGGTTTCCACAGTAACATAAAGGGCCGTCAGGGTTCACGCACATGTGCTCAAGGGTTCCGCTGTGCATGGAGCGTCCCTGATGAATCTGATGATTGGTTATAATGGCACCGCCCAGGTTTCGGTTCAGAAGGAACACGACAGCACTGTCAAGCTCCGGGTGATTCCACAGCTCCAGAAAAGCGGCGGATTTGGAATCATGTTCCAGATGGCAGGGGTAAGGAAGATGCCGGGAAAAATCCTCCAGCTTCATTCCGGTATTGTTCATGATGTTTCCGTAGATCACAGTGGAATTATCAGGAGAAGTGATCCCCTGTGTGGCAATGGAAATACCCAGGATCTTTTCTTTCGGATAGTGATTTTCTGCGATGAATCTTCGTACTTTATCGGTCAGTTGTCTGTAATATTCTTCTGTGTTGGAATAGGGAAGAGCAATGGTTTCTGTATAAAAGGCATTTCCATATAAGTCGATGGCTGTGATATGGAACATGTTTTTCAGGATCCCGATGCCAATGGAAATCCGGAAATCCGAGGTGATCTGGATGGCCTGAGCTTTCCTGCCTCCCGTGGAATCAAAATATCCGTTTCTGTCAATAAGCCCTTCTTTTTCCAGCAGGTTCAGGTTCTGACTTACTGTGGAAAGCCCCATCTGAAGGTCCTGGACGATCTGCATTTTGGAAGTCTGGCGTGTTTTGTATATATATTGGTAAACCTTGGAACGGTTTATTTTCTTTAAATTGATGGTGGTTAATCCTTTTTCACTCATGAGATTCTCCTGATAAAAGTAATTATAGATATGTTTAAGTCTCAAATGTATTTTAGTATAAATTTGCAGGAAATGCAATGTCAGCGCATGAAGCAGAGCAGAACAAAATTTTTTTCGAGGAATAATAAGTAACGGTATATGGATTGGCAAAGAATATATGTCTTGTGCATAAGTAAAAGTAAACAAAAATATAAGAGCAAAATTAGGTGTTTTGTCAATGGATTTTTTGAAAAAATAGTTCTATACTCTACTTACAGTTAAGACATAAGCATAAGTAAAAACTCAAACGATAACGAAATAGAAGAAAACAGGGAGGTTCAAGATTATGAAATTAACAAGAAATGGAATCAAGGAACGTGAAGCATGGAAGAAAGCAGGCATCGATCTTCCGGGATACGATGTAGAGACTGTGACTGAGAAAGCGAAGAAGGAGCCTGGCTGGGTACATTTCGGAATCGGAAATATTTTCCGTGTATTTATCGGCGGCATCGCAGATGGTCTTCTGGAAGAGGGAGTTCTTGACAGAGGTATCACATGTGTAGAGACCTTTGATTATGACGTAGTAGATAAGATTTACGCGCCATATGACAACCTTGGCTTAAATGTCATCCTTCACGGTGATGGAACCCGTGAGTACAAAGTTCTTGGGGCACTTGCAGAAGCAGTGAAAGCACAGTCTTCTGATGCTGAACAATGGAACCGCCTGAAAGAAATTTTTGCGGCTAAATCTCTGCAGCTGGTTTCCTTTACGATCACAGAGAAGGGCTATGCACTTCAGAAAGCAGACGGAACATGGTTCCCGTTTGTGGAAGCAGATATTAAAAACGGACCGGATAAGGCAACCGGAGCAATGGCAGTTCTTGTGGCTATGCTGAATGAGAGATATAAAGCAGGGAAATATCCGATCGCTCTGGTATCTATGGATAACTGCTCACAGAACGGCGCCAAGCTTCGTGAGTCCGTGCTGACTATGACAGAGGAATGGCATAAAGCAGGCTTTGTAGATGATGGCTTTGTAGATTATGTAACGGATGAGAAGGTGGTTGCATTCCCGTGGACCATGATCGACAAAATCACACCTCGTCCAAGCGAGCAGATCGCAGCAGACCTTGAGAAGCTTGGCGTTGAAGACATGCAGCCGGTGATCACAGGAAAGAAGACATACATAGCACCATTTGTTAATGCTGAGAAGCCACAGTATCTTGTTATCGAGGACAGCTTCCCTAACGGACGCCCTGCTCTGGAAAAAGGCTTCGGCGTATACATGGCGGACAGAAATACCGTCAATCTTTCCGAGAGAATGAAAGTAACCGTATGCCTGAATCCTGTACATTCTGCAACCGGCCCTCTTGGTGTGGTACTTGGCTATGATCTGTTTGCACATATGCTGAACACCAACGAAGATATGATGAAAATGGCCCGTATGGTTGCTTATGATGAGGGACTTCCGGTAGTTTCAGATCCTGGAATCCTTTCCCCGCAGGCATTTGTGGATGAACTCTTTAATGACCGTTTCCCGAATGAGTATCTTGGAGATACCAACCTTCGTCTGGCTGTAGATGTGTCCCAGATGGTAGGTATCCGTTTCGGTGAGACTGTAAAAGCATATGTGAAGAAATTTGGAGATGCTTCCAGACTGACAGCAATCCCGCTGGGAATCGCAGGCTGGCTGAGATACATGCTGGCTGTAGATGACGAAGGAAACAAAATTGAGCTTGCACCGGACCCGATGAATGAGGAGATCACAGAGCAGCTTGGCGATATCGTGATCGGAAAACCGGAAACCTTCAAGAATCAGCTGAAGCCGATCCTTTCCAATGAGAGACTGTTCTTCACAGACCTTTATAAAGATGGTGTCGGAGAGAAGATCGAGGATATGTTCCGTGAGATGATCGCAGGACCTGGAGCTGTAAAGGCGACTATTCATAAATATGTAAAATAAAACCAGGGTTACGAGAACAGTTTATGTAAGTATTGAATAAAGAGAAATGAGGTAAATGGAAAGATGACAGAACCGGTATTTGCGGCAGATCCGGCAAGACTGTTGATCGCGGCAGCGGCAGGAATTTTATTATTATTGTTACTTATCATAAAATTTAAGATCCATCCGGTGTTATCTCTGCTGATCGCTGCACTGGTTATCGGGCTTGGTGCCGGAATGCCGGTTCCAACGCTGGTAAGCACTGTGGAAAACGGCGCAGGAGAAACTTTACAGGGAATCATACTCCTGATCGGACTGGGCTCTCTATTCGGTGGGATATTGGAAGTATCCGGCGGCGCACAGTGCGTTGCCCAGACACTGATAAACAAATTCGGTGAGAAAAAAGCGGGGATCGCTCTTGGAATTACAGGACTTGTGGTAGGAACTACGGTATTCTTTGAGGCAGGCGTTGTGATCCTGATCCCTCTGGCATTCGGACTTGCGAAGAAAACAAAGAAATCTACTTTATATTATGTGATTCCTCTTCTCGCTGGACTTGCCACAGGATTTGCATTTATTCCGCCGTCAGCAGGATCTGTTCTGGTGGCAAATATGCTGAATGTGGATCTTGGAGTGATGATCGCAGTAGGTGTGCCGGTAGGTATTTTATCTCTGATCTTTGCGGGAATCTTATGGTCCAAATTTATCGGCAAAAAGATCAACACAGGGCTGCCCTCCAATATCCAGGAGGTACGTGAGGAAGAAGAAGCCAATCTTCCGAAGTTTTCTACAGTATTATGTATCATTCTTGTTCCGCTGGTACTGATCCTGTGCAATACAGTTTCTGAATATATTCCGGGACTTGATGTGGTCCGCCCTGTTCTGCAGTTTCTGGGAACACCTTTTGTGGCACTGATCATAGCAGTATTGCTTGCCATGTATTTTCTCGGAAAGAAGCAGGGCTACAATGGAGAGCAGTTAAAGAAGATTCTGGATCGTTCTCTGAAGCCTACTGGACAGATCCTTCTGGTCATCACAGGCGGAGGTATCATCCGCTGGGTGCTGCAGGACTGCGGTATGGGAAATATTATAGGACCAGCCTTGGAAAAAAGCGGACTTCCGCTTGTACTGGTTGCATTCCTTATTGCAGCTCTGATCCGTGCATCGGTTGGTGCGGCAGTTGTGGCTATGACAATGGCAGCAGGAATTATGGCTGCTATGCCCGGAGTTGCAGACCTGTCACCGGTTTATCTGGCAGCAATGGTCTGTGCCATCAACGGAGGCGCAACGGCATTCAGCCATGTAAATGACTCCGGATTCTGGCTGGTAGGTTCCCTTCTTGAGATTGATGAGAAAACAACCCTGAAATCCTGGACAATGATGGAAACTATCGTAGGAGTAACAGGTCTGGTCTGTGCTGTTGTGATCAGCCTGTTTGCATAGGAGAGTAGACAAAAATGATAGTAAAAGTAATTTTAGGCACAATGCAGAATGCAAGAAAGTTGGTAAGTATTGCAGAATCCATCCCATGTGATGTAGAATTATGTTACGGCCGTTATGTTGTAAATGCAAAGTCTATGCTTGGGGTCTTAAGTATGCCTGAGTTTGATGGGGGAGAGCTTCATATACATACAGATAATGAGAAAGAATGTGAGAAGATCCTTTTTCAGCTGCTTGATCAGAACCTTCTTGTGGACACAGGAGATGCTGTGAAAAGATCCATCTATGATATCACAACTTTTGGTGAGATCCTGATCGATTTTACTTCCCGGGATATTAATGAGGACGGACAGATGCTGTATGCCAGAAATCCGGGCGGTGCACCAGCCAATGTTGCAGTTGCAGCCAGCAGACTGGGAGCTCATACTGCATTTATCGGTAAAGCAGGAAAAGACATGCACGGAAAGTTCCTGAAATCTGTTCTTGAGAAAGAAAGCGTGGATACCAAGGGTATGCTTCTGGACGAAAATTATTTTACTACCCTGGCTTTTGTGGAAGTCAGGGAGAACGGAGAGAGGACTTTCTCTTTTGCAAGAAAACCGGGAGCGGATACGAAGATCCAGAAGGAAGAAGTGGATGTGGATGTGCTGGATCATACCCATATTTTTCATGTTGGATCACTGTCCCTGGCGGATCAGCCTGCAAGAGATACCACGTTTTATGCGGTGAAAAGGGCGAAAAACAAGGGCAGCGTGATCTCTTATGATCCCAATTACCGTGCATCTCTGTGGCCGGATGAAAAGACTGCCAAAAAATATATGAGAAGTCTGGTACCCTATGTGGATCTCATGAAGATTTCAGATGAGGAAACCGAGCTTCTGACAGATCATAAGGATGTCCGGGAAGCAGCGAAGACACTGTATGAGCAGGGCGTGAAAGTCGTGGCAGTTACTCTTGGCGGTGAAGGAGCTTATATTTACAGCAAAGATGGAGGCTGTATGGTGCCGGGCTTTTCAGTGAAACAGATTGCAGATACGAACGGAGCCGGTGATTCCTTCTGGGGAGGATTCCTGTATAAGGTCAGCACATCGGAGAAACAGCCGGACGAGCTGACACAGGAGGACCTGAAGGAATTTGCGCGTTTCGGCAATGCGGTGGCCAGTCTTTGCGTGGAGAAAAAAGGTGCGATCCCGGCAATGCCGGAGCTTGCACAGGTGGAAGAAAGGATGGGGTTTTGAAATGAATTTAAAAGATCAGATGAACGGAGTTCAGCACGTAGGTGTGCCGACCAATGACATTGAGACAACCATTAAATTTTATGAAGCACTGGGATTTGAGATTGCTTTTCAGACCGTAAACGAAGCTGCCAATGAGAAGGTTGCTTTTCTGAAACTGGGAAATCTTGTGATCGAGACTTACGAGAACAAAGCAGCAAAAATGGAATCCGGTGCCATCGACCATGTTGCCATTGATGTGAAGGATGTGGAGAAAGTCCACGAGCTGGTAACAGCAGCCGGACTGAATACTACCAATGATGAAGTCCATTTCCTGCCGTTCTGGGAGAATGGTGTGAAGTTCTTTACCATTGAAGGCCCGAATAAGGAGAAAGTGGAGTTTAGTCAGTACTTATAAGAAGTAAATAAAGTTGTGCTCATGGGTGTGAAAAAGAGTATAATGCAGATGTTCATTTTGTGTTGCATACAGCCTGTCAGATATCAGATGAATTAAAGATCATCGTATGTCTGACGGGCTGTTTTATGTATCAGAAAGAATTTACGCACGGCAAAGATATCTGACGCAGGATTTCATATTCTGATGGGCTGGATTAAGATGCATTATTTTAGAGGAGTGCTATAGGGACATGGGAAAATTTCTTGCATGAAATGGATAATGAGACTACAATGAGATGCAGATGTGCTATAGAAGATCGGGATCAGCAGTAGATGAGATGATTCCTGAAGAATAAAAACGGGAAATGGATTTCGGATATCTGTTTCTTGGTATGATGGAGAATTATGAAAATACATTACAGAGTCAAAAATAATACAATAGAAATTATCCGTTGTTACGGAACAGACAGCCGGGTGGTGCTGCCGGAAGAAATCAATGGCCTTCCGGTAGTCAGTGCGGCGCCGTATGCGTTTTCCGCACACAAGGATGGAGAAGAAGATGCAGAAACCTGGGAGAGCGAAGACGCATTTTCATTCGGAGAAGAGAGGCTTCTTGCCGGCGAAGAAGTGCAGGAGATCGTTTTCCCGGATACGCTGAAGGAAATCGGAAGATATATTTTTTATGGATGCAAAAAGCTGGAGCGGCTGGAATTTTCGGATACCCTGATGCAGGTGGGAACCGGGGCGTTTACGGGCTGCAGCGGGCTGAAGGAGCTTGTAATCCATCAGAAAAAGGGAATCAAATCCTGTGCGAAGGAGATTCTTGGGGAACTGTGGCAGAAGATCGATGTGGATTTTCTGTATGAAAATGGTGAGGCAGGTGGAAAACGTGCGCATATGGTTTTTCCGGAGCATTACGATGAGGCGGTGGAGAACACGCCTGCGAGAATTTTGTTTACGGAGTATCATGGCTCAGGGACCAATTACCGGCAATGCTTCTATAATAAAGAACTGGATTTCGCGGAGTATGACAGCCTGTTTGATATGGCAGTGGTGATGGATAAGCTGGAGGTCCTGGTGGATATGAGCTTCGGGCGGCTTCGTTATCCGTGGCAGCTCAGTAAAAAGGCGAAGAAGCAGTATGAGGATTATATCCGGGGAAATCTTAAGGATATCGGGGGATTTCTGGTGGAAAGCGGAAGCTTAAATGGTCTGGAGCTGCTTTCTCGGGAAAAACTCTGGAACAGAGAGGGCCTGGAACATAGTATTGATGTGGCGGCCAGGAAGAAGGATATGGAGATTTCCGCATTTCTGATGAATGAACGCAGCCGGATGCTGAAGGAAGAGCAGAAGGCTGCCGGGGAGACAGAAAATGAGAGGTGCCCTGTTAAAAGGAGAAAGAAGTTTCAGTTATGAGTGATATAGAAACAACTGAAAACAATAAAAATAACTTCCTGCCCGGTCAGGGATCCAATTCCCAGGAGGCAGCCCAGCGTCTCCAGGACATCGGCAGCAGCATCCTCCGGGCGGCAAGAGACGAGCTGTATCTTGGCATGCGTTTTCTGGATGTGGCGCTGAGCAGCTTTATTTATCAGATGGATGGTTCGGTCAGTCCGTTTGGAACAGACGGGGCTGTGATGTACTTCCATCCGGCACAGCTTGGCGGGCTTTATAAAGAAAACAGGATTCTTGTGAATCGAGGATATCTCCATATGGTATTTCACTGCATTTTCCGGCACTTTGGGAAGCCGGGAATAGAGAAGCGTTTGTGGAATTTAAGCTGCGATATTGCAGTGGAGCATATGATTGACGGGATCTACCACCGCTCAGTCCGATATTCCAGAAGTCTTCTCCGGAGGGAAACCTACCGTCTTCTGGAAAAGGAAAAGAAGACGCTGAATGCAGAGAGAATCTACAAGATTCTGAAAGAAGAATTTCTGAAAGAAAAAGAACTGGCACAGCTTGAAAAAGAGTTCTACGTGGACGACCATAAATACTGGGCAAACCAGCAGCCCGACCGGAAACCCAATCCCCTGATGAGTAAAAAATGGGGAGATATCAGCGATGGGATCGAAACAGACCTTGGGACTTTTTCCAGAGAGTCAGGAGAGCAGGACGGAGATTTTCTGGACCAGCTGAAAATAGAGAACCGGGAACGATATGATTATCGGGAATTTCTGCGGAAGTTTGCAGTATTTCGGGAAGAACTGACTGTAGATCCGGACAGCTTTGATTATAATTTTTATACCTACGGGCTTTCCCTTTACGGGAATATGCCGCTGATCGAACCCCTGGAAACCAGAGAAGTGAAAAAAGTTTCGGAATTTGTCATTGTGATCGATACCTCCATGTCCTGTTCAGGAGAACTGGTACAGAGATTTCTGGAGGAAACCTATGGGATCTTAAGCGACAGCGGGAATTTTTTCCAGAAGGTAAATATACACATTATCCAGTGTGATGAGAAGGTGCATTCGGATGTGAAGATCACCAGCAGAGAAGAACTGCAGGATTACATGGACAGCCTGGAACTTTACGGTGATGGAGGTACAGATTTCCGTCCGGCTTTTGCTTATGTGGAAGAGCTGATGGAAAAACGTGAGTTTGAAAATCTGAAGGGACTGGTGTATTTTACAGACGGTTACGGTATTTTTCCGGCAAAGATGCCGCCATACCGGACAGCATTTGTATTTATGGAGCAGGAGCCTGAGGATGTGGATATCCCGGCCTGGGCCATGAAGCTGGTGATCACGGAGGAAGAATTGTAAAGAATTATATCCATATCTTATGTCATGAATCTGATATTTTAATCTTTTATTTTGTATATTGCTATCTGCATATCAGTTATAGTGTAGAAAATAGGTAACAACAGACAATGTTACGGAAAATATACAGAACAGGAGATTGTATGGCATGAGATATGGGTATTTTGATGAAGAAAAAAAGGAATATGTGATTACCAGGCCGGACACACCTGCTCCGTGGGTGAATTATTTGGGATCGCCGGAATACGGAGCAATCGTTTCCAATAATGCAGGGGGATACAGCTTTGCAAAATCCGGGGCGAACGGCAGAATCCTGAGATATATTTTTAATCAGTTTGATCAGCCGGGAAGATATATTTATCTCAGGGATAATGACACAAAAGATTATTGGTCAGCATCCTGGCAGCCGGTTGGCAAAGATCTCAGTGAGTATAAAAGTGAATGTCATCATGGCACAGCCTATACTAAAATGATGGCAGATTACAGCGAGATACATTCAGAGGTGAGATACTATGTACCGCTTGGGCAGTCCTACGAGGTATGGAATCTGAAAGTTACCAACTGCTCAGACAGAAAACGTGAGATCAGTGTGACTGGATATGCAGAGTTTACAAATAACAGCAATTATGAACAGGATCAGGTGAATCTGCAGTATTCCCAGTATATTACAAGAACAGTATTCTGTGGAGATCGTGTACGTCAGATGATCCATGCGAATCTGGACGGCCTTAAGGATGGGGAAGAGGTTGATAACAAGAACGTGTTCAACCGATTCTTCGGCCTGGCTGGAGAGAAGGTTTCTTCCTGGTGTGGTGACAGGGAAAAATTCCTTGGAAGATATCACGGATACAACAATCCGGCAGGGGTTGAAGCCGGTGTATTATGTAATGAGGGAAATTATAATGAAAACAGCTGTGGAGCTCTTTCAACTGTAATTACTCTGGAACCGGGAGAAAGTCGGGAAATGGCTTTTCTGGCAGGAATGAAGGAGGATAATGAAGCAGCGGAGATTATAGCACATTATGCAGACTGTGAAAAAACATGCGCGGTGGAGCTTGAAGAACTGATCAGTTACTGGCACGGACAGCTTGCACATTTTCAGATCAGAACACCAAGTCCGGAATTCGATACCATGATCAATACATGGAACGCATATAACTGTTTTATGACATTTATCTGGTCACGTGCAGCATCTTTTACTTATTGCGGACTTCGTAACGGATATGGATACCGTGATACTGTACAGGATATCCAGGGTGTGATCCATCTTGCACCCGAAATGGCACTGGATAAGATCCGTTTCATGCTGTCAGCACAGGTAGATAACGGCGGCGGTCTTCCACTTGTGAAATTCACACATAATCCGGGACATGAGGATACACCGGATGATGCGTCCTATGTACAGGAAACCGGTCATCCGGCATACCGCGCAGATGATGCACTCTGGCTGTTCCCTACTGTATACAAATATATTTCAGAGACTGGAAATTTTGCATTCATCGATGAAGTGATCCCGTTTGCAAACAAGGATGAAGGAACTGTATACGAGCATCTGAAAAGAGCTATTGACTTCTCCATGAACCATCTTGGCAGACATGGAATGCCGGCCGGACTTTATGCAGACTGGAATGATTGTCTGAGACTTGGAAAGGATGGGGAATCTACTTTCGTTGCATTACAGTTCTATTATGCAATGACTATCCTGAAAGAGTTTGCAAAGTACAAAAAAGATGAAAAATATATAAAATACCTGGAAGAAAAACAAGAGCAGCTTGGAAAATTGATCCAGGAACTCTGTTGGAATGAAGATCGTTTTATCCGTGGGTTTACGGAGCGGGGAGAGGTTATCGGAAAGAGAACTGACCCGGAGGCAAATATGTGGCTGAATCCACAGAGCTGGGCTGTGATCAGCGGCCTTGCAACAGAGCGGCAGGCAGATCTGGCCCTTCAAATGGTTTATGAAAGATTGAATACAGAATACGGTGCAATCCTTATGGATCCTCCATATCATGCAAATGCTTTCGACGGAGCACTTGCGGTTATCTACAATGCAGGAACAAAGGAAAATGCGGGAATCTTTTCACAGTCACAGGGATGGCTCATTCTGGCAGAAGCACTTTGCGGACATGGTGAGCGTGCATTTAATTATTTCCTGGAGAATGCTCCGGCAGCGCAGAATGACAGGGCTGAGATCAGACAGCTGGAGCCATACTGCTATGGACAGTTTACAGAAGGAAAAGCAAGCCCGAATTTCGGACGATCTCATGTGCACTGGCTGACAGGAACAGCATCTACTGTGATGGTAGGATGTGTAGAAGGAATTCTTGGCATGCGTCCGGATTTCTATGGCTTACGTATAGCACCATCGATTCCAAAAGAATGGGAGAAGTTCGAGATAAGCAAGGATTTCCGTGGATGTCATCTCCATATCACTGTGAAGAATCCGGGACATGTGGAAGCCGGATGTAAAAAACTCTATGTAAATGGAGAAGAACTTCCGGGTAATTATATTCCGCAGGAGAAACTTACCGGTGAGACAGAAATTGAATTCTATATGTCATGACATAATGGATATAAATTGCGAGGAGATCACATTTATGAATACAAAGTAAAATGGAATATAAATACCGTTTTATTTTGGCAGGAAGGAGATCACAGAATGAAATATATAAAATTTCAGGATAAAAATGGAAGTTTTTCCATAGAAAATCCGGAGAATTACAGCGGTTTATATATACCTCTGGCCGGAGAAAACGGATTGAAATCCGCGATCACCCCTTCTCTGGGAGGAGACAGCAAACTGGATCAGAATCATTTTCTGCTGGAACCGGTAAGCATTGAGAATCTTCATAATAATCGAAACACCAGAAATTTCTGGTGCAAGATAAAAGGAAAAGGTTACTGGTCAGCATGCGGAGTTTCGGCAGAACAGGAATTTCAGAAATATACTGATAAACAGGATAAAAGCAGCCTGGAAGCCGGATTTATGTGGCAGAAGCTGCACAGAACTTCTGAGAAATACGGACTTCAGTCAGAGATTTTGTCTTTTGTGACAGTGAAAGGTGATGCGGAGGTCCATCTTGTAAAGATTACCAATATTGAAGAGGAAGAACAGGAGATCACATCGGTTGCTGTAATACCTGTATATGGAAGAAGTGCAGACAATCTCAGAGATCACAGGCATGTGACTTCCCTTTTGCATAGGATAAGAACAACGGAGTACGGTGTTGAAGTAAAACCGGTGCTTTCTTTTGATGAAAGAGGTCATCAGAAGAATAATACTGCATATTTTGTATATGGATCTGAAGGCGAGGGAACGGAACCGGAAAGCTTTTATCCTGATGTGGAAATGTTTATCGGAGAAGGCGGTTCTTTCCTGATTCCGGAGGTGGTCAGAGAAGAGAAAAAAGGTGTTCCGGCAGGAACAGAAATTGAAGGAAAGGAAGCTGTCGGTGGTATTCGTTTTGCATCCAGGGTTCTGAGACCACATGAAACAGCTGTATATGTTGTGACAGCGGGAATATCTGAAAAAAATCAGCTGCCGGAGGAGACTGCACGGTTTTACAGAACTGAAAAACAGGTTGCAAGAGAATTTGAATATGTAAAAAAACACTGGACAGAAAAAGTGAATGTTTCTTTTGAGACAGGTGATGAGGACAGAGATAATTATCTGAAATGGATCTGTTTCCAGCCGGTATTAAGAAGAATTTACGGTTGTTCATTCCTCCCGTATCATGATTATGGAAAAGGTGGAAGAGGCTGGCGTGATCTCTGGCAGGACTGTCTGGCACTTCTGATCATGGATCCTTCTGTTGTACGTCAGATGATCGTCGATAATTACGGTGGAGTACGCATCGATGGAACCAATGCCACGATCATCGGAAACAGACAGGGTGAATTTATCGCAGACCGCAACAACATTGCCCGCGTGTGGATGGATCATGCTTTCTGGCCATTTGTGACAACGCAGCTTTATATGGATCAGACCGGGGATATGAATGTCCTTTTTGAGAAGATTCCATATTTCAAGGATCTTCAGACAAAAAGAGGAACTGCGCATGATGAAAAATGGAGCAGTGCCTATGGAGAAAATCAGAAAACAGAATCCGGTGAGATTTATTACGGAACGGTTTTGGAACACATTTTGCTGGAAAATCTCTGTGCTTTTTATGATGTAGGAGAGCACAACGAGATGAAACTTCACGGGGCAGACTGGAACGATGCCATGGATATGGCATGGGAAAATGGTGAGAGTGTGGCATTTACCTGTGCATATGCTGGAAATATGAAGAACATCGCAGAATATCTGAGAAAACTTCAGGAAAAGGAAATGTTTGACAGGATTGAAGTTGCGGAAGAAATGGAAATCCTGTTTACCGGAGACCGTGAGCTTTATGAAAGCCCGGAGAAAAAGCAGCAGCTTCTGAGACAGTACACAGAAAAATGTGCACATGATATCAGCGGAAATACTATTGTGATCCGTCTGGACCAGCTTAGCCGGAATCTGGATGAAAAGGCAGACTGGATGATGGAAAACATCCGCAGAAGAGAATGGGTAAAAGACGGAGAAAACGGCTGGTTCAACGGATATTATGATGATCATAAACGTCCTGTGGAAAGGGCAGAAAACAGCCAGGTACGTATGATGCTTACCAGTCAGGTATTTGCAATCATGAGTAAAACCGCACAGAAAGATCAGATTGAGTCTATCTGTAAAAGTGCGGATAAATATCTTTTTGACCGTCAGGCAGGAGGATATCGCCTGAATACCAATTTCCATGAAGAAAAATTTGATCTGGGAAGAATGTTCGGGTTTGCTTATGGAGAAAAGGAAAACGGAGCGGTATTTTCCCATATGGCTGTTATGTATGGCAATGCATTGTATAAAAACGGCTATGCAAAAGAAGGACATAAGGTTCTGGAAACGCTTCTGGACGCTGCTATGGATTTTGAGAACAGCAGGATGTATCCTGGAATTCCGGAATATTTTGATAATCAGGGAAGAGGATTGTATGCATATCTTACCGGTGCTGCAAGCTGGTATATGCTGACTATGATCACAGAGGTATTTGGCGTCAGAGGAGATCTTGGAGATCTGGTGATCGCGCCGGCACTGATGCCGGAGCAGTATAATGAGAATGGACAGGCATCTCTTACTATGGAATTTGCCGGAAGAAAGCTGGAGATCTGTATCTGCAATCCGGAGAAAAAACTTCCTTCAGAATATAAAATAAAAACAGTATGGTGTGATGAAAAGAAAATGAAAAACGAACAGAGTACCTGTGTACGTATAGATCGGGAACTGCTCGAAAAGCTTTCTGTAAAAGAAACACACAGGATCAAAGTGGAACTGATGTAACCGAAATCGGTTATACATAATTGTTAAATTACAGAAACAGAAGTATCAATAGGAAAACGGCATCCCACAGTTGTAAAAAGCTGCGGGATGTCGTTTTTGATGCTGATAAAAAATATCAGCCATAATAATAAGGATGTTTACCACATGGATTTGTAATATTTGTCACGGTACTTCTTTGAGGTAAGGCCGGTGAAGTTTTCAAAGATCTGGATAAAATGACTCTGTGAAGAGAAATTCAGATAATTGGCGATATCAACGACTGCTTTATCAGAGTATCGGAGCAGGTGAGTGGCTTTTTCGATTTTTTTCTCGCGGATGTAATCACTTATGGATACGCCAAGATTCTGTTTGAATACTCTGGACAGATAACTGGGAGAGAGTCCGGTATGTTCTGACAGATCCTGAATGGTGATACGCTCCTTAATGTGACCGTAAATATAGTCCACGCATTGCATGACCGGTCTGGAAAGAATAGAGCTTTTTTTCTGGAGGATCATTTTTCCGGTAAAATCTCTGGCCATAATATGATGCAGATCTGCAATCTGGCGTACAGTGGTGCAGGAATCCATTTTCAGAATGTAAAAATCGCTGAGACGATATGCCTGTTCAGGCTCCAGTCCACCGTCAATACAGTAACGGGTGAGCATGGCAGTAGTGACAACGAAATGATACTTCAGGTTGGTCAGAGGATTTTTGGAGAGGATACCGGTTCCCTTCAGATGAAGAAAAGAGTCTTCCTCGCAGTTTTTGTTTACAGCTTCCATATCACCGGCTCTTACGGCATTGTAAAAAGAATATTCCACAGAGGGAGAGCGATGAAGAGCTTCCAGTTCTGTATCTTCCAGTTCATTAGTAATCCAGTCTTGGGAAATGGACATATTGATATCCTCCTTATATGTTGATGTTTAAGGAATGTGTTGGTTTTTTATATTATGACATGAATCTGACATTTTGTTAAGATTAATAATATAATCGCAGATAAAAAAATGGTATATTTTTATCATCAAAGGTAAAGCATCGGGGATGCTACAGAAAAAGGAGGATTTATACTATGAAGAAAAGAGCGGTATCTATGATCCTTGCAGCAGCAATGGTTTGTGGAATGATGGCAGCAAATGTAAGCTGTGTATCTGCAAAAGGATCGGATGAGGGAAAAGTGATCAATATTTATTCCTGGAATGATGAGTTCCGTCAGAGACTGGAAGCTATTTATCCGGAAGTAGAGTCCACTTCCAAAGATGGTACAGTTACAAAACTGAAAGATGGTACAGAAATCCACTGGATCGTAAATCCGAACCAGGATGGCGTATATCAGCAGAAACTGGATGAGGCACTTCTCAACCAGGCTGATGCAAGTGCAGATGATAAGGTAGACATGTTCCTTTCTGAGACAGATTATGTGTTCAAATATACAGACAAAGATGCAGATGTTGCAATGCCTCTTACTGATCTTGGCATTGATCCGGACAAGGATCTTGCAGATCAGTATGATTTCACGAAAACAACAGCTTCTGATGCGGATGGAGTACAGAGAGGCGCCACATGGCAGTGCTGCCCGGGTGTCCTTGTATATCGTCGTGACATTGCGAAAGATGTTTTCGGTACTGATGACCCGAAAGAAGTTGGCGAGAAGATGAAAGACTGGGATACAGCTAAAGAAACAGCAGCTCAGCTGAAAGAAAAAGGATATTATACATTTGCTTCTTATGCAGACACTTTTCGTTTATATGGAAACAGCATTGAGAATCCGTGGGTAGAGTCCGGTGATTCTGTGATCAAAGTAGATTCAAAGATCATGGACTGGGTAAAAGATTCCAAAGAGTGGCTGGATGCAGGTTATCTTAACAAAACTGTAAAAGGTCAGTGGAACGATGACTGGAACAAGGCAATGAGTTCTGAGTCCAAGGTATTCGCATTCCTCTTCCCGGCATGGGGTATCGACTTTACTCTGAAACCAAACTGGGATGGAGCAGAAGGTGACTGGGCTGTTACAAATCCTCCGCAGGAATACAACTGGGGTGGCTCTTACATTCAGGCTGCAACAGGAACAGATAATCCGGAACATGTCAAAGATATTATCCTGGCAATGACGGGAAATCAGGATAATCTTCTTAAGATTTCCAAAGAATACTCTGATTTTACAAATACAAAATCCGGTATGAAAGATGCAGCTACAAATGCAGATTTCGCATCTGATTTCCTTGGTGGACAGAACCCGTTTGAGTATTTTGCACCGGTTGCAGAGAATATCAAGATCGCACCGCTTTCCGCATATGACCAGGGTTGTGTAGAGCTGATCCAGAACGCTTTCAGTGATTACTTCCAGGGTAAAGTAGACTTTGACAAAGCAAAAGCCAACTTTGAGACAGCTATTCAGGAGCGTTATCCGGAGATCACAGAGATCCAGTGGCCGGAATAAATACCACATGAGGATAATTGTTGATGCTGCAGGATCTTTGGATCCTGCAGCTTGCTGGAAAGGAAGAGCATTATGAAGAAAAAGAGCGTTAATTACGGAAAATGGGGATACATATTTATTCTTCCGTTTTTTGTGATCTATTTTATCTTTTCGCTGATTCCGCTGTTTGATACAGTGAGATACAGCTTTTTTGAATATTTCCGTTCTGGAATCAAGCAGATTGGTCCTAATTTTATAGGACTTGCCAATTATGTCAGTCTTCTGCATTCTGACATGCTGAAATACGGACTGAATACACTGATCCTTTGGGTGATCGGATTTGTTCCGCAGATCGTTATTGCACTGGTGCTTGCATGCTGGTTTACTGATGCCAGGCTGAAGCTTCATGGCAAGCAGTTTTTTAAGGTTGTAATTTATCTGCCGAACCTGATCATGGCATCAGCATTTGCACTTCTGTTTTTTACCATGTTTTCCACAAACGGACCTGTAAACTCCATTTTGTGTTCACTGGGCTGGATAAAGGAACCGATTGATTTTCTGGGCTCTGTTCTGGGAACAAGATCATTGGTAGGTTTCATGAATTTCCTGATGTGGTTCGGAAACACGACCATCATGCTGATGGCAGCAGTAATGGGAATCAGTATGGATATTTTTGAAGCATCGGATCTGGACGGATGCAACAGCATTCAGCGTTTCGTCTATATTACGCTTCCACTGATTCGTCCGATTCTTTCCTATACTCTGATCACTTCCATCATCGGTGGCCTTCAGATGTTTGATGTACCGCAGATCCTCACAAACGGACAGGGTAATCCGGACAGAACATCCATGACACTGATTATGTTCCTGAACAGCCATCTGAAGAGCAAGAATTATGGTATGGCCGGAGCATTGTCTGTATACCTGTTTATTATCAGTGCAATCCTCTGCTTCTTTGTATATCGTATGACTAACGACAATGATCCGGACGGATCTAAGAAAGCAGCGAAAAAGAGAGCAAGAGCAGAAAGGAGAAAAACAAAATGATGAAAGATAAGACAGCCAGCAGGATTAGAAGTATCGTGGCACATGTGGTACTTATTATTCTTTCCTTTATGTGTCTCTTTTTCTTTTATGTACTGATCGTGAATGCGTCTCATTCTCATGCAGAGCTTCAGAAGGGATTTTCTGCTCTTCCTGGAAAATATTTCTGGAAAAACCTGATGAATGTTGCAAATGACGGAAGCTTTCCGATGTTCAGGGGAATTCTTAACAGTATTATCGTGTCCGGATGCAGTGCAGTATTATGTACATATTTTTCCTCACTGACAGCATATGGTCTTTATGCCTATGATTTCAAGGCAAGGAATGTAGCGTTTACATTTATCATGGCGATCCTCGTCATGCCGACACAGGTAACTGCAATGGGCTTCCTTCGTCTGATCACAAAGATGGGATTATATGATTCCCTGCTTCCGTTGATCATTCCGTCTGTTGCGTCACCGGCCGTATTCTATTTTATGTACAGCTATCTGCAGTCCTCACTGCCGATGTCACTGGTAGAAGCAGCCAGAATTGACGGCTCCGGAGAATTCCGTACTTTCAACAGTATTGTCCTGCCAATCATGAAGCCGGCAATCGCTGTACAGGCGATTTTTACATTTGTAGGCTCCTGGAACAATTATTTCGTTCCTGCTCTGGTTATCCAGTCTAAAAGCAAGATGACTGTTCCAATCCTGATTGCAACACTTCGTGGAGCAGATTATATGAATTTTGATATGGGTAAGATTTACATGATGATCACAGTTGCCATTGTGCCGATCATTATCGTATATCTCCTTCTTTCCAAGTTTATCATCGCAGGAGTGACACTTGGAGGCGTAAAAGAATAACAAAAGGTAGCAGGTAAGATATGACAGTTAAGAAATGGAAACACAGCGGAACAAAGAAACACAGCATGTCAGACCGTGAAATACGAAACGGTCTTCTTTCGGAAAAAGCAGCAGAGGAGGGTATTGTACTGCTGAAAAATGATAAAAAAATACTCCCTCTGAATATTTCCACGAAAATAGGTTTATACGGCGCCGGTGCGGGAAAGACAGTGAAAGGCGGAACAGGTTCCGGTGATGTGAATAACAGAAGTAACATTTCTATTTATCAGGGACTGAAAGAAAACGGTATTCAGATCGTAAGCGAGAAATGGCTGGCCAATTATGAGTCAATATACGCAGAAGCACGCCGGGCATGGAAAGAAAAAATACTGGAAGAAGCAAAGTTTGTGGAAAATCCTTTTGATGCCTATGCGGAAAATCCCTTTGCAATGCCGGAAGGCCGTGCAGTCACAGTAGAAGATACTGTCGATGCCCAGACAGCAATCTATGTGGTAAGCAGGATTTCCGGTGAGGGAAAGGATAGGCGCAGGGTCGAGGGAGATTATTATCTGAGCAGACGGGAGCGGGAGGATATCCGGTTCCTTGATGCACAGAAGATTCCTACAGTACTTATCCTGAATTCCGGCGGTCCGGTAGAACTGACAGATATTCTGGAAGAAACAGAAAATATCTGTGCTGTCCTGAATATTTCCCAGCTTGGACAAAGAGGCGGACTTGCCCTCGCCAATGTCCTTCTGGGAAAGGTAACTCCAGGCGGCAAGCTGACTGCAACATGGGCCAGAAGGTATGAGGATTATCCGTGTGCAGAGGAATACAGCTATCTTAATGGCAAGCTTGAAAGAGAAGAGTACAAGGAAGGAATTTATACAGGATATCGTTATTTTGATACTTTTGGTGTAAAACCGCTGTTTCCGTTTGGATATGGACTTTCTTACACAGAAATGCAGATACGCTTCCATGGGATGAAAACATCAGGGGATGGCGTTGAAGTTGAAGCAGAGGTAACGAATACAGGAGAAACTTTTTCGGGAAAAGAGGTCGTGCAGGTCTATGTGTCTCTTCCACAGGATGAATCAGGGAAGGAATACCGTCGGCTGGCTGGTTTTGCAAAAACAAAACTTCTGAAGCCGGGGGAAAAAGAACTGCTGAAAATCAGGATCGACAGAAAGACACTGGCATATTTTTCCGAAGAGCAGCATGCCTGGATTGCTGAAAAAGGTTATTATGCTGTCTGGGTCGGAAACAGCATTGCATCGCTTACGCTGGCTGCAATGCTTGAAGTGCCGGAGAGTGTGATCCTGGATAAAACGAATATCCTTGAGAATCAGACGGATATTACGGAAGAAGTTTATGACCGCCAGAATCTTTCTGTCAGAACTCTGAAATGGAAAGAGAAGGCAGAGAATGAGAAGATTGGAAGATATATCTATTATCCTGAACCAGAGAAGAGAACAGAATGCACCTGCCAACCGGAAAATAAGATTCCTGCAAAGGATCTGCTCCCGCTGTTTTATGGGAATATTGCTGGAATCTCCAGTAATCTGGGGGCGGCAGGAATCCGTGTTCCTGGCTCTGCCGGTGAGACCACGGCTGCTCTTTATGAGCAATATGGCGTTTCCCCACTGATCATGGCCGATGGGCCGGCAGGACTGAGACTTCAGCAGAATTATGAAGTAGACAGAGAAACAGACACAGTATATGGAATCGGTGTCCTTGGATCTCTGGAAAACGGATACCTGAGAACAGATGAGACTCACGAAAACGCAGACAGATATTATCAGTTCTGTACGGCATTTCCGGTTGGAACTGCACTGGCTCAGACCTGGGATACTGCCCTTGTGGAAAAAGTTGGAATAGCAGTGGCAGAAGAAATGGAAGAATTCCACATAGATCTCTGGCTAGCACCTGGTCTTAATATTCAGAGAAACCCTCTGTGCGGCAGAAATTTTGAGTATTATTCCGAAGATCCGCTGCTTTCCGGAACCATGGCAGCAGCCATGACAAAAGGAGTGCAGAGCAGACCTGGCTGCGGTGTTACCGTTAAGCATTTTGCCTGTAATAATCAGGAAGATAATCGTATGGGCGTGGATGCACAGGTATCAGAACGTGCCCTGAGGGAAATTTACCTGCGTGGTTTTGAGATTGCAGTTAAAGAAAGCAGACCAGTGGCAATCATGTCTTCCTATAATTTACTGAATGGTGTCCATGCTGCAAACAGTGTTGATCTCTGTACAGCCATTGCCCGAAAAGAATGGGGATTTGACGGTGTGATCATGTCAGACTGGAATACAACGGTTCCGGAAGATGGAAGTATTCCGTGGAAATGCGTGACAGCAGGAAATGATATTATCATGCCTGGTAATGCAGCCGACGCAGAAAATATCCGAAAAGCTTTTGAAGACGGAAAGCTTTCGGAAGAAGTTGTCAGAATGTCTGCGGGACGTATTCTGAACCTGATACACACACTGACAGCAGAATAAAAAAAATTATATAGTAGTGAAAAACTTGCCTGAATTCAATTTTCGATTTATCATTGGATTCAGGCATATTTTTTGTAGATGTCGCGCAAGGCAACCCGTTTTAGGCGGAGAATCCTGCAGGCAGTTTTTTATATGCCGTGAAAAGGAGAATACCATGAACATAAAACGAGCAAAGCAGGAGATCAGAGATTCCATAGAAGCATATCTTTCAAAGGACGAATTCGGTGAGTACCGGATCCCGGCGATCCGACAGAGACCGATCCTTCTTATGGGCCCTCCGGGAATCGGAAAGACACAGATTATGGAACAGATAGCAAGGGAATGCGGGATTGCTCTTGTTTCCTATACCATTACCCACCACACCAGGCAGAGTGCTGTGGGACTTCCTTTTATTGTAAAAAAGAATTATGGTGAGGAAGAATTTTCTGTTACGGAATATACCATGAGTGAGATCATTTCGTCCGTTTACGACAAAATGGAAAAAACAGGTCTGAAAGAAGGCATCCTGTTTATTGATGAGATCAACTGCGTATCTGAAACACTAGCGCCGATGATGCTGCAGTTCCTTCAGGGAAAAACCTTCGGAAACCAGAAGGTGCCGGAAGGCTGGGTGATCGTCACAGCAGGCAACCCGCCAGAATATAACAAATCCGTCCGGGAATTCGATGTGGTCACTCTGGACCGTATCAAGAAGATCGATGTGGAGGCAGACTTTGATGTATGGAAGGAATACGCCTATCAGCAGGGAATTCATCCGGCGGTGATCTCCTATCTGGAGCTTCGCAGAAAAAATTTCTACAGGGTGGAGAATACCGTAGACGGAAAGATCTTTGCCACAGCCAGAGGCTGGGAGGATCTTTCCCGTCTGATCCAGGTTTATGAGATCCTTGGAAAAACCGTAGACCGTGAGGTGGTCAGTCAGTACATTCAGCACAGGATAATCGCGAAGGATTTTGCAGGCTATCTGGCTCTTTATTATAAGTACAGAACGGACTATAAAGTGGAGGACATCCTGAAAGGAAAGTGGGATCCCATTACTCTGGGTAAGATCCGCACAGCCTCTCTGGACGAGCATTTGAGCATTGTAAGCCTTCTCAACGGAAAGCTCAGCGAGCTTTTTACAGAATGCTATCTTACCGATGCCTACCTCACGAAACTGTATGATTATATGGTGTACTTCAGAGAAGATCAGGACAGCCTCACAGCAAAAAATCTCATGGAAAAAGCAGAGGCGGATCTTGAAAAGGACAAAAAGAGTGAGCTTCTTACAAAACAGCAGGAGCGTATACAGAAACGTGTTGTGTCATTCTTTGAAAATGCGTCCGGATCGAAATCAACCTCGGGATCAATTGGATCGGAATCAACCGGATCAGATAAAACCAGATCAGGCTCATATCCGGCAGGAGGCAGAAGTGCTGCAGCAGAATCGAAAGATCCATCGTCAAACAGGAACTATGAGTTTGTGAAAGTCCTCTTCGAATCCGAAACCGAAGCCTACGAAAACCGAACCGACGAAATATCTCTTACTCTTCAGAACGTCTTCGACTTCATGGAAGCTGCTTTTGGGGACAGCCAGGAAATGGTGGCATTTATCACAGAACTGAATGCCAACTATTATAGTCTCTGGTTCATTCGGGAGAACGGTTCTGACCAGTATTACAGGCATAATAAAGGTCTTCTTTTTGACGACCGCCAGAAAATGCTTCTGGGCCAGATGGAGGAAGTGGAAAACATTCTCAATAATGGAATAAAATAATATGTCTTACCAATTTATTATTTACTATTGATTAAATTGGGGAATTATCGTATAATATTTACTATAAAAGTCCGGAAAATAGAGAGGGCAAATAGTCAAAATGCACAGACTGACTGAATGGCTGCAGAGCGATCATCTGGTGCAGAACTGCATGATGACTGAGAATGGTAAATATCCACTTGTCTATATTCCGGGATTTTTATGTAAAGGAAGGCAACACAATAATAAAGGAAGGCGGCCGAAACGGACGACATGTTTACAAAGATTACAGAAGAACGAGCATTTGACGGAATATTAGCGCAGATCATAGAAAATATCCGGCGGGGAGAACTGAAGCCGGGGGACACTTTACCTGCGGAACGTGTTATGGCAGAATCACTGGGAGTTTCCAGACCTGCTGTCCGTGAAGTCCTGCGGGCACTGGAGCTGATGGGAATTGTCACAACGGTCCGCGGCGGAGCCAACTATATTACCGAGAATATGGATCAGTGGCTTTCTGCACCACTGGCCCTTCTTTTTCAGCTGAATAACAGCCATGTACAGCAGGTACAGGAACTTCGTTCTGCGCTGGAGCAGGAGGCTGCGCTTCTTGCAGCCGGGAATTGTACGGAGAAGGATGCATTAGATCTGCGTTCCATCCTGGCACAGCTGGAGAGCTCAGAGGACGAGAAAGCCCGTGCAGGTCTTGATAAGAAGCTTCATACGAAGATTGGCAGGATCGCAGGGAATCCTATGATCTACAATGTCCTGGATGCGGCAGCGCAGCTGACTGAGGAGATCATTTCCGGCACCCGAGCCTATATTATGCAGAAACATAATTCCGCTCTGGAGGTGGATGATCAGCACAGAAGGCTGGTGGAAGCCATTATTTCCGGAGACCGGAACCAGGCGGAGAAGCTGATGCGAGAACATATGGAAACCATTGAGAAATATATACTGGAGATTGCGCAGCAGCAGGGGGAGAACAGCCTTGTATTTCATCGCTGATCCACCTGAAAAAATTAAATAAAATTTCAGTAAAAATCCCGTTAATCTGGTAAGACCACTATTGATTTTGGTAAGACCGCGTGCTATAATAGGGACTGTATTGGTAATACCAAAAAAGTTTGATATTATGGCAGCATCCTGAAGACTTCATGACGAGACAGCATAAGATGAGACAGCGTAAGTTGGGACAGCATGAGACTAGACAGCGTAAGGTAAGATAGCATGAGGCAGGACAGCATAAGACGAGACAGCACAGGATGAAGGTTACTGTACCCCTGCAGTATCATATAAAATATGTAGCAGGCCACAGCGTGGGCGGTAACCTGCCGGAAATATCAGGAGAAAGGACTTGCGATTATGGGATATGTAAAATGGAGTTATGACACACTGAACCATTTCTGCGGAGACGTTTTTAAAGCGTTTGGCTTTTCTGAGGAAGAAGGAAGCATCATTAAAGATGTTCTTCTGACTGCTGATCTGTATGGGATCGAGAGCCACGGAATGCAGAGGATGGTTCGTTACCATAAAGGAATCGAGAAGGGGACTATTCATCCCCAGGCGAAACCGGAAGTTGTTTTTGAAACACCGATTTCTGCCGTGATAGACGGACATAACGGAATGGGCCAGCTGATCAGCCATTTTGCCATGGAAAAGGCAATTGAGAAGGCAAAGACAACTGGTGTGGGAATCGTAAGTGTACGAAATTCCAACCATTTCGGTATTGCAGGATATTATGCGAACATGGCCTGCCATGAAGGCCTTCTTGGAATGGCATGTACCAACTCCGAGGCGATCATGGTACCGACTTTTGGAAGAAAGGCTATGCTGGGCTCCAACCCGATCGCAGTCGCTATGCCTGCAGACCCGTATCCGTTTTTCTTTGACTGTTCCACAACAGTTGTAACCAGGGGTAAACTGGAAATGTATAATAAGATGGGTAAGCCTCTTCCGGATGGCTGGGCACTTGACAAAAACGGTCATGCCAGCAATAATGCACCGGATGTACTTGCAAACATCGTAGCCAAGAAGGGCGGCGGAATCATGCCTCTTGGTGGAAACGAGGAAGTCAGCGGAAGCCATAAGGGATATGGCTATGGAATGCTCTGTGAGCTGTTCAGCTCTATTCTTTCCATGGGCGTTACCTCCGACAAATGCTGTACATTCCCGGACAAGACCGGTATCTGCCATGGATTTATGGCGATCAACCCGGCGGCATTCGGAGATCCGGATGCGATCCGCAAGCATTTTTCAGAATATCTTGAGGCGCTTCGGGAGAGTCCGAAGGCAGACGGTCAGGACAGGATCTATACACACGGCGAGAAAGAGGTAGCTGCTGAAAAAGACAGAAAAGAGAATGGCATTCCGGTCAACGACAATACCATGGTAGAGCTTGCTGATCTCTGCAGTTATCTGAAGCTTGATTTTGGCTCTTATTTTGAAGGCTATGAGCTTCCGAAGGACAGTAAATTCTTCAATGGTAATTATTAATTCAGGTAATCCTTTTGAAATGAAATATATCATAATTATCCAAGGAGGAAAAGAAAATGGATTATGCAAAAGAGTCATTAAGACTGCACGGAGATTGGAAAGGTAAGATCGAGGTTGTTACAAGAGTGCCGGTTGAGAATAAAGACGACCTTTCTCTTGCATATACACCAGGTGTAGCTCAGCCTTGCCTTGAGATCCAGAAAGATATCAATAAATCCTACGAGCTTACAAGAAGATGGAATATGTGTCTTGTTGTAACAGACGGTTCCGCAGTTCTTGGTCTTGGTGACATCGGACCGGAAGCCGGTATGCCTGTAATGGAAGGTAAATGTGTACTGTTCAAGGCATTCGGCGATGTAGATGCATTCCCGCTTTGCATTAAGAGCCATGATGTAGACGAGATCGTAAATACTATTTACATGATCTCCGGATCCTTCGGTGGTGTTAACCTTGAGGATATCTCCGCTCCGAGATGCTTTGAGATCGAGAAAAAACTGAAAGAGAAATGTGATATTCCGATCTTCCACGATGATCAGCACGGAACTGCAGTTATCACACTTGCAGGTTTGACAAACGCTCTGAAGGTTGTCGGAAAGAAGAAAGAGGATGTTCGTATCGTTATGAACGGTGCAGGTGCAGCTGCTATCTCTATCTGCAGACTTCTTCTGAAAGCAGGCTTCAAGGATGTTACACTCTGCGATAGAAAGGGTGCCATCTATGAGGGACGTACAGAAGGAATGAACCCGGTTAAGGAAGAGATGAGCAAGCTCACAAACCTTCAGAAGAAACAGGGATCTCTTGCAGAGATGCTGGTTGGCGCGGATGTATTTATCGGTGTTTCCGCTCCTGGAGCAGTTACAACAGAGATGGTTAAGACCATGAACAAAGATGCCATCATCTTCGCATGCGCAAACCCGACACCGGAGATCTTCCCGGATGACGCAAAAGCAGGCGGAGCAAAGGTTATCTCCACAGGGAGAAGTGACTTCCCGAACCAGATCAACAACGTTCTTGCATTCCCTGGAATCTTCCGTGGTGCATTTGATGTAAGAGCAAGTGATATCAACGATGAGATGAAGATCGCAGCTTCCAAGGCTCTTGCAGATCTGATCACAGATGAGGAGCTTTCTCCGGAGTATATCATTCCGAAGGCATTCGACAAGAGAGTCGGACCGGCTGTCGCAAAAGCAGTAGCAGAGGCAGCAAAAGCAACAGGCGTAGCACGTATCTGATCTTAAGCGCCTGATACGAACCAAAACAGCCCTTCATTAAGAAGAATATATCAGACACCCGTACTCTGTAACCCGGTACGGGTGTCTTTTTGTTTCCCAGCAGGTGGTATTACCCTTTGACAAATGTCCTCGCAGTGAGTACAATAGCAAAAGAATATGATAGGAGGTTAAGCACAGCATGAAACCATGGGAAGCTAATATACGAAAAGTAGTGCCGTATACTCCTGGCGAGCAGCCAAATGAGAGAGGCATGATCAAACTGAATACAAACGAGAATCCATATTCACCGGCTCCGGGTGTGGAGAAGGCGCTGAAGGCCCTTGATGCCGATACCCTGAGACTTTATCCGGATCCGACAGCAGGAGACCTGGTACACAGTATTGCCGCGTTCTACGGCCTGAAGGACGAGCAGGTATTTACAGGCGTTGGTTCCGATGACGTACTGGCTATGTGTTTTCTCACATTTTTTAATTCAGAGAAACCGATCCTGTTCCCGGACATCACTTATTCTTTCTATGATGTATGGGCAGATCTTTTAAGGATCCCATATGAGCGCCCGGCATTAGATGAGGAGTTCCATATCCGTAAGGAAGATTATTTCCGTGAAAACGGCGGAATCGTATTCCCTAATCCCAATGCACCGACCGGCGTGGAAATGCCTCTTTCTGAGATCGAGGAGATCGTGGCAAAGAATCCGGAGAGTATCGTGATCGTAGATGAGGCGTACGTGGATTTCGGAGCAGCATCCGCACTGCCGCTGATCGAAAAATATGATAATCTGCTTGTTGTGCAGACCTTCTCCAAGTCCAGATCCCTGGCAGGAATGCGTATCGGATATGCCTTCGGAAATCCGGAGCTGATCAAATATCTCAATGATGTGAAATATTCCTTTAACTCCTATACCATGGATCGTACTACCATCGCGGCTGGTGTGGCATCTATGGAGGATAAGGCATATTTTGAGGAATGCTGCCATAAGATCATTACAACAAGAGAGTGGACAAAGGCAGAGCTCAGGAAGCTTGGATTTTCCTTCCAGGATTCCAGATCCAACTTTATCTTTGCCACACATGAGAGCTGTCCGGCCAAAGAGCTTTTCGCAGCACTGAGGGAGAAACATATCTATGTAAGATATTTCCCGAAGGACAGGATCGACAATCATCTTCGTATCACCATCGGTACCGATGAGGAGATGAAAAAGCTGGTAGAATTCCTGACGGAATATCTGCAGAAATAACAATTAAGGAGGTACTATGGAAGTACTGGTACAATGGTTTTCACACCACCTTGCACAGTTTATCTCTCCCGAGGGAGCTGTGTTCATCATTTCTATGATCCCGATACTGGAGCTTCGAGGCGGCCTTCTGGCAGCTTCTTTGCTGAAGATATCGGCTGCGAAGGCACTGCCGATCTGTATCGTGGGAAATATTATTCCGATTCCGTTTATCCTGCTTTTTATCCGGCAGATCTTTAAATGGATGAAAAAAACAAAGACGTTCAGAGGTCTGATCACAAAGCTGGAAAACAGAGCTATGGGAAAGAGTGACCAGATCAAGAGATATGAATTTCTTGGACTTTTGCTGTTTGTGGGAATCCCTCTTCCGGGCACAGGAGCCTGGACAGGTGCACTGATCGCCTCTCTTCTTGAGGTGGATATCAAAAAATCCTCCATTGCGATCCTGTGCGGACTTTTTATGGCAAGTGCCATTATGTATATTGTTTCTTATGGAATTGTAGGAAATGTAGTGCATTGATCGATCACAGAGAAGGAATGGCTTTTTGATCGAGATCGGATTGAAAATAAAGAAATCCCTTACCGGATCTGTAAAATGATATGTGTTCTGTATTCCGGAAACATATCAGAGATCGGTAAGGGATTTTTTATGTGTTTTTACATATCAGGCAGAGGTATACCGAGAAGATCCTTACATAAGTCTGCGCTTCAGCATGTCCGCGTTTAAAGCGTATTTCAGAGCTGTATCCCTGGTGATACGGCCTTTTTTATATAATTCCAGAAGGCTCTGGTCCATAGAACGCATCTGCTCCTGACCGGATGTGGAGATCACGCCTTCGATCTGGTGTACTTTATTGTCGCGGATCATATTGCGGATGGCAGGAGTCAGGCGCATGATCTCGAAAACAGGAATGTTGCGTCCGTCCACATCCGGGATCAGTTGCTGGGAGATCACAGCCTGAAGGACCATGGAAAGCTGGAGGGCGATCTGATGCTGCTGGGATGGCTCAAACACGTCCATGATGCGTTCGATGGTGTTGGCTGCTCCCAGAGTATGCAGGCTGGAAAGGACAAGATGACCGGTTTCCGCAGCGGTCATGGCAGTCTGGATGGTTTCATGATCACGCATCTCTCCAAGAAGGATCACATCCGGGCTCTGGCGTAGTGTGGCACGAAGAGAAGTCAGATAGCTTTCGGTGTCGGTACAGATCTCGCGCTGGCTGACGATACAGCGATCATGGCGGTGGAGATATTCCAGAGGATCCTCCAGAGTGATGATATGGCCTTCCCGGGTATGGTTGATTCGGTCGATCAGACAGGCCATGGTGGTGGATTTACCGCTTCCGGCAGAACCGGTAACAAGGACCATGCCACGGGTATAGTCGGAGATGTTCATCACATCCTCGGGAATGGAAAGCTCTGCAGGATCCGGTAGCCGGAAGGCGATCACGCGGATCACGGCAGCTAGGGAACCACGCTGCTTGTAGGCATTGACACGAAATCTGGAAACACCGGGAATGGAAAAAGAAAAGTCATCATCACCGGTTTCCATAAGACGGGATATATCGCGGTTTTCCGCAAGGCCGTAAATGGTGCGGAGTAAATTTTCTGTCTGATCAGGCATCAGCCTGTCACCACGGTCCAAAAGATGACCGTCGATCTTTTCTGCCAGGGGGCGGCCTGCGATGATAAAGATATCAGAGACACGCCGGTTGGCAGCTTCTGCTAAAAATTCAGGAATAGGGGTATCCATAGGTTTATTCTCCTTTAAATACATTCTGGTGGTTGTCAGGTTGCCAGGATCCGGTAAGCTCTGTGTTCCATTGCAGGATCTGATAAGCGGAAGAGCTTTTTTCCTGCGGGTAAAAAATCTCAAGCACTACAGAAAGCTGTTGTGTCTCGGAAATTCCAACGGAGAAGGAAAGGGTGTGGCTGTGGGAATCCCAGCTGAGATCGTTCCTTGTGTCCGCAAGCTTTTGTATCATGGAAAAATATCTGGTCTCATCGGAAGCTTTTTCCCTGTATTGCTCCAGATCATCACGGATTTCTGAAACGGTTTCCGTGGCGCTTGCGCAGCCGGTGTAATAATTTTCGGTCTGTTCCATAGAATGTCTGGCTGTGTTAAGACTGGATCTGGAGCTTCCAAGAGTAAGCAGAGCAAGTACACAGAGACACAGCACAGAGAAGATAAGAAACAGGGAAGGAATGCCGACAGTTACAAAAAACGTATGCTTCTGTTTCAATGTACAGCCTCCCTTCTGTAGTCATCAACAGGAAAACGCAGGGTGATCCGGTAAAGCTCACTGCAGTTGGAAAGCTGCCGGAAAGAAAGCTCGCCGGATTTTTCTGAAGAAGAAATATCTGTTTCCAGGATCATTTCACAGGCGGCTTCTCCGGAAGAGCAGCTCTGCCAGTTACGGTCATAATACCAGATCAGGTTGGTGTTCTTTTTGATGCCCCCCGGAAGCAGAGAGAGGAACTGTTCATCGGTTCCGTCAGTGCCTTCCAGTATCTCGCCCACGGAGGTTGTGAGAGCCTGGATCTGGTTCCACTGTTCTGCCTGGAGCCGGTTTTTCCGTGCTGCCGCGAAGATCTGGATGCAGGCAGCTGAGGAAAGTGACAGAAACAAAAGGGCAAGGATCATTTCCATCAGAAAAAGGCTGGTACCGGAATTATGTCTTGATTCTTTCATGATGCCTCCTTTTTGCCAGTGCGATGAAGCAGGAATTCCGAGCGGACTCCCGTGGTACTTTCCAGGGAAAAGTGGTAAAAACCATTTTGCATTTCCGAAAACCGGAAATCGGAAAGCTGTGAGATGACGGTTCCTGCATCGGAACTGGCCTGAGAGCTTTTTGCAGTGAAAAGCTCCATCAGACTGTCATTCTTCAGGTAAATATACGTGATATATTCTTTTCCTTTGATATCGTCCCGGAAACAAAGGGCAGGAATATCATCCAGGGAACCGGAAAAGATCTCATCGCCGCGGTCGTGCTGCCGGAATTTGGTAGTCAGATAAGTTGCTGCGGTCCCAAGCTCGGAATCGGAGTCAGTCTGTTTCACAGTCTGCTGGTAAATCCGGGCGGAAAATAGCAGCATCAGTATAAGGAACAGAACAAAAACACCAAAAAGAAGAAACGAAAAAAGAGAAGAAACGGAATGTCCGGTGTTCTTCCGGTGATTCATGAGGCATTCCCTCCTTTCGCACTGCCGGACAGAGCGATCACGCTGATAGACGGCAGGAGATTGGAACCGTTAGGAACATACTCTACTACGAATTTGGTTTTGTCATAAGTGATATGATAATCCGAGAGAAGCTGGGACAGGCTTTCGGGATATGTGCCTGTGAGGGCATAGGTGCGGATGGCACCGTTTTTCAGTGCCTGTTCCAGAGCATCCTGTTCTTTGTGTACGGCCTGGTCGGAGGTGCTGCTGACACCTGCCACAAACAAGGTGCAGGATAAAACCAGAAGCAGCGCCGGAAAGAGAAGAAAAAATGCTCTGAGAAATTTTGTTCTGCGGCTTTCAAAAAGTTCCATGCGGTCACCACCTTACATTGCAAAATCTGAGAGGATCCCCAGAAGCGGCATCATGACGGATAAAAGGACTAGCCCCACAAGAAGAGACAGCAGGATCACGATGGTAGGCTCCACAATGGAGACTGCCTGTGAGATCAGATCTATGGATCTTTCGGTGTACTGCCGGGAAAGCCTGCGGAAGGTTTCGTCACTGGAACCGGAATAGAAGGATATCGTGATGAGACGGCCTTCCATGCCGCCGAACAGACCGGATTCTGTAAGGGCCCTGGAAAAAGTTTCTCCGCTATCCAGGATAGAGGAAGCCTTCCGGAGTCTTTCGAGTATCACCGGCTGTGAGATCAGATCCTTTGTAAGCTCCAGGCTGGTTTCCGGGGAAAGTCCGCTCCGAAGCCCCAGGGAAAGGCCCTGGGTCAGACGACTGTAATCCATGGCAACCGGGATCTCACGGAAAAACGGGAGATGGATGACCATTTTTCGCAGCTGGCTGTGACCTTTTTCCGTAAGACTGAAAAACAGGATGCAGCCAATGAGGGCTACGGCGAGGATCAGAAAAACAGAGGAATACCGGCTGATCACGTTGCCTGCATTCAGAAGTCCCCGGGAAACCCCGTTCATTTCCATTCCCATCTGGTTAAATACCTGTTGAAATACCGGCAGGACTTTTATCAGAAGGACCAGGATCACAACAGCCATCATGCCAAGCATGAGCAGCGGGTAAGTGACTGCAGACCGTATCTGTCCGGAGATTTCTTCCTCCTGTTCATAGTGGGAACTGAGACTTTCCATGATCTCATCCAGGCAGCCGGTTTCCTCGCCGGTCCGGACATAAGCGGTCATGGATGAGGGAAAGACCCCGGATTCGTCAAGAGCCCGGGAAAGAGAACCGTTTTCTTCCACGGAACGGATCAGGGGTGTGAGGATCTGCCGGTCTGCATCGGTCTTGCTTTCGTCACAGAGGATGTGAAGTCCTTCAGCTGTGGATATGCCGGAATGCAGAAGCATTCCCATCTGCCCGCAGAAACTGGATAATTCCCGGGCTGTCAGTTTGTTTTTCATAATAAGGTCTCCTTTAGTGGGTCAGCGCGTGAACTGTACCGTATAATTGCTTTCATCACCGATATATTCCTGGATCGCTTCATCACCATCACTGTTGGCGTCAAAGGTGGGATCCATCAGCTTCCAGGTGTCTCCGTCAAAAGATACTGCCTTTGTCACCCAGCCTCTGCCACGGATATAAACATCGATCCATGCATGTTTTACATCACCGGAATAGCCGATCTGAAGCTTGCAGGGAATGTCCTGGCTGCGGAGCATTGCAGTAGTCAGTGCAGCGTAATCAAAACAGATCCCCGTGCCGGTGCTTAAAGTATCATCTACATCAGGAAGATAACCGGCTTCGACAGAATCAGCTTTGTCATAATCGTAGGAAATATGACTGGTAACATATGTATAGAAGGTTTTCAGGATGTCGATATCGGTCATGTCTTCTTTGACAAGAGAGGCTGCCAGTTTGCAGGTTTTACTTTTGGAAGAAAAGTCCACGTACTGGTTTGGATACAGAAACGGAAGAAACTCATTCTGAAGCTTTATTGTGAGCGTTTCCGTGTAAAGGGCGGCATACTGGTTTCCATCAACCTGCTGATAGCAGGTGATGAGATACTCACCGGAGCCTTCGGAAAAGGGAAATACCGTCTGTTCATCAGGTTCCAGAAAATAGGAATAGACCACACCGGAGGGAGCAGTAAGCTGAATGTTCATGCGGGAATCATCGGAATCGGATTCTGCAGTCAGATACCCCTGATCCTGATTGGAAATATCCAGGATCAGAGGGGAACTGCCCAGTGTTTTTTTGCCGGGGGCCTCCGGGGTGAGGACTCTGGCCGGAGAATATACCGGAGGTTCTTCATCGGAGGAAGGAGAATTTCCACAGCCTGCCAGCAGGATTCCGAAAAGCAGCCATACAAAAAAGAGACGGACTGGTAAAAATTTTGACATAGTTTCCGTTCTCCTGTTATATCATGCTTTCTTTTTGAACAGTATAGCAGATTCCGTGAAAAAAAGACAGGAGCAAGGCTCAAAATGTAGGTGAAAATGTTGACATTTCAGGGAAAAAAACATATACTATACATATAAGGGCAAACCTGTTGAAAGACAGGGACGCAAAGCCATGGGTCTAAGGTTCGAAGGATGACTATGACAGCCGGTTGCCGCATTAAATTCCGATTTAATGACGTATTCAGATAACATCTATGAACAAGGATATGTGTTTTGATGCGGCCGTTTATTTTGTTAGAATAAGCGGTTTTTTTGATGCCTAAAATCCGGTTTGGGGTGGAAACTGAAACGTCGGCTTTCAGAAAGGTGTGAATGATATGAAAAGAACAGATATTCGTAAAATTTTTACGGGCAGGAAAAAAGCTTTGGCAGGATGTCTCGCAGCTGTTATTGTACTGGCAGGTGGCTTTAATGTCTGGCAGTCGTCACAGGTTCCGGAGTTTCCGGATTTTACAGATCCGGTAATGGAAACTACCATCACAGAGGATGACACTCCACTTGCTTCAAAACCGAAGGTGACTACCAAAACGACTTCAAATACCAAGACAACCAGAAAAAAAGTTAAGCTGAAAAAAGCGGCGACCAAGACTTATACCAAGAAGCTTCCGACTACCAATAAGAAGAGTACGACCACAAAGAAAACAAACAGAAATACAACCGTAAAAACATTAAAGACAGTTAAGACTGCAACAACACAGAAATACACAAAGAAATCAAAAACAGCCGTTCAGACACGGAAAGTAACTACAACCATTCAGACGACCACAACAGTCATGGCGGCTTCAGCTACTGCCGGCAAAGCGAATGCAGCTTCCACAAAAAAAGTAGAAAGCATCAACATGGACAGCAAATATTCAGTAAGCAATATTGCTTCCATTGCACCGAAGATGGACAGCAGGGTGCTCAAAGCCTACAAGAAGCTTGGATTTACTGTAACGATCGATCCGTCTGTTAACTACGGAGGCTGCTTTAACGCACATTCAAGAAGCATCATCCTTCGTTTTGAGAATGAGACAATCTACCATGAACTGGGACATTTCCTTGCTTTTGTTGCGGGAAACGTAGACAGAACAAGTGATTTTGCCGCAGTTTATAACAGCGAAAAATCCAAATTTACAGGTATCAACAGAAGCTATGCAACGCAGAACAGTTCAGAATATTTTGCAGAATCAGTGCTTGAGTATGTAACAAGTCCGTCAACACTTAAGAGACAGAGACCAAAAACGTATGCAGCGATCGTAGCGGCTCTGAATAAAATTACTGATGAACGTATCCAGAGGGTCATGGATATATACGGACCGTTCTGGAGCTAAAAAAGAAGCATACAGGAACGTTGGATCTGTCCGGGAAGAGATCTCCCGGGCAGATTTTTTCTTTTTTGTGAGAAAAGTATAAAAAAAATGTCGATAAATATTTCTTGCAATAGACTCTATAAGGTGTGTATAATGAAACATAAGCTGAAAACACGCTTTCATTCAAAAAAAGTGCAGCCATGTCAGGTTGTATCTGATTCCATAAACAACAAATATATAATTTATCAGATTTAAGAATAGAGGATTTAATATGAGAGAAAAGTATGAATCATTATCTCTGGCGGTGTTGAAGGATCTGGCAAAGGCGAGAGGGATGAAGGGAATTTCTACTCTGAGAAAACCGGCACTGATCGAGCGGATGCTGGAGGAGGACGCCAAAGAGTCCGACAGAGGAAATCCCGAAGAAGTACACAAAAGTACACCGGCAGAAAATACTGTAAAAGAAAAAAGCTATGATTCGGAAAAAACAGAATATCGTACCCGTCCGGCAGGGGAAGGACTTCAGGAGCAGCGGAAGGAATATCGTAGTGATAAGAATGAGCAGGAACACAGAAGCACAAATATCCGCAGAGAGTACAACCGTGAATATAACCGGGAAGCTACAAGGGAGAACGGGAATGTCCCGTCAGAATCCACCCAGCTGGACAGTGGTGAAAAGGCTAACGGGATCCTAGAGGTCCTTCCGGATGGATATGGCTTTATCCGATGTGAGAATTATATGCCGGGTGAGAACGACATTTATGTTTCTCCTTCCCAGATCCGCCGCTTTAATTTAAAGACAGGTGATATCATCCAGGGAAATATCCGTATCAAGACCCAGGGAGAGAAGTTCAGTGCCCTTCTCTACGTATCTTCCATTAACGGTTTTCATCCGAGTGAGGGACAGAGACGGTATAATTTTGAAGATATGACACCGATCTTTCCGAATGAGAGACTTGTCATGGAGCGTGCAGGCGGTACAACGGCCATGCGTATCGTGGATCTGATCAGTCCTATCGGAAAGGGTCAGCGAGGAATGATCGTATCTCCGCCAAAGGCAGGTAAGACAACCCTTCTGAAAGATGTTGCCAAGTCTATCCTCAGGAATAACAGAGATATGCATCTGATCATTCTTCTGATCGATGAGCGTCCTGAGGAGGTTACCGATATCAGAGAGGCGATCCAGGGACCGAATGTGGAAGTGATCTATTCTACATTTGATGAACTTCCGGAACATCATAAGAGAGTTTCCGAGATGGTTGTGGAGCGTGCGCGCCGTCTTGTAGAGCATAAACAGGATGTGATCATTCTTCTGGATTCGATCACACGACTTGCCAGAGCCTATAATCTGATCATCCCGCCAAGCGGAAGAACCTTATCCGGTGGTCTTGACCCGGCGGCTCTCCATATGCCCAAAAGATTTTTTGGCGCAGCCCGTAATATGCGCGAGGGCGGAAGCCTGACGATTCTGGCAACTGCACTTGTGGATACCGGAAGCAAGATGGACGATGTTATTTATGAGGAGTTCAAGGGAACCGGTAATATGGAGCTTGTCCTGGATCGTAAATTACAGGAGAAACGGGTATTCCCGGCCATTGATATCCAGAAATCCGGAACCAGAAGAGAGGATCTGCTTCTCAGCAAGGATGAACAGGAAGCGGTTTATATTATGCGAAAAGCTCTTAACGGAATGAAAGCGGATGAGGCAGTAGAACAGATCCTGAATACCTTTGCCAGAACCAGGAACAATGCAGAACTGGTACAGACTGTAAAGAAACAGAAATTTTTATAAAGTCCTTGCATTTTACGGAAAGCTATGTTATACTTAGCAAGCTGTTTAAAATGGAATTCGTCAATTGAATACGAATAATATTAAATATATAGAGAGGTGAAAATCATGAGAGAAGGAATCCATCCGAACTACTATCAGGCAACTGTAACCTGCAACTGCGGAAACACTTTCGTAACAGGTTCTACTAAAGAGGACATCCATGTTGAGATCTGTTCCAAATGCCATCCGTTCTACACAGGACAGCAGAAGGCTACACAGGCTCGTGGACGTATCGATAAGTTCAACAAGAAATACGGCCTGAATAAGTAATTATTGCGAATACAGGAAATGAGAAGGTTGAGGTTGGGAAATCTCAACCTTTCTTTAACTGAAAAATTTTTAATTTGCACAGGAGAGAATGAATGAGATCATCGAATATCGGCGGACAGGCGGTCATGGAAGGCATCATGATGCGCCACAAGGACAAATATTCTATCGCAGTGCGCCGCCCGGACCAGGAGATCGAGCTGAAGGTAGAGGATTATAAATGTATCTTCGGAAATCACGCATTTCTGAAGAAACCGATCATCCGTGGTGTGGTAAGCTTTGTGGATTCTCTTGTGGTAGGCACGAAATGCCTGATGTATTCTGCGGAGATCGCAGGAGACGAGGAAGATGAGGAAACAGCCAGGAAGAATGAGCAGCTTACAGAAGAAGAGCGTTCTGCAAAGAAAGCCAAAGAGGATAAGCAGTTCAAGTGGCTTCTTTACATTACGGTAGCTACCTCCATGGTGGTTTCTGTGGCTGCTTTTATGTTTCTTCCGTATGTACTGGCTAGTTTGATCCGAGGGGTAGGTGCTTCGGAATTTCTGGTCACCATAATGGAAGCCTTTGTGAAGCTGGCACTGTTTATGGGATATATGTTCCTGATTTCCAGAATGAAGGATATCCAGAGGACATTTATGTATCACGGTGCGGAGCACAAATGTATCAACTGTGTGGAGCATGGTCTGCCTCTGACGGTAGAGAATGTGTTAAAGAGCTCTAGGCTTCATAAGCGCTGTGGAACAAGCTTTCTGTTTCTGGTCATGCTGGTAAGTATTGTGCTGCATTTTGTGTTTGTGGCGGTGCCGTTTTACTGGGTGAGACTGCTGGGAAGACTTCTCATGGTACCGGTAGTTGCGGGGATTTCCTTTGAGATCATCCAGTGGGCAGGAAGAACAGACAGTAAATTTGCGGGCATTATGAGTAAACCAGGTCTTGCCATGCAGAAATTCACCACAAAGGAGCCTACTGCAGATATGGCAGAGGTAGCCATCAAAGCAGTTGAGGCTGTTTTTGATTGGAGAGCCTATCTGAAAGAGGAATTTGACCTGGACATCCCATATGAGACAGAGGAGACAGAAAATGCAGACTCTTGAGTCCCTTCTGAAAAAAGGAACAACAATACTGAAAGATAACGGATTGGAAGAAGCCGGGCTGGATGCCTGGCTCCTTCTGGAATTTAAGACCGGAAAGAATCGGGCATATTATTTTGCGCATGGAGATGAACCGGTGTCTGATGAGACCGCAGCAGAGTATCTTACGCTGATCGACAGGCGGGCAGGACATATTCCTGTACAGCAGCTGACTCATCAGGCTTTTTTTATGGGCTATGAGTTTTATGTAAATGAAAACGTGCTGATCCCGAGACAGGATACGGAGACTCTGGTGGAAGAGGCATTGAAACACCTTGGGGATGTGGAAAAACCGGAGATCCTGGATATGTGTACCGGCTCCGGCTGCATCCTGCTCAGCCTTCTTCTGGAACGGCAGGATGCCTGTGGGACCGGTGTGGATGTTTCACCGGAAGCACTGGAAGTGGCAAAAAAGAATGCAGGTATTCTAAAGGTGGAGAACCGGGCGGATTTTGTGGAAAGCGATCTGTTCTCAGCACCGTATTTTTGTGAAAAAGGTGGAAAAGATAGTGGGAAATATGATATCCTTATTTCAAACCCGCCTTATATCGCAACAGAAGAAATTGAAACACTGATGGAAGAAGTCCGCCTTCATGATCCGAGGAAGGCCCTTGACGGAATGGAAGACGGGCTTTATTTTTACAGAAAGATCACAGCAGAGGCCGGAAGGTACCTGAAACCAGGCGGATGGCTTCTGTATGAGATCGGCTGCACCCAGGGGGAGGCGGTCAGTACAATGATGAAAGCAGCCGGTTTTACCGGGGTTCAGATCGTAAAGGATCTGCCGGGCCTTGACCGTGTGGTGCTTGGACAGAAACAGGAGGAAATACATGTTTGATAAACTGGATGATCTGCTGGTACGTTTTGAAGAGCTTCTCAATGAGCTGGGAGAACCGGGAGTAACCGACGATCCGGCACATTTTCAGAAGCTGATGAAGGAGCAGAGCGACCTGCAGCCAATCGTTGACGCATATAAAGAATATAAGAAAAACAAGGAAACCATCGAGGACAGTCTTTCCATGCTGGAGAGCGAGAAGGACGAAGAGATGCGTGAGATGTTGAAGGAAGAGCTTTCCGATGCAAAAAAGAGAGTGGAGGAGCTGGAGCATGAGCTGAAGATCCTTCTTCTTCCGAAGGACCCTAACGACAGCAAGAACGTTATCGTTGAGATACGTGGAGGTGCAGGCGGTGATGAGGCAGCACTTTTTGCAGCAGAGATTTATCGTATGTATGTGAAATACGCGGAGTCCCGCCGCTGGAAAACCGAGATGCTCAGCCTCAATGAGAACGGCATCGGCGGCTTCAAGGAGGTTACCTTCATGATCAAAGGTGAGGGTGCATATTCCAGACTGAAATACGAAAGCGGTGTTCACCGTGTACAGCGAGTACCGGAGACAGAGTCCGGCGGAAGGATTCATACCTCTACCTGTACGGTAGCAATCATGCCGGAGGCGGAAGAAATTGATTTCCATCTGGATCTCAATGAGTGTAAATTCGATGTGTTCCGTGCATCCGGAAACGGTGGTCAGTGTGTCAACACCACAGACTCCGCAGTACGTCTTACTCATATCCCTACAGGAATCGTGATTTCCTGCCAGGATGAGAAGTCTCAGCTTAAGAACAAGGATAAAGCACTTCGTGTGCTCCGTTCCCGTCTGTATGAGATGGAGCTTGCAAAACAGCATGACGCTGAGGCAGAGGCAAGGAGAAGTCAGATCGGTACAGGCGACCGCTCCGAGAAGATCCGTACCTATAACTTCCCTCAGGGACGTGTAACAGACCATAGGATCAAGCTTACCCTTCACCGTCTTGAGAATATCCTTAACGGAGATCTGGATGAGATCATTGACAGTCTGATCGCAGCAGACCAGGCAGTGAAGCTGACAAAGCTGAATGAACAGGAGTAAGCGCTGATTACAGCTACAGAGTTCAAAAAATTATAATAAATCAGGAGGAAACGAAAATGAAAAAGACAGCATTGGTGATCATGGCAGCCGGTATCGGCAGTCGTTTTGGAAAAGGAATCAAGCAGCTTGCACCGGTAGGCCCGAAGGGCGAGATCATTATGGACTATTCCATCCATGATGCACTGGAGGCAGGATTCAACAAGGTCGTATTTATCATCCGCAAAGACCTTGAAGATGAATTCAAAAAAGTGATCGGAGAGCGTATCTCCAAAATTACAGAAGTTGCTTATGCATTCCAGGAGATCGACGATCTTCCGGGCGATTTTACAAAACCGGCGGACCGTACCAAGCCATGGGGAACCGGACACGCTGTACTGGCAGCAAAGAAAGTCCTTTCCGAGCCATTCGCTGTAATCAATGCAGATGACTACTACGGAAAAGAAGCCTACGTAAAGGTGCATGACTACCTGGTACAGGATCATCCGCAGGATGGCCCGATGCACATCTGCATGGCAGGTTTCCGCCTTGGAAATACATTAAGTGACAACGGAAGCGTCACAAGAGGAGTGTGCCATATTGAGGACGGCAAGCTTGTGGGCGTTACAGAGACACATAACATCTTCAAGACAGCAGACGGCGCAGAGACAAGAAATGACGATGGTACAGCAGAAACACTGGATACAAAGAACCTTGTTTCCATGAATATGTGGGGACTGACACCGGAATTTATGGAGATCCTTGAGAAAGGCTTCGTTGAGTTCCTTGGTGGGATCAAAGAGGGAGACATCAAAAAAGAGTATCTTCTTCCTGAGCTTATCGACCAGCTGATCCATTCCGGAAAAGCAGCGGTAGATGTTCTTGAGACAAAGGACGAGTGGTTCGGTGTTACCTATCAGGAGGATAAGGCATCTGTACAGGCTGCATTCAAAAAACTTACAGATGACGGCGTTTATCCGGAAGGACTGTATCAGTAATAAAGGAGAACATTATGGGTAAATATTTCGGAACAGATGGTTTTCGTGGTGAAGCAAATGTAAAACTTACAGCAGATCATGCATTTCGCGTGGGACGTTATCTCGGCTGGTATTACGGCAGAGATCACAAGGCGAAGATCGTGATCGGCAAGGATACAAGAAGAAGCAGTTACATGTTTGAGTATGCCCTTGCGGCAGGACTTACCGCATCCGGAGCAGATGCCTATCTGCTTCATGTGACCACAACTCCAAGTGTATCCTATGTGGTACGTACAGAAGATTTTGACTGCGGTATCATGATTTCCGCAAGCCATAATCCGTTTAATGATAATGGAATCAAGGTCCTTAATGAGAACGGACAGAAGATTTCCGCAGATATTGAAGCACGTATCGAGGCATATCTGGACGGCGAGATCGAGGAGCTTCCGCTGGCAACCGGAGAAGATATCGGCTGTACTGTGGATTTTGCATCCGGAAGAAACCGTTATATCGGACATCTGATCTCTATCCCATGCCATGATTTCAAAAATATCAAGGTTGGGCTGGATTGCTCCAACGGAAGCTCATCCGCCATTGCCAAGAGCGTTTTTGACGCACTTCGTGCAAAAACCTATGTGATCAACAATGAGCCAAACGGAACCAACATTAACCGTGGCTGCGGTTCCACACACATTGAAGTTCTGAGACAGTTCGTGGTAGATAAAGGCTTGGATATCGGTTTTGCATACGATGGTGATGCAGACCGCTGTATCGCCGTAGACCACCGCGGAAACATCATTGACGGTGATAAGATCATGTATGTGTGCGGCAAATATTTAAGAGAGAAAGGCCAGCTCAACGGAAATACAGTTGTAACAACCGTTATGTCCAATCTTGGTCTTTACAAGTCTCTGGAGCGTGAAGGCATCGACTATGAGCAGACTGCAGTTGGTGATAAATACGTTGCCGAGAACATGATGGAAAACAATTACAGTATCGGTGGTGAACAGTCCGGACATATCATCTTCAGCCGCTATTCCGCTACCGGTGACGGGATCCTGACTTCTCTTATGATCATGGAGGCATGTGTGGATCAGAAGGCCACACTCTGCGACCTTGCAAAGGAGATGAAGGTTTATCCGCAGCTTCTCCGGAATGTGCGTGTTTCCGACAAGAAAACAGCACTGGAGAACGAAAAGGTAAAAGCAGCCATTGAGGCAGCCGCAGAGGCACTTGGTGATGACGGACGTATCCTGGTACGTGAGAGTGGTACAGAGCCGCTGATCCGTGTTATGGTAGAAGCGGGAACGGATGATCTCTGCCATAAATATGTAGATAGTGTTGTTGATGTGATGGAAGCCGAAGGGCTTGTTGTAGAATAAGGAATTCCATGAAAAAAACAAAGACCGTATTGATTCTTGCAGCCGTTACAGGAGCCTTGCTTCTGGGCGGCTGTGGCAGTGAAAAAACAAAAATATATGAACAGGCCGGAAAGGATCTTTCCCAGGGAAGCTACAAGTATGCCCTGGAGGAGTACCAGAGCTCTATCCAGAACGGAGTGAAGCTGGCACAGTCCTATCGCGGGGCAGGTATCGCAAGCTTGCGTCTTGGCAAATATGAGGATGCGGTGAATAGCTTCACGGAAGCTCTGAACTGCGATAAAGTAAGCAAAAGCCTTCGTAAGGATATCCTGTCCTACCGGGCTACTGCAGAGCTGAAGTCTGGAAAATACGAGGATGCCATGGCAGACTGCCAGACACTTGGAGAAGATTTTTCCATGGATGCAGGCAGTTATTTCCTCACCGGAAAGGTTGCCCTTGCCATGGATTCCTACGAAGAAGCCGCATCTAACTTCAAACAGGCCTATGGAGAAGATTCCACCTATGATATGGCGATCGAGATCTATGAGGCATATCTGGACAAGGATATGGAAGCGGACGGAACCAGATATCTGGAAGCTGCTCTTTCTTCTGAGGCCAAAGATGCCCAGGACCACTGTGACAGAGGCCGTGTCTACTACTATATGGAAGACTACAGCAACGCAAAAAAAGAGCTTCTGGAAGCAACCAAGAAGGATAATACGGAAGCATTGCTTCTTCTGGGAATGGTATATCTGGCCCAGGATGATGTGGAAAATGCCCAGGCAATGTACAAGCAGTATATTTCCGCAGTGGGTGATTCCGCCAAGGGCTATAATGGTCTGGCACTGTGCGATATCCGAAGCGGAGATTATGATTCCGCTCTTGATAACATCACAAAAGGCCTTCCGACAGCTACCACAGACGAGATGCAGAGTCTTCTGTTCAATGAGATCGTAGCCTATGAAAAAAAGCTGGATTTTGCTACTGCACTGACCAAGGTCCAGGAATATATTGAGATGTTCCCTGAAGATTCCGCTGCAAAAAAAGAGCGGGCTTTTCTGAAAACCAGAACGTCTTCGGAGGGCTGATATGGAATATTTTGAGGAAATACAGGACAGGGTTATCCTGATCGGTGTCCAGGCAGATCGGGGGGATGACATGGAGGAATCCCTGGATGAGCTTGGAGAACTTGCGGCTACGGCAGGTGCGGCGGTTGCAGGCAGGATCATTCAGAATCGTGAGGCCGTACATCCGGGCACCTATATCGGAAAAGGCAAGATCGAAGAGGTAAAAGGTCTTCTCTATGCCCTGGATGCCAATGGTGTGATCTGTGACGATGAGCTTTCTCCTGCCCAGATGAATAATCTGGAGCGGGAGCTGGAGTGCAAGGTTATGGATCGTACCCTGCTGATCCTTGACATTTTTGCGAAGCGTGCCGTCACAAGTGAAGGCAAGATCCAGGTAGAGCTTGCACAGCTTCGTTACCGGTCTGCACGTCTTGTGGGACTACGTTCTTCTCTTTCGCGACTTGGAGGAGGAATCGGAACCAGAGGCCCTGGTGAGAAAAAGCTGGAGACAGACCGTCGTCTGATCCGGAACAGGATATCCGCACTGAAGCAGGAGCTTTCCCAGGTGGAAAAGCACAGAGAGCTGATCCGTTCCAGAAGAGCGGTGGGAAATCTGAAGACAGCAGCCATTGTTGGCTATACCAATGCAGGAAAGTCAACGCTTCTGAATACACTGACAGGCGCCTCGGTGCTTTCGGAGGATAAGCTGTTTGCCACACTGGATCCGACTACCCGTCTTCTGACACTGGATGACGGACAGCAGCTTCTTCTTACGGATACCGTAGGCTTTATCCGCAAGCTTCCCCACAATCTGGTGGAAGCCTTCAAGAGTACCCTGGAGGAAGCCAAATATGCGGATTATATCATTCATGTGGTAGATGCATCCAATCCTCAGGCGGAGATACAGATGCATATCGTATATGAAACCCTGAAAGAGCTTGGTGCTCTGGGAAAAAAGACGATCACACTTTTTAACAAGCAGGACCGTGTTTCCGGGGAGAGCTTTCGGGATCTCCGAGCAGACCATACGCTGAAGATTTCCGCACGGACAGGAGAGGGGCTTGAGGAATTTAAGCAGCTTCTTTCTGAGATACTGGCAGAAGGACAGATTTATATGGAACGGCTTTTTCCTTATTCGGAGGCCGGTCAGATCCAGCTGATCCGTGAGTATGGACAGCTTCTTTCGGAAGAGTATACCGAAGGAGGGATTGCTGTAAAAGCAAGAGTTCCGCGGGAAATCTATCCGAAAGTCACATAATGTTAAAATATCTACTCAGTACCATATATAGTACCGTGAACAAAATGGGCACTATATATGGTGCTTTTTATGTTGACGCAAAGAGGCGTGTCTGATACAATAAGCCTACAGCGCTTTGAACACAGATTGTGAAACGGAGTGTGTTCGTAAGCAGGCAAGTGAGGCGGAATGGAATATCCGCTTATAAATAAATGCATGAGGGAGGCATTTTCTTATGTTTCAGGTAGTAAAAAGAGACGGTGAATTAGACGAATTTAAAATGGGGAAGATCACCGCGGCAATTGACAAGGCATTTGATGCCAAAGGTAAGAATTACAGTTCGGATATGATCGATCTTCTGGGACTTCGTGTTACAGCGGATTTTCAGAATAAGATCGAGAACAACCGGATTTCTGTTGAGGATATCCAGGACAGTGTGGAGAACGTACTGATCCAGGCCGGATATTCTGATGTTGCCAAGGCGTATATCCTTTATCGTAAGCAGCGTGAGAAGATCCGCAATATGAAATCCACCATCCTTGACTATAAAGAAATCGTAAACAGCTATGTAAAGGTTGAGGACTGGCGTGTAAAGGAGAACTCAACGGTTACTTATTCTGTAGGAGGTCTGATCTTAAGCAACTCCGGAGCAGTTACCGCAAACTACTGGCTGTCTGAGATCTACGACAACGAGATCGCAGATGCACACAGAAATGCAGATATCCATATCCATGATCTGTCCATGCTGACCGGTTACTGTGCAGGCTGGTCCCTGAAGCAGCTGATCCGAGAGGGACTTGGTGGTATTGAGGGTAAGATCACTTCTGCACCTGCAAAGCATTTAAGTGTACTCTGCAACCAGATGGTAAATTTCCTGGGTATCATGCAGAACGAGTGGGCGGGCGCACAGGCATTTTCATCCTTTGATACTTATCTGGCACCTTTTGTAAAGGCAGACAACCTTTCCTATCCGGAGGTTAAGAAATGCATTGAGTCCTTTGTATATGGCGTAAATACTCCAAGCCGCTGGGGCACTCAGGCACCATTTTCCAACATTACACTGGACTGGACCGTTCCGGATGACCTTGCAGAGCTTCCGGCTATCGTAGGCGGCAAGGACATGGATTTCAAATATAAGGACTGTAAGAAAGAAATGGATATGGTCAATAAGGCATTTATCGAGACCATGATCGAGGGAGATGCCAACGGACGTGGATTCCAGTATCCGATCCCGACCTACTCCATCACAAAGGAATTCGACTGGTCTGATACCGAGAACAACCGTCTTCTCTTTGAGATGACTTCCAAGTACGGTACTCCGTATTTTTCCAATTATATCAACAGTGATATGAAGCCAAGCGACATCCGCAGCATGTGCTGCCGCCTCCGCCTGGATCTCCGTGAGCTCCGCAAAAAGAGTGGTGGATTCTTTGGCTCCGGTGAGAGTACAGGCTCTGTAGGCGTTGTTACCATCAATATGCCGCGTATCGCATACCTTTCCAGAACGCCGAAGGAATTTTATCAGCGCCTGGACCACATGATGGATATCTCCGCAAGATCTCTTCATATCAAGAGAGATGTGATCAGTAGGCTTCTGGATGAGGGACTGTATCCGTACACGAAGAGATATCTTGGAAGCTTTGACAATCATTTTTCCACCATCGGTCTTGTGGGAATGAACGAAGCGGGCTTAAATGCCTGCTGGCTGAAAAAAGACATGACAGATCCGGAAACCCAGAAGTTTACAAAAGAGGTTCTGGAGCATATGAGAAGCCGTCTTTCAGACTATCAGGAGCAGTATCCGGGAGAGCTTTTCAACCTGGAGGCAACGCCGGCAGAGTCCACTGCATACCGTCTTGCCAAACACGACAGAAGCCGTTATCCGGATATCAAAACAGCAGGAAAAGAGGGCGACACTCCGTATTACACAAACAGCTCTCATCTGCCGGTTGATTACACTGCGGATATTTTTGACGCACTGGATATTCAGGACGATCTGCAGACTCTGTATACTTCAGGAACCGTATTCCATGCATTCCTTGGGGAGAAGCTTCCGGACTGGAAGGCAGCGGCAGCGCTGGTACGTAAGATCGCAGAGAATTATCGCCTGCCCTATTACACCATCTCACCGACCTATTCCGTATGTCAGGAGCACGGCTACATCAGTGGCGAGCATTTCACCTGCCCGAAATGTGGAAAGAAGGCTGAAGTTTACAGCCGTATCACAGGATATTACCGCCCTGTACAGAACTGGAATGATGGTAAGACCCAGGAGTACAAGAATCGTACCCTCTATGATATTACCCATTCCCAGCTGAAAAAGGTCCACACCAGTGTGATGACCATGAAGGGTGACGAGGTGGAGATCCAGCCTGTGGAATCTCATAAATATCTTTTTACGACCAGCACTTGTCCGAACTGCCGTATGGCAAAGAAAATGCTGGAAGGCGAAGAACTGGAGATCATCGATGCTGAGCAGAATCCCGAGCTTGTCAAGCAGTATGGGATTCGTCAGGCCCCGACGCTTGTCATTACTGACGGGGCGAAGGTTAGGAAGTATGTGAATGCTTCTAATATACAGAAGTATGTAGACGAAGAGTTGGATTGAGTTTTTTGCCAAAATAACTGTAAGTAAAAAATGGATGGCTGGACGCATGTCTGTTGGATGTGTGTCTGGCCTTTTTTATATTGGGAATTTTATGTTATGATATTTTATGTTTGAGATTTGGGGACTGGAAAAGATGGTTGACATTTCATGTCGAGATGGGTATACTTATACCTAAATTTAATGATTAAAAGCGTTACGCTTTAACGTATGAATGTATACGCGAAACGCTCCATCCCGGAAGGGCCCCGCTGGGGAAGGGATTCACTTCCACCAAATTTCATGCTAAAATAAAAAAAGAAAATAAAAAAGAATAACAGAAAAGAGGAAAATTATTATGGTAAAACAGAACATCGTCTTCGTAGAAAACACTCCAGGCAGTCTTCAGAAAGTTACAAAGATTCTTGCAGAGAATCAGATCGATATCTACGGTTTCGGCTGCTTTGACGCACCGGAGTTTGCAAACTTCCGTATGGTATGCGACAATCCGGAAAGAGCAGATGAGATCATGGCTGAGCATGGATACATGACTCGTATCACACAGGCTATCTTGGTAGACCTTCAGGATGAGATCGGTGGGTTAGACAAGCTTCTTAGTGTCATGGGCGACAGCAACGTAAACCTTCATTACATCTACACCTTCTTCCACAGAGGCCTGAAAGTTCCGGTAGCGATCATGCACTGTGAGGATCTTCTGGTTGCAGAGAGTGTTCTCCGTAACAATGGATTCCAGGCTCTGAACCGCCTGGTAGATCCGGATGGAGAAGCAGAGGCGTAATCAATCGCATAAAAGGGACAAACAGGAATGAAGTATCGTATTTTTATTGTAGAAGATGACGAAACAATCGCGAATCTTCTGAAAAAGCATCTCAGTTCCTGGGGATATGACGTTTTTCTGGCTGAGGATTTTTCCAATATACTGCAGGAATTTGCGGGGAAAGATCCTCAGCTTGTTCTTCTGGATCTGAAACTTCCATTTTATAATGGCTTTCACTGGTGTGAGGAAATCCGAAAGGTTTCCCAGGTGCCGGTGATCTTCATCTCCTCCGCAGCGGATAACATGAACATGGTCATGGCCATGAGCCGTGGAGCCGATGACTTTATTGCCAAGCCTTTTGATATGGACGTACTGGTGGCCAAGATCCAGGCAATCCTCCGCAGAACCTATTCCTTCGGAAACCCGGGAAATGTCCTGGAACATAAAGGCGCGGTTCTCAATCTTTCCAGAGCGACACTGACCTGGAACGGGGAGGAGACGGAACTGACCAGAAATGAACTGCGTATCTTGGAACTGCTTTTTTCCCAGGCAGGGAAACCGGTATCCAGAGATGCCATTATGACAAAACTGTGGGAAAGTGACAGCTTTGTGGATGACAACACCCTGACCGTAAACATTACACGCCTTCGCAAAAAACTGGAGGCGGCAGGCCTTGTGGATTTTATCATCACGCGAAAAGGTCTTGGATATATGGTGTGAGGTTTTTATGGAATCATTTCGAGCATATTTAAAACAGACAAAAATTTTTTTCATCGCCTGTGTTTTTATGGCGGCTGTGTCGACAGCAGTGATCTGCCTGTACCAGCTTCCCCTGGAGGCGGCGGTCTATCTGGCAGTTCTGTGGCTGGGAGCAGGAGCTGCCGTTTTTTTATACGGTTATGCCTGTTACAGACAGAAGGTGCAGAACTTAATCCTGGTGGAAAAAGCTCCGGAGATTAATCTGGGCCGGCTGGGCGAGACCACCGATGAGGTGGAGCTTCTTTACAGGGATATCATCCGGAAACTGGACGGCATGCGGATGGGTGCGGAGACAGAACGGCAGCGTTCTCTGGAAGAAATGACCGATTACTACACTATGTGGGCACATCAGATCAAGACGCCGATCTTTGCTCTACGCCTGCTGATTCGGGAGGAGCCGGAGGAGAACCGGGAGTCCCTGGCACAGCTTTTTCGCATTGAACAGTATGTGGAGATGGTGCTGGGCTACCTTCGCACGGAGGACATGTCCGCCGATCTGAAGCTGACCCGATGCTCGCTGGATCGGATCATCCGGGAGCAGATCCATAAATACGCAGGGATCTTTGTGTCAAAAAAGCTTTCGTTATCATATGAGGGGACAGATGCGATCGTTCTTACCGATGAAAAATGGCTTGGTTTTGTCATTGGACAGATTCTTTCCAATGCGTTGAAATATACAAGAACGGGCGGCATTGAAATCTGGCTGGAGGATGAGCGTGGAAACAGGGTATCTGAGAATCCAAATTTGAAGCAGAATACGGCCCCGGGGATTTGTAATACGGCCCCGGCAACTCTGGTCATCGCAGACTCCGGCATCGGAATCCAGCCGGAGGATCTTCCGCGCATCTTCGAAAAAGGCTACACAGGCGTCAATGGACGGGAGGACAACCGTGCTACCGGGATCGGTCTGTATTTAAGCCGGAAGATCCTGAGAAAACTGGGTCACGAGATCACTGTGGATTCCCAGGTGGATAAAGGCACGGAAGTTCGGATGAGCCTGTGGAAAAAAGATCTGGAGATGTATTAACCTTACACAAATGTAAGCTTCCTCCGTAAAATGTAAGCCACTTCGATGGCAGCCGCCGGAGAATTTTCTTATACTGAAACCATAACATAGCGTTTCGGGTAATTCTTACATCAGGTTCGATTGCTTTAGAACATGATGCACGACTCCCTGGATCGCTGTAAATACAGATAAGAAAGGAATTAGCGTATGGCATTACTGGAAGTAACAAATGTAAAAAAGATATACAGCACCCGCTTCGGCGGAAATAAAGTGCAGGCACTTTTCAATGTGACATTTTCGGTGGAAGAAGGAGAATATGTGGCGATCATGGGAGAGTCCGGTTCCGGAAAAACAACACTTCTGAATATTCTGGCAGCCCTGGACCGCCCCACATCCGGCGAAGTGCTTCTGGAAGGAAAAAGCATTACTCACCTGACAGAAAAAGAAATTTCCGCATTCCGTCGGAAGAACTTAGGCTTTGTGTTCCAGGATTTCAATCTTCTGGACACCTTCAGCCTCCGGGACAATATTTATCTTCCTCTCGTGCTGGCAGGGGAAGATTATCAGGAGATGGAGCAGAAGATCCGTCCCATTGCAAAAGCCCTTCACATCAACCAGCTTCTGGAAAAATTCCCCTACGAGGTTTCCGGCGGACAGAAGCAGAGAGCAGCAGTTGCAAGGGCACTGATCACAGATCCGAAGCTGATCCTTGCGGACGAACCGACCGGAGCCCTGGATTCCCGTGCAGCCTCCGATCTTCTTTCCATGTTCAATGAGGTAAATCGGGAAGGCCAGACCATTCTCATGGTAACTCACAGCGCGCAGGCCGCCAGCCACGCATCCAGAGTACTTTTTATCAAGGATGGCGAAGTGTTCCACCAGATCTACCGTGGCACAAAAACAAGACAGGAAATGTACCAGATGATTGCAGATACCCTGACGATCCTTACGACAGGCGGTGAGACCTATGCGTAAAGGAATGTTTGGAAAACTGGCAGTGCAGAACATCCGGAATAACCGGAGCACCTATGTTCCCTATATGCTTACCTGCATTTTCTGCATTGCCATGATGTATATGATGGAATTTCTGCGGGACTGTCCCACATTGGAGAAAGCAGTGCCCCAGGCAGCAGAAGTGAGGATGATCGTAGGAACCGGTGAAGTGGTTGTTGGAATTTTCTGCGTTATCTTTCTGATCTACAGCAACAGTTTTCTCATGAAACACAGACAGAAAGAAATCGGGCTTTACAACATTCTGGGACTGGAAAAAGGCCATATCGGAAAAGTGATGTTTCTGGAAACAATCATGACTTCGCTGTTTTCTCTGACGGCAGGGATCGGGATTGGCATCCTTGGAAGCAAGCTCTCCCTGCTTTTGCTTTTCCGTTTTCTTCATGTTCCGGCAGTGCTGGGATTTTATGTTTCCATTACAGGAATCCTGTTTTGCATCGCAGGATTTGGAGGGATTTTTCTTGTTATTCTGGCACTGAATCTTACCAGAGTAAGGATGAATAACCCCATAGAACTTCTGAGAGGCGGAAACACAGGAGAGAAGGAGCCCCGGGCAAAATGGCTCATGGCACTTCTGGGGATGATTTCTCTTGGAGTGGGATATTATCTGGCAGTAACCACGGAATCCCCAATCCAGGCAATTTTCATTTTTCTTCTGGCAGTGATTCTGGTTATGGCAGGAACGTATCTTCTTTTTACCGCAGGAAGCATTGTAATCCTGAAACTTTTGCGAAAGAACAAAAAGTTCTACTATAAAACCGGCAACTTTATCAGTGTCTCCGGCATGATCTATCGTATGAAACAAAATGCGGCAGGCCTGGCCAGCATCTGTATTTTAAGTACAGGAGTGCTCCTGCTTCTTTCTATGACTGTGTCGCTGTATTTTGGAATGGGTGACATCATGGTGAACCGGTATCCTTTTGATACGGATGCCAGGATTTCGGGCATCAGCCAGGAACAGAGTGAACAGATTCAGAAAGTTTTTGCACAGGCAATCAAAAATGATCAGGTGCCGGCAGAAAAAACAGTGGACGAAACTTATCTCGAGATCGGCTGCAGGCAGGAAAAAAACGGTATTATGATCGGACAGGCTTACAGTTACTCAGAAGATGGAAAATCCGTAGATCTGTATACGATCCGTCAGTCTGAGTATGAGAAACTTACCGGTGAAAAAACAGATCTTCACGACGGCGAGATCTTTGCCTGGTATCCGTCTGAAAAGGAAAAAGACATATTAAAAATTGATGACCGGGATTTTGCAGTAAAAAAATGGCTGGAAAAAGCACCTTTAAGTGCCATGAACAATCTGGTATCCAATATGGCGGCAATTGTTGTGACGGATTCCGATTTCGAGTATATTGACGGGCTTCGGACAAAGATGTATGAAGGTCTTGATGCCTACGAGGCTGGAAAAGATCTCACAGTTCATTTGGGTGTAGATATCCGTGGCAGCGGGGAGGAAAAGATCCGGTATGGCCAGGCTGTTTATCAGGCACTGAAAGATTACTGCAGAAGCGGTGGCTTTTCAGAGAATACCATCGTGATCGGTGGTGTCCGCCAGAGTGAGTACGAAACGTATTATGTAGATAATGGAACGATCCTGTTTATTGGAATCTTTTTGGGAGCACTGTTCCTTATGGGAACGGCGATGATCATTTACTACAAACAGATCTCAGAGGGCTACGAAGATCAGGGAAGGTTCCAGATCATGCAGAAAGTAGGTATGAGCCGCAGAGAGGTGAAAGGAGCTATCCGCAGACAGATCCTTCTGGTATTTTTTATCCCGCTTGTGATGGCAATGGTGCATATTTCCATGGCATTTCCGCTGATCCGCCGGCTCCTGCTGCTGTTCGGAATGGCCAATACAAAATTGTACGTGGGCTGCACTGCGGGAACGGTTCTGGCCTTTGCGCTGGTCTATGGACTGATCTACTCCATGACAGCCAGATCTTACTATAAAATAGTGGAAAAAGCATAAAATCGGTGAAAAAGCACAGCTGTGTTTGCTGTGAAGTATTGAAGTTTTGATATGGCAATGCTACAATAAAGGGGCGTGTCAGGAAGCAGAAAAGTTTCCGGGCACGCTCTTATTTACATGTACAACGAACTATAGCGATGCACTAATTTATTGGATCGCTGTAAGACGAGACGCTGGTGATCGCTGCACAGATCGGAGAAGCCTGCAAAGGTGCTTTTCATAGTTGCGTTTTATAACAGAATGTACATATAATGGAGGAAATCGATGAAAAGAGAAAATTTCAGAAAAGGTATGAAGGATGGAGTTCCCATCGCTCTTGGATATTTTGCGGTATCCTTTACCTTTGGCATGATGGCTGTTGCCGGCGGCTTGAGTATCTGGCAGGCAGTTCTGATCTCCCTGACCAACCTGACATCGGCCGGTCAGTTTGCGGGACTGGACATTATTTTTGCGGGAGGCTCCATGTGGGAGATGGCAATGACCCAGCTGATCATCAACCTGAGATACTGCCTGATGTCATTTTCCCTGTCCCAGAAATTCCGGCGTGAGGAGTCCGGTATCCTGAAATACATCGCTGCTTTTGGTATCACCGATGAAATTTTCGGGATCAGTGCGGCCCAGGAGGGAAAGGTCAGCGTATTTTATAATTACGGAGCCATGTGCGTGGCAATTCCCGGATGGACTCTTGGAACTCTGGCAGGAGGAATCTCCGGAAGCCTTTTGCCGGATTTTATGCTTAGTGCGTTGAGCGTTGCCATTTACGGAATGTTCCTGGCCATCATCATCCCGCCGTCCAAAAAGAGCAGACCGGTTCTTGGGGTTGTTGCGGCATCTATGGCAGTCAGCACTGTTTTTGCGGTGACACCGGTGTTAAAACAGGTATCATCCGGATTTATGATCATTATCACAACACTTCTGGTAGCAGGCCTGGCGGCTTATTTCTGCCCGCTGGAAGAGAAAGGGGAAGCCGTTCATGAGTCATAATGTATATCTCTATATCCTGGTGATGGCAATTGTCACCTATCTCATCCGTATGCTGCCCCTTGCTCTTGCAAAAAACGAGATCAGAAGCCCGTTTATCAAGTCCTTTCTGTATTATGTGCCATATGCCTGTCTGGCAGCCATGACCTTCCCGGCCATCCTGAAGGCCACAGACAGCATCATCTCCGGTGCAGCAGGTTTCCTGGTAGCACTTATTGCTGCATATAAGGAAAAAAGCCTGATCACAGTAGCCCTGCTGGCATGTGCGGCGGTGTTTATCGTGGAGAGGGTTCTGGTATTTATTTGAAGAGGGGATATGCGGAAATATAATACGCAGGAGGGAGCTTCGAAAAGCTCCCTCCTTTTTCATTTATTCACCTAAAAATCCAAGATCGATCTCTCCGTCAAACACCGTAGTTGCAGGTCCTGTCATATATACAAGGTTTTCATCTCTTTCCCAGGAGATGTTTAAGTCTCCGCCAAGAAGCTGTACAGTAACCGGTTTGCTGCCGTCAACCTTGTCATTGAGGATGGAAGCTACCGTAACTGCGCAGGCGCCTGTGCCGCAGGCAAGGGTTTCTCCGGAGCCACGCTCCCATACACGCATCTTTACGGTGTGGCGGTCGATCACCTGAACAAACTCAGTGTTGACTCTGTCCGGGAAGCATACGTGATTTTCAAAGGACGGGCCGATCTTTTCCAGGTCAAGGCTGTTCACATCGTCTACGTAGATGATGGCATGAGGATTACCCATGGAAACTGCGGTCATGTGATATTCTTTTCCGTCGACGGTGATGGGAGCGTCGATCACCTGTTCGGTTTCGGCAACCACCGGGATCTCTTTTGCAGTGAGGATCGGGGAGCCCATGTTGACTTTTACCATGGAGGCCTTGCCGTCGCGGATAGTAAGATCCACATATTTGATACCGCTTCTTGTGGCGATGCTTAAAGAAGTTTTGTCCACGATGCCGTGGTCGTAGACATATTTGGCAACGCAGCGGATACCGTTTCCGCACATGGCACCCTGAGAGCCGTCCAGATTGTACATATCCATCTCGCAGTCTGCAATCTCAGACGGGCGGATCAGGATCAGACCATCGGAACCAATGCCAAAATGACGGTCGCTGACAAATTTTGCCACTGCGGCCGGATCCTTAACAGTCTCCTCAAAACAGTTTACATATACATAATCGTTTCCAATGCCGTGCATTTTCGTGAATTTCATAATAGTAGCCTCCTCTTGTTCCTGAATATTATACTTGTTTTTTTTGTTGGAGCACAAGACCCCCATGGAAAAAATACGCAGGTTTTTTCCATTTGTTGCTTTTAATAGTATAGTATACTGGATAATTGTTATCGAAAAGTGAATTTTCCCTGTGGAATTCCGGTAAATTAGGAGTGAATTTTCGCATTTATGGATTTTATATGCTTGCATTTTGTCAGAAACATGGTATCATAAAACAAAGTAATATGCATGGAGATGTATAATTATGCTGTACATTACGAATTGGGCTGTTAGAAACAGGAGAGACAGTTAACGTAAAGTACATAGAATTCAGGAGGAAGAAAAAATGAAGAGAAAATTTATGGCACTTGCACTTGCAGCAGCTATGACAGTTTCTATGACATCCGCTGTTTTTGCAGCAGATGAGATCAAGAGCGCAGATGATCTGGAGGGTAAGAAGATCGGTGTTCAGCTTGGAACAACCGGTGATGCAGACGCTACAGAGGTTAAAGACGCAACAGTAGAGAGATACAACAAAGGTAATGACGCTGTTATGGCTCTGAAACAGGGTAAGATTGACTGCGTAGTGATCGACAGCGAGCCTGCTAAGAAATTTGTTGAGAAAAACGATGATCTTGAGATCGTTGAGGATATTTTTGATAAAGAGGAGTATGCAATCTGTCTTTCCAAAGATAATGCAGACCTTACAAAAGAGTTTAACGAGGCTCTGAAGGAGTTGAAGGATGACGGAACTCTGGATTCCATCAGAGATAACTATATCGGTGATGATGCAGGTAAGACACCGTATGAGACTCCTAAGGATGCAGATCACTCCAAGGGAACTCTTACCATGGCAACAAACGCAACCTTCCAGCCATACGAATACTACGACGGAGATAAGATCGTAGGTATTGATGTTGATATCGCTCAGGCTGTCTGCGACAAGCTTGGATATGAGCTGAAGGTCGAGGATATGGAGTTTGATGCGATCGTAAATTCTGTTAAATCCGGAAAAGCTGATTTTGGTGCTGCAGGAATGACAGTAACAGAGGATCGTAAAAAGAGCGTTGATTTCACTGATCCGTACACAACTGCAGAGCAGGTTGTTATTGTAAAGAAATAATTTTGCACAGAGAAATCAGAGGATTCTGAACGGATAAGCTGAGAAACAGATATTCGTTGCAGGGTTCAGTAGCGAATGATCAGGTTCCGGATATCCGGGTATGTTTTCCGGATTTCGGAACCTGTAGTTTTGGAAAGGGTGGAAATTTTGAGTCTTATTGAACAGTTTCAGTTTAACTTTCTGGACGACAATCGCTGGCAGTTCATTTTGTCCGGTCTGAAAAATACCATCATCATTACTTTTTTTGCTGTACTTCTTGGTATTTTTCTGGGATTTGTCATTGCTATTGTCCGTTCTACACATGATAAGACAGGTAAGCTTAAGATCCTTAATGTGATCTGTCGTGTTTATCTGACTGTGATCCGCGGTACACCAACGATGGTACAGCTGCTGATCGTATTTTATGTTATTTTTGCAACCATAGATCCGGGTAAGATAGTTGTTGCCATTATCGCCTTTGGTATGAACTCTGCTGCATACGTGGCTGAGATCGTCCGTTCCGGCATCATGTCTATTGATCAGGGACAGTTTGAGGCAGGACGGAGCCTGGGTCTTAACTATACACAGACTATGATCAAGATCATTCTTCCGCAGGCGGTCAAGAACATCCTGCCGGCCCTTGGAAACGAGCTGATCGTACTTTTGAAGGAGACATCCATCAGTGGTTATATCGGACTTATGGATCTGACCCGTGGCGGAGACATTATCCGAAGCCAGACCTACAGTGCACTGTTCCCGCTGCTGGTAGTAGCTGCGATCTATCTTGTGATCGTTTGTTTTCTTACCTATCTGGTAGGAAGACTTGAAAGGAGGCTGAGAACCAATGAGCGTAAGTAATGAAGTGCTTCTGGATGTACAGGGACTTGAAAAGGCCTATGGCGGCAATCAGGTTCTCAACGGGATCACCACACAAATCCGCAGAGGTGAAGTAGTAGCCATTATCGGACCATCCGGCTGTGGTAAATCTACATTCCTCCGTTCCCTGAATCTCCTTGAGGAGCCGACCGGGGGAAAAATCCTCTTTGAGGGAACCGACATCACAGATTCCAAGGTGGATATCAACCGTCATCGTCAGAAGATCGGAATGGTATTCCAGCAGTTTAATCTTTTTCCACATAAGACAGTAAAAGAGAACATTATGCTCGCACCTGTGACTCTGAATCTTATGAGTAAAGAAGAGGCTGAAAAAACGGCACTGGAGCTTCTGGAGCGAGTAGGTCTTCCGGATAAGGCAGATTCCTATCCGGACATGCTTTCCGGCGGTCAGAAGCAGCGTATCGCCATTGCAAGATCTCTTGCCATGAACCCGGACGTGATGCTGTTTGATGAGCCTACATCTGCTCTTGATCCGGAGATGGTAGGAGAGGTCCTGGAACTGATGCAGGAGCTTGCAAGATCCGGCATGACTATGGTTGTGGTAACTCATGAGATGGGCTTTGCCCGCGAGGTGGCAACCAGAGTCCTCTTCATTGATGAAGGAAAGATCCAGGAAGAAAATTCTCCTAAGGAATTCTTTGCAAATCCAAAGAATAAGAGACTTCGAGAGTTTCTTTCAAAGACATTATAATGACATTATAAATATAAGAATATTAAAAACGGATGCTTTATCCTCCTGTGGAAATGCGGCAGGAGATAAAGCATCCGTTTTTTGTAGTGCTAGTTGCAAAAAAATCCTTTTTCTTTCCGCTGCTCAGTGGATTTCTTCACCGGCAGTTTTCTGTGCGGCTTTTATTTCGTTGTAACAGTATTTGATAATAGATTTTCTGGTTATGATCCCGATGAAGGAGCCCTGGTCATCTACCACCGGCACGAAGTTCTGATTAATGGCGCGATCCAGGAGATCTTCCATATTGGAATCTGCATGGACCGGTTTGTAGGTGGCGCGACGTGGGATCGCCATGATCGGGATTCCTTCTGTTTCCTTGATGTCGTGGATATCTGCACGGCGCATGCCCCAGAGGAGATCTCCCTCTGAGATGGTGCCGAGATATTTGCCGTCCATGGTGAGGATAGGAATGCAGGAGTACTTGCGGTGCTCCATTTTTTCAAGGGTCTGGCGAAGAGTTTCATCCTCAAAGATGTAGGCTACTTCGCTTTTGGGAATCAGAAAAAACAGAATGTTCACGTTATTACCTCATTTCCGCAAAAATTATAAATAAATCTGTAGGCTGTTTTAGAGAAGCTGAAGTCCGTGTGTCTCTGCAGCATCTGTGATCTCCTTCGGCCAGAGAGAGACATGTACTTCTCCGATGTGTGCTTTACGAAGGAAGAACATACAGATCCTAGACTGTCCGATACCACCACCGATGGTGTACGGAAGCTCTTTGTTCAGGATTGCTTTCTGGAATGGAAGCTCTCTTCGGTCATCACAGCCTGCTTCGGTGAGCTGGCGGTCAAGTGCGTCCTCGTCAACACGGATTCCCATTGAGGAAAGCTCAAGGGCAATGTCAAGTACCGGATAGTATACGAGGATATCACCGTTCAGTTCCCAGTCATCATAGTCCGGGGCACGTCCGTCGTGGCGCTCGCCGTTGGTGAGGGTTTTGCCGACTTTCATAAGGAAGACAGCACCCTTTTCACGGGTGATTCGATATTCACGTTCCTTCGGTGTGCAGTCCGGATACATGTCAAGAAGCTCCTGAGTTGTGATAAAAAAGATATCCTTTGGAAGGATCTCCTCGATGTAGTCATACTGTACAGCCATGTATTTCTCGGTTTTACGAAGGACACTGTAAATGGTGCGTACGGTTTCCTTGAGAGTCTCCATGGAACGTTCTTCTTTGGAGATGATCTTTTCCCAGTCCCACTGGTCTACGTAAACAGAGTGGATATTGTCCAGATCTTCATCCCGGCGGATGGCTACCATATCTGTGTAAAGACCTTCTCCGTGAGAAAATCCGTATTTTTTCAGTGCGTAGCGTTTCCATTTGGCAAGGGAGTGTACGATCTCGGCGTTGCTTCCTTCGATAGCTTTGATATCAAAGCTTACCGGGCGCTCTACACCATTAAGGTTGTCGTTAAGGCCGGATTCCGGTGCTACAAATGTTGGAGCGGATACTCGAAGAAGGTTCAGCTTCTGGGAGAGTGTCTGCTGGAAGAAATCTTTTACTGTTTTGATCGCAATCTGTGTGTCATGGAGGTTCAGGTCTGCATGATAGGTTGCGGGGATTGTGATTGTATTCATTATCGGCTCCTCCTGATGATTTTTAGGCTTATTGCTCTGTGGGGTATTATAACAGAAAATGGGTGGAGTGGCAATATAATGAGAGGGGAAGTCTTTTGGGGTATCGTAGAAAAATACTGGGTATTAAATGCCTGGTGTGATATACTGAAAAAAGAATGCTTATGTCTACGATGGAAATATAAATATCCGTTTTAACGGATAGAATGGAGGGAGCTTATGGCAGGTCAAAGGTGTCAGGTTTGTGGGGGCAAGGTTGTAAATGGCAGGTGTTCATTATGTGGGATGCCTTACAGAAATGATGAGGTGTTATATCATCTGAATGAGCCCCGGGAGATACATTATAAACATGCTTCCGCCAAAGTGCGGGATATGATGCGGCAGTATGGACAGGATGCTGATCAAACAACACAACATAACGGAAACGTAAACCGGAATACGAACGCAAACCGGAATACAAACATAAACCGGAATACGAATGCAAGCCGCAATACCGATTTGAATCGGAATCTAACCGGAAGCCGGAATACAGGTGCAGCAGCCGGACGTAAGACTGCAGCGGCAGTTAATACCAGGAATAAAACAACGGTGGGCAGAAATCGTGCAGAAGTTTTAGATCAGGGAAAAAAACAGCAAAAAAAAGATCAGAAAAGCAGCGGGGCAGGCTGGATCATATGGTTTATAGTGACACTGGCCATGCTGCTTCCGAAATTATGGGATTTTATTGCAGACTGGATCGGAACGAATTTGTGAGAATATTTCTGCAGTGAGATCAGGCAGTGCTAAGTGTCTGTATTTTCGTGTATACAGAAATATCCCTTTTCTTTTCTCCTCAGCTGTGTTATACTCATGCCTAGCACAACATATAGATGAAAAACAATATATAGAGGATATAGGTACTATATATAGTATTTGCATAGCGACTTATATATAGCACAGGGAGGGATGAGCAATGTTATATGTGATCAAGAAAGACGGGACAAGAGAGGAGTTTAATCCGCAGAAGATCGTGGCTGCCGTGAACAAATCCGCAGAGCGTATTCTTTATACTTTTTCAGACGAGGAGAAGGATTTTATCTGCCGTTTTGCCCAGGAGCATGCGGATTCCCTTGGAAAGAATGAGATCGAGATCCAGGAGATGCACAACATCGTGGAGGGGGCTCTGGAGCGTGTGAATCCGGCAGTTGCCAAGAGCTACCGTGATTATCGGAATTACAAGCTGGATTTTATCCATATGATGGATGATGTCTATACCAAGAGTCAGGCGATCCGTTATATCGGTGATAAAAGTAATGCCAATACAGACAGCGCCCTTGTTGCCACGAAACGAAGCCTGATCTTTAATGAGCTGAACAAGGAACTCTATCGGAAGTTTTTTATGAACCGTAATGAGCTTCAGGCATGTAAGGACGGCTACATTTATATTCATGACCAGTCTGCACGTCTGGATACCATGAATTGCTGTCTGTTCGATGTGGCAGCTGTTTTAAGTGGCGGTTTTGAGATGGGCAATGTCTGGTATAACGAGCCGAAGACTCTGGATACAGCCTTTGATGTTATGGGGGATATCATTCTCAGTACAGCAGCACAGCAGTATGGTGGCTTTACAGTGCCGGAGGTTGATAAGATCCTGGCACCGTATGCAAAGAAGAGCTATGATAAATATATTTCCGAATTTATGAAATACTCGGATGAGAGCTGGAGTGGCCGTGAGGAGAGAGCTATTGAGTATGCTCTTGATAAGGTCCGCAGGGATTATGACCAGGGCTGGCAGGGAATTGAGTACAAGCTGAATACCGTCGGTTCTTCCAGAGGTGATTATCCGTTTGTTACGGTGACACTTGGTCTCGGAACCGAGCAGTTTGAGAAGATGTGTACGATTTCCCTTCTTGAGGTCCATCAGGGAGGACAGGGTAAGGCCGGACACAAGAAACCGGTACTTTTCCCGAAAATCGTATTCCTTTATGACAAAGAGATCCATGGTCCCGGAAAGTGCTGTGAGGATATTTTTGAGGCTGGTGTGGAGTGTTCCTCCAAAACCATGTATCCGGACTGGCTGTCTATGTCCGGCGCAGGCTATATTTCCAGTATGTACAGGAAATACAAGAAGGTCATCAGCCCGATGGGATGCCGTGCTTTCTTAAGTCCGTGGTATGAGCGTGGCGGTATGGAGCCGGCGGATGAGAATGATACGCCTGTTTTTGTGGGACGTTTTAACATTGGTGCGGTAAGCCTTCATCTTCCGATGATCCTTGCAAAGGCCAGAGCGGAGAGCAGAGATTTTTATGAGGTTCTGGATTTCTATCTGGAAATGATCCGTAATCTGCATATCCGCACTTACGAATATCTGGGACAGATGCGTGCATCCACCAACCCGCTTGCATACTGTGAAGGCGGTTTCTACGGCGGACATCTGAAACCGAATGAAAAGATTGGCAAGATCCTGAAGCCTATGACAGCTTCCTTCGGTATCACAGCGTTAAATGAGCTTCAGGAACTTTACAATGGCAAATCCATTGCAGAGGATGGGGCGTTTGCTCTGGAGGTCCTGAAATATATCAATGACAAGGTAAATCAGTACAAGAAGGAAGATGGTTATCTTTATGCGATCTACGGAACACCGGCAGAGAGTCTTTGTGGCCTGCAGGTAGAGCAGTTCCGTAAGATGTATGGAATCATTGAGGGCGTTTCTGACAGACCATATGTGAGCAACAGCTTCCACTGCCATGTAACAGAGGATGTAACTCCGATCGAGAAACAGGATCTGGAGGGACGTTTCTGGGAACTCTGCAATGGAGGTAAGATTCAGTATGTACGTTATCCGATCGGCTACAATAAGGAAGCTATCCGTACACTGATCCGCAGAGCCATGGATCTGGGATATTATGAGGGAGTGAACCTTTCTCTTGCATACTGTGACGATTGTGGTCATGAGGAACTGGAGATGGATGTATGCCCTGTCTGCGGTTCCAGAAATCTGACCAAGATCGACCGTATGAACGGATATCTTTCCTACAGCCGTGTCCATGGAGATACTCGCCTGAATGAGGCGAAGATGGCTGAGATCGCTGAGCGAAAATCTATGTAAATGCTGGCTGTCCGATCAACTGTGGAACAGTGATCGGATGTGGAGCCAGACAGTATAAAAATATCCCGCAGAGCTGCCGGTAAGACCAGCAGCCGTCTGCGGGATATTTTTATGTAAAGTGAAGTTTTATAGTTCACTTTGTATTCTGAGTCCGTAAAATGATCATTTAATGATAGTTCCGGTCTTCTCACGGTAGCCGTCTTTTGCATGGGCCATGTCTGTGATGATGGTACGGCGTCCGGTTCCCTTCTCCACGAAGGAAACACCTGCTTCGATCTTAGGAAGCATGGAGCCTGCCGCAAACTGTTTGCCGGCAATATATTTCTTGGCATCTTCTATGGAAATAGTATCCAGATAAGATTCGTGATCCGTATTATGGTCAAGGCTTACTTTCTCGACGCTTGTAAGGATCATCAGAGTGTCAGCGTTCAGTTCTTCTGCAAGAAGTCCTGCTGCCAGGTCTTTCTCGATGATGGCGCTGGCACCATTCAGCTGAGTTCCCTGCTCAAGAACCGGGATTCCGCCGCCGCCTGCGGCAATGACGATCTGCTCTGCTGCAGAGAGGACCTTTACGGTTTCAATCTCTACGATCTTCTGTGGCTTCGGTGCTGCAAGGATACGTCTGTACTGGCCCTCGCCCACCTTTGTGACAAAGTTTCCTTTTTCTTCTTCAGCCTCGGCCTCTTCTGCGTTAAGAACACGTCCAATGATCTTCTCCGGCTCTGCAAATGCTTCATCGTATGGATCGATGACAACCTGTGTCAGAACTGTGCTGACCGGTTTGTAGATCCCTCTGGAGATAAGCTCAGCACGGATGGCGTTCTGAAGGTCATAGCCGATATAACCCTGGCTCATGGCGGAACATACGGACATTGGTGCAAATGTATAATCAGGATGTGCCTTACCGAATTCATTCATTGCGGTGTGGATCATCCCTACCTGCGGACCGTTGCTGTGGGAGATCACTACGCGGGTTCCCTCCTCTACCAGATCTGCGATTACCTTCGCTGCGAGTTTTGTAGCTGTTTTTTGCTCTGGAAGTGTGGTGCCAAGTGCCCGGTGGCCTAATGCAACTACTACGGTTTTTTCGCTCATAGGAAATACCTCGTTTCTCTTAAAAATTGGAATGAAATCAGTTACTGTATCCAGTAACGAGTACATCGAAAACGATGCACGAATATTATATTTTATTATAAAAGACCTATGTGGGAAATGCAATAGAAAATCGAGTGTTTTCCGAGACAGGAAAAACCGCCTGATCCAGTCAGACGGTTTGCTTCCTACTATTTTTTGAGGGGGGAGATAGAGAGTGGTTTTTCATCTATCCAACACCTATTATATAGAGAAAATATGTTTAAAATATGTCATTAATCTAAAAGAAATGGAAAATTTATAAAGAAAGTTTAAACAAACTTTATAATTTTTATATCCGGTTGCGCATGGTCTGAAAATGTGATACATTGAAAAAGTCTTGATCCTGCATTCTGCGGGATCTGTTCACGCATCGTTTCGATGCAGAAATCCATTTTATTTTATCGAAAAAACATTGATCATGCACCATTTGCCGGGGAGGGATGCCTTTGTCTGTGGAAAAGTAAGTTTCTGTAAAAAAAACATGTGTATAAGAAATGCCAGATCAGGCAGAAATGAGGAAGAGCCATGAAAAACAGAATATGGAAACAGATGAAGAAAGTCGGAATTGTGACAGTGCTGGCAGGAGCCATGCTGGGAGGAACAATAGAACCGGAGCTGACTCTGGGAGCAGATTTTTTGCCGGGACAGGCACCGTTTATCGATCAGAGTGTGTTCTGGAAAGACATAAAATCCGGACAGGCGGAGCTTGGGATCCGGATTCGCGGCCTGAATGAATGGCTGTCCGGGAGAAGGTTTTCGGAGGATAAGGAGAAAAATGAGAAGTGGGACGATGAACTTCAGAAGATTGAAGATCCATCGGTGGAGCAGGAAGAAGAGATAGAGCAGGAACTGCCAGAGGATGATTGGCAGCAGGAAAAGGAGCCAGAGCAGGAGCTGCCGGAGGATGACTTGCAGCAGGAAGAAGAGCCAGAACAGGAACTTTCAAAGGATGAGGATGACTTGCAGCAGGAAGAGAAGGCAGAACAGGAATTGCCGGTGGATAAGGTTGTGGAAGGAATCGGAATAGAAATGGAGGAAGGATATGAGCACGTGGAGCAGCTGGCATCCGGGGAAACAGTACAGCCGGAGGATGAAGAGCAGGAGAAAACGGGTCCGCTCACACCGGAAGGAACGTCGACCGGAGGGGAAAATGTAGGAAATGAAGAGGAAGGTGAGTCTGAGGAGACGCAAAAGCTGACGCTGGTCACGTATATTTCGGAGTATTTTGTTCCGGAAACGGATTCTGTCCCGAAAAATATGGCTGCACAGCAGATTTCTGTAAGGAGCCAGAGCGGTGAAGCTACAGAGATCACAAAGCTGGAAAGCGTGCTGAACGTGGAGCAGAACGGGCAGGATGAGATCTTTTTCCGTATCCCGCTGATCCTGCGGCAGGAATACCGTTTTCCGGCAGAGAAAAGCAGTTATCCTGTGATTCAGGAGGAACCGCTTCAGAAGGACTGTACCGGTGCGGGAACCTTTCTCATGACAGAAGAAAACGGGGAAGAGCTGGTGATCGCGATCGCAGAGGGAATCTCGCCTATGCTGGACGTGGAGGCTGCTGAGGCTGATATGGAATTGTCGGTAACTGCACAGAATGAAAAAATGAAAGCAGGGCAGACCATCCGTTATCAGGTAGAGATAGCCAATACCGGAAAGCTGGATCTTGCAGATATCCGTCTGACCAGCAGCCTTTCCTGCCCTAAGATCCGGCAGCTGTGGGAAGATGCAGAAGGCCTTCTAACAGAAGGGGCTGTGGCGGAATTTGCAGAATTAAAAGCCGGAGAGAGCAGGAGCTTTTATGTACAGGCGCCGCTTCTGGATGAACAGGAAAAAGATCTGGAGCACCAGGTGGAAGCAGAGGCCAAGGTGAAGGACAGAGTGGAGGAGGTGATCCGGAAGAACGCTTCCACTATAAATGGTCTGGAGGCACTGAAGGCGGATCTTTCTGTAAAGAAAACTGCAGACAAAGAAACCGCTGCACCGGGTGAGACTGTGACCTATCAGATCTGTATCGTGAATACCGGTGAAAAAACGCTTCATTCGGTTGTGGGAACGGAGCGCTTTCAGGCAGCAGGGATCCATGCACAGTTTCTGGAGCAGGAAGGTGTAACGCTCAACAGCAGCCGTACAAAGGCAATGATCCAACAGATCCCGCCGGGAGAGGCAGTTTCTCTTCAGGCTGTGGTGAAGATCCCGGGAAAAACAGCGGATCAGAAGCTTTTTAACCAGGTGACGGTCACAAGCCAGGAAACCGGAGAGCGATTGATGGAGGCCTCCGCTTCTGTCATGGTAAAAGGAGAGGTGGCTATTACGCCGGAAGAAGGGCTGCCTTTGCAGGGAGATGACCAGGGTCCGGCTTCCGGTCAGATACAGATGGCAAGAACTGCGTCCACACATCCGAAGACCGGAGATGATACCAGGAGGGATTTGTGGACGCTTCTGGCAGTGACAGCTTTGGTGACTGTGCTGGGCAGCATCTGGCTCCGGAAAAAATATGCGGATATTTATGGAAAAAGCTGATGTTACTGAGAACGGAGTGAACAGTAACAAGCTGATATTTTACGAGGCGACCGTACCTCAAAGAAACGTTGAAAACAGGGGGGAGGTGTGCTATTCTATATGGTATGTACAGAAAATAAGAACAGTATATTTCCCGCCTCCGGTGTGCTGCCCGTCAGACCGGAAAAAGGGAAGATGGAGGAGAAAAATGAATCTTTTATCCTTATTGGAACATCTTGAATACAAATGCCTTCAGGGAAGTACAGAGCAGGAGGTTTCTTCTGTTGTATATGATTCCCGTAAAGTAGAAGAAGGGAGCCTTTTTATCTGCATCAGAGGTGCGGTCGTGGATGGACATAAATTTATACCTGATGTTGTGGCAAAGGGTGCGAAGACACTCATCGTGGAAGAAGCGGTGGAGGCACCGGAGGATGTGACAGTGATCCAGGTAGAGGATACCCGTTACGCCATGGCCTTTATTTCAGCAGCATGGTTCGGACATCCGGCAGAAAAGCTCAAAACCATCGGTATCACCGGAACCAAAGGAAAAACAACTACAACCTATATGGTGAAATCGATCCTTGAGAATGCCGGATATAAGGTTGGTCTGATCGGAACCATTGAGGCTGTTATCGGGGAGAAGCATATCCCGGCAGCCAACACGACACCGGAATCCTATATGGTACAGAAATATTTTCATGATATGGTAGAAGCAGGCTGCGATGCGGTCGTTATGGAGGTTTCCTCACAGGGACTGATGCTTCACAGGACCCAGGGATTTGTGTTTGATTTTGGAATTTTCACAAATATTGAACCAGATCATATCGGACCGAATGAGCATAAGGACTTTGATGATTATCTGCACTGCAAATCCATGCTTCTCAGACAGTGTAAGGTTGGTATCGTAAATCGTGATGATGAACACTTTGACCGCATTATCGAAGGCCACACCTGTAAACTTGAAACCTATGGATTTTCCGAAAAAGCAGATCTCCGTGCAGAGGACGCCAGACTCGTTGGAAGAAAGGGCTATCTGGGAATTTCCTATCATGTTAAGGGACTTATGGATTTTCCTGTGGAGATCGATATTCCAGGTAAGTTCAGCATTTACAATTCTCTGACTGCCATTGCCATCTGCCGCCATTTTAAGGTATCCGAGGAGAATATTATCAAAGCTCTGAAGGTGGCCAGGGTCAAAGGCCGTATTGAGATGATCAAGGTATCTGACGAATTCACACTGATGATCGATTACGCACATAATGCCATGGCGCTGGAGAGCCTTCTCGGAACACTGAAGGAATATGATCCGCACAGACTGGTATGCCTGTTTGGCTGTGGCGGAAACCGTTCCAAGCTGCGCCGTTATGAAATGGGTGAGGTTTCAGGAAAGATGGCAGATCTGACCATCATTACTTCAGATAATCCGCGAGATGAGGATCCACAGGCCATCATCGATGATATCAAGATCGGAATGGCAAAAACAGATGGAAAATATGTAGAGATCCCGGATCGTAAGGAGGCGATCGCCTACGCGATCCATCACGGTGAGCCGGGAGATATCATCGTCCTTGCCGGAAAGGGCCATGAGGATTATCAGGAGATCAAGGGTAAGAAATATCCCATGGATGAGCGTGTACTGATCCGGGAGATCCTGGAAGAAGATCAGAAAGCGTAAATGGATGATCTATGCAGATGTGATCATTGATATTTCTCATGAAAAGCTGGACCGGGATTTTCAGTATCGTGTACCTGAGGAGCTGGTGCAGGCAATAAAACCCGGAGTTGTGGTCACAGTGCCCTTCGGAAAGGGAAATACCCTTCGGAAAGGCTATGTGACCGGGATTTCCGGAACGGCAAAATATGATGCGTCAAAGATCAAGGAGATCCGGGGAGTGTCCACAGACAGTGAGACAACAGAATCCCGGCTGATCGCACTTGCGGCCTGGATGAGGGAGACCTATGGCTCCACCATGATCCAGGCACTGAAAACAGTTCTGCCTGTAAAAGACAAGGTCCGTGCAAAAGAGAAAAGGCTGATTGTTTTTACAGGAAAAAAGGAAGAGGGTCAGGCACTTCTTGGCAAGCTGGAAGGCAGCCGCTTTAAAGCACGTGAGCGGTTTCTTCGGGCAATCCTGGAAGCCGGGAGCCTGGATTATACTTATGCCTCCAAAGAACTTGGAGCCGGCATTTCCGTTCTTGATTTTTTTGAAAAAAAAGGTCTGATAACCATTGAAAGTCAGGAAATGTATCGCATTCCCGAGGGGCTCGGCCTGGTGAAGGAGAACATGGAACTGAGTCTGAACCAGGAACAGCTTTTGGCGGCAGAGCAGATTTTTCGGGAATGGCAGGAGCCGGACCCAAGGCCTGCACTTCTTTTCGGAGTGACCGGAAGTGGAAAGACCCAGGTTTATATGCGCTTGATCCAGAAGGTACTGGAGGAGGGAAAACAGGCGATCGTGCTGATCCCTGAGATCGCGCTTACTTATCAGACAGTTAGGCGCTTTTATGCCATGTTCGGAGATAAGGTTTCGGTTCTGAACTCCAGACTTTCCCAGGGAGAACGTTATGATCAGTTCAAAAGAGCAAAACGTGGTGAGATCCAGGTGATGGTAGGACCCAGATCCGCACTGTTCACACCGTTTTCAGATCTGGGACTGATCGTTATCGACGAAGAGCATGAACCCACCTACAAAAGTGAGAATACGCCAAGGTACCATGCACGTGAGACTGCCATTGAGAGGGCACGAATGGAACATGCCCGTGTGGTCATGGGATCAGCCACTCCGTCATTGGAAGCCTACAGTCATGCCTGTGACGGAGAATATCTTCTGGTAAAGTTAAACGCACGTTATGAGGAAAGGCCTCTTCCACAGGTATCAATCGTGGATCTTCGGGAAGAATTAAAGAAAGGAAACCGCTCGGTACTGAGTCTGGAGCTGAAGAGGGATCTGGAGCAGGTCCTTGAAAGAAGAGAACAGGCCATGCTGTTTCTGAACCGGAGAGGATATGCGGGCTTTGTTTCCTGCAGAGCCTGCGGTCACGTTATGAAATGTCCCCACTGTGATGTATCTCTAAGTGAACACAATGGCAATCGTCTGATCTGTCATTATTGCGGCTATGAGACTGTAAAACCGGAAATCTGTCCGTCCTGTGGTTCACCGCACATTGGTGGATTTAAGGCAGGAACCCAGCAGATCGAGAAGGTCATTGAAAAAGAATTCCCGAAAGCCAGGGTACTTCGAATGGATTTTGATACCACAAGGACCAAGGACAGCTATGAGAAGATCCTGGCTTCTTTTGCAAAGCATGAGGCAGATATTCTGGTGGGGACCCAGATGATCGTCAAGGGACATGATTTTCCGAATGTGACCCTGGTAGGAGTGATTGCAGCAGATCTTTCGCTGAATATGGATGACTATCACTGCGGGGAGCGTACATTTCAGCTTCTGACTCAGGCAGTTGGACGTTCCGGCAGAGGGAATCGGCCGGGGCAGGCGGTGATCCAGACATATCAGCCGGAGCATTACAGTATCCAGGCTGCGGCTATTCAGGATTATAAGAAATTTTATAAAGAAGAAATGGGGTATCGGATGCTTCTGGACTATCCGCCGGCAGCCCATATGATGACTGTTTTTGGCGCCTGCCAGGATGAAGAACTTCTGAAAAATGCCATGTATTATATAGAAGTTTTTATCCGCAGGGTAAGTCCGAAGGAAGAGCTTCACATGATCGGACCTGCAGCTGCATCGGTAGGTAAGGTAAAGGATGTTTATCGTCAGGTGATCCATCTGAAGCACAGGGATATCTGCTTTCTCACAGCAGTCAGAGAGAAGCTGGAGAAATATATAGAGATAAATTCCGGATTCCGGAAAATATACATTCAATTTGATATGAATTAAAGGAGAAGAAAAATGGCACTTAGAACAATCCGTGTACAGGGGGATTCTGTACTGACAAAAAAATCCCGGACAGTAGACAAAATGACACCGAGGATCGGGGAACTGATCACAGATATGCTGGATACTATGTATGATGCAATGGGTGTTGGCCTCGCCGCACCACAGGTAGGAATCCTGAAACGTATCGTTGTCATCGATGTAGGTGAGGGCCCGATCGTGCTGATCAATCCGGAGATCCTTGAGACAAGCGGCGAGCAGACCGGTGACGAGGGATGCCTGAGCGTTCCGGGAATGGCAGGACAGGTAACACGTCCGAACTATGTGAAGGTAAAAGCACTTGATGTAAATATGAACGAACAGATCTACGAGGGAGAGGGCCTTCTGGCAAGAGCGTTCTGTCATGAGATTGACCATCTGGATGGAAAAATGTATACAGAACTTGTGGAGGGAGAACTTCACAAGGTAACTTATGATGAAGAAGACTAAAGGCGGGATACTATGAAGATTATTTATATGGGAACTCCGGACTTTGCGGTGGCGCCTCTTGCAGCACTGGCAGAGAACGGATATGAAGTGGAGGCTGTGATCACACAGCCGGACAAACCGAAGGGCAGAGGCAAAACTATGATGCCTACTCCTGTAAAAGAAGAAGCACTGAAACACGGGATCCCGGTACTGCAGCCGGTGAAGGTAAGAAATCCTGAATTTGTGGAAGAACTGAAAAATCTTGCACCGGACATCATCATTGTTGCGGCATTCGGGCAGATCATTCCAAAGAGTATCCTGGATATGCCGAGATTCGGATGTATCAATATCCATGCGTCTCTGCTTCCTAAATATCGTGGAGCTGCACCGATCCAGCAGGCGGTGATCGACGGTGAAAAAGAATCCGGCGTTACCATTATGCAGATGGGAACCGGTCTGGATACCGGTGATATGATTTCCAGGATCGTGGTTCCGCTTGCCAAAGATGAGACAGGTGGAAGCTTGTTTGATAAGCTCGCACAGGCAGGTGCAGAGCTTCTGGTACAGACTTTACCGTCCATTTTTGACGGAACTGCAACCCGCGAGAAACAGCCGGAGGAGAGTCCAACACCATATGCTGCCATGATCTCCAAAAAAATGGGGCTTCTGGATTTCAGCAAAAATGCGGAAGCGCTGGAGCGTCTGGTAAGAGGCCTTGATCCATGGCCAAGCGCTTTTACCTTTATCAATGGAAAAACATTGAAGGTCTGGAAGAGCTCTGTTCTGGAAAAACAGGCACAGGAAGCACCGGGAACTGTGATAGCCGCTGACAAAGGAGGAATCCAGGTAGCATGCGGCCAGAAGGTACTCGTGCTCCATGAAGTGCAGCTGGAAGGCAAAAAACGCATGGAAACGGATGCGTTCCTTCGGGGATATCAGTTGAAACCAGGAGACATGTTCAGAGATTCCAGGGAGTGATGAGTTATGTACGGATATGGTTATTACGGATGGGGAATGGACCCCACGATTCTTTTGCTCGTGATCGGAATGCTTCTTTCTCTTGCGGCATCCGCGAAGCTGCGCAGTACCTTTGCAGTCTATAAAAAGGTCCGGAGCCATTCAGGTATCACCGGTGCGGAAGCTGCACAGAGGATCCTGAGAGCGGCTGGGATCACAGACGTACAGGTGGTTCCAATCCGCGGAAGTCTTACGGATCACTATGATCCGAGAACGAAAACGGTTTCCCTTTCAGAAGATATTTATGGAAGAAATTCTCTGGCGGCTGTGGGGGTGGCAGCACATGAATGTGGCCATGCGATCCAGGATGCGATCAATTATGCACCACTGAATATCCGTTCAGCCATTGTACCTGCCGCAAATATTGGTTCCCAGCTTTCATGGCCGCTGTTTATCGCAGGACTGATCTTTTCCATTGATCCGCTGGTAACTCTGGGAATTGTTTTGTTTTCACTGGCAGTACTGTTTCAGCTGGTGACACTTCCGGTTGAGATCAATGCGTCTTCCAGAGCGCTTAAAATGCTGGAAAGTACAGGTATCTTAGGTGCAGATGAAAAAAAGGGTGCAAGAAAAGTACTTACAGCGGCAGCGCTTACCTATGTAGCAGCTCTGGCGGCATCTATTCTGCAGCTTCTGAGACTGATTATCCTTGCAGGAGGTAGAGATCGTGATTAGCAGCGGAGTAAATACCAGAGAACTGATCCTTGAGATCCTGTTACAGATCGAGGAGGAGGGTGAGCACAGCCATATTGCGATTCGGAATGCGCTTTCCAAATATCAGTTTCTTCCGAAACAGGAACGTAGCTTTATTACAAGAGTATGTGAGGGAACCCTGGAATACAGGATCTATATTGATTATGTCATCGATTCTTTTTCCAAGGTTTCTGTAAACAAGATGAAACCGCAGATCCGCGAGATCCTGAGAAGTGCGGTATATCAGTTGAAATTTATGGACAGTGTTCCGGACAGTGCAGTATGCAATGAAGCGGTAAAGCTGGCACAGCGAAAAGGCTTTTATAATCTAAAGCCCTTTGTCAACGGGGTGCTCCGTACGATCGCAAGAGAGATCGGTGATCTGGAGCTTCCTTCCAGGGAAGAAAACGAAGTCCGTTATCTTTCCGTGAAATATTCCATGCCGGAATATCTGGTAGAAAAATGGAAAGCAGCCTACGGAGTGAAGACTACGGAGAGGATCCTGGAGGATTTTCTGACAGAAAGACCGATCACAGTACGGTGCCGTACTCATAAGGCGTCTCTGAGAGAAATCGTCACCAGTCTGAAGTCTCAGGGAGTGACAGTAGAACAGGCTCCTTATCTTCCCTATGCACTGAAGATTTCCGATTACAATCATATTCTGACACTTGAGACCTTCCTTCAGGGAAAGATCCTGGTGCAGGATGTAAGCTCTATGCTTGTAGCGGAAGCTGCAAGTCCGAAAAAAGGTGACCATATCATCGACATGTGCGCTGCACCAGGTGGAAAAAGCATCCATGCGGCAGACAAAATGGGGGATTACGGAAATGTGGATGCCAGAGATGTAAGTCAGTATAAGGCAGATCTTATCAAAGAAAACATCCACAGGACCGGAGTGATCAATGTGGAAGCCAGAGTTCAGGATGCAACGGTATATGATCCGGATTCCGAACAGGCTGCGGATATTGTGATCGCGGATGTACCGTGCTCCGGTTATGGTGTTATCGGCAAGAAACCGGAAATCAAATACCGGGCAACTCCGCAGAAACAGGAAGAGATCGTAATGCTCCAGAGAATGATCCTGGATAAGGCTGCAAAGTATGTGAAACCGGATGGAACGCTGATCTTCAGCACATGTACCATTGCCCGGGAAGAAAACGAAGAAAATGTATTATGGTTTTTAAAGAACTATCCGTACCGGCTGGAAAGCCTGGATCCGTATATTCCGGAGGAACTGCACTGTAAATCCACAAAGCTTGGCTATCTGCAGCTTCTGCCGGGAATACATAAGACGGATGGATTCTTTATTGCCAGATTCAGAAGGAAATAACAGAAAATGACAGATGTAAAATCCATGACCATGGAGGAATTGAAGGAATTCATGACAAAGATCGGTGAAAAGCCTTTCAGGGCGAAACAGATCTATGCATGGCTTCACCAGCAGCTGGTTACCTCCTGGGATGAAATGACAAATCTTTCCAAAAGCCTCAGGGAAAAGCTTTCGGCTTATCCGATCACAGCGCTGACCCAGGCAGATGTAAGGATCTCAAAAATTGACGGAACCAGAAAATATCTGTTCCGGCTGGAAGATGGAAATGTGATCGAGAGTGTTCTCATGCGGTATCACCACGGAAATTCTGTGTGCATTTCTTCTCAGGTGGGCTGCCGTATGGGATGCAGATTCTGTGCATCTACCATCGGAGGACTGACCAGATGCCTGAAACCGTCCGAGATGCTGGATCAGATTTACCGTATCCAGGCAGATACCGGTGAACGTGTGGCCAATGTAGTTGTGATGGGAACCGGTGAGCCGATGGATAATTATGACAATCTTGTCCGTTTTGTCCGGATCCTTACCGACGAAAACGGTCTTGGGATCAGTCAGAGAAATGTGACGGTTTCTACCTGTGGGATCGTGCCGAAGATGTATGATCTGGCTGAAGAAAAGCTTCAGATCACTCTGGCACTTTCCCTTCATGCTCCAAATGATGAAAAACGACAGGAACTGATGCCGATCGCGAATAAGTATTCTATGGATGAGGTTCTGGATGCCTGCAGAAATTATTTTGACAAAACAGGCCGAAGGATCACCTTTGAGTACAGTCTTGTAGCCGGCGTCAACGACAGTGAAGAAGATGCGAGACAGCTGGCAGGCCGTATAAAAGGCATCAATTGCCATGTAAATCTGATTCCGGTCAATCCCATCAAGGAACGCTCCTATGTGAGGTCTACTCGACAGGCTGTGGAGAATTTCAAAATAAAACTTGAAAAATACGGAATTAATGTTACTATTAGAAGGGAAATGGGCAGCGATATCGACGGTGCCTGTGGACAGCTAAGAAAAAGTTACATGGAAAAAACAGAAAGCGAGAAGTGACATGAGGATATACTCAGCTACTGATGTAGGGCAGAAGCGGAAGATGAATCAGGATTACGTGTTTGCATCTGAAGGTCCGGTTGGAAATCTGCCTAATCTTTTCACAGTCGCGGACGGAATGGGCGGACATAACGCCGGTGACTATGCATCCTCACATGCAGTACGGATCCTTGTGGATGAAATCCGTGAAGATGCGGATTACAATCCTGTGAAGGTTATTCGTCATGCGATCGAAGCTGCGAACACGGAGATCAGAAACCGTGCGCAGGAAGACGAAAACCTCCGGGGCATGGGAACCACTATGGTGGTGGCGACTATTGTAGATCAGTATGCCTATGTAGCCAATGTGGGTGACAGCCGTTTATATGTGATCCAGGACGGGATCCGCCAGGTCACCAGAGATCATTCCCTGGTACAGGAAATGGTGAGAATGGGCGAGATCAGCGAAGCGGAAGCACGGAATCATCCGGATAAGAACATCATTACAAGGGCACTTGGCGCGGAGAAAACGGTGGATGTGGATTTCTTTGATCTGAAACTTGAAAAAGGATGTACGATCCTGATGTGTTCAGACGGTCTCAGCAATATGGTTGAAGATGAGAAGATCCAGGAGATCATATCCGATCCGGAAGCAGATATTGATCAGAAGGGCAGTGCGCTCCTTCGGGAAGCAAATCAGAATGGTGGTAAGGATAATATTGCAGTCGTACTGGTAGAGCCATTCACGAATGAGGTGGAAGCATGTTGAAGACGGGAATGATCATAGCCGAGCGCTATGAGATCGTAGGAAAAATCGGAACTGGCGGAATGGCAGATGTCTATAAAGCTATGGACCATAAGCTGAACCGTTTTGTTGCCGTGAAGGTCCTGAAACCGGAGTTTCGGGAAGACACCACGTTTATAAAGAAATTCAGAAGTGAGGCCCAGGCGGCAGCTGGTCTTACACATCCGAATATCGTCAATGTATTTGACGTAGGAGATGACGGCGGTGTTTATTACATTGTTATGGAACTGATCGAGGGTATCACTCTGAAGGAATACATCTCCAAGAAGGGAAAGCTTTCCATTAAAGAGGCTACAAGTATCGCAATCCAGGTTTCTATGGGTCTGGAGGCGGCACACAGCCATGGTATCGTTCACAGAGATGTGAAACCCCAGAATATCATTATCTCCACAGATGGTAAAGTAAAGGTGACAGACTTTGGAATTGCCAGAGCTGCATCTTCCAATACGATCAGCTCCAATGTAATGGGATCTGTACATTACAGCTCACCTGAGCAGGTGAGAGGCGGATACAGCGATGAGAAGAGCGATATCTATTCTCTTGGAATCACACTGTATGAGATGGTTACAGGAAGAGTTCCTTTTGACGGAGATACCACTGTGGCGATCGCTATCAAGCATCTGCAGGAAGAGATGGTTCCGCCAAGTGTTTATACACCGGACCTTCCGTACAGTCTGGAGCAGATCATTCTGAAATGTACACAGAAAAGTGTAGATCGTCGTTACAGCCGTATGGAGGATGTGATCGCAGACCTGAAGCATTCTCTGATCGATCCCCAGGGTGATTTTGTAAAGCTTACTACAGTTGACAACGATGCCAAGACGGTTGTGATCTCAGAAGAAGAGCTTGGTGAGATCAAACATACACCGAAGCAGATCACAAAACCGGAGATCACCGCACTTGAGGAAGAAAAATACGACGATAACGATTACGATGATGCAGAGGAAGAATACAGACCGAGATCCGAGCATAGATCCGGAAAGAAAAAGAAGCATCATGGTTCCGGAAGAGGCTTGACGATTGCGGCACTGATCGGCGGGGCAGTCCTTCTGATCGTTCTTGTGGTAGTGCTTGGACGTGCCGCAGGACTGTTTGGAACCGGCAGCAGCGGAGCTGCAGACAGCAGCAAGGCAGAAGCGAAGCAGGAATCAGCAGCTGACGGTCTGGCAACCGTTCCTGATCTTGTAGGCAAGACAGAGGAAGAGGCTAAAACACTTGCAAACGATGCACATCTGGGTGTCCAGATGGCCGGTGAGGAGGCATCCGATCAGGAAAAAGGCAGGATCTCCCGTCAGGAGACAGCGGCGGGAACACAGGTTGAAGCCAATACAACTGTGAAATACTGGGTAAGCACCGGAACAGCACAGATTACGATCCCGGATCTGGATGGACGTACAGGAATCGATGCACAGCAGACTCTGGAAGATCTTGGACTTCAGGTAAATGTCCAGAAAGAATACAGCGACACAGATGACAACGGATATGCACTGGTAGATCCGGGATATGTTTACAATGTCGAGCCGGCAGCAGGTACTTCTGTGCAGGCAGGCTCTTCTGTAACACTGACAGTCAGTCGAGGGGTTGATTATGGCGATAATGCTGAGGTTCCGAGTGTTGTAGGAATGACCAAGGATGATGCGCTTACTACTTTAGGTAAATTTATTGATATCCAGATAACAGAACAGCAGAGTACAGAAGCTGCAGGTACAGTTATCGCACAGGATCCGGAAGCCTATGCGGCAGCAGACCCGGATCAGCCGATCAGCATTACTATCAGCTCCGGTGACAAGGCTCCATCCACAGACAGCGCAGCATCTGCAGATAGTACAGCATCTACAGACAGTACAGCATCTACAGACAGCACAGCATCTGCGGACAGCACAGTATCCACAACTACATCTACAGCAGATGTCAATGCAAACACAGGCTGGAAATGTACACAGACACTGGATACTCCGTCCGGCTATAATGGAGGCGCGATCCGTCTGGAATTGATCCAGGACGTAAACGGTGAGCCTAAGGCATCCACCATCATTGATGGACAGAATATCAGCTTCCCGTATCAGCTTGATATCTCAGGTGCTGAGGGCGTTACCTCAGGAACCATCTATCTCTATGAAGAGGTAGACGGGGATTATCAGCAGCTTGGAACCTACACGGTTACATTCAAGAAAGCTGAGTGATCATGCAGGGAAAGATAATCAAAGGTATTGCCGGATTCTACTACGTATATGCAGAAGACGGCAATACATATGAATGCAGAGCCAAGGGAATTTTCCGTAAGGATAAATTCAAGCCTCTGGTAGGTGACAATGTGGACATTACAGTTCTGGATGAAAAGGAACTGGAGGGAAGTGTGACGGAGATCCACAAACGGAAGAATTCTCTGATCCGTCCGGCTGTGGCCAATGTAGATCAGGCACTGGTGATATTTGCCATGGATAATCCGAAGCCGAACTTCATGCTTCTGGATCGTTTCCTCATTATGATGGAGAGGGAAGGTGTTCCGGCAGTCATCTGTTTTAACAAAAAAGATCTGGCAACAACGGAAGAACTGGAATTTCTCTATGAAACATACCAGAGCTGCGGCTATCAGGTGATCCTGTCAAGTGCCCTGAAGGGAGAAGGACTCGACGAGATCGAAGAAGTGCTTCAGGGCAGGACAACTGTGGTTGCCGGCCCATCCGGCGTGGGAAAATCTTCTCTTACAAATTCCCTCCAGGAAGAAGTGGAGATGGAAACCGGTGAGATCAGCCGTAAGCTGAAACGGGGAAAACATACTACGCGCCATGCACAGATCATACCGGTGGCACAGGATACATTCCTTGTGGATACGCCGGGATTTTCCTCCTTATATATTGAAAATATGGAGGAGCAGGAACTGAAGGATTACTTTCCAGAGTTCCGAAGATATGAAGGACAGTGCCGCTTTCAGGGGTGCCGTCACATACATGAACCGGGCTGCGCTGTTAAGGAAGCCCTTGAGAACAATGAGATCAGCAGACTCCGATATGAAGATTATCTGGAGCTGCACCAGGAATTAAAAGAGAAAAGGAGATACTGAGTCATGGAATACCGATTGTGCCCGTCGATCTTATCAGCAGATTTTAACAGACTGGGAGAACAGATCAAAATTCTGGAAAAGGAAGGCGTTGAATATCTGCATATTGATGTTATGGATGGAGATTTTGTTCCCAGCATTTCTTTTGGAATGCCGGTGATCAAATCGATCCGGAAAGAATCCAACATGTTTTTCGACGTACATTTGATGGTAACAGAACCGGAAAGATATATCCGCGATTTTGTAGAATGCGGAGCAGATTCCATTACTGTACATGCGGAGGCATGTGAGGATCTGGAGCGTACACTGGAGCAGATCAGGGCAGCAGGGGTAAAGGCGGCAGTTTCGATCAAGCCATCCACACCGGTAAATGACATCAGCCATCTTCTTGAAGATGTGGATATGGTGCTGATAATGACTGTTCAGCCAGGATTTGGCGGACAGAAATACATGGACGAATGCACGGAGAAGATCCAGGAGCTTCGTGAGCTTATTGATGAAGAAGAGCTGGATGTTGATATCCAGGTAGATGGTGGTATCAATGATGATACACTGGAGACGGTTATGCGTGCCGGTGCAAACCTCATGGTCGCAGGTTCCTGGGTATTTAAGGGCGATGTGGCAGCCAATGTAAGACACATTACAGAAAAAATCCACAATATCAAAAAAGAGCTGGACTGAAAATGATCGATACAATAATAATCAGCGGGGGCAATATCCAGAATGGTTTTGCCCTCGATTTTTTAAAAAAAAGAATAGAAGAAAGCCGAGGAGAGAAAATCACTCTTGTTGCTGCAGATAAGGGGATGGAATGGTTTATGAAAAACCGGGAATTTATTCCGGATCTTGCAATTGGGGATTTTGACAGTCTTTCCGAAGAAGGCCAAAAATATATGGAAAGCCTGAAGGGACCGGAGATCATCAGGCTGAAGCCAGAGAAGGATGATTCGGATACACAGTCTGCGGTAAACCAGATGATCCGCAAGGGTGCAAAGGATATCCTGATCCTGGGAGCTACCGGCACAAGGCTGGATCATGTGCTGGCGAATCTGGGACTGCTTTCCATGGGTAAGGAACAGGGCGTTCGTATTGCGATCGCAGATCAGTGGAATTATATCACACTTGCAGAAAGCGGAACCATACTGCACAGAGAGGAGCAGTTTGGAAAATATGTTTCATTCTTTACTGTGGGAGGTGATGTGACAGGCCTCACTCTGAAGGGATTTAAGTATCCGCTGAACGGATATCATCTGACAGTAGAAGACAGTGGCCTGACCGTCAGCAATGAGATTTCGGAAGAAACCGCAGAGATCCTGTATGAAAGCGGGCAGCTTCTGATGATCATGTCCAGGGACTGACAGTAACAATAAATGCCTCACAGTTGCGATTTCAGGCTGTGTATGGTAATATGGGACAGGAATGGCCTGAAAAACGGAAAGGCCTGTTTAAAGAGTATCTGAAAAATACTGTAAATAAATATATCGAAAGGACGTATATAGAGAGATGAAATTAGGAATCGTAGGTCTTCCTAACGTAGGAAAAAGTACATTATTCAATTCACTGACAAAAGCCGGAGCAGAATCCGCAAACTATCCATTCTGTACTATCGACCCCAATGTGGGTGTTGTAACCGTTCCGGATGAGAGACTGAATCTTCTCGGAGATTTTTATAAATCAAAAAAAGTAACACCGGCAGTGATCGAATTCGTCGATATTGCAGGTCTTGTAAAAGGCGCATCTAAGGGAGAGGGACTTGGAAACCAGTTCCTTGCAAATATCCGTGAGGTAGATGCTATCGTTCACGTGGTACGCTGCTTTGAGGATTCCAATGTTGTTCATGTAGATGGAAGCATTGATCCGCTCCGCGATATCGAGACTATTAATCTGGAGCTTGTTTTCTCTGATCTTGAGATCCTCGAGAGAAGAATTGCCAAGGTTACCAAGACTGCACGTATGGATAAGGAAGCTGCCAAAGAGCTTGCATTCCTTGAAAAAGTAAAGGCGCATCTGGAAGAGGGACAGCTTGCCATTACTCTGGAAACAGAGAACGAAGATGAGGATGCATGGCTTGCAACCTATAATCTTCTTACTGCAAAACCGGTGATCTATGCGGCTAACGTTGCAGAGGATGATATCGCAGATGATGGGGCGAACAATCAGTATGTACAGGCAGTACGTGAATACGCTGCCAAACAGAACAGCGAGGTATTTGTGATCTGTGCGCAGATCGAGGAGGAGATCTCCGAACTGGATGAGGATGAGAGAAAGATGTTCCTTGAGGATCTGGGACTGACAGAATCCGGCCTGGAGAAGCTGGTGCGCGCAAGCTATCACCTTCTTGGCCTTATGAGCTTCCTGACAGCAGGAGAGGATGAGACAAGAGCATGGACCATCAAGATCGGAACCAAGGCACCGCAGGCAGCAGGTAAGATCCACACAGACTTTGAACGTGGATTTATCAAAGCAGAGGTTGTGAATTATCAGGATCTTCTGGATTGCGGTTCCTATGCAGGTGCCAGAGAGAAGGGCCTTGTACGTATGGAAGGAAAAGAGTACGTTGTACAGGACGGAGATGTGATCTTATTCAGATTTAACGTGTGATCACCAACGTCTGTGAAATACCGGCTGTAAGCTGAAAAATTATAACAGGTGATTTTATGGATATGTCAATTCGGTTTCCCGGATTAGATCTGGTTTTGGATCATGTGCCGAGATCCTTTGAGATCTTTGGCTTTGAGATCACGATCTATGGCGTCCTGATCGCGATAGGAATGCTTCTGGGAATCTTTTTTGTGGTACTGGAAGCCAGAAGAAATCATGAAGATCCGGATGCATATCTGGATCTGGCCATCATAACGCTGCTTTCCGGTGTGGCAGGGGCGAGGCTGCTTTATGCGGCTTTTTCCTGGAGCCTTTATAAAAATGATCCGGGACAGCTTCTGAATATACGGTCCGGAGGACTTATGTTTTATGGCGGACTTCTGGGCGGTGTGCTGGGTGGTGCGGTCTACTGCAGGATCCGAAAGAAATCCTTCTGGCAGATGGCAGATCTTGCCTGCATGGGACTTCTGGTCGGGCAGATAATAGGAAAGTGGGGAAGCTTTTTTAACAGAGAATCTTTCGGGGAATATGCAGACAACATTTTTTCCATGCAGCTGCCGCTGACTGCGGTACGGGCAGGAGAGGTCACCACGGCTATGCGTGAAAAGCTTCAAACCGTGGACGGTGGTACCTGGATTTTGGTACAGCCCTTGTTTTTCTATGAAAGTCTCTGGTGTCTGCTTGTGCTTTTGGTGCTTATGATGCTGCTTCGCAAAAAAGTATTCCAGGGAGAGATCTTTCTGAGATATCTGGCGAGCTATGGTCTGGGAAGAGCAGTGATCCAGTGGTTCCGCACAGATAAAATACTGTTTCCGGGAACCGGCGTGGATGTTTCACTGGTGATCTCGGTAATACTTTTTGTTTTTTGCACCGTGGTAGTTGCAGTGAAACGCGTGATGTCCAGAAAGCGGGCAAAAGTACGGATGAGAAGGATCGAGAAAGATCAGCAGGCAGAGAAAGAAGCGGAACAGCAACGGGAAAATGTAGCAGAGAATCTGGAAACAGAGACTGTACAGGGAGAAAAAAATGGATCAGAACGAGATACAGAAGAAAGAGGAAGCTTTTCGGAAAGCGTCACTTTTGCAGCAGCTGCAGGAGGAACGGAAGAAGCTGGACAGCCAGATCAGGAGCAGGAGCGATCTTCTGAAGAATCTGGAGGCCAGCCAAAGAGTTGACCGTATTCTGGAATTATATTACGGAAACTGAGATCAAACAGATATAGGATACAGATGCTTTTGTCTGATGGATCAGAATATAGGATAGGATACCGGCATTTGGCTGATAAGAGCAGCAGAAAACTGCCCTGCAGGAAAAACGTCTTCTACGACGTTTCCGGCAGGGCAGTTTTTGTGCTGTGCAGTAGGAATATATCAGTACATCTTTCGGAAATCCAGAGGAGTTGTGCCTGTGACTTTACGGAACATGGCGATAAAGTGGCTGGCATCGGAAAATCCGGAAGCACCGGCAACATCCTGAATCTTCATATCCGGTCTGGAAAGCAGAAGCTCACGTGCGCGGCTGATGCGGTACATGGTAACGTACTCGTAAACCGAGCAGCCCATAAAACGGCGGAACAGACGGGAAAGATACTGCGGAGAGACAAAAACGCTCCGGCTCAGCTGCGCTGCAGTGATATCCTGCTGATAACCGGTTTCGATTTCTTTTATTACCGGGATCACATATCTCTGGTAGAGAGGATTATCCTGTATCTTCGGAGAAGCTGCACAGTCTGTAAAATTCATAAGAAAATTATAGCAGTCGGAAGAAAGAGATTTCATATCCGGTGTGGGCTGATGATATTTACGCAAGGTAGAAGAAATCATTTTCCGGATACTGGCTCCTTGTTCCTTTTCGATAAGGATCACTTCCTGGTTGTCTGTCATGGAAGGAATGCTGCCTGCCAGTGTTCCTGTGAAGGTGGCAAACATCGTGGTCCAGGAAGTAGACTCCCTGTGATAGGAATGAGGGACACCGGGGGCGATGAGGATGCCCTCGTTGGCTCCGAGAGTATAAAATTTTCCACGGACTTCAATGCGTCCGGTACCCTTTTCAGTCTGGAGGTAATGATAATACGGATATCCGTCCGGACGGAAGATATTAACCTGATTCCAGTGGTTCCCAAGAGATTCAAACATGAAGGGAGCACTGACCGGAGTGTTTCTGAAATAGATCGACATGATATTCACCTGTTTCTAAATGTTATATATTTTGGCGAAACATATTATACCATAATCCGGTGGATTATACTATAATGATCATAGCATAAAAAACGAAGGATCCGGCAGAAAAAACAGAATCTGCCGGGCAGGAGGAAAAAATGAAAAAATTTGATCATTCTCTGTTAAAAGATCCCCGGTATTTCAGCGACGGAAGAATGGATGCCCACTCAGATCATACATATTATCGCTGTGAGGAAGAGAGAGAAGATGGGAAAACTTCTTTCCGTCACAGTCTGAATGGTCTCTGGAAGTTCCATTATGCACGGAATTATGCATCTGCTATCCCAGGCTTTGAGGAAGAAGCATATTCCTGTAAGGACTGGGAGGACATTTATGTGCCGGCACATATCCAGATGGAAGGATATGATGCACCGCAGTATGCCAATGTCCAGTATCCGTGGGAAGGCCATGAAGAACTTCATCCGGGACAGATCCCGGAACGTTTTAACCCGGTGGCAAGCTATGTGAGATATTTCCATGTGCCGGAGAGCATGAAAGGAAAAAGAGTATTTGTTTCATTCCAGGGAGCAGAGAGCGGCCTGGCTCTGTGGCTCAATGGAAAATTTGTGGGATACAGTGAAGATTCTTTTACTCCGTCAGAATTCGAGCTTACGGAATATCTGAAGGACGGCGAGAACAAGCTGGCGGCACAGGTGTTTAAATGGACAGCCAGCAGCTGGTGCGAGGATCAGGATTTTTACCGTTTTTCCGGAATTTACAGAGATGTTTATCTGTTTACGGTACCGGATGTCCATGTATATGATCTCAGGATCCGTGCCATTCCGGATGAAACTCTCAAAAAAGCCGAGCTTGAGATCGTGACCAGTACCTGGGGAAAAGGAAAAATGAAGCTTACACTTTCCAGAAAGGGAGAGATCCTTTTGCAGGAGGAAAGATCTCTGAACGGAGAGGATACCTGTACCTGGGAGATTCAGGATCCCCTTCTCTGGAGTGCAGAAGAGCCGAATCTCTATGATCTGGAGCTGGAGATCAGTGATGAAAGCGGAAAGCTCCAGGAGATCATCCCGGAGAAAGTCGGTTTCCGCCGTTTTGAAATGAAGGATGGTATCATGACCCTTAACGGAAAACGTATCGTATTCAAGGGTGTGAACCGCCATGAGTTCAGCTCTGTCACAGGAAGACATGTGTCCCGGGAGGAACTGCTCAAAGACATCGTGACCATGAAACAGAACAACATCAATGCGATCCGTACCTGTCATTATCCGGATGCATCTCCGATCTACCGTCTCTGTGATGAATATGGTATTTACATGATCGCAGAAAACAATCTGGAATCTCACGGAACCTGGGATATAGCAGAATTTACCGGAGATCACACGGATATCGTTCCGCACAACAAACCGGAATGGCTGGGCATGATGCTGGACCGTGTAAATTCCATGTATCAGCGTGACAAGAACCACCCGGCGATCCTGATCTGGTCCTGTGGAAATGAATCCTTTGGTGGAAAAGATATCTTTGAGATGTCTGAGTTCTACCACAAGAATGATCCTACAAGACTGGTACATTATGAGGGGGTTTTCCATGACCGCAGCTACAATGCCACCAGTGACATGGAAAGCCAGATGTATCCTTCCGTAGAAGCGATCCGGGAGTTCCTTGCAAAGGATGACAGCAAGCCGTTTATTTGCTGTGAGTATACCCATGCAATGGGAAATTCCTGCGGTGCAATGCATAAATATACAGATCTTACAGATACAGAACCGAAATATCAGGGTGGCTTTATCTGGGATTACATTGATCAGTCTATTTACAAAAAAGACCGTTACGGTAAAGAATTCCAGGCATACGGCGGAGACTTCGGTGAACGTCCTACAGATTATAATTTCAGTGGAAACGGTATCGCATACGGCGGAGACAGAGATGCTTCACCAAAGATGCAGGAGGTAAAATTCAACTACCAGAATATCACTGCGCAGGTAAGTGAGGATTCTGTTAAGATCATCAACAAAAATCTTTTTGTAAATACGGACACATTCCGATGTGAAGTAACTCTTGCAAAGAACGGTCATGTTCTCCGCACAGAGACACTGGATACAGCGGTGGAGCCTTTAAGCCAACAGACCTACAGACTTCCATTTGGAAAACAGCAGCGCCCGGGCGAATATACGGTAACCGTAGCCTTCCTTCTCAGAGAAAAAACACTTTGGGCAGAGGCAGGACATGAGGTTGCTTTCGGCCAGTATGTTTATCAGGTGGAAGGAACACCGGAAGCTCCTGCGTGTGGCGTGGAGCTTGTGAGAAGCCTTCATAACATCGGTGTCCGCGGGGAAAATTTCGAAGTGCTGTTCTCCGTTCTCAATGGTGGCCTGGTTTCGTATAAATATGCAGGAAGAGAAATGATCGAAGCGATTCCGAAGCCCAACTTCTGGAGAGCACCTACAGATAATGATTGCGGAAGTCTGATGCAGATGCGCTATGCACAGTGGAAGATCGCCAGCATGTACGCAAGTCATAAGGATTACCGAAAAGGCATGTATGGTCCGGCCAATGTTCCGGAGACAACGGTTCACGAAAACAGCGTGGAGGTTGCTTTTACCTACATCCTGCCAACTACGCCTGCCAGTGAATGCCGTCTTGCCTATGAGGTAACCGGAGATGGAAGAGTAAAGACAACGCTGACCTATGATCCTGTAAAAGAGCTGGGCGATATGCCGGAGTTCGGAGTACTCTTTAAATTCAATGCGGATTATGATCATGTTCAGTGGTACGGCCTGGGACCGGCAGAGACTTATGCAGACCGGAAGCATGGCGCAAAGCTCGGCATTTATGAGAATCTCGTGACAGACAATATGGCACGCTATCTTGTGCCGCAGGAATGCGGAAACAAAGAGGAAGTACGCTGGGCAAAGATCACAGACAGAAAGGGCAGAGGAATGCTTTTTGAGATGGATAAAGAAAACGGCCCGATGATGTTCTCGGCACTTCCATATACTCCTCATGAAATGGAAAATGCCATGCATCCCTATGAGCTTCCGGCAATCCATTATACCGTTGTCCGTGCCGCAAAGGCGCAGATGGGTGTTGGAGGAGATGACAGCTGGGGTGCCCGCACCCATCCGGAATACCTTCTGGATACCAATGGAAAGATGAAATTTTCCTTTGCGTTCAAAGGCCTTTAAAATGTCATAAAATAACAGAACATAAAGTCAGAAAAAAGCTTCCGGCGACTGTCCGGAAGCTTTTTCATTTCATAATAATGCACAGAAAATAAACAGGTTGAAAAAAAACCTGTGGATATTTCATGAAATGAAAAAAAACTTGGATATGCACTTGTTTTTTCATGGTAAATAGTTTAGAATGATTACATAAGTGGTAGAAAGTGGTGAATAGTGGTAGCGAATGGGGATGAGTGGCAGAACACACCATTTGCACCCTGGAAGCACGAAGGGGAGAATCGTGTTTCACGAGAGTAGGTGGGTTTCATGTTCATGGGCGAGTATAATCATACGATCGACGCGAAGGGGCGTCTGATCATCCCTTCCAGGTTCAGGGAACTCTTAGGGGAAGAGTTCGTACTGACAAGAGGGTTGGATGGTTGCCTTTCTATTTATCCGATGGATGAATGGGTTGCTTTTGAAGAGAAACTCCGAGCATTACCACTTACAAATAAAGACGCAAGAACCTTTTCACGTTTCTTTGTAGCCGGAGCTACAACATGTCAGCTGGATAAGCAGGGAAGAATCCTGGTGCCGCAGACGCTGCGCCAGTTCGCTGGTCTGGATAAGGATGTGGTGCTTACGGGTAATCTGAACCGGATCGAGGTTTGGAGCAAAGAGAAGTGGAGCGAGAACTGCAATTATGATGATATGGACAGCATTGCGGAAAGCATGCAGAACATAGGAATCGTCATTTGAGCATAACGCAGGTAGAAATCCCACAGGAGACGGATATGGAATTTAAGCATAAATCTGTATTACTCAATGAGACCATTGACGGCTTAAGGGTAAAGCCGGATGGGATCTATGTGGATGGCACTTTAGGAGGAGCGGGACACGCCACAGAGGTGTGTAAGAAACTTTCTGCCAAGGGGAGATTTATTGGCATAGATCAAGACCAGGATGCGATAATTGCTGCGAGTGAACGGCTGTCAGCCTTTAATCAGGTGACAATCATTCGCAGCAATTATTGTTACATGGCAGATGAGCTGAGATCCCGTGGCATTGAGAAGGTGGACGGGATCCTGCTGGATTTGGGAGTGTCATCTTATCAGCTGGATAATGAAGAGAGAGGTTTTTCCTATCGGTACGATTCTCCTCTGGACATGCGAATGGACAGAAGACAGAGCCGTACAGCCGGTGATATAGTCAACGGTTATGAGGAACGGGAGCTGTATCGGATTATCCGCGATTACGGCGAAGATAAATTTGCCAAAAATATAGCGAAACACATTGTGGCTGCCAGAGAGCAGGCACCGATCCGGACAACCGGAGAACTGACAGAGATCATACGGGGTGCGATCCCCATGAAAATACAAGCTACAGGAGGACATCCGGCCAAGAGGACTTTTCAGGCAATACGTATTGAGCTCAACCGGGAGCTTGACGTGCTCAGGGATTCCCTGGACGGCATGATCGATCTCCTGAATGACGGAGGAAGGATCTGTATCATTACATTCCATTCTCTGGAAGACAGGATTGTCAAGACCATTTTCCGAAAAAATGAAAATCCCTGTACCTGCCCGCCGGATTTTCCGGTCTGTGTATGCGGAAAGAAATCCAAGGGTAAGGTGATCACAAGAAAACCGATCTTACCGGGAAAAGAGGAAATGGAAGAGAATCCGAGATCCAAAAGTGCGAAGCTTCGTATTTTTGAACGGAAAATGTAGTTGAGAGATGGAAGGTAGGCAAATGGCGAAGACAGGAAGAGGGACTACAGCCAGAAGAAATCGAAATATCGTCAGGAACAGCAGAGAAATGTATGTTCAGGGAAATGCGGTAAAACGGTTGCAGGAAGTTCCTCAGAGGACTGATCTGCCCGAGATACAGGAAAGGCGACGGCTGGCTCAGAAAAGAAAACAGAAATCCGCAGTACCTGTGACACCGGCAAAACAGATGGTGAGCAGACAGGCACAGCGGAACCGGGAAAAGGCAATGGCCATGAACAAGGGGTTCGTTCTGTTTCTTACGGCAGTTTCCATCGCGGTACTTTTTACCTGTATCAATTATCTTCAGGTAAAATCCGAAATCACGGCGAGTATGAAAAATGTTGCAAATCTGGAATCTGAGCTTGCACAGCTGAAAGAAGATAACGATGCATATTACAGTCAGGTCACTTCTGCAGTGGATATCAGCGAGATCAAGAAAAAAGCTATCGGCGAGCTTGGAATGAAATATCCTTCGGAGGATCAGATACAGACCTATACCACGGAAGGAAACAGTTATGTGAGACAGTATCAGGATGTGGACACACACAAGTAACAGAAGTACAGTTTTTAAGCAGGTGATCGATTGAGTACAAGAAGGCGCAGGCCGGTAAAAAAAATAAATTACAGTATGAAGAAAAAGCTGGCAGTACTATTTTCCTTAGTATTGCTGGCTTTAGTCGGTTTGGTGGCAAGAATTACCTATATCAATGCCACCAGCGGAAGCAAATATCGAAAGCAGGTGCTGAGTCAGGCTCAGCAGAAATATGAAAATCAGACACTTCCGGCAAAAAGAGGAGATATCTATGACCGGAACGGGAATATCCTGGCAACCAGCAACAAGGTCTATAATGTGGTCCTTGACTGTCTGGAGGTCAATAAGGATCAGGATTCCGTGGAGCCTACCATAAAGGCTCTTGTGGAAGTCCTGGGATTGGATGAAGATGAGATGCGGAAGCTTCTCACCGACAGCAGTACAAAAAAAAGTCAGTATCAGATCGTAAAGAAACAGATCTCCATGGACGACAAAAAAGCCTTCGAAAAATACGAAGATCCGGGAGACGACAGTGAACTGACTGCCACGCAGCTGAAAGAACGTTCCAGGATTACAGGTGTATGGTTTGAGGAAGATTATCTCAGAGCTTATCCGTTCAATGAGACTGCCTGTGATACCGTTGGATTTACACTTTCCAGAGATGTGGCGGATGCCGGACTGGAAGGATATTACAATGCGACACTTACCGGCGTGGATGGAAGACAGTACGGATACATCAACAACAATTCCGACGTAGAACAGACGATCATCGAACCGACGGATGGCAAAAGCATTGAGACCTCGCTGGATCTGGGACTTCAGCAGATCGTGGAAAAATACGTAAATACCTTTGAAGAAAAGATGGGAGCCAAAAATGTGGGCGTGATCATCGAGGATCCGAAAACAGGAGAGATCCTGGCAATGGACGGCGGTGACCGTTATGACCTGAATAACCCGAGAGATCTTTCAAATGTGTATTCCCAGAGTGAGATTGCTGCCATGAACGATGAGGAAACCGTGGAAGCGCTGAACGGAATGTGGAGTAATTTCTGTGTGACAGATGCCTACGAGCCGGGATCGGTTGTAAAGCCCATCGTTATGGGCTCCGCACTTGAAATGGGAGCGATTTCCGAGAGCGATAATTTTGTCTGTGACGGCGGACAGTCTTTTGGAGCGGAAGGTGCGACTACTTTTATCAAATGTGCGGTATGGCCGGATGCTCACGGGACAGAAGCTCTTTCCGATGTCATTGCCAATTCCTGCAACGATGGTATGATGCAGATCGCAGCAAAGATGGGAAAAGATAATTTCCTTAAGACACAGAGCGTTTTCAATTTCGGAACAAGAACCGGTATCGATCTTCCCAATGAGGGAAGCGGTGTGATCCATACCAGCGATACCATGGGAGAAACGGAGCTTGCATGCTCTGCTTTCGGACAGGGCTATACACTGACTATGATACAGGAGATCAATGCAATGTGTTCTGTGATCAATGGAGGATACTACTATCAGCCTCATCTGGTGACGAAGATCAAGGACAGCAGCGGCGGAATCGTAAAAACGATCTCTCCGACACTGATGAAGCAGACGATTTCTGAGAAGATATCTGCAGATATCCGCTCTTACATGGCTGCCAGCGTAGACCATGGTACCAGCCGTACATCCAAGGTGCAGGGCTACAGCTCCGGTGGTAAAACCGGTACTGCCGAGAAGCTTCCGCGAGGCAATGGCAAGTATCTGGTATCCTTTATCGGATTTGCACCGGTAGATGATCCGGCGCTTGTGATCTATGTAGTTGTGGATGAGCCGAAGGTAGATGATCAGGCAAGCAGTACGTACGCACAGTACATTGCACAGGGAATCCTTTCCGAAGCACTTCCGTATCTGAATGTACAGCCGGATGAGGCAGAGGATGGAGAAGTTCCGACTACAGAGCTGTGGGAACTTTTTAAGGGAATCAGCGATTCTGCAACAGGAACCGGCGCAGACGGGCAGAAGGAGGCCATTTCCGATGAGAATGTACCAAGTCCGCCGGAAGATGAGTCGGAGGACAGTGATACCGAAGATAATAACGATATGCAGAGCGAAGGTCTTACCAACGAGGAGGCCGGCCTGGAATAGATAAAAAGAATACCCTCTCAGGGGAACGTCATATATTACAGTGACGACCTCTGAGAGGGATTTTTTTATGATCCGGACCATGGTTTATCACAGGAAAAAAATATGGATGGTTTTTCTGATCTGCATAATGCTTCTTCTGGGACTTGTGGGAAGACTCTGGTATCTTATGAACGTCCGGGCAGAATATTATTCAAAAAAGGCGGAGGATCTTCATGAGAGGGAACGTGACATAAAAGCAGCCAGGGGAAAGATCCTGGACATCAGGGGAAATATTCTGGCAGATAACCGGACAGTCTGCACAGTATCGGTGATACACAGCCAGATCAAAGATCCTGAAAAAGTGATCCGTGTACTGTCCGGAGCATTGTCTGTAAAAGAAGAGGAAATCCGAAAAAAAGTTGAAAAAATTTCTTCTATTGAAAGAATACAGACAAACGTGGAAAAAAGCATTGGAGACAGGATCCGGGAATATGACCTTGAGGGAGTGAAGGTAGATGAGGATTATCGGAGATATTATCCTTATGGATCTCTCGCTTCAAAAGTACTGGGATTTACCGGAGGCGATAATCAGGGGATCATTGGTCTTGAAGTGAAATACGATGAGATCCTGAAAGGAGAGCCCGGGAAGATCCTTACAGTTACGGATGCACGTGGTGTGGAGATCGACGGAACCGGAGAACGGAGGAAGGAACCGGTGTCAGGAAATACTCTGCGTACCAGTCTGGATGTTAATATCCAGGAATATGTGCAGCAGGCAGCAGGTAAAGTCATGGAAGAAAAACAGGCGGAGAGAGTTTCCATACTGCTTATGAACCCTCAGAACGGAGAAATCTATGCCTGTGTCAATGTGCCTGAATTTGATCTGAACGATCCGTTTACTCTGAATACAGAAGAAACAGCAGCAGAGGGAGAAAAGAAGCAGGATCTTCTGAACCGGATGTGGAGAAACCCCTGCCTGAATGATACCTATGAACCTGGCTCGACTTTTAAGATTATCACTATGGCAGCAGGGCTGGAGGAAGGAGTGGTGTCAACAGAGGATCGTTTTTTCTGTCCGGGCTATAAGGTGGTGGAGGACCGGCGGATCCACTGTGCAAAGAGAACAGGACATGGTGCGCAGAGTTTTGTAGAAGGTGCCCAGAACTCCTGCAACCCGGTATTTATTGAGGTGGGCCTGCGGCTTGGAGCAGACCGTTATTACAAATATTTTAAACAGTTCGGACTTTTGAAAAAAACAGGGATAGATCTTCCGGGAGAGGCAGGAACGATCATGCATAACCCCAAAAATATGGGAGAGGTGGAGCTTGCCACGGTATCCTTTGGCCAGTCGTTTCAGATCACACCGATCCAGCTTGCAACAACCGTCAGTGGGATCATCAATGGCGGAAACCGGATCACACCTCATTTTGGGATCAGCGTGGAAAGTGCGGACGGAACAAAGGTGCGGACACTGGAATATCCGGTGGAAAGCGGGATCGTGTCCGGTGAGACTTCCCGGACAGTACGTACGATCCTGGAAACTGTAGTTTCAGAAGGCTCCGGAAAAAATGCCGGGATCCAGGGGTTTTCCATTGGGGGAAAAACAGCTACCTCTCAGACACTGCCCAGAGGCTCCGGCAGATATATTTCTTCATTCCTGGGGTTTGCCCCGGCAGAGGATCCGAAGGTCCTGGCTCTTTGTATCATCTATGCACCCCAGGGTATGTATTATGGTGGGATCATTGCCGCACCGGTGGTACGCAGTATTTTTGAAAATGTACTTCCCTATCTTGGGATCGAGAGGACAGTTACGGAAACTCCATCCGGGGAAAACCGGGCAGATGGGGTTGATTAATGAGGATAAAAGCCTTATACTGTTGAAGAAGTATAAAAAAACGAAAGAATTAGAGGTGTGAGGATGGAGTTTCATGTTGTGATCCCTGTGCTGATCTCATTTGCGATCAGCCTTGTATTAGGACCGATTGTTATCCCTTTTTTAAGAAGACTTAAAATGGGACAGACAGAGAGAGAGCTGGGTGTGCAGTCCCACCTGAAAAAGAACGGTACCCCTACTATGGGTGGGGTGATCTTTCTCATTGCAACAACTGTAACATCACTGTTTTATATCAGAGATTATCCGATGATCATCCCGGTACTTTTCCTGACACTGGGATTTGGACTGATCGGATTTCTGGATGATTATCTGAAGGTAGTCCTGAAGCGTTCTGACGGACTTCTGCCATGGCAGAAAATGGCACTGCAGATCGTTGTGACAGCTGTATTTGCTTTTTATCTTGTAAATTATTCCAACGTATCCCTGACTATGAAGATCCCGTTCTGGAGCGGACATTATCTGAACCTGGGATGGTTTGCGGTTCCGGTACTGTTCTTTGCGGTGATCGGTACAGTAAACGGAGTCAATTTTACGGATGGACTTGACGGACTGGCTTCCAGTGTTACCCTGATCGTGGCAGTATTCTTTACGGTGGTTTCCCTTGGAATGAACAGTGGTGTGGAACCGATCACCTGTGCAGTTGTGGGCAGTCTGATGGGATTCCTTCTGTTTAATGTATATCCTGCCAAGGTATTTATGGGAGACACCGGTTCTCTGGCATTGGGTGGCTTTGTGGCTGGTGTGGCTTATGCCATGCAGATGCCGCTGTTTATCATCCTGGTCGGACTGATCTACCTTGTGGAGGTATTGTCTGTTATGCTCCAGGTATCCTATTTCAAGGCAACACACGGAAAAAGAATCTTCAAGATGGCGCCTATCCACCATCATTTTGAGCTTTGTGGGTGGTCCGAGACACGAGTTGTTGCAGTGTTCTCTGTTGTAACTGCTATTATGTGCCTGATCGCTCTCCTGGCATTATAAGGAGGAACAGAAAAATGGATTTAAAAGGAAAAAAAGTTCTCGTTTTTGGAGCCGGAAAAAGCGGCATTGGAGCAGCTGATCTGCTTGGAAGTGCAGGAGCACAGCCGGTGATCTATGACGGAAACGCAGATCTTGATAAAGAGGCAGTATTACATAAAACAAACGGAAAATACACCCCGGAGATCTGGGCCGGAGATTTTCCTGAGAGAGCGCTGGACAGTCTTGATCTTGTAGTGCTAAGTCCGGGAGTTCCCACAGACCTGCCGCTGGTAAAGAGCTTCTATGAAAAGGGCCTTCCGGTATGGAGCGAGGTGGAGCTTGCCTATCGTACAGGCAAGGGAGAGGTTCTTGCGATCACAGGAACCAACGGTAAGACAACAACAACAGCACTTCTCGGAAAGATCATGGGAGATGCCCGTGAATCTGTATTTGTTGTAGGAAATATCGGAACTGCATATACATCCAAATCATTGGAGATGAGGGAGGATTCCGTAACTGTTGCGGAGATCAGCAGCTTTCAGCTGGAGACTATTGACCAGTTCCGCCCGAAGGTAAGTGCGATCCTCAACATCACAGAGGATCATCTGAACCGGCACCATACCATGGAGGAATACATCCGTGTAAAAGAACTGATCACCAAAAATCAGGGACCGGAAGATGTATGTGTTCTGAATTACGAGGATGAAGTCCTTCGTAAATTCGGTGAAAATATCGTTCCGAAGGTGGTATATTTCTCAAGTCTTCGCAAACTGGATCGGGGAATCTATCTGGACGGAGACCAGATCATTCTGAAAACAGAAAAAGAAGAGATCCCGATCGTAAAAACCGAAGAGCTTAAGATCCTGGGACGTCATAATCACGAGAATGTAATGGCAGCCGCCGCCATGGCATATTATGCGGGTGTTTCTGTGGAGAGTATCCGCAAGAGTGTCTGTGAGTTTGTGGCAGTTCCACACAGGATCGAGTATGTGACAGAGAAAAACGGTGTTGCATATTACAACGATTCCAAGGGAACCAATCCGGATGCGGCCATCAAGGGGATTCAGGCAATGAACCGTCCGACTCTTCTGATCGGCGGTGGCTATGACAAGAAATCCAGCTATGATGAGTGGATAGAATCCTTCGACGGAAAAGTCCGTTATCTTGTTCTCATCGGTCAGACGAAAGAGAAGATCAAAGCAGCAGCAGAACGTCTTGGATTTACAGATATCATCCTCTGCGAGGATCTGAAGGAAGCTGTCCAGGTCTGTGCGGAAAAAGCCAATCCCGGAGATGCAGTTCTGCTTTCACCGGCATGTGCGAGCTGGGGACAGTTTGATAATTATGAGCAGCGCGGTGACATGTTCAAGGAATACGTGAAAGCACTGTAATAATCCGAAAAATACATACATAAGCTGAAATAAAGACCACTGTGGAGGCCATGCATGAAGGCAGGACAGAAACAGACCGGAAAGACAGATACCGTTCTCTGGGTACTGGTTCTGATTCTGGTGGTATTGGGACTCGGGGCGCTTTTTTCGGCAAGTGAATATAATGGCAGAGTACGTTTCCACGACTCTGCCTATTATTTTAAGAAGCAGCTCTTTGCCACGGCACTGGGGCTGCTTGTTATGTATCTGGCATCACGGGTAGATTACCGGCTGTCTGTAAAGCTGGCGCCGGCTGCCTATATTTTTTCGCTTTTTCTGTCTGCTGCAGTCCTGCTTTTCGGACAGGAGATCAATGGATCGAAGAGGTGGCTGAACCTGGGGCCGCTTTCCTTTCAGCCGTCGGAGTTTTCCAAGGTGGCAGTGATATTGTTTCTGGTGTGGCAGATCAGCAATACAAAAAGCAAAACAACCGGATTCTGGTTTATCTGCAGGACTATGATGACTTTGCTTCCGGTAGCAGGTCTGGTGGGCTCCAATAACTTAAGCACAGCGGTGATCATTCTGGGGATCGGTGTGCTGCTGATCTTTGTGGCCAATCCCAGGTATCTGCAGTTTCTCGCACTTGGAGGTGCGGGGATAGGATTTATTGCGGTTTTTCTTGCCGCGGAGAGTTATCGTCTGGAACGCCTGGCAATCTGGCGGAATCCGGAAAAATATGAAAAAGGATTTCAGACCATACAGGGCCTGTATGCGATCGGAAGCGGAGGGATCTTCGGCAAGGGGTTCGGGAACAGTCTGCAGAAGCTGGGATTTGTCCCGGAAGCCCAGAATGATATGATATTTTCTATTGTGTGTGAGGAAACGGGGATACTGGGAGCCTTTCTGACACTTTTTCTGTTTGGCATTCTGATCTGGAGGCTTTGTATTCTGGCATTAAACTGCCGGGATCTGCAGGGAACGCTGCTGTGCGCCGGGATCATGGCACATATGGCGATCCAGGTGGTCCTGAATGTTGCAGTAGTAACGAATACGATTCCCAACACCGGGATCACTCTGCCCTTTGTAAGCTATGGCGGAACTTCTGTTGTTTTTCTTCTGGGGGAAATGGGGCTGGCCTTAAGTGTCAGCAGTCACAGACATGGAAGGATCACATAGAATAACAAGTAAGAGGCCCTTTTAGGAGTGGAATACTTGAATGAGATCGATGAGATCATCGTGACCGGAGGCAGGCCGCTGCATGGAAGCGTCCGGATCCAGGGGTCAAAAAATGCGGCACTTCCGGTTATGGCAGCAGCACTCTTAAGCACCGGGACCAGTGTACTGCGGGGATGCCCGAAAATCAGTGATGTATATTTGATGGAAAAGATCCTGAAATATCTGGGGGCAGAAACCTGGTGGGAAGGTCAAGATCTTTATCTGGACTGCAGCCATGCGGACGGCACCATGATACCGGAGTGTTATTCCGGAAAAATGCGTTCTTCCGTGATCTTAATGGGAGCAATGCTGGGGCGGAGCAAAAAGGCACAGACAGGATATCCCGGAGGCTGTGTGATCGGGAAGCGGCCGGTGGATCTTCATATCCAGGTTTTGCGCCGCCTTGGGGCAGCTGTGGTGGAAAACGGCGGGATGATCCGGGCATCCTGTGGAAAACTCCGAGGCGCAGAGATGTTTTTTCAAAAAAGAAGTGTAGGCGCTACAGAGCAGGGCATTCTGGCAGCGGTCCTTGCAGAGGGGAAAACAGTCCTTAACGGCTGCGCCTGTGAACCGGAAATTTATTGGCTTTGCCATTATCTTACCGGAATGGGGGCAAAGATCCGGATTCGCGAAAATGGCTGTATCTGTATTGAAGGGGTGGAGAAGCTTGAAGCTGGCGATGGCTGCATTCCACCAGACCGTATTGTCGCCGGAACCTATCTCATGGCAGCGGCGGCAACTAGAGGAGAGATCATCCTGGAAAATCCGCCTCTGGAGGAAATGGATGGAATCCTGGACGTATATCGGAAAATGGGTGGACAATGCCGCAGGGTAGGTGGTAAACTAATAGTCAACGGAAAAAATACAGGTTTTCCCCTGGAGCTTCTGGAAACAGAAGTTTATCCGGGATTTCCTACAGACCTGCAGTCTCCTGCGATGGCGGTACTGGCCACGATTCCGGGAGTGAGCAGGATCCGCGAGAAGATTTTTGAAGACAGATATAAAACAGCTTCATGGCTCTGTAAAATGGGAGCACAGATCCAGATCCGGGATGGAGTTGCTGTGATATACGGAGGGCAGCCCCTGACCGGTTGTACTGTGGAAGCAGAGGAACTTCGCGGTGGTGCGGCACTTGTGATCGCAGCACTTGCCGCGCAGGGGATTACCAGGATCCGGGGCTGTTGTTTCATAGAAAGAGGCTATGAACATATCTGTGAGGATCTGACCGCACTGGGCGGTCTGCTGATAAAGGACAGAGGAACTTTATGAAAACATCAAAAAAAAAGCCACTGAAAGCAGTTGGCGGACTTCTTGTCCTGCTGCTGGCAGGAATTATTTTCTTTTTTACGTATTATCAGGTAGATGAAGTGCAGGTGATGGGCAGCAACCATTATTCTGAAAAACAAATCAGGAAGATGGTGCTTAGGGGGCCGCTGGCATCCAATTCTGTTCTTGCACCGCTTCTTTATACTAAGCAGAACACAAAGGATGTTCCCTTTATAGAAGGCTATACCGTAACAAGGCTGAACCGGCACACCATCTGTGTCAGTGTGAAGGAGAAGGATATCGTTGGCTGTATCCCTTATCTGGACAGTTATATTTATTTTGACAGAAACGGTATTTTTGTGGAAGGATCCACGGAACGTAACGAAAAAATCCCGTTTTTTGACGGGATCAAAGTCAAAAAAGTGATCCAGAACGAGAAACTCCCCATCAAGGATGAAACGGTGATGAACACGGCAGTTGCTCTTTCTACTATTTTTGCAAAAAATGATAAGGTTCCGGATCACATTGAATTTGAAGACGACGGACAGATCAGTCTTGTTTACGGGGATATCACAGTTAAACTTGGAAAGGATGAATATCTGGAAGACAAAATGACCAGAGTTCTGGCTATCCTTCCGATGATTTCCGAAAAAAAAGGAATTCTCCATGCAGAAAATGTAAATGATAATTCCAAGAACATTACCCTGGAGCAGGAACAGGATGAGAGCCAGACTTCCGCAGAAAACTGGACCGGAGGCTATGATGAGGAAGGAAATTACACCGGAGAAGGCGAATACGATGAAAATGGCAACTATGTAGGACCGAAACCGCAGACGGATCTGGAGTATGCGCAGGAAAACTGGGTAGGTGGCTATGATGAAGAGGGAGATTACACAGGCAGTGGTGAGTACGATGCCAACATGACCTATGTAGGCGAAGCCCCCACAGAAGAAACCATGGCAGAAAAAGGAAACTGGAAGGGCGGTTACCGGGAAGACGGAGGCTATGACGGAGTCAGTGAATATGACCGTGATGGCAATTATGTAGGCACTCTGGAGGATTATCAGGCTTCGGCAGAAAGCTCCGGAGACGGAACAGACTCCGAAGATCCAGATGCTCAGAGTACGGATACCGAAGATACAGAAAATGAAGAAGACTCTTCAGACAGCAGTACGGACAGCACCGAGGAAGAGGCTGATTACAGCAGTGATCAGGAAGAAGGCGCTGAGGATTATGATGAAAATTCGTACAGCGATTACAGTGATGAGTCCGATTATGAGTAAAGATAAAAAAGCTTTCTTAATATATAGTACCAGTATTTGGACATTTTGCCAGAGATTGTTTTGTAAATGTTTCGGTTAATAGAAACAGTGCCGAAATTTAGTGAAAAAAGTATAAAAAAACAAAATTAATGGTTGATTAATTACCGAAAAAAATATATGATATAACTATGTGTATATGTAGCTTGGAATAGATTATTACACTGAATCGGATATCAGGTAGAAATAAAGGAGGAAGTACATTGTTAGAGATAATGACGAATGAGGCTGAGTCTTCTGCGAAAATTATTGTAATTGGAGTAGGCGGCGCAGGTAATAATGCGGTAAACAGAATGGTGGAAGAGGCCATTGGCGGAGTTGAGTTTGTAGGTGTTAATACCGATAAACAGGCTCTGACACTGTGTAAAGCTCCGACTGTACTTCAGATTGGTGAGAAAATTACGAAAGGTCTCGGCGCCGGTGCACAGCCGGAGGTTGGACAGAAGGCAGCTGAGGAGAGCATTGAGGAAGTTAAGAAGATCATCGAGGGAGCGGACATGGTTTTCGTTACCTGTGGTATGGGAGGCGGAACCGGAACCGGAGCTGCTCCTGTGATCGCCGGTGCGGCAAAAGAGATGGGTATCCTGACTGTCGGTGTTGTTACCAAGCCTTTCCGTTTTGAAGCAAAGACCCGTATGAACAATGCACTTGCGGGAATCGAAAATCTGAAGAAAGCAGTTGACACTTTGATTGTCATCCCCAATGACAAGTTACTTGAGATCGTTGACAGAAGAACAACCATGCCGGAAGCACTGCGTAAGGCTGATGAGGTTCTTCAGCAGGCAGTACAGGGTATTACAGACCTGATCAATCTGCCGGCTCTGATCAACCTTGACTTTGCAGATGTGCAGACAGTCATGACAGACAAGGGAATCGCTCATATTGGTATCGGTGAGGCAAGAGGTGATGACAAGGCTATGGAGGCTGTACAGCAGGCGGTATCTTCTCCGCTTCTTGAGACAACCATCAAGGGCGCTACTCATGTGATCATCAACATTTCCGGAGATATTTCTCTTATGGATGCCAACGATGCTGCAAGCTATGTACAGGAGCTTACAGGTGAGGATGCAAACATCATCTTTGGTGCTATGTATGATGATTCTGTTGCAGATTATGCGAGAATTACAGTTATTGCTACAGGTCTTACAGACAATAACCTTCAGAACACACCATTTGGAAACAGAGCTTCCAATTCTGTATTCGGAAACACCAAAAAAACAAGCCAGTCACAGCCAGGCGGTATGAACCTTAACATGCCAAGCTTCAGCCTGCCGACTATGAATTCCACACAGTTTGGAACAAAGGCTCCTACAAGCACTGTTCAGAAAAAGGACATCCAGATCCCGGATTTTCTTAAGAACAGATAATAAATGAACAGGATAAGATCCGGCAGAGACTCCATCTGGAACGCTGCCGGATCTTTTTGACTTTCTGATCAAAAGAAACAGGAATGTCTGCTCTGTATGGAAACAGGATTTCTGTTCAGGATATCAGCATTCGCAGCTGAAAGTATCACATTTTGTATCACAGCAGCGATGTGCATTGTCACCGGATACATTGATGGAAGCTGCGGTGCATTTGCAGTGCTCATTGTAGGTGCAGTTGTGTGCTTTGCAGTCGATGTTAATGGTCTCACACCCACAGCAGGGATCTGCGGAATTTTTTACAGCACACTCTTCCTGGTCACGGAAGCTTTCACAGGCGGTGTCGTCCGCATAACGAGCATCTGCACCTTCGACACTGATGGATCCCCTGGAGCAGAGAGAATTTTTGTTATAGCAGCAGTTGTGTGCGGAGCATTTAAGACTTGTCATAAAAGTGTCCTCCTGATAATTATGATTTTACCGGAAACCGTTAGCCTGCCGGAATGCGCATCCTGTCTGATCGTCAGCACTGCGGTAAGGCTTGACAGATTCCGATGTTGCATAGTATGTCCGGAAGAAGAAAAATTTATACTCAAAAAATAAATACATAATAATAAAAAAAACAGTTGACAAATAGCAGACACCATGGTATTCTCTTAGAGTACGTAGCGAAAAGAAAGTAGAGTTCACTCTCACCTCAGCGCTGAAGATAAGCGACTCAGGTCAATATTGCACAGTACTGCGAACGGACCAACCATCAGTGCGCAGGTGTAATTAGTTGAAGTGTGGACATCTGTCTGCGCTTTTTTTGTGCGGCTTAAGCTACATTAATGAGAAAGAAAAAAATAATTCTATCATGTTCATGGAGGTGTACAACAATTAGCGGTTTAATGATTAACGAACAGATCAGAGACAGAGAGGTACGCTTGATTGGTCCGGACGGAACTCAGCTTGGAATCGTGTCCGCCAGAGAAGCGATGGCGAAAGCGCAGGAGGCAGGACTTGACCTTGTAAAGATTGCCCCACAGGCGAAACCGCCGGTATGCAAGATCATCGATTACGGTAAATACCGTTACGAGCTTGCAAGAAAAGAAAAAGAGGCCAGAAAAAAGCAGAAAACCATCGATGTCAAAGAAGTGCGTCTTTCCCCGAACATTGATACGAATGATTTGAAGACGAAGGTAAATGCAGCAAGAAAGTTCCTTAGCAAGGGCGACAGAGTTAAGGTTACACTTCGTTTCCGCGGAAGAGAGATGGCACATATGTCCAGCAGTAGGCATGTGCTTGATGACTTCGCAGATCTTCTGTCCGATATAGCGACTGTAGAGAAGGCTCCGAAGGTAGAAGGCAGAAGCATGACTATGTTTCTGACTGAGAAACGGTAGATATCTCAGTCTTCACGGCAACAGCCGGGCAGAACGGGATGCTATATAAAATTTAGAAGTACCAAATCAAGGAGGAATTCATAATGCCAAAAATTAAAACTTGCAGAGCAGCAGCAAAGCGCTTTAAAAAAACAGGTACAGGAAAATTAGTAAGAAATAAAGCCTACAAGAGCCATATCCTTACAAAGAAATCTCAGAAGAGAAAGAGAAATCTGAGAAAATCTACTGTTGTTGATTCTACTAATGTAAAGAGCATGAAGAAAGTATTACCATATTTATAAGATAGAGAAGACGAACAGGAGGAGAATTAAGAAATGGCAAGAATTAAAGGCGGATTAAACGCAAAGAAAAGACATAACCGTACATTAAAACTGGCAAAAGGCTACAGAGGAGCCCGTTCCAAACAGTATAGAGTAGCAAAACAGTCTGTAATGAGAGCTCTTACAAGCTCCTATGCAGGAAGAAAACAGAAGAAACGTCAGTTCAGACAGCTCTGGATCGCTCGTATCAACGCAGCAGCAAGAATGAACGGACTTTCTTACAGCAAAATGATGCACGGCCTTAAGGTTGCAAACATCGACATCAACAGAAAGATGCTTGCAGAGATGGCTGTTAACGATGCAGCAGGCTTCACAGCTCTTGCTGAGATCGCTAAGAAAGCAATCGCATAAGTAAAGTATTAAGAGACGAAGGAGTCCAGGGAATTTTTCCCTGGATTTTTTTGTAAAAAAATTCAGACAATTTGCCGAAAAACGACACAAGCTGTACAGCGGACAAGTGTCCGCGTTGTGCAATCAGACGAAAAACAACAGATAACTAAATTTGCCCTTGAAATAAAAAATATGCGATGCTATAATTTTACCATTAAACATTAGTAACGCGACAAAGCGCAGGAGGAGAGATTATTATGAAGAATTGGAAGAAAGTAATCGGCGTTGCATCAGCAGCAGCGATGACAGCAGCGATGATGATGCCTACATCAGTTTTTGCAGCAGATGAGACATTTAAGATCGGTGTGATCGGACCGATGACAGGTGATTACGCACAGTACGGTACCAACGTATACAACGCAGCCAAGATCGCAGCTGATGAGATCAACGAGAACGGTGGATTCAACGGATATAAAGTAGAGATTCTTGACGCAGGTGATGACCAGGGAGATCCAGAGAAGGCTGTTAACGCATACAATGACCTGATCGATAAAGGAATGCAGATGCTCTGTGGAACTGTAACATCCGGTTCCTGTATCGCAGTAGGAGCTGAGGCAGCTGAGGATACATTCCTCTTCACACCATCCGCAACAGCACTTGACTGTATCACAGCAGGAACAAACGAGTTCCGTATGTGCTTTACAGACCCGGCACAGGGAACCAAATCTGCTCAGTACATTTCCGAGCACAAACTTGCAACGAAAGTAGCAGTACTTTATGATTCCGCTGCTGACTACAACTCCGGTGTACATGACGCATTCGTTGCAGCAGCTGCTGATGACGGACTTGAAGTAGTTGCAGATGAGGCTTACACAACAGACAGCAACACAGACTATTCTGTACAGCTTGCAAAGATCAAGAAGAGCGGCGCTGAGCTTCTTTTCCTTCCGAACTACTATTCCGACAATGCGCTGATCCTTCAGCAGGCATCTGAGGCAGGACTTGACATTAAATTCTTTGGTGTAGATGGCATGGATGGTATCCTCAATGTAGAGAACTTCGATAAATCCCTTGCAGAGGGTGTTATGCTTCTGACACCATTCTCCGCAACAGCTACAGATGAGAAGAGCCAGAACTTCGTAAAAGCATACGGCGATGCTCACAACGGTGAGATCCCGAACCAGTTTGCGGCAGATACATATGATGTACTTTACGCAATGCAGCTTGCAGCTGACGATGCAAAGATCACACCAGATATGGAAAATGCAGACATCAGTGCAGCAATGAGTGCATCCATGGCAAACATCGAGCTTGACGGACTTACCGGAAAAGCAAAATGGACCGAGGATGGCGAGTGTGATAAAGAGCCGAAAGCATTCGAGATCAAAGACGGTGCTTATGTAGAGATGAAATAAGTAATTTCTGTTAACGTTAGGGGTCAGGGGACGGTCACCTTTAGTGGGAACCGTCCCCTTTTTCCCTTATCAATAAACAATTAAAAGAGGTGCGTTATGAGTTTTATATCTTATTTAAAAGACGGCATCAGTCTTGGCAGTATCTATGCGATCATCGCACTTGGATATACCATGGTTTATGGTATTGCCAAGATGCTGAACTTCGCACACGGAGATGTTATCATGGTGGGAGCTTATATCATCCTTACCTGTATCACAAGAGGCGGCATGTCACCGATCCTTGCTGTGATCCTTTCCGTTGTGATCTGTACACTGCTTGGTGTTGTCATTGAGAAGGTAGCTTACAGTCCACTTAGAAAAGCTTCCTCAAACCTGGCCGTTCTTATCACGGCTATCGGTGTCAGTTATCTGCTTCAGAACCTGGCACTTCTGATCTTCGGCGCAGATGCCAAGAGTTTCGTAGCTGTTATCAAAGTTCCGTCCATCACACTGTTTGACGGTGAGCTTACCATCAAGGGAATTACCATCGTAACCATCCTTGCCTGTATCATTATCATGGTGGGACTTTCCCTCTTTGTAAAAAAGACAAAACCTGGCCGTGCCATGCAGGCGGTTTCCGAGGACAGAGATGCGGCACAGCTGATGGGAGTTAACGTTAATGCGACAATTTCCCTCACATTTGCCATCGGTTCCGGACTTGCAGCGATCGCAGGCCTTCTGCTCTGTCAGACTTATCCGACACTGACTCCGTACACAGGAGCCATGCCTGGTATCAAAGCTTTCGTAGCTGCTGTATTCGGTGGAATCGGTTCGATTCCGGGAGCTATGGTCGGCGGCATCCTTCTGGGAATCATCGAGATCTTCGGAAAAGCTTATATTTCTTCCCAGGTTGCAGATGCAATCGTATTTGCAGTCCTGATCGTCGTGCTTCTTGTAAAACCTACCGGACTGTTCGGCAAGAACATCCAGGAGAAAGTGTAAGGTGGCCGATATGAAGAATATGAAAAACAAAACAACAAAAAATAACATGATCAACTATGGAATTGTCATTGTGCTTTTTGTGATCGTACAGGCACTTTCCTCAACTGGAAATCTTTCCAGACTTCTTATGGGACTTCTTGTTCCCCTTTGTGTTTATACCATTGCATCAGTTTCCCTGAACCTGGTAGTCGGTTTTTCCGGTGAGCTGAGCCTTGGACATGCAGGCTTTATGTGCGTGGGAGCTTTTTCCAGTGCCCTGTTTTCACAGGTTGTTGCAGACTCCATTCCGCAGGTTCCTCGCTTTATCCTTGCAATCCTTGTAGGTGCGGCAGTTGCAGCACTGTTCGGTGTGATCATCGGTATCCCGGTACTTCGTCTCCGCGGTGACTACCTGGCTATTGTTACACTGGCTTTTGGTGAGATCATCAAGAACCTGATCAATGTACTTTACATTGGCGTGGATGACAAAGGACTTCACGTTGCAACAAGTGCAGCCGGTCTTCATCTGGAAGCCGGCGGAAAGCAGATTCTCAAAGGTGCCCTTGGTATTTCGGGAACAGCAACTCTTTATAAAGATATCAAGAATTACTTTTTCCTGATCGGCGTGATCCTGCTTCTTCTCACATTGTTTATTGTACAGAACCTTGTAAACTCCAGAAGCGGACGTGCTATTATGTCAACCAGGGACAACCGTATTGCAGCGGAGTCTGTAGGAATCAATATCACCAGATACAAACTGCTTGCATTTACAATTTCCGCAGCCCTTGCAGGAGTTGCAGGTGTGCTGTATGCACATAACCTTTCTCTTCTTAAGGTTTCTGTATTCGATTACAATATGTCCATTCTGGTACTTGTGTATGTAGTACTTGGAGGAATCGGAAATATCAGAGGATCTATCATTGCAACCATTATCCTTTATGCACTGCCTGAGCTTCTCCGTGGATTCGCAAACTACCGTATGCTGATCTATGCCATCGTACTGATCATCATGATGCTCTTTAACTGGGCACCGGCAGCAAGAGACTGGAGAGCACGTATGGTAGAGAAATTTAAAGGCAAAAAAGAGAAAAAGGAGGTGGCCTGATCATGGCAATGCTGGAAGTAAATAATCTGTCTATCCAGTTCGGCGGTCTTCGTGCTGTTGACGGCTTTAATATGACCATTGAGAAGGGACAGCTCTATGGACTGATCGGACCTAACGGTGCCGGTAAGACAACGGTATTCAACCTTCTCACAGGTGTATACAAACCAACAGAGGGAATCATCAGACTGGACGGCCAGGACATTACCGGAAAAAGCACCATCGAGATCAACAAAGCCGGAATCGCAAGAACCTTCCAGAATATCCGCCTTTTCAAGGATATGCCGGTTCTTGACAATGTAAAAGTAGGACTTCACAATCATCATCCATATTCCACACTGACCGGAATCTTAAGACTACCGAAATATTACAAGGTAGAAAAAGAGATGAATGAACGTGCCATGGAGATACTGAGGGTGTTTGATCTGGATAAGGAAGCAGACACTCTGGCAGGAAATCTGCCTTATGGTAAACAGCGTAAGCTGGAGATCGCCAGAGCTCTTGCCACAGAGCCGAAGCTTCTTCTCCTGGATGAGCCGGCGGCTGGTATGAACCCGAATGAGACACAGGAGCTGATGGATACTATCCGTTTTGTGCGGGAGCATTTTGATATGACTGTTCTTCTGATCGAGCACGACATGAAACTGGTGGGCGGTATCTGTGAGGAACTTACAGTTCTGAACTTCGGTCAGGTACTGATCCAGGGTGAGACATCTGCAGTGCTGAAAGACCCGACGGTTATCACTGCATATCTGGGAGAATAAGGAGGAACGAGACAATGGCAATGTTGGAAGTAAAGGACCTCCAGGTCTATTATGGTGTGATCCAGGCTCTGAAGGGAATTTCTTTTCATGTAAATCAGGGAGAGGTTATTGCGCTGATCGGTGCCAACGGTGCCGGAAAGACAACCACACTTCAGACACTTACCGGAATTCTTTCTCCGAAGTCCGGAAGCATTGTGTTTGAGGGAAAAGACCTCACAAGAACACCAGCCCATAAGATCGTAGAAATGGGAATGGCACACGTTCCGGAAGGAAGACGAGTATTTGCGGATATGTCCGTTTATGAGAATCTTCTTCTTGGAGCTTACACAAGAAAAGACAAGGCAGAGATCGCAGAGAGTCTTGCAAGTGTATACAAGAGATTTCCGCGTCTGGAAGAACGTAAAGGACAGCGTGCAGGAACACTTTCCGGTGGTGAGCAGCAGATGCTTGCCATGGGACGTGCACTGATGAGCAGACCAAGGATCATTTTGATGGATGAGCCGTCTATGGGTCTGTCACCGATCTTTGTAAATGAGATCTTTGACATTATCCGTGAGGTAAGTGAGAGCGGAACTACGGTACTTCTTGTTGAGCAGAATGCAAAGAAGGCACTTTCCATTGCAGACCGTGCCTATGTTCTGGAAACAGGAAGCATCACTATGGACGGAAAGGCTGAGGATCTTCTGAACGATGAGGCTGTTCAGAAGGCATATCTTGGAGAGTAGGGGGAAAGACATGGATAATTTCGTAATTACCATTGCAAGACAGTATGGAAGCGGCGGACGTACCATCGGAGAGGAGCTTGCAAAGAAATTAGGGATTTCTTACTATGACAAGGATATCATCCGCATGGCATCTGAGGAGAGCGGCATTCATGAGCAGCTTTTTGGAAGGGCAGATGAAAATGTCAGCATAAAGCAGAGATTTTTTGCAAAGTCCGGAATCTACAAGGGTGAGCTGATCCCACCTCAGAGCAGGAATTTCACATCCGATGAGAACCTGTTTAATTATCAGGCAAAGGTGATCCGGCAGCTGGCAGAAACAGAGTCCTGTGTGATCATCGGACGTTGTGCAAATATGATCCTGAAGGATTATTCCAATGTTCTTCGTGTGTTTGTTTACGGAGACTGGGATTTCCGTATCCGTGAGGCAAGTAAGAAGCTCAGCGGAACTACAAAGGATATTGAGAAATTTATGCAGAAGGATGACAAACGCAAAGAAGATTTCTGCAAACGATTCATGGGTGTTGACTGGACAGACATGACGAAATACAATCTGTGCCTGGATAACGGTACCCTTGGCTATGAGAAATGCGTGGAGGAGATTGAGAGTGCACTTGAGATCCTGAAGAAATAAGACATATATCAGAGAATACTCCCCGGGAAAGAAGAGCAAAAAGTCTTTTCCCGGGGATTTTTTCATATATTGTGGAAAAGTATATTTGATCCGGCGGGAAATATGGATAAGCGAAAAAAATATTTCTGTGTAGTGGCAATGGTATTGATCCTGCTCAGCGGATATGGAAAAATCTCAGACAGTGCATTTCAAATGCGGGTGACCAGAATGATCGCCGGTGAGGGGATGCTCCGGCTGGTGGCGGCGCAGTACGGACAAAAAGCAGCAGAACCGGTGGCGGAGACAGCCTCTGACAGAAGCGAAAAAGAGGATCGTCCACGTGTGGCTCTTACCTTTGATGATGGACCGCATGCAACATATACACCTCTGCTTCTGGATGGCCTGCGGAAGCGTGGGATCCATGCCACATTTTTTCTTATGGGAAAAAATATCCGGGGAAATGAGGAGATCGTAACGCAGATGCAGAGAGACGGTCATCTCATCGGTAATCACACGTATGATCACGTGCAGCTTGATAAGCTTCCCGGTGATCAGGCCTGTCAGCAGATCATAAAGACGAATAATGAGATCTACGAGATCACCGGAGAGTATCCCATGTATCTTCGCCCGCCCTACGGTGCCTGGCCGAAGGATCTGGAGCTCTGTGTGACCATGCTACCGGTATTCTGGGATGTGGATACTCTGGACTGGAAATCAAAAAATGTCCGTTCTGTGGAAAATATCGTAAAAAGACAAGTGAAGGATGGCTCCATTATCCTGATGCATGACAGCTTTTCTACCTCCGTGGAAGCGGCCCTGGAGATCGCGGATATGCTTACGGAAGAAGGATATGACCTGGTAACTGCAGATCAGCTGCTGGTGATGTAACTGTGATTTGCCGAAAAGGCAGAAACGATTGCTTTTTTATGTGCAAACAGGTAAAATTATAAAAATAAGGAATCTGTCCGTATGCCGGAAACAAATGAAATGATCGTTGCCGGATACAGATCTATGAAAAGAATACGGATCGTGAATATCCGCTTTTTACAGAAAATACAGGAGTGAAAGCCATGGATTTATTTGAATACGCAAAGTCAAAAACGCTGGATCAGGAGTCACCTCTTGCATCCAGGCTGCGTCCGCGAACACTGGATGAGGTGGTGGGACAGCAGCACATCGTAGGAAAAGATAAATTGCTGTATCGTGCCATAAAGGCGGATAAGCTGACATCTGTTATCTTTTACGGCCCTCCGGGAACCGGAAAGACTACCCTGGCAAAAGTCATCGCCAATACCACAAGCGCCAGCTTTACCCAGATCAATGCAACCGTAGCAGGGAAGAAAGATATGGAAGCAGTTGTAAAGCAGGCGCAGGATGATCTCGGCATGTATGGGAAAAAGACCATTCTGTTCATTGATGAGATCCACCGTTTCAACAAAGGACAGCAGGATTATCTTCTTCCCTTTGTTGAGGACGGAACCATCATTCTTATCGGGGCCACAACAGAGAATCCATATTTTGAGGTAAACGGAGCGCTTCTTTCAAGATCGATCATCTTTGAATTGAAGTCCCTGGAGATACCGGAGATAAAGGAACTGATCCTGCGTGCGGTTAACGATCCGGAACGTGGAATGGGAAGCTATGGGGCGGTGATCGACGAGGATGCTCTGGAATTTCTGGCAGACATGGCAGGAGGAGACGCCAGAAGCGCCTTAAACGCCATAGAACTGGGAATCCTCACCACACCTCGTGATACAGACGGTAAGATCCATCTGACCCTTGAGGTGGCTTCTGAGTGTATCCAGAAGCGGGTGGTGCGCTACGATAAGAACGGAGACAATCATTATGATATCATTTCTGCCTTTATCAAGAGCATGCGAGGCTCCGACCCGGATGCGGCAGTCTATTATCTGGCAAAAATGCTCTATGCAGGAGAAGATGTGAAATTTATCGCAAGAAGGATCATGATCCTTGCTTCCGAAGATATCGGAAACGCAGATCCCCAGGCCCTCTGCGTGGCAACGGCAGCAGCACAGGCAGTGGAACGTGTGGGAATGCCGGAGTCCCAGATCATTCTTTCCCAGGCAGTTACATACATGGCCTGTGCACCCAAGAGCAATTCTGCAGTAAATGCCATACAGGAAGCCATGCGCTGCGTGAAGGCGAAGAAGACAACCGTTCCGGTGCATCTGCAGGATGCCCATTATGGTGGCCACGAAAGTCTGGGTCATGGTATCGGATATAAATATGCCCATGATTATCCGAATCACTATGTAAAACAGCAGTATCTGCCATCAGAAATCGAAGGAGAACATTTTTACGAGCTCAGTGATATGGGATATGAAAAGAAACTGAAAGAGCATATGAAGAAGATCCACGAAGAAGCGAAATAAATGAATATAAGTAAAACGGAGGAGCCTCTCAGAGAAGCTCCTCCATTATTTTGTCATAAACATTCTGGTATTTATAAGGCCAGCTTTCACATACAGACTGTGCAGCAGCAAGATTTGGCACATTGATGCTGAGATCAACGATGCTGACGCCGCTTTCGATGATCCGCAGACGTACCGAGTAGCTACCCTCTTTGGTGGGATAGTAATCTGCAGGAGTCAGGAGATGTTCTTCAATCTTGCAGTGGAGGGAATTGAGATATTCTTCCACTTCTTTCTTGATGTCAGAGGAAAGTTCTTTGGAAAAATATTTCAGAGTGTTTTTTCCCTCGGATGTCAGTCGATAGTAACTGCGGTTGGACTGTGAAGACATTTCCACCAGATCTGCCTCCACAAGTTCGGAAACTGCCTGCTGGAGCTGAAAATAATTGGTGTATTTCCGGTCTAGGATAAAATCGGTGATCTGGGAATTTGTGAGATCCCCATCGGAATTCTGCAGCATATATAAAATAATAAGCTTATAGGTTGTAAAAGGTGATGCCATAAGAATCCTCCTTTTTACTGGCTGCGGGAAAGGGCTTCGAGAGCTTTTCCCTGAAAACTTGCTCTTTCTTTCATCCGGTGATGAAGAAGGTTTAAAACTTCTCGTTTGCGGCTGGCCCATAAAGGTGCGATCAGCAGATCCTTCGGTCCGTCGCCGGTGACCCGGTGGATCACGATATCCGGTCTGAGATGTTCCAGACAGTCAATGACAAGGTTCAGATACTCGTCCCGTTCATAAGTGCGGAAAAGACCGGCTTCATGATCAGCGGCAAGATCTGTACCACGCAGTACATGAAGAAGCTGCAGCTTGATCCCCTGGATATCCATGGCGTTCAGATAAGCCATTGTTTCCAGGATATCCTTCCGGCTTTCGCCGGGAAGCCCCAGGATGGTGTGGACGATTACTTCGATGCCGCCTGCGCGGAGATTTTTCACTGCGGTATCAAAACAGGACAGTGGATAGCCGCGCCGTATATATCTGGCGGTATCTTCATGGATAGTCTGGAGTCCCAGCTCCACCCACACCGGTTTGATCTGGTTCAGGGAATAAAGAAGCTCCAGTACATCATCTCCCAGACAGTCCGGTCTGGTACCAATGGACAGTGCCACGATATCCGGATGGGAGATGGCTTCTGTGAAGATCTTACGCAGGTGTTCCACAGGAGCATATGTGTTTGTATATGCCTGAAAATAGGCGATATATTTATGGATCGGGCGTTTGGAGGAGAGACTTTTGATCTGTGTGTTGATCTGCTCTGTAATGGAAAGAGCAGCGTTTGCTGCAAAATCTCCGCTTCCGCCCTGGCTGCAGAAGATGCAGCCTTTTTTGCCCAGGGTGCCGTCACGGTTGGGACAGGACATGCCGCCGTTTAATGCAACCCGGTAGACCTTTTCGCCGTACCGTTCCCGGAGCATATAATCCAGAGAGTGATAAGGCTTGTCGTTCCAGCGATTCATTATGCCTCTTTCGGTTCGTTTTTCTCTTCGCCGTTTTCTTCGTTTTCATCTTTCGGTATATAGTTATCGAAGATCTTTACAAAGATCTTTGATTTCCAGTAGGCCAGCGTGGAAAATCCCATCAGAATAAAAAGCATGATCAGGATGGATGTAAACTGTGCGTAGCTCACATAAGCAAAAAGCCACATCAGAAGGAGCGGAGACGCAGAGATCACAAGCATCAAAAGTGTCAGCGGAAGATGGCGGACGGACATCAGGAATGCATTTACAAAGGTATTCTTGACGGAATTAAAAAATTTGGAAAGGATCGGATAAATGTACAGAAGGATCATCACATAGATCAGTGCAAATGCAATGAACAGACTGAAAAGTCCTTTGTACATAGCTCCGCTTCCGGCTCTGGCGATCCGAAGATCGATAAACAGAACAGCAGCGGTGAGGAGCATGATGATATTGATGATGGTCGCCTGTTTGAAGTTCTGTTTGAATGAGCGGAAAAAGCTGCGGGCAATATAAGATTCTTCGTCTCTTGCCATCTTCAGTGTGACATAGTAGAGAGCTGTTATGGAGGCGCCTGCGGTGACAACCGGAATACAGCAGAGGATGCATAGAAAATTCAGAAGAAGCAGATCTGCTACGCGTCCCATGAACACGAAGAATTTGTTGTCCATGTTGAAAAAACGATTCATTTGATAAGTCTCCTTTTCTTTGGGATATTATTTTAAGTATACCCAATCACAGCAGAAAAAGCAAATCCCAAATGTTTTCCGAGACTGTGGAAGCAGGAAAATCATGTGTCCGCTATAGAAAGACAAAATAGTGAAATAGTTTATTAAATTTCCCTAAAAGGCTTGCTTATCACGAATTAGAGTGTTAAAATATCAGTATTGTATTAGACGAAATTTATGTATTTTAAAGGAGCGTAACAATGAGCAAAAAAATCAGGACGGAGGCTGTGGATCATCTTTTTGAAGCGATCCTGTGTCTGAAGGACAAGGAAGAGTGTTATACATTTTTTGAGGATGTGTGCACCATCAATGAGCTGCTTTCTTTATCTCAGCGCTTCGAGGTAGCCAAGATGCTTACCGATAAGCGTACATACCTTGATATTTCTGAGAAAACAGGAGCTTCCACAGCTACGATCAGCCGTGTGAACCGTTCCCTGAACTATGGAAATGATGGTTATGAGATGGTATTTGCACGTATGAAGAAGGATAACGGGGAGCAGGGCGGCGAAGCGGAATAAAGCTTACGTCCATACCGTGGTGATAACGGATAATGCTGTAACGAAAAAGAGACAGGCGATCACACGTCTGTCTCTTTTTTTCGGTGCGTCCGGCGACGCACGTTTATGACCGGATGTAAGCTCCGGATATTATTTGTCTTTTTTTGAGGAATCCGTATCTTTTGAGGAATTCATGTGGTCGATCATGTTTTCGATGATCATTTTTTTCATGTATACGTCGAAGCTAAGAAGACAGATAAAGGAAAACTGGTGAAGGAATTCCTTATCCTCCGGGTCGGCGTCCTCAAAAATTTCTCCGGCACTTTTGAAACGGCGCATAAGATCCTTTTCCAGGTAACGGATCTGTGACTGTTCCATACTGAAAACCTCCTGGTAGATGTAAGTCATGTCCTTTTCTGTAACGGACTTGAAGTATTTCTCGGTGATCGGTCCCAGAAGGGTCTGGATATCACTGATGGAGAGGATATTTTTAAAATAGTAGATAAAGATCAGCATCAGCAGATGCTCCCGGGAATACCGCTTCTTTTCCGGTGGGGGAAGGAGCTTGTTCTTTGCGTAATTGTTGATCATGGTCTTGGTCAGGATCTTATCATCATCATGACGCTTGGTGGAAGCGAGATTATCTTCCATAAAGGTCGTGACCTGATCCATGTAAAGATCGATATTGGGAATTTCATCGGGTTTTATATAATCAAGCTCAGCAATTTTTGCAAAAATGCTGTTCATCATTTCTTTTTCGTTTTCTGTCATCGCATTATCACCTCTGCTCCCTATTATATAGTTTTAAATACTACTTGTAAAGAAACTTTTTTTCAGAGAGGTGGGTTTACCGGAAAGTAAAGTCATGATAGTATATAAAGATACTGTTCATATGGAAAAAGAAATGGAGATCAAAATGAGTATACATGATGCTTTGGACACATTGAATCCTATGCAGCGGGAAGCTGCCGTACATACAGAGGGACCACTTCTGATCCTCGCAGGAGCCGGTTCCGGAAAAACAAGAGTGCTGACCCACAGGATCGCCTATTTAATGGAAGAAAAGGGTGTAAACCCATGGAATATCCTGGCGATCACCTTTACCAACAAGGCCGCCAGTGAGATGCGGGAACGTGTGAATAAAATTGCGGGAATGGGTGCGGAGAGCGTATGGGTCTCCACCTTCCATTCCGCCTGCGTGAGGATCCTGCGCAGACATATTGAGGTGCTGGGTTTTGGCAGTAATTTTACCATCTATGATGCCGACGACCAGAAAACAGTCATGAAGGAAATCTTCCGGAAGTTTGATATCAATACCAAGATCTACAAGGAACGCGCTGTTCTTGCTGAGATTTCCCATGCCAAGGATGAACTGATCACACCGGAAGAGATGGAGCTGAATGCGGGCGGCGATCCGGATGCACGGAAGATTGCCGGTATGTATAAGGAATATCAGTCTATCCTCCGGGGAAACAATGCGCTGGATTTTGATGACCTGATCGTGAAGACTGTGGAGCTTTTTCAGCATAATCCGGATATCCTGGACTATTATCAGGAACGTTTCAAATATATTATGGTGGATGAGTATCAGGATACCAATACTGCCCAGTTTAAATTTGTAAGTCTTCTTGCTGAGAAATACAAGAATCTCTGTGTGGTTGGTGATGATGACCAGTCCATCTATCGTTTTCGTGGAGCAAATATCGGGAATATCTTAGGATTTGAGAAGGTTTTTCCTGAGGCTAAGGTGGTGCGCCTGGAACAGAATTACCGTTCTACCCAGAATATCCTCAATGCAGCCAATGAGGTGATCGTCAACAATACAGAGCGTAAGGAAAAACGCCTCTGGACAGAGAACGAAGAGGGAGATAAAGTACATTTCCGTCAGTTCAACAACGGATTTGAGGAAGCGGAGTATGTTGCAGGAGAAATTATCCAGGGACGCCGCAACGGAAAATTCCAGTACAAGGATTGTGCAGTACTTTATCGGACCAATGCCCAGTCCCGTCTCTTTGAGGAGAAATTCCTTCTGGCAAATGTTCCTTATAAGATTGTCGGCGGCGTGAACTTTTATGCCCGCAAAGAGATCAAGGATCTGTTAAGCTATCTGAAGACCATTGACAATGCCAGTGATGATCTGGCTGTGCGCAGGATCTTAAATGTGCCCAAAAGAGGGATCGGACTCACCAGCATCGGCCGGGTCCAGGACTATGCGGATATGATGAACCTGAGCTTTTACGATGCTCTCCGCGTGGTGGAGGAAGTACCGTCCATTGGCAGGGCAGCAGGAAAGATCAATGATTTTGTATCCTTTATCCAGGGACTGAAAAGTAAGGCAGAGGCCTATACAGTCCGTGAAACCCTGGAAGAGGTTATTGAGCTTACCGGTTATGTGAAGGAACTGGAGGCAGAGAAAACGGAGGAGGCCCAGGCGAGGATCGAAAATATCGATGAGCTGATCTCCAAGACAGAATCCTTCCAGGAAGCCATGGAGGAGGCCGGACAGCCGGCAACACTTTCTGCATTTCTGGAGGAGATCGCACTGGTGGCAGATATCGATTCTGTTGATCCGGATCAGGATTATGTGCTGCTGATGACCCTTCACAGTGCCAAAGGACTGGAGTTCCCCAATGTATTTATCGTAGGAATGGAGGACGGTGTTTTTCCGGGATATGCTTCCATCTGGTCCGGTGATCCGTCGGATATAGAGGAGGAGCGAAGGCTCTGTTATGTGGGAATCACCCGTGCCATGAAAGAGCTGACCTTAACCTGTGCAAAACAGCGGATGATCCGTGGGGAGACTCAGTATAACCGTGTGTCACGTTTTGTAAGGGAGGTTCCACGGGAGCTGGTAGATCTTGGACATACCATTCAGGAAAAAAAGCCCAAGGTAGATGATATCGTATCTCCGAAAAGCGCCTATGCCCAGATGAAAATGAATTTCCAAGCAAAAACAAGCCTTCAGAAGAAGGATTTCACCGTTACCAAGGCAGCGAAGCTGGATTACGGAGTCGGTGATACCGTGCGCCATGTGAAATTCGGAGTTGGTATCGTGAAGAATATTGTAGAAGGCGGCCGGGATTACGAGGTAACGGTAGATTTTGACAAAGTCGGTGTGAAAAAAATGTTCGCAGGTTTTGCCAAACTGAAGAAGATCTGAAAATGAAATGGCCGTTTTGCATATATTTTGTGAAAATATTTCGAAGCAGCTGCAAATAACATTATTCCGGAATGTTCCTGTTAAAATTTGCGTAAGTTATGGTAAAATCAGACATATGGTGGTATAATAAGAACACTTAGGAAAGGTCGGTACAGTGATAGAGTATTTTTGCTGTGCTGCCGGTTTACTGTCAGACAGTACAGCCGAACAGAAAGAAAGGATGGTGCAGTGTTATGAATTTAAATACAACAAAGCTTGAAGAACTGCTTGCAACACTGAAGAAAAAAGAAGAAGAGAAAGATAAGAACACAGTCCTTTGGGTACTGGCGATCATCGGCGCAGTTGCAGCTGTTGCAGGAATCGCATTTGCAGTATATCGTTTCTTCGCTCCGGATTACCTGGAAGATTTTGAAGAAGATTTTGATGATGACTTCGATGATTATTTCGAGGATGAGGAAGAGTAAGAACTTTCACTGCAGAGGCTGTTTTGAACAGATCAGAATGGCTGTCTGTTATGTATGATATGAGAAGCGGATAATTGAAGCCCCGGCGCGATACCGGGGCTTGATTTTTGAAGACGGACCGTGAAACGCTGGCGTTCATGAGCAGACAGTAAAGAGGATCCTGAATGTTCGAACTATTGTCTGCTGGTTATAAAACAGAAAGAGGATTTATGAAAAAAGGTGAAATTTACGAAGGTATTATAGAAAAAGTGGAATTTCCAAACAAAGGTTTTGTTTGGGTTGATGACCAGAAAGTAATTGTAAAAAACGGAATCCCGGGACAGAAAGTCCGATTTATGATCAATAAGAAACGTTCCGGTCGGGCGGAAGGACGTCTTCTGGAGGTCCTGGAGAAATCTCCCCTGGAAACAAGAGAACCTGCCTGTCAGGAGTTTCCGGCATGCGGCGGCTGCATGTACCAGACCATGAGCTATGAGGCACAGAAGGAGATGAAGGAGCGTCAGGTGAGAGAACTTCTGGATGGTGCAGTAAGAGAAAGCCTGGCTAAGATCGGGAAGAACGATGATGTGACAGAAGAAGCTGAGGCCGCAGATCGTTTATATCACTGGGATGGGATCTACGGCAGTCCTATTGAGTTCGGGTACCGCAATAAGATGGAGTTTTCCTTTGGGGATGAGTATAAGGATGGGCCGCTGTCCCTTGGACTTCACAAGAAGGGAAGCACTTACGATATCCTGAATACGGATGACTGTAAGCTGGTCCATCCGGATATGACGAAGATCCTGGTCTGTGTGCGGGAGTTTTTCCTGGAGCGTAATGCCAGCTTCTATAAAAAGCTGCAGCATGTGGGATATCTTCGACATCTTCTTCTTCGAAGAGGCGTCACAAGTGGTGAGATCCTGGTCCATGTGGTAACCACCACCCAGGAAGAATATGATCTGGAGCCTCTGAAAGATCAGCTTCTTGCACTTCCGCTGGAAGGGAAGATTGTGGGGATCATGCACATTTTAAATGATTCTTTATCCGACGTGGTACAGAGCGACGAGACGAAGATCCTTTATGGAAAGGATTATTTCTATGAAGAACTTCTTGGACTGAAATTTAAGATCAGTACCTTTTCCTTTTTCCAGCCAAATTCCCTGGCTGCAGAGATCCTGTATTCCAAGGTGCGGGAATATGTAGGAGATACCAGAGATAAGGTAGTGTTTGACCTTTACAGTGGAACCGGCACCATTGCCCAGCTTGCGGCGTCCGTTGCCAGCGAGGTGATCGGTGTGGAGATCGTGAAAGACGCGGTAAAAGCCGCCAGAGAAAACGCTGCACTTAACGGCATTAATAACTGTCGTTTTATTGCCGGAGACGTGCTGAAGGTTCTGGACGAGGTGCCGGAGAAACCGGATATGATCATCCTTGATCCGCCCAGAGATGGCGTTCACCCCAAAGCCCTTCCAAAGATCCTGGCTTACGGCGTAGACCAGATCGTATACATTTCCTGCAAGGTTACAAGTCTTGTGAGAGACCTCCCGGCATTTTATGAGGCAGGATATGAGATGACCCACGCCTGTGCAGTGGATCAGTTCTGCCAGGGGGTTCATGTGGAGACTGTGGTGGGACTACAAAGGAAAGATACCTAGAAATCCTTGAATTTACGCACTTTGTAGAGTTTTTCAGTTTCAACAAAATCGGTGAAAATCACAAGGAAAAGATACTTGTGCAGAGAGTAACCGTAATTGTTGCCTTAGACCTCGGTACGGGGAACACAAAAAATCCTGAATATGAAAATGAATAGAGAGCTATCAAATAATTGATAGATTATAGGGATACTTGTTAAAAGCGGGTGTCCCTATTTTTTATAGGGCATTCCAGAAATGGGGTGTCTTTTTTATTAAAATTTAGGAGGAAAACAGAAATGACAAACACAGCGTTAAGAGCAGAGAATAGCAATTCTCGCACAATTACTTTCAAGAGCAAGGAACACGAAAAATTTTATATGGAATATCTGAAAAAATGCAGATATCAGGATGTTTATCATCAGGCTCTGGTTTATTGCCTGGGTATCGACAGAGACACAAGAGAAAATGTGAATAAAATCTATAATTTTAAAACTGGATGTGTAAAAACGGAATCCCTGCAGGAAGGTTGGCAGACCAGTGGAAGTTTACGGATCGTCCGCATGGCATTTAATCTTTACTGCAATGGGACCCCAAGTGTCGGAGATTATGAAGTAGAGGAAGATCAGTTAAAAGAGTGTCAGTATTATACCGTAGAAGATCTGTTTTGCTGCGGATATGCCCGGTATTTTTGGGAAGCCATTAAAATCCGTTACCCAGAGTATTGTTTTTACAAAGACTGGGAGGATATGTATGCTGAAAATTAGATTACAGGGTACTTTAAAGGATATCCAATGGTTCCGTCGTATTTTGGAAAAGCATAAAGAATTGGATGTTCTGGAAGTATCGGATGCTTATGCGAACAAAGGAACAAGCAAATATTTTCGTGTTTATGTTGAAGTAGAAGAAAAAGAGTAAATCGGAGGAAAGTATATGTGTAAAGTAATTGCTATTGCAAATCAGAAAGGCGGAGTAGCCAAAACAACGACAACAATCAATCTGGGAGCCGGACTGGTGAAGTCAGGGAAAAAAGTAGTCCTGGTAGATGCTGATCCACAGGGGCACTTGACAATGGGATTAGGATTCCCTAAAAATCTCAAGGTAACATTAAAAAGCATGATGGAGAACATTATCATGGGACTGGAATTTGATCCGAAAGAAGCAATTCTGCACCATGAAGAAGGTGTTGACCTAATTCCGTCCAATAAATTGCTTGCCGGAATGGATATGTCTTTATTTACAGTAGAGGACAGAGAAAAGGTGCTGAAAGAGTATCTGGAACTGCTGAAGGATGAGTATGATTATATTCTGATTGACTGTATGCCATCCCTGGGAATGCTGACGCTCAATGCTTTGAGTGCAGCGGACAGTGTTCTGATTCCAGTGCAGCCACAATATTATGCGGCAGATGGACTCATGGAATTACTGAAAGTAGTTAAGGGAATCCATCAGAGGTTCAATCCGGATTTACAGATAGAAGGTATTTTATTCACAATGGATAATTGCCGTTACAATAATGCCAAGAGAAACAAACAGGCAATCAAAACTACATACGGAAGTGACATTAAGATTTTTGAGCAGACGATTCCGAGAACAGAAAGCCTTGCAGAAACAGCATCGGAGGGTGTAAGTATCTTTGCCTATGATGGAAAAAGCAAGGGGGCAGACAGCTATCTGGAACTGGTTCAGGAGGTGTTGAAACATGCGTAGACCGAAAAAAGATATTCAGCTTACCTCTTATGATGAATTACTGGGATTAGAGGAAACACCGGAAAAGAGTATGAACCAGGTTGTGGAAATAGATCTGGCAAAGCTTTATCCCTTTAAAAATCATCCGTTCCATGTAAATGATGATGAAAAAATGGCAGAAACCGTAGAGAGCATTAAAACATACGGTGTTTTGACTCCTGCGCTGGTAAGACCTCGACCAGATGGCGGATATGAGATGATTTCCGGGCATAGAAGAAAAAGAGGCTGTGAACTGTGTGGAAAGACTACATTGCCAGCTCTTGTCCGAAATTATACGGATGATGAAGCGGTCATTATTATGGTCGATTCCAACATTCAGCGTGAAAATCTACTGCCAAGTGAGAAAGCTCATGCCTATAAGATGAAATATGATGCAATGAAGCATCAGGGAAGTAAAGGTGAGAAATATACAGCAGATATGGTTGGGGAAGCTGCCGGGGACAGTGGGAGAACCGTACAGAGGTATATACGTCTGGCGGCATTATCAGATGCTTTGCTGGAATATGTGGACAATAATAAAATTCCTATGATTGTGGGAGAAAAGCTGTCTTATCTGAAGCCAGAGGAACAGGGGTGGCTTCTGGAAGTGATTACCAACAGTAGCATTTTTCCGACAAAACAACAGGCAGAACAGTTAAAAGAATGCAGTGCAAATGGAAAATTAAACCAGAGTTATATCTATGCTGTTTTATTAAAAAAGGAAAGCAGTAAGATCAATGTGACGATTCCGGCAAAGAAAATTGGAAATTATTTTCCGGAGACATATTCTAAAGAACAGATAGAAGAAGTCATTTTTATGCTTTTGGATAAATGGAAAGAAAACAAAGAAGGAGTAGCAGATGCAGAAGATACAGTTTGATTATTTTACGGGGATGGAAGCGGAACAATACAGCTTTTATCGTGTCCCTAAAGTGCTGTTTACCGAACCATGTTTTAAAACTCTTTCTTGTGAAGCAAAGGTATTATACGGTCTGATGCTAGACCGTATGAGCCTGAGCATTAAGAACAGATGGCTGGATTCAGAGGACAGAGTATACATTATTTTCACTGTGGAAGAAATTGCAGAGTTGATGAACTGCGGAACTCAAAAGGCAGTGAAACTGGTAAAAGAGCTGGACAGCAGTAATGGGATTGGATTGATAGAGAAGAAACGTCTGGGACTGGGAAAACCGAATGTTATTTATGTGAAAAATTTTATGATCAGAGAGGTTCCAGATCAAAAGCCGACAGGTGATTGTGCAGATCTGCAATCTGAGCAGGAAGATCATAAAAAAATTGCAGATTTGCAATCGAAACAGAAAAGACATGAGGAATGTGCAGATTTGCAACAAGAAGCAGAAAACAAGGGGAAAACAGGCATTTCTCTGAATTGTGAAAATCATCATTCAGGAGTAGTGAAAACCACAATTCAGGATTATGGGGAATCACAATTCCAGAATAGTGAAAATCACAATTCAAGAATGGTGGAAACCACAAATCCAGAATTTCCAGAATCACAATTCCAAAATAGCGAAAATCATCATTCCAGAATAGTGGAAATCACAAATCCAGAATGCCCGAAATCACAATCTAATAATACTGATATTAACAAGACTGATATTAATGAAACTGAGATAAATCAATCTTATCCAATCACATCAGATAATTTCCAAAAGAAAAAAGATGTGATGGAGGAGATGAGAGCATATCGTGAAGTGATCCATGAAAACATTGATTATCAATATCATGCAAAGGAAGATGTAGATGAACTGGTAGAACTGATAGTTGAAGTTATGATGATGCCGGAGGACAGTATGATTCGCATTGCAGGAGTAGAAAAACCAGTTGCTTTGGTAAAAAGCAGGTTTATGAAACTGAATTATTCGCATATCGAATATGTGCTGTTCTGTCTGAACCGGAATACGACCAAGGTTGGGAATATTAAAGCGTATCTTCTGACCGCCCTGTATAATGCCCCGGCAACGATAAACAGTTATTATCAGGCAGAAGTTAATCACGATATGTATGGAGGATAAGGGAACATGAAGAAGATGATTAAAAAAGTGATAGCACCAGTGCTGGTGATTACGGTATTGTTTGCAGTATTAAGACCGTTTTGTATCCAGGATGGGAAGTGCAATTATTTCTTGCTGTTACTCCTGATGGGGATACCGTTTGGAATAGGAAAAATGTGTGTCTGGATGGTTCCAAGAGGTTTTGACCTCGGAGGAATGCTGGCAGTATGGATGATGAATTTTCTGATTGGAGGATTGATCGGAAGCATCGTTCTTCTGGCAATGATTGGACAGGCGATCATTTATCTCTGCGTTTTTCTGATTACAGGGATACATAAAATACCGAGAATAAAATGAAATAGATTTTTTGAAAAGCAGCTAAGACAAAAATTAGCTGCTTTTTTTCGGGAAACTTTGCGACACAATGGCGTAAAGTTGGGACAAATTGCAGGAAAGGAGACACCGTATTGAGCAATCGTGCAATTTCCACAGAACTTATTGAATTGGGAGAACGGATCAGAAAACGCAGACAGGAAATGAAGTTGTCACAGGAATCTTTTGCGGAAAAAGCAGGTATCAGTGTCAATACGGTCAGCAGGATTGAAGGTGGGCAAACGGCAATGTCTGTTGAGATTTTCAGGAAGATAATTGAGATATTGGAAACGGATGCCAATCTCCTGCTGGGAAAAGAGGGAGGCGGTACAGAGAAGCAGGAATCAGTTCAGGAAGTGCTTTGCCGTATTCAGAAGATGGAATGGAAAGAGCAGAAAATTATCATGCAGACCATAGATTCTCTGATAGACAGTTTTAATGAGTACAGGTGAAATTTCACCATATATGGGGTGCAAAATAAAAAAACTCCCCATATATGCTAAGGATAATAGAATCCTGTGTTGTTAAAATGGAAAACAGAGAGATAAAGAAGGGAGATAGGATGGATGACAAGGGAAGAAAATTTGCTTTATCGGAGGCAGTGTCCTTATGATGCAATGGGAGACTATTCTGTTTTGATGGAAAATGAAAAGAACATAAAAGCAGAAAGAAATGCCAAGAAGTCTGATCCTGGCATCAGACGGAAAATAAAGTAGAGAATATTGTAACTATTAGAAAGGGCAGTAAGAAAGTTTCAGGCTCTCGTTAAAAAAAACGGGTGTACCGGAAGCTGTTTTTTACTGCCCTTTTTGTCAGTTGATCAGTAAGAATCCTATCCTTTCTGCCGATGGGCACCTGTTGCCAGCAGGCAGAAAGGTGGTAATTATGCTGACGTTGCAGGAATTGAAACAGGTTGTAAGTAACAGGGAAGAAAGAAGAAAGGTTCCGTCCGCTAAATATTTAAGAGAAAACGATGTAGCAGTTGCGAAGCAGAGGTTGATGGATTGTGCGGAAATTATCGCATATCAGACCGGATATGTTCTCTATTGTGTGGGGGACTATGCAACGGTTTTTCCGCTATTTACCTGTCGAGATTATGTGTATGAAGCAGAAAGAAAAATAGCAGTTGTTGAGGAGAATTTTTTTGATGATCAACCCTGGTATGTAAGGCTGATATTAGAAGGCGAAGACCGGCTGTGGAGAAACAGGGAAACACGAGAACATAATAATTGCATTTCGTATAGCTGTATTTCCGAAGAATGGTGTGAATTGGCAGATAAAGGACAATGTCTGCTTGAAAGAATCATTGCAGAGGAAACAGTCAGGGAGTTGATGAATCTGCTGACAGAGAGACAGAGACAGATGATCCATCGTATTTATTTTCAGCAGAAAACACAAAAAGAAGTCTCGCATGAACTGGGTATTACAGTTCCGGCAGTATCAAAGTGTATTTCACAGGCAATGCAGAAAATGCGGAATAATTCGGATGACTCTGCCAGAACATTGAAAAAAGGAGACTGGAAGTATGCCTGGTAAAAAGCCAAAAGAAAGACAACGCTATATGTTGCGTATAAATGATACATTTGTGGAAGTTACCAGGGCAGTATATCTGGCCTGGTATCAGGCTGGAAGAAAAGAGCGATATCAGGTTGAAAAAATGCAGAGGCATGGGGTATGCAGCATGGAGGAATTACAGGAAAAAGGCTATGACTGCTCTTTTTCGGTAGTATCACCGGAAGAAATCGTTATCAGATTGTCAGAAATACAGGAACTGGAAAAAGCTCTGGGATATTTGACTAAAGAGGATGCGGAACTGATAACGCTATTGTTTTTTGAAGAATTTACAGTAAAAGAAACAGCACAGTATTTTGGGTGCTGCCCAAAGACGATTAGAAACCGGAGGAAGAAAGTATTGGAGAAATTAAAAGAACAACTGGAAAACACATAAAACAATGTTGAAATAAAAATATCTAAAAAATTTTTCAAACAGGTTAATTTTTGCCCTTTCACACATGCAGTTAGTGAAGGGGCAAATGTCTATTTGCAATTCAAGAAGATAAAACCCCTTAAAAATTGCACCTTGACAATTTCATACCAGCAGCGAGAGGATACCCGGAATTTTTCAGCTACGCATTTTTGCGGCGGGAATCCGGTGAAAACGTGAAGGGATACAGATGGGAGGCACCCTTTGCAGGAACTATTACGAATTACCTCTTGCGGCTTAATGCTTGATCCTGAACTTTACCTGAGTGTCATTCCTGTTTTACAGGATGACAGCAGATACCATGTGGCGGTGTTTCAAAAAAGGCACTGCCATATGAATGTGCTGTTATCAGAGTTATTTCTGTATCAGCAATAAGATGTGGGAGGTGGTTCCAATGATTGAATAATGCAGGTGTGAGCCTGTATGAAAACAGAGCAGATAATAGAAGAAAGAGAGGATTCAGTCAAAATGAAAATGAGATTCAAAAGATTCTTGTCCGGATTTATGGCAGTCGCAACACTGGCTTCTGTCATTATTCAGCCAGTAGCAGTTTCGGCTTCTGAATTAGAACCGGAAGAAATACCATTTGAACAACAGTATGCAGAATTAAAAGACGTTCAAGATTCCCTTGATCCGGATGAAATCGTAAAGGCAAATGATATTGAACTTTCTTACGGGCAGGAATTTGATGTAGAAGTTGATCTGTCTGGAATCGAAGGTGTAGATGAAAGCAAAATCAAGATTTTATTTCATGAAGCAAAGAATGAAACTGGTACAGATTTTGACACACATACACCGGATACTTACAAGGCTGTCTATGCAGTAGAACCAGTCAGCGGTCATCCTGCTTATAGAATCAGCAGAAATATTACAGTGAAAGAACCGGAAACAGAAGTGCAGTCAGAGCGTTCTTCGGACAGTACAGTGAATGTTGAGGATGATACTGGGGATACGGAGCAGAGCGAGGAGGATTCGGAGTCGCACCGGGAAACACAAAATTCTGAAAGCACAGCAGATTTGGAATCTGAATTAACCGTTTCAGAAGTACTGGAACAGGCAGAGAGTAATGGCATTAATCTGTATGCAATGGAAGCCGGAGAAACAGTAACCTTTATGGCTGCGGCAGGCAATGCCAGAAGTTCACAGCAGGTTTCTGTGACCAGAGGAGCAGAATACCGATATGCAGATTACGGATATGGAACATATCTGACTTACCAGTATACTGTAAAATTTGGAAATGTATCTGCCACAGCATATTGTGTGCAGCCATCTAAACCAGGGCCTGGAAGTGGAACCTATACGATCAATAAAGTTGGTGATGGGAAAGCACTTGCGAAAGTGTGCTATTACGGTACAAAGGCTTCCGGTGATGATGGATTTTTTACAGAGGAAAACGGATACGGCAATTTAAGTGCAGGAGCCAGATTTATTCTGGTACACCTGGCAGCATCTTATGCAAATGGAAGTGGGGATGCTTTTTCAGGTGCAAACAGTACAGCACAGAATCTGGCAATGAAACTCTATAATTACTGTATTTCACAGCCGGAAATTCCAGATGTGGCAATGTCCTTTTCGGATGCAGATGTAAAAGCCTATGTGGATGGTAACAGTCAGAGAACAAAGGATATTACATTTAATGCGGATGCGTTACAGACCATTACCATGAAACTTCCGGCAGGTGTACAGCTTCATAACCTGACAACAGATAAAACAAGTAAAGCCGGAGAAAGCGTAGAAATTTGTGGTGGTACAAAGTTTTATCTGTCTGCACCATTAACACAGGTGAGTGATGTGGCAGGAAGCTGGTCTGCAACCATGAAAGGAAGCATTACCAAAGATTATTCAGCTTATAAGATTTCAACAGGTTCCGGAAACCAGGATCTGGCTCTGGTATTTGGTGAAGGCGTTGATGATGAGAAATATGTAGATTTTAAAGTATCCTGGGTACAGCAGGCAAGTGTTAAGGTGATCAAGAAAGATGCCAAGTCAGACGCAAAGTTGTCTGGTGCTGTGTTTGGATTATACAGTGATGTAGAATGCAAAAAACTGATCACACAGTTACCTGCGACGGATGAAAACGGTGAAGCGTCCGTACAGATCACTAAGACACAGGATACTGTATATCTGAAAGAGATTACAGCTCCAAGCGGATACCGTATCAATGCAACAGCTTACAATGTGAAACTGGAAGTCAGCAAGACCACAACCGTTACCGTTCCAGATGAAGAACAGATGGGACAGCTTACCGTTTATAAAGAAGGTGAGGTTCTGGTTGGTGCAGATGTAACAGAAAATGGAACAACATTTAAGTATGAGAAACGCAGACAGAGTGGTGCTGTTTATGATGTGTATGCTGGAGCAGATATTAAAACTGCTTATGGTACAAAAGTTTACAGTAAGGGTGATCTGGTAAAAGAGAATCTGACAACAGATACAAACGGAGCTACCGTTCTTAAAAATCTGTGTCTTGGTACATATATCGTAAAAGAGAAACAGGCTCCGACAGGATTCTATAATGCCGGAGAGGAAAAGACAGTAACATTATCCTATGCAGGACAGAATGTGGATATTGTTTTCTCTGAGACAACCTTTACCAATGACAGACAGAAAGTAGAAGTAATGGTAACAAAACAGGATGAAGATACAGAAAATCCTCTGGATGGAGGAATCTTTGGACTTTATGCTGCAAGTGACATTATCAACGTGGATGGAACTGTTATTGTAAAGAAAGGGACACTGATCCAGAAAGCGACAACAGGAGCAGACGGAACAGCAAAGTTTACAGCAGACCTGCCACTTGGATTTTCTTATGATGTGAAGGAAGTGCAGGCTCCAGCGGGGTATGTGAGAAACACAGACGATGTTTATACGTTTACTTTTTCTTATACAAATGATAAGGAAGCAAAACAGACATTCAAGCATACATTCAAAAATAAGCATGTGACAGCTAAGATTTCTCTGCAGAAGCAGGATAAAGAAACCAAAAAAGCAGTTCCACAGGGGGATGCCACTCTGGAAAAAGCAGTTTATGGACTGTATGCTCGTGAGGATATTGTGCATCCGGACGGTGCTACTGGTGTGATCTATAAAGCAGGAGAACAGGTTGCCACTCTTACCACAGATAAGAATGGACAGGCTTCTGTGAATGGATTATATCTTGGCAATTATTATGTGAAAGAGATCACTCCTCCAACCGGTTATCTGGCAGATGAGGAAGAACATGATCTGGTCTGCAATTATGAGGGAGACCTTGTAGCAGAAGTAAATCGTGACTGTCTGTCTCTGGAGCAGGTGATGAAACAGCCATTCCAGATTATCAAAGCAGCAAACAATGGAAAAACCGACGCAGACTTACTGAAAGGTGCAGGATTTACTGCTTATCTGGCATCCTCCCTGAAAGTAAAAGAGGATGGAAGCTATGATTTTGATTCTGCAAAACCGGTAGTGATCGGAGAAAATGGTGCAACAGAAATCTTTACAGATGAAAAAGGTTATGCCTGCAGTATTGCGATTCCTTATGGAACTTATATTGTGCGTGAAACCACAACACCTCATAATTACACTCCGGTAGATGATTTTACAGTGCGTATCACTGAGAACAACCCGAACCAGCCACAGACATGGAGAGTACTTCTGGATGACGAGTTTGAAGCGAAACTGAAAATCATCAAACAGGATGATGAGACGAAAAAGGCAGTGCTTCAGAAGAATACAGAGTTCAAGATTTTCAACATGGACACTGAGAAATATGTGGAGCAGGTAACAACTTATCCGACTACGGTAAAACATAAATCCTATTTTACAGATGAGCAGGGATATTTGATTCTTCCGCAGAATCTTAAAATCGGACATTATCGCATTGAGGAAGTAAATGCACCTTATGGATATACTTTGAATGAAAATTACTATGAGGTAACAGTAGATTCCAATACTGCATACCAGATGGACGGAACTTCCGGGGATGTGATCATTGAAGCAGTTTATGAGAACCATCCTGTTAAGGGTGAACTGACTATCGTGAAAAAGGGCGAAGTTCTGGACGGATTCAAGGATGATTTTGCATATCAGACAGAAAATCTGGAAGGGGCAGAGTTTGAGATTTACGCTGCCGAGGACATCTATACTGCAGATTTCCAGAAAGATGATAATGGAAACCGTATTCTGGAATATGCTGCTGGAACACTGGTAAAAACGGTTACAACGGATAAAGATGGGAAAGCGGTCCTGAAAAATCTGCCGCTTGGAAGTTATAAGATTGTTGAAAAGACAGCACCGGATGGCTTTGTTTTAAACAGTGAAGCACAGATCATTACTTTTTCTTACAAAGATCAGGAAACACCAGTCATTGAACAGACAGCTATCTTTGAAAATGACCGTCAGAAAGTAGAAATTTCTGTGGTAAAACAGGATGCTGATACAGAAGCAGCCGTTGCAGGAGCAGAGTTTGGACTTTATGCAAAGAATGATATGAAAGCTCATGGAGCTGTAATTGTAAAAGCAGACACACTGCTTGGAAAAGCTGTTTCCGGAGAAGATGGAAAGGCTGTATTTACACAGAATCTTCCATTTGGTGAATATTATATCAAAGAACTTGCAGCACCAGATGGTTATGTATCTTCTGATGAAGTTCTGGAAGTAAAAGCAGAATATCAGGGACAGGATGTTAAGGTAGTACAGTTATCTTCTGTATTTAAGAACCAGCCTACAAAGGTTGTAGTTTCCAAGTCTGATTTAACTACTGGCGTGGAATTGTCAGGTGCGACACTTACTGTTCTGGACAAAGATGGAAATGCAGTTGATACATGGAAATCTGTAAAAGGCGAACAGCATCTGATTGAACGACTTACCGTAGGGGAAACCTATACTCTCAGAGAAGAGATGGCTCCTTATGGATACCTCAAAGCAGAAGAAATCACCTTTACGATTGAGGATACCGGGGAAATCCAGAAAGTTGAAATGAAAGATGATGTGCCGACAGGAACGATTATCATCAATAAAAATGGAGAATTTCTGGATAAAGTAACTGCACTGGATTCCGTTGGAGGATGGATCAAACATTTATTCCAGTATGTAACAGGCAGTCTGAAAGATGTTACTTTTGAAGTTTATGCTTTAGAAGATGTGAAGTCTGCTGACGAAGAAAGTGAAGATTATTATAAAAAAGATGAACTGGTGGCAACCATTACAACGGACGATACTGGTATTGCAAAGGTATCGGGACTTCCGCTGGGTAAATACTATGTAAAAGAAAAAGCTACAGTGGACGGTTTTGTACTGGATGATGAAGCGAGAGAGATTGATCTGACATACCGGGATCAGGATACTGCAGAAGTTACTTATTCTGCTGACTGGCAGAATAACCGCCAGAAAGCAGAAGTGGAAGTTGTGAAAAAAGAGAAAGATTCTGATCGTGTACTGGAAGGGGCGGTATTTGCCCTCTGTGCCAAGGATGATATTACAGGAGCAGACGGAAAAGTAATTCTGAAAGCAGATACTATGATCGAGGAACTGGCAACAGACAAAGAAGGCAAGCTGACTTTTACAGCAGATTTACCGATTGGTTTTGCGTATTATATCAAAGAAACATCACCGGCATCTGGATTTGCAACAACAGATGAAACACAGGAGTTCACGTTTGAGTATGGAGGTGCAGAAAAGGAAAAAATATCTTATGCTTTTACCTTTGAGGACGAGCCGACTGTAATCAAAATTACCAAGACTTCCCTGACAGACGGAAAAGAACTGGAAGGAGCCAAGTTACAGGTAACTGATGAAAGCGGTAAAGTTGTAGATTCCTGGACTTCCGGTAAAGACGCTCATATCATCAAAGAGCTGGTAGTCGGACAGAAATATACTCTGACAGAAACAAAACCGGCAGATGGTTATGTGACAGCAGAAAGCATCACGTTTACCGTTGAAGATACTGCAAAGCCACAGAAAATCGAAATGAAAGATGATGTGACTAAGGTAGAAATCTCTAAAACAGATATTTCCGGTAAGGAACTGCCAGGAGCAAAACTGACTATTCTTGACAAAGACGGTAAGACAGTAGAGAGCTGGACTTCTGAGGAAAAACCACATTACATAGAAATGCTTCCGATTGGGGAGTATACACTTCGTGAAGAGTCTGCCCCTGATGGATATCTGGTCGCTGAAGATGTGAAATTTACAGTCGAGGATACCGGGGAGATCCAGAAAGTAGTGATGAAAGATGAGGTAAAACCGGAAGAAACACCAACGCCGGAAACACCGTCTACACAGGTAACAGATACACCGAAAACCGGAGATGATACACACATGCTGATTTGGATTCTGCTTGCGATTGCAGGTATGGCAGGCAGTGTATCAGCAGTCTGGATTGCGAAAAAAAGAAAATAAAAGTTAATGGAGGGGCATTTATGGGCAGCAAAGTCATAGATGCCCTTTTGAATGATGAAAGGGGTATAAAATGAGAACGTTATTGATTATTGCAGGGATTCTTCTGGTATTAGCAGTCAACTTTGTTCTGTACTGCTGTATCCGGGTAGGAGCAAAGGAAGACCGTCTGTTGGAAAACCATAGAAAGGAACAGATTGATGCAGGAAGAAGTGAATGAAAAAACAGTGTCCCTGTGTATCACTGGCGGAAAAGTGACAGTTCGCTTATTGAAACAGGCAATGATGCGTTTTCTGGTAGCAATAGAGAAAGAAAAAGCAGAGAAAGCAAGAAAACAGCAGGTAAAAGAACCGCCAGATAAAGATTATCATGGGAAGCAGAGTTTAAAGAAGCTGGCACAGCAGAATGTTCAGCTTTCCAACATTGAGATTACGGATAACAACATTAAGGCTTTTGAAAAAGTGGCAAAAAAATATGGCATTGATTTTAGTCTGAAACGTGATAAGTCCGAAGATCCACCCCGATATTTCGTTTTCTTCAAGGCAAGGGATGTGGATGTGATGACAGCGGCATTCCGGGAATTTACCGGAAAGACGCTGAATAAAACAAAGAAACCGTCTGTCCGTAAGAAATTACAGCAGGCAATCGCAGCCCGCAGCCAGGATAAACAGAGAGAACGGGAAAAATCGAAAGAAAAACAGAAGGAGCCGACCTTATGAGTGGGATAAAAAATATAAAGAAAAAACTGAAAGGATTTCAGGTGCGTCCCCCGAATGCAGAAGTGATAAAAAAGGTTCTGTTGCATATTCCGTATATGGTTGTATTTTATGTGGTAAATAAATGCACCTGGCTGTATCAGTATTGCAGGGGCAGTACAGTAGTGGACAGGCTGATGGTTCTCCTTATGAACTATCCGTTAGCGTTTAAAAAGTTACTGCCAAGTATACAACCGAAAAGTCTGGTTGCGGGAACTATTGCTGCAGTCAGTGTGTGGGCAGTGGTGTATTTTAAGGGAAAAAATGGAAAGAAGTTTCGCCAGGGTGAAGAATATGGTTCTGCCAGATGGGGAAATGAAAAGGATATAGCTCCTTTTATTGATCCGGTCTTTGAGAATAATATCCTATTGACGCAGACAGAACGATTAACCATGAATAGCAGACCAAAGAAACCAAAGTATGCCAGAAACAAGAATGTCATCGTAATAGGTGGTTCCGGAAGCGGTAAGACCAGATTTTATGTAAAACCACAGCTTATGCAGATGCCGGATAATGTGAGCTTTGTGGTCACCGATCCCAAGGGGACAATTATCGTAGAATGTGGTAAGATGTTAGCACGAGGGACACCGAAGAAAGATAAAAATGGGAAAATCCTGCGTGATAAAAATGGCAGAGTGGTAATGGCTCCTTACAAAATCAAGGTGCTGAATACCATCAACTTTGCCAAAAGTATGCACTATAATCCGTTTCATTACATTCGTTCGGAAAAAGATATTCTGAAACTGGTAAATACGATCATGGTAAATACCAAAGGAGAGGGAGAAAAATCTTCCGAGGATTTCTGGACAAAAGCGGAACGTCTGCTGTATTGTGCTTTGATTGGTTATATCTACTATGAAGCACCGGAGGAAGAACAGAATTTTTCAACCCTGCTGGAATTTATCAATGCCAGTGAAACCAGGGAAGAAGATGAAGAGTTTAAAAATGCAGTGGATCTGTTATTTGAGGAGCTGGAAAGAGACGAGCCGAATCATTTTGCAGTAAGGCAGTATAAAAAATACAAGCTGGCTGCAGGAAAGACAGCAAAAAGTATTTTAATCAGTTGTGGTGCCAGACTCGCACCCTTTGATATTGCGGAACTGCGGGAGCTTATGTCTTATGATGAGATGGAGCTGGATATGATCGGAGATCAAAGAACTGCATTGTTTATTGTAATTTCTGATACGGATGATACTTTTAACTTTGTGGTCGCTATGATGTACAGTCAGCTTTTCAATCTGTTATGTGACAGAGCCGATGATGTTCATCATGGAAGACTGCCCTATCATGTGAGAATCCTCTGTGACGAGTTCGCAAATATCGGTCAGATTCCGAAGTTCGATAAGCTGATCGCAACGATCCGAAGCAGAGAGATTTCTGCATCCATTATTTTACAGTCACAATCACAGCTCAAGACCATTTACAAGGATGCAGCGGAAACTATCACAGGCAACTGCGATACCATGCTGTTTCTTGGTGGAAAAGAAAGTACCACTCTGAAAGAAATTTCGGAGACACTTGGAAAGGAAACCATTGATTTATATAACACTTCTGATACAAGAGGACAGAGCAGGTCTTATGGTCTGAACTATCAGAAAACAGGAAAAGAATTGATGAGCCGGGATGAACTGGCAGTCATGGACGGTAACAAGTGTATTTTACAGCTTCGTGGTGTCCGTCCGTTTTACAGTGATAAATTTGACATTACAAAACATAAACGGTATAAGCAGTTATCCGATTATGATAAAAAGAATGAGTTTCATGTGGAAGAATACATGAAACATCAGATGGAAGTCCGGTTAAATCCGGAAGAAGCGTTCGACCTTTATGTGTATGAAGGCAGTGAACTGGAAAAACAATCAAATAGTGAAAATGAAGGCACAGAGCATGTAACGTAAAACATACATAGCTCTTTTTTTTATGCCCTTTTGGGAGGTAGCGATATGCGTAAGCATGAAAGACCGCCCATCAGGGCGGAACCCTCCGAGTAGTAACCGTTAAAAAATCACAATGAAAACAGCAGTTACGAAAGGAGAACATAGATTATGGCGTTTTTTACATCCGCAATTAATATTTTACAGACTCTGGTTGTTGCAATCGGAGCTGGTCTGGCAGTTTGGGGAGTTATCAATCTCCTGGAAGGATATGGAAATGACAATCCCGGAGCCAAGTCACAGGGAATCAAGCAGCTTATGGCAGGTGGAGGTGTCGTTCTGATCGGTACACAGCTTGTACCATTACTGGCGAATTTGTTTTAGCCGGGGCAGTAGGAAAGGAGAACACGCATGGATAAGATTTTTGAGTCCATAGAAGAATGGATGCGTAACCTCCTTACAGGCATGGTCAGCTCAAACCTGACGAACATGTTTACCGATGTGAATGAAAAAACCGGTGACATCGCAAGTCAGGTTGGGCAAACGCCCCAGGGCTGGAACAGCAGTATTTTCAGCTTGATCCAAAATCTGTCGGATTCTGTGATCGTACCGATTGCCGGAATGATCATAACTTTTGTGTTGTGCTATGAGCTGATTTCCATGCTCACCGAAAAGAATAACATGCATGATATAGATACATGGATGTTTTTCAAATATTTTTTCAAGATGTGGATAGTAGTCTGGTTCGTAAGCAATGCTTTTACGATCACAATGGCGATTTTTGATGTTGGACAGAATGTAGTGAACCGGGCGGCAGGTGTTATCAACCAGCAGACGGCAATCAATATTGATTCGGTAATTACCTCGATGGAGACAGCAATGGAATCAATGGAAATAGGAGAGCTGATTATACTGGCACTGGAAACGCTCCTGGCGAGTCTGTGCCTAAAGGTTATATCCGTTTTTATAACGGTTATTTTATATGGCCGTATGATAGAAATTTATCTGTATTCGTCAATCGGTGCAATTCCGTTTGCCACTATGAGCAACCGGGAATGGGGACAGATTGGCAGCAATTATTTAAGAGGATTGTTTGCACTGGCATTTCAAGGATTTTTTATCATGATGTGCGTGGGCATTTATTCTGTATTGGTTGCCAACATACAGGTATCAGATAATGTGCATACAGCACTGCTCAGTGTAATGGCTTATACAGTAATACTATGCTTTAGTCTTATGAAAACAGGTAATTTTTCAAAGAGTATCTTTAATGCACACTAAATGTGGAAAAGGAGACGATGAAAATGGCTTTTGTATCAGTACCAAAAGATCTGACAAAAGTAAAAAATAAAATTATTTTCAATCTTACAAAACGACAGCTTATCTGCCTTGGTATTGCAGCGGCAGTAGGGCTTCCGTTTTATTTCCTGTCAAGGGGATTGATTGGTTCGAGTAATGCGGCAACCGGAATGTGTCTGCTGATGCTTCCGGCTTTTTTATTTGCCATGTATGAAAAAGATGGACTTCCTTTAGAGAAAGTCCTCAAAAACGTGATTACAGTAAAATTTATCCGTCCCCCGGTACGGAAATATGAGGTGGAAAACCTCTATGAAAAAAAGAAAATTATGACAAAAGCGAAAGGAGGTACCGTTCGTGGAAAAATTAAGAAACGATAAGAATCTTCCAGAGCAGACAGAAGAATTTTCCCATCCGGATGACTGGTGGCTGGATGAAGAGGATTCTGCTGATGGTTTACCAGTGTTTGATCCGGACGAGGCAGAAAATTATGCAAAGGACAGACAGCGTTTGACGGGAGTACCGATGGTTACTGGGTATGAAGCACTGGAGCGACACCGAGGTGTTCGCAGACCAAGACGTAAATTAAGCAGACGGGAAAAACGTGCCTGGAAAAAAGCCCAGAAATATGAACTGAAATTACATAAGGCACACGAAAAGGAAGAGAAAAAACTTGCGAAGCAGGCGGCAAAACAGGCTGCTCGTGAAGAAAAGGCGGCACAGAAACAGGCAAAGAAAGAAGAAAAGCATAAAAAAAAGACAAAGCCGCCGGGTTCTGTAAAATCCAGCGAGGAAAAAGGTGCTGCAAAGAAAATATCCAGCACGAATAAAGACAATAGAAATAAAGGGAAAAACATTACCGCACAGCAGTCCATCCCATATAGAGAAATGGGAAAAGACGGAATCTGTCGTGTGGAGGATGGGTATTATTCAAAGACGATTCGTTTTTATGATATCAACTATCAGTTAGCACAGAATGAGGATAAAAATGCAATTTTTGAGAACTGGTGTGATTTCCTGAATTATTTTGACAGCACCATCCATTTTCAGTTGTCCTTTATCAATCATCACAGCAACATGATGGAATATGAAGATGTGATCCGTATTAAAAAGCAGAATGACAGTTTTGATAATCTGCGTATGGAATTTGCCCAGATGCTTAGAAATCAGTTGGCAAAAGGAAATAATGGTCTTGTCAGAACCAAGTACATTACATTTGGAATTGAAGCTGACAATATCCGGGAAGCAAAACCAAAACTGGAACGTATTGAAACAGATATACTCAATAATTTTAAGGTTTTTGGGGTATCTGCGTATCCGTTAAATGGTGTAGAGCGTTTGCAGATCATGTATGAAACATTCAACCAGAATGTCAAAGTGCCATTCAGGTTCAGCTATGATGATATGCTGCGTACCGGGCTGAATACAAAGGATTATATTGCTCCATCCAGTTTCCTGTTCAAAAATGGAAAGGATTTTCAGATGGGAGATACCATCGGAGCAGTATCCTATCTGCAGATTCTGGCACCAGAGCTGACGGATAAAATGCTTGCTGAATTTCTGGAAATGGACTGTAACCTGCTTGTTAATCTGCATATTCAGTCCATTGACCAGATGAAAGCAATCAAATTGGTTAAAAGTAAGGTTACGGACATTAACCGCATGAAAATTGAGGAACAGAAAAAAGCGGTACGCTCCGGATATGATATGGATATTATTCCGTCTGATCTGAACACATATGGTGGAGAGGCGAAAAGGCTTCTGGAAGATTTACAGTCGAGAAATGAAAGAATGTTTCTTGTGACGGTTGTGTTTTTAAATACAGCAAAAAATAAACAGGAACTGGAAAATGTGGTATTCCAGACGGCAGGTATCGCACAGAAATATAACTGTGCATTAAAAAGACTGGACTATCAGCAGGAACAGGGCCTTATGAGCAGTTTGCCACTTGGAAGAAACTGGATTCCGATCAAGCGGGCATTGACTACCACATCGACAGCTATTTTTGTCCCATTTACAACGCAGGAACTGTTTATGGGCGGAGAATCTATCTATTATGGGTTAAATGCCCTGTCTAATAACCTGATTATGGCAGATCGGAAAAGGCTGAAGAATCCAAATGGGCTGATACTTGGTACTCCTGGATCTGGTAAATCCTTTGCAGCAAAAAGAGAGATTACCAATGTATTTATTGTCACAAAAGACGACATTATCATCTGTGATCCGGAGGGAGAATATTTTCCGTTAGTCCGGGCATTTAACGGGCAGGTTATCCGTATTTCTCCGACCAGTCATGATTACATCAATCCAATGGACATTAACATCAATTATGCGGATGATGACGATCCGCTATCTCTGAAATCAGATTTTATCCTTTCGCTTTGTGAACTGGTAGTAGGAGGGAAAAATGGTCTGGAACCAGTGGAAAAAACAATCATTGACCGATGTGTACGTCTGGTATATCAGGACTATCTTGCTGATCCGGTCCCGGAGAAAATGCCAATCCTGGAAGATTTATATAATCTGCTTCGCAAACAGGAAGAGGCAGAGTCGCAGAGGCTGGCAACTGCACTGGAAATCTATGTAAATGGTTCCCTGAAGGTGTTTAATCACCGCACAAATGTAGAACTGAATAATCGTCTGGTATGTTTCGATATTAAAGACCTTGGTAAACAGCTTAAAAAACTTGGCATGTTGATTGTTCAGGATCAGGTTTGGAATAGGGTAACAGTCAACCGTTCTGCACATAAGTCAACCAGATATTATATTGATGAGTTCCATCTGTTGCTGAAAGAGGAACAGACAGCAGCATACAGTGTAGAAATTTGGAAGAGATTCCGTAAGTGGGGCGGTATTCCGACTGGTATCACGCAGAACGTAAAAGATCTGCTTGCTTCAAGGGAAATCGAGAATATCTTTGAAAACTCAGATTTTATCCTGATGCTTAACCAGGCATCTGGGGATCGACAGATTCTGGCAAAACAGCTTAATATTTCAACACACCAGCTTTCCTATGTAACAAACAGTGGAGAGGGAGAAGGACTGATCTTTTATGGAAATACAATTATTCCATTTAAGGACAGATTCGATAATACCCTTATGCTTTATGCGTTGATGTCATCGAAACCGGAAGATGTAGAGAAGCGTGAAAAACTCGGCATTAAAGGCAGAGACGATAGTTAAAGGGGCAATGGCAGAGCATGAGAAAATGGGTGGCAGGATTATTACTTTCTATATCCGTTATATTGCTTACGATCAGTCTGTATTTCCTGATGGGATTTTTTGTGCAGGAAAGACAGGATAACCAGTTACAGCAAGAGTTACAGGAACTTATGCAGGAAAAAGAGGACGATTCAGAGGAAGATACTTCCGACGATTTAGAGGTAGATGCTGGAATTTTGGCATTGCATGAAGAGAATCCAGATTGTATTGGCTGGCTGACCATTGATGGAACGAGAATAGACTATCCGGTCATGTACCGGCCCGGAGATAAAAATTATTATCTGCATCGGGATTTCAATGGGGAATATTCTGCAAATGGATGTTTATTTCTGGCAGAGGAATGTGTACCAGGGGATTCGGACAATCTGATCATATATGGACATCACATGAACAGTGGGAAGATGTTTGCTGACCTTGAGAAATATAAGGACGAAGGATTTTACGAAGAACATCCGACAATCCTGTTCCGCACGATATGGGGAAATGAACAATATCAGATATTTGCAGCATTTACAACGCCCGTTTATACAGGAAATGATTTTGATTATTACAGTTTTATCAAAGCTGGAACAGTGGCTGATTATAAAAAATTTGTTGCTTCCGTTAAGGAAAAATCACTTTATCAGACAGGAACAACAGCAGAATATAGAGATAAGTTACTTACACTGTCTACTTGTGAGTATTCCCAGAAAAATGGGCGTATGGTACTGGTTGCAAAGAAAAATAGCGGAAAGGAATAAAACGGAAAATTACCATAGATCAGGAGATGATGACCATGCAGGAGCATGAATATAAAGCAAGGGACAAGACTGTCCAGAAGATGAGTCGGGATGGACTCAGGGAAAAAAATCTCCGCAGTAAAAAGGAAAAGCGGATTACCGGACGTGAGGCAGATGAGAAGAAAACAGCCGGACACAGGGAACAGGAGCTGGACTTTGGAAAGGTCAGAAAAACTCATACTGCAGAAGAAACGGTTGAGGAAGTGACAGAAGGAAAGCACAGGTTGCAATCGAGACACGCTTCTCTGGAAGAGGAAGAAATTGCGGAAACGAAAGAAATGGAAAACTCAGAAATGAGTGATGATAAAGCAGGCGGGGAGAAATCTCCGCCTGTTTCACGTTCCAGACTTCGGAAAGATAGTATCCGGGGGCATCCAGAATGGAAATTTGAACGTGATTCTGAAATAACAGAACCGGACAGGCAGAACCGAAAGAAAAAGATGGTCACAGCCTATGCAGCAAAAGAGCAGAAACGCTACCATGAAAAGGCAGAAGTTGATGAAAAATCAATGGAAGACTTTCGGGAAGAGATTAAAGATAAGACGAAAAGGGAACAGACGCTAAAAGAACAGAAAAAATCAAAATCCCATCTTTCCTTTGAAGATGAAAGTAAAGGTATGATTCCCGGTAGCAGAATGGCAAGAAAGGGAGCAACCGTTGTTTCAGAAACGGTATCTGCCTATGGTCAGAAAAAAATCAGAGAGGATACCGATGATAATGCTGCTCTTGATGCAGCAGATCAGATGGAACTTGCGGGAGAAAGTCTTGCAAGAAAGTCAATTTACGTTCGGGAACGGTTGAAAGAAAAACGACAGAGAAATAATCGGTTAAGGGAATCTGTTCTGGAAGAAACAGAAAAATCCCGTTTGCAGTTTAGCACCAGTGCTTCCAATGAAGCAAAAAAGGCGGTTCAGAAAGAAGCAGAGCAGAAGAAACAGTCTGCATTAAAGAAATTATTGCAGAAAAAGCGTTACCAGAAGCAGTATCAGGCTGCGAAACAGGGAAAAGCTGTGAAAGACGCAGTGCTTGTAAACGCACAGCGATTTACGGAAAAAGCCAAAGCTGCGGTCAAGGAGCTTGTGGCACAGAACAGAAATATCCTCCTGTCCATAGGAGTTCTGGTGCTGCTGTTTGCGTTAATGGCAACGAGCCTGTCAAGCTGTGCTGCGTTATTCCAGGGCAGTTCCAATGCTATTATTTCTACCAGTTATTCCAGTGAGGATGAGGATATTTATGCTGCGGAAAATGCTTATGTGGCATTGGAAAATGCACTGAATGAGCAGATCAATCAGATGAAAGCAAACCATTCCGATTATGACGAGTTCCAATTCCAGATTGATGAGATCGGACACAACCCGTATCAGCTTATTTCCTATCTGACAGTTAAGTATGGTGGTTTTACCTATGCAGAGGTTGCAGATGAGATTCAGGAGATTTTTAAGGAACAGTATGGCTTGTATACGGATTCGACACGAGAAACGGTAACAGAAAAGAAAAAGGTCAAGGTTGGAGAATCACTGGGACAGGTTGTGACCAGTGGATATTGTAACTGCCCGATCTGTTGTGGACAGTGGAGTGGAGGCCCGACAGCGAGTGGAGCCTATCCACAGGCAAATCATACGATTGCGGTAGACGCTTCTAATCCATTTGTGCCAATGGGAACCCATGTCATTATGAATGGTGTGGAGTATGTAGTTGAGGATACCGGAAATTTTGCACAGTATGGTGTGCAGTTTGATGTATTCTACGGCGATCACGCTTCTGCGTCAGCACATGGGCATCAGACCTGGGAAGCATACATAGCAGACAGCAATGGAAGTCAGGAAGTGGAAGTAACGACAACAAGAGAAGTGAACCGGCTGGATGTAACACTTACGAACCATAACCTGGATGCAGTTTTAAGAAACCGTATGACAGATAAGGAACAGGAGCAGTATGACGCTTACAACAAATACTATGGAAATCGTGATTATCTGTTTGACCTTAACACAATTCCGACAGGTGGGGCAGGCTTTGGATATGATATTCCGGCAGAAGCACTTTCTGATCCGCAGTTTGCCAAGATGATTCGGGAAGCGGAAAAATATCTTGGTTATCCGTATGTCTGGGGCGGTGCATCGCCATCTACCAGTTTTGACTGTTCTGGTTTTGTATGCTGGGTAATCAATAATTGCGGAAATGGATGGAACGTGGGAAGAACAACAGCGGACGGGCTTCGTTCTTATTGTTCCTATGTATCTCCATCGGATGCAAAGCCGGGAGATCTGATCTTTTTCCAGGGAACTTATGATACGCCGGGAGCGAGCCATGTTGGAATTTATGTAGGAAATAACATGATGATTCATTGTGGAAATCCGATTCAATATACAAGCATTGCAAGTTCTTACTGGCAGCAACATTTTATGGCATTTGGCAGACTTCACTAGAAGGGAGTAAACAAGAGATGAATATGCGATTAAAAAAGGTTCTGGATGACATTCAGAAAACTGAAAACAAGATTCTGGAACTGCAGGAGCATGTAAGGCAACTGAGAATCCAGAAAAAGCAGATGGAAGATGCAGAAATCATTAAGGCAATCCGTTCCATGAAGATGGACAGCCGAAAGATGCTGACTTTTCTGGACGGGATTCAGAATGGAACAGTTACCATGCAGTTTGATGAAGAGGGCAATCTTTCTATGGATAGTTCTGAAACAGGTATAAAGAAAGAAGAAAATATGGACAGAGAAATGTCAACCGGACTGATAGAAGAAAGAGAGGATTTGGAAGATGAAGAATAAAGTAATGAAAAAAATTTTGATGATTATGTTGTCATCAACAATACTGATGGGTTCTGCCAGTGTGACCGCTTTTGCACAGGCAAATGAAAACGCAGAGCAGACTGAAACTGCGGAACAGGTGATAGAAGAACAGCCGGCGGAGCAGCCTGCCGCAGAGGGAACACCGTTTTCCACATCGGGAAACGGACAGCTTGTGGATGATAAGGAGAATGACAGTTCCAAGCAGTTTCTGACGGTACAGACAAAGAATGGAAACACCTTTTATATGGTCATTGACCGTTCCGGTACTTCCGAAAACGTGTACATGATGTCACTGGTAGATGAAAATGATCTGGCAGAGTTCTTAGGCGAAAACGAGGAAATCGAGAAAAAAGAGGAACCAGCAGTTGTTCTTCCGGAAACGACTGCAGCACCAGAACCAGAAACTACCGTACAGCCAGAAACAGAAGTAAAACCGGAATCCGGTGGTAATAAAATGTTTGGCTCTGCGATCCTGGGCGGCGGTATTGTACTGGTATTCGGTGGTTTAGCTGCTTTTGCTTTAAGTAAATTCCGAAAGAAAAAAGAGGACGGTATTGTAGAGGAAGGTCTGGAATTTGCTGATGACAGTTACATCAATGAAGATGAAGAAAATGCGGAAGATCAGCAGAAATAACAAAAAAAGCATAAGGTATGGAGAAAGGGCGGTTCTTTATGGACTGCCTTTTTGACAGGAACAGGAGGAAAACATGGCGAAATTTTTAGTGATCGCAGAGAAACCGAGCGTGGCACAGAGCCTTGCAAAAAATTTATCTGCTTATCAGAGAAAGGACGGGTATCTGGAGGGGAACAGTTGCATCGTCAGTTGGTGCCTGGGGCATCTGGCAGAGTATGTCCCACCGGAAATCTATGATGAAAAATATGCAAAATGGCAGTTTGAGGATTTACCGATTATTCCGGAAGTATGGAAAGTTCAGGTATCAGAGGATAAAAAGAAGCAATTTGATGTGATATGCAGCCTGATGAACCGGGCAGATGTAGCATATCTGGTGAATGGCTGTGATGCCGGAAGAGAAGGAGAACTGATTTTTAAAAGAGTTTATGATCTGGCAGGCTGTCAGAAACCAGTGAAGCGTCTGTGGATCAGCTCAATGGAAGATGAAGCCATTCAGAAAGGATTTCAGTCCCTAACTGACGGGAGAGAATATGCAGGGCTTTGTAATGCTGCGGTATGCAGGGCACAGGCGGACTGGCTGATCGGAATGAACGCAACGAGAGCTTACACAACCAGATATTTTAAACGTCTGGTAGTTGGCAGAGTGCAGACACCAACGCTTGCTATGCTGACGGAAAGAAAAGAGAAAATTGAGCATTTCAAGAAAGAAGCCTATTATAAGGTTTCCCTGTCAGATGGAAGACTTGCGGTAATTTCAGAAAATATTCAGTCTGAAACAGAAGCGGAAGAATTAAGAAAACTCTGTGATGGGACAGAAGCTGTTGTGACCAGAGTGAAAAGAGAACAGAAAAAGACTTCTCCGCCCAAACTTTATGACCTGACCAGTCTGCAGAGGGAAGCAAACCGATTTTTCGGATACACTGCACAGAAAACATTGGATATGCTGCAGGAACTGTATGAAGAAAAGATGGTTACTTATCCGAGAACAGACAGTCAGTATGTAACCGAGGATATGAAAGAAACGGTAAAAATGCTTGCCGAAGGCATGACAGATTTTCTTCCGTTTCTGGAATCTGGACAGATTAGGGGAAACATAGATCGTGTGGTTAATAATGCAAAGGTATCTGATCATCATGCAATCCTACCGACAAAAGAAGCAATGGAAAAAGGCATGGGAGGACTTTCCGGTGGAAAGAAAAATCTGCTGATGCTGATCGGACAGCAGCTTGTTCAGGCAACAGGGGAAGAGTACCTTTATGAGCAGACAGAAATTTCCGTACAGTGCAAAGAACATGAATTTACTGCAAAAGGAAAGCTGCCTGTGCAGATGGGCTTCAAAGAAGTGGAAGAAGCCTTTCGGAAATACTGTGTAAAGGATAAGAAATCTGATGAACCGGATAATAAGACAGAACTTCCAGAAGGATATGAGGAAGGAATGACTCTTGCCTCTGTGAAAGCAGAGAAGAGTACACATTACACTTCTCCGCCGAAGATGTTTACCGAAGATACTCTGCTTGCTGCAATGGAAACAGCGGGAAATAAGGAATTTGATTCTGAAACAGAGAAAAAGGGATTGGGGACACCGGCAACCAGAGCCAATATTATTGAGAAGCTGGTATCTTCCGGGTATGCAGAACGTAAAGGAAAACAGATTTTTCCTACGGTGGCAGGCTGTGAGCTGATTCATGTAATGCCGGAGAATCTGAAATCCGCAAGCCTGACAGCAGAATGGGAGAATCAGCTTCTGATGATGGAAAAGGGAAAAATCCATGATGATGAATTTATGGATGGGATTGTATCTATGATTACCGATGTTCTTTCAGTATGCAGGGCGATTCCAGAAGAAGAACGGAATCGTTTTCAGACTGCAAGGGAAGTAATTGGGAAATGCCCGGTATGCGGTTCCGATGTATATGAGGGTAAGACCAATTATTATTGTTCTGACAGAAGTTGTCCGTTTGCTTTATGGAAGTCAAATAGGTTTCTGGAAAGTATGAAAAAATCAATGGATAAAAAGATGGCAGTGGAGCTTCTGAAAAAGGGACGTACCCATGTAAAAGGACTGTATTCCAAGAAAAAGGACAGCAAATTTGATGCTGATCTTGTACTTGGGGTAGAAGATGGAAAAGCCAGATTCAGTCTGGAATTTCCTAAAAAGAAAAAATAAAGCACAGTCAGAAGGAGGAATAGGTTATGGCTCGTTTAGATGAGATACGTGGACTTGCAGAATATCATGCAGCCCATATCAGCAGTTCACCAAGGGACTGGATGAATTATCTGGATACCGCAGCCAGGTTATACAGGTATCCATTTATGGATCAGCTTTTGATCCACGCACAGCGTCCAAAAGCAACTGCCTGTGCTTCGCTGGAATTATGGAATGAAAAAATGCTGCGGTGGGTAAACCGAGGAGCAAAGGGAATTGCTCTTTTGGATGAAACCATGCAGAAAACAAGACTCCGATATGTATTTGATATTCAGGATACTCATAAGGTAAAAGGTGGAAGAACCCCTTACCTGTGGCGGTTGCAGGAGAAGCAACAGGAGGAGTTATTAAACCATTTAGAAGAAGTTTATGGACTGGAAGCTAAAGATACAGGAAGTCTTTCTGATGCACTGATGGCAACAGCGAAGTATATGGTAGAAGAAAATCTGGATGAATACCTGGATGGCTTGACATATGTGACGGAAGGAACATACCTGGAGGAGCTGGAAGAAAATACCATACGCAGCGAATTTCGCAGTCTGTTGACAGACAGCATTTATTATACGCTGGCTTCCAGATGCGGACTTGATCCGCTGGAACGGCAGGAAGAAATGGACTTCGTACATATCACAGACTATAACAGTTTATCGGTGCTGACATTTATTGGAAATGCGACGAGCATGGCCAGTGAGTCTGTGCTAGTGGATATTGGAAGATTTGTACACCGTATTTCATTAGAAGAAATGAAAAAGGGTATTGAAAATTCGGAGGAAAGGAATTATAATAAATTTAACACGTTAATTCGTGAAAGCGAAGAAAACAACAACAGAATCATAGAAAACGAATATTCACAGGAAGATGAAGGAGGAAATGAGCATGGAACTGACATATCATCGCAAAGGGGATTATCTGTTTCCGAATCTGACAATCCAGGAGACAGAGGTACAGATCGGGAAATACGGAATGCTGCGGAGGACATTTCTGAAGGAACACAAGAACAGCCTGTATCAGAGCCTGTTACTGACTGGGAAACTGAACAGCCATCTGGAAGAGATCGAGAAAACAGCACAGAAGAGATTGGAAGTACAGATAGCGAAACTGTTGGAGAAGAATCCGGCACCATCGAAAGAGGAGAACCCGATGGCGTGGACAGCACATATGAACAGTCTGACGGCAACAGCGGAAGAGAGCATCTTGACGGAATTGGTGTACAGCTAATTGAAGACACAAGTGAAGATCAGTTAAGTAAAGCAGAGGAAGAAATTGCCTCTGCTTTATCTTTGCCCGAACTTCCATCTGTAAATGAACAGAAAAGGGAAATCGAAAACAGAATAGCTTCCCTCTATGCTGGGGAGATTGCCATTCCAAGTGAGGTGGTCGATGAGGTTTTAAGAACCGGAGGAAACCGAAGCAAGAGCCAGCTTCGTATTATCTATAATTTTATGAGTGAGCAGACACCGGAAGAATATACGGAGTTTGTGAAGCGGGAGTATGGGACTGGTGGAAAGGGATTTGAAATCAATGGTATGGAGTATTCGGTCTGGTTTGATGAAACTGGATTGCAGATTGCAGTAGGGCATACCGTTACCGATCAGATTCTGGATAAAGCGTTTTTGTCCTGGGAAGATGTGAGTGGCCGTATCCATCAGCTTTTGAAACAAGGCGAGTATGCACCGCAGTCCGTACTTGATGTTGCAAGGAAGAATGCGATAAAGGAACATGCCCAGGCACTTGCCTATATGAAAGCGGATATGGCAGAGGGTGTAGCAGAACTTGTCTTTGATGAAGAGGATTTACCACATCTTCACAGTATTTATCCGGAAATTACTGATTATCTGGAAGAGAAACTAACAGATCCGCAGTGGCTGGCAGATCTGAACGAACGTCTGGAAGGACTGGCAATGGCTTATGAGGAAGATAAAAGTATTATGCGGTTCCGCACCTATAATCCAATCAGAATATCCGGACAGTTCCAGAAATTTGCCGCAGAAGTAATTCCATACAATGCCAGAGATGAATTCGCATGGCAGGAACATAAGGTATTTATTACTCAGGATGAAATAGATGCTTTTCTTGCCGGTGGAGGTCCGTATTCGGATGGAAGGCTTTCTACCTATTCTTTTTATCTCCTGAATGAAGATGATAAGGCAAGGACAGATTTTATCAAGGAAAAATATGGGATAGGCGGTCAGAGCCATGCTTTATGTGGAGCAGACAATTCACATGCAGATTATGACGGGAAAGGTTTGAAGCTGGAGAGAGGGGACTATGGGAATCCAGATATTTCGGTGTTGCTGCCCTGGGCAAAAGTTGCAAAAAGAATCGGCTATCTGATTGATAACCAGCAGTTCTTACGTTCTGCAGATTATTCCCGTATGCCGGAATATGAGAGGGAACGGATTGCAGGAAAAGTGATCAGTTTTTATGCAAGACTGCCAGAAGAAATTGAGCGTCCGTTTAAGCAGGATTTTTTTAATGAAGAAGCAAGAAAAGAACTTCCTGTTATGCTGAATGATTCGGAGAAGTCGCAGAAATTGTTACAGGCGATGGACGATGCACTGGCAATGCTGCCACTGGATTTTGAATCAGTGAATGAAACTTATGAGAAGAAATTACAGCTTTTGACCGAAGTATATCAGTATGTGGAAGGCAGCTATACGATTTTCCCGGCACAGGAAGTACCAGATCAGGCAGATGGCTTAAATGGATACCAGATGTCTTTATTTGATATTGTGAGTGCTTCCGAACCAGAAGAAAATACAGAAGAACCAGAAGTGGAAGAGTCGTCTGCAGAAATGGAGGAGGTACAAAAAGGAGAACCAGAATCAGAATCTGTAATTGTACAGGAACAGTGGGACGAGAATGTATTTGAATATCAGGGGTATCATTTTGAACCAGTGGGGATTCTTCCGCAAGGTCTGGAAGGGAAAGAACTGGTAAACCAGACAAGAGGAAATACAGAATTGCACCTGACTACCTACGAGCGAGAAGATGATATTTTATATTCCTACGCAGGATTCTATGAGGCAAGTGGTTCATCAAAAGCTGATATTTTTCGGTGTATGGAAACTGGACGAAATTATATTCCAGGGGAGAACGAACTATTTGGCTATGAGGGAGAATTTTTACCATATCTACAGAATGAGCAGGTGCAGGAACAGGAACCGCATAATTTCCATATTACGGACGATGACCTTGGGGCTGGTGGTCCGAAAGCAAAGTTTAAAGCAAATATGGAAGCTATCAGGCTGCTGAAAGAACTGGAACAGGATCAGAGATTGGCAACACCGGAAGAACAGGAAGTGTTGTCAAGATATGTTGGATGGGGCGGTATTCCACAGGCTTTTGAAGAAAGAAACAGTGCCTGGGCAGAGGAATATACGCAGTTAAAAGAAGTCCTTACGCCAGAAGAATACAGTGCAGCAAGGGCATCAACGCTGAATGCCTTTTATACTTCTCCGACGGTCATCAAGGCTATGTATGAAGCACTTGGAAACATGGGACTGAAGCAGGGAAATATCCTGGAGCCGTCCTGTGGAGTAGGAAACTTTATGGGACTTTTACCGGAAAGTATGGGTGCTGCAAGTATGTATGGTGTAGAACTTGATCCGGTTTCCGGGCAGATTGCAAAACAGCTTTACCAGAAGAACAGGATTGCAGTACAGGGATTTGAGGAAACCAGTTACCCGGACAGCTTTTTTGACAGCGTGATTGGAAATGTACCGTTTGGGGCATATCAGGTCAGTGACCGCAAATATGACAGATACCATTTTATGATCCATGATTATTTTATTGCAAAATCCTTAGACCTGGTACGTCCGGGCGGAGTGGTGGCAGTTGTTACATCAAGCGGTACGATGGATAAGCAGAATCCGGAAGTCCGACAGTATTTTGCAAATCGGGCAGATCTGCTTGGGGCAATCCGCTTACCGAACAATGCTTTCCAGAGAAATGCCAATACCAGTGTGGTTGCGGATATTCTGTTTTTCCAGAAAAGGGACAGGGCTGCAATCACAGAACCAGACTGGGTACAGTTGAAAACCACACCAGAAGGTTATACAGTCAATTCCTATTTTGCTGACCACCCAGAAATGGTGCTTGGAGATTTCAAAACAGAAAGTACCCAGTACGGAAAACAGGAAGTGACGGTAAAGGCAAAAGAGGGAGCAGATCTGGCAGAACAGTTAAAAGATGCGGTACAGCATATCCAGGGAACCATCACAGAGCAGGAGATTTCGGACACGGAACTGGAAGAACAGGTGGTATCCATACCGGCAGATCCGGATATTAAGAACTTCAGCTTTGCACTTGTCGGAGAGGATATTTATTACAGGGAAAATTCTGTTATGAATAAGATGGAACTTCCTGTTGTGACAGGCGAACGTGTCAAAGGCATGGTTGCCATCCGGGATGCAACAAACAGGCTTCTGGAACGGCAGTTGGAAGAATGCAGTGATGAAGAGGTTGCCAGCTTACAGGCTGAATTGAACCGGGTTTATGACAGCTTTACTGCAAAGTATGGATTACTCAGCAGCAATGCGAATAAAAGAGCGTTCAGCATGGACAGCAGCTATTGCCTTTTGACTTCCCTTGAATTTCTGGACGAAAAGGGCGAGTTGAAGCGGAAAGCAGACATATTTACGAAAAGGACGATCCGCAGGGCAGAGCCGGTAACATCGGTAGATACTGCAAGTGAGGCACTGGCGGTATCTATCGGGGAAAAAGCAAAAGTAGATATTCCTTATATGATGCAGCTTACCGGAAAAACAGAAGAAGAGGTCACAGAGGAGCTTACAGGCGTTATCTTTAAGAATCCGCTTACGGATAAGTGGGAGCCATCTGACGAGTATCTTTCCGGGAATGTCAGGGAGAAGCTGAACATTGCAAAGCAGTTTGCAGAAAATCATTCAGAATATATGGTCAATGTGCAGGCACTGGAACGGGTACAGCCGAAAGACCTAGATGCTTCCGAGATTGAAGCAAGGCTTGGGGCAACATGGATTTTTCCAGACTATATTACAGAGTTCATGGCAGAAACATTCCACACACCACGACAGCATATCAATTATGAGCGTATCAAAGTACAGTATGCGGAAGTGACCGGACAGTGGAACGTAAAAGGAAAGAACGTGGACAGCAGCAATAACCCGCTTTCCACCGCAACTTACGGAACACAGAGGGCAAATGCTTACAGGCTATTGGAGGATGCACTGAATCTGCGTGACACAAAAATCTATGACACAATACATGATGCAGATGGGGAACACCGGGTCCTGAACCGGAAAGAAACTACCCTGGCACAGCAGAAGCAGGAACTGATCCGGGAAGAGTTTAAAGAGTGGATCTTTAAGGATATGAGCCGACGAGAAACACTCTGCAAAATTTATAATGAACGGTTTAACAGCATCCGGCCAAGGGAATATGATGGCAGTCATATCCAGTTTGTCGGAATGAATCCGGAAATTAAGCTGATGGAGCATCAGAAAAATGCGGTGGCACATATTCTTTATGGAAATAATACCCTGCTTGCACACTGCGTAGGTGCAGGTAAGACGTTCCAGATGATCGCAGCCGGTATGGAGAGCAAGCGTCTGGGACTGGCACAAAAAAGTCTTTATGTGGTTCCGAACCATTTGCTGGAACAGTGGGGAAGCGATTTCTTACGCTTATATCCGGGAGCAAATATTCTGGTGGCAACGAAGAAAGACTTTGAACCGGCAAACAGAAAACGGTTCTGTTCTAGAATCGCAACCGGGGATTATGATGCGGTCATTATCGGACACAGCCAGTTTGAGAAAATCCCGCTTTCCAGGGAAAGACAGATCGCATTGCTGGAAGAACAGATTGCAGACATTACCTATTCTATTGAAGCAGCAAAAGAGGAAGCAGGACAGCAGTATACGGTTAAGCAGATGGAAAAGACAAAGAAAACCCTGAAAGCAAAACTGGAAAAACTGAATGACCAGACACGAAAGGATGATGTAGTGACTTTTGAGCAATTAGGCGTGGACAGGCTGTTTGTAGACGAGTCACATTATTACAAAAACCTTTTTTTATACACAAAAATGCGAAATGTGGCAGGCATTTCACAGACTGATGCACAGAAAAGTTCAGATATGTTTATGAAATGCAGGTACATGGATGAGATTACCGGGGGAAAGGGAATCACGTTTGCAACGGGAACACCGGTATCAAACAGTATGACTGAGTTATACACCATTATGAGATACCTCCAGTATGATACTTTAATGAATATGGGAATGGGACATTTTGATTCGTGGGCAGCAACTTTTGGAGAAACAGTTACGGCAATCGAATTGTCACCGGAAGGGACGGGTTATCGTGCAAAAACACGATTTGCCCGTTTTTTTAATCTTCCAGAGCTGATCTCCATATTTAAAGAAGCTGCGGATATTCAGACTGCAGATATGCTGAATCTTCCTGTACCGGAAGCAGAATATATCAATGAAGTGTTAAAGCCGAGTGAGGAACAGAAAGAAATGGTGGAAGCCTTTTCGGAACGTGCAGAACAGGTCAGGGGCGGTGTAGTAGATCCAAGGGTAGATAATATGCTCAAGATTACCAACGACGGAAGAAAATGTGCATTAGACCAGAGGCTTTTAAATGATATGTTGCCAGATGCAGGGGAAAGCAAGGTAAATGCCTGTGTGGAGAATGCTTTCCAGGTATGGGAGGACGGAAAAGATACACAGGCTACCCAGTTGATCTTCTGTGACCTCAGCACACCGAAAACTGACGGAACGTTCAACGTTTATGATGATGTGAGAAACAAGCTGGTGGAACGGGGAATCCCGAAAGAGCAGATCGCATTTATCCATGAGTACAATACAGAAGTAAAAAAAGCGGAGCTGTTTGCAAAGGTGCGGGCCGGACAGGTAAGAATCCTGATGGGTTCCACTCCGAAACTCGGTGCCGGGACCAACGTACAGGACAGATTACTTGCACTGCATCATCTGGACTGCCCCTGGAAACCGTCTGACCTGGAACAGCAGGAGGGACGTATTCTCAGACAGGGAAACCAGAATGATAAGGTAAAAATCTTCCGGTATGTAACGGAAAATACATTCGATTCGTACATGTGGCAGATTCTGGAAAATAAGCAGAAGTTTATTTCGCAGATCATGACCAGTAAATCCCCCGTTCGTGCCTGTGAAGATGTGGATGATACAGCTCTATCTTATGCAGAGATCAAGGCACTGGCAACAGGAAACGAATACATCAAGGAAAAGATGGATCTGGATGTGCAGGTAAGTAAACTGAAACTTCTGAAAGCAAACCACACCAGTCAGATCTATCGTCTGGAATCGGATATTGCAAAGCGGTATCCGGTACAGATTACCGCATTAAAAGAAAAGATTGCCGGTATGCGTGTGGATGCAGATGTAGTAAAAGGAATAGATTTACAGGATAATGACCACTTTGCAATGACAGTCGGTGGAAAGCTGTATACCGATAAAAAAGAAGCGGGAGTTGCACTGATTTCAGCAGCATCCGGTTTGAAGTCCGTAAAATCAGCCGGGCAGATTGGGGAATATCATGGTTTTGCACTTTCTTCAGAATACAATTTCCTGTCAAATACCTATACCATGACGATCAAGGGAAAATGTTCTTATAAGATTGAGTTCGGAAAGGATACTCTGGGCAATATTCAGAGGATTCATAATGCACTTTCTGCAATCGGGAAAAAGCTGGCAGATACCGAGCAGAACCTGGAAACGGTACAACAGCAGTTAAAGACCGCACAGGAAGAGGTGCAGAAGCCATTCCCGAAAGAAGCGGAACTGAGTGAAAAAATGGAACGTCTGGCGGAATTAAATGCCATGCTCAACATGGATGAGAAAGGGGGAGAAAATCTTCTGGCAGATGAGGGTATCGGGGAAAATCCGGAAGTAAACGTGCCAGAGGAACGTCAGGACAGAATCGCAGAAAGTGTTCATAAAACGTCTATTCTGGAAAGACTAAAAGAACAGAAACAGCAGGAGCAGACAGGCGAAACAGAGCAGAAACCAAAAAAGAAACACGAACAGGAGTTATAAAGGGTATCCCGTCAGAGTGACCAGAGCTTTGGCGGGATTTTTCTATGGAGGATTTGATTATGGCAAACAGAGAAGAGCAGTTAAAGCAGATTACAGAGCAGTTGGAACAGGGCGTTGCAGAAATATTCACATCAGAAAAATATACCGAATATCTGAACACAATGGCAAAGTTCCATAATTACAGTTTTAATAATACATTGTTGATCGCCATGCAGAAACCGGAAGCAACACTGGTAGCAGGGTATCAGGCATGGCAGAAGAAATTCAACCGGCAGGTAAAAAGAGGGGAAAAGGGCATCCAGATCATTGCCCCGGCTCCGTATAAAGAGAAACAGGAGATTGAAAAAACTGATCCGGAAACAGGAGAGATTGTGATCGGGGAAGATGGACAGCCGGAAACAGAAGTAGTAGAACGTGTCATTACAAGATTCCGGGTTACGACAGTATTTGATGTCAGTCAGACCACAGGAGAACCGATTCCAGAGTTTGAGGTATCGGAACTGGAGGGGGATGTTCTGATCTACCATGATTTTATGGAAGCATTAAAGATGGTTGCCCCGGTTCCTATCCGCTTTATTGAGATTGACGGGGAGGCGAAAGGCTTTTATCAGCTTGTCGATAAATATATCGCTGTCCAACTAGGCATGAGTGATGCGCAGACTATGAAAACAGCGGTGCATGAAACCGCACATGCAGTCTTGCATGATCGTGACCAGATGGAAGCGGAGGGCATTGTAAAAGACCAGCTTACAAGGGAAGTGGAAGCAGAAAGTGTTGCTTATGTGGTGTGTAACCATTTTGGACTGGATACATCAGAGTATTCCTTTTCCTATATTGCAAGCTGGTCTTCCGGTAAAAATATGAAAGAGCTTCGTGCTTCTATGGACACCATCCGTAAGACTTCTGCTGATATGATCGGACAGATTGAGGAAAAACTCAAGGAACTTCAGATCGAAAGACCAGAGCAGGAAGTAATTGCTGTGGAGCAGACAGAAGAACTGAGTGCCATGCAGTATGCGGAGCAGACCATCAACCGTCTGGAGCAGGAACGGACGATTTTCAGCAATGACCAGAGAAATCTTATCGCAAATTTTGCTTATAAACTGGATGACAGGGAAGCAACGGAAAAACTGGCAGAGAATCTTGCAGAATCTATTCTGGATGGAAACAGGGAAGAAGTACTAAAACTGATTGAAGAAGCGGAGGAACAGATTGACAGTCTGCCGGATTCGATGATCGGTTTATCAGAATTGCATGAAGCCGGATTTTATTCAGAAAGTATGCTTCCGCTTACCAGGGAACGGGCAGTGGAACTGCACCATGAGGGAGTAACAGTTTACGGGCTGACCGGAGCAGTGAGTGGTCAGGAACAGTCACAGAGGGTTATGAATCTGGAACTGGATATTTTACAGCATGACGGGTTATTCGGAGTGACGAAATTTGAATGGGAAAATTACCGGAGAAGTCAGGAAACGGTTATGACACCGGAAGAAAAAGCAAAAATCAAAGAAACACTTCTTTTAGAAAGTGATGGAAACCGCTATGGAATTTACCAGATCAACAGCGGACAGGAAGAAAGAGGGTACCAATTTTTAAGTCTGGAAGCGGCAAAAGAAATGGGATTTACCGTAGATGGCAAAGACTATCAGATGGTTTACAGTGAAAGACTGAGAGATGCTACGACACTGGACAATCTTTTTGAGCGTTTTAATATAGAACGACCAAACGATTTTACCGGGCATTCCATGTCAGTCAGTGATGTGATCATTATGAACCGGGGCGGCAGATTAACCGCATACTATGTGGATTCCTTTGGTTTTACAGAACTGCCGGACTTTGTGGCACAGAGAGCTGAGATGTTAAATGCCAATCCGGTAAAAGCATATCCGGAAGTTTATATGGGAACTTTGGAAAAGGCTATGCAGGAGAGAAATGTAGATGCTTACCTGGATTCCAGAAAACTGAATATTGACTGTAAAAATGCAATCGAACAGGCAATCACAGAAAACTTTGATGGCATGAGTCTGAACCCGGATACTGCGATAGATGTGATCGGAAAATATGGAGAAGAACGTGTTGCCTTTGTTCTGGCAAACACATTAAAGCAACTTTCTTATGATGGAAGATTTTCTGATGGCAATAAACGGTGGGCAGATGGCATTGATATTCCGGAAAATATCAGCAGAGGAATAAATCTGAACAGGGACTATATTGTGGGCAGCCATCCTGCAGTCCTGAATGGATTTATTGATATGGCAAGAAAAGAAATCCGTACCCGGAAACTGGAAGAGGTGCTTGGTGTGAAAAATCAGCATATCACTGAAACTACAAGAGAGTATGAAGCAGACGGACATACAGGCACCTGGTATGCGATGGATATGAAAACGTATCATGGGGAGCGATTCTTCCAGATGAGGAGTGAGGAATACGGTCAGGACGTGGCAGATATTATCGTATCGGAAAATGGAACACTGGTGGCAGAAGACATCTGGCATGGATTTGATGAAGGAGCCAGGGAAGCTATTTCAGAATATCTGGAAGAAAATGGTGCAACGGTATATGACCTGATGGACATTCCAGACCAGGCAACAGTCATCTTAGCAGACGGAACAGTTATGAAAATCATGGAACAGCAGTCAATCAGTACGGATACATGGGAGCCGACATTGACCGGACAGAATCAGCAGGGGGAAGAACAGAAATTCAGTTTTTTCGAGATACATAAAGTCAGAGAAAATAATGGCATTGACCTGAAAATGCCAGAAAATCATTATATTGACCAATATTATGTGATCGAAGATCTGGCAGCAAAAGGTGGAATGAAGATTGAGCGATATAAGGATCTTGGAGCTGCCCTCGGAGCATATTACTCTCTGCCTAATCATAAAATGAAAGCTCTTGGAATTGAAAATACAGCACCGTTGCGAGGTAGTCTTGATTTTATCCAGTGTAAGAATGGAATAGATACATTGATTTATGATTGCCAGGAAGTGGAAGGATGGCTGAATCCGCAGATATACAATACTTTTAAAGAGATAGTAAACAGTCTGGCAGGACATGATACAGAGATAGCATACCAGATTGGAGAGCAGTATTTTACAATCCAGACAGTAGAAGATGGTTATGATTATACATTCTATGATAAGGATTATCTGGAACTGGATGGCGGTGTCTACGATAATCCGGATATTTCTATTTCAGAAGTAATGGAGAACATTTTAGAGGAAGAAGGATTGCCCCTAGAAGATGCAAATGTGATGGATTATGAAGAACTGTATGCCGAAATTGAATATGCAGAAGAAGAGAGAATGGAGAAGATACAGTTTGAACGTAATTGTCCAAAGGTTTTTTTTGATGGTTATGACAGGGAAGCGGCATTAAAAAATTATGAGGGAATAACCGTACAATTTAAAAAATCTGGTATGTATTTAACAGTGCAACCGACGGAGGATGGCTATAAATACCTGGTTTATGATCAGGAACTTCATGAAATTTCAGGAGATGCTTGTGGAAATCCAGAAGATTCTATTCAGAAAGCAATGTATGCCAGCTTGAAAAATGAAGGATTGGAAGATGTTGAATGTGTAAAAGTTGATGACAGGGAGTTTCGGGATAAGGTAATCAGTCATTCTAAAGAAGTGCTGGCTAGTGGAGATATTCGATTCACTTCGGAACTTGGCAGATGTGAAACAGCATTGAATGGAATGGGCAGGGCAGAAATTGAATATGAAGTTTTATTTCATGCAAGAGCTGTTCTGGAAGAAATGGGACTGGAAAATGAAGTTACATTGATTGGGGCGAGAGTACATGGTTCCAGAAGTAGAGATGACCTGTATCGTGCAGATTCTGATCTTGATGTGGTGCTTTCTTATCGAGGAAATATTCGAGAGGATAGTTTTTTTAACGAATTGAATTCGTATGGTATGGCAATAGCAGGCATTAAAGTAGATATTACCCCAATCTTAGAAGAAAGAATTACTTTGGCAGAGTATATAAAGGAATCGGAAGCCTATCTTGATCAGCAGGAAATCAGGAAACTCGCAGTGGACTTGGATAATTTTAGTTATGAATATGATACTTATGAATATAAAGATACCGTTGAAAATAGGGAAGAACAGGTTGAGAAACTCACAGAGGATATTTTGAACAAGGAGACAGCAGGTTTAAAAGACTGGCTGACTGAGGTGGCAGAAGAATCGGATATAGACAGCGATGTAGTCACTGCCCAGTCATTACTTTCACGTCTGAAAAATGCAGAAACACTTTCTGTTTTTACCAGACAGCCAGAGCAGAAACAGCCGGAAGACACGATCACTTTTTATGTTGCGGAGTGTATGGAATTTCCTGTTATGGGTGAGTATCATGAGAACCTTACCCTGGAAGAAGCCTTACGCATTTATGAATCAATTCCTGCAGAACGCATAAATGGAATAAAAGGTGTTGGATTTGAACTGCATGATGGAAGCGATTATGACGGACCGTATGATCTTATGCGACTGGGAAAAGTTGACCGGGAAGGTGTGGAGATGATTCCGCATTATAAGGAAAGTCCATTAGTGCAGAAAGCAATGGATGATGTAGAAAAATATTTTGACTCAAAGCAGGAGATTACGAAAATAGAGGAAAAAGCAGTTGAAGATAAGTCTGTACCAAAAGAAAATCTTCCGCAGCCAAAGAGCAGAAAAGAATCTGTTCTTCAGGCACTCAGAGAGCGTCAGGCGAAAATAAAAGAGCAGGAGCAGAATATGTCGAAAGAAAAATCCAAGGCACATAAGAAGGGAGATGTAACATTATGATGGTAAGGTTTGAGGAAGATGAATATATAGCAGTGGCAATTTTTGATGCAGGAAACCGGGTACAGACAATGGAAGCAATGGATGAGATTTTTTCATATCTGGACGAAGATATGAAGCTGCTGATTTTCACGACGATTCAGAAACTCTATTATCTTAGCGATGAGGGATATGAAGAATTGCAGAAAACGGTAGAAATTTATAAAGCAGATCTGGAGGTGGATGGAGAATGAGTAGAAGTCAGTTTGCAGTTTACCAGTTAAAAAAGAAACCGGAATTGAGAAATCTTCTTTTCCGTACCTATGAAGAACTTGCACAGGATCAGATTCCTGTGCAGGTGGCAAATTATGAACAGGTGTATCTGGGAACAATGAAGCCGGGAGAAACACCAGAGCAGATAAAAAAGGAGCTGGAGAAGAAACAGCCGCACAATTATAAAGGTCATGCAGTCAGTACCAGTGATGTGCTGATCCTGAATGATGAGGGTGTCATGACCACTTACTATGTAAACAAAGACACTTTTATAGAGATTCCTGATTTTATGAAAGTCACATCTTCAGAAAGCGGTGGACTTACCAAAGATACAGTTGGATATGAAATAGAGGGAAAAGACGGAACATGGGAAGTAATAGATTATCTGCTGGTAGAGGGAAAAAATTATTTTCTTATGGAGCATGAACAATATGGGAAAGATGTTGCGTATGTAGTCTTAGATCAGAACGGGAATGTGCTTGTAGACGGTACTTACAATGGATTTGATGATGTAGTAAAACAGAAGATTCTTGATTCGCTTCATCCGCCAGTGCAGGAGCAGACAGAAGGCTATAAACCGAAACTGGATAACTGGCAGAAGTATATGGAGAATGGAGAATACCTGCGAAGTGCGGAAATCACAGAGGAAGCAAATTATAATATGATTGACGGACTTAGAAATAATTCTGCACCGAAAGATAAAAAGAAGCGTCCAAAAGAATCCGTTCTTGCGAAGCTGAATGAGAAAAAGGAAGAAGTTGCCAAGCGTAGTGGACAGAAAGCAATGCAGCAGATAATGGGACAAGACGTGGAGCGTACAAAAAAATAAAAATGAGAGGCTGGTCACAGTTGTGGCTAGCTTCTTTTTTTGCATAGAAAAAGACTGGCCAGTGCCGAATAATCAGTTAGGGCTAGTCTTTATAGTGTGTTGCAATATCTTCAATTTTACAATCCAGAATATTACAGAAAGTGTTGATGGTGTTCATACTGACACCTTCATTATTCTGCAAACGATGTATCAGGGACTTACTGAAATGATATTCTTTGTGAAGAGTGTATTTTGTGATACCTCTTTCTTGCATGGTAAGCCACAATTTATCATATTTAATCAACGGCTATCTCCACCTTTTTCTTGTCTTTCCCTCATTATAGGGTTAAGATAGAAAGTAACAAAGGTTCTGTTTTCGGAACCCATATCAATGAGGAGGAGATGGATTGAAAAAGCAGAGGATAAAAGGAATTGTACTGGTAGTTGTTTGTTTCATATGTGTATTGTGTATATGTAGTGGGTTTTATAGAGTGCAGTCGAAGGAACTTTCGGAAATTCCTGATGCAGTCAATAGTACGAGATTTAACACTACGGAACATTTAACAGTTGTAGCAAATCAGGAGGAAATTGCTGATAAAAAGGAACTGGCAAAACAGATTATAAAAATGTGCAGGGAAAATTCTTTTCAGTCTATAAAGTTTTCTTATGATATGGTATGCCCGACAGAATTACAGATCAATGTATATAAGACGGAAAACGACTTTAACGATAATAAGCAATTCTGTGAGATAGCGTATTTATCAGATGAAGAAAATGGGGAATATGATATTATCCACAACCCTGAAAAATTTATATTGTATGTAGATGGAGAAAAGGTAGAATAGAGAAATAGAGGTTTGCTTCCCTGGATTTAAGGAAGAACCTCTATTTTTATGAAAAAAAGTCGGTTATGATTTTTCTTGTGTATGTTCACGCTGGCGATTTTGAGCTTGTGAGGTTCCAAGAATAATATCTACATTGGAACACACTGTACGGAGTTCCCGTTCATGTTCCCGTCGGGCATTAAAGTCTTCACGTTGCATCGTCTGTAATTCTGTTAAGCGATTCTTTTCCTCACGCAGCATTTTTAATGTAGGAAGTTTATTGCCCTGTGATTTTTCTTTGAGTATTCGGAGGGCAGATTCATAGAGTGTAAGTTCTGCCCGGTGATCATCATAAAATTTTTCTTTGTTCCGACTTTTGCGGTAATCAGAATATATAGATTTATTGGCAAGATACTGTCCGGTATAATGAATCTGTTCATTGACATTCTTCAAAGTATTCTCTGTGGATTTTAGTGTATTTCTTGCATCAGTGCTTTGAGCAGAGGCATCGGAAAGAGCTGTATCTAAATCTGCCTTGGATTGAAAGCCATGTTCCTGTACATAGGCAACCGTCTGAGCCATCATTTTCAGGTTAGACAGTTTTACTTTTTGAGCATACGCCTGACTTTGCTGTGCTTTAATACAATGCTGCAAATCTGTTACCAACCGTAAATCAGATTTTATAAAGAGGAAAGTATGTGGAGCTTCTGTAGTTGTAGCAGTGTAGGCAGAAACTGTTGGAGTTGAAGAATTAACAACTTGAGAAATATCAGGAACCGGATTTTCAGTAATCTGTGAGGTAGAATTTTCTTGAAATATTTGCAGAAGATGTTTTTCCTCATAAAGCGTACCAAGGCTTCTTCCAGTAATGTATTTACTGCGATTGGGATGCAGGTAGCTGTATCTGCCACGACTGACTTTGAATGTAATATTATATTTTTCAGACAGCAATCTGGAAAAATCTTCTTGTGATATTGCCTGTGAAGTAACGGTATCAATCGCATCACGAAGATATTGCTTCTCGGTTTGAAAAGTAGTCTGCCTTGGAGTCAGCCCTTTCTTTTCAAGCTGTGCATTGTGTTTATCAAGTTTTTTTTGTCCTCTGCGTTTTGCCCAGTACTCTTTTTCAGATATTTTCCTTTCCGCAGGTGTTAGAAGGTCTACCTGGTTCAACCCATTGGCGGTACACATATCCATGACTTTTTGCTTCAAATAGATTCGGTATCTATCGGAAAGATGATGTTTATAGCCAGCTTTTGAATCTCGATCAAATTCCATATAGGGCTGAGGCTCAGTGTCATATTTGCGGATACTGTTGATTACGATATGCACATGAATATTTCCACTACCATTATGACCGTCAGTGTGAGTACAGACAAGTGCCTGGTGTCCGGGAAAATTCTCTTTGGCATATTCCACGCCAAGTTGCTGTGCCAGTTCTCCAGTCAATCCATGTTCGTCCCGGTCTTTAGGATCGAAGCTGATGATATAGTGGTGTGACTTGATTTCATTGTAAGATTGGTTCTTATGAAAATAAGCATTTGTTTCCTGACATTCCGCTGCAAAGGTAAATGGGTCGCAGTTTATTCCATCAAGATAGTATTCCTCACGAATAAGCATATGACCGTTTTCATCAAGGATAGGTTTCTGTGTATATTCGTCATGTTGAAAGATCAGATAACGTTCAGCTTCTCCATAATCTGCATTTTTACTTGCTATATGTTTCAGTATTGCCATGAAAGTCACCTGCCATTTCCATTACCTTATATTTCATTTCGTATAAATCTCGAAGTCGCTTATTTATTTCTCCTCGCATTTCCTGAGAAAGAATCCCACCCTGATTAAAATATTTTGCAATCTGATTGAGGTTGCTGCCTATCTTTCCAAACTCTGCGAGCAGTTTCTTTATTTCTGGAACATCAGCAACTATTTCAATTTTGGTCTGTACTTTTCCTTTTAAAACTTGTGTTCGTACATAAGAAGCCAATGACATATTAGCTTGTTTGGCGGCAGTTTTGATAATTGAAAATTCTGTCTCAGTGAAACGAACGGTAATACGATGGTTACGATACATTTCTTCTTTTTTAGGTCTTGTCATAACTTTAATCCTCCAGTTGTTTTTGTGAGTAAAATTCACAGTCTGCTGTGAAAGTTAAGTAATAAAAAATTATTACGCTGTGACCATGCAAATGGGAACCAATGAAACAATCATTGATTGTGCTTGAGGGTATGGGGAGCAAAATCCCCATCAAGTTGCCTGCTGTCAAAATCCGGGAACCGGGTTTCTGGCAGCCAGGGCGAAACTTGCTCTGAAAAAGTAGAAAAGCCCTTCATAATAAAAGCCGATTATTTAAAGGGAATGGTAATAGCGAAAAGGAAAAGATTTATATGAGATATGTAATTGTATGACGTACTTTCTCAAAAGATAGTCCCTTTCAAAAAAGTACATTCTTGATGAAGATTTTAGGAAGTGTTACTTTTGATTTAAATATTCAGAAAGGGTGAAGCGAATGAAAAATATAGAAATCGGGCCAATCCGTCCACCTTCAGAAAGTAATAGTTTGTTGGTGCGAGTTACAAGAGGATGTCACTGGAATAAATGTTATTTTTGTGGACTATATAAGTCTATGCGTTTCTCTATGCGACCAATAGAAGAAATTATAGAGGATATTGAAAAACAGGCACAGTTTTATAAAGGGAAAAAGATTATATCCTGCTTTTTGCAGGATGGAGATGCGCTGGTGCTAAAGACAGATTATCTGCTTCGCATTTTGGAAACAATCCATCAATATTTTCCAGATATACAATATATTACTTCTTATGCTCGTGCTGACAGTATTACTCGGAAAAGTCCGTCAGAATTAAGGATACTGCGAGAAGCCGGACTGAATCATATTTATTCTGGAATAGAGACTGGTTCAGACCAAATTTTGAAACTTATTAACAAAGGGTTTAATGCGGATACGGCTGTGAAAAGTGGGTGTATGGCGAAAGAGGCAGATATGATACTGTCGGAATTTATTCTGTTGGGGATTGGGGGAAAGGAACTGTCAGAAGAAAATGCAACCAGAACGGCAGAAGCATTGAATGTTATTCGGCCAGATTTTATTCGTGTTCATGCGACGGGAATTAAGCCAGAATCTAAAATGGGAGAATTTGTAAGAGAAGGCTCTTTCACATTACAATCCGAAGAAGAGATTATGATAGAGCAAAAGAGGTTCCTGCAGCAATTAAAAGAAATGGACAGCTACTATGTAAATGAACATATTATAAATCTGCTTTTGGAAGTAAGAGGAAATTTACGGACGGACAAGGAGAAAATGCTGTCAGATATTAATCGCTTTTTGAATTTACCAGCAAATGAAAAACTCCTGTTTGTGATCGGCAGGCGGTTTAACATTTTTTTCATGTTGGATGATTTGAACAATCAAGAATTACATAAAAAAGCAGAAGGAGCTTTACAGAAAATCTTAAATAAAAATCCAGAAGTAGACTTTACGGTACTTTGCAATTATATACGGCAGTCACAAATTTAGAATTAGAAATAACAAAAACGGGTATAGCAAATATATTTATCTATACTCGTTTTTGCAAGTAGAAAACTTTATACTAATTTGAACAGCATGGACTTTTTACATCCAGTCCGTCAAGATAGTTTTTTCCCCATTGGCATAGAGCATCCAGAATGGGGATAACGCTTTTACCAAAGGGTGTAAGAGAATAAATTGTCTTTGGCGGTTTTTCGGGAATAACCTCTCGATGAATCATTCCGCAATCCTCCAAATCATGGAGCTGGCTGGAAAGCATTTTTGGGGTGGCGTTTGGTATTAAGCGTTGCAGTTCCATGTAATGCAAAGGTTGATCAATCAGATGCCAGAGAATGAGAGGCTTGTATTTACCGCCGATCAGTGACAGGGAGGCTTCTACCGGACAATTAAAATGTATTTGTTTATCTTTCATTATGAGTTCTCCTTTGACAAGGGTGCTATCTTTTTTGATAGTGCCTATCAAAAAAGTGCATTCTTGTGGTTTTTCTTTTTGGTGTTACAATAAGTTTATAGTTGGTTGACACATTTATATTACAACAGAAAGGATTGAAATACTATGGATTTTATCAATATTGCAAAGAGCCGCAGCTCTGTGCGTGATTACAACAACAAAAAAGTAGAGCCTGAAAAACTGGAAAAAATTCTGGAGGCTGCTCATGTGGCTCCGACAGCCGCGAATCTCCAGCCCGTTCATTTGATCGTTGTCCAAAGCGAGGAAGGTCTTGCTAAAATTGGTAAGGCCGCAAATATTTATGGAGCATCTTTGGCGATTATTGTCTGCGCTGACCATGACAAAGCATGGGTACGTCCGTTTGATGGAAAGCAGACTGGTGACATTGATGCTTCGATCCTGACAGACCATATGATGTTGCAAGCGACAGAACTGGGACTTGGCACAGTTTGGGTTTGCTACTTCAAGCCGGACGTACTTCGGAAGGAATTTACGCTTCCTGATAATCTGGAACCAATCAATATTCTGGTTATCGGCTATTCGGATGAAGAGCCTGCCGACAGGAACCGTTTTGAAGCACAGCGTATTGCGATGAGTGAACTGGTTTCATATGAAAACCTGTAAAAAAATATTTGGCGCAGCCCCATTATAGTTTACGGGGCTGCGTTTTATCGTTCTGAAATATGAGCATAGGTTTCTTCCAGTATCCATTGGATATGTTCATCCTGCAGGGAATAAAATACCCGTTTTCCTGCTTTGCGGGAACGGACTAATTTTGTAATCCGGAGTGCATGGAGTTGATGAGATATGGCAGAATTAGTAAGGGATAGTGTTTTTGCAAGGTCATTTACACATTGTTCGCCCTGCATTAATTGCCAGAGGATTTTCGTACGTGTGAAATCGCCCATAGCCTTATGTAGTTCACTCAGTTTCTCCAATTCAAAGGCGTTTGGAACGTCAAAAGTAATATTTTGTGGTTGGTTCATAATATATCTCCAATCTGTGAAAAGCTGTTTGACAGATAAAATTTAGGTGAGTATCATAGTTTAAGGAAGGAGTTGATTGATATGCCGCATTATAATCTGCCTCATAATCATGGGCAGAATATCGAACGAGTTTTAGATAATATGCCTTCGGCAGAGGGCTTTCAGGATATATCTTTTTTGTTTCAGCAGCTTGGCGATTCAACACGTTTAAGGATTTTGTGGCTCTTGTGCCATTGCGAGGAATGTGTATGCAACATAGCGGCGGCTGTTGACATGAGTGCTCCGGCTGTGTCCCATCATCTGCGTATTTTAAAGAAAAGTGGAATTATTATTAGCCGCAGAGAAGGAAAAGAGGTATATTACACCCTTTCAGATACCCCGCAGGCAAAATTATTACATCGTTCTGTTGATGCGTTATTTGAAATATCCTGTCCGACAAATCAATAATCTAATTCCTTATCCAACGGAAGTTTGAGGAAATGCGCCGCTTTTACTTCAAAATGCGGCGCATTTCTAAACCAGTTAAGACAGCGTGGATGCGTCTAAACGTTTTACTTTCATGGCACGAATTGCGTTTAAAATAGCAATAACAGAAACACCAACATCAGCGAACACAGCCGCCCACATATTTGCATATCCCAAAGCCCCTAAAATCAGTACCAGGAATTTTACACCTAAAGCAAATACGATATTTTGGTTTGCGATGCGGATGGTCTTTCTAGCAATTCGTATTACAGAGGCAATTTTGGAGGGCTCGTCTGTCATTAAAACAATATCAGCCGCTTCAATCGCCGCATCAGAACCCAAACCGCCCATTGCAATTCCTACATCTGCCCGTGCCAGCACAGGAGCATCGTTGATTCCGTCTCCGACAAATACCAGTTTTCCTTTTTCGCTTTTTTGTTTCAACAGTTCCTCTACCCGTTCAACTTTATCCGCAGGAAGAAGTTCCGTATATGCCTGATCCAGACCGAGACGGGCAGAAACTTTCTGACCTACGGCATCTGCGTCTCCGGTAAGCATAATAGTTTTGCGTACACCGGAAGATTTCAAATCCTTGATTGCCGCTGGAGCATCTGTTTTGATTTCATCCTCAATGACAATACATCCGGCATATTTGCCGTTACAGGCAATGTAAACAACCGTACCAATGGAAGTGCAAGGGATATAACGAATGTTTTCTCGTTTCATTAGTTTAGCATTGCCAGCCAGAACTGTATTATTGTCAATGACAGTACGCACACCGTGTCCTGCAACTTCTTGAATATCCCCGATGCGATTATGGTCGATCTCTTTTCCGTATGCCTTTTTTATGGAAAGCGAAATCGGATGATTAGAATAATCTTCTGCGTATGCGGCAAGTTCCAAAAGCTGTATGTCTTTTATGCCGTTTGGATGAATCTCACTGACAGCAAAAGAGCCTTTTGTCAAAGTCCCTGTTTTATCAAAAACCACATATTCAGCATGAGCTAATGATTCCAGATAATTGCTGCCTTTTACCAAAACACCGATTTTAGATGCTCCCCCAATACCACCAAAGAAACTAAGCGGTATGGAGATAACAAGCGCACAAGGACAGGAGATAACCAGAAAAGTTAATGCCCGGTAAATCCATATGCTGAATGCCTGTCCAGTAATAAATGGGGGAAGGATTGCCAGAGCTAATGCCGCAAATACTACAGCAGGGGTGTAGTAGCGGGCAAAGTGGGTAATAAAATTCTCTGTCCGTCCTTTTTTATCACTTGCATTTTCTACTAGATCAAGAATTTTTGCTACGGTGGATTCTCCAAATTCCTTAGTTGTGCAAATTGTTAAAATCCCGGTCTGGTTAATGCAGCCACTTATGACTTCCATTCCCGGCTCTACCTCACGAGGCATGGATTCTCCGGTAAGCGCAGAGGTATCTAATGCAGAGGAACCTTTCAGAATAGTTCCGTCCAGTGGAATCCGTTCTCCCGGTTTTACTATGATTGTGTCTCCAATTTGGACTTCATCAGGATCGACCTGTATCAATTCCCCATTACGCTGTACATTCGCATAGTCCGGACGAATATCCATTAAACTTGCAATGGATTTTCGAGATTTGGAAACGGCATAAGACTGGAACCATTCACCAACTTGATAAAACAACATTACAGCTACGCCTTCTGAATGTTCTCCCAGAACCAATGCGCCGATAGTGGCAATCGTCATTAAAAAATTTTCATCGAATACCTGTCCATGAAGAATGTTCGTGATTGCTTTCCATACAATATCCCATCCAACAACAATGTAGCAGATAAGGAAGATGCCTGCCTCCATATATTCAGGAAGGTAAAACAGGCTGCCTGCAAAAAATAGAATTGCCGCTATGACAATTCGTGCAAGCAAATGTTTTTGCTTTCGTGTCATAATCTATAGTCTCCTTTCTGATGTAAAAACACCAGCTACCGGGATACGGCAGCCGGTGTCCAGCTTCGTTTATACCTTTACAGTTACATCCGGCTCGATTTTTTTGATCAGTGCCTTTGCTTCGGTCAGGATAGCATCAAATTTGTCATCCGGCGCTTCGAGTATCATTTTCTGGTTCATAAAGTTTACGGATACATTTGTGACGCCATCAATCTTCTTTACAGCAGTTTCGATTTTTGCGGCACAGTGTCCGCAGTCAAGATCGAGTAACTTGATTGTTTTTTTCATAAGGATTATTCCCCTTTCTTAGTAATTTTAGTTGGTTTGACATGACTGAACAATTAAAAGAATGTTTAATCGTTCATGCCGCAAGTATATGCACGATAAAGGAAAAAGTCAACGGATTGGAAACAGATATTACCTTTTGGATCGCAAAACCTACTGATTGGATTTAGAGAAAAAATATATTTCTTTTTGGATAAAAAATACTTCCCTATGGAGCGTACAAAACGTAAATCCAGTGTTTATAATGACTACGTTCCCTACGGGGGACGGGTACCCAATTTTAAAGAGAAAGAAGGGATGAAATTGAAAAAAGAGCAATTTGATGTTACAGGAATGACTTGCTCTGCCTGCTCTGCAAGAATTGAAAAGAGCGTGAGTAAACTTCCCGGAATAAAAGAAGTATCTGTTAATTTATTAAAAAACAGTATGGTTGCATCTTATGATGAATCTATTTTAGATACATCGGGAATTATTCAGGCGGTAGAAAAAGCAGGATATGGTGCAATTCCAAAAACACTTGCACAGAGTGGTAGTAAACCTGCTGTTGCGGCTGGAAAACCAGAAATTAGTACGGCGCAGAAAGACTATAAACAAATGAAACAACGCCTGCTTTTATCTGCTGTTTTTACGATACCTTTGTTTTATATATCAATGGGGCATATGATGGGGTGGCCACTGCCTGCATTTCTTCTTGGAATGGAAAATGCAATGAGCTTTGCTTTTACGCAATTCCTGCTTTTAATTCCTGTAGTATTTGTGAATTTTAAGTATTACAAGATGGGATTTAAGACATTGCTTCATGGTTCTCCAAACATGGATTCTCTGATTGCTATTGGCTCCAGTGCGGCAATTATTTATGGGATTTATGCTATTTACAAAATAGGGATTGGATTTGGACATGGAGATATGGAAACTGTCCACAGCTTTATGATGGATTTGTATTTTGAATCAGCAGGCATGATTCTGACACTGATCACATTAGGAAAGACGCTGGAGGCACGTGCAAAGGGAAAAACATCAGACGCAATTACAAAGCTGATGAATTTAGCCCCTAAAACGGCAGTTGTTGAACGCAATGGACAGGAGATTACGATTCCGGTAGAGGAAGTACAAGCTGGCGAAACGCTGATTGTGAAAGCTGGAGAAGCAGTGCCAGTGGATGGCGTAGTGGTAGAAGGGGCTTCTTCTGTAGATGAATCTGCCTTAACAGGTGAAAGTATTCCGGTGGAAAAGCATATAGGGGATAAAGTTATCGGTGCAACCTTGAATAAGTCCGGATATTTTAAAATGCAGGCTACAAAGGTTGGGGATGATACAACGCTTTCGCAGATTGTCCATCTGGTGGACGAAGCTACAAGTTCAAAGGCTCCAATCGCAAAATTGGCAGATAGAGTAAGCGGGGTATTTGTACCAGTGGTTATCAGTATCGCCCTGGTTTCGGCTATCATATGGCTGTTGTTGGGATATGGATTTGAATTTGCTCTTTCTATTGGAATCTCAATTTTGGTTATTTCCTGTCCATGTGCGTTAGGGCTTGCCACACCTACGGCAATTATGGTGGGAACTGGAAAAGGGGCAGCAAATGGTATCCTGATAAAATCAGCGGAGGCTTTGGAAACAGCTCATAACATCAATACAGTAGTTTTAGATAAAACCGGAACGATTACAGAGGGAACGCCGAGTGTTACGAATCTCCTATGTAGAGATGGAATCGGACAAAATGAACTATTGCAGATTGCGGCATCCTTAGAAAAATTGTCAGAACATCCGCTGGCAGAGTCGATTGTGAAAGAAGCTGAAAACGAGAGAATTTCTTTCCTTCCTGTTGAAAATTTTAGACAGGTTCCCGGACAGGGAATTATAGGAGAAATAGAAAACGAGATTTGCTTTGCTGGAAATCGCAGATTGCTTGAGGCAAATGGCATTTCTGGAGGAGTCTTGCAATCGCTTGGGGATGCTATGGCGGAAGAGGGAAAAACACCATTATTTTTTGCACGTGGTAAGGAACTGATGGGTGTGATTGCTGTGGCAGATGTTGTAAAACCTACCAGCCGTCAGGCAGTCCAGGAATTGTCGGGTATGGGAATTGAAGTGGTAATGCTGACCGGGGACAATAGGAAAACAGCGGAAGCAATTCAACGTCAGGTTGGTGTAAATCGTGTTGTAGCGGAAGTCTTTCCACAGGACAAAGAGAAAGAAATCCGCCGTTTGCAAGACAGTGGAAAAAAAGTGACGATGGTTGGCGATGGAATTAATGACGCCCCAGCGCTTGCAAGGGCAGATGTGGGGATTGCCATTGGAGCAGGAACAGATATTGCAATAGAATCGGCAGATATTGTTTTAATGAAAAGTGATTTGCTCGATGTATCTACGGCGATCCAACTTAGCAAGGCGGTAATACGCAATATCAAGCAAAATCTATTTTGGGCGTTTATTTATAATATCATTGGTATTCCGGTGGCAGCAGGATTGTTTTATCTGCCATTTGGATTGAAATTGAATCCAATGATTGGAGCATTTGCCATGAGTTTCAGTTCCGTATTTGTAGTGTCGAATGCACTGCGGCTTAGGTGGTTTAAGGCAAAGCATACGTCCCATGAAAATACAGATATGGAATTTAGACAGGAAAATGATAAAAAAGAAAACAAAGGAGCGAGTCAAATGGAAAAAGTATTAAATATTGAAGGTATGGTTTGTATGAATTGTGTAAAACACGTGGAGAAAGCATTAAGAGAGCTTGCGGGAATCAGTGAGGTCACAGTCAGCCTTGCAGAGAAATCTGCACGTATTCAACTTAACGGAGACGTATCGGATGCCATGTTGAAAGAGGCTGTAGAGGATGCTGGTTATCAGCTTATCAGTATTCAATAAGAGGAAATTCCAATGAAAGCAAAAAAGGGAGAAGTTATTCATAAATTGAAAATTGCCAGAGGGCAGATTGACGGTATTCTGCAGATGATTGAGGAAGATCGGTACTGTGTGGACATATCCAATCAGCTTCAGGCAACACAAGCCCTGTTAAAAAGCGCTAACCAACAAATATTACAGGCACATATCCGAAACTGTGTCCGGGAGGCTTTGCAGACAGATGTTGAAAATCCGAAATTGGAGGAAGCATTAAAAGTGTTGGAGAAGATGGCACAATGATGCCGGAGGGCAGAGAGAAAAAAGGCTTTTCTGCCCTTAATTCTTCCGATTGGATTGTGATTTCTTCTTTTGGGAGCGTACAAAACAAACCGAATTTTATATACTTTAGGTGGTTAGACATGGCTAATAAACAAGGAGGTAACAGTGATGAAACAGTCACTTGATACAAGAACAAAATTATTAACAAAAAATCCAATTTCACTGATGATTGAACTTAGTATTCCGGCAGTTCTCGGTATGGTGGTGGTTGGGTTATATAACATGATGGATTCCATTTTTGTCGGGCAGATGGTAGGTGCGGCTCAGATGGGAGCTGTATCGGTATCATATCCATTTACTTTGATAAATGCAGGTTCTGCCGCAATGCTGGGCGTTGGTTCCGCTTCGGTACTTTCACGAGCGATTGGTAAAAAAGATGAAAGAACGATCAAAAAGATTATGGGAAATTTGGTGGCAATGGTACTTTTATTGTCAGTAATTTATACCATTGTAGGAATGGTGTTTACCCGTCAGCTTTTATCTCTTGCTGGAGCAAGCGATAATATTTTAAATTATGCAGAAAAATATCTGCGGATCGTATTTGCAGGCTCTTTGTTTGTGAATTTTTTCCAGAGTGCTAATATGGTCATTCGTGGGGAGGGTCAGTTAAAAAAGGCAATGACAATTATTGCCAGCGGTGCCATTTTGAATATTATTCTTGATCCAATATTTATTACAGTTTTGAAGCCTTACGGTTTGGGCATCGAGGCGGCAGCATATGCAACGGTGTTTTCACAGTTTGTTCAGGCGGTTATTACGTTATGGTATTTCAGAAAGAAAAGTCCTAATGTAAAGATTGGACGTATTCGGATTGATGGAGAGCTTCTGCCGCAGGTTCTTTCTGTTGGCGTATCTGCGTTATTGATGCAGATATTGACATTAGTACAGCAAACAGTCATTTATCGTGTAGCCGCTAATTATGGAGGGGAAAATTCACAGATCCTTCTCGGTGCGGCGCTTCGGTTCTGGAATTTCTCTTTTGTTCCATTATGGGGAATCAGTCAGGGATTCCAGCCAGCGGCAGGAACGAATTATGGTGCAAAGGAATATGACAGGGTAAAAACTCTGACACGTGTATTTATTGCTGCCGCCACAATACTATCCCTTGTATTTTATATTCCGGCAGAACTGTTTCCGGGTAAAGTATTGTCTATGTTTATTACAACGCCAGGTGTAGCTGTTTCGGGGGCAACGAATTTCCGTATTATGTTCAGCACCTATATTCTTCAGGGAAGTTTTCTGATTGCTGTGACATTGTTCCAGTCTTTGGGCAAAGCCAATAAGGCGACGTGGTTGGTATTGTTCCGTCAGATTATTTTGTTTATCCCTCTGTGTATTGTCCTTCCGATGGTGGGCGGTATGGGTATTCGTGGTGTATGGCTGGCGATTGCCCTGACAGATGCAATTCTTGTAGTGATTACTGTTTTGATGATGCTTTCAGAATTTCGGAAGATGCCCGGAACCAACGGAATAAAGCAATAGAGGGGGAATTAAAATGTATCTTTCAGATGGCAAAAAAGAAACCCAATATATTGTTAAAGACATTGGGCTTCCTACAGGAATTGAAAAACGTCTGGAAGCTCTTGGAATGACTCGTGGTACTTCTGTCACAGTTTTGAATAGTAAAAGCAAGGGGATTTTGATTGTAAAAGTACGGGGAACACGTTTTGCACTTGGGCGCAATATAACAGAACATATTTCGGTTGCTATGTAGGAGGGATGAATTTCGATGAAAGAGAATTTGACAATCGGCTTCATCGGGAACCCAAACTGTGGAAAGACAACACTTTTTAATGCTTATACAGGCGCAAATTTAAAAGTGGCGAATTGGCCGGGGGTTACTGTCGAAAAAGTGGAAGGAGCAATCAGAGATCATAATCTGAATATTCGTCTGGTTGATCTTCCGGGTACATACAGTCTGACTTCTTATACAATGGAAGAGCAGGTATCCAGACAGTTTATATTGAGTGATGAAGTTGATATGATTATTGACGTGGTAGATGCTTCGGCACTGGAGCGTAATCTATATTTGACATTACAGTTATTGGAACTTGGAAAACCAGTAGTTATGGCACTGAATATGATGGACATTGTAGAAAAGCGTGGGATGGAAATCGACACACACAGACTGCCGGAAATGTTGGGAATCCCGGTGATTCCCGTCTCTGCGAGAAAACGGACGGGATTGGATGTGCTGCTTCATGCAGCAGCACATCATAAGGATTGCAACGATCCGCAATGTTTGGTTCACCATCATAAAGATCAGTCAAGGCATCGGCATAACCATCATGCAGAATATGCAATGGTTTACAGCGATAAGATTGAGGATAAGATTGATCTTATTATGGATGCACTGAAAATAAACTATCCAAAACTAAAAAATTACCGTTGGTATGCTATTAAGTTACTGGAAATGGATCGGGAGATTACGAAGAGTTACCCTGTTCATTTGCCAGATGTAATTGACCGGAGCTATGAATCGGATATTATCAATGAGAAATATGATTTTATTCAAGAAATTATAAGAGAAGTGTTGGTAAATAAAGATCGCCAGGATGCTTTGACTGAAAAAGCGGATAAGGTGCTGACTCATCGTGTATGGGGTGTTCCAATCTTTCTAGGCATTATGGCGGTAGTGTTTCTTCTGACATTTACTGTTGGGGACTGGCTGAAAGGGTATTTAGAGATAGGAATTGAAAATCTGTCTCTATGGATAGAGAAAGGTCTGGTTGCAGCACAGGTAAATGAAGTAATTCGTTCGCTGATTGTAGACGGTATTCTTGCAGGAGTGGGCGGTATATTGACATTTCTTCCGAACATTTTCATTTTATTTCTTGCGTTGGCTTTTTTAGAGGACAGCGGATATATGGCGCGAGTAGCTTATGTTATGGAAGGAATTATGAGTAAACTTGGACTGTCTGGAAGAGCCTTTATTCCTATGATTTTAGGCTTTGGTTGTACAGTCCCGGCAATTATGGCATCAAGGGCACTGGAAAGCAGGCGTGATCGTTTTAAAGTAATGTTGATTACGCCGTTTATGAGCTGTAGCGCCCGCCTGCCTATCTACATACTGTTTGCAGAAATGTTTTTCAAAGAACGTGCTATGCTGGTTGCATATTCCATGTATTTGATCGGGTTAGTGGTTGCGATTTTGGTGGCCGCCATAATACATCTGATTGATAAAAAGAAATCAGAAAATTATTTGTTGATTGAATTACCGGAGTATAAAATCCCCAGTTCCAGAACAGTAGCAATTTATGTATGGGAGAAGGTAAAAGATTATCTTACGAAAGCAGGAACTACTATTTTTATAGCATCTATCCTGATGTGGATAATCTTGAATTTCGGACCACATGGATATACAACGGATATGTCGGATAGTTTCGGCGCTATTTTGGGACATGGGCTAGTACCGTTTTTTGCACCAATAGGATTGGGATTTTGGCAGATTGCGGTAGCTCTGATCGCAGGCATTTCTGCAAAAGAGGTTGTGGTTTCCAGTTGTGCAGTCTTGTTTGGAGTTTCAAACATCAATTCCGGAGCTGGTATGGATACACTGGAAGGCATATTGGGAAGTGCAGGGTTTGGACAACTCAATGCGTTCTGTCTGATGATTTTTTGCCTACTATATATTCCATGTATGGCGGCTCTTGCAACGATACGCAAGGAATCAGGAAGCACACGTTGGATGTTACTGTCCGCAATGTTTCAGTTGGTGGTGGCATGGATAGTGACATTTGCAGTTTATCAAGTTGGGATTTTAGTGTGAGGTAAGTGATATGAAGTATAAAAAATGGGTTTGTTTTGCAGGACTTTTTGTTATAGCGGTAATTGCAGGGAAAAGTTTAATTAGAAAAATGAAAGGAAAAAGCTGATGGCAAATAAATAATCAGCAGACAAATGAAAATGAACATTATAGATTCAGTAAAAAATACAGCTTTTTCAGCAGCGGTACATACTGCATTAGAATATCTGGAAAAGAATCCGGAGGAAAATATTCCGAAAGCAATGCGGCTCATGGATCAAGTATTACCGGATGGTTGGTATGAGGGACAAAGGGCAGCATTTCGTAAGGCAATCGAAGAAAAAGGAAACTGGTATCAGTTGATTATGAAAGCATACCAGTTGGATGCAGGTGTGAGAAAAACATTTTTTCAGAATTTCATTGTTAATTCTGCCTTGAAAGGCTCCGCAATTCAAAATGAAGTTCGTGAGAAAGAAAATTGTAATGTTCCGTGGGCTATATTATTAGATCCAACGTCGGCGTGTAATTTGCACTGTACAGGGTGTTGGGCTGCTGAATATGGACATAAGCTAAACTTGAGTTTAGAAACGATTGATGATATTGTCACCCAGGGGAAAAAACTAGGAACCTATATGTATATATATACAGGTGGGGAACCGATGGTACGAAAAAGAGATTTAATTACTCTGTGTGAAAGGCATCCGGATTGTGAGTTCCTTTCTTTTACAAATGGAACGCTGATTGACGAAGAGTTTTGTATGGAAATGCTTCGTGTAAAAAATTTCGTCCCGGCGATTAGTTTGGAGGGATTTGAAAAAGCAAATGATGGACGCAGGGGCAAAGGGGTTTTTGAGAAAGTAATGCAGGCGATGGATTTATTAAGGAGATACAAATTGCCTTTTGGTATTTCTACCTGCTATACCAGTGCCAATTATGCGGATATTAGTAGTGAAGCATTTTTTGATATGATGATTGAAATGGGAGCAATGTTTGTCTGGTTCTTTCATTATATGCCAGTCGGTAATGATGCTGTTCCAGAGCTTCTCCCTAACCCGGATCAAAGAAGGACAGTCTATGAACGGGTAAGAGCATTTCGGAATACAAAGCCTATTTTCAGTATGGATTTTCAGAACGATGCAGAGTATGTAGGAGGCTGTATTGCCGGAGGCAGAAGCTATTTACATATTAATGCTGCCGGGGATGTGGAGCCATGTGTGTTTATTCATTATTCCAATGTGAACATCCATGAGTGTGGATTACTGGATGCACTGAAAAGTCCGATTTTTATGGCGTACCACGATGGGCAACCATTTAATAAGAATATGCTTCGTCCATGCCCTATGTTGGAAAATCCCAATATTTTACGGGAAATGGTAAAACGTACCGGAGCAAAGTCTACGGATTTGCAATCACCGGAGACGGTAGATCATTTGTGTGATAAATGCGAATTATATGCAAAGCACTGGCATCCTGTTGCAAATGAATTATGGGCATCTAGTAGGAAAGGAGACTAAGATGGTTATTACTGGAATCATCATTTTTGGAATTACTGTTTATGCAGTATGGGCTGTCCGAAAAGTTCGACGGGATCGTAAGAATGGTTCTTGTTGTGGCGGCAGTTGTTCGGGATGTATTGGAGAAAAGTATTGCAATAAGTAACCTTGATGGGGGCCGATGGCTATAGAGTCGTTGGCTCCTTTCCCATATTTGCACATCAGGGGAATTTAGAATATAATTCTAAATGGAGCGAAAAGCCTACTGATTGGAGCAGAATGGAATGAAGAAAAAGTATATAATAAAAAAAGCCAGAAAGTTATTGGTAGAACAGATAAATAGTCACCAGACGATAGTGAGGAACGATATGAACAATATAGAAACTATGTCAAATATGAAAGGTTTATCGGAGGTTATTCCAAAAGATAACGATGGTTACTGTACTATTTATAAGATGGATTGTGCCGATGGATTAGGACTTATGACCGTTTATCAGGTTTTTCCGGGAATCCAGCTTATTTATAATGATTTTGAGGCAACGGAATATGAATGGGAGAGTATCTTAGATAAAGATATTCTCGAAATTAATCATTGCAGGGAAGGTCGTGAGGGAAGTCGTTTATTAAGCGGTTCCTGCCTTTATTTGGGAGAAGGGGATCTGTCGATTCATACAATGGATAACTGCGCTTCGGAAATGTCTTTTCCTTTGAAGCATTACCGGGGAATTTCTGTGGTAATCAATTTAACTACAGTATCTAAAAATTCACCAGAGATTCTGATGGAGGCGGGAATTGATATTCTGGCGTTTAGAAATAAGTTCTGTGCATCCGGAGATTGCTTTATTATGCGGGCAAAGGACGAAATAGAGCATATTTTTTCAGAACTATATTCCATACCGGATTGTCTGCAAAAGCCTTATATGAAATTAAAGGTGCAAGAATTATTGTTGTTCCTTTATACAGTGGATGCAGCAAAAGAAAAGCAGAGAGAACGGTATACTTCACCTCATGTGGAAATTGTGAAAGAGATACATAAAAAATTGGTTTCCGATTTACAGAAAAGACCAACAATAGAAGAACTTTCAAAGGAATTTTTAATCAATACGGCTACTTTAAAAAATACTTTTAAGGGGATTTATGGACAGCCCATTGGAACTTATATGAAAGAGTATAGAATGAAACGAGCGGCAATTTTGCTTCGCCAGACACAGGCTACGATTGCGGAAATCTCAAATCAAGTGGGATATGAGAATCAAAGCAAATTCGCAACGGCGTTTAGAGATGTGATGAAAATAACTCCTGCAGAATACCGGAAACAGGACGAGGCACATCTTGGCGAGGATTTTTCTATTGAGGGCATAAGTATATAGGATAAAGTACAACGGGAAATAGCATATATGATTGATTTAGAATGTAAAAAGAAGGAGGGCTTTTGTGGGAAAAGTTTTAATAGCGGCTTTTGATGATAAGGACGAAATAGCATTTGACGAGTTGCTGTTGTTCTTAAAATCCAATAGCCATATAAAAGTAGTAAATGCTTTTCCCAATGATAGTTGTCTGAAATACGATAATCTGATAATAGATTCAAAATACAGGATGGTTGAGGCTGACGGGAAAAGCATTGAACTGACTAACTATGAATTTGAAATTTTATACTTGCTGGCACGACATCCCGGACAGGTATTTTCTAAAGAGCAAATATACAATCAGGTGTGGAAAGAGCCATATTACAGGGCAGAGGACAATGTAATGAGTCTGATTCGGAGAATACGAAAGAAAATTGAACCTGATCCGTCAAAACCAATTTATGTTTTGACAGTGTGGGGAATCGGCTATAAATTCAATAATGCAATAAAAAGAAAATAAGCGGCTGCTGTCAATTCTAAAAGACAGAGCCGCTTATTTTATGTCAGTAGCACCTAAAAGGTAGTCTGTTGATATATGAAAATAATTTGCAATAGCTACAATTTCATAGTCTGGCACAAAGCGTTTTCCTTGTTCAATTCTTAGGATTGTTAAATCTGTAAATTCAAACCCTTCTGTCTGTAATCGGGCGGCAAGTGTCTTTTGAGAAATGCCTTGTGCAGTACGCAGTTCTTTTAATCTATTTCCGATAATATTTTTTGAGTGTCCGTTCCAGTATATCTTCATTCTATCCCTCACTTCTAAAGTTGAAGTATTATAATTGATTTTACCGAGTTGGGATGCTAATATACTTCTAAAGATGAAGTTTTAGAAAAAATATGCTGAATTATTATAGAATGGCAACAATAAAGATATAGCAGCATGGCAGGAAATGCCGAGAGCGAAAGGAGTACCGATATGGAAAACGAAGTATGGAGTGAAATAAGCGCATTTTTGAATAATCTCCGATGTGGAGATGTGAGCAGAAAGTCTTATCTTCACTTTCCGGAACTGGAAGAAGCAGAAAAGATCAGAAAGGTAAAAAAAGCAAATTTTGAGACAGAGATGAGAAAACTAAATGCAGAGCAAAGACAACAAATAGAGAATTATTTAGAAGCTGTGCAGCACTTGGCATTTATGGAAGAAGAACGGGCATACTGTCAAGGATATGTGGACTGTATTCAGTTGTTAGGTGGCTTGGGGGTATTGAATAGCAATCCGGAGATAGAAATGATGGTTTCAAAAATGAAAAAATAGTTAGATAAAAAGGCTCTTTCCAGTAACAAGGATTGAGCCTTTTCTGTGTCAGCAATTAATAAATATCAGCGGATATCGGAGTTTTATCAGATTTAGTCCAAAATTATTCCTTAACATCGTTACTGGCATTTAGATCAGGCTGCAGCATGGCAGTAGCAGTTGCCAGAAGAATCTGAAGCTGGTGTTCGTTGCAGTGTGTTAGTAGACGGAGTAGCTGCTTATATGTAGAACTATCGCTGTTCCTGTTTGGATAAACGTAATCATCTGCGGAAAGATTCAATAACCGCATGGCTTTACAGAACAATGACAGGCTTGGAGTACCTTTGTGGCGCTCTAAATCTCCGAGATAAGTAGGAGATACACTGAGCTTTTCAGCAAGTTCTTCCTGTGTCCAGTGCCGATCCATCCGGGCATTTTTTACCATTGTTGCAAAGAGTGTCTTGGAAATATCCATGTTTATTCACCTCCATAAATATAGTGTATTACCCTGTATTTAAAAAGTGAAAAGGGTGTGAGCTTGGTATTTTATGGGGGTTAAAACCTAGAAAGAGTATTCAAGTCCTTTTTCGGATTAAAAAAAACAAAATTCCGGAAAGGGTTATTTGAATACTCTTTTTTGTTTCTTTCCGGGATTTTGTTGGAGAGCAGAGTGGTTTTAAGGGAGAAATATGGGCGGCAGTTATGCCGTTTATTAGATATACAGCTAAAAAAATCTTAATGATTACTGCTCTGTCAAACACCCTTGCACCTATGGTAAAAACCTATATCAGAGCAGGGGTAATAATTGAATCAGTTATAGATTGCGTCCGATGGGCTTCGTTAGCCTGTCCGGGCGCATTTTATATATATGAAAATTTTTTGAAAAAATTTCTTCCCGAACCGAACATCGGGCATTACCCATTCGGGACTATGGATGAAAGGGAGATAGAAATTTCATCCATGTGCTGGTGGAAGGGGAAGGAGGTGAACTCTTATGGGGAAATCTTCTTCCAATGATGAACTGACGATTCGGAATCAGTTTGACCGGATATGCAAACTGGCGTTGAAAGGCGAAGCTGCTGATTATTATCGGCATATTGCTTATCGGCAGAAACATGAAGTGCTGTTTTCGGAGCTTTCGCAGAAGGAGCTGGACAGCATTTTTGGCGTAGACAAGTATACAGTAGAAAACAAGTGCTTCCGGGTACTTGGATATGACATTGAAGTAAAAGACACATTACTTGCGGAAGCAATACAGTCGCTTTCTGAAAACAAACGGAAGGTAGTGCTGCTGTCTTATTTCATGGATATGAGCGATGCAGACATTGCCAGAATGATGAATCTTGTGCGAAGCACAGTCTATGAGCATCGGAAACGTTCGCTGGAACTTATGAAAGAAATGATGGAGGAATATCAAAATGAGCAGGAAAAGTAGAAAAAATGAAGCGTTTGATCTGCCTTCTTTCCAGATGATTCGGGCGGCTTCAAACGGAGATATTGAAGCGATCAATGCAGTGCTGAAACACTATGAAGGTTACATAGCGGCATTGTCTACCAGAAAGATGTATGACGAGAACAGACAGGTTCATTACTGTGTAGACGAGACATTGCGGAGACGGCTTGAGACAAAGTTAATCACTAAGATTTTAGCATTTGAAATTTAGCTCGGAGTAAGCGGCAGAAAATATCCCTTTCTGTTTTTTGCTGTTTCGGAGCAGGTGTACCTTGACAATTTCATATTTTTCCTGCAGGACGCAGAAAACAGTGGAGCTGTGTGATGGATACGCCATGACTGCCTGTGTCTGGTACTTTGCGACATCGTGGCGCAAAGTTGCCGGACATTGAAAGCGAAGGAATGCCAGTTTGGGTATTGAAGTAAAGGCACGAGCGATAAATATCCGATCACAGGCAAAGTAACGGGGACTTTGTGCGAAGATACTGCTTTCTGATAATGAAACTTCCGGAGATAAGCTGCTCCGGTCCGAGAGGATGGTGTGATACCAATGAGGCTGTGCCCGGCAGCCGCCTGCAGGAGAGTATTATTTAGAAAGGGGTATCTGATATATATGGATAATAAAAAAATATTGAGATATAGTATGCAGCTATCTATGTTAAAGCAGTTGCTTTCTAAGAAGTTGATTAATGAAACTGAATATCAGGTAATACAAAAAAGATTAATGAAAGATTATGGTATCGTATCCAACATTACTGCTTGACGGTATATCTGTATTGTATTATAATATAATCAACGCTATGGTAGGAACACAAAAAAGGAGGGCGAAATGGAAGTTGAATTGATTAAAGCACATGATTCATTTGACGGTTCTGCCAGACGGAAGATTGAGCGGTTGAGAGTGGCGGCTTATTGCCGAGTAAGTACGGACGATGAAGATCAGATAAAGAGTTATAACTCAATGGTTACGCATTATACAGAGTTAATTAAGAATAATAAAGAATGGATATTTTCAGGTATATATGCTGATAAGGCAATCACTGGGACAAAGGTTGATAAGAGAGAAGAGTTTCAGCGGTTGATTCAGGATTGCATGGATGGCAAGATAGATATGATTATTGCCAAAAGCCTTCCACGATTTGCCAGAAATACTCTGGACACATTGAAATATGTTCGTATGTTGAAAGAGAGAAATATTGCTGTTTATTTTGAGGTTGAGAAGATTAACACATTAAAGGACGGCGAATTTCTAATGACTATTTTAAGTTCTGTAGCACAGCAGGAAGTTGAAAATACTTCTGCTTATGTGAAAAAGGGCTTGAAGATGAAAATGAAGCGGGGGGAACTGGTAGGATTTCAGGGTTGTTTGGGATATGATTATGATGTGGAAACAAAATCTATCTCAATCAATGAGGAAGGCGCTGTGGTTGTACGGTACATTTTTGATAGATATGTGGCAGGAGCAGGCAGCACAATGATAGCCAGGGAATTGAATGAGCAGGGTCATCTGACAATTAGAGGAAATCCCTGGACTTCATCCAGTGTTATGGGAATCATTAATAATGAAAAATATAAGGGAGATATTTTACTTGGAAAAACCTTTACGGTTGATCCGATTTCAAAAAGACGCTTAGAAAATCTTGGAGAGGAAGATCGGTATTATATACATGATCATCACGAACCAATCATTACAGAGGAACAATTTGAACGGGCGCAGGAGATGAGAAGACGTAGAAACGGAAATCGGAAATGTGGAGTCACTCCTGGAAAACGTGAAAAATTTAGTCGGCAGTTTGCGTTTAGCTGTATGGTAGAATGCGGATTCTGTGGCTCTAATCTTTCTCGTAGGCGATGGCACAGTAGCTCTAAGTATAAAAAGACGATATGGCAGTGCGTTAAATCAACAAAAGAAGGAAAGAGATTTTGTCCGGATAGCAAAGGCATTCCAGAGCAGGTCATAGAAGAAGCATTTATTGAGTCTTATAGGATGTTGTGTAATGATAATAAAGATGTTCTGGAAGAATTTTTGAAGCGAACCGAGAAAGCACTTGGAGAAAATTCGATTGAAGATCAGTTACATAAGCTGAAGAAAAGCATTGACAAGGGTTCTTTAAAGAGAAAAAAACTACTTGATAATTATCTGAAAGGCATTATTGAACAGGATATTTATGAGGAAACGGATGTAGAACTAAAAACTGAACTGACAAATGCAAGAGCAAAGCTGGAATATCTGCAGCAACAGTCGGATGAAAAGAGTTCATTGCAAAGGAGGCTTTCAGATTTCAAAAAAGCACTATCGCATAATGAGGTGCTAGAAGAATTTGACAGAGGAATATTTGAGAGTATAGTTGAAAAAGTAATAGTCGGCGGACTAGACGAAGATGGAAACAAAGATCCTTATAAAATTACTTTCATATATAAAACAGGATTTAAGAATGAAATTGGAAACGCAAAAGAAAGATTCGGGAAGTCATCAGGTATTGGAGGCAAAGTGAAAAAAATGTGTTCCGATATAAGTGACGAGGTAAAGGGTGTGTGTTCCGATGTTAGTCTCAACACATGTGGAGACGGTTGTTCTTTTGTCCCAACATCGAGACAAGAGTACTTGTCTCGATGAACGCGGTAGTCGGTAAATCGAGATGCAAGCATCTCGGCTTGCCTCGTTGCTCGCGCAAAAACCAGATGACACGATAGAGATCAACTTAGATGAGTTGGATGCAACCAGTGCTGAGTTGAAAGCTCGTGATTAGATGGAATGGGTCAGATTGGTAAATGATATTCGTAATATGGCAGAAGAGATTGTGTTAAAAGAATTGGTGTTCTAATGCGTGGAAAGCTCCTTCGGGAGCTTTTTGCTGTTTATAAGATAAATTCTGTCGGAGATTTATTATAAAACATTGCTTTACAAGAAGAATAAAAAAGCATATAATTCTTTTATAATATATTTAATAAAAGAGGGTAAGAAAACGGAAAATAAAGATAAAAAAAATATAACAAGAAAAAGAATAATTAATTATGTGCTGAACAATCATGTTACATCCAAGGCGGGAATCGCAAAAGAGTTAAACTTGAGTATGCCGACTGTGTTAGCAAATGTGAATGACTTGTTAGAAAAAATGGTGTTGGAAGAAACTGGGGAATATGCTTCGACCGGTGGAAGAAAGGCAAAAAGTATAGGGATTAATAAGTCATACTGTCATGCAATGGGAATTTTGATTACAGCGAATCATATAGAAATGGTATTAGTAAATCTTGGAGATGAGATTATAAAAAAAGATCGCATCCGTTTAAAATTTACGGCAGAATTATCCTATTGTACAGAAGTGGCACAAAAGGTCAAAACTTTTCTTGAAGGCGAATTAGCGAAGGATACGCTACTTGGGATTGGAGTGGCGATTCCAGGAATTATTGATCAGAAAGAACGGATCGTTTTAAAATCCCATGCTTTAGGTATAGAGAATTATAGTCTGCGCTTTTTAGAGCAGGCTTTGGAAATTCCAGTATATTTTGAAAACGATGCTAATGCTGCAATGCTTGCAGAAAAAAAGCAAAAGTATCCAAATGCGATATATCTGTCTTTGAACCACACCTTAGGAGGCGCATTCTGCATAGATGGAAAGCTGTTTCGAGGGCAGAACCAGAAAGCAGGTGAGTTTGGTCACATGATACTCGTTCCCGGTGGAAGAAAGTGTTATTGTGGTAAATCAGGATGTGCAGATGCATATTGTGCTGCAAGTGTACTGACACAAGATAACAGGCAGTCACTGGATGCATTTATGGAAAAAATTGAAAGTGGTGATGAAAAAAATTTGCAGACATGGAATGCGTATCTGGATCATCTTGCTGTTTTGATATCAAATCTGCGGATGGCATATGATATGGATATCATACTCGGAGGTGATGTGGGAGGTGTATTGTCAGATTATATGATACCACTGGGAGAAAAAGTGATGGCATATAATGGCTTTGAGCATGATGTTTCATACTTAAAAAATTGTTCGTATAAGAAAGAAGCGTCGGCTGTTGGAGCTGCGAAATACTTTTTTACAAAACATATGGCAGAATTGTAAATTTTTTGAACGCAGATAAGTAGTACACCGCATCTGGTGCGCAGGGCATTAAGTGTAGGGGAAGAGGATGTTCACTCTGTTGGAGTTAAAAGCTCCCACTGACAGGTTGCAAAGTGAATGCAGATGTCCGCTTTATATGTGTGAAAAACGAGAAGTTGTGTAAAATTAGAAAAAGATATTATAGTAAAAAACGGAAAGAAAACAGTAACTACGGTTTCCTTTCCGTTTTTTTCGTGTTGATTGTGAAAAATACACAAAAAATGTATTTTGAAATTATGAAATATATAAAATTATGAAAAACATATTGACAAATCGTGTTTACAGGACAATAATGTAATTGCTTTAATAAAACAATTTATAAAAGATAAAATAAAACAATATAAATAAGGAGGAAACAATTATGATAAAAAAGGAGAAAACAATTATGTTACAGCAGGTAATGACAAATCCAGGAGAAATTATTTTCAGAGAGGTTCCGGTTCCGGAGGTAAAGGAAAATCAGGTGTTGGTAAAGATTATGAATATTGGTGTTTGTGGATCAGATATTCATGTTTATCATGGAAAACATCCGTTTACAAAATATCCGGTAACACAGGGACATGAGGTTTCCGGTGAGATTACAGAACTTGGAAAAAATGTCACAGAGTTTCATGTGGGACAGAAGGTGACGATAGAGCCTCAGGTATATTGTGGACATTGCTATCCATGTCGTCATGGAGAGTATAATCTCTGTGAGGAATTAAAAGTAATGGGATTTCAGACGACAGGAACAGCATCTGAGTATTTTGCAGTGGATGCATCGAAAGTAACACCTATTCCAGAAGATATGTCCTATGAAGAAGGAGCTATGATCGAACCTCTTGCTGTGGCAGTTCATGGTGTAAAACAGATGGGCGATGTGGCTGGCATGAATATTGCAGTCCTTGGAGCAGGACCGATTGGAAATCTCGTGGCACAGGCAGCAAAAGGAATGGGGGCAGCGAAAGTGATGATCACAGATATCAGTGATCTTAGACTGGCAAAGGCAAAAGAATGTGGAATTGATGTGTGTGTGAATACTCAAAATAAAGACTTCGGTGAGGCAATGATCGAAGCATTTGGACCGGATAAGGCGGATGTGATCTACGACTGTGCCGGAAACAATATCACAATGGGACAGGCAATTAAATATGCAAGAAAAGGAAGCACGATCGTACTGGTGGCTGTTTTTGCAGGAATGGCAGAAGTAGATCTTGCAGTGGCAAATGACCACGAACTTGACATTAAGAGCACGATGATGTACCGCCATGATGATTACATAGATGGAATCAGACTGGTAAATGAGGGCAAAGTTCATTTGAAACCGCTCATCTCAAAGACATTTGCTTTTAAAGATTATCTGAAGGCGTACCAGTATATTGATGATAACCGTGAGACAACGATGAAAGTAATTATCAACGTCAGTGAAAAGTAAGGAGTTCGTATGGAAAATAAATATGGAATTGTCGGAGTTGCCCATGTCGGGCTTCCGACAAACGATTTACAGAAAACAGTTGAGTTTTATAAGAGTCTTGGATTTGAAGTAATTATGCAGTCTTATAATGAAAAAGCAGGGGAAAAAGTGGCATTTTTACAGATAAAAAATTACTGTATAGAGACTTTTGAAAATGGGCAGGCGGCAATGTCAGACGGTGCGTACCAACATGTTGCACTTGATGTGGAAGACATTGAAAGTATGTATCAGAAAATCTGCAATGAAAAATACACAATTATTACAGACGGAATCGAAGAACTGCCATTTTGGGAAAATGGTGTGAAGTTTTTTATGATCAAGGGACCAAATGAGGAAAGAATAGAGTTCTGTCAGAAACTCTGATAAAAATAGGAGGGACATATGGGAAGCGAAAACAAAAATGGAAAAGTACCGCTGATCAGTAAGATTGCATATGGGTTTGGTGATGTCGGATGTAATTTCAGCTGGATGTTCGTCAGTAATTTTCTGATGATATTTTATACAGACGTGTTCGGAATCAGTATGGCGGCTGTGTCAGCACTTATGCTTTTTTCAAGATTTTGGGATGCGATCAATGATCCAATCGTCGGGGGACTTACGGATAAAACAAAATCGAGATGGGGACGGTACCGTCCATGGCTGTTAGTAGCGGCACCAATTACAGCGATTCTTCTTGTTATGACATTCTGGGCAAGACCCGACTGGCCGCAGAATGGAAAGATCATTTATATGGTAATTACATATTGTCTGCTGGTTTTGGGGTATACCTGTGTGAATATTCCATATGGAACCTTGTGTGGTGCTATGACACAGGATATTGATGAACGCGCAAAAATAAATACATCCCGTTCGGTTGCAGCGATGATTGCAATTGGTGTGTTAAATATTATCACAGTTCCGCTGCTCAGCAAATTCGGCAGTCACAGTGCAAAGACAGGATATCTGACGGTTGCGGTCATATATGGATGTATTTTTACAGCCTGTCATTTCTTCTGCTTTGCGAAGACGAAAGAGGCAGTGATTACTCCGGAAAAAGAAAAAATTTCTGTAAAGATACAGTTGAAAGCAGTCATGCAGAACAGACCATATCTTCTTGCATTGGCAGGGCAGATATTATTTGGATTTACATTATATGGTAGAAACGCAGATATTCTGTATTATTTTACATATGTGGAAGGGAATGCCTCCTACTACACAACTTATTCGATGTGCATTATTATTCCTTCTATCATCGGGGCAGCCTGTTTTCAACCATTATTCCGCAAGTTGAATAACAAAGGAAGAACAGCATCTCTCTTTGCTTTATTTACAGGAATTTCCATGTTGTCTATGTTTTTCTTCAATGCCAAAGAATCACCAGCTATTTTTTATGCATTATCTGGTCTCACACAGTTTTTCTTCTCTGGATTTAATACCGCAATCTATGCAATTATTCCAGATTGTGTGGAATATGGGGAGTGGAAAACAGGACTTAGAAATGACGGTTTTCAATATGCATTTATTTCACTTGGAAATAAAATCGGAATGGCAGTTGGAACAGCACTTTTAGCAGGATTACTTGGAAAATATGGTTATATTGCAAATCAGACACAAAATGCAATTGTACTTTCAATTATGAAGCATGCATTTACGACGATTCCGGGTGTACTGTGGATTGTGACTGCGGTTGTATTATTTTTCTACCGGTTAAATAAAAAACGTTATAACGAGATTGTAGAGGAACTAAAAAATGGAAGAAAAAGTTGATATCGTGGCATTGGGAGAGTTGCTTCCTATGATCCAAATTATCGCCCGTCTCTTTGGAAGAGCAAAGAGTATGCAGTGAAAAAAATGAGATCTGTCATAGAATTGGTAGATGTCATGAAGGTATCGGATGAAGAGAGTACTCTGTTGACAGAGGCGAAAAGTTATGAGCAGGCTGCAGATCAACTCCTTGCCATGGGACCAAAGCTGGTTGCCATTACATTGGGAGAACAGGACGTTCTTATGACAACAAAAAGCAGAAAAGAAATCATCAAAGCATTTCAGACACATGCGGTCGACACGACTGGGGCAGGTGATTCATTCTGGGGAGGCGTATTATGCAGTATCCTTTCTATGAATAAGAATGTTGAAAAAATGGAATGGGAAGAAATCAAAAAGTGTGCTGTTTTGGGAAATGCAGTTGCTGGATTGTGTGTGCAAAAGAGAGGCGGAATCCCTGCGATTCCGACGAAAGAGGCAGTGCTTGGATTTATGCAGAAATAATGAATGTATATGAACAAACTCGGGGCTGTAAAAATCACGATTTATTAATCGTTAAAGCATCAGCCCCGTGTTTTTCTGTCGGAGTATTATTCAGCTTTTATCTCTCCATCATGCTGATGGACTCAATTCCGACACTTCCGCCGCGGACAACTTCGATATGCTTGAACTCTTCTTTGATAAGCTTGATGACCGCGTCATTTTTGGTTGCGGTCTGGACGAATTCCAGAAGGAGGCTGTCTTTTCCATAGTCGATGACACGTGCCTTGAAAGTCTCAGCAATCTGGAAAAGTTCTACTTTATCTTCCGGGGAGCAGCCCTTTACCTTGATGTAAAGGATCTCCTTCATTCGAACGAACACGTCTGTAAAATCAATGACCTTGATCACCTCGATCATACGGTTCAGCTGTTTTTTGATCTGCTCAAAGGTTTCATCATCGCTGACTGTGGCGATGGTCATTCTGGAAACTGTTGGGTCCTCCGTGGTTCCAACTGTAAGACTGTCCAGGTTATAGGACTTTCCGGAGAAAAGACCGGAAATCTTGGAAAGAACACCGACCTGGTTTTCAACGTAGAGAGAGATCCATCTTTTTTTCATTCCTTTATCCATCATTCATTCCTCCTAACAATCCATGATCAGATCAGCCAGAGTGCCGCCCGGCTTGACCATCGGGTAAACCATTTCCTCCGGATCAATGATAAATTCGATGATCGTAGGAGTTTTTGTATTCTTCTTAGCCTCTTCGAAAGCAGCCGCAATCTGATCCTTCTCAGTTACGCGGATACCCTTTGCCCCATAGCTCTCTGCAAGACGGATGAAATCCGGTGTGTATTCCGGATATTCCTGACCGTCTGTGCGGCGGGAGAGTGCACCGGCCTTCAGGTTTGTCATGGCGTAACGTTTTCCGTAGAAAAGCTTCTGCCACTGGCGGACCATTCCGAGATATTCATTATTAAAGATACAGCAGATGATCGGAAGCTCCTCCAGAACTGCGGTAGCCAGCTCCTGAATGTTCATCTGCATGCCGCCGTCACCGGAAACGGAGATGACCGGTGTATCCGGATTACCGATCTTGGCACCGATAGCACCTGGAAGGCCGTAACCCATGGTTCCAAGTCCACCTGACATGATCAGCTGACGGTTCTCGGTGATGTCTGCATACTGGCTCACCAGCATCTGATGCTGACCTACATCGGTAACAAGAATGGCCTTGTCAAACTGGCGGTTGATCTCGCCGATGATATCCAGCGGTCCCATAATACCACGGTCTTTCATGGTAAGAGGATGCTCTTCCTTCCATTCCTGGATCTGCTTCAGCCATTTGCCGGTATTGCAGTCCTGTACATATTCATTCATTTTTGTTATTGCCTCTTTTGCATCGGCAACGATGGGGATGTCTACATGGATATTTCTGGAAATGGAAGCGGTGTCAATATCGATGTGGACGATCTGTGCATGTGGGGCAAATTCATGGAGCTTGCCTGTGATACGGTCGTTAAAACGGGTTCCGATGGAAAACAGAAGATCGCATTCATTCACTGCCATATTTGCGGCATAAGCGCCGTGCATACCAAGATTTCCGATAAACAGAGGGTTCTTTGTGGAAATGGCGCCACGTCCCATAACGGTTGTGACAACCGGGATCTGAGTTTTCTCAACAACCTGGGTAAAAATCTCCTGCGCGCGGGAAATGATCACACCGCCGCCAGCAAGAAACAGAGGTTTTTTGGCCTTCTGCAGCATTTTGAGGGCACGCTTCAGCTGTCCGATATGCACGCTGGTGTTAGGTTTGTAGCCACGGATATTGACGGTCTTCGGATACTCAGCACTTCCCAGCTCGGCCATTACATCCTTTGGAAGGTCGATGAGAACCGGGCCTGGGCGTCCGGTGCGTGCGATATAGAAGGCTTCCTTGATGATACGTCCAAGATCCTCACGGTTGCGGACGGTAACACCGTATTTTGTGATGCTTCTGGTGATCCCGACAATATCAACCTCCTGGAACGCATCGTTTCCGATGAGGTGACGGGCAACCTGTCCGGTAAAGCATACAAGCGGAACACTGTCATAGTTGGCAGTTGCAAGACCTGTAACAAGGTTGGTAGCTCCGGGACCGCTGGTAACGAGACATACGCCAACCTTTCCGGTAGTTCTGGCATAGGCATCTGCTTCGTGTACAAGGGCCTGCTCGTGACGTGGCAGGATGATGTCAATGCCGCTCTGTTTATATAATTCATCGCTGATATCGATGGTGCAGGCACCAGGATAGCCGAACAGAACATCAACGCCTTCTTCTTTTAAGGCTTTTACAAGCAATTTGTTTCCGGAAATCTGTTTCATGAATTGGTTCCCTCCTTTGATGATGTGAAAAGTTAAGCAGATAAGGGCTGCCGCGAGAAATTTTTCCAATAAAAAAGTCCCGGCATATCGGATAAAATATGCTCAGGACGGATGATTCCGCGGTACCACCTGTTTTCAGAGGTAAAACTCTGCTCTCTGCCAGTACAAAATTATACTGCCTCCCTGTAACGTGGGAATGACGATGAAGCCTACTGCATGAAGATCCATGGTTCAGTCCACTGCTCGAGGGCTACTTCCACAGTTCAGTCACGAAGATTCTCACCGGCCATCTTCTCTCTGTGCATCCGGAGACTGTGTACTACTCCCTGTCATTGCATTTAGTAAATATGGATAAAAATTTTCTATCATTATAATATAAAATATCGGAACTGTCAATCAAAAATCCTGATGGCTCAACGGGGGAGCCGGGGATTACGATAACAGTTCCGATATGGATGATATTAAGTATTAAATATTTTTTCGGTACATCAGCTGTTTCTTGTTACGGAGCTGGAGCCTGCTTACTCAGGATTCGGTATTATCCCGTGTTTCAGGATCTTTTTCCGGAAGGTAGACATGCACTTTCTCGATACGGTTTTTATCCAGCTTTTCTACGATCAGACGGATTCCGTCCTCTGTGATCACTTCGTCACCGGCAACAGGCAGACGATCCAGATGTTCGATGATAAATCCACCCAGGGAATCATAATCCTCGGAATCCAGTTCCGTATCCAGATGATCATTTACGTCATCCAGATGCATGGAACCTTCGATGATATATTCCCGGTCGGAAATCTTCTGGACAAGCTCGTCCTCCTTCTCATCGTATTCGTCATGGATCTCACCCACGATCTCCTCCAGGATATCCTCCAGTGTGATCAGTCCGGCCATATCACCGTATTCATCCAGTACAATGGCAATGTTGAAGGTGGAGTCCTTCATTTCCACAAGAAGATCGGAAATGCTTTTTGTTTCGTAAGTGAAATGCGGCTTTCGGAGGAAATGATCGATAACAAATTCCTCATTTTTGTCGTAAAGAAGAAGATCCTTCATGTTGATGATTCCCACAATGTTGTTCTGGCTGTCCTTATAAACCGGCAGACGTGTGAACTTATCCTCGCGGAAAATATCAATCAGCTCATCATAGGTGGATTCCACATCCGCAAAGGTAACATGTACTCTTGGAACCATGATATCCTTGGCTGTGGCATCTCCAAGATCAAACACATTGTAGATCATTTCTTTTTCGTCGGATTCAATGACACCGTCCTCATGGCTGACGTCCACGATAGTACGAAGCTCCTCCTCGGTCATAGCCTTGCTGGCTGCATCCGGATCCACACGCATCAGGCGCATCACACCTCTTGAAAAGAGATTGATGATGAAGATCACCGGTGTCATGATGGTCATAAGAAATTTAAAGACCGGGATATAGCGGAGGGTGATCTTTTCAGAGTTAATGGTTGCGTAGTTCTTGGGGGTGATCTCACCGAAGATCAGGATCAGAACCGTCAGAATCACCGTCACGATGCTGACCATATAGCCGCCAAAGCTGTATGCAAGTGTGGTTGCAAGGGAAGAAGCTGAAATGTTCACAATGTTGTTTCCGATGAGAATCGCACTGAGAAGCTTGGGCGTCTGGTTCTCCAGGATATCGAGAGCCATGGCTGCACGCTTGTTTCCCTCGTCTGCAAGAGAGCGGAGACGGATCTTGTTTACCGACATCAGCGCGGTTTCGTTAGATGAGAAAAAGGCTGACAATGCCAGCAGAATAAGTAATATGATTATCTGGTAAGTGTCGCTGGGGTCCACTTTCAATATTCACTCCTTTAAAAATAAGATTATTTGGTTAAAAATATATAGATACTCCCACATTATATACGTTTTACTGGATTTTGGCAAGAGCCGGACCGGTACAGCGCATATAGATATATGGAAAAAATACGAAAATAAGTCTGCTTCTTGACAAAAGAGTAAGTTCAGACTAACATATATGTATATTCATATATAAAGAAGAACTGTATAGGAATGGAAGGAGCGGTTTATGTTTCTGGAGATAAAAGGAATCAAAAAATCCTTCGGGGCAGGAGAGAGCCATGTAGATGTTCTGAAGGGGATCGATCTTGAGATTGAAAAGGGAGAATTTTGTGTGCTTCTGGGGCCGTCCGGTTCCGGGAAATCCACGCTGCTAAACATTATTGGCGGCATTGACGGAGCAGATGCAGGAAGCATTACCATTCAGGGAGAACAGCTGGAGGATATGAAGGAAAAGAAGCTTTCCCTCTACCGCAGAAAACATCTGGGATATATTTTTCAGATGTATAATCTGATCCCCAATCTGACTGTGAGGGAGAATATTGAAGTTGGTGCTTATTTAAGTGACAGACCGCTGGATGTGGATGAACTGCTGGAGACACTGGGACTTTATGAACATCAGCGGAAGCTTCCGAACCAGCTTTCGGGAGGTCAGCAGCAGAGAACTGCTATTGGACGTGCCATTGTAAAAAATCCGGATATCCTGCTTTGTGATGAGCCTACCGGCGCTCTGGACTACAACACCTCCAAGGAAATCCTGAAGCTGATCGAAACAGTCAATCACAAATACGGAAATACTATAGTCATGGTTACTCATAACGATGCCATCAAGGATATGGCAGACCGTGTGGTAAAGCTTCGTGACGGAATGATCCGCAGAAACTATCAGAATGAGCAGAAGATTCCGGCTGCTGACCTGGAATGGTAAGGGGGCATTATGAAGAATCCTTTACGTAAACGTATCCCCAGGGAACTGAAGGGGGAATTTGGAAAATATCTGGTGGTTTTCCTGCTGATGGTACTGACCATCGGGTTTGTGTCCGGCTTTCTGGTAGCCGATGGAAGCATGCTGAAGGCTTATAATGAGAGCTTTGATAAATATAACATCGAAAACGGAAATTTCCGTACTGCGGAAAAGATTTACAGTTCTCAGTGGAAGGATATTGAAGCTGCCGGTGTTAAGCTTTATGAGAACTACTATATAGAAGAAGATCTGGATAACGGAAGCACCATGCGTTTTTTTAAAAACCGTGAGAAGGTGAATAAGGTCTGCCTGATGAAGGGAGAAATGCCGTCAGGGCAGGGCGAGATCGCCATTGACCGTATGTATGCGGATAACAACAGTCTTAAGGTAGGAGATACCCTGATCAGAGGTGAAAAATCCTGGAAGATCACAGGCCTGGTGGCACTTTCGGATTACAGTGCCCTGTTTCAGAATAATAATGATTCCATGTTTGATTCTGTAAAGTTTGGTGTGGCGATCGTAACTCCGGAGGAATTTGAAAACCTGGATCAGGAAAAGCTCCGGTACAATTATGCATGGATATATGATCATCAGCCAAAGAACGAAAAAGAGGAGAAGAAGGTTTCTGAAAATCTCATGGAAGACATTGGCAAAGTGGTAGCTCTGGAATCCTTTGTCCCACGTTATCTTAACCAGGCGATCATTTTCACCGGTGATGATATGGGCGGAGACAGGGCAATGGTCATCACGCTTCTTTATATTGTGATCGTGATCATGGCTTTTGTGTTTGGAATTACCATCAGCAATACGATCCGAAAGGAAGCCGGTGTTATCGGTACGTTACGTGCATCCGGTTATACCAGGCGTGAGCTGATCCTTCATTATATGACGCTTCCGGTTCTGGTCACGCTGGCCGGTGCCCTGATCGGAAATATTCTTGGCTATACCGTATTTAAGGGTGTATGTGCAGATATGTATTACGGGAGCTATAGTCTGCCGACTTATGTGACGGTATGGAATGCAGATGCCTTTCTTCTGACAACCATAGTTCCGGTCATCATTATGATACTGATCGATCATGCAGTGCTCTGGTACCGTCTGAAGCTTTCGCCTCTGAAACTCCTGAGAAGGGATTTTTCCGGAAAAAAACAGAAACGAGCGGTGTATTTAAGCCCGAAGATCGGAATTTTTTCCAGGTTTCGCCTCCGGGTGATCTTTCAGAATGTCAGCAGTTATCTGGTGCTGTTTGTGGGAGTTGTTTTTGCCAATCTGCTGCTGTTTTTCGGAATGCTTCTTCCGTCTGCACTGGATCATTATCAGCTTGAGATCCAGGAAAATATGCTGGCGAAATATCAGTACATGCTTTCGGTTCCGGCAAGTGCCTATTCAGGAAATAAAGCGGATGCCATGAGTTCTCTTATGGAATATTATATGGATACCAGAACGGATAATAAGGATGCGGAAAAATTTTCTGCATATTCCCTGAATACCATGCCTGGTAAATATAAAAGTGAGGAGATCACTCTCTATGGTGTGGAGCCGGATAGCAAGTATATCCGTGCAGATCTTTCGGGAGAGGGTGTTTATATTTCCAGTGCTTATGCAGATAAATTCCGGATCAAGGAAGGCGATACCATAACTTTGAAGGAAAAATACGAGAAGGATGAGTATTCCTTTAAAGTAGATGGAATCTATGATTATGCGGCAAGCCTCTGTGTATTTATGGAAAGAGATAAACTGAATGAGGCGTTTGATCTTGGAGATGATTATTTTGGAGGATATTTCTCTGATACAGAGATCAGGGATATCCCTTCAAAATATATCGGCTCTGTCATTGATCTGGAAGCTCTTACAAAAATATCCAGGCAGCTGGATGTCTCCATGGGAGATATGATGGGAATGATGTATGGATTTTCCGTGATCATTTTCCTGGTGGTGATCTATCTGCTTTCCAAGGTCATCATCGAAAAAAATGCCCAGTCGATTTCCATGACCAAGATCCTGGGCTATACAAATGGTGAGATCAGCCGTTTGTATATACTTTCCACATCACTTGTGGTGGTGTTCTGCCTGCTGTTAAGCCTTCCGGTTGAACGGCAGATCATGGAAGTGCTGTTCCGCGAGATGATGCTTTCCAGTATTTCGGGATGGATCACCATGTGGGTGGATCCCATGATCTATGTGAAAATGACAGCGATCGGAATCGCAGCCTATGCAGTGGTAGCAGTGCTGGAATTCCGGAGGATCCGTCATGTGCCCATGGATGAAGCACTGAAAAATGTGGAATAATATGTGACATCTGTATATATATCCGGAAAAATAATTCAGAATATCCGGAAATCTTACAGAATATGCAACAGGATCAGGAGTATGTGTGGTTTAACTGAATGCGGATGCTTTTATCCGCTCGAACAGTTGTCTGTGAATAACCACATATACTCCTTAAATATTCATAAATTTTCCGGAATACTGGAAATATTACTACAAACTTGTTATAATAATCCCATACTTCCCGTTGGAGGGAATAATTCAAACAGGAAATCAGGTGAGGAACATGGCAGGCAGAAAGAAGGATCCGCTGTATAAAAGCTTCGGATATGCGTTTCAGGGGATTTTTACCTGCATCCGCAAGGAAAGAAATATGAAGATCCACTGTATGGTGGCAGCGCTTGTGGTGATCGCAGGACTGATCCTTGGGATTTCCGTGACAGAGTGGTGCATCTGCCTGGGGCTGTTCGGAATGGTGATGGCGCTGGAACTGGTGAATACGGCAGTGGAAGCTGTTGTGGATCTGGTCACAGAGGAACGTCACCCACTGGCAAAGATCGCCAAGGACACAGCGGCCGGAGCAGTACTGATCGCAGCGATCATGGCAGCGATCGTCGGACTGATCATTTTTGTTCCGAAAGGGCTTGTTTTTCTGGGAATATGGTAGAAATCGATCAGGTACATGGAACGGCAGTGGCCGTTTTTAGGAAAGGAGAATTATTATGGAATTAGGTGAAGGACTGAAGAAAATCTTATTAGTAGGAATTGGTACAGCAGCAGTAACAGCAGAGAAATCCAAGGAGATCCTGGACGAGCTGGTTAAAAAAGGCGAGCTTACTGTTGAGCAGGGTAAGGTTCTTAATCAGGAACTGAAACACAACATCAAATCAACAGTTAAGACAGCCGCTGATTCTGTAAAAGAATCTGCAGCCAGAAAGAACGATCAGGAAGAGCTGAAAGCAACGATCTCCAAACTGACACCGGAGCAGCTGGCAGCTGTGAAAGCACAGATCGAGAGCATGCAGGCTGAGGCAGCAAAAGAGAAAGAAGAGGCTTCTGAGGCAGCAGAAGAACCGGTTGAGGAGGCTGCACTGGAAGCTCCTGTGGAGGCAGAAACGGTAACAGAAGAAGCCGGGAGCGAAGAGCCGGCAGCAGAGTAATAAGAAATATCATAAAGAAAGCAGTAAATGGAGAAGTTTATGGGCGGAGAAGAACAGGAGAAGAAAGAGAACAGCGGATATGGAGAACGGCTGAGAGAGATCACAGCCGTTCTGAAAAAGCATGCCATTACCCGGGGTGTTTCTCCTGAGAAGCTCCGGCTCATACTGGAGGACCTGGGCCCAACTTATATTAAGTTGGGTCAGATTATGTCCCTGCGTTCAGATATTCTTCCCAAGAGATACTGTGATGAGCTGATGAAACTCTGCTCGGATGTACCACCCATGCCATTTTCCCAGGTCATCGAGGTTCTGGAGGAATCCATGGGGTGTCCGTGGCAGGAAGAATTTCAGCATATTGAGCAGAAACCGCTGGGTGCTGCTTCAATTGCCCAGGTTCACCGCGCTACGCTGAAAACCGGAGAAGAAGTTGTGATCAAGGTTCAGCGAAAAGGAATCTATGAGACTATGGCCCGGGATATCGGACTGATGCATAAGGCAGTGCGTCTGATGCCACCGGTAAGTATCAAAGGCATGGTAGATCTGAACATGGTCTTAAGTGAGCTGTGGACCGTGACCCAGGAGGAGATGAATTTTCTCACAGAGGCAGCCAATATGGCGGAATTTGCGAAGAAGAATAAAGATGTGGCATTTGTGAAGGTGCCTGTTCTTTACCGCGAATATATTTCACCACATGTTCTGGTGATGGAATATATTGACGGCTTTGCGATCAATGACCGGGCAGATCTTCTGGCGAATGGATATGATCTCAATGAGGTCGGAACGAAATATGTGGACAATTTCATCAAACAGGTGATGGAGGATGGCTTCTTCCATGCAGATCCTCATCCCGGAAATGTACGGATTCAGGAGGGAAAGATCGTCTGGATCGACATGGGAATGATGGGGCGTCTTACAGAACACGACCGTCAGCTGATCAGCGAAGCCATAGAAGGTGTTGCCATGAACAACATCGGCAAGATTCAGGATGCGGTTCTGGCTCTGGGAGATTTTAAGGGCAAACCGGATTCCAGCAAGCTTTATGAGGATATCCGCGGACTTATGGAGAAATATGGTACTGCGGATATGGGGAACATTGATGTGGCAGAGGTAATGGTGGACCTGATGGAGGTCATGAAAGAAAATAAGATCATGATGCCTCACGGACTGACTATGCTTGCAAGGGGGCTGACTCATGTGGAGGGGGTTCTGGCTGAGATATGTCCGGACATCAATATGACACAGATTGCTGCGGCAAGGCTCAAGGAGCAGCTGTTCAGCAATGGGAACTGGAAGCGTGAGATCAAAAAAGAAGGAAAAAATCTTGCCTGGTCCCTGAAACGTGCAGTGGATATTCCTTCTCTGGCGGCGGATTTCCTTCAGGGCTGTATGAAAGGGCAGACAAAGATCAATCTGGATCTTCATGCCTCGGATGATCTGGCGTGGCTTTTGCGGCGGCTGGTGCGGAATATTGTGATGGGGCTGTGGGTGATGGCACTTCTGATCAGTTCCAGTATTATCTGTACTACAGATATGAAGCCGAAGTTGTGGGGGATTCCGGCTCTGGGGGCTTTTGGTTATGTGTTTGCTTTTATTATTGTTTTGTATGTGTTTATCAAGCATTTCTTTTCCGGAAAATAAAAGACGGAGATCATTTGCAGAGTCTGCGGGATGGTTTCCGTCTTTTTTTGCTGTTATGGAATTGTTTCGGTCTGCTGTTATAACTGCGATTAGGAGCTATCATCTTCCGACCGGCTGGTAAAGGACGGAGTGCGGGTGTCTGGTCAGGTGTAGATGGTTCCGCTGTAGGCTTTGCGGAATTCCTTTGGGGTGTAGCCGGTTCCCTGGCGGAAGTAGTTGCAGAAGGAGGGAGCGTCCCGGAAGCCGCAGGAGAGAGCTGCTTCTGTGATGGTGCAGGAGGAGGAGCAGAGAAGCTGGGCTGCCATCTGGAGGCGGTGTTTCAGGAGATATTGTTTTGGGGAGGTGTTTTCATGTTCCATGAAGATTCGGTAAAGATAGGAACGGTCGATTCCTACGTAGTGTGCCACGTCTGAGATCTGGATGGGGTAGGCATAGTTGTTTCTGATGTATTCGGAGGCTTTCTGAAAGTACAGGTTTGAGATGTCGGTCCTGCTTTCGGAGGGCTTTTTTTGCATGTCGGATAGTATCAGGAGAAGGTTTCCTGTGGAGGCAAGGTCGTTTCCGTTGTTTTCGGAAAAGGTGTCAAGTAGGCTTTGCATGTGGGTGAGGAGGCTGTTTTGCCGGGAGGGTGTTTCCGGGGTGAAGATTGGGGTGTCGGAAAATACGGTCTGTTTCAGGATTTCTTTGCAGGCGGAGCCGTCAAAGCCTGCCCAGGCATAGCTCCAGGGGTCGGAGGTGTCGGCGCGGTAGTAGATGGAGTCCATTGGACGGATGAGAAAAGCATCACCTGCTTTCAGATGATAGGTGTGGCCGCTGCACTGGTAGATGCCTTTGCCGTGGAAGATCACGTGGAGAAGGTAGTGTGGGCGCATGGCCGGGCCGAAGGAGTGGCCTGAGCCGCAGTCTTCCTGGCCGCAGAAGTAGACGGAGAGGGTGTGCTGTGGGTTGGGTTCTTTTTTCATTTGGTTGGGCCTCCTGTTTTTTGTTATGCAGCAAAAACTAAATGTAATTTTGGGTTACAAAATGGGGTGGATGTTGTATGAGATGATTATACAATATTGGGGTGGGGAGGGCAATGGAAAAGGGGGAAAGGGGGAAAGGGGACGCCCGTGAGGCGTGTGCTGTCTGTCACCGGGGCTTCGTCGGGGGCTGACTTCTAAGGCGCCGGAATTCTGCTAAAACCGCTTCAAAAATTCTCGAACTCGCGTCTGAAGCCGCTCAGACAGCGAGAATTTTTGAAGCAACGCAGATTTCCGCCGCCTAAGAAGCAGCTCCCCTCCTGCAGAGTCCGGTGACAGACAGCACACGCCTCACGGGCTGGCTTTTCAGGGCGGAAGGGATAGAGTGGCGATGGCGGGAGGGACTACAGGTAAGGAGGGAGCAGATAGGAAAATGAGTAGACGGAGTGGGAATTTGGTTCAGAGTGGGAAGTGAGGTGGTTTTCTGGGAGTTGTATGGGTCATCAGCGCTGCGCTGGATGACTGGGACGAAAGGCTGAGTTTCCCTGTGGCCTGCCGGGGAAGAATGGGTCGAGGCGCTTCGCTGTCGACTTGGAGGTGAGTTGTTGTGGCGGGATATTGATACAGAGGAATGCATCAGAGCAGGGTTGAGATATTGATACAGTGAAATGTATTGGTGCAAGGTTGAGATATAGATACAGTGAAATGTATTGGTGCAAGGTTGAGATATAGATACAGTGAAATGTATTGGTGCAAGGTTGAGATATAGATACAGAGGAATGTATCGGTGCAGGGTTGAGATATCAATACATTGACAATACATCGGCATAGCGCAACATCATCAATACCGTAGAATACATCGCCGTGCCAATACACTAACACATTCCCACAGCGTACGACAATATAGCGTGCCCGGAAAGGGGGAGCGCGAGGGGGAAAAACGGGCTTCGCAACTCTGAGTGCTTTCCCCCTCGCAGATTTCCTCCGCTTTGAAAAGCGAAAATACTATATCTAAAAATACTATATCTAAATAAATAACAATTTTCCCAAGCTTTTCATCACAAAAGCGAAATATCCTCCTCCGGAGGAAGCAGCTTCTTAAAAAATCGATACAACAGCATCGAATTTATAAAAGCTACAAGTCCAAATCCAAAGAAAAACCAGCAGCATGCGTAAAGTGGCTGCAGCTTTGCATCGAGATATGTCATATACAATGGAAAGATCGTGATCACCGCAATGGCGAGCGTTGTGGGGAAATGCATAAATGCCAGCAGAAATGCATTTCTGCAAAGTGCCCCCAGTGTATTGGCAAAGGTTGCGATCACCGGGAATATGTATAAAGTAAAAATTATCAGCAGAGTCAGAACTCCGACAGAAAGATAAAACAGTATATGTGCAGCGCTTCCTTCGGCATGGAGCAGAAAGCGGATATTCAGGATGATCACGGCTCCGGCAGCAAGGATCAGCAGCCATATGATCAGTGACTGTTTGAAGTTTTCTTTAAAAGCTCTGAAAAATGTTTTCGTTGTGCCGTTGTTATTCCCTTTTACGGTACGCATCATGCAGTGATAGAGGGCAGTCAGTGACGGCCCGATGGTGATCACGGGGATGCAGCAGAGAATAAAAAGAAGATTGGCGATCACGATGTCGCCCAGTTTGTTGAGGAATACATGAACGACATTATCTTCATTTAAAAGATTCATAACGAAATACCTCCTTATATAGAAATGAAAAACGGACCATATGGGAAAAGTCCGATACAGCTAATCTTAGCACAGTTTTTGATTGTGTGTAAAGAGAGGGAACGCAGATAAGTATCAGCACGGTTTATGGGACTGTATAAAAAAACATGGAACTTTGCGTGCACATGTGAAAATGATGGCACGCATGGAATTATGTTAGGAAAGGAAAAGTGTGTTTTTCGGAAAATGACATTTATACATGTGCTGAGTTAGTAAAAACATACAAAAACAGATATGTAAAAATGTTGGTTTTGCTACAAGGAAATAAATGGGTGCCAAAATATGCTCATAAATAGTGAAAAATATGAAAATATATGTAAAAAATAAACGAAAACATATAAAAATGACGAATAATTAACAAAGTATGAACAAAAAATGGATAAAATGAATAAAAAATAACATTTTTCCATATTGAAATGACAATAATCCATTTATCATTTTTCCATGTGCAATTATAATAATATCAACGGTCAGGGACGTGAAAAAATATAAAAACTGACCAAAGAAAGAGGGAAAATAAGAAAGATTTAAAAGGAGGAAGAAGTTATGAATTTCAAAAGAGTAGCAGCATTATTGTTAGCAGGTGCCATGGTAATGACAGCAGTTCCGGTATATGCAAAAGGTGACGATGTTACACTTTCCGTATCCATCTGGGACACCAACCAGGAGCCGGGAATCAAAGAAATTCTCGCAGACTTCACAGAGAAGACAGGAATCAAGACAGAGATCTCCGTTGTTAAATGGGATGAGTACTGGACAATGCTTGAGGCCGGTGCACAGGGTGGTTCCCTTCCGGACGTATTCTGGATGCACTCCAACGAGAGTCAGAGATACATGTCCAACGATATGCTTCTTGATCTGACCGATAAGATCAAAGACAGCGATCTGATCGATCCGGAGAACTATCCGGAGGATATCTGGGGACTGTATACATACGATGATAAATATTATGCAGTACCGAAGGATGTAGATACAATCGCTCTCTGGTACAACAAGACATTATTTGACGAGGCAGGACTTGATTATCCGACAGCTGACTGGACATGGGATGATGTTACAGAGGCAGCTAAGAAGCTTACTAAGGATGATGGTTCCCAGTACGGTCTCGGAATGAGAAATGATAACAACCAGGCCGGATACTACAACCTGATCTATGATAACGGCGGATACATCATCAGCGATGACAAGACAAAATCCGGCTGGGATGATGAGAAGACGATCGCAGCTATGCAGACACTGGAAGGATGGATCAAGGATGGCGTGATCCCGTCTCTTGAGACAATGTCCGAGAACAACGAGGACGTACTTTTCGAGGCTGGCAAGATCGCTATGACATGCCAGGGCTCCTGGATGCTTGCAGCATTTAAAGAGAACGAGTACACAGCAGCGAACTGTGATTGTGTAGAGCTTCCTAAAAATGCTGAGACAGGCAGAAGAGCTTCCTTATATAACGGACTTGGATGGGCAGCATCTGCTTCCGGTGAGCACACAGACGAAGCTTGGCAGCTGATCGAGTACCTCGGATCCAAAGAGGCTCAGGAGAAACAGGCTGAGCTTGGTGTTACAATGAGTGCATACAAAGATACATCTGATGCATGGGCTAAATCCGCAGACTTCAACCTTCAGGCTTATCTGAACATGATGGATGACATGGAGATCCGTCCATACTCCAAATCTACTGTAACATGGGAGAACGAGGACAACGAGATCCTTAAGGGCGTATACACAGGCGACATCACAATGGAAGAGGCTTGCAAGCAGATGGCTGATCAGATGAACGAGAAGCTGGCTGAGGAGTAAGCATTAAGAAACACCGATAATTAAGTGCAGTAATGAGAGGGGCCGCCGCACTCAGGTGCAGCGGCCTCATACATAGAAGGAATAGAAGGAGTGATTCTTATGGCTAAAACTACCAAGTCACAGGCACGGACAAAGAGAGAGCGCAGTGAGTTCCTCTGGGGCTGGCTGTTTATTCTCCCAACAACCATCGGACTGATTGTATTGAACATCATTCCGATCTTCCAGACTATTTACCAGAGCTTTTTCAAAACAGGAGATTTTGGTAAAGGAAATATCTTTATCGGTTTACAGAACTATCAGAAGGTTTTTGCAGATAAAGAGATCTGGCAGGCACTGATCAACACATTCAAATATGCGATCGTGGAGGTCCCTTTTTCCATTGTCATCGCACTTGTTCTTGCAGTACTTCTTAACAGAAAGATGAAGGGCCGTTCTATTTACAGAACCATCATCTTCCTTCCGATGGTAGCAGCTCCGGCAGCGGTAGCCATGGTATGGAGATGGCTGTTCAACTCTGATTATGGTCTTATCAATAACGTTTTCCATGTTCATGTAAACTGGGTTTCTAATCCGAAAATTGCAGTATTTGCAGTTGCGATCATCGGTGTATGGTCTATCATCGGTTACAATATGGTTCTTTTTCTGGCAGGACTTCAGGAAATTCCGAGAGATTATTATGAAGCGGCAGAGATTGACGGAGCTACAGGTGTGAATGCATTCTTCAGCATTACGATCCCGCTTCTTTCACCAACCATTTTCTTCGTACTTGTTACCCGTGTGATCGGATCCCTTCAGGTATTCGACCTGATCTATATGGTTATTGACAAGTCAAACCCGGCACTTACCAAGACTCAGTCACTGGTTTACCTGTTCTATAAATATGCATTTATCAATAAGAACATGGGATACGGTGCTACGATCGTAGTAGTACTTCTTATTATCACCATGATCCTGACAGTATTCCAGATGATCGGTCAGAAGAAATGGGTATTCTACAACTAAAAAGGGGGATTAACCATGGATAGTATGGAAACAAAAAAGAAATTAACCACTATTTTAATACATGTCATACTGATCATTGTGTCCATAACGATGCTTGTGCCATTTATCTGGATGATCCTGACAGCTTTTAAAACTGTAACTGAAGCAACATCTGTAGATCCTTTCACTATTTTCCCGAAAATATGGAGAAAAGACGCATTTATTTCTGTTATCAATAACATGAACTTCCTGCTTCTGTACAAGAATACACTGCTTCTGATCTTCTTCCGAGTAGTGTGTGCGGTTCTTACAGCAACTATGGCAGGCTATGCATTTGGACGACTGAACTTCAAGGGCCGTGATCTCTGCTTCAGTCTTGTACTGTTCCAGATGATGGTTCCGGTACAGATTTTCATCATCCCGCAGTACCTGATGGTCAGCAAGATGGGTATGCTGAATACGATCTTTGCCCTTGTATTCCCAGGTATTGTTACTGCATTCGGTACTTTCCTTCTGAGACAGGGATACATGGGACTGCCGAAGGATCTGGAGGAGGCTGCCAGACTTGACGGATGTAACATCGGTCAGACCTTCCTTTACATCATGGCACCACTTACAAGATCCAGTATGGTCGCACTTGGAATTTTCACAGCTGTATTCGCATTCAAAGACCTGATGTGGCCGATGATCGTTAATACAGATAAGGATATGCTGGTACTTTCTTCCGCACTTGCAAAGATGCAGGGCCAGTACGTATCCAAATTCCCGGAACTGATGGCTGCATCTCTGATCGCCTGCATTCCGATGATTGTGATCTACATGATCTTCCAGAAACAGTTTATCGAAGGTATTGCTACCAGCGGTGGAAAACTGTAATCAGAAATATTACATAAGGTAATACAAGACCGCTGACAATGTATATAACTGAGGATTTGGTTATTGAGGTTGTCAGCGGTATTTTTATCGAAGCAAATGCCAAAATGCACAGTTATTTGATGATTCTTAAGGAAAGAGGCGGATATTTTTATCCGCAGTAAACGAAAAAAAGGAGAAAATTATGCCGATTAAATTTCACGAGGGATCAAAGACATTCCACATTTATAACAAACATTTAAGCTACATCACCTGTATCATGGAAAATGGTCAGATGGAGAATCTGTACTATGGAAAAGCTATTCGCGATAAAGAGGATTTCAGTTATCTTCATGAAGAGATCATGCGTTCCCTGATGGCTGTATGCGTTCCGGAACCGGGACTTCTTTCCATGCAGTATACCAAACAGGAGTATCCTGTTTACGGAACCGGTGACTACAGAAACCCTGCCCTTACTGTTCGTCAGGAGAACGGAAGCGAGATCGTAGATTTCAAATATGTTTCTCATGAGATCTATGGCGGAAAGAAGAAGCTTGCAGGTCTTCCGGCAACTTATACAGAAAGTGATGAGGAAGCAACATCTCTGGATATCACACTTCATGATTCTGTGATGGACACAGACCTTGTTCTTACATATTCCGTATATGAGGATTACCCGGTGATCACCAGAAGCGCACGCCTTGTTCAGAAAGGGGATCAGAAGATCCGCCTTGAGAATGTGATGAGTGCAGCAGTGGAGTTTCCGGATATGGATTATGAGATGATCCATCTTTCCGGTGCGTGGGCACGTGAGCGCTATGTAAAAACACGTAAACTTGAGATGGGTACACAGGCTGTACAGAGTCTTGCAGGAACCGGTTCCAGCTCTGAGCAGAATCCGTTTATCGCACTGAAGCGTCCTCATACAACAGAAGACACAGGCGAGGTTTTTGGATTCAGCTTTGTGTACAGCGGCAACTTCCTTGCACAGGTCGAGGTTTCCACCTACGAGATGACACGAGTTATGATGGGAATCAATCCACAGGGATTTTCCTGGGAGCTTTCCAGAGATGAGGAATTCCAGACTCCGGAGGTTGTTATGGTATACAGTGATAAGGGCTTAAACGGAATGAGCCAGGCTTACCACAGACTGTACCGTGACCGTCTGATGCGTGGAAAATGGAGAAATCATGCACGCCCGATTCTCCTCAATAACTGGGAAGCGACCTATTTTGATTTTGATGAGGAAAAAATCCTTAATATTGCAAAAAAAGCCAAAGAGGTTGGGGTAGAGCTTTTCGTTCTGGATGACGGATGGTTCGGAACCAGAAACGATGATTACCAGGGCCTTGGCGACTGGTTTGTAAATAAGAATAAGCTTCCAAACGGAATTTCCGGACTTTCCCGCAAGATCGAGGAGATGGGACTGAAATTCGGTCTCTGGGTAGAGCTTGAGATGGTAAACAAGAACAGTGACTGCTACAGAGCACATCCGGACTGGCTCATCGGAGCACCGGACCGTTTTGAGTCTCACTCAAGACATCAGCACGTTCTTGATTTTTCCAGACCTGAGGTTGTGGATTTCATTTATGATTCCATCTCCAAGGTTATCGAGGAATCTTCCATTTCCTACATTAAATGGGATATGAACCGTTATATGTCTGAGCCTTTCAGCCGCGGCGCATCTGCAGCAGATCAGGGCAAGACTATGCATAAATATATCCTTGGTGTTTATGAGCTGTATACAAGACTGACAGAGAGATTCCCTGACATCCTCTTTGAATCCTGCGCAAGCGGCGGAGCAAGATTTGATCCGGGAATGCTGTATTTTGCACCGCAGACATGGACCAGTGATGATACCGATGCAGCTGAGAGAGAAAAGATCCAGTACGGTACCTCCTTTGTCTATCCGATCGTCAGCATGGGATCTCATGTATCAGCAGTACCGAATCATCAGCTGCACCGTACCACACCGCTTTCCACAAGAGCAAATGTGGCATATTTCGGAACCTTTGGCTATGAGCTGGATCTGAACCTCTTAAGTGATGAAGAGATCGAAGAGGTAAAGGCACAGGTGGAATTCATGAAGGAACATCGTGATCTGATCCAGGTGGAGGGTGATTTCTACCGTATCTTAAGCCCGTTCGAAGGAAATGATACTGCATGGATGGTTGTTTCCAGAGACAAAAAACAGGCAGTTGCCGGATACTATGAGAGACTGAACAAGGTAAATGCTTCCTGGATGCGTCTGCGGTTCAAAGGTCTTGACGAGGATCAGCTTTACAAAGTAAAATGGGAAGATAAGTGCCTGAAAGCTTACGGAAATGAGCTGATGTATGCAGGAATCCCGGTTGATCGTGACTACTGCAATAAGACAAACGGTGACTTCCATTCTGTATTGTATACAATTGAAGCAGAGGACTGATTTCTGCAAGTGATGGAATAAAAACTGTCTGTAGAAAAAACATCCGCCTGACCAGAAAAATAACAGGCCGCCGGATATGGCGGTCTGTTATTGGGTGGCGAAGCAGCGCACGGTCGGAAATGTAATATATGACATCAGGGAGGTGGCAAGTTGCTTCATACAGTTGGTTTTACAAACTCAGACAGCTATAAATGTCTGGAGAATTTAAAGAAAGGTGCGGTGGATCTCTGTCTTACTTACTGTGGGTGGGAAAAATGTGATCCGGGATATCGATTTGGACCAAATAAAAGGATCTCCCATGTACTTCATATCGTGGAATCCGGAAGCGGAGTTTTTGAGATGGATGGCTATCAGTATCATCTGACCGGTGGAGAAGCATTTCTGATTCCACCCAGTGTGGAGGCCTGGTATGAGGCAGACATGGACGATCCCTGGACGTACCGCTGGGTAGGATTTGAGGGAATGATTGCCGAGGAAGTGATTCATGTAAGTGGTTTTAGCCGGGAAAATCCGGTCCGAAGGATCCACTGCATGGAAAATGCTGCGAAGTATATTGATGCAATGGTACGGACCAACAAGCTCGTTTTTGAAAATGAGCTGAAACGAAACGGACTTCTGCTGCTTCTTTTTTCTGACCTGATCACAGATAACCGGGATGCATGTCTGAGAGAAGGCAAGCTTCTTCCATCCCACAGATATCCAAATTCCGTTTATGTGGAGCATGCAGTGGATTACATTGCAGCCAACTTTGACAAGAGGCTGAAGATCAATGAGCTGGCAGACCGCATTGGCGTCAACCGGAGCTATCTTACCAGTTCATTTAAAAAAAGCCTTGGATGCTCGCCGCAGGAATATCTTATGAATCTTCGCATTGAGAAGGCGAAAACTCTTCTGAAAAACGGAGATATTCAGGTCAGTGAAGTAGCTGCAAGAGTAGGGTATGGAGATCCGCTGGCTTTTTCCAAGGTATTCAAGGCAAGAACAGGAAGAAGTCCGAGAGAATACAAGGAAGAAAAGAGAAGACTTGTAGTGAATGGAAAGAAGGGCGATTATACGGAATCTGAGGCCTGATAACTGGCAGTACCTTTTGTTGCTGGCAGACCTTTGCAATAAAAAATAACAGCTCTCTGTCCGAATCAGGATATATATGATCCTGGTATCGGATGGAGAGTTTTTGCATTATGGAAAATTACTTTGCAATGTTCCGAAAACATAAAAAAGCATAAAAACGAATGGAAGTAAATTTTATAGGAAATATGTTTTATAGGAAATTTCTGAACTGTATTAGTAAACGGGCATTTATATTTCATGCAACAAAACAACAATTATTGACATCAAAGTACATATTTTAAAGATGCTTCCGGTAGTATCATAAAACCATAATAATAACGAAGCGGGGCTGCGCCGCAGAATCAGCAGAAAATCAGGATTTTTGCCAAGAACAGAAAAATCTGTCACAGAAAAATCCAAAAAGACAGGCAGGAGGAACGAACATGATCAAAATTACATTTATGGGAGCAGGAAGCACGGTTTTCGCAAGAAATGTACTTGGTGACTGTATGTGTACACCGGCACTTCGCGAGAGCGAGATCGCACTTTATGATATCGATGAGAAGAGGCTGGAGGATTCCAGAATTATCTTAAGTGCCATCAACCACAACGTAAACGAGGATCGTGCAGTGATCAAGACCTATCTTGGTGCAGAGAACCGTAAAGATGCACTTCGAGATGCAGATTTCGTAGTCAATGCTATTCAGGTAGGCGGCTATGAGCCATGCACCGTAACAGACTTTGAGATCCCGAAGAAATACGGCATCAAACAGACAATCGCAGATACCCTGGGAATCGGCGGAATCATGCGTGCACTTCGTACCATTCCGGTTCTGGAAGAATTTGCCCGGGATATGGAAGAAGTCTGCCCGAACACTCTGTTCCTGAACTACTCCAACCCTATGGCAATGCTTACCGGCTATATGCAGCGTTTTACAAAGATCCGTACTGTAGGCCTCTGTCACAGCGTTCAGGTCTGCTCCCAGAAGCTTCTTGAGGGAATGGGAATGGAAGACAAGATTGAGGGACGTACAGAGCTGATCGCAGGTATCAACCACATGGCGTGGCTCCTTGAGATCCACGACAAAGACGGAAATGATCTGTATCCGGAGATCCGCAGAATTGCCGAGGAGAAGAATACCTCCGGTGAGAAGCATGAGGACATGGTGCGTTATGAGTATATCCGTCATCTTGGATACTATTGCACAGAGTCCAGTGAGCACAATGCAGAGTATAATCCGTTCTTCATTAAATCCAAATATCCGGAGATGATCGAGGAGTTCAATATTCCGCTTGACGAATATCCGAGAAGATGTATCAAACAGATCGAGGGCTGGGAAAAAGAGCGCGAGGATATCCTCAAGGATGGCAAGATCGGCCATGAGAGAAGTAAAGAGTATGCTTCTTATATCATGGAGGCTGTTGTTACAAACACACCGTACAAGATCGGTGGAAATGTTCTTAACAACGGTTACATCGATAACCTTCCGTCGGATGCCTGCGTAGAGGTTCCATGCTATATCGACGGAACCGGTGTACATCCGGTAAAAGTGGGCAAGCTTCCTACACAGCTGGCAGCTATGAATTCATCCAATATCAGCCCGCAGCTCCTTGCTATTGAGGCAGCAGTGACCAAAGACCGCCAGAAAATCTATCAGGCAGCCATGATGGACCCGCACACAGGTGCAGAGCTGAACATCAAAGACATCCAGGCAATGTGTGATGAGCTGATCGAGGCACACGGGGATTATATGAAGATGTACCGCTAAGGCAGGAAATGATCGGAAGGCAGCAAAAACTTTGAAATAAATATGCAAGGCAGCATATAAAGGCCGGAACACCAGAATGGGGAGGGTGTTCCGGCCTTTCTTTATATGGAACTTTTGATAAATAATAAAAACAACAGATCGCTGTCCAGGTCATGGAAGAACTGGAACGTCAGGGCAAAAAGATCCCGGAAGATGTTGCGGTAACCGGCTATGATAATTCACTATATGCAAGACAGGGACAGGGCATTACCACTATCACCCATCCCCAGGAAAAACTGGGAGATCGATGCTTATCCGGTTAATGAGATCGCAGAATATGTTCAGGATGTAAGCAAGGGAGATATTGATGTTCTGGTAGAAGAATATTATAATAAATATGACATGATTCTGGATGGACGTGACCCTGAGGAATTTAAGAAGCATGTAGCAGTCCAAGCAGGGATCGAGATCGGTTTTGAGCGCTTCCTCGAGGAGAAAAACTATCAGGCTATCGTAACACACTTTGGTGATCTGGGCTCCCTGAAGCAGCTTCCGGGACTTGCGATCCAGCGACTGATGGAAAAAGGCTATGGCTTCGGTGGCGAGGGTGACTGGAAAACAGCAGCTATGGGTATTGAAGCGGTTTATATTGATGGCGATACAACGATCCGGAATCTGCAGAATGAGCTGAGATGGAACAGCATGTATTTCAGCAAATAATATGGGAGGTTTTTTACAATGGGAGTAAATGAGGCAAAAACAGCAATTCTTGAGAATCGCACGGCTCTTGGTATTGAGTTTGGTTCCACAAGGATCAAGGCAGTTCTGGTGGACGATAAGAACCAGCCCATCGCATCCGGAGCCTATGAATGGGAGAACCAGTATGTGGATGGTATCTGGACATACAGCCTGGAGGAGATCTGGAAAGGTCTCCAGGGCAGTTACCAGGATATGGCAGAAGATGTTCAGAAAAAATATGGAGTGGAGCTTACAAGCGTAGGTGCGTTTGGTGTCAGTGCCATGATGCATGGCTATATGCCGTTTAATAAAGAGGGAGAGCTGATGGTCCCGTTCCGTACCTGGAGAAACAACATCACAGGAGAAGCCTCTGAGAAGCTGGCAGAGCTTTTCCATTACAATATCCCTCAGAGATGGAGCATCGCACACCTGTATCAGGCAATCCTTAACGGTGAGGAGCATGTAAAAGATATCGATTATATCACCACTCTGGAAGCCTATGTGCACTGGAAACTCACCGGAAAAAGAGTTCTTGGTATCGGTGATGCGGCAGGTATGTTCCCAATCGACAGTGAAACGAAGGACTATAACGAGGAGATGGTTCAGAAGTTCGATGAACTGGTTGCACCTTATGGTTTCCCATGGAAGCTTCGCGATATTATGCCGAAAGCTCTGGTGGCAGGTCAGGATGCAGGAGTTCTTACTGAGGAGGGCGCAAAACTTCTGGATGTAAGCGGAAATCTGAAAGCTGGAATCCCGATGTGTCCGCCTGAGGGAGACGCAGGAACCGGTATGGTTGCCACAAACAGTGTCCGTCGGCGTACCGGAAATGTTTCTGCGGGAACATCTGTATTTGCCATGATCGTCCTGGAGAAGGCACTTTCCAAACCGTATAAAGAAATCGACATGGTTACCACTCCGGCAGGAGATCCGGTTGCCATGGCACATTCCAACAACTGTACTTCGGATCTGAACGCATGGGTAAATGTGTTTAAGGAATTTGCAGAAGCTATGGGCATGGAAGTAGATATGAACAAACTGTTCGGAACTCTTTATAACAAAGCCATGGAAGGCGACCCGGACTGTGGCGGACTTCTTTCCTACTGCTATTTCTCCGGCGAGCATATGACCGGCTTTGAAGAGGGACGTCCACTGTTTGTACGTTCTCCTGAGAGCAAATTTACACTGGCAAACTTTATGCGAAATAATCTTTACACTTGCCTCGGCGCCATGCGTGTAGGTCTGGATATCCTTCTGAATCAGGAGCATGTAAAGATCGATAAGCTTCTGGGCCACGGCGGTCTCTTTAAGACAAAGGGGGTCGGCCAGCAGATCCTTGCAGATGCGGTAGATGCACCGGTATCCGTAATGTCTACAGCAGGAGAAGGCGGAGCCTGGGGAATCGCACTTTTGGCTTCCTATCTGATTAACAGGAGAGAAGGCGAAGACCTTGCGGATTTCCTGGATGAAGATGTCTTCAAAGGAAACGAAGGCAGCACACTGGCGCCGGAAGCAGAAGGTGTGAAAGGATTCAACGCATTTATGGATCGATATATGAAGGGTCTTGGCATTGAGCGTGCGGCTGTAGAGTCTGAGATTTGGTAAAACGAAGAACGGATTGAAATAAAAATCTTCGATTTACTGGCATAATAGAAAAATCCGTTAATTTCTTGTATGTGCTTAAAGAGGAATATAAATGAAGCAGATGGTTTATGAGAATAAGAAACCGACTCCGGGCCAGCTTGTGCATATCATGATCGACCGTCCAATGAACAGTTACCATCCGGAACACAAAGATCTTTTTTACCCGGTAAATTACGGCTACATCGAAGGGATCATCGCTCCGGACGGCGAGGAACAGGACGTTTATGTTCTGGGGATCGATCACCCGGTAAAGGAATTTATAGGAAAAGTGATAGCCATCATCCACCGCCTTAATGATGTGGAAGACAAATGGGTGGCAGTTCCGGAAGATATGACCATGACAGCACAGGAGATCAGAGAACAGGTCCGGTTTCAGGAACAGTATTTTGAGACGGAGATAGAGATGCTGAAATAATAAAAATGTAAAACAGGAGCAGACATGGTACGCCATGTGACTGCTCCTGTTTTTGTACAGGATCCATATATTATATATTTCTGTTATCTGCGATGCAGATAAACTGGATGACAGAGGATGCAAGGGAGCACCGGACTGGATTCTGTGAAAACAGGAATATATGAAGATTTGTGGATTGATTTTTCTGCTATGAAAATGAATGGATCTCATTGAAAATATTTCTTCATAATGTTATCATTGGACACGAAAAACACAGAAAAAATAAGAAAAAAAATTAAACGGTTGTATATGTGTCTGTAATATGACCAGAGACAGCCGGTCAGAGTGTCAGAGAGCAGAATGGTGGGTGGCTGAATGTTTGATGACCAGGGCTATACAGGAGGAGAACAGAATGAAATTAACCATGCTTGGAACAGGTAACGCACTGGTAACAGAGTGCTACAATACATGTTTTGTGCTCAGCGATGAGTACGGCCATTTTCTGGTTGACGGAGGCGGCGGAAATACAGTGCTTTCTCAGCTGAAGAAGGCTGGCGTTGATCTGATGGATGTTCATGAGATCTTTGTTACACATAAGCACGTAGACCATATCATGGGGATCGTGTGGGTGATCCGCATCATTTGCCAGAACATGAAAAAAGGCACTTATCAGGGCGAGGCAAACATCTATGCTCATGATGAAGTGATCGGACTTCTCAAAGACATGGCATTTAAGCTTCTGAATAAGAAGGAGACACAGTACATCGGTGACAGACTTCATCTGATCGAGGTAAAAGACGGCGAGAAAAAAACAATTCTTAATAAGAAAGTGACTTTCTTTGATATCGGTTCCACCAAGGCGAAACAGTTCGGATTCCAGATGATCTATGACGGTGGTAAGGTACTTACCTGCTGCGGAGACGAGCCATACAATGAATGTGAAGAGAAATACGCAAAAGGCAGCGACTGGATGTTCCACGAAGCATTCTGCCTGTATGGACAGCGTGATATCTTCAATCCCTATGAGAAGCATCACTCCACAGTTAAGGATGCCAGTGAGCTGGCTGAGAACCTTGGAGTTAAGAATCTTGTCCTGTATCACACAGAGGATAAGAACATTAAGAAACGTAAAGAGCTTTACGGAGCAGAAGGCAGAGAGTATTATCACGGAAATCTGTTTGTTCCGGATGATCTTGATGTGATCGAAATGTAATAACTGTAAAAAGAAAGACTGGAAGTATGGCATATGCTGTATTTCCGGTCTTATTATGTTTGGAAACAGAGAGGATACTAATAAATTTTATAGTACATCTGTCAGGTAGAAAAATACTTGTATGGCAAAAAGGTATCGTTTACAATAAAGAATACACACATAGCATTGCGAGAGCATGTCAATAAGAACAAATCTGAAAATTACAGATTCGGATCCGGCAAAAATAAGATTTTACAAATTACGAGGTGACAGAACATATGCCAGCAACAGATAACATCACACTTGAAAAAAAATACAGAAAACTCCAGGAAATCCTCCGTTCCCTGGGAAGTGTAGCCGTAGCTTTTTCCGGTGGAGTGGACTCCACATTTTTGCTGAAAGCTGCACAGGAAACACTTGGCGACAAAGCTATGGCCATTACCGCATGTCCATGCTCCTTCACCGACAGAGAACTGAAAGAAACGCAAGATTTCTGCCAGGAAAATCACATTTGCCAGGAGATATGCAAGATCAACGAATTCGACATCCCGGGGTTCCGTCAGAATCCGCCGGACCGCTGCTATATCTGCAAAAAAGCCATCTTTACCAGACTTTGGGAAGCTGCAAAGGCGCGCCATATGAACATGATCGTGGAAGGTTCCAACATGGATGATCTGGGCGACTACCGTCCGGGAAAAAGGGCTATCCAGGAGCTTGGGGTCCGCAGTCCGCTCCAGGAAGCAGGCCTCTATAAAGAAGAGATCCGGGAGCTGTCAAAAGACATGAATCTTCCAACCTGGAATAAGCCATCCTTTGCCTGTCTTGCTTCCAGATTTGTATACGGTGAGCCCATTACCGAGGAGAAGCTTCACATGGTAGATCAGGCCGAGCAGTTTCTGATGGATCTGGGATTCCATCAGTTCCGTGTTCGCATCCACGGTACCATGGCAAGGATCGAGGTTCCGGAAGAAGAGATCCTGAAAATTGCAGATAATGAAACAAGAACAAAGATCACAGAGAAATTCCGCACATTGGGATTTTCTTACGTGACTCTGGATCTTCAGGGCTTCCGTTCCGGAAGTATGAATGAAACACTGGGAAAATAAGTATCAGAAAATAAAATAATCCCCCGGAAATACCGCGCGAGAAGTATTTCCGGGGGATTGCTGCAAGAATAGAACCGGAGGCTCCGTTACTGTGTTCAAATCTTAATTTTCGGATTGAGAATATCTGCCTGGCAGGCTGTATATCTTACATATAATCTTTCAGCACATCATGATCCCGCAGTACTTTCTCAACCACAGTACCCTTCACAACATTCAGAAGTGGTTTCTTCAGTGCATTCAGCGGCCCTGGCAGCTGGATCTCCAGCGGGGATTTTCCGTCCATCAGTTTCACACTGCTGTCCAGAAGCTCACGGATATCGTAAACGCTTCCCCATACTTCCGGAACTCCACGGTCTACACCGAAAAGTCCGTATACAGCCTCCATTGCAGTACGTACGGAATACTCTGTTGTGAATACGGTATCACGAGGAGTTTCCGCAAACTGTCCCAGGAATGCAAAATTTACACAGCCATCCGGGATAACATCCGGGCGGTCACCTTTGGTACGCGGCATGAAGAAGGCGGTGATGTACGGCATCATGGTCGGAACGCAGACAGCGCTGTTTTCTGCCATATCGTCGATCTGATCTACCGGAACACCCAGGTGGTACAGCCACTCGGCGGTAATTTCCTTACCGGTACAATCCTTCATCGGCTTCTTGATATAATCACCGGGAACATCTGTGAACAATCCGTAAACCCATACACAGACCTTCTTCGGATCCTGCTCTTTGAACTGTCCCTGACGGTTGATGGTCCAGCTTAAGAGCCATTTGGAATCCTGGCAGCTTACGATACCACCGGTAACAACCTTGCCGGTACGTGGGTCACGCTGGCTGATATTGGTGATATAAGGGATAATACGGTCATCCAGAGTGGTGACAGTAGCGGATTCCCAGTTTGTTCTGGAAATGTCTGAGCAGAACTTTTCCGGATGTCCGAAGGAAGGATCCTGAGCTGCGATATTTTTCCACAGAGACCATACACCACTGGTGCGTACCTCTGCATCACCGTTTGGTGCGTGGTTCTGGTCGCCGTAGATCGTGCCCTCTGTACAGCTTCCGTTAGTGACGAAAACATAATCATTTTCTGTAAGAAGGATGCCCTGCTCCACATCTTTTACCTTGCATTCGATAGCAGTGGCGATCTTTTTGCCATCTTTAAAATTAAAGATCACGTTTGTGACCTCAGTATTAAACTGGAAGTCAACACCTGCATCCTCCAGATATTTTTTCATGGGAAGGATCAGGGATTCGTATTGGTTGTACTTGGTGAATTTCAGGGCGCTGAAATCCGGAAGACCTGCAATGTGGTGGATAAAACGCTGGAAGTAAAGCTTCATTTCCAGAGCACTGTGCCAGTTTTCAAATGCGAACATGGTCCTCCAGTACAGCCAGAAGGTGGAATCAAACACTTCATCATCAAATACATCTTCGATGGTTTTATCGTAAAGATCCTCATCCTTTGTCATAAACAGCTTCATGATCTCCATGCAACCCTTCTGGCTCAGGTTAAATTTTCCGTCGGTATGGGCATCCTGTCCACGGTTGACGGTTGCACGGCAGAGAGAATAGTTCGGGTCGTGCTTGTTCAGCCAGTAGAATTCGTCCAGAACAGAAGCACCCGGTTTTTCAAGAGAAGGAATACTGCGGAAAAGATCCCACAGGCACTCGAAATGGTTTTCCATCTCACGACCGCCACGCATGATATAGCCTCTGGACGGATCAAAGATTCCATCGCAGGCACCGCCGGCAATATCCATGGCTTCCAGGATGTGGATATGATCACCTGGCATCTGTGCGTCTCTTACCAGGAAGCATGCAGCAGCCAGGGAAGCAAGACCGCTTCCTACAATGTAGGCATGCTTGTCGTCCACACCTTCCGGTTTTTCCGGACGGGCAAAGGCTTCGTAGTTACCGTTGGAATAATAAATCCCTTTGCTGTTTTTGTCATGCTTTCCACGCTCGGTGTTGCGGTAGTTTGCAGTAGTTTCTTTCACATGGAGGTTTTCCTCTTCGTTGATCTCTCTTGTTTTTTTCATCAGCATGGCTGCGCCGGCTCCGGCTGCCGCAAGTGCTGCAAGTCCCATGAATCCTTTTTTATCTGACATATGACATCCACCTTTCGTAAATGAGATACCTGTTTGTATCGGATTAACTGTTCTTTGTTGCTGTTGAGGCTATGATAGCCCATCCGGAAAAAAGATTCTATTTACAAAATACCGAAAGTGTTCAGTTTTTTATCATTATGTCTGTTTTGATAAGTTTTTATTCTGTATGCATTTCTGCTGTTTTGTTTCTGGCGGCAAAATTGCGGATGGCGTTGTCGATGCTTCCGTACAGTGCGGTTGCGGTATCATCTGCGATTTCGCGATAATCTTCGCGCATGCCGTTTTTGATCCAGTCCAGCATGATCCCTACAAAGCTGTATTTATACAGATCTGCGATAAAAATTTTCTGTTCATCCGTGATGGGGATATCTTTTGATTTTTCTGTTACCACGCCCATAAGAAGATCGCAGGTAAGCTGGAACAGATAATTCTCGATCTGTTCCCGCCCCACGCAGCGGTATACATTTAAGATAAACGGCTTGTTTTCCATCACGGCATCAAAGATCTGCAGAAGCCCTTCATGCCATGTGGAAGAGGTTTTTTTGCCCTGAAGGGCAATTCTGGCATCTTCCAGACAGCACCACTCCACAAGATCATAGATATCTTTGAAATGATAGTAAAAAGTCATGCGGCTGATCCCGCAGTCCGTAGTCAGGTCGTTGATGGTGATCTTATCTAAAGGCTTCTTAAGAAGCAGATGTTTCAGGGATTCTTCCAGGGCAAGCTTGGTTGCGTTTGTCATGTCTTGCGGCCTCCTTTGGCAATGTTATAGTTATTAATATAACATGAAAGTGCACAGAAAATCCATGTTAAGCAGTGACTTTTCTGTGGAATTATGATAAACTAAACTTTGAATATTTTGCGAAACAGAACGGAGTGTACTATGAAGAAAAAATCAGTTTGTATCCTGCTGATCTTTGCTGCCGTGATAGTACTTACTTATGTGACAGGAGAATCCTATTACAGAGGAATCAGTGAAAAAGCAGGGTTGGATAAACAGGAAGAGAAAATATATAAATACCAGTACGACATGATCGTGGACAGCCCCGATTCCCAGTTCTGGCAGGCAGTATATGACAGTGCGAAGAAAAAAGCGGCTCCCAATAATGTACTGATTGAGATCATGGGGCCGGACAGAGAAACATCCTATGATAAACTTGATTATATGAATATGAGCATTGCGGCCAAGGCGGATGGTATTATCTTGCAGTATAATGGAGAAGCCGGTCTGGAAGAAGCGATCAATACTGCAGTAAGAAACGGAATACCGGTGGTTACAGTCATGAGTGATGCGGTGCACAGCCGCCGCCAGAGCTTTGTGGGAGTCAGCGATTATCAGCTTGGCATGGCTTACGGGGAAATTGTTGCCAAATACGTGGATGAGAACACGAAGAAGATCCTGATTCTGCAGAAACGGGACATTGATGATATGAACGAAAGTCAGATATACACTCAGATCAGCAATGCGGTGAAGATGGCAGCTGGTTCTGAGGATATTGAGATCAAGGGAAGGAATCTTCTGTCAACAGGAACCTTTGAAACAGAGGAGGCAGTTACTGATATTTTTCAGCAGAAGCGGAATGTTCCGGATATCCTTGTGTGTATGGATGAGGAGACAACGGAGTGTGCAAGACAGGCAATTCTGGATTTCAACCTTGCAGGAAAAGTGAAGATCATTGGTTATTATACATCTGAGGATATTCTGGCGGCAGTTGAAAAAGGTGTTATTTCAGTTACCTGTGATGTGGACACGACCCAGCTGGGACAGTACAGTGTGGAGGCAGTCACCAGCTATATAGAAGATGGAAGAACCAATTCTTTCTACAACGTAGACATTAATTTTCTTGACAGAACAGCAGTGAAGAAGATGAGGAGGGAGGCAGTCACAGATGAAAAAGATCCGTTGGAGTGACTTTTCTCTTGTAAGCAAGATCATGATCGAGGTTGGCGTGCTGGCAGTTTTACTGTTCAGCATCAACATGCTGTTTTATGCGCGGATCAACAACTCCATGCAGGAGATGGATGATGTGTATGCCAGCAATGCCCAGATCACAGAGCTTGGGCAGGTTTTTGACGATGTGCAGGACAGTATGTACCAGTATCTGAAGGTAAAAAACTCTCAGGCACTGATGGATTATTATCAGAATGAGGCGAAATACAGGCAGGAGCTGGAGAAGTTAAATGAACGGAATATTGATGATTCCGTAAAACTTCTGGAGAAGAAGATACGTAAGATGTCGGAATCATATCTTTACTGTACCGCAGGAACTGTAGCTGCCAAGAGAGGCAGGAATGTGGAGAAATATAAGCAGGAATATGATGAAAGTCTGGAGCTTTACAGTTATATCCAGAGTTCTATGGATGAGCTGAACAAGCAGCTTTTTAAAGAAAATTCCCAGACTTATGCAGCTCTCCGGGCGGTTATGAGATATCTGGAGATCAGTAATATGATGATCATGCTTCTGGTGGTGATCTGTGGAATGTTCCTTCTGATCATGGCAACAAGGGAGATGTTCCTGCCGCTGACTAATATGGCAGAAACTGCACAGCTGGTAGGTCAGGGGAATTTTAATGTAAAGATGCCCCCAGCAGATTCCAGGGATGAGCTTGGAACGGTAACAAGAGCCTTTAATACCATGGTGGATAATCTTGGTCTTTACATTGCCAGGACAAAGGCCAGCATGGAAAAAGAACAGCAGATGATAGAGAGGGAGCTTTTGATGGAAACACATCTCAAGGAGGCACAGCTTAAGTATCTCCAGTCTCAGATCAACCCGCATTTCCTTTTTAATTCCCTGAATGCAGGAGTACAGCTTGCAATGATGGAGGACGCAGAAAAAACCAGTATCTTTGTGGAAAAGATGGCAGATTTTTTTCGCTACAATGTAAAGAAGGGTGAGGAAGATGCCACACTGGAGGAAGAACTGGAGGCTGTGGACAATTACATTTATATTCTGAATGTACGGTTTGCCGGGGACATCCATTTTTCAAAAAAAGTGGAATGTGATGTGGAAAATGTACGTGTTCCCAGTATGATCCTGCAGCCGGTTGTGGAAAACGCAGTCAATCATGGAATCCGGAATATAGATTGGGAAGGACATATTGATCTCAGTGTGGAGAAATGGAACGACCATATTGAGATCAGTGTTCGGGATAACGGACTGGGCATGACCGGAGAACAGATACAAAGAGTACTGTCAAAAAAAGTCCACAGCAGTTCAGGCGAGGGTGATTCCACGGGAATCGGAATGAATAATGTGATCAGCCGTCTGGAACTGTATTATGAGCGGGACGGATTAATGGAAATATACAGTGAAGGTGAAGGAATGGGAACAGAGGTAGTGATCAATATTCCTCTGGAGAGGAGCGAAAAAAATGTACAGAATCCTGATTGCTGATGATGAGGGGATCATGCTGGAATCCCTGAAAAATATTATAAGTTCCAACTATGGAAATGAATGTGAGATCCATACAGCCAAGACAGGCCGTGTGGTTGTGGAGGAGGCGGAGAAATATCCGCCGGATATCTGCTTTATGGACATTCAGATGCCGGGCTTAAGTGGGATCCAGGCAATCCGGGAAATTCAGAAATTTAACAGATCTGTGGTCTTTGTGATCATTACAGCCTATGATAAATTTAATTATGCCAAGGAAGCGGTAAATCTTGGAGTTATGGAATTTCTTACCAAGCCGGTAAACAAAAAGGTGATTCTGGAAATATGCTCCAAAGCTATGGAAAAGGTAGATTCCACAAGACAGAAGCGAAGCGATGATCTCCGTATTCGTGAAAAGCTGGAGACAGTTGTACCCATGATCGAGAGCGGATATATCAATAATATTCTTCTGCAGGATGATTTTCAGACATATCAGGATAATTATAGGGAGCTTCTGGATATCCGGGAAGAATATGGATATATGATCGTGGCTGAATTCGGGGATTCCACAGAAAATGGCGTTCTTACCAATGCGGTGGGGGCCAGTGTGAAGGCAAACAAATTTTATTCCACATTCCGGGAAATCGCTCAGGGATTTTTTGAATGTCTGGTAGGACCCATTATGGGAAACCGTATTGTACTGCTTGTTCCGCACCGTAATTCCAGGGAGTCCTATGAGGAACGTGTGGAGGTTGTAACAAGAACCAGAAACATGGTACATAAGCTGGAAAGCAGGATCGACAGTAAATTTCGCTGTGGTATCGGCCGGGTGAAGGAGATGGGAAGCACCATGAAAGAATCCTTCAAGGAGGCCATGATCGCACTTCGGGAAAGCACCAGCCATGTTATACATATTGAGGATGTTCCGGCTGCACAGAAATATGACGGCGAATATCCAAGAGATCTGGAACGTCGCTATGAAAAGCGGGTGATGGATAAGGATGTGGCAGGAGCTTTAAGCTGTGCCGAGGAATTTATCAGGTGGATGGAGAAGCAGCCGGGAGTAGATCTGGAGGACATGCGCATCAAGATCCTGGAGCTTGTGATGGGAGTGGAAAAAAAGGCCTTTTTTGCAGGTACCGTGAAATATGCGATCAGCTGCCGCAGAAATTATATTCATGAGATCCAGGAATATACAGATATAGAAGGAATGAAAAAATGGTTCCTGGGCAAAACATCAGAAATCTGCAGTAACATGGAAATTGCAAGGGAAAAAGAAGCGGTTTCTATTATCGAAAAAGCAAAGTCCTATATTCGGGACAATTACAAAAAAGATATTTCACTGGATGAGGTGTCACGGGAGGTGGATATCAGCCCTTATTATTTCAGCAAGCTTTTTAAGCAGGAGACCGGAGGAAATTTTATCGAGTATCTTACAGAAGTGCGGCTTCGGAATGCAAGAGAACTTCTCAAGGATTCAGGGCTTTCCATCAAGGAGATCTGTGCGGAATCCGGATACAGCGACCCCAATTATTTCAGCAGGATATTCAAAAAATACGAAGGCGTGACACCAAGTGAATTCAGAGAGAGGTTGAGGTAGACAATATGAGCGGGGGGAAAATGATCAGGAAGCTGTTGATCTTGCTGTGTCTGTTGACATTGATGCTGAATGGCTGCGCTTCCGAAAAAACAAAGCAGACAGCTGCACAGGAAAACGATACAGAGGAAGACAGTGGTGAAAAGAAAATTCAGATCGGTCTTACAGTGGATTCCTTTGTTATTGAGAGGTGGATTCGTGACAGGGATGCATTCGTGGCAACCGCAAGGGAATTGGGAGCGGAAGTGAATGTTCAGGATGCGGGAGCAGATACAAAAGAGCAGATCAGCCAGATCGACTATTTTATCAAGAAGCATATGGATGTGATCGTGATCATTGCCAGAGACTGCAAGGCATTATCTGAGGCTGTGGAGCGTGCCCACAATGTAGGGATCAGGGTGATCTCCTATGACCGTATGGTAAATGATGCGGATACAGACATGTATATTTCTTTTGATAACCGGAAAGTCGGAGAGGTCATGGCACAGTCCATGATGGAAGCGATCCCTAATGGCGGAAAGATTTTTATGGTCCAGGGATCTGCTTCAGATAACAATGTGGACATGGTAAAAGAGGGATTTGAAGACACTCTGAAAAACAGTGATCTGAAGGTGGTTTACGAAGCCAACTGTGAGGGCTGGGTCGCGGAGCTGGCAGCAGATTATGTGGAGGAGGCACTGGAAGAGTACCCCGATGTAAAGGGAATCATGTGTGGAAATGATGATATTGCCAGCCAGGTGATACAGGTTCTTGCGGAAAACCAGCTTGCCGGACAGGTGATTGTGGTAGGCCAGGATGGTGATCTGGCTGCATGTCAGCGTATTGTAGAAGGAACCCAGTACATGACAGCATTTAAATCTATCGAAGATCTGGCATGCCAGGCAGCTGAATATGCGGTGAAGATGGCAGAAGAGGGAAAGCTTCCGTCAGATGTGACAGATACCATGAACGATGGAAGCTACGATATCCCGGCGAAGGTGCTGGAACCGGTTGCCGTTACAAGGGATAATATTGATGAGGTGATCATTGACGGCGGTTTCCACAGAAGGGATGAAGTATATCTCAATACAGATTATGATACAGAGTAATGCAGAACAGATTGCATACCGGCATATATGTGGTGGTGAAATTCTGCAAGTAATGTGGTAGTGTAGCCATATGTGCAATAATACACAATTATGACAAAAATCAATAGCAGATTTTTGGTGCAAAAATGTCTTGCCTGATGCAGGGCATTTTTCTTTTGCAAAAAAATGTCTCTGTCATTGCCAACTATGTCCAGACAGTCCTGTGCTATAGTAACATCATCGAAGGAAACGTGATTCCAAAAACAAATAATGAAACGGAGGATTTTACAATGAAAAGAAAAATGGTATCTGCACTTCTTTGCGCAACAATGGTAGCTGGTATGGTGGTAGTTCCGGCAGCAACAGCACAGGCAGCAGACAAGAAACTGATCGGTGTTACCATGCCGACCAAGGATCTCCAGAGATGGAACCAGGATGGCGAGAACATGAAGAAAGAGCTGGAGGCAGCAGGATATGAAGTAGACCTTCAGTATGCATCCAACGATGTAAGCACACAGGTTTCCCAGCTTGAGAACCAGGTAGCAAACGGATGCGACCTTCTGGTTGTGGCATCCATCGATGGAAGCAGCCTTGGCGAGCCACTGAAACAGGCCAAAGAAAAAGGAATTCCGGTTATCTCCTATGACCGTCTTCTTATGAATTCTGATGCAGTTTCCTATTATGCAACATTTGATAACTACAAAGTAGGACAGAAACAGGGCGAGTACCTGGTAGACGCACTGGATCTTGATAATCAGGATGGACCGTTTAACATCGAGCTGTTCACAGGAGATCCTGGTGATAATAACTGTAACTTCTTCTTCGGTGGTGCAATGGATGTTCTCCAGAAATACATCGATGACGGTAAGCTGGTAGTAAAATCCGGACAGACAGAGTTCGAGCAGGTTGCTACCGCAAACTGGGATAGTGCAAAAGCACAGGACAGAATGGATACCATCATCGCAGGTAACTACTCTGACGGAACAAACCTTGACGCAGTTCTCTGCTCCAACGATTCCACAGCCCTTGGTGTTGAGAATGCACTGGCAGCTTCCTACACAGGAGAATATCCGATCATCACCGGTCAGGACTGTGATACACCGAACGTTAAGAACCTTGTAGCAGGAAAACAGGCAATGTCCGTATTTAAAGATACAAGAGCTCTTGCATCTGCAGTAGTAAAAATGGTTGACTCCATCATGAAAGGTGAGGAGCCGGAAGTGAACGATACAAAATCCTATGATAACGGAACAGGTGTCATCCCGACATACCTTTGCGATCCGGTTGTTGTTACAACAGATAACTACAAAGAAATCCTGATCGATTCCGGATACTACACAGAGGATCAGATCAAATAATCATAATTTTTAAGAAAGAAATTTATCACATGCAGGCGGGGAATATAACCGCCTGCATGAACAGTGGAAAGGGAGGGAAATTGAGTTGGCTAAGATACTTCTGGAAATGAAAAATATCACCAAAACTTTCCCAGGTGTAAAGGCACTGGATAACGTTAATCTCCAGGTCGAGGAAGGCGAGATCCACGCACTGGTAGGTGAGAATGGTGCCGGTAAATCTACATTGATGAATGTATTAAGTGGTATTTATCCGTATGGTTCGTATGAAGGAAATATTATTTATGATGGTGAGATCTGTAAGTTTAACACTATCAAGGACAGTGAACATAAAGGAATTGTAATCATCCACCAGGAACTTGCTCTGATCCCGTATATGACCATCGGGGAGAACATGTATCTGGGTAATGAAAGAGGCAAAAGCTTTTCCATCAACTGGAATGAAACTTATGGAGAAGCAGATAAATATTTGAAAATAGTAGGACTGGAGGAATCCTCCAGAACTTTGATCAAGGATATTGGTGTAGGTAAACAGCAACTGGTTGAGATCGCAAAGGCACTTGCAAAGAATGCAAAGCTGCTCATTCTGGATGAGCCTACCGCATCACTGAATGAAGATGACTCCAAAGCTCTTCTGGATCTTCTTCTGAAATTCAAGAAGCAGGGAATGACCTCTATCATCATTTCCCATAAATTAAATGAGATTTCCTATGTGGCAGATAAGATCACAGTTATCCGAGATGGATCTACCATTGAAACACTGGATAAAAAGAAAGACGATTTTTCTGAGCAGAGGATCATTCAGGGAATGGTTGGACGTGAGATGACAGACCGGTTCCCGAAACGTCCAAATGTAAAGATCGGCGATGTTTCCATGGAAGTTAAGAACTGGAATGTTTACCATCCTCTGTATACAGAACGTAAGGTGGTAAATAACGTATCCTTTAAAGTACATAAAGGAGAGGTTGTCGGTATTTCAGGACTGATGGGAGCAGGACGTACAGAATTGGCCATGAGTATTTTTGGCAAGAGCTATGGAACTAAGATTTCCGGCCAGGTGTTCATGAATGGAAAAGAAGTGAAGCTGAATACAGTTCAGGAGGCTATTGACAACAAGCTCGCCTATGTTACAGAGGATCGAAAAGGAAACGGATTGATCCTTTCCAAGTCCATAAAGATGAACACTACGCTTGCAAACATGTCCGGTATCAGTAATGGAAAAGTGATCGATACGGATAAAGAATACGCAGTTGCTGAGGAATACAGGAAGAAACTGAAAACCAAGTGTCCGACAGTTGAGCAGAATGTCGGAAACCTGAGCGGTGGTAATCAGCAGAAGGTCCTTCTTGCAAAATGGATGTTTGCAGAGCCGGATATTCTGATCTTGGATGAACCTACAAGAGGTATTGACGTAGGTGCCAAATATGAAATCTACTGTATCATCAATGACCTGGTCGCAGCAGGAAAATCTGTGATCATGATCTCTTCTGAGCTTCCGGAAGTGCTTGGAATGTCAGACAGAATCTATATCATGAACGAGGGCAGATTCGTAGGTGAGGTAAGTGGTGAGGAAGCTACATCTGAGCTGATCATGTCCAGGATCGTGAAGTCAGGTAAAGGAGAGTAAGAAGATGGAGAAAAAGATTAGTTTTTCAGAAATATTAAAAAAATATACTATGGTCATTGTTCTGGTATTTGTTGTGATCATGTTTTCTGTGAACACAAAGGGAGTTATGCTTCTTCCGCAGAATGTAAATAACCTGGTAGCCCAGAATGCATATGTATTTATTCTTGCAACCGGTATGTTGTTCTGTATTTTAACAGGTGGTAACATCGATCTGTCAGTTGGTTCTGTTGTATGCTTTGTTGCTGCTGTCGGTGGTAAGATGATGGTTCTCAACAGTATGAACCCGTATCTCACTATGATCGTGATGCTTCTTGTGGGTATTGCCATTGGTGCATGGCAGGGATTCTGGATCGCTTATGTACGAATTCCTCCATTTATTGTTACTCTGGCAGGTATGCTTGCTTTTCGTGGCCTTTCCAACGTAGTTCTGGAAGGACAGACCCTGGCTCCGATGCCGGATGCTTATCTGGCTCTGTTCAATAACTATATTCCGGACTTCCTTGGTGGAGGTGAAGGATTTAACAGAACATGTTTTGTAGTTGGCATTATTGTCTGCATCCTCTATGTTGCACTTGTTATGAAAAACCGTGCAGACCGTGCAAAAAAAGGCTACAGTGTTGAGTCTTTCGGTGGTGTTGCAGTGAAGATGGTTCTGATCTGTGCAGTTGTTCTTGCATTCATGTTCAGACTTGCTCAGTACAAAGGTATCCCGAATTCCCTTCTCTGGGTTGTAGTGATCATCGCAATCTATACATACATTGCTTCCAAGACTACAACAGGTCGTTATTTTTATGCAGTTGGCGGTAATGAGAAGGCAACAAAGCTTTCCGGTATTGACACAAACAAGGTTTATTTCCTTGCTTACCTGAATATGGGCCTTCTGGCAGCTATTGCAGGTATGGTGACAATGGCCAGACTGAACTCATCCAACCCACAGGCAGGTACAAACTTCGAGATGGATGCGATCGGTGCATGTTTCATCGGTGGTGCTTCTGCTTATGGTGGTACCGGTACAGTTCCCGGTGTTATCATTGGTGCCCTCCTTATGGGTGTTCTGAACCTTGGTATGAGTATCATGGGTATTGACCAGAATATCCAGAAGGTTGTCAAAGGTATGGTTCTTCTTGCAGCCGTTATCTTCGATGTTGTCAGCAAGAGAAAATCTTTTATCGTAAAATAATAATAGTCAGCGAATCAGGACAGCAGGTTTTCGGAGTGATCCGGAACCTGCTGTTTTTGGGTGTATATACTGTTGTTTTATGTAAGGTTATTTTGTTACTGTTCACTGGTCAATGTCATTTAGTTAATTTTCAAGGTTAGATCTTATACATGAGGTCTAACCTCTTTTTTAGTTTTTCCCTAAATAGGGGTTGACACTTCAACTCAAATGTGCGGCCGCTCTCACTACTGATTGGTTTTTAGAAGTAGTGAGAGCGGCCCTTGTAGTTAAAGAAGCATCTGCACGATGCAAATACAACTACAAGGAGATTTTTTTATGCTACAAAACCAAATCAAAACCATATTTAAAAGGGCACTGAAAAAGTCTGATTCTAAAAAAGAATTGGGCTTTTTTGTGAAAATTTCGGTCGCCCGGCAAAGGAACCAGAAATGATGTTTAAACTGCTTTTCCTGAAAAAACTGTACGATCTTTCTGACGAAGCCCTGATTAGCAGCGCCCAGACGGACATGGCATATAAATTTTTCCTTGACCTGGAACCAGAAGCAAAAATGATAGATCCCAGTCTTCTCACAAAATTCAGAAAAACTCGTATTACAGAAGATATTCTGGAAGAAATGTTAAAAGAAACCATTCAACAGGCTTTGGATAAAAATCTGATCAAATCGGGAACCATTATCGTTGATTCCACCCATACAATTGCTTCTGTCTGGGCAAAATCTCCAACGCAGATTCTGCGGGATATGAGCAAACAACTTCGGAAAGAGGTTTATAAAACAGCTTTTGAATTATCAGAGCGATTTCCTGAGAAACCCTCTTTGGAAGCAGGACTGGATGAAGAAATTGCCTATACTAGGGAACTACTCCAGGTTCTGGAGGAAGGAATAAAATCCTGTGGAAATAAAAAGATACAGAAACTTTCTCATGAAATGAAAGAACTACTAGAAGATGAGCGGCTCAAAGAGATCCGATCCAAAGATGATAAAGATGCACGGTTTGGACATAAAACGGCAACCAGTACGTTCTATGGATATAAGAATCATCTTGCGATGACTGAAGAACGTCTCATTGCGGGGATCACTGTAACAGATGGAGGAGCACCAGATGGGCAGGAATTACCAAAACTGATAGAAAACGCGAAGGAAAATGGAATAAAAGTTACAGAAGTTATAGGCGATATGGCATATGTCAGTGATGACAATCTGGAAGTCTGCGGAAAAGAGATTACATTGATTGCCAGAACCAATACAGCAGTAGCTGCTGCAGCAAACGGGAACCTTGAGGAAGGTTTCTGCTTTAATAAAGATGCTGGGATGCTGCAGTGTCCTGCCGGAGAGCTTTCCACGCGTGTAGAAAAAAGAACGGCAAAAAATGGGAATACTTATTTAAGATATATATTTAGCAAAGTAACGTGTCGGAAATGTCCCCAAAGAGAAAAATGCCGTGTAGGAAGATCAAACGCTAAAACAAGAAGCTACAGTATCACGCAAGCAAGCGAGAAAAATCTTGAAAGGCTTAAATTTGAAGAAAGCGAATATTTTCAGGAGCGAATGAAGATTCGGCACAGGATAGAAGAAAAGAATGGAGAACTAAAGGAAGCTCACGGTTTGCGTAAAGCAGATTCGAGAGGTTTATTTGCTATGCATCTGCAAATGTATTTTACGGCATTTACAGCAAATGTAAAACGAATAGTAAGATTAGATGAGCTGGCTATGGAGTAAACCATAGCTTTTTATGATTTTCCTAAGTAAAGATTTGAAAATAATATAAAAGAAAAACTTCCACTTAAGAAGAAATGGAAGTTTTTCAGTGCCCTTCAAATACAAGGGGTGTGGCACTTTTATCTGCATACACGAAACATAGTAATGTTTTATCTCCGCTTACTTTTTTTCTGAATTCCTTTCATTTTCCGTTTTGTTATGAATTGATAGTCTGTTCTGAATCCACAGGTTTCGTGGAGATCGTCAGTGATTTTCTGACGTTCATATACCGGCATGAAACCCTGTTCTTCTACATCTGCAAATTTTATGTCTTTTAAAATATGGAGCAATTGTTCTGTAGTATAAGTTCCTTTCAAAGCGCGGTTTAATAACCGGATTTGTATAGGACTGAGTGATATAAAAGGACTCGGAATTTTTTGATTTTGATGTTGTTATACGCACAATAATTACCGCTTCCACTGTTATAGTACATATCACTAAATATTACTATATAATAAAAATAAAAATTTGACAAAAAAATAAGCCTGTTTCAAGGCTTTGCGGTACTTTTTTGAATTTCAATGTGTCAAACTCCCGTGTAACAAGAAAATAAAAAAATATAAAGTTTTAGTTGTTGCCCGTTATCTTTTCTGATATAATAAGTCCAAATCTTAATACTCTGCCGTGATAAAATGTGAAACTGTCACGAAGGAGGCTAAAAGGAGAAACTACAAATGAAAGAAAAGAAAGAACGGGCCAAACGTCTGCCCACTTTTGCGGAATCGATCACACCGATCGTCGCAATGCTCCTGATCCTTACCATCGGAAAAGGCGTATTCGGCTACAGCACAGAGCCGCTTCTGATCATGGTAGCTGCAATCGCAGCATTTATCGCGTTCCGTGTAGGCATTACCTGGGATGAGATGATGGATGAGATCTGCACCAAGATCGCAAAGGGCATGCCTGCCATCCTGATTCTTGTATGTGTTGGCGCTATGGTTGGTACCTGGATGGCATCCGGTACCATTCCGATGATGATTTATTACGGCGTCCAGATCGTAAACCCGAAATTCATGCTGGTTACCGCGTTCCTGATCGAGGCAGTGGTTTCGGTTGTTACCGGTACCTCCTGGGGTTCCGTTGCAACCATGGGTGTTGCCCTGATGGGAATCGCAAGCGCCCTTGGCGTATCCCTTCCGGCTACTGCAGGCGCCTGCATCGCAGGTTCCTACTTTGGTGACAAGATGTCTCCGCTGTCCGATACCACAAACCTGGCTCCGATCGCGGCAGGCAGCACACTGTATGAGCATATCGGACATATGTTCTACACCACTGTCCCAGCAACCATCGTTTCCCTGGTGGTATATGCCATTGTTGGTATGAACGCAGATGTAAGCGCAGATATTACTTCTGACACCGTTACTACTTTATTAAGCCAGCTTTCTTCCATGTACAGCTGGAACCTGCTGATCATCATTCCGGTAGTGATCGTGCTGGGCGGCTCCCTGCTTCAGAAGCCAACCATTCCGGTTATGCTTCTTTCTACTTTTGTAGCAGGCTTGGAGAGTGTCTTCATTCAGCACGTAGCGTTAGGAGATGTGTTAAAGGCAACCGTAAACGGTTTTGATGTATCCATGATCCACCGTGCAGGATTTGACACCGAGACCTGTTCCGAGGCCGTAACCAAGCTGTTAAACCGCGGCGGTATGAACGGCATTATGAGCACCACACTTCTGGTATTCTGCGCATTCTGCTTCGCAGGTATCATGAGCCGGGCTGGCTGTCTGGATGTGGTACTCCAGAAGATCTTAAGCGTGGCAAAGAGTACCGGTGCGCTGATCACCGCAACCGTTGCAGCCTGCATTACCATGGCACTGACCACCGGTAACTCTTACCTTGCCATTCTGATTCCGGGCGAGATGTTCCGTGACGCTTACAAAGAGCGCGGGCTTGCGGCAAAGAACCTGTCCAGAACCCTTGAGGATGCCGGTACCGTAGTTGTACCGCTGATCCCGTGGTCCGCAGCAGGTGCTTACATGGCTTCCACCCTTGGCGTAGAGACTTTGGATTACCTTCCATGGGCAATCCTGTGCTACACCGGCTGGATTTTTGCAATCATCTGGGGCTTTACCGGATTTGGTATTGCCAAGCTCGATGATGAGAAGAAAAAGGAGAACTAAATACGATGTCCAGAGTGCTTTTGATTAAAAACGCGAATCTGTATGATCCGGATCCAAAAGGAATCCGTGATATCCTGATCGTAGATGAAAAAGTATTTTCTGTGGCAGAACACATCGATCCACCGGAACTTTCTGCTCCGGTGGAAGTTGTTTCTGCAGATGGAAAAATGGTAATTCCTGGTTATGTGGACCAGCATGTTCATGTGATTGGCGGGGGCGGCGCAAAGCTTCTGGTTACACGGCTTTCTTCCCTGCATGAGGAAGTGCGTGATGCTGTAAAGGCAGGGGTTCCGGTGGAAAAAGCCATCCGCATCTGCGGGGAGAACCCGGCCAGAGCCAACGGATTATTCCCGAAAAAGGGCTGCATCCGTCCGGGCAGCGACGCGGATCTTGTGATCCTGGATGAGGAATTTCTGGTAGATACGGTATTTGTCCGTGGACAGAAAATGGTGGAGTATGGAAAAGCACTGGTAAAAGGCACCTTTGAGACAGACTGACAGAAGCTTTGAAATAGAAAAGCGGAAAAGAAAGAGACAGGAGAATTGACATTATGATCAAGTTACTGAAAAACGCGAATGTGTACGCACCGGAGAAACTGGGAAAGAAAGATATCCTTATTGAGGGGGAAAAAATCCTTCTGATGCAGGATACTATTGAGGGATATGAAGGACTTCCGGGAGTGGAAACCTATGATCTGGAGGGAAAGACCGTTGTTCCGGCTTACATTGACATGCACGTGCATATCACAGGCGGCGGCGGAGAGCAGGGGCCGGCATCCCGTGTACCGGAATCCCAGCTCAGTGAATTCTTCAAAAATGGTATTACCACGGTAGTCGGACTTCTGGGAACCGATGGCGTAACCCGCAGTGTGGAAAATCTGGTCGCAAAAGCTCGCGCCCTGACCGAAGAGGGCATGACCGTGTACACTCTGACCAGTTCCTATGGTTACCCGCCGACCACCCTGACCGGAAGTGTAGAGCGCGATATCATCCTGGTTCCACCGATGATCGGTGTGAAGGTAGCGGTATCGGACCACAGAAGCTCCAACCCAGGCGGAGAAGAGCTGATCGCGCTGGCTACTGCAGCGCGCAGAGCCGGCTTACTCAGCAATACCCCTGGCCTGGTAACCATGCACATGGGTGACGGAGAGGGAAGACTGGATCCGATTTTCTATGTGCTGGATCATTCCGACGTTCCAGCCAAGAACCTGCTGCCGACCCACATCTTACGCAATCCTGGACTGATTGATGCCGGCGCGGATCTGGTGCGCCGTGGCGGCTACATTGACTGCACCGCCGGCGCCGATGATGTGGAGGTCGAATCCGATGCTCTGAAGCTCTATGAGCTGTTGCACCGCGAAGATGTGAGCCTGGATCATGTAACCATGTCCAGTGACGCGTTCGGAAGCCAGCCGCGCTTCAACGAAGAGGGCGAGTGCATTGGCCTGACCTACGCGTCCCCGAAGTATCTGCACCGTACCATCCAGATCCTGGTAAGAGAGGGCATGCCGCTGGAGGATGCCTTACAGCTTCTGACCAGCACTCCGGCCGTACTCCTTGGCAAAGAAGGAATCAAGGGCTGTGTAGCGGAAGGCGCAGACGCAGACCTTCTGGTACTGGATGAGAATCTCAACATCAACAGCCTGTTTGCCCGCGGCAAGGTCGCTGTGTGGGAGCAGGAAGTGAAGATGAAGGGCAGATTCGAGCAGTAAGGAAAAACATACAGGAGAAGGACTGTGATTGACTTATTGGTGGTGCTTCTGCTTATGGTGGTACCGGTACAGTTCCTGGTGTTATCATTGGTGCACTTCTGATGGGTGTTCTGAATCTTGGCATGAGTATCATGGGTATTGACCAGAATATCCAGAAGGTTGTTAAAGGTATGGTTCTTCTGGCAGCGGTTATCTTCGATGTTGTCAGCAAGAGAAAATCTTTTATCGTAAAATAATAATAGTCAGCGAATCAGGACAGCAGGTTTTCGGAGTGATCCGGAACCTGCTGTTTTTGGGTGTATATACTGTTGTTTTATGTGAGGTTATTTTGTCGGTTTTCGTGGTTTTATGGGGGATGTGCTTGTTTTTAGGAGAACGTTATATTATAATAAGGGCAAGTGACAGAAAATACGAAATTATGTTGTCGGGAGGCTGTAATGGGAAATACAGTAACGATCTGTTTTGCAAATAATAAGGGCGGCAGCGGAAAGTCCACCAGCTGTTCCAATGTGGGAGCGGCACTGGCCGGCATGGGTAAGAAGGTACTGATGGTAGACGGTGATATGCAGCTGAATCTTTCCCTTTCTTTTTTTTCGGAGGAAGAAGTGCTTGAGATGGCAGCAGGGGAAAAGAATCTCTACTATGCTATCGGTCATCAGTCGGATCTCAGCGATTTTATCGTGCATACGAAGTATGAGAATCTGGATCTGGTTCCGTCGTCTACGCTGATGAGCTCCGTGGAATATGAGCTTTTTACAAAATGGCAGAGAGAGTTTATCCTGCGGAAATGTCTGCAGAAGGTTAAAGATTCCGGAGTGTACGATTACATTCTCATTGATGCACCGCCTACTCTTGGCGGCTGGGTGATGAATATTTTATGTGCATCCGATTATGTTCTTGTTCCGGTAGAGGCAAGTCCGTGGGGTATGTTTGGTCTTGCAAATATGTTTGATTTCCTCAATGAAGTCAGGGAGATCGCTCCGGATTTAAAGGTTTTGGGAATCGTAGTAACCAAGGCAGATGCCAGAAAGAATTATTTCAAACAGACTATGGAAACACTGAAAGAAATGGAAGGAATCTATCTTTTCGAATCTTTTATCCGTGTAGACAGCTCCATCGAATGGTCCCAGGACAGCAGTGAACCAGTTGTGGAGTTCAAAAAAAGCAGCCGCAGCGCAAAAGAGTACATAGCATTGGCAGAGGAGGTAATGAATCGTGTCAGTAGGTAAAGCAAGCATCGCAAGAGCAGTAAATGCAGAAAAAGCATCCAAAACAGAAACAAAAACAGAGGTAAAAGAGGCTGAGGTTAAAGCAGCAGAGAAGCCGTCAGAGGTAAAAGCTGAAACAGCTGAAAAAGCGGCAGAAAAAACTACAGCAAAGAAAACAGCAGCCAAAGCTCCTGCAAAGAAGACCACAGCAAAGAAAGCAGCCGCAACAAAAACAACAGCAAAGAAAACCACTACCAGAAAAACAACAGCACGTAAAACCGCAGCAAAGAAAACAGCTGCAGCAGAAACAACAGGAACTGTAGCCCAGAACGTGATCAGCGGAGGAAACGCCGACGAACTCCAGGCCAAATTCCTCACCCCAAAGAAAGATGAGCCGGACAACAACCAGCCAGTAGGAATTAAAGACGAGCTTCCGGTTTATCTGCTGTAATCTTTGATTGAATTTTTTGAAAAGATAGTAATTGACAAATAAAAAGACTGCTATATATCTATATCACTATTGATAAGGTATACAGCAGCCTTTTATTTTGCCCTATAAAAATCTCAGTGGGACAGCGAAGCGCCTCCCTCGTATCTTTCTACATATTGTAATATGCAGCATACAATCCATTCTTCTCAAGCAGTTCAGCATGAGTGCCTCTTTCGGCGATACCCTCCTCTGTGATCACAATGATCTCATCCGCATCACGGATCGTAGAAAGCCGGTGCGCGATCGTAATGGTAGTACGATTTTTTGAAAGCTCCTCCAGACTCTTCTGGATCCAACGTTCGCTTTCGTTATCCAGAGCGCTGGTGGCCTCATCCAGGATCAGGATCGGAGGATTCTTAAGGAATACACGTGCAATGGAAATCCGCTGCTTCTGTCCGCCGGAAAGGCGTGTGCCACGTTCTCCGACATAAGTGTCGTATTTATCCGGAAGCTCCATGATAAAGTCATGGATACTCGCACATTTGGCGGCTTTGATGATCTCTTCATCGGAAGCTCCGGGCTTTCCGTAGGCAATATTATCCTTGATGGTTCCATCAAAAAGATAGACATCCTGCTGTACCATACCGATCTGGCTTCGAAGGCTCTTAAGAGTCAGCCCGCGGATATCCTTTCCGTCTACAGTAATGGAACCGCCGGTCACATCATAAAATCTGGGCAGGAGAGAGCAGATCGTGGTTTTTCCGCTTCCGGAAGGTCCCACCAGGGCAATGGATTTTCCAGCCGGGATATCAATAGAGATATCGGAAAGCACAGGAGTTTCATCATCGCTGTAATGAAAAGAAACATGGTCGTAACGCACATGTCCTTTCACGTCCGTAAGCTCCGCAGCGTTGTCTGCATCCCTGATCTCGGATTCTGTTTCCATCACATCCAGGAAACGGCGGAAACCGGAAAGACCCTTCTGCATCATTTCCACAAGTTCCACCAGGATCTGGATGGGGCTGATAAAGATTCCGATATACAGGGCATACATGGCAAGATCTGCAGTCTGCATTTCACCCTGAGCGATCAGATAGCCGCCGTAAACAAGAGTTACCAGGTACATCATGCCCTGGAAGAAAAGATTGGAACTCATGAAGCTTCCCATGCAGTGATAATTATCTCTTTTGGAAACAAGGAACGCTTCATTGCTTTTCTTAAATTTGGCACGTTCGATGTCCTCGTTTGCGAAGGACTGCACCACGCGGATTCCGGAAAGCGTATCCTGAAGACTGGCATTTACATCTCCGATCTTACGACGGTTTTCCATGAAGGTTTCCTGCATTTTTGCATTCTGGCGGAAGGAAAACACAAACATTACGATCACCAGGAGGATCAGCGGCAGTGCAAGCTTCTTGTTGATAAAGACCAGGAAGATAAAAGCACCGACGATCTTTACCAGAGAGATAAAAAGATTCTCAGGACCATGATGTGCAAACTCGGAAATATCAAAAAGGTCACTGACCAGCTTGCTCATCATCTGACCGGAATTATTCCTGCTGTAATAGGAAAAAGACAGCTCCTGGTAATGGTCAAAAAGCTCCCGGCGCATATCACGTTCCATCTTTGCACCCATCATATGTCCCTGATAGGTTACATAATATTTGCAGAGACTCTGCACAATGTACATAACAAAAAGAGAAGCTGCGATCACAGGGAGGGCATGAAGAATAATATCCTTATCCTGTGTAAAGAGAGTTTTTGTCATGGTACGAAGAATCTGGGGATAAGCAAGATCTACCAGACTGATAACGGCTGCACAGATCAGGTCAATAAAAAAGACCGCTTTGTACGGGCCGTAATAGTGGATGAATTTCTTGATGGTATTCATCGGAAAAAGTACCTCCGTTTTTATGAAATGTATAGTGTTGTCTGAGCAAAAAACATTGCTTCCGGACATTCTATGTTCATCTTATCATAAGTAAGAATAAAGTCAAGATAAGTGAATTTCCAGTCTGTTTCGTTTCTGCATACTTTCTGAGAATAGAAACTATACGGCCGCTGTTCACAGGAAATATTCCGCGAGGGATTGTTGGCAATGGAGCGGATAGTGATATGAGGAGATATCTTTTTTGGAAAAAATCAAATTACTCCTTGACACAGAAGAACAAAACCCGTATAGTGTATTTCAGATTTGGTGTGTAACTGATAAGCAGGCATTAACCAGTCATAAATGTTATTATTTTTATTTGACGTTTATGGGGGTTGGTGTCTTTTTTTGTTGCCCACTTAAAAGACTCCCGCTCCAAAACGTCGAAAGAAAAGGAGAGAGAACATGAAAGACAAGATTTTCGGAGTTTTGCAGCGAGTGGGACGTTCCTTTATGCTTCCCATAGCAATCCTTCCTGTGGCAGGCCTGCTTCTTGGATTCGGCAGTTCCTTCACAAATGAAACAACCATTGCAACCTACGGACTTCAGAAGCTTTTGGGAGACGGAACGATTTTACATGCACTCCTGATCATTATGAACAAAGTCGGAAGCGCGGTATTTGATAACCTGCCGCTGATCTTTGCAGTAGGTGTGGCCATCGGTATGGCAAAAAAAGAGAAAGAGGTAGCAGCTCTTTCTGCACTGATCGCTTACTTCGTTATGAATGTAGCCATCAATGGTATGCTGGTAGTAAATGGTAAGATCACAGCAGACGGACAGATCGCAAAAAGCGTTCTGGAAGGTACTGTAACCTCTGTCTGCGGCATTCAGTCCTTACAGATGGGTGTGTTTGGCGGTATCATCGTCGGCCTTGGTGTTGCAGCTTTGCACAACCGTTTTCATAAGATCGTGCTTCCAAACGCACTTTCCTTCTTCGGTGGTTCCAGATTTGTGCCCATCATTTCCACCATTGTATATATGTTTGTGGGAATCCTGATGTATTTCGTATGGCCGGCAGTCCAGAACGGTATTTATGCTCTGGGCGGTCTTGTAACAGGCAGCGGCTATATCGGAACTCTGATCTTCGGTATTATCAAACGTGCGCTGATCCCCTTCGGACTTCATCACGTATTTTATATGCCATTCTGGCAGACAGCCGTTGGCGGGACTATGGAGGTTGCAGGCCAGATGGTACAGGGCGGACAGAACATCTTTTTCGCCCAGCTTGCAGATTCCGCAAATGTAGCGCATTTCAGTGCTGATGCAACAAGATATTTTTCCGGAGAGTTCATTTTCATGATTTTCGGTCTTCCGGGAGCGGCTCTTGCCATGTACCGCTGTGCAAAGCCTGAGAAGAAAAAAGCAGCAGGCGGACTTCTTCTTTCAGCAGCCCTTGCATGTATGCTTACAGGAATCACAGAGCCACTGGAGTTTTCCTTCCTGTTTGTAGCTCCTGCATTGTTTGCGGTACAGGTTGTTCTTGCAGGCGCGGCTTATATGATCGCACATATGCTGAACATTGCAGTAGGACTTACCTTCTCCGGCGGTTTCCTTGATCTGTTCCTGTTCGGAATCCTTCAGGGAAATGCAAAGACAAGCTGGCTTAGGATTATCCCGGTTGGTATCATTTACTTTATTCTCTACTATGTGATCTTCACCTTCCTGATCAAAAAGTTCAACTTCAAGACTCCGGGACGTGAGGATGACGACACAGAAACAAAGCTTTATACAAAAGCAGATGTAAACGCAAGAAAAGAAGCCGGAAAAGGCGGTGAAGCAGCAGGAAGCACATCCGCAGACCCGGTAAGCGAAGCCATCACAGCCGGCCTTGGAGGAAAGAAAAACATCAGTGATGTGGACTGCTGTGCAACAAGACTCCGTATCACCGTCCATGATGCAGCAAGAGTCAACGACGATATTCTGAAAACAACAGGTTCCAGAGGAATCGTGAAAAAAGGCCAGGGTGTCCAGATCATCTACGGTCCGCAGGTAACTGTGATCAAATCCAAGCTGGAGGATTATCTGGAGACAGCGCCGAATGAATATTTTGAAGGTGCAAATGAGACAGAAACAGACAATGCGGAAAATCAGGCTCAGTTTGATACAGAGCGCATAGCAGAAAGTACAGGTGAGGCTGTTCAGAACACAGCTCCGACATCCGAAGCCAACACGCAGCCGGAGAAAAAGGTCCTCAGAACAGCTATCGTCTACAGCCCGGTAACCGGTATCGCAGCAGACCTTTCCACAGCGCCGGATGAAGGCTTCGCAGAAGGAATGATGGGAGAGGGTGCGGTAGTCACACCGAAGGATCCGGTGATCTGTGCTCCGGAAGACGGCGAGGTAGAGTTTATTTTTGACACAAAGCATGCTATCGGATTCCAGACAGATACAGATCTTCCAATGCTTCTCCATATCGGAATTGACACTGTAAAGCTGGAAGGTAAAGGTTTCGAGATCCTGGTAGAGCAGGGACAGCATGTAAAAAAAGGCGAGCCGTTGATGAAGATTGACATCCCATATCTTACAGAAAACGCTCCGTCCTTATGTTCTCCGATCCTTTGCACAGAGATCGAGGATAATCAGAGAGTACGCCTTCTTGCCAATGGAGAGATCAAGGCAGGAGAGCCGCTGTTCGCAGTAGAGACTGTGGAAGAATAAGAAATTTTTCAGCAATAATATAGATGATTGGTTTTGTGAAAAGCGCGCCTAATGCCCGGGCGCGCTTTTCCTGTGGCAAAGAAAACAACTGTCTGTCAGAAGGGCTTTACACAAAAGAAAGATTCTGTTACGATAAAGAAAATCAACAGCTGCAGACAAAAATGCCGACTGAAAATCCGGGGCAGACAGTGGTGGAATGTGGAAAAGCAGCAGGATATATAAAAATGGTGGGGAAAAAGATGTACAGAGTGAGCAAGGTATTGAACAATAACGGCATCATTGCCATAGATATGGAAGAAAACCAGGAATATGTGCTTCTGGGAAAAGGTGTGGGATTTGGAAAGAAGGTCAGCCAGCGTTTTGAGGCTCCGGCAGACTGTACCCTTTACAGGCTGGCTCAGGAGACAGAACGTGGCTCAGCAAAAGAACTGGCAAAGAGCGTAGCACCGGAATTTCTGGAGATCGCAGATGAGATATTGAGAGAAGCTGAGAAGACCTTTGGGGATACCATAGACAGAAGGATCCTGTTTTCCCTTGCTGATCATATTTCCTTTGCAGTGGGACGTATCCGGAATCATGAGCAGATCAGCAATCCCCTGACGGATGATATCAAGGTGCTTTTTTACAGCGAATTCAAGGTGGCGGAGGTATTGAAGAAGATCCTGAAGGAGCGGATGGATATTGAGATCGACGAGCATGAGGTGGGATATGTGGCACTTCATATTCACTCAGCACTTGGAGATGAGAATGTGTCTGTTGCCATGCAGACAGCAAGAACGGTGCGGGAATGTATCGCCATGATCGAGATGGCCACAGGAAGAAAGATCGATGTGATCTCCCTGTCCTACAACCGTATGATGAACCATATCAAATATATGGTAGCTCGTGTCTCCACAGGGGAGACGCTGAAGCTGGATATGAATGAATATATAGAAGAAAAATATCCGGAATCCTACAGAATCGCAGAGGATGTCTGCGAGAGTCTGGGCAAAAGCCTTGGGAAAAAGCTGGACCCTATCGAGATCGGTTATCTTGCCATGCATATTGAGCGGACAGTGGAGCAATAAATATAAATGGCTGATTCGCCTCAGGGATTTACACAATAAATTCAATAGCTTTTTTGACAGCAGTACTCATGGCAGTACTGCTGTTTGTGACTAAGCAGACCTCTCTCTGAGGGAGCGGCTCCTTAAGCTGAAGGGCAAAAATCTTCCCGTCATTGATCACTTCCCGGGCAAGGGGCTCGGGGTAAAAGCCGATTCCCAGATTGTGGACGATCATGGGAAGGACCTGGTCTGTAGTTGCTGCCTCGATGTCAGGATGAAAAGAAACACGGTTTTCCATAAAGTAATTCATATACATTTCTCTGGTGCTGGTCCCTTCCGCAAGACCTACAAAGGGCAGATCCTGAAGCTCATGGATGCTGATAGGGGCAGTGGTCAGATCCTTATATTTGCTTCCGCATACAAGGATCTCCCGGTAACGCAGGAGACTTTTTTTCTGTAAAGGTTTGCGGATGGAGATCGGAGTGGTGACAATAGCGAAATCCACCGCATAATTTTTCAGTGCCTGTACTGCCTGAGGAGTAGAATGGTTAAAGAGGCGCAGGCGAACATGGGGATATTGCTCGCGGAACAGCTCCAGCTTTTCCAGAAGGATCAGACGCAGGGCATTTTCGCTGGCGCCGATGGAAACCAGACCATGCTCCAGCTCTCCGTTCTGGCGGATCTCCTCCTCGCCGATGGACAGCTGCTCAAAAGCCAGGGCAACGTGTTCATAAAGCTGGCGGCCTTCCGGTGTAAGTGCGATTCCCTTGTTGGAGCGGAGAAAGAGCGTACATTTCAGCTCCTGCTCCAGGTTGTTCATACAGCGGGTGATATTTGGCTGATTGTTGTGAAGAGCTCTTGCTGCCTTGGTAAAGCTCTTATACTGGGCTACATAATAAAAGATCCGGTAGTAGTCGTAAGTGATCATGTATTGTCTCCATCCTGTGATATGATTTTAATATGTTTACGATATTAATAATACTTTTTACATTTGCTTCTGAGCAAACTATAATACACCCGAGGAAAAAAATCAATGACAGGAGTGATTTAGAGTGGTTTCAGGAGGCAGAAAGCTGCAGAGCGCAGACCGGCAGATGTCAGAAGCTTTTATCACAAGTGTATTTCTGGCAATGTCCGGCGGATTTCAGGATGCCTACACATACTTTACAAGAGATGAGGTGTTTTCCAACGCCCAGACAGGCAACGTGGTTCTGATGAGCCAAAATTTTATGACAGGACAGTGGGGAGAGGGCTTAAGGTACCTGTTCCCTGTTTTAGCCTTTGCCATTGGTGTTGTAGCGGCGGAGCGGATCCAGAGTACCTTTAAATATGCAAAAAAACTTCACTGGAGGCAGATGATCCTGCTGATCGAGATCCTGATCCTTTTTGCGGTGGGATTTATGCCGGGAGAATTGGATATGCTAGCAACCGTACTGGTATCCTTTTCCTGCGCCATGCAGGTACAGACCTTCCGGAAGGTGGGCGGTTATTCCTATGCAAGCACCATGTGCATCGGAAATTTACGAAGCGGCACGGCGGCGTTGTCCGTGTATTGTCGTGAAAAACGTCCGGAACAGTTGAAGCAGGCTCTTTATTATTTCGGAATAATTTTCTTTTTTGCCATTGGAGCCGGTGGCGGAGGAAATCTGTCCATGAGGCTGGGGATCCCGGCAATCTGGGTATCGGATGTTTTGCTTCTGATCAGCTTTATTCTGATGTTTTCCAGTAAACATAGAGATTAGAAAGGGTGAGGAATTGTGGAAAACAGCACATTATTCCCAAGAGAGGAAAAGGCGGAGCTTTTATTTGAAAAGATCCTGAAGGATCCGGAGGCGTGCAGACGGCTGACGGAGACCTTCTATGAATCCATGGATGCGGATACAGACATAGAATGCGGATATCTTCCTCCGGAAAAATTCGCCTATGCATTGCTGGACGCATATAAAAACCGTGATTTGACTGCTCTCCTTATGGCGATCTGCCAGAACAGTATGTTTGATCTTCTGCGAAATTCTTTTCTGGCACCGTTCAGGTTCAATGCAGATGGACAGGAGAATCCGGTATTTCTCACAGATGAAAAAGGAAATTTTCTGCGGGAAAAGGGAATCCATGTAAGTGACAGGGATTACGACCGATTTCGCAGGATATACAGGGAGAAACCTGGTGTAAAGATGTATCTGGCGTATGGCTACCGGAAGCGACATGCCTATGATGAAGCTACCATGGAAGTAGAAGAGTACAAAATGGGCGAACATATCGGTGTGCTGCTGGTGTATGAGCTTCCGGACAGCGTAAGGGAAAAAGAAACGGAGGCACAGGCCTATGCGGCTGTATGGGATATCATGATGGCAATTCAGAAGAAGCTTCCAAGAGCTTTTGTGTATTATGGGCAGGATTCTGTGGAGGATGGTGGAAAACGTTATGACGGACTGGGCGTTTTTCTCCCCATCCATAAATTTGCGGACCGCCTGGAAAAAATGATCGGGATCGCGGATGAGATCGTAATGAAATAGAATGTACAAAAAAGGACTGCTTTTGTATTGCTCCGGTTATCAGAAGGATAGTTGATGACCGGAAGCTACAGAAAGCAGTCCTTTTTGTATGCCCATCAGGTGCAGTAGCGGAACATTTTGTCCGTAAGGATCCTGGCGAAAATAAGGCCCAGGGGAAGAGCAACGATGATCAGGATCGCAGCTGCAAACCAGGAGGCGGAAACATTCAGGGACATGATCCCCAGATTGTAGATTGCCCGGTAGAGATAAAGTCCGGGAACCATGATCACAATGGATGGTACGGTAATGGAAATCCTGGGATATCCCACTTTGGTTTTGATGAGGGAGGCCAGAAGTCCGGCTGTCAGTGCTCCGAAAAAAGCCGCGGCAGCAGGTGGGAAACCGGCAAGATCAACAAGCTCCAGACGCAAAGTGTTGGACAGTGCGCCGATGAAGGCGGCAGCTGCGGCTAGACGGACAGGGCTGTTGAACATGACCGAAAAGCCGAATACCCCGCAGAAGCTTGCCAGAAGCCGGAACAGGATCCTCTGAGCTGTCGAAAGCTCCAGAGGCAGGAAATCCACAGGCTTCAGATGAAGAAGCAGTGCCATCAGCCAGGCAGAGACAGCAGCCACCATTACAACAATAATGGCGTAGGCCAGTCGTTCCAGACCGGAACGCATATCCAGCTTGGCAAGGTCGATCCCGCTTGTGATAAACGGAAAGCCCGGAATGATAAACAGCATGGAACAGATGTATCCGGCCTCATGCTGGACGGAAATGTGGAACAGAAGCTCTGCCAGCTTCAGGAAGCCTGCATATACAAGACAGGCTGAGAAAACAGAAACTGCAATGCACATAAACAGAGTAAAATGATGCTTGCCAAGCTTGCAGCGGATGGCGTTTCCGATGCCTGCGCCTGCAAAAGCCAGGATCATTTCCAGCGGGCCACCGCCCAGAAGAAAAGTAAATGCACCACAGGCCAGTGCAGAAGCCAGTCCCAGGGCTGCAGGGGAATAAAGCCCGTGGATCCGCTCGATCTCATCTAACTGACTGTGCAGTGCTTCACCGCTCATATGGATACCCTCCGCAGGAAAATCACTGACAAAATGTTCCAGCCTGTTCAGTCTGGAAGTATTTACGCCGGTGGTAGTCAGACTAAGTGTATGGGAAAAACTGCTCTCACCGTCAAAGCAGGTGTAGCTTATGGACATCAGTCCGATATCTGCGGAACAGGTGATACCAAGTGCTTCTGACAATGTATTCATGGAACTCCGTACCCGCCAGGCACCGGTCCCACAGGAGAGAAGCATCATGCCTGTACGGCCGATCAGGGAAGCTTTTTCGGAAAGAGAAGCCTCGGTGATGGGCTGGCTGTTCCTGGCGCTTACGTAGTTGTGCCAGGGGATTTTCATATGATTACGTTTAACCGGAATATCTGACACAGAAATCACTTCTTTCTATATATTAAAATCATATAGTTACTATTATAAATATATATAATAACTATAATCAGATATATTGTAGCCATTATTCTGAAAAAGTCAAGTATAGATGGAGTAAAATCTGACAGTACCAAAACGTCACTGTTAAAGATTTATCATTTTTTTGCGGAAAATGAATTTTTTTGGTTGCTTTTACGTACAATTTATGTATAATTGTGGATAGGGATGTTGGAATGACCAATTCCTATGGCAGGATGACAAAAACCTGCAGCAGTAGGTGGCTATCATAATTACTATTAAAGAAGAGAGGTAAATGTTAAGATGGCAAAAATCGATTTAACAAAGTATGGTATTACCGGAACAACTGAGATCGTGTACAATCCTTCCTACGAGACATTATTTGAGGAAGAGACCAAACCGGAGCTTGAAGGATTTGAGAAGGGTCAGGTCAGTGAGCTTGGTGCTGTCAATGTAATGACAGGTATCTACACAGGACGTTCTCCTAAAGACAAATATATCGTTATGGATGAGAACTCCAAGGACACAGTTTGGTGGACATCCGATGAGTACAAGAACGATAACCATCCGGCAACTCAGGAAGCATGGAATGCAGTTAAAGATCTTGCCAAGAAGGAGCTTTCCAACAAGAAACTTTTCGTAGTAGATGCATTCTGCGGAGCTAACAAAGACACACGTATGGCTATCCGTTTCATCGTTGAGGTTGCATGGCAGGCACACTTCGTAACAAACATGTTCATTCAGCCGACAGCTGAGGAGCTTGAGAACTTTGAGCCGGATTTCGTTGTTTACAACGCATCCAAGGCTAAAGTTGAGAACTACAAAGAATTAGGACTGAACTCTGAGACAGCTGTAATGTTCAACATTACAAGCCGTGAGCAGGTTATCGTTAATACATGGTACGGCGGAGAGATGAAGAAAGGTATGTTCTCCATGATGAACTACTATCTGCCGCTGAAGGGCATCGCTTCCATGCACTGCTCTGCAAACACAGACCTTAACGGAGAGAACACAGCAATCTTCTTCGGTCTTTCCGGAACAGGTAAGACAACACTTTCCACAGATCCTAAGCGTCTTCTGATCGGTGATGACGAGCATGGCTGGGATGACAACGGAGTATTCAACTTCGAGGGTGGATGCTACGCTAAGGTTATCAACCTTGACAAAGAGTCTGAGCCGGACATCTACAATGCGATCAAGAGAAACGCTCTTCTTGAGAACGTAACACTTGATGCTGAGGGCAAGATCGACTTCGCTGACAAGAGCGTAACAGAGAACACACGTGTTTCTTACCCGATCAACCACATCGAGAACATTGTTCGCCCTGTATCTTCTGCACCGGCAGCGAAAGAGGTTATCTTCCTGTCCGCAGATGCATTCGGCGTACTTCCTCCAGTATCTATCCTGACACCGGAGCAGACACAGTACTACTTCCTTTCCGGATTCACAGCTAAACTTGCTGGTACAGAGCGTGGAATCACAGAGCCTACTCCTACATTCTCCGCATGCTTCGGACAGGCATTCCTTGAGCTTCATCCGACAAAATATGCTGAGGAGCTCGTTAAGAGAATGGAGAAGAGCGGTGCGAAAGCATACCTCGTTAACACAGGATGGAATGGAACTGGAAAACGTATCTCCATCAAAGATACTCGTGGTATCATCGATGCTATCCTTGACGGATCTATCCTTAAAGCTCCGACAAAGAAGATCCCATTCTTCAACTTCGAGGTTCCGACAGAGCTTCCGGGTGTAGATCCTGCAATCCTTGACCCACGTGACACATATGCAGATGCTGCAGAGTGGGAGACAAAGGCTAAAGATCTTGCTGCAAGATTTGTTAAGAACTTTGCTAAATATGAAGGAAATGCAGCTGGTAAAGCACTCGTTGCAGCCGGCCCGCAGGCATAATCAGTCATTCCAACTGAATACAGATCGTAGACTTAACCGGGAGCGGATTTATCCGCTCCCGGTTTTTGGACAAACAACTGAGGATCTATTATTTGATATAGAACTGTGCAGTGCGAAGCATGTTTCCAGACATGGAATAAACAGAAAGTTGAAGATATCTACCTGTAAAATAAAAAACTTTGGCTTGACTAACAAAGGGCATATGGTGTATCCTTTCTGAGAAGTTAAGCGGGAGACCCGTAAGACTGCAAAAATTCTCTTTGCACTGCATTACATTCGAACAGGATGCGAGATCAACAGTACAAACTGAGCAGGCGATGCTTTTCGGAATCGAAAATATTTATCCGAAGGCATGGGGCCGGGCCGCAGGAAGCGGCAGCGGATATGGATTTAAACGTAATTGCAAAGAACCTGCATTCACGGAATATGAGGTGAAGCAGAATGTGACTTTGCTTTCAGACATATCTGCGGGACAGTGTATGTTTCGCAGGTATGTCTTTTTTACTGCAAAATATGGATGGAACAGAAGGTAGAAGCTGGGATATCCTTATACAGAAAAGAAAGAACACCGGCGGAAAATCGCACTGCAGCGAGTAGTGAGGGAACCGCCGGTTTTTTCACGGAAAATGTTGTGCCATAAGAAGAACCTGATCATATATTTAAAAGGAGGTCCTGTTTATGGAACACACAGAAAACAAAACAATTATACATGATACAGAAAAAACAGCTTCATGGGAACAGCAGACAGCAATGAAGGTATCCGGGATCAGTATCCTGGTAAATCTTTTATTATCCGTATTTAAACTGGTTGCCGGTATTGTGGCACATTCAGGAGCGATGATCTCGGATGCCATTCATTCTGCATCAGATGTGGGAAGCACCTTCATCGTAATCATCGGTGTCCGTCTTTCTACAAAGAAATCAGACAAAGAGCACCAGTACGGACATGAAAGAATGGAGTGTGTTTCTTCCATTGTCCTTGCAGGAATGTTGCTTGTCACTGGTCTCGGGATCGGAATTACCGGTGCCCGTGATATTGTAAAAAGCACATCCGGCGGAACCATTGCCATTCCGGGAACACTTGCACTGATTGCAGCAGTGGTATCCATTGTGGTAAAAGAGTGGATGTTCTGGTATACAAGAGGTGCTGCAAAGAAGATCAATTCGGGAGCCCTGATGGCAGATGCATGGCACCATCGTTCAGATGCACTTTCCTCTATCGGAGCGTTTGTCGGTATTTTAGGAGCAAGACTGGGATACCCGATCCTGGATCCGATCGCCAGTATCGTGATCTGCGTTATGATCGCCAAGGCATCGATCGACATTTTCAGGGATGCCATTGACAAGATGGTAGATCATTCCTGTGATGCAAAAACTGAGGAATCCATGAAGAGAGAGATCCTCAAGGTACCGGGCGTCAGAAGAGTAGACCTTCTTAAAACCCGTCTTTTCGGATCCAAGATGTATGTGGATATCGAGATCGCAGCAGATGGAAGTATTTCCCTTTTTGATGCACATGATATTGCGGAAAATGTACATCATACGATCGAGAATAAATTCAAAGATGTAAAGCACTGTATGGTGCATGTAAATCCGATCAACGTATAAAAAAACAAGCTGCCGGAGCGACTGTGATCGTCATCCGGTGGCTTGTTTTTTGTATAGAGAAACACCCGGTAGGGGAGCTACCGGGTGTTTCGAGGGGAGTATAAATAATTAAATAAGGGGTTATGTAAAAAAAATTTTTGAAGGGTAAATTCTTTTTACAAGAATGATTATAATATAAACTGGAAAAAAAAGCAATATGATTTTGGCGAATAATCTCCAAACTTTTTGGGATACTATTTCCTGTAATAAAAAGCGGCAGAAAGCTTCGGAAAGCCGTAAAATCAACTTCATCAGGAGGTAATTCAAATGGCGAAAAATTACGAAACAGACAGAAATGAGTCTAATTATGCAGGAAAAAATCACGGGGAAAGTGCTTCCAGAAACTGCGGAAAAAACAGCTCTAAGAACAGTGCGGGAAATTCTTCCAGAAACAGTTCCAAAAGCAGCTACGGAAACAAAATTTCCGATGAATATGATTCTGAGAAGGACAGAGGCTCTGACAGATATTAAAGGATAAGAAAAGCGGGAAAAGTCAGAGATGGCTTTTCCCGCTTAAATACATATAAGGGAACATTCACCCGGAAGCTTCCATATAATATACCAAAAAGAGGAGATTTTTTCCATGTTTCAGATTGAAACTATCTCTGCAAAAATGCTGGATTATTATGTGGAGCGCAGTGACGCTGTTATCATAGATCTCCGGGATCCTGCCGCATACAGAAGGGGACATGTCCGGAACGCGGCAAATATTCCATACAGAGAGCTGGAGGAATATCTTGAAAAAAAACAGGATCAGAAATACCGTTTTCCCAAAGATAAACTGCTGATACTTTACTGCGATCGCGGTGGTGCCAGCATGCAGGCTGCCCGAAGCTTGGCAAGACAGGGCTGCCGTACCAGATCCGTGATCGGTGGATTTGCCGCCTACAGAGGGAGAAATCTTGTGCGCGGATAAAACAACAAATCTTGTATTTTAAAGTAAATCATGATAATGTAAAGAACAGAGATAAAAACCAACACAAATTACAAGGAGAAAAGATTATGAAATATATGTTTGCATCCGATGTACATGGTTCGGCATATTACTGCCGGAAAATGCTGGAAGCATATGACGCGGAGAAGGCGGAGAGACTGGTGCTTCTGGGAGATCTGCTTTATCACGGACCAAGAAATGACCTTCCGAAGGAATACGCACCAAAGGAAGTCATCCGCCTTTTAAATGAGAGAAAAAATCAGATCTATGCAGTACGCGGAAACTGTGAGGCAGAGGTGGATCAGATGGTCCTGGACTTCCCGGTTATGGCAGATTACTGTATCCTTGCCATCGAAGGAAAAACGATGTACGCCACACATGGTCATATCTATAATAAGGATAATCTTCCGCCGATGATGGACGGAGACATTCTGATCCACGGTCATACACATGTGCTGAAGGCAGAAAATATGGGGAATTATATCCTTCTGAACCCAGGTTCCGTATCCATTCCAAAGGAAGGTAACCCGCCGACCTATGCAATCCTTGAGAACGGAATTTTTACCATTAAAGATTTTGAAGGAAATACAGTACGGGAGATCACTTTATGAATCTGTGGGAATTAACGGCGCCCTGTCATTTTGGAACAGAGGCGGTGCTGAAGCGTGAAATACTGGATCTTGGCTATGAAGTGACCAGGGTGGAAGACGGAAGAGTAACCTTTGAGGCTGATGCCCAGGGTGTGGCAGACGCCAATCTGTTCCTTCGTACCACAGAACGTGTGCTTCTGAAAGTAGGCGAAGTAAAGGCCGAGACTTTTGATGAGCTTTTTGAAAAGACCAAGGCCCTCCCATGGGAGAATTACATACCGAAAAACGGTAAATTCTGGGTAGCCAAGGCAAACTCCATCAAAAGTAAGCTTTTCAGTCCATCTGATATCCAGTCCATTATGAAAAAAGCCATTGTAGAGCGTCTCAAAGGCATCTACGGGATTTCCTGGTTTCCGGAAGATGGTCCGGAATTTCCTATCCGTGTGGCCTTTATGAAAGACGTAGCTCTGATCGGAATCGACACTTCAGGAGTATCCCTCCATAAGAGAGGGTATCGCCAGATGACTGTCAAGGCACCTATCACCGAGACTCTTGCCAGCGCTCTTTTGATGCTCACTCCCTGGAAAAAGGACCGTATTCTTGTCGATCCGTTCTGCGGAAGCGGAACCTTTCCCATTGAGGCGGCAATGATGGCAGCGGATATGGCGCCGGGACTGAACCGTCATTTTCTGGCCGAGAGCTGGGAGCATCTGATCCCGAAGGAATGCTGGGAGGATGCAAGAGAAGAAGCCAGAGAACGTGTAAATCTTGATATTGAAACCGATATCCAGGGCTTTGATATCGATGCAGCTGCCATCAAGGCAGCACGCGCCAACGCAAAAATGGCAGGAGTGGACAGACTGATCCATTTCCAGCAGCGCCCGGTCAGTGAACTCCGCCATTCCAAACCCTTTGGTTTTATCGTGACAAATCCGCCATATGGTGAGCGGATCGAAGAAAAATCCAATCTCCCTGCACTGTACCGTGAGATCGGTGAAAGCTATAAGGGGCTGGATCGCTGGTCCATGTATCTGATCACTGCCTATGACAAGGCAGAGAATGATATCGGCCGAAAGGCAGATAAAAACCGTAAGATCTATAACGGAATGATGAAAACCTACTATTACCAGTTTCTTGGACCACGTCCGCCGAAGAAAGGAAGTATTAAAGAATGAAAAAGATCATTTTTGCTACCGGAAATGAGGATAAAATGAAGGAGATCCGAAGGATACTTGCGGATCCTTCTCTGGAGATCCTTTCCCTGAAGGATGCCGGGATCCATGCGGATATTGATGAAAATGGAAAAAGCTTTGAAGAAAATGCCATGATCAAGGCAGAAGCAATCAGTAAAATGACCGGCGAGATCGTTCTGGCAGATGATTCCGGTCTGGAGATCGACTATCTGAACAAAGAGCCGGGAATCTATTCCGCACGCTATATGGGTGAGGATACTTCTTATCATATTAAAAACGCAAACCTGATCCAGCGTCTGGAAGGTGTACCCGATGAGAAACGTACTGCACGTTTTGTATGTGCTATTGCGGCAGTTTTCCCGGATGGCAGAAGAAAGACAGTCCGTGCTGCCATGGAAGGCCGCATCGGCTACGAGGAAAAAGGGGAGAATGGCTTTGGCTATGACCCGATCTTTTATCTTCCGGAATATGGCTGTACTTCCGCAGAGCTTTCCATGGAAGAAAAGAACAGGATCAGCCATCGTGGAAAAGCTCTTTGCCTTATAAAGGAAGAGCTTGTATGAAGGTGCTGATCGTAAGCGATACTCACGGAAGAGATGAAAACCTGGAGATCGCGATAAATCGGGAGGCTCCTTTTGACATGCTGGTACATTGTGGAGATGTGGAAGGCAGAGAATTTTATATCGAAGCCCTTGCAGAATGTCCCTGCAGTATTGTGTCCGGAAATAATGATTTTTTCTCGGATCTTCCGAGAGAAGATGTGATCGAGGTCGAGGGAAATAAGATCCTGGTAACTCACGGTCATTACTACGGTGTATCCATGGCCTTTGATCAGCTGGCAGAAGCTGCCCGCTCAAGGGGATGCAATGCAGCTTTTTTCGGACATATCCACGTACCGGTTGTTGAAAAGGAAGCAGGTGTGCTTCTGGTAAATCCCGGAAGTCTGGCTTATCCCAGACAACGGGGACGCCGTCCAAGCTATGCAGTAATGGAGACAGATGGAAAGGGCGAAATGCACGTAGAGATTCGTTACCTCTGATTCCGGCAGAAAAAACAAATAAACTGTCATAATTGATAAAATTTGTGCCAATATTCAGCATATATTAGTCAAAAACGATTGCGAAAGTCAGCTATGTGCTATATAATGAACAAGTAGTTGTTTTCTAGTAATATAGAGCATTCTTTAGGGTACTGACCATGAATGGGTCTCGTTCCTGAGAATGCAGCAGAGCGGAATGAGAAGGTCCGCTTTACATAAATGAAGGGGGAAAATACGCATGACTGCGGTTATTATAGGGAGTATCGGCTTTTTATGCTGCTTCCTGTATGATCATAACAGTATCCGATTGAAAAAAAGCTTTCTTCATCCGTTTTTTAGCATAGGATGTTTCCTGATCGCAGTGTCAACAGGTCTGGTGATCCGGAGCTGCTGGCCGCGGCGGGGAAGTTCTTTTTTTATTTCTGCTGTTTTTCTGACAGCAGCGATCCTGTTTCTGGGACTGTTGATCTATACATTGTTTTTTGCGCTGCCCTTTGATGAGACATATGTCAAAGAAAATCATGAAAGGCTGGCCTATACAGGGGGTGTTTATGCACTCTGCCGACATCCTGGCGTTCTGTGGTTCGCCGGATTTTATTTTTGCCTGGCCGGATTTCTGGGATCCGGGAAGGCAATGGGGGCTTTTGGGGTCCTTATCGTGTGGAATATATTGTACATTTTTTACCAGGACAGGATCGTGTTTCCGGAAACATTCAGTAATTACGGAGCGTATCAGCAGACAACTCCCTTTCTGATCCCAGACCGAAACAGTACAGCTGCCTGCATAAAAACATGGCGAAAAGGGGGGAAAAGGCGGTGAGTCTTGGCGAAAAGCTTCGAAAACAGCAGTATGATGCTATCTGGAAAGAATATTGCGGATTTCTTGATCTGACAATGCAGGATTACATGAAGATCCAGAATCGCCTGATGGAAGAGCAGATCCAGCTCTGGTCAGACTGTGAACTGGGCAAAAGCATTCTGAAGGGCAGGAGACCATCCGGGATCGACGAGTTCCGTCGGCTGGTACCTCTTACCACTTATGAGGATTATGCGGATATGCTCCTCCAGAAGAGAAGTGAAACTCTTCCGGGGAATCCGATCATCTGGATACAGACGACCTGGGAAGGCGGACGCCATCCGATAAAGGTAGCACCATACACAAGAAGTATGCTGGATACCTACAGGAACAATGTAGTTGCCTGCCTCATATTGGCTACAAGCCGTGAAAAGGGCAAATTTGATGTGGAGGAAACAGACAAGATCCTTTACGGACTGGCACCGCTGCCTTTTGCTACCGGCCTTTTTCCACTGGCGCTGAAAGAGGACATCGACATCCGTTTTCTTCCGGAAGTGGAAGATGCGGTAAATATGAGCTTTGGTGAGCGGAATAAAGAGGGCTTCAAGATGGCCATGAAACAGGACGTGGAATTTTTCTTCGGACTTGGAAGTGTGGCCTATGCAGTAAGCCAGAGCCTCACCGGAAGCGTATCATCAGGAAAAAGCAAAATCTCCTTTTCGGAACTTCTGCAGTATAAACCAAAGATGCTGAAAAGGATCCTGAATGCCAAAAAGATCTGTAAGAAGGAGAAACGGGAGCTTCTTCCGAAAGACCTTTTTCACCTGAAGGGATTTATGGTGGCAGGAACCGACAACCAGTGCTATAAGGATGATCTGGAGGAAATGTGGGGAGTTCGGCCCATGGAGCTTTTTGCAGGAACGGAACCTTCCATTATAGGAACCGAGACCTGGACCAGGAACGGAATGTACTTTTTCCCGGATACCTGCTTTTATGAATTTATCACCGAAAAGGATATGCTCCATAATTATGAGGATCCCACGTTCACTCCTCCGACCTATCTTATGGATGAGGTTGTTCCCGGGGAGAAATATGAGCTTGTGATCACTGTGCTGAAGGGCGGAGCCTTTGCCAGGTACCGTGTGGGAGATATGTATCGGTGCGTGGGTCTTACCAACCAGGAGGACCGGACACAGATCCCAAGATTTGAGTACATAGACCGTGTTCCGTGGATCATTGATATCGCAGGCTTTACCAGGATTTCGGAAAATGGTATCAAAAGTGTGATCCAGCTGTCCGGGCAGCCGGTTACGGATTGGATCGCAGTGAAAGAATATAATGAGAAAAAACGCCCATATCTGCATCTTTATATAGAAGTAAAAAAAGAAGCGCTGATGTATCAGGCTATGAGCACGGATATTCTGAAAGAACTTCTGACCACGTATTTCAAATATATCGATCAGGATTACCGGGATCTGAAGAAAATCCTGGGAATGGATCCCCTTGTGGTGACCATCCTGCGCTGTGGTACCTTTCATCTGTATGAGTCCAGAAAAGGACGGAAACCACGGCATATGAGCACTCCTTATTATGAGGTGGCGGAACTTTTGAGACTGCAGGATGAGATCGGATTCGGGAATATGAGGAAGTAACTATGGAAAGCTATATATCATTTTCAATCATTTCAGTTTTTTTCTATACATTTATGATACTGACTCTTCTGGCTGGTAAGCGCAGCCGGATCATCAACAGTTTCATGTGTGTGCTGGGAGGAATGCTCTGCTGGACGCTGGGCTCTTTTCTGATGCGTATGGAAGCAGGACCCTCTTATATCCTGTGGTATTATGTGTCTCTGGCAGGAATCCTGTTTCTGCCATATTTTTACTATGTGTTCATCAGTGAATTCATGGGAGTGCGTATGGGCAGAAAAAGCAAGATCCCATTGCTTTTGATGCTGCTGCTTTTTGTGATCAACATCCCGGGCGGGATCATCCTGCGCTGGCCAGATCTGATCCGTAAAAACGGTGGTGCGCATTTTGTTTATAAGATCACACCCTGGTTCCTTCTGTTCTTTGTGGTAGCAGGGATCACCATTATCCAGATCTTTATTACCATGTACCGCGGATGCCGGAGACATCCCGGATACCGCAAACAGATCGAACCGATCCTTGTGGGGATACTGATCATTTTTGTGGGAAACCTTGCGCTGGCAGTGCCGGCATTTTCCGGATTCCCCATCGATATTGTCAGTGGTCTGATCAATGCTGTCCTGATGCTTTATGCACTGACCAGAAGACGGCTGTTCCAGATGCGCCGTCTTGCGTCAGATGGGGTTTGCTTTGGTGTGGGCGTGGTCCTGACGGTAGTACTGTTTATCAATCTTTCACCGTACCTGATGAGTTATATCCGAATGTTGCTCCCTGCAGCCAGTGAGTATCATGTGCTGATCTTTTCTTTCGTTTTTCTCATATCTGCATGGCTGGTCACAGTGCTGTGGAAATGTCTGATGAACAATGTTTTTATCAAAAAAGAGATCCAGCAGTCTCAGGAGCTGAAAGATTTCAGCCAGTCAGTATCCAGGACACTCCGGGTAGGAGAGATCCTGCGCAATACGGTAAATGTGCTGAAGGAAACTACCAATGCAGGACGGATCTATATTTGTCTGAGAGACAAAAAATCAGGGGAATATCAGGCTGTTTACAGCAACCGTCCGTTGAACGATCTGACCTTTTCGCTGAAAGCGGATAATCCGGTGGTCACCTGGCTTACCAGAAATGAGGACTGTGTGGTGATCCGGGATTTTCGTTCTTCCACAGCCTACAAATCCATGTGGGAGTCGGAGAAACATATGTTTTCAGAGCTGGGTATCGAATACTGTGCAGGTCTTCGACAAAATGATGATCTGGCCGGGATCATTGCGATTTCCGGTGACGGACACAGGAATCTGAACCATAATGACCTTGCCATGCTGTCTTCGGTCAGCTCAGTAGCTTCCATTGCCATCAAAAATGCCAGACTTTATGAGGCGGCATGGACTGAGGCAAGGACCGATGAACTGACGGGCCTTCTGAACCGGAAATATTTTTATGAGATCCTGGATGAGGAATACGAAAAAAATAAAGAGGGTTCGTTTGCACTGATCCTGTTCAATATTGATGATTTCAAGCTGTACAATCAGCTGTACGGAAATCAGCAGGGAGATGTTGCACTTCGAAAGGTGGCAGATATCATCCAGGCAAGTGTGGGAGAACAGGGATATGTGGCACGTCACAGTGCCAAGGAATTTGCGGTCCTGATGCCAAATTACGATGTTTTTTCCGCCAGAAATCTGGCAGAATCCATACAGAAGCAGATCCTGCATATGCGCAACGATTCTGCAGACTACAAGCTGAAGATCCTTACGGTAAGCGTGGGGATCAGTGCGGCGCCTTATGCGGCACGCTCAGCAAAGGAGCTCTTGGATAATGCGGACCTGGCAGTATATCATGTAAAGCGCAGCGGTAAAAACGGCATCGAGATTTTTGACACCATGCTGAAGGAAAGCCTGGATGAAGAAAATGCGGGTAAGAAATCCGATCATGAACATATTTATCAGTCCTATGAATCCACGATCTATGCGCTGACTGCAGCCATTGATACCAAAGATCATTATACCTTCGGACATTCCAACAATGTGGCTTATTACGCAACAAGTCTTGCGAAGGCGCTGAACTATACAACGGAAATGGTGGAGATCATCCGTCAGGCGGCGCTTCTTCATGATGTTGGAAAGATCGGGATCCCGGAGCATATCCTGAATAAAGAAGGCAAGCTTACGGATGAAGAGTATGAGATCATGAAAGGTCATGTGGAAGCGTCCATCGGGATCATCCGTCACCTTCCGTCGCTGGATTATGTTATCCCTGCGGTTATTGGTCATCACGAACGTTATGACGGAAACGGCTATCCAAGGAGGATCGCGGGAGAAGATATCCCGGCATCTGCAAGGATCCTCTGCATCGCAGATTCCTTTGATGCCATGACATCCAAACGTTGTTATAAAGAACTGATGCCAGTGGAAAAAGCTCTTCGGATCATAAGAGAAGAGGAAGGAAAACAGTTCGATCCGGATATGGCGGAGGTATTTATCCACATATTTCGGGAAGGAAAGATCCATCTGGCAGAACCGGCGGAGCTGAAACGGGAAGAAAAAGCATAAAGAATATTAAGATTACGGGTCTGACAAGCTATGTCAGACCCGTTTTTGTGAAGAATATGAAGAAAGCTTTATTTATCATCTCCGGTAAGGCGAAGTACATCCCGGATCTCATCCACATTCATATCCAGGATCACGGCAAGCTCATCAATGGTGAATTTGGTGGCGTCATCATCGTCTGTGAGTTCTTTAACCGCAGCCTCCAGGTTTTCTACCTTGGATACCAGATAGTCGTCACGGAATTTCTGCTGTGTCTGTTCCTCAATGGCATGGAGGATCCCACTGCGGATACGACCACGCATCCAGGTATCGTTTTTCTCCTGTGGGGCAGTCTCTTTGAGAGACGCCAGAAGGGCCAGATTTGCCTCCTGAATGAGATCGGCCAGGTGGATTTCCTCACAGTTCAGTTCAGCGGCCATCTGGGCTGCCTGAGCCATGTAGAACTGTGTCAGTGCACCTTCGGCAGCAGTGTCGCCCTTTGCAAAGGCTTGAAAGAGGGACGCGAGATCATCCGGATCAAGTCCTTCCGGGGAAAAGCTTTCCATATAGTCACTGAGATAAGCCTGTTCTTCGGCAGTAAGAGCAGCACGGGTACCCGGAAGCTCTTCCTTGTCGCTGGATTCGGATGAAACAGCATCTGCTCTAGCAGCACCGGTGCCTTCATCGGCGCCTTCGATGGTGATCCCTTTTAATTTGAGATACTGCAGGATCTTTACAAGCTGTGAAGTGCTTAGATCCGATTCATCGAAATGGTTACGGATCTGCTGCTGTGAGAGCTGCTTATTGTTTTCCTCAGCGATGGCACAGATGTCATTAAGCTTCTGCTGAAATAATTTTATATCCATGTAAAAACATCTCCTTATTATTTGCTTTTTTTTCTTGACTTTAATTATGGTTTCATGATACCATAAGCCAGTCGCAAATGACAAGAAAACCTTTAAATAGGCGGAAAAAACGTGAAAAAAAGTTTTTTTAAAAAAATTCAAAAAAGGTGTTGACATTTGTAGATTGCTATAATATAATATCACTTGTCGTCAGGCAGGAAACGAAACACAAACGAAGACGACAACAACTTAATAAAAACCATAAGTAAATGGTACATCGGGGTGTGGCTCAGTTTGGCTAGAGCGCCTGGTTTGGGACCAGGAGGCCGCAGGTTCGAATCCTGTCACCCCGACTGCTGTAAACTTATTACCGCAAGCATGCGGGTGTAGTTCAATGGTAGAACACCAGCCTTCCAAGCTGGATACGTGGGTTCGATTCCCATCACCCGCTTCTCTGAGAAGAGAGCATGTGTCTGTAGCTCAGCTGGATAGAGCAACGGCCTTCTAAGCCGTGGGTCGGGGGTTCGAATCCCTTCAGGCACGTTGTGGTGGGTATAGCGCAGTTGGTTAGCGCGCCAGATTGTGGCTCTGGAGGCCCAGGGTTCGAATCCCTGTATCCACCCTTCGCCCATTGGGCTATCGCCAAGCGGTAAGGCACAGCACTTTGACTGCTGCATTCGCTGGTTCGAATCCAGCTAGCCCAGTCCTTTTTATGGGGTATTAGCTCAGTCGGTAGAGCACTTGACTTTTAATCAAGTTGTCCGGGGTTCGAATCCCCGATGCCTCATTAGCGGAAAGCATTTGCTTTCCGTTATTTTTTTATCATCAGACAGGATGATAATATAATTGAATATGCGGATATGGCGGAATTGGCAGACGCGCTGGTTTTAGGTACCAGTGGGCAACCGTGCAGGTTCAAGTCCTGTTATCCGCAGTGATCAAGAGGCTTTCTATAAATCTGATTTATGGAAAGTCTTTTAATTTTTAGAATTATATTCACAGAAAAATGCCACATATGCATAATGATATGTGGCATTTTGACTCTATCGAATTTCTTAAATGACGTTACAGTTTCTCCCCTTCATTCACTTCCTCAATAAACACCTTCCCTTCCGCCTGCTGTTCCGCAAAATGAAATCGCAGTACAGCCTGAGGCCAGTTGAGTGTGATGATGGCTTTTTTGTCCCGTGTCTTTCCTGCGGCCTGGATCTGATCTACAAGGTCTGCGAGGACTTCGCGGGTGAGATATCCGCCTCGCCAGTGAAAGGTGAATTCGCGGTCTTTTTTTGCGGCCTGGAGGGCACGTTTGTATACGTCTTCCAATTTGGTGAAGGACAGCTTTTTCTCGCGGTAATAAAAGTGGTTTCCATCCGGGCAGCGAGGTGCCGGAGCGATCAGTGGTTCATGGTCACGGAAGATGTTTTTGTCATCCAGATTAAAATAATCGTAACGGATACTGGTTGAGCCGTCTTCGTTTTTGCCCAAAGTATTATCGAAGGTGGCATCCAGATGATAGTACTGTCCGTTGATCCGGACAATGTTCCAGGTATGACGGTATTTGATCCCTTTTTCCGGATTGTTCCCACAGATGGCGATAATACACCACACACCGAGAGTATCACAGAGGACCTTTACAGATTTGGCAATTCCCTCGCAGACACCGACACCATGGCCCAGAGGCCCGATGATCTCGTGGGAATATGGCTTTTTCAGCTTGTCGTAGCGGATATTTTCGCAGATGAAGTCATGGACATATTTTTCCTTATCCCACTCGGAAAACTTCATGGCGGTGCGCACAAGCTTGTCTACGCGGGCTCCCAGGGCTTTCTGTTGCTCCCGGATTTTATTTTTGTCGAAGATATATTCAGGAATCAGTATCAGATTTGGCGAGTCCTTGTAATAACGGTATTTAAACCCCACAGCCCAGAAAATCTCCGGGTGATCCAGACGAAGCTGGAAAAATACATCATAGAGCCAGTTTCCATCGGTGGTTGGTACCTGCGGGATCAGGAACTCGTCGGAAAGCTCCATAAGCCCGTGAAGCATTGCACGGTACACGTTTTGTTTATCTTTCGACATTTTGCCGTAGTAATATTCTTCAGTTTGTTTCATATATAAAAATACGGAGACTCCTTTCCGCAAAAATAGATTTCAATCAAAGATTATAGCATAAAAAAACATGCAGGACTATCAGAAAAGATACACCCTGCATGTTTTTGGTATTGAATATTTTAGATCGAAAATAACTGTGAGCCTGGATCAGCCGTTATACAGCTGATAATACCGGCCCTTCTGTGCAAGCAGCTCCTCGTGGGAACCACGCTCGATGATGTGTCCTTGCTCCAGGACCATGATGCAGTCACTGTTGCGTACTGTGGAAAGTCTGTGGGCGATCACAAAGGTCGTCCTGCCTTCCATCAGCTTATCCATACCATCCTGTACAAGCTTTTCGGTACGGGTATCAATGGAGCTGGTGGCCTCGTCCAGGATTAGGACGGGTGGGTCTGCGACGGCTGCACGGGCAATGGAGAGAAGCTGTCGCTGGCCCTGACTTAAGTTTGCACCGTTTCCGCGGAGAAGGGTATTATAACCCTGCGGAAGCCTGCGGATGAAACCGTCGGCGTTGGCAAGCTTTGCTGCTGCGATAACCTCCTCATCTGTGGCATCCAGCTTTCCGTAGCGGATATTTTCCATAACGGTTGCTGTGAACAGGTTGGTATCCTGAAGAACGATGCCCATGGAGCGTCTGAGATCATCTTTTTTGATCTTGGTGATGTTGATGCCGTCATAACGGATCTTACCCTTCTGAATGTCGTAAAAACGGTTCAGAAGATTGGTGATGGTGGTTTTTCCGGCGCCGGTAGAGCCTACAAAAGCGATCTTCTGGCCTGGCTGTGCATACATGTTGATGTCATGGAGAACGATCTTGTTGGAATTATAACCAAAGTCTACATCCTCCAGGACCATATCACCCTTCAGCTCGATATAATCAGTGGTACCCTCAGCTTTGTGGAAATGCTTCCATGCCCAGCGGCCGGTACGTTTGTCGGATTCGGTAAGAACACCGTTTTCCTCTTTTGCATTGACGAGAGTAACGTAGCCTTCATCCACTTCCGGTTTTTCATCCAGAAGATCAAAGATACGTTTTGCACCTGCAAGAGCCATAACAATACTGTTGAACTGCTGGCTGACCTGGTTGATAGGCATGTTGAAGCTCTTATTGAAGGTCAGGAAGCTGGCAAGCCCGCCAAGTGTGAAGCTGCCGATGCCGTTGATAGCAAGGATACCGCCCACCATGGCGCAGATCACATAGCTGACATTTCCAAGCTGTGCGACCACAGGCATCAGGATGTTGGCAAAACGGTTTGCATTGTCTGCGCTGGTGAAAAGCTGGTCGTTCAGTTCATCGAATTTCCGGATGCTTTCGTCCTCATGGCAGAAGACCTTGACAACCTTCTGACCCTCCATCATCTCTTCGATATAACCATTGACAATACCAAGGTTGGTCTGCTGCTCCAGGAAATATTTTCCGCTTAAGCCTGCAAGCTTCCGGCTGGCAGTCATCATAATGGCAACCATAAGCAGGGTAACTACAGTAAGCGGAACATTCAGGATCAGCATACTTACAAGAACACTGACGATGGTGATCACACTGGAAAGCAGCTGCGGAAAGCTCTGGCTGATCATCTGGCGCAGGGTATCAATGTCGTTGGTGTAGATGGACATGATATCGCCGTGTGCGTGAGTGTCAAAATATTTGATGGGAAGCGTTTCCATCGTTGCAAACATATCGTTTCGGAGGTTACGTAAGGTTCCCTGGGAAACATTGATCATGATACGGTTATAAGTATAGGTGGCAATAACACCAATGGCGTAAAAGCATGCCACACGTGCGATGGCTGCAGCCAGAGGCCCGAAATCCGGTGTATCTGCTGAGAGAAGCGGTGTGATATACTGGTCGATCAGGGTTTTCATGAACATGGTTCCCTGTACATTGGCAAGAACACTGACAAAAATGCAGATCACCACGATCACGATATGGATACTGTAGTTTTTAAAGATATAACGGGCAAGGCGTCCCAGAAGCTTTCCCTGCTGCTCCGGTGTTCCCATACCCCTTGGGCCAGGACCGCCCGGGCCTTTCATGTTCTGTTTTTTCAAGCCGGCTCACCTCCCTCGTCAAAATCACCGGCGCCGCCGGTCTGTGAATGAAATACTTCCTGATAAATGGCGTTGGTCTTAAGAAGCTCCTCGTGGGTACCAAAACCGTTGATCTCACCGTTATCCATAACGATGATCCGGTCCGCGTTCTGGATGCTGGAAACACGCTGTGCGATGATCAGCTTGGTGGTATCCGGGATCTCCTCGGCAAAGGCACGGCGGATCCTTGCATCTGTGGCAGTATCTACCGCACTGGTGGAGTCATCCAGGATCAGTATCTTCGGCTTCTTCAGAAGAGCGCGGGCAATACAGAGACGCTGCTTCTGGCCTCCGGAAACATTGGAGCCGCCCTGTTCAATGAAGGTATTGTATTTGTCCGGCATTTTTTCGATGAAATCATCGGCACAGGCAAGCTGGCATGCGCGGCGGCATTCCTCCTCTGTGGCATTTTTGTCACCCCAGCGGAGATTTTCCAGAATGGTTCCTGAGAAGAGTACATTCTTCTGAAGAACAACGGAAACCTGATTTCTGAGAGATTCCAGATGGTATTTACGGACATCGATGCCTCCTACGGAAACAGAACCATCCGTTACGTCATAAAGACGGCTGATCAGGTTGACAAGGCTGGATTTTGCACTTCCGGTACCGCCGATGATCCCTATGGTCTCGCCGGAACGGATCGAGAGATTGATATCTTTCAGAACGGGTTCCTGACTGTCTTTCTTATAGCTGAAATTCACATGATCGAAGACGATACTTCCGTCCGGGACATCTGTTACCGGATCCTCCGGATCTGTGATGTCAGCAGTATCATTGATGACTTCCGTAACACGCTCTGCGCTGGCAATACTCATTGTTACCATAACAAAAACCATGGAAAGCATCATAAGGCTCATGAGAATGTTCATGCAGTAGGTGAGAAGGCTCATAAGCTCACCGGTAGTAAGGGAGCTGCCTACGATCATTTTGGCGCCGAGCCAGCTGATCCCCAGGATACAGGCATAAACGGTAAACTGCATCAGGGGCATGTTCATGACAACGATCTTCTCAGCACTTAAGAACATTTCGTATACTTTGTTGCAGGCTTTCTGGAATTTGCTGATCTCGTAGTCTTCGCGGACATAGGCCTTGACCACGCGTACAGCGCCGATGTTTTCCTGGACACTTGCGTTCAGGTCGTCATATTTACGGAATACGGCCTGAAAATATACCGTTGCTTTTCTCATGATAAAGATCAGACAGCCTCCCAGGAAGATAACAGCGACAAGGTAGATGCTTGCAAGCTTTGCATTGATAAGAAATGCCATGACCATGGCACAGATCAGACTGGCCGGTGCACGGGTACACATACGAAGGATCATCTGATAAGCGTTCTGCAGGTTGGTCACATCTGTGGTAAGACGGGTGATCAGGCCGGCAGTGCTGTATTTGTCGATGTTGGAAAAAGAAAAGGTCTGGATGTTGGTGTACATGGCTTTTCGGAGGTTTCTGGCAAAGCCTGTGGAGGCCAGTGCTCCGTATTTTCCTCCCATGACGCCGGACCAGAGTCCGCACAGGGCAAGAGCTACCATGACTGCACCCATCCGATAGATATGGCCGATATTTCCGGCTTCCACACCCTTATCAATGATGGAAGCCATGGCCAGGGGGATCAGAGTTTCAAAGAGAACTTCCAGGATCATGAAAAAAGGCGTGAGAAACGATGCCTTTTTAAACTCCCTGACCTGGGCCAGAAGGGTTTTGAGCATAAAAAATCTCCTTTCTTTACTGTTCAAAAGACAGCACTACTGGAAAGGATTCCGGGCTGCTATAGAACAGATATATTGTTCAGCTACTATTATCGGGGAAATTATTTTTAATGTCAAGATAAACATGTGCGAAATGCTTGACACAACATCCTTTAAGCGGTATATTAAAAGTTAATATTCGCCTGTAGAACAGGGAAAGAATGGGATTCAGGTCCCTTTAGAGGGTCTATATAGAGTTAAATTTTTGCAGGGAGGATTTTATATGGAGATCAGACAGTCAGCGGAGGATTATCTTGAATCAATTCTGGTTTTATCCAAAAAAGGAGGAGGAGTTCGTTCCATTGATATTGCGACCAGACTTGGTGTTTCCAAGCCAAGCGTCAGTCACGCAATGAAGCTTCTTCGTGAGGATGGTTATATTGCCATGGACCGTTACGGTACCGTGACACTTCTGGAGAAGGGGGCGGAGATCGCCAATCAGATTTATGAGCGTCACATTGTTCTTGCCAGGATGCTGGAAGGACTTGGGGTTTCGGCAGAGATTGCAATGGAGGATGCCTGCAAGATGGAGCATGACATCAGCCAGGAGAGCTTTGAGAAGATCAAGGCACATTATAATAACTTCGTTAAGAAGGAAGAAACAGCAGAATAAGAAACATGCAGACAGGCAGCCGGAAGGTAAAATACCAAACCGGCTGCCTGTTTTTTACTTATTTTTTTTCCGGCAGCTGTGCCAGGATGATGGCTGCAAACATGATGACACATCCAAGGAGCTCTTTTATGGTAAGCTTCTGATCCAGGAGCACCCAGCCTGCAAGCACGGAGATGCAGGATTCAAGAGAAAGGATCAGAGAAGCAACTGTGGGATTCACATTTTTCTGGCCTACGACCTGCAGGGTGTAGGCAACACCGCAGGACATCACGCCGGCATACAGGATCGGCAGCCATGCAGTGAGAATGGAAGAAATCTGCGGATGTTCCAGAATAAGTGCCGGGATCATGGACAGGATCCCGCAGACCAGAAACTGGATACAGGAAAGCTTTACACCGTCTGTCTTCGGAGAAAAATAGTCAATGACCAGAATGTGCAGGGAAAAGAGAAAAGCACATACCAGTACAAGAATGTCTCCGAGGCCAATGGAAAATCCGTCTGTGATGCAGAGAAGATAAAGTCCGACCAGTGCCATGGCAACGGCTGCCCATATAAAGGGGCTGCATTTCTTTTTCAGGAAAATTCCGATGATCGGGACGATGACAATGTAGCAGGCGGTGATGAAGCCGGCTTTTCCTACAGTTGTGTACTGGATACCGAACTGCTGGAAGCTGCTCGCAGCAAAAAGAGCGGATCCGCAGGCAGTGCCGCCCAGCCACAGGTCACGGCTGTTATATGGAGTGGCGGATACAGCTTTTTCTGAAAGTGTTGATGAGGATTCCGGTATTGCGGAGTCTGTGGCAGCAGAGGATTTATTTCCGGAACGGTTCAGGATAAAGAGCACCGGAACTAGGACAGCGGCACCGATCAGGGAACGGACGCCGTTGAAGGTGAAGGGGCCAACATATTCCATGCCTACACTCTGGGCAACGAAGGCGATTCCCCAGATCGTTGCGGCCAGAAGCAGGCAGAGAGAATTTTTCAGAGGCATTTTCTGTGAGTTCATGATAAAAAAACCTTTCGTTTATTAGATATTATGTGATCAAATCTGTTATAAGATCAAAGCAGTATATAACAAAAGACCCCGGGGAACTTATATAGCTTCCCGGGGCATTTTTATGATCTGTCGGAGCAATATCCGGCAAGATCAGTTCTGATTCTGGTTATTCTTAACTTCTGCAAGCTTCATGGCACGAACCTTCAGCGGCAGACCGAACAGAGTGATGAATCCGTCTGCATCATGGTGATCATACATATCACCGGTTGTGAAGGAAGCGAGAGACTCATTGTAAAGGCTGTACGGAGAGGTTGTACCATTCTTGATGATGTTTCCTTTGTAAAGCTTGAATTTAACCTCGCCGGTAACATATTTCTGAGTAGACTCAACAAATGCCTGGATAGCCTCACGGAGAGGTGTGTACCATTTTCCTTCGTAAACAACCTGTGCAAACTGGCTGCCAAGTTTTTTCTTGGCTTCCATTGTCTCACGATCAAGGATCAGTTCCTCAAGCTGGTCATGTGCTGCCATCAGGATCGTTCCGCCAGGAGTTTCATAAACGCCACGGGATTTCATACCAACAACACGGTTCTCAACAATATCAACGATACCGATGCCGTTCTCACCGCCAAGCTTGTTCAGCTCTGTGATGATCTCGGAAACCTTCATTGCTTTTCCGTTGAGTGTTTTCGGAACACCCTGCTCGAATGTCATGGTGATCTCAGTTTCTTTATCCGGGGCTTTCTCAGGTGTTACGCTTAATACAAGCATGTCGTCATAGTTCGGAGCCTGGGATGGATCCTCAAGCTCAAGTCCCTCATGGCTGATGTGCCAGAGGTTTCTGTCACGGCTGTAGCTGTGGCTTGCATCAAATGGAAGAGTGATGCCATGAGCCTTACAGAACTCGATCTCATCTTCACGGGACTGCATGGTCCACAGATCTGTCATACGCCATGGAGCAATGATCTTGATGTCCGGAGCGAGAGCCTTGATGCCAAGTTCGAAACGGATCTGGTCATTTCCTTTACCGGTAGCACCGTGGCAGATAGCAACGGCACCCTCTTTACGTGCGATCTCAACCAGCTTCTTTGCAATGACCGGACGAGCCATGGAAGTTCCGAGAAGATAGGAATGCTCGTATACAGCACCAGCCTCTACACACGGCATGATGAAATCATCGCAGAACTCATCGACGATATCCTCGATATATAATTTGGAAGCACCGGACATTTTTGCTCTCTCTTCAAGACCGTCCAGCTCGTTTCCCTGTCCGCAGTTTACACAGCAGCAGACAACGTCATAATCAAAGGTTTCTTTCAGCCACGGGATCAGGGCTGTGGTATCAAGACCACCGGAATACGCTAAAACAACTTTTTCTTTCATAATATATGTCCTCCTGGGATTTTTTTGATTTTGTATCGCTCCGGACATTTCCGGGACGGTGAATTTTTTTGCGTTATCTGGAAAAAATTATGCTGTTTTATAACTTTACCAGAGTGAATAAATATTCATGTACAACAAAACAAAATTTTCGGCTGTCCTGTCGACATGGCTTAATATACACCAGATTTTATAAATATGCAAGAGATAATTTGAAAAATATGAAAAAAATTTTGCATAAAAATGCATCGAAAAGTAGGCGATATTATAAGAAAATACAGGAAAAACAGAAAAGACCGTGAAAAATCAAAGAAAATGACTATTGCATAATATGCAGAGAAGATGTATAATCTATCCATTGATAAGATGGACATATGAGCTGGCAGTACAGACAGGTTTAAGATGTCCGTCTGACCTGTGCAGAAGGTTCAGATATCAGAAGACATAAAAAAGAAACATAAATAAAGAATAACAAGCGCTTCTGCAGGGTGTATTAAGCCGTAGGAAAACGGCAGAGGAGGAATGTGAAAGATGATTAAAGCAGGAATTATCGGTGCGACAGGATACGCAGGAAATGAGATCGTAAGACTTCTTCTTGGACACAAGGACGTTGAGATCAAATGGTTCGGCTCCCGAAGCTACATAGATCAGCAGTATGCAGATATTTATCAGAATTTTTTCAGGCTGGTGGATGCCAAATGTATGGATGACAACATGGCTGCACTTGCAGATGAGGTGGATGTGATCTTTACCGCAACACCACAGGGCCTTTGTGCATCCCTTATTAATGAAGAAATCCTTTCCAAATGTAAGGTGATCGACTTAAGCGCAGATTTCCGTATTAAAGATGTGAAAAAATATGAGAAGTGGTACGGGATCGAGCATAAGGCTCCGCAGTTTATCGAGGAAGCTGTTTATGGCCTCTGCGAGATCAACCGTGAGGATATTAAGAATGCAAGGCTGATCGCCAACCCGGGATGCTATCCGACATGCTCCACACTGTCTATTTATCCGCTATTAAAGGAAGGCCTCATTGATCCGAATACCATTATCATTGATGCCAAGTCCGGAACCTCCGGAGCAGGAAGAGGAGCCAAGGTTCCGAATCTCTACTGTGAGGTAAACGAGAGCATCAAAGCTTACGGTGTTGCCACACACAGACATACACCGGAGATCGAGGATCAGCTTGGATATGCATGCGGACAGGAAGTGATGATCAACTTTACCCCGCATCTTGTTCCGATGAACCGTGGGATCCTGGTAACAGCATATGCCTCCCTGACCAAGGATGTTACCTACGAGGAAGTAAAAGCAGCCTATGACAAATATTATAAAGACGAGTTCTTTGTACGTGTCCTGAACAAGGATGTATGCCCGCAGACAAGAAATGTAGAAGGCAGCAATTTTGTGGACGTGAATTTCAAGATCGATCCGAGAACAAAGAGAGTCATCATGATGGGCGCTATTGACAACCTGGTAAAGGGTGCAGCAGGACAGGCTGTTCAGAACATGAACCTGATGTTTGGATTTGACGAGAACGAAGGACTGAAACAGATTCCGATGTGCCCGTAAAACAGGCAGATCACAAATAAAATATGGGGGATGCCGAAGGACTTTAAACGAATGAACTGTGATATTCGATCTGGCATCACCATTGAGAGGAGATATATAATATGAAGATCATCGACGGCGGCGTTACAGCCGCAAAAGGTTTTAAGGCAGCGTCAACTGCAGCAGAGATCAAATATAAAGGCCGTACCGATATGGCCATGGTATTCAGTGAGGTTCCCTGTGTGGCTGCAGGAACCTTCACGACCAATGTGGTAAAAGCAGCTCCTGTAAGATGGGATCAGGACATTGTATATAATCACCCGGGTGCAAGAGCTGTGATCTGCAACAGCGGAATCGCCAACGCATGTACCGGCGAGGAAGGATTCGGCTATTGCAGGGAAACAGCCAAGGCAGCATCCGAAAGCCTTGGGATCCCGGAAGACAGCGTACTGGTAGCATCCACAGGTGTCATCGGAATGCAGCTTCCCATCGACCGTATCGCAAACGGAGTAAAAGCCATGGCACCGAAGCTTGCGGGAAGCCGCGAGGCAGGCCTTGAGGCAGCAAAAGCCATCATGACAACAGATACCGAGAAGAAAGAGGCAGCGGTAGAAATCGAGATCGGTGGAAAAACCGTAACGGTAGGCGGTATGTGCAAGGGCTCCGGAATGATCCACCCCAATATGTGCACGATGCTTGGATTTATCACCAGTGATGTGGATATCTCCAAGGAGCTTCTTCAGGAAGCACTTAGTGAGGATATCAAGGACACCTACAACATGGTATCCGTTGATGGAGATACCTCCACAAACGATACCGTCCTCCTCCTTGCAAACGGCCAGGCCGGCAATCCGAAGATCACAGAGAAAAACGCAGATTATGAAGAGTTCAAAAAAGCTCTTAACTACGTAAACACAACCCTCGCCAAAAAGATCGCAGGTGACGGAGAAGGCGCAACTGCACTCTTCGAGGTCAAGGTCATCGGCGCAGCCACCAAGGCAGAAGCCGTAACCTTAAGTAAATCCGTAGTAACCTCTTCCTTAACAAAGGCAGCCATTTACGGCCATGATGCAAACTGGGGAAGAATCCTCTGCGCCCTCGGCTACTCCGGCGTCCAGTTCGATCCGGAAAAGGTAGATCTCTACTTTGAGAGCAAAGCAGGAAAGATCAAGATCATTGAAAATGGAGTTTCTACAGGCTACAGCGAAGAGGAAGCAACTAAGATCCTCTCCGAAGAGGCAGTGACAGCCATCGCGGATATGAAGATGGGAGATGCATCCGCAACTGCATGGGGATGCGACCTCACCTATGATTACATAAAGATCAATGCGGATTATCGTTCTTGATGTAAGAACTCTGTAGAATGGTTTTTATGGTGGAGTTTAGTTGTAGTTTTGTTTCAGTTTGTAAGCTGAGAAAACCCTTAGGGGGAGCGAGCTCAAAGTTGCGAAGCCCGCACGCTCCCCCTAAGAACCCCCTCCGTTGGGCACGCTTGGCTGTGGCATGTAGAACTTCAGTCGACGAAGACAGACTGACGAGCTGTTCGCCTTCGGCGAAAGCGCGTCGGAAGCGGCTGTCTGCGACAGCCTGTCCGCAGCAGGCGCTTTGCCCGCAACGCGGGCAACAGCCCGTTCCCCGTGGCCGGAGGGGAGGAGCGCGAGGAGGGGAAACGGCCTTCGGAACTCCGAGTGCCTCCCCTCCTCGCAAATCCCACAGCTGTCAGCTGAGACAAAATTATAATAAAAAAGAAATCCCTCCAACATACAACAACAAAACCTTTTTCAATCCATATCATTTTTCAAAAAAAGGAGACATCCACATGGTAAATCAGAAATATCTTGACAAAGCAGAGGTTCTCATAGAAGCCCTGCCATACATCCAGCGGTTCAACCGCAAGATCGTAGTCATCAAATACGGCGGAAGCGCCATGCTTGATGAAGAATTAAAGCGTAACGTCATCAAGGACGCAGTCCTTCTGAAATTAGTCGGTTTCAAACCGATCATTGTTCACGGCGGTGGCAAGGAAATCAGCCGCTGGGTCGGTAAAGTCGGCATGGAGCCGCATTTTGTAAACGGTCTCCGTGTAACGGACAAAGACACTATGGAGATCGCAGAGATGGTTCTTGCAAAAGTAAACAAGGAGCTTGTTACTCTGGTAGAATCTCTCGGCGTACAGGCTGTAGGTGTCAGCGGTAAGGACGGCGGTCTTCTCCAGTGCAAAAAGAAGCTTTCCAAAGGCGAAGACATCGGCTACGTAGGTGAAGTTACAAAGGTTAATCCGAAGATCCTTCATGACCTTCTGGAAAGAGATTTCCTTCCAATCGTATTCCCGATCGGCTTTGACGAAAATTTTGATTCCTACAATATCAATGCGGATGATGCAGCCTGTGCCATTGCAGAGGCAGTTGAGGCAGAGAAGCTTGCCTTCTTGTCCGACATTGAGGGCGTTTACAGGGATGCAGATGATCCCTCCACTCTGATCTCCGAGCTTCGTGTAGATGAGGCTGAGAATCTGATCTCAGATGGTACTGTGGGCGGCGGTATGATCCCGAAGCTGAAAAACTGTATCGATGCTATCGAGCATGGTGTAAACAGAGTTCATATCCTGGATGGAAGGATCCCGCACAGCTTACTGCTTGAGATCTTTACAAACAAAGGTATTGGTACTGCAATTTTAAAAGATGATGGGGAGAAATATTACAATGAGCATGAATGAACAGATGGAAGAATCTGAAGCCAGTATTCTTCATACATATAACCGTTTTCCGGTAGTTTTTGAAAAAGGCGAGGGTTGTTACCTCTATGATTCCGAAGGAAAGGAATATCTGGATTTTGCGGCAGGTATCGCAGTAAATGCCCTGGGCTATCATTATCCGGGCTATGACGAAGCACTGAAATCCCAGATCGACAAGCTGATGCATATTTCCAACCTGTACTACAATGAGCCGATCATTGAGGCGGGTGCCAAACTTGTACAGGCAAGCCATATGGAAAAGGCCTTCTTCACAAACAGTGGTACAGAGGCCATTGAGGGTGCTCTGAAGGCTGCCAAGAAATATGCCTACGAAAGAGATGGCCATGCAGACCATGAGATCATTGCCATGAACCATTCCTTCCACGGCCGCAGCATCGGCGCTCTTTCCGTGACAGGCAATGCACATTACAGAGAACCCTTTGAGCCTCTGATGGGTGGGGTGAAATTTGCAGATTTCAATGATCTTGAGAGTGTAAAGGCTCAGATCACAGATAAGACCTGTGCCATCATCACCGAGACCGTACAGGGAGAAGGAGGTATTTATCCGGCTACAAAAGAGTTCCTGGAAGGCTTACGTAAGCTTTGTGATGAGAAGGATATCATCCTGATCCTGGACGAGATCCAGTGCGGTATGGGACGTACCGGACATTATTTTGCATGGCAGGCATATGGAGTACAGCCGGATATCATGACCTGTGCCAAAGCACTTGGCTGTGGAGTTCCGGTAGGTGCTTTTGTGCTGAACAAAAAAGCAGCTGCAGCTTCCCTGAAGCCAGGCGACCACGGAACCACTTACGGTGGAAATCCCTTCGTATGTGCAGCAGTCAGCAAGGTATTTGACATTTTTGAAAAAGATCAGATCCTTTCCCATGTGCAGGGACTTACTCCGTATTTTGAGGAGAAGCTGGACGAACTGGTTGCAAAGCATGACTGTGCAGAAACAAGAAGAGGCAAAGGTTTCATGCAGGGTATCGTGATCAAGGGGCGTCCGGTAGGAGACGTGGTGAAAAAAGCTCTTGCAAAGGGCCTTCTGGTGATCTCAGCAGGAAGTGATGTTCTCCGCCTTGTTCCTCCTCTTGTGATCACAAAAGAGGATATCGACAAGATGGCAGAGATCCTTGACGAGTGTATGGAATAATAAAAAAATAACAGATACAAAAGCAGCAGTATTTTCCGGAAAGGGTAGTGTGCCGATGGAGAATACGGCTGCTTTTTTGTCAGAGAGAAAATGTATATAAATTATATAACAGATATAGAAAACAGTATCCGAAAATCTGGTCGTGTGTTTGAAAACAAACAAAAACTGCTATGATACACCGACAAAATGCACAAAAAAGAGAGAGGGTTCGAGTATAAATTGCACATCTACACAGTTGATTTTAGAACGCCATATGTTATAATTTCACTGGTAAAAAAATTTATGTGAGGGGTGAGAATTTTGAAAAAATTATTAACCGTCATGTGTACTTTTCTGACAGTATTTCTGGCATGTCCTGTGGGTGTATGGGCAGCCGGAAACGGTGGGACAGGATCTGGTGTGCCGGTGTGGCTTTGTATCCCTTTTGCGGGCCTTCTTCTGTGTGTTGCAGTGATGCCGCTGGTAAAGGGTGAGTGGTGGGAGTCACATCAGCCCGTTGTGGTTGCATTCTGGATCGTTCTTATGATCATTCCGTTTGCAGTTGTTTACGGTGCCGGAAAAACTGCGGAAACAGTACTTGAGTGCGTGATCAATGACTATCTTACATTTATCATCCTGTTATTCGGACTGTTCTGTGTATCCGGTAACATTACAGTTGAGGGTGATTTTGCGGGTTCGCCAAGAGTAAATGTAGGACTTCTTGCACTGGGAACCCTGCTTTCCAGCTGTATCGGAACTACCGGAGCCAGCATGCTGATGGTCCGTCCGGTGATCAAAATGAATTCCTGGAGAAAGAGAAAGGGTCATATCATGATCTTTTTCATCTTTATGGTATCCAACATGGGTGGCTGCCTGACACCGATCGGTGATCCGCCGCTTCTGATGGGCTTCATGCGAGGAGTTCCGTTCTTCTGGAGCCTGCATCTTTTTCCGGTACTGATCTTTAATATGGTGATTCTTCTGTTTGTGTTCTATCATCTGGATATGCGCTCTTACAAGAAGGATATCGCAGAGGGACGTAAACCGGATATCAGCAAACCGGGTACCGAGTTTAAGATCGAGGGTCTTCATAATATCATCTTCCTTGTGATGATCGTTGTGGGTGTTATCTTAAGCGGAATGCTTCCAGGTATGCCTGTATTCCAGGATGCAGCCGGAAATGTAAAGGGGATTCATATTTTCGGTGAGGTTACTTTAAGCTTCCCGTCGATCATTGAGATCGTCCTGATCCTGGCAGCTGCATTTCTGTCCTTTAAAACAACGGATAAAAGGATCCGTGTGCGGAACCATTTTACCTGGGGTGCGATCAAGGAGGTTGCAGTACTTTTCATCGGTATTTTTATCACCATGCAGCCGGCCCTGATGCTTCTGAAAGCAGTAGGACCGAATCTCGGTATCACCGAGCCGTACCAGATGTTCTGGGCGACCGGAGCTTTGTCCAGCTTCCTGGATAATACACCGACCTATCTGGTATTTCTGACAACAGCGGGAACTCTCGGATTTACAAACGGAATCGCAACAACGCTGGGAACGGTTCCCGTAAAGCTTCTTTCTGCGATTTCCTGCGGTGCTGTATTTATGGGCGCCAATACATATATCGGCAATGCTCCGAACTTTATGGTCAAGACACTTTCTGACGAAAATGGTATCAACATGCCGTCCTTCTTCGGATATATGGCATGGTCCATTTGTTTCCTGGTACCGGTGTTCATCATCGATATGCTGGTATTCTTTTTATAAGGGAGGAGGATCAATATGCAGGATAATAACATTCGAGAGAAATGCAGAGAGCTTGCCACCAGACTTTATGAACTGGATGGCGAGGTTTATGAAAGCGTAGGATCTTCCCTTGGACGTACCTTCACCGGTGACAGAGAAGGCACTATCCGGAACTTAAGTGCTCTGATGTATACCAAACCGGACGGACATCTTCTTCGAAGCGAGATGGCACTGATCAGCAACATGGCCAGGACCATCAAGGATAAAGAAGAAAAAAGCCGTCTCATGAAGAAATATGATGAGATCTTTCAGGAGATCCTGACGCTGCCAGAGACTTTTGTTGCTACGGATATCATGGATAAGGAACGTGTGGCACTGAATCATATGATCAAGCGGAGGGAAAAAATCTCTGAGAATGACCATCTGGTCATCTGCATCAGTCGTACACAGGGAAGTGCCGGTAATGATATCGGTTTCGGACTGGCAGACAAGCTTCGGATCAACTATTATGATGTGGAGATCTTTGATCAGGTATTAAGGCGTCTTGAGGCGGAAAAGGGCGCGGTCAACGATGCGGAATATTTTGCGGATTTCAATAAATATGAGAAGAAGCATAAATTTGATCCCAAGGGCTGGTTCCGGGAATTCAACCGTTACCATGGTCTTCCGAAACAGGATGCGGTATTCTTTAACATGAGTGACCTGATCTGCGATCTGGCCTCAAAAGAGGACTGCATCATTATGGGAAGGTGTGCGGATGCGATCCTCAAGAACAATCACATTCCGCATATCAGTCTGTTTATCACAGCTCCTTTTGCTATCCGTGTGCAGCATGTTATGGATGTAAGGAAGATGAATATGAAGCAGGCAGTCCGTTTCCTGAAGAAGATGGACAGCCAGCACAGACGGTATTACAATTTTTACGGCGGAGCTCAGTGGGGCAAGCCGGATAACTACGATCTTTGTATCAACAGTGCAAGCTACGGAATCAATGAAACGGAGAATCTGATCCTGAAGCTTTTGAATGATCAGATCCACTAAGAGATAAAAATATGAGCAGCACGGAAGAAAGAAAAAGTTCCGGAAGGGGTTTTTAGCTTAACAGGCTGCAAACAGAAAAAGAATCAGAACAGAGTTCCTGCATTCTGAGGTAACCTTCTGCCAGACAGAAATACCTCAGAATGCAGGAACTTTTTTTATATTTTGTTTATAAAAACTTAATCTTGATTAACTTTTTTCATTTAGGGGATTGACATACGAAAAAACTTAGTATAAACTAACCTATGAGTTAGGGCTGACTAATTAGACTGAGTTAATTAATAGAAAGAAACGGAGGGATTCCATGCAGCCGATTTTATTTTTACAGTCAGGTGATACTGGCACGATCAAGCGTATTTCCGGAGCGGAGGATACAAGAAGATTTCTTGCAGGCCTTGGTTTTGTTGAGAATGCGGAAGTGACAGTTATTTCTCAGTTTGACGGCAATCTGATCGTAAATGTCAAGGATTCCAGAGTAGCAGTCAATAAGGAAATGGCCAGACACATTATGGTGTGACCGGACTGCGAGGCAGTGACCGGTAGTGAATTTGCCCCAAACTGCGGAAGGCGCAGTTGAGGATAGATTAGGAATTGGAATATGAACAGGGAGGAAAAGAGAAATGACTTTACGTGATGCAGCAGTAGGTTCTACAGTAGTTGTTTCCAAGATCACCGGCGACCCGGCTTACAAGCGTCGTATCATGGATATGGGAATCACAAAAGGCAGCGAGGTTTATATCCGAAAGGTAGCTCCTCTTGGAGATCCGGTTGAGATCACCATCAGAGGTTATGAGCTTTCCCTGCGTAAGCATGACGCAGCATGTGTGGAAGTAAAGTAAATAAGCTTCGAAAAATGACAGAGCGTCAGGCTCTGACCTGAAAAAAGGAGGATGCAAAATGTCTGTAACAATAGCTCTTGCCGGAAACCCGAACTGTGGTAAGACTACAATGTTCAATGCTCTTACAGGCGCAAACCAGTACGTTGGTAACTGGCCAGGTGTTACTGTAGAGAAAAAAGAGGGTAAGCTGAAAAACCAGAAGGATGTAACGGTAACAGACCTTCCGGGTATCTATTCACTTTCCCCGTATACACTTGAGGAGGTTGTCAGCCGTGATTACCTTCTGAAAGAGAAACCGGATGTGATCATCGATCTTGTGGATGCAACAAACATCGAGAGAAACCTGTATCTTGCAACCCAGCTTCTTGAGATCGGTATCCCGGTTGTTATCGCTCTTAATATGGTGGATCTTCTGAAAAAGAACAACATCCATATCAATGTAAAAGGCTTAAGCTCCGCGCTTGGATGCCCGATCGTTGAGACCTCTGCTCTTAAAGGAACAGGCCTTAAAGAGGTTGTTGATGAGGCAATCAAATGTGCGAACCAGCACAGAGTACCATCTAAGCAGATGGAATTTCCGAAAGCAGTAGAAAAAGCTGTAAATGAGATCGAGGGATTTGTTCCTGCAAACATCGCTGAGGAGAACAAGAGATGGTATGCAGTAAAGCTTCTTGAGAGAGACAGCAAGGTAAAAGAAGGTCTGAACCTTCCGGCTTCTGCACAGTCCAGGATCGAGGAGATTGCTTCTGGCCTTGAGAAGGCAGAGGATGATGATACAGAGAGTATCGTAACGGATGGAAGATATCAGTACATCCAGAAGGTTGTTTCTGCAAACGTTAAGAGAAGCGGAAATAAGATGACAGTTTCCGATAAGATCGACCGTATCGTAACAAACCGTGTTCTCGGTCTTCCGATCTTTATCCTTACCATGTTCGTCGTTTATTATGTATCGGTAACAACAGTTGGTACCATGGTAACAGACTGGACAAACGACAGCTTTGTGGGAACCATCCAGGGTGTTGTATCGGATGGACTCGGCAATGCCGGCGTTGCGGACTGGCTGGTAAGCCTTGTATCAGATGGTATCATCGGTGGTCTTGGTGCAGTGCTTGGATTCGTTCCGCAGATGGCAATCCTGTTCCTGTTCCTTTCCATCCTTGAGGATTGCGGTTACATGGTTCGTATCGCATTCGTCATGGACCGTGTATTCCGTCATTTCGGACTTTCCGGAAAGAGCTTTATCCCGCTTCTTATCTCCTCCGGCTGTGGAATCCCTGGAATCATGGCTTCCAAAACGATCGAGGCAGATAATGACCGTCGTCTGACGATCATGACAGCAACATTTATTCCATGTGGTGCCAAGCTTCCTGTTATCGCTCTTATGGGTGGTATCATGACAGCTTATGTAACCGGTGACTACGTAGCTGCTGGTTTCATCACACCACTGATGTACTTTATCGGTGTTGTAGCAGTTCTTGTATCTGCGATCATCCTGAAGAAAACAAAACCTTTCTCCGGTAAACCTGCTCCGTTCGTAATGGAGCTTCCACAGTATCACATTCCGTCTGTAAAGACAGTTCTGCTTCATGTTTGGGAGAGACTGAAAGGCTTCATCATCAAAGCCGGTACCATTCTTTTCCTTGCAACCGTTATCATGTGGATCCTTTCTAGCATCGGAAATACAGGAAGCGGAATCGGATTTGTTGAGGACAGCAACGACAGTATCATGGCTATCCTTGGCGGTATCCTTGCTCCGATCTTTGCCCCTCTTGGATTTGGTAAATGGCAGCCGGTTGCAGCCTCCATCTCCGGATTCTCCGCAAAAGAGTCCATCGTAAGTACAATGGGTGTTCTTGCAAACGTAGCTGGAGATGATGCAGAGGATACCATGATTGTTGGTGCAGCGATCAAAGCATGGTTCCCGACAGCAGTAGCAGCATTTTCTTTCCTGCTGTTCAACCTGCTTGACTCTCCGTGCCTTGCAGCTATTTCTACAATGGCACATGAGATGCAGTCCAGAAAATGGTTCTGGTTTGCAATTCTCTTCCAGAACATTTTTGCTTATGTTGTAACACTTTGTGTATATCAGATCGGTCTTGTTGTCACAGGTGCCGGTTCCTTCGGAATTGGAACGATCGTAGCGCTGATCCTTGCAGCGATCCTGCTCTTCCTTCTGTTCAGACCAGATCCGTACAAGAACCAGAACGATGTTACAAAGAGATCTGTACAGGCAGCAGAGTAATTGAAAACCGGTCATACAGTAACGATCCGGTACATATGATAGCTTTGAAATGATGCTGTAAGAACAGCTGAAATGATAAGAAATGCAGGAGACCGGGGATGTAAATACCTGGTCTTCTGTGCTATAATAAGCCTGAAGAAATATGGAAGTTTTTTTACAAAAGTATTCATCAGAGGCTGGCAGCAGTTCATAGGCTGTACAGCGAAAGAAAGGGTGACAGATATGAGTATGATAGCGGATATTATTGTACTGGCACTGGTGATCGCATATGGCGTATTTGTGATCAGTTATCTCTATTCAAGAAAGAAACAGGGGCTCAGCTGTGTCGGCTGTGCCGGTAACACACGTACAGGAGGCTGTGGCGGCAGCTGCTCCGGTCATTGTTCCGGCTGCTCCGGCTGCAGTGGAATGCATAAGTAACCAGGAGGGAAAGAAATCATGGCAAATGCAATTGTTGTCATCGTTGTTATCATCATTATGCTGTTTGCCGGAAAAGGCGCATATAAACATCTGAAGGGCGAAGGCGCCTGCTGCGGAGGCGGCAGCAAGCCGGAGATTCCGAAGAAGAAGCTGGATGGAACCAAGCTGGGTGAGAAAACCATGAAGATCACAGGCATGCACTGTGAGAACTGTGTGGCCAGCGTCACAAGAGCGATCAACCGCATTGACGGTGCGGCAGCAAAAGTAAGCCTGAAAAAAGGTGAGGCAGTGGTTTCCTATGACAGAGAGATCTCCAACGAAGAGCTTAAGAAGGTAGTGGAAGACAGAGGATATCACGTAGTTTCTATCCAGTAAAGCTTTATCATAAGAATAACTTTGCCGCGGCTTCTGAGCCGGCAGATCAGAGAAGAGACTTCTCGGCGAAATGCTTAAAAATATTTCGCCTGGGGGTCTTTTTTTGTATAAAAAGTCAGAGTTGCAATTGACTCACTAATGTACACCATTGTATAATAAAAACAGAAAAATTCAGACGGAATGAAAGATTTTCTTTCTATCCGGATGAGGCATTAAAACAAAATACAGCAGGAAACAGACTTTGACGGCAAGGAATATCCGAGCAGGAATCGTTGTTCATCCGGCACAGCTTAACCGAATCAACTGCGAAGCCAGTTATTCGGTTATGAACAAGCAGCAAATGCGGATCGCGAATATCCGCCTGACTATGTTTTGTGAGCGGAATACGGGACTCTTTCACCTTGTGCGTGAAAGAGCTTTTTTTATGAAAAATACCTGCGGGAGCGGACAGAATGAATTAGGGAGGATTTTATGCTGAAGGTAGCAGTATACGGAAAGGGCGGTATCGGAAAGTCTACAGTGACGTCCAACCTGGCGGCGGCTTTTGCAGCCATGGGGAAGAGAGTGATCCAGATCGGTTGTGATCCCAAGGCGGATTCCACCATCAATCTTCTTGGGGGAGAACCTCTACGGCCGGTAATGAATTATATGCGGGAAGAGGATGAGGAGCCGGAAAAGCTGGAGGATATTTCAAAGGAGGGCTTTGGTGGAGTCCTCTGCATTGAGACCGGCGGCCCCACGCCGGGACTTGGCTGTGCAGGCAGAGGTATCATCGCAACCTTTCAGCTTCTGGAGGATCTGAAGCTTTTTGAGACCTGGAAGCCGGATGTAGTGCTTTACGATGTTCTTGGGGATGTGGTATGCGGCGGTTTTGCGGCACCGATCCGAGAGGGCTATGCGGAAAAAGTACTCATTGTTACATCCGGAGAGAAAATGGCGCTCTATGCAGCCAATAATATTTCCAGCGCTGTGCGGAATTTTGAGGATCGAAGCTATGCGAGGATCTTTGGGATCGTGCTGAATCACAGGAATGTGGAGAATGAAACGGAAAAAGTAAATGCTTTTGCAGAAAAAAACAATATCCCGATCGTGGGTGAGATCCCGAGAAGTGACGAGATCATCCGATGGGAGGATCAGGGCAAAACAGTGATCGAGGGAGACGAGAATTCTGAGATCAGTGAGAAATTTTTTGCACTGGCGAGGAAGCTACTGGAAAGTGAAGAAACGGAGAAGGAGGATATATGAAAAAGGAAGCATATTTTGCAACTGCAGAAGAACTGGCCCGGGGTGGGCTGGAAGCGATCCCTCCGCAGATGATCTCCGGGAAGCATCTGATCTACAGCTCTCCTGCAACTCTGGCATTTAACTCTCCGGGAGCGGAGGGCTTTGGCGTAAAGCGGGCCGGGCTTGCAGTGCCGGATTCCATTATGCTGATCGTGGCACCGGGATGCTGCGGAAGAAATACTTCTCTTATCAGCTCCATGCCGGAGTACAATGATCGATTTTTTTATCTGATGATGGACGAGACGGATATTGTTACAGGCCGTCACCTGAAAAAGATCCCGAAAGCGGTAAAAGAGATCTGCGACTGCTGTGAGAAGAAGCCGTCTGTGGTGATGATCTGTATCACCTGTGTGGATGCACTTCTGGGAACGGATATGGAACGTGTCTGCCGGAAGGCAGAGGAAAAGGTGGATATTCCGGTGCGTCCCTGTTACATGTACGCACTGACACGTGAGGGCAGAAAGCCGCCTATGGTCCATGTGCGCCAGTCCTTATACTCCCTCCTTGAGCCACAGAAGAAAAAGGGAAATGTGGTCAATCTTCTGGGATTTTTTTCGCCGCTGGTTGATGACTGCGAGATGTATGAGCTGCTGCAGCAGGCAGGCGTAAAGACCATCCATGAGATCTCAAGATGTAAGGATTATGAAGAATATCAGACCATGTCACAGGCCAATTTTAATCTGGTGCTTCATCCGGAAGCAAGGTTTGCAGCGGAGGATTTTCATGACCGGCTGAAGATTCCTTTTATTGAGCTTCGGAGGCTCTACCAGACAGATAAGATCGAAAATCAGTATCGTGCCTTGGGACAGGTTCTTGGAGTCTCTTTTGATCAGGAAGTGTATAAAAAAGCAGCAGAAGAGGCAGTGGAGCGATTCCGGGAGGTCTGTCCGGATGCGTCTTTTGCTGTAGGGGAGTGCATGAACGGAGATCCCTTTGAGCTGGCCCTGGCCCTGGTGCGGTATGGTTTCCGGGTGCCGGAGATCTACGGAACTATCACAGCCGAGAATTTTGTATACATACGGCATCTTGCGGAATTGAGTCCGGATACAAAGGTTTTTTCCAATATGGAACCCACCATGCTGTATTACGATCCGTCCGGGAGCGAAGTGAACCTTACCATAGGAAAGGATGCAGGATATTATCACCGGGATCAGCCAAATGCCGTGTGGAATCAGGACCGGCAGCCCTATGGCTATGCGGGGGTACGCAGGCTGTTTGAAACACTGACAGAGAAAGTTTTGCAGAAGGGAGAAAAGGTATGAGAGGACTTCGGAAATATCTGACACCCTTTGCACCGGATCAGTCCGGAGCCGTGTCAGTGCTGTATGAGCTTGGTGGGATCATCGTGATCTGTGATGCAGGAGGATGTGCGGGAAATGTCTGCGGCTTTGATGAACCAAGATGGTTTGAACAGAAAAGTGCGGTATTCAGCGCAGGACTTCGGGATATGGATGCCATCCTGGGACGGGATGACCGCCTGGTTGCCAAGCTTGTGGATGCAGCAGAAAAGGTGGAGGCAGGCTTTGCAGCCATTATCGGAACACCGGTACCTGCTGTGATCGGAACGGATCATCAGGCACTGCGGCGGATGTGCGAGAAGAAAACAGATCTTCCGGTGCTTGCAGTAAATACCAACGGAATGGAGCTTTATGATGCGGGAGAGCGGAAGGCTTATCTGGAGCTTTTTAAAGCCTTTGCCCGGGAAAAGCTGCCTGTGGAGGCTGGTAAGACAGGAGTTCTCGGAATGACACCTCAGGATGTCAGTGACCTGAAAGCAGCAGACAAGATCCGTGAAAAATTCCGTGCCAGAGGACAGAGAGCAGTCTGCTACGGAATGGGAGACGGGCTTGATGAGGTAAAAAAAGCCTCCTCTGCGGAAAAAAATATCGTGGTTTCTCCTGCGGCACTGGAATGTGCCAGATATCTGGAGAAAACCTTCGGAACACCTTATGAGGTGGGATATCCTCTGGCGGAAGAGCTGGTTCCTGATATGGATTATACAGGAAAAAAGATTCTCATCGTGCAGCAGCAGGTGATGGCCGGTTCCATAAGAGAGGAGCTACGGAAACGTGGTGCGGACGGAGAGATCACCGTGGCAAGCTGGTTTTCCATGGAAAAAGATCTCCTGGAGGAGGGCGATGTGTCATTAAGGGATGAGGAAGATCACATGGAACTGGCAGAGAAGGGCGGATATGGCGTGATCTTTGCAGATCCATGTATGAAGCGGATGACAAAGGCTTTTTCAGGAGTGTTTGTGGATACAGTGCATTTTGCAGTATCCGGAAAATGCAGGTAGACCATAAGGGAAGGACATAAAGTTACATGCATGCTGCAGCCGGATCAGTGGAAAAAGCTGCAGGGAATGGAGAAACATATGGAGCGGGAAATTACGAAAATGATCCGTGTTTACGGGATCGTACAGGGAGTGGGATTTCGCCCTACGGTGAGCCGTCATGCTATGGCAAGAGGAATCCGTGGCAGTGTGTCCAATAAAGGACCTTATGTGGAGATTTTTGCTCAGGGTAAGCAGCAAGATGTGGATGCCTTTATCGCAGATATCGGGAATAAGCCGCCGAAGCGTGCAGCTATCCTGAAGCTTCTTGAAGAACCGGTGGGGGAGCCGGAAAAATTTACACAGTTTGATATCATCGAAAGTGAGAAGACAAGGGGTGAGATCTTTGTCTCCCCGGATATCGCGATCTGTGATGAATGTAAGGCCGAGATGTTTGATCCGGAAAACAGGCGGTATCTTCATCCCTTTATCAACTGTACCTGCTGCGGTCCGAGACTGACGATCCTGGATTCGCTTCCTTATGACCGTGAACGGACCAGTATGAAGGAATTTCCCATGTGTCCCTCCTGTGCGGATGAGTACCATAACCCGGACACCAGACGTTATGATGCCCAGCCGGTGTGCTGCAATGACTGCGGCCCGGAGGTATACCTGGCGGGAAGAGAGGAACGGGGCCGGGAGGCTATCACTTATACAAGGAAGATCATTGCTTCCGGCGGGATCGTGGCCATCAAGGGGATCGGTGGTTTTCACCTTTGCTGTGATGCTACCAGTGAGGAGGCAGTACAGCGGCTGCGGCAGCGGAAACGGCGTCCGGTGAAGCCTTTTGCAGTGATGGCACAGGATATGGAAGCTGTGAAGAAGATCTGTAAGGTCAGCGAGGAACAGGAGAAGATCCTTACCGGTCATCAGAAGCCGATCCTGCTGTTGGATAAGCTGCCGGGAGAAACGGGGCTTTGTGAGAGCATTGCACCCGGGAATCCCAAGGTGGGTGTCATGCTTCCCTATGCACCGGTTCAGCTGCTTCTTTTTCATTACGATGATGGGATCCGGATGCCCGGGCTTCTGGTAATGACCAGCGGAAATACTTCCGGGGCGCCGATCTGCAGAGATGATGAGGAGGCGGCAGAGGAGCTTTCCCATCTCTGTGACTGCATTCTTTCCCACAACAGGAAGATACGTATCCGGGCCGACGATTCGTTGATGGATTTCTATAAGGGTGAACCCTATATGATCCGCCGTTCCCGCGGGTATGCGCCTCTTCCGTTTATGGTCTCCACACCCTGGAAGGGCCAGGTGATCGCAGCAGGTGGAGAACTTAAGAACACCTTCTGCATTGGTGTGGATAACCGTTTTTATCCTTCCCCTTATGTGGGAGATCTTGAGGATCTTCGAACGGTAAAAGCCCTGAAGGAAACGATCGGGCGGCTGGAAACACTTCTGGAGGTGCAGCCGGAGGTAGTGGTCTGTGATCTTCACCCTAAATATAATTCCACAGTGGTGGCAGAGGAGCTAGGGCTTCCGGTTCTGAGGGTGCAGCATCATTATGCACACATTTTATCCTGCATGGCAGAAAATGACTGCGAAGAAAAGGTGATAGGGGTTTCCTTTGACGGAACAGGCTATGGAACCGATGGAACCATCTGGGGCGGAGAGCTCCTGGTTGCAGACTGTCAGGGATTTACAAGGCTTGGAAGTATAGAACCCTTTGTCCAGGTTGGCGGAGATATTTCCGCAAAAGAAGGCTGGCGGATCGCCGTTTCCCTGATCTGGCAGAATACGGGAAATCTGGAAAAAACCCTGGACACTGTACGTAAACTGGGACTATGCACAGATCAGGAAGCAAAGGTACTGGTGACTATGGCACAGCGGAAGATCAATGCCGTGACTTCCACCAGTGCAGGAAGACTTTTTGACGGAGTCAGTGCGATCCTGGGGATCCGGAGAGCGTCCACCTTTGAGGGAGAAGCGTCCACAGCACTGGAATTTGCGGCGGAGGCCTGGAGAAAGCAGCGGGAGATGCAGAAGAAAAATCCGGAAGAAAATCTGAAGATACGGATGTCAGAAAAGGAAGACATTCCGGAAAGTACAGGCATCTCAGAAGCGTCTGAAGATGAACGAAAATTTATTTTAAATACAGGTGAGATCGTTGCATATCTGGTCCGGGCAAGGCTTGCAGGAGAGGATCCCGGGAAGCTGGCTTATGGATTTCACCGGGCACTGGCAGATGAGATCCTTGCAGCCTGTGAGGAAGCAGAGCGGCAGACCGGAATCCGGAAAGTGGCATTAAGTGGCGGTGTCTTTCAGAACCGGCTGCTTCTGGAGCTGGTAGATGACGGCCTTACGGAAATGGGGTTTGAAGTTCTGAAGCACAGCCTGATCCCGCCGAATGACGGAGGGATCGCACTGGGACAGGCGGTGTATGGGATGGCTTATGTGCAGCGGCACAGATAAATATAGACGAGATCATGCAGATACGGATCATAAATGTTTTATGATAACGCATGGAGCATACAGCAGAAATGCAGGATGGGAGGCACAGATATGTGTGTAGGATTATCAGCAAAAGTAGTAAAGATCAGTGACGGAACAGCAGTGGTGGATGCAGGCGGCGCAAAGAGAGAGGTTTCCGCCCAGCTCCTGGGAGACCTGGAGCCGGGGGATTATGTGATGGTGCATGCAGGTGTTGCCATTGCAAAGATCACCGATGATGACGAGGAAGAGACAGACCAGCTAATGGAGGAACTGCTGTGATGGAAGAGAGGAAAAAAACAGCAAGAGAGATCATAGAAGGATATCAGGGGCCGCCGGTGCGGATCATGGAGGTCTGCGGAACACATACCCACGAGATCTTCCGTCTGGGGATCCGCAAGCTTCTGCCGCCGCAGGTGGAGCTGATCTCAGGACCGGGATGTCCGGTCTGTGTAACACCGGTAGGGTTTATTGACGAGGCCGTTTATCTTGCTCTGAAAAAACAGGTGACGATCTGCACATTCGGTGATCTTGTCCGCGTACCGGGAACAAAGAAAAGCCTTGCAGATGCCAGGGCAGAAGGCGCCAGGATACGGATCGTCTATTCACCGGCAGATGCGGAAAAATATGCGAAAGAGCATCCAAAAGAGCAGGTGGTATTTCTTTCCGTTGGCTTTGAGACCACCACGCCTGCCGGCTGTCTTTCCGTGAAAAAGGCCGGAGAGGACGGACTTTCCAATTATTCGCTCCTTGTGGCAAACAAGACCATGCCCCAGGCTTATCAGGCATTAAAGGGCAGTGCGGATGTGTTCCTTTATCCTGGACATGTCAATGCGATCACAGGAACTGCGCTCTGCGAGCAGTTGGCAGAGGAAGGCATCAGTGGTGTGGTGGCAGGCTTTACAGCGAAGGAGCTGCTTACGGCACTGGCTGTTGCACTGGTACGTTTTCAGGAAGGAAAACCGTTCTTTGTGAATTGCTATCCCCGTGTGGTAAAAAGTGAGGGAAGCCCGGAGGCACAGAACCTAATCGAAGAACTGATGGAGCCCTGTGATTCCGAATGGCGCGGTCTGGGTGTGATCCCGGGGTCCGGCCTGGTGCTCCGGAAGGAGTGGGAAGCCTTTGATGCCAGAAAAAAATATGCAGTGCCGCCGATCCAGGGCAGACCAAATCCGGCCTGTCGCTGTGGGGATGTGCTTCAGGGGAAATGCAAACCATCAGATTGTAAGGTATTCGGAAAGGTCTGTACCCCGCAGCATCCGGTAGGTGCCTGTATGGTATCCAATGAAGGTGCATGTTCCGCATATTTTATGTACGGAAACTGATGTCCGCTTTAATGGACTGCGAAATATGATACATTACATATAGTACAAACGAAGGATCGTATCCGGAAGATCTGACAGGATGAAACCGATATGAAATTCCTTTGACCCAGCATAGAAAGAAGATAATATTATGGAAAATAAAACAGTGACCATGGCACACGGTGCCGGAGGCCGTCAGACCTCAGAACTGATCGATGAAGTATTCAAAACGCATTTTGCAAACCCGGATCTCACAGCCGATGATGCGGCCGTGCTGGTTCCGCCTGCAGGAAAAATGGCAGTATCCACCGATGGATTTATTGTTTCCCCGGCATTTTTTCCGGGGGGAAATATCGGCAAGCTTTCCATCTGCGGAACCGTTAATGACCTTGCCTGTATGGGAGCAAAACCGATGTATCTTACCTGCGCTTTTGTCATTGAGGAGGGTTTTCCCATGGAGAAGCTGGAGGAGATTGCCGCAGCCATGGAAAAAACAGCAAAAGAAGCCGGAGTGCGTATTGTTTCCGGAGATACTAAGGTGGCAGGAAAAGGTCAGGTTGACGGTGTGTTTATCACAACAACCGGAATGGGTGAGATCCAGGAGGGCGTTCAGGTAGGCGGTGAGCTGGCAAAACCGGGAGATGCCATTATTGTAACCGGTGATGTGGGAAGACATGGATGCACCATCCTTCTGGCAAGAGAGGATTTCGGCATTGACGCAGATGTGACAAGTGACTGCGCACCGCTGTGGGGAGCTGTAAAAGATGTACTGGATGCTACCCATAACATTCATGTGATCCGTGATGCCACAAGAGGTGGTGTCGGAACGGTTCTTTACGAGATCGCAGGACAGAGTAACGTAGGGATCCGCCTGGATGCAGCAGCTGTTCCGGTAGCTCCGGAGGTAAAGGGTGTCTGCGGCATGCTTGGCCTGGAGCCGCTTTATCTGGCCTGTGAGGGACGAATGGTGATCATGGCGCCAAAGGAAGAGGCAGGAAGGATCGTGGAAGCACTGCGTAAATGTCCTTATTCCAGGGACGCAGCCATTATCGGTGAAGTTACGGAAGACCAGCCAGGAAAGGTTGTCATGACTACGGAGATCGGAACGCAGGCACTTCTTCCGCAGCCGGGAGGAGAGCTTCTGCCGAGGATCTGCTGATAATATCGGAAAGGAGAGTCAGATCTTATGGAGACAAGAGTGGCATTGATCTCGATCATTGTGGAAAACAATGACGTGATCGATGATATCAACCGTTTTCTTCATGAAGCGGGAAAATATATTATCGGGAGAATGGGGATCCCTTACCGGGAAAAAGGCATCAATATCATCAGTATTGCCATTGATGCACCACAGGATGTGATCAGCTCCTTATCCGGAAAGATCGGCCACCTCAGTGGAGTTTCCGCCAAAACGGCATATTCCAATGTGATCACAAAAGCGGAGGACAGAAAATGATAAAAGTTGCGGTATACGGAAAGGGCGGCATCGGAAAATCTACTACGGTTTCCAATGTGGCAGCTGCCCTTGCGGAAAAGGGAATGAAAGTGATGCAGATCGGCTGTGATCCCAAGGCAGATTCCACGATCCTTCTCAGGCATGGAAAAAAAGTTCCCACTGTGCTGGAGCTGTATAACGAAAAACGCCAGGAGCTGAAGCTTACGGATATGGTGCAGATCGGATATGGGGGTGTAGTCTGTGTGGAAGCCGGCGGTCCTGCACCTGGGCTTGGATGTGCGGGAAGAGGTATCATTACCGCTCTTGAGAAGCTTAAGGAAAACGGAGCCTATGAGACCTATAAACCGGACATTGTTTTTTATGATGTACTGGGAGATGTTGTCTGCGGTGGATTTTCCATGCCTATGCGAAAGGGGTATGCAGATAAGGTATTTATCATCACCTCCGGAGAAAACATGGCCATCCATGCAGGGGCAAATATTGCCATGGCAGTGGATAATTTCAGAAACAGAGGATATGCATCTCTTGGCGGCGTGATTCTGAACCGGCGGAACGTGCCGGGAGAGGAAGAAAAAGTCCGGGAGCTGGCAGAGGATTTTCATACGCGGGTAGTGGGAACGCTTTCCAGAAGTGAGCTGGTCCTGGAAGCAGAGAATCGAGGAAAAACTCTTCTGGAAGCTTATCCGGATTGTGAGATGGCAGAGGAGTACCGGACACTGGCCGAGCAGATCCTGAATGCATGCAGGGAGGAAGGCTCATGTTAAAAAGAGTTGGTAACAGAGAGCTTTCGGGAAAAACAGAAATATTTATAAAGGAAGCCTCTTTTCCGGTTCCCTTTCAGCCGGGGCTGGAATTTAATTCACCAGTCCATGGAAACTGGAATATCGTACATACGGGAATGCTGGTTCCGGAAGCAAGGCAGATCTACGTCTGTGCGGATAACTGCATGCGTGGCGTTGTGCTGACTGCCGCAGAGATGAATGCGGCAGACCGTTTTTCTTTTGTGATCGTGGAGGAAAAGGATCTTCTGGGCGGAAATCTGGAGGATGTGACCATTGAAGGAGTGACGGACATTCTGAACCGGCTGGATGAGAAGCCAAAGGCAGTATTGCTTTTTACCGTGTGTCTTCATCATTTTCTGGGAAGTGATCTGGACCGCATCTACGGCGAACTGGAAGAAAGATTTCCGGAGATCTTTTTTATGCGATGCTTTATGGATCCTGTCATGCAGAAAACAGGTCCGACTCCGGATCAGAAGCTGCGCCGTGCCATGTATGATGCAGTACCGGAGAGGAAAGCTGATCCGGAATGTGTTACAGTCCTGGGCAGTGATTTTGTGTTGGATGAGAGTGCAGATATCTGCCGGATCCTGAAAAAGAACGGAATCCGTCTCCGGGAAGCACCGGCCTGTAAGACCTGGGAGGATTATCAGAGCCTGGGAGAGGGAAGCCTGATCCTTAACTGTTATCCGGCAGGAAAATTCGGAGTACAGCAGCAGGCGGAGAGACTTGGAAGGCCGTTTTTATACCTGCCCGGAAGCTTTGACTATGAGGAGATAGAGACGCAGGAAAAGTATTTGCTGGAGCTGCTGGATCAGCAAAGTGGCGGTAAAAATGGCCTGGATATCGAAACGGAGATCCGAAAATGCGAGGAAGCTCTTTTCCATGCACACCAGATCATCGGTGACACTCCCGTAGCTGTGGATTATCTTTTTCATCCAAGACCTCTGGGACTTGCAAAGCTTCTCCTTACGCATGGATTTCAGGTACAGTCCGTTTTTCTGGATAGTATCAGCCCGGAAGAAAAAGAAGTATTTTTCTGGCTGAAGGAGAATTATCCGGAACTCAGGCTGATTTCGACTGTTCGCCCGGAGATGAGAGTGCGGCCACGGCAGCATTCCGGAAAAATCCTTGCCGTCGGACAAAAAGCAGCCTGGTTTACCGGAAGTCGGAATTTTGTCAATATGGTACAGGGTGGCGGGCTCTGGGGCTTTGAAGGGATCAGACGTACTGCACAGCTGATGCTGGAGGCATTTAATGAGGAAAAAGCTCCGGAGGATCTGATCGTTCGAAAGGGATGGGGGTGCGAAAGCTGCATATGAGACAGGCATATCGGATCATACCGATCTACACGGCAGACGTGTCCGGCGTCTGCTCTGCATTGTATGAGCTTGGAGGAATGACAGTGATGCATGATCCCTCCGGCTGTAATTCTACCTATAATACCCATGATGAGATCCGGTGGTACGATCAGGACAGTCTGATCTTTATCTCAGGTCTTACGGATATCGATGCCATTATGGGAAATGATGAGAAATTTCTTCAGGATATCGAAGAGGCGGCAAAGGAGCTGAAACCGAAATTTATTGCACTTGCAAGCTCTCCGATCCCTTTTATGAATGGAACGGATTTTCCGGGACTGGCCCGTGCACTTACGGCAAGAATCGGAATCCCGGCATTTTCGGTTCCGACCAGCGGCATGCATGACTATGTATACGGAGCAGGGCTGGCGCTGGCAGAGATCGCCGGACATTTTACAGGAGCTGCAGAGAAAACCGGAAGGTGTTCAGAAGCACCCACAGGATCTGCTGAAAGATCTACAGAGAAGAGAAGCCGGAAATTAAATATTCTTGGAGCAACCCCCCTTGATCTTGGCCCGCAGTCTGCAGTAGATGCCATGAAAAAACGTCTGAAAAACTATGGCTGGGAGATACTTTCCACCTGGGCTATGGGGGATACGCTGGAAGCTTTGTCCTGTGCCGGTGAAGCAGCGGTAAACCTTGTGGTATCCTCTGTGGGAATCCCGGCGGCCAATGTGCTGAAAGAAAAATTCGGTACGCCATTTCTCGTGGGGACTCCTGTGGAAGGCTATGAGGGGCAGATTTCAGATGCACTTGAGCGGATCGCGGATAGATCCTGTGGAGAGTGGGTAAATAAAAAGGATGACTCCGCAGAGGAAAGCGGAGGGCAGATCTTAGGGAAACAGGAGGAACTGTGGAAAGTAACTCCGGAGCAGGTAATCTATTTTCAGGGAAGGAACAGTCTGTCAGCAGTATCTGACCCTTCAGGAGAAAGCAGGGAAATGCCCGACAAAGATGAGGTATTTTTTTCCGTACCGGACATTACCATCATCGGAGAACCGGTTACCATGGGCTCCCTGGCAGCAGTCATAGAGCAGAAATACGGAAAAAAGGTTCAGCTACTCTGTCCGCTGGAGATCACAGAGGGACTTTTGCGCAAGGGAGATGAAGCCATCTGTGGCGAGGAAGCCATGGAAGAAAAGCTGAAAACAGCCAGGATCATTGTGGCAGACCCACTCTATCGTCCGATCTGTCCGAAAACAGCCATTTTTTATGAGATGCCGCATATTGCGTTTTCCGGAAGGATATATCTCAGAAAATATTTTCCGGAATAAATTCAGAAAAACAACATAAACTATAAGAAACCGTAAAGGCGTTGCAGAAATATGCAGCGCCTTTTTCCGGCAGTAATACCGGAAATGGAGTATATATGGAGGGATTTTTATGTGGGGATTTTTGTCAGCACTGATCTCAGGTGCACTGATGAGTATTCAAGGGATATTTAACACAAATGTAACAAAACAGACCAGTCTGTGGGTTTCAACCGGCTGGGTACAGTTTTCTGCATTTCTGGTCTGTGTGGCAGCATGGTTTTTCACAGGCAGAGAAAGTATCGGCATGCTGTGGCAGGTAGAGGCTAAATATAATTTACTCGGAGGAGTGATCGGTGCATTTATCACTATCACAGTGATCCGGAGTATGGGAAGTCTGGGGCCTGCGCGGGCGGTTATGCTTATTGTCATTTCTCAGCTTGCGGTGGCTTATCTTATAGAATTGCTGGGGATTTTCGGTGTGGAAAGAGCAGATTTTCAGTGGAGAAAGCTGTTGGGAATGCTGATCTGTATTGCAGGTGTGGTTATTTTCAAATGGAAATAGAAATAAAAGTATTGTAATATTTGTAATACTTCGTTAAAATAAGGTATGGTTTTGCATGAGTAACGGGGCACCTGCCGCCACATCGGCGGAAAGGAGTGAACCGCCTACCTATGAAAATAAGATCACATATCAGAAGTGTTCGGCTTGTTTTTTCCATATTTTTGTTACAGATCCTGGCAGGGCTGACAGGCTGTAAGGATGACGGAACAGAATTTCTGGAGAAAGAACTGGTGCAGGAAGAAAGTACGGAAGCATCCGGAATGGATGCAGAGCAGGAAGAACCGAAGGATACGGAAAGTGAAGTATCCGGGAAGGAATCCGCAGTGGCTGCGGCAGATATATCACAGAAGAAACAGAATGAGTCTGCGGAGGAACCGGCTCCGGAGGTTGAAAAACAGCTGCCGGAGATCTCAGACACCCCTCAGACCATTTATGTAGATATATGTGGAGCAGTGACCAGCCCGGGAGTCTATGAGCTTCCATATGGCAGCCGTGTTTTTCAGGCTATCGAGCAGGCTGGAGGATATCTTCCGGAAGCTGCGGCAAGCTATCTCAACCGTGCTAAGGGACTTTCCGATGGACAGCAGGTTTATGTGCCTACCCAGGCGGAGGTGGACAGCCAGCGGATCGCAGCTACCCAGGATGGATCGGAAGTCACAGCAGAAAACAGTACCGAAACGGCGAGCGGACAGAAATCCGCCGGAGAGGATTCCGGTGAAGCTGAGACTGCATCTTCCACAGAGCAGAAGATCGATCTGAACACCGCTGATGTATCCCAGCTTACTACTCTCACAGGTGTAGGGGAGTCCAAGGCCCTGGCGATCATCGCTTACAGGGAAGAGAACGGTCCCTTTACTTCAGCAGAGGATATCATGAATGTACCAGGTATCAAAGAAGGAACCTATGAGAAGATAAAGGATAAAATAGCAATAAAGTAAGGAGCGCTAAATGAGCAGGAAAGTATTGGTAGTAGATGATGAGAAACTGATTGTCAAGGGACTTCGCTTCAGTCTGGAGCAGGACGGAATGGAAGTGGACTGTGCCTATGACGGAGAGGAAGCACTGGAAAAAGCAAAAGCAGGAGAGTACGATATCATCCTTCTTGACCTGATGCTTCCAAAAATGGACGGTCTTGAGGTATGCCAGCAGATCCGTGAATTTTCCAATGTTCCGATCATCATGCTTACAGCAAAAGGAGAAGATATGGATAAGATCCTGGGTCTGGAATACGGAGCTGATGATTATGTCACCAAGCCTTTCAACATCCTGGAAGTCAAAGCCCGCATCAAGGCGATCATCCGCCGTGCAGGCAGCAAACAGGACAAGCAGGAGAAGGCCAAGACTGTGGAAGTCGGAGAACTGAAGCTGGACTGCGAAGGACGCCGCGTATTTATCTCCGGAAAAGAGATCAACCTCACAGCCAAGGAATTTGATGTGCTGGAGCTGCTGGTATTCAATCCGAACAAGGTATACAGCAGAGAAAATCTTCTGAATATCGTATGGGGCTATGAATATCCGGGAGATGTCCGTACCGTAGATGTACATATCCGCCGCCTGAGAGAAAAGATCGAGGCCAATCCCAGTGAGCCGAAATATGTACACACCAAATGGGGTGTGGGCTACTATTTCCAGGCATAACCTGTGAAGTTCAAAAAGAACGGCAAATTTTTCAAAAGTCTCCGCTTTCGTATTCTGATCATCCTGATCATACTGGGAATCGTACCGAGTGTCATCGTAACGGAAATGGTCATTGCCAACTATGAAGATCGTGCCATTGCCAACCGTGTGCAGAGCATGGAGAACATCTGTGACATCATGTGCGACCTGCTGATCAAGGAGAATTATCTGAATGACACCAGCTCTCAGACGGTGAACAGCAAGCTGGAATTACTGTCCAACAGCTATGGTGGCAGGATTCTCATTGTAGACAGGGATTTCAGGATCATCAAGGATACCTATGGCGTGGATGAGGGCAGGACTCTGGTTTCCCAGAAAGTATTGAACTGTTTTAAAGGAGAAGATGCCTACCAATATGATTCTGACAGCCAGAAGCTGATCCTGGCAGTTCCGGTAAAAAGTCCGGATGTAAAACAGGTGCAGGGTGCCATGATGATCATGGCATCTTCCAGTGAGGTGACAGCAACCATCCATGAACTGGAGCAGAAAGGGATTCTGATCATCGGTATCATTGTAGTGCTGGCCATTTTTCTGGGGTATATTCTTTCCACGATCCTGGTGAAGCCATTTGCCAGGGTAACGAAAGCAATCGAGGACCTTACAGACGGATATCAGAATGAGGAGATCTCGGTACCGGATTATACAGAGACAGCTTTGATCACAGATGCATTTAACAAGATGCTTTCCAGAATGAAGACGTTGGATGAATCCAGACAGGAGTTTGTATCCAATGTGTCTCATGAGCTGAAGACACCTATGACTTCAATGAAGGTTCTGGCGGATTCGCTGGTAGGACAGCAGGGGGTTCCGGAGGAACTGTATCAGGAATTTCTTTCTGATATCACAGAAGAGATTGACAGAGAGAACAAGATCATCACCGATCTGCTCTCCCTGGTAAAAATGGACAAAAAAGCAGCAGATATGAATATCCGTAATATGAATATCAATGAGCTGCTGGAGAATATCCTGAAGCGTCTCCGTCCTATTGCAGATCAGAGAAGGATTGACCTGATCCTGGATTCGTTCCGACCGGTAACCGCAGATGTGGATGAGGTGAAATTTACCCTTGCCATCAGTAACCTGGTCGAAAATGGTATCAAATACAATGTAGATGAGGGATGGGTCCGCGTAACACTGGATGCGGATCATAAGGATTTCTATGTGACGGTTGCAGATTCCGGCCTGGGAATACCGGAAGATTCCATTGAACGGATCTTTGAGCGTTTTTATCGTGTGGATAAATCCCATTCCAGAGAGATCGGCGGAACCGGTCTTGGACTTGCTATTACAAGAAGTTCTATAGCCATGCATCATGGGATCATCAAGGTATCCAGCAAAGAGGGCGAGGGAACCACATTTACCGTGAAGATCCCGCTGTCCTATATCCCGTCCTAGGAGGTACAGCATGAAAAAAACGATTTTGATCATCTGTGTGGCCGCTGCCTGCATCCTTTTTGGCCTGGTTGCTTTCATAGGGTTGTCGGGAAGAAATAAAAACGAAGAACAGCAGTATAGATTTTATTATATCAACAGCGATGAAACGAGACTGAAAGAAGAAAAATATACTCCGGAGAAGGAAACAACAGAAGTGATGCTGCGCAATTTTTCCGAGAGTCTGAATAACCGTGAGACCCGGGAAGACGGAATCTCACTTTTTCCGGATGGGGTAAAGATTTCTTCTTATTCTATACAGGATGGAGTCCTGAACGTAGAATTCAATGAGGCCTATGATAAAATGTCACGTACCAGAGAACTTCTGGTGCGGGCAGGTATAGTGAAGATCTTTTTACAGGTTCCAGGAGTGGATTCTGTGGAGATCTATGTGGGTAAAAAGCCGCTGACAGATACCAGGGGTGAAGAAGTGGGAGCCATGAACAACGACACCTTTGTGGAGTTTTCCGGGTCCGATGGGGATGTGTACAGCTATGACACCTTTACTCTGTATTTCACAAATAAAAACGGAGATAAACTGGTAGCGGAACAGAGAAGTGTCCGCTACAGACGAAATCTTCCGAAGGCTACGGTGGTTCTGGAGCAGCTTGCAAGAGGTCCGCTGGAAAAAGGACATTATCCTACAATACCGGAGAATTCAGAGGTACTTTCCCTGACGAGAGCAAACGGAATCTGCTATGTGGATTATAATTCCGTATTTCAGGATTATGCTCTGGATGTTTCGGAACAGATTGCCGTGTATTCGGTGGTAAATACGCTGATCGCGGCAACGGATGTGGACAAAGTTGAGATTTCCATCGAAGGAAACAAGGAAGTGACCTTTGGCCAGAATATGCAGCTTTATAAGTTCTATGAATGGAACGACAGCCTGCTGGCAGATACAAAGACCAAAAAAGAGCAGAAAAAATAAATACATTTCAAAATATCAGAAAAACGGGAGAACATTTATGGCGAAACGGCCGATGTGTCTTTTGTGTTTTCTTATGGTGCTGAGTCTTGGCACACTGGAGCTTATGGGGATTTCTCTGATCAGGGGGAATCCCCTTCCGTTAAATGTGCAGGAACAGATCGAAGCGCACCCTGGTTCCATGATCTGCGGGGAGGTGGAACAGTATGAAAACACAGAATTTTCCCAGTCTGTTTATCTGAAAAAAACATATCTTATCCATCAGTCAAAAAAATTTCCAATTGAAAATGTAAGAATATTTCTCAAAAAAGAAGAAGATCTGAAACCGGGAATGCGGATCCGGGTCAAGGGAACGCTGAAAAGAGTGGAAGGTCCTGCGAATCCGGGGGGCTTTGACAGCCAACAGTATTATGCTTGTCGTCATATTTATTATTTTATGAAGAACGCTGTGCTCCAAAAGAAAACAGCAGTGTATTCCGGCTACAGGCAGCTTCTTTTGGAGATAAAAGAAAGCTGCAGACAGATCCTGAAGGAAGCTGCAGGAAAAGATGCGCCTGTTTTTTGTGCCATAACGCTTGGAGACAAACAGGAACTGGATCCGGAAACACAGATGCGCTATCAGCTGGCCGGGATCATACATATCCTTGCCATCAGCGGACTTCATATCAGTATTCTGGGAATGGGGCTTTACAACCTTCTAAAGAAGATGGGACTGGGAATCTGGCCTGCCGGGATTTTTTCTCTGGGAGTGATGCTGCAGTATGGGATCATGACCGGAGGGAGTGTTTCCACCATGCGTGCAGTAACTATGTTTTTGATCGCCATGGGAGCCAGGATCACCGGACGGATCTATGATATGATGAGTGCTCTTTCCGTAACTGCCATGATGATCCTTGTGGAATCTCCGGCCTATCTCCTGGACAGCGGATTTCTTCTGTCCTTTGGCTGTGTTCTGGGAATGGGGCTCGCTACGGAAAAGATCTGTGCCCTTGCAGGAGCGGAGAAAAAATGGACAAAGGCACTGGTAAGTCCTATAGCTCTTCAGCTTGTGACTCTGCCGGTGATGCTGAAGTTTTTCGGAGAAGTCTCTATTGCCGGATTTATCCTGAATCTGTTGGTGCTTCCAAGTGTGGGGGTAGTGCTGACTGGAGGAATGGCGGCGCTGCTGCTGGGAATTCTCAGTATTCCTGCGGCAAAACTGGTAATCCTGCCGGCAAGGGTACTGCTGCTTTTTTATGAATATCTCTGCAGTCTGGCAGGAAAATCAGGATGGAGTACCTGGATCGGAGGGGAGCCGGAAATATGGCAGATCCTGGTATATTATGGCTTTTTGATCATAGTCCTGTTTATGGGACAGTATATAAAAGAACAGCTCCGGAAGAAAAAAGCAGTCAGTGAGGAAACGGAGCTAGCAGAGGAGCAGGCGGAAGCAGGTTGCCGGAAGCTATATGCTATCCGGATAACAGCCGGTATTTTTCTGGCAGTCGGAATCCTGATACTGGGATATCATCCGGCAGGAAGTCTGAAGGTGATCTGCCTGGATGTAGGACAAGGGGACGGTATTCTTGTGGAGACCCCGGAGGATCACCATTTTCTGATCGACGGAGGAAGCAGCAGCCAGTCGGAGCTTGGAAGATACTGCCTTTTGCCGGCATTGAAAAGTCAGGGGATTTCCTGGCTGGATGGGATTTTTATTTCTCATACAGATCAGGATCACATCAACGGTGTGAAGGAACTTCTGGAATATATGGGAAAAGGTCTTACAACCATCCGGGCCGGATATCTGATCCTGCCTGCCTGGGCGGAAAGACCAGATGCGTGGAGGGAGCTTGCAGAGGCAGCAAAAACAGCCGGAGTTAAGGTCATGACAGCAGGAAAAGGGGATGAATTGCCTTGCGGCAAAGTATCTTTTTCTGTTCTGTGGCCGGAGAAAAATGCCACAGGAAAAGATGTGAATGAGGAAGCTATGGTGATGGAGTTGTCTTTTGGAGATTTTCAGATGCTTTTTACCGGAGATATCGGTGCAGATACGGAGAAAAAGCTTCTGGCAGCCGGGGGGCTTGAGGATGTTGACTGTCTGAAGGTGGGACATCACGGTTCCCGTTATTCTACCACAGAAGCATTTCTTGAGAAAATAAAGCCGGAAGTGGCGATCATTTCCTGTTCGCTCACCAACACCTACGGACATCCGTCACCGGAAACCGTAGAGCGGCTTAAAGAGGCCGGAAGTCAGGTGGAATACACCATGAAAAACGGTGCTATTACCGTGGAAACAGATGGAAAAAAGCTTAAGATCGGAAGGTTCCGGAAGGATTGAGTTTTTTTTCAAAAATCGAAAAAAACGATGACTTTTGAACATGTTTGTTGTAAAATAGACAGGGTTTGTGCAAAAACAAAATACTGAAAATGTGCAATACAAGATAAGGAGTTTTTATTTATGAAATATGACGTACTGATCGTAGGAGCAGGTCCCGGTGGAATCTTTGCGGCCTATGAACTGATGAATAATGATCCGGAGAAAAAGATTGCGGTTTTTGAAGCTGGTCATCCTCTGGAAAAAAGAAAATGTCCCATCGACGGAAAGAAAGTAAAATCCTGTATCCATTGCAAAACCTGTGCGATCATGAAGGGATTTGGCGGTGCAGGCGCTTTCTCCGACGGGAAATATAATATCACCAATCAGTTTGGCGGAACTCTGTACCAGCATATCGGCAAGGATACAGCCACAGAGCTGATGGAATATGTAGATAAACTGAACCTGATGCATGGCGGTGAGGGAACCAAACTTTATTCTACCACAAACAGCGAGATTCGTAAGCTCTGCCTTCAGAACGGCCTGCATCTTCTGGATGCATCAGTCCGCCATCTGGGAACAGATATCAACTATGTGGTACTTCAGAACCTCTATGAAAAAATGAAAGACCATGTGGACTTCTATTTTGACGCATCTGTTGACAAAGTAGAAAAAACTGAAGACGGTTATGCAGTTTTTGTAGGAGATGAGCGTTACGAGGGAACTTACTGTATCATCTCCGCAGGACGAAGCGGAAGTAAATGGATGGAGACGGTATGTACAGAGCTTAAGATCCCGACTCTTTCCAACCGTGTGGACATTGGAGTCCGTGTGGAGCTTCCGGCGGAGGTTTTCAGCCGTCTGACAGATGAGCTTTATGAGAGCAAGATCGTTTACAGAACTGAGAAGTTTGAGGATATGGTTCGTACCTTCTGCATGAACCCGCGAGGTGTTGTCGTGAATGAAAATACCAACGGTATTATCACAGTAAACGGTCACAGCTACGAAGATCCGGCAAAGCATACCAACAATACAAACTTTGCCCTTCTGGTATCCAAGCATTTCTCAGAGCCGTTCCATGACAGCAACGGATACGGTGAGAGCATTGCAAGACTTTCCAATATGCTTGGCGGTGGTGTTATGGTACAGCGGTTTGGAGATCTGATTCGCGGAAGACGAAGCACAAAAGCCCGTATTGAGGAAAGTTTCGTAACACCTACACTTTCTGCGACACCGGGAGATTTAAGCCTTGTTATGCCGAAACGTATCCTGGATGGCATCATCGAGATGATCTATGCCCTGGACAAGATCGCACCGGGAACAGCGGATGACGATACTTTGCTTTACGGCGTGGAGGTTAAATTCTACAACATGGAGGTTGAGATCGACGAAAATCTGGAAACCTGCCACAAGGGTCTCTTTGTTATCGGAGACTGCAGCGGTGTGACACACTCTCTTTCCCATGCATCTGCCAGCGGAATCTACGTAGCCAGATACCTGGAGCAGGAGTATTTTAACAGATAAACTGCAAAGCAGTTTATCTGTTATGAGCAAGTAGCAAAGCGGATTGCGAATATCCAGTGTAAGACAGTCCTTTTCTGATATCAGAGTGATGACAGAAAGGGGCTGTTTTTTATGCAGGATGTGCATGAATATTGGAGAAAATATTCTGATAATAACTGACAGATACAGGGAGAAAACCGGTTACTGTTCACTGGTAATATTTCGCGAGGTGTTTTTTGTGAGCGAAGATCACAGAAAACCGTGAATCGTCTGACATCAATCTTGACAAATATGTGAGTTTGTGGTAAAAGTTAGATAACCAGATAAAAGAAAATATGTGCAAATGTTATAATGATAAGGTTGCATCCAGTCGGATGTGCAAAAGAGAATCCGGTGAGAATCCGGAACGATACCGTCACTGTGAAAGGGGAGCTGCTTTTATAACCACTGGGAGACCGGGAAGGGAAAGCAGCGTGGAACCAAGTCAGGAGAACTGCCTTATTGTGAGATCCAGGGATTCGCGGTTTACGAATCGGTATTCTCCATAACAATACAGAACTTCTTTTTATGTATTTGTATTGCGCAGAGAATCATGTGTGAGCAGGCGGCCGCAGAGAGCTGCTGTTTTTTTGTACATATCAGTATTCTGGAAATACATGAAAAGAGGACAATAAGAAATGAAAAGAAAAACAATGTTAGCTCTGATGCTCGCAGTTTCCATGACATGCTCTATGGGGGCAGCTACAACAGCAATGGCAGCAGAGGATTCTGCTACAGAAGAGAACGCTGAGGCAGCTGATACCACAGAGGCTTCTGATGCAGATCAGGAAGCAGCAGATAATGTAGCAGCTCTGATCGACAAGATCTATGTACAGGAAAGAAACGACACAACAGATGAGGACTGCAAGGCAGCCAAAGAAGCATGGGATGCTCTGACAGATGCTCAGAAAGAGCTGGTAGAGGGTGAGAATGCAGATCCGGATTATTTCGGACGTGACACAGGAGATGCTTCCAAGGACGATCCGCGTAACCAGGATGAGATCGGTGAGAATGAACTTCTTGTTGTAAGCTTTGGTACTTCCTTCAATGACAGCCGTGCAGAGGATGTCAAGGGAATCGAGGATGCTCTTGCAGAAGCTTATCCGGACTGGTCTGTAAGAAGAGCATTTACAGCACAGATCATCATCAACCATGTAGAGGCAAGAGATGATGAAGTGATCGATAACATGCAGCAGGCTCTTGACCGTGCAGTAGAGAATGGTGTTAAGAATCTGGTTGTACAGCCTACCCATCTGATGCATGGTGCTGAGTACGATGAGATGACAGAAGCGATCAATGGCTATAAAGATAAATTCGAGTCTGTAGCTATCGCAGAGCCAATGCTCGGTGAGGTTGGAGACGATGCAACTGTGATCAATGATGACAAGAAAGCCGTTGCTCAGGCGATCACAGATACGGCTTGCAAAGAGGCCGGATTTGACAGCATGGATGCAGCAGCTGAGGCTGGCACAGCATTCGTATTCATGGGACATGGAACATCCCATACAGCTAATATTACATACGATCAGATGCAGACACAGATGGAAAATCTTGGATTGAAGAACGCATTCATCGGTACTGTAGAAGGTAAGCCGGAAGATACAGCCTGCGACAAGGTTATCGAGAAAGTAAAAGAAGCAGGATACAAGAACGTTGTTCTTCGTCCGCTGATGGTTGTTGCCGGAGACCATGCAAATAACGATATGGCCGGTGATGATGAGGATTCCTGGAAGAGCCAGTTTGTAGCATCCGGAAACTTCGATAAGGTTGACTGCCAGATCGAGGGTCTTGGAAGAATCGAAGCAGTTGAGAAGCTTTATGTAGAGCATACAAAGGCAGCCATCGATTCTCTGGGAAGCACTGAGGAGTCCGCAGATTCTGATGCAGCAGCAGATACAGAGGCTGATTCTGCTGAGGAGTCCGCAGAATAATAAATATAAAAATATCTGAGTGAGTTCAGATACCTATAAGAAATCAATGTAACTGCCCGGAAAGATCAGGAAGACTGTTTTCCGGGCAGATTGCTGTATCTATGGAAGGGAGAAGATTATCATGAAAAAACGCTATGTAAACTTAATTCTTGCAATGGCAAGTGCATCAGTCCTGGTGCTGGGCTCTGTGCCTGCGATGGCAAAAACAGATGAAACAAAAACAGAGTCCGGTGAGGAAGCAGAAGCTTCCGAAGAAAAGGATACAGATGCAGCCAAAGCAGATACCCTGGAAGATGGCGTTTATACAGCAGAGTTTGAGACAGACAGTAGCATGTTTCATGTAAATGAGGCCAATGACAAAAAAGGAGAGCTCACGGTCAAAGATGGTAAAATGACCATCCACGTAAGTCTGGTTTCCAAGAAGATCGTTAACCTGTTTGCGGGAACTGCCGAGGATGCCCAGAAGGACGGAGCAGAGATCATTGAGCCGACCACAGATACAGTGAAGTACAGCGATGGTTATACAGAAGAAGTTTACGGATTTGATATCCCGGTACCGGCCATTGGTGAGGAATTTAACGTGGCGATCCTGGGAGAAAAAGGCAAATGGTACGACCATAAAGTCAGCGTAAAGGATCCTGTAAAAACCTCTGACGACAAAAAATCCGAAGGGAAAAAAACGGAAGAGCTGAAGCTGGAGGACGGAACCTATGAGACGGATGTAACCCTTACAGGCGGAACAGGAAGAGCATCTGTAGAATCTCCAGCTAAAGTAGAAATCAAGGACAAAGAAGCTACGGCAACCATCATCTGGAGCAGTCCGAATTATGATTACATGATCGTGGACGGCGAAAAATATGAGCCGGTGAACAAAGACGGAAACTCCACATTTGAGATCCCGGTCACAGTCTTTGACGCAGAAATGGAAGTGACTGCAGATACTGTAGCCATGAGTACTCCTCACGAGATTGAGTATACCCTGAATTTTGATTCTTCAAGCATGAAAAAGGAAGAAAAATGAAAAAAATAATTTCATACATATTTCTGACGCTGACCCTGATCCTGGGATGTGCTTTTGCAGTGCAGGCAGCAGAGACAGAACATAAGCCTGCGGATATTCCAGGCCTTACCTTTGACCACAGTATGGAGCTTTCCTACGCAAAGGAATTTAATGTGGATTACTACAACGATGGCTATGCGCTGCTCACCATTGATCAGGAAGGACAGTTTCTTGTAGTTCCCGAAGGCAAGAAAGCACCGGAGGGGCTGAATCCTGACATTGCGGTTCTGCAGCAGCCCATAAACAATATCTATCTGGTAGCAACCTCGGCCATGGATCTTTTCCGCGCTATCGACGGGATTGACAGCATCAAGCTTTCCGGAACCAAGGAAGACGGATGGTATATCCAGGAAGCAAAGGACGCCATGGAACAGAAAAAGATGATCTATGCCGGCAAGTACAATGCTCCGGATTACGAGCTGATCTTGAACGAGGGCTGTGACCTTGCCATTGAATCCACCATGATCCATCACAATCCGGAGGTACAGGAGAAGCTGGAGCAGTTCGGGATCCCTGTAATGGTAGAGCGTTCCAGCTATGAGAGTCATCCTCTTGGAAGGACCGAGTGGATGAAGCTTTACGCAGTTCTTCTGGGAAAAGAAGATGTAGCAGAAAAGGTTTTCAAAGAGCAGACGGACAAGCTGGATAAGGTTCTCACAGCAGATAAAACAGACAAGACCGTAGCGTTCTTTTATATCAACTCCGTAGGTGCGGTAAATATAAGAAAAAGCGGCGACTATGTTTCAGAAATGATCTCTCTCGCAGGAGGAAATTATGTTCCGGAGGATACGGGAGTAAATGACAATGCTCTTTCCACCATGAATATGCAGATGGAAGAGTTTTATGCCAAGGCGAAGGATGCAGACTATATCATCTATAACAGTACGATTGACGGGGAACTTAAGACCATTGATGAGCTTCTTTCCAAAAGTAAGCTTCTTGCAGATTTCAAGGCAGTGAAGAACGGAAATGTCTGGTGCACAGGCAAAAATCTCTTCCAGGAAACTACCGGACTTGGAACCATGATCGAGGATATCCACACCATGCTGACTACAGATGATGATTCTCTGGATGATCTGACCTATATGCATAAACTGAAATAAATTCCAGTGTTCGTTTTAACTCCTTTGCCGGTTTCCACCTGTGAGCAGGAAACGAAAGGACAGGATAACAAAACAGAAGAGGAGTGTACCAGAAAAAATGAATGACAGAAAACGCGCAGTCCGATACGGGATCTCTTTTGTGATCCTTGCGGTACTTTTGATCTTTTTATTTATATGGAATGTAAATTCCGGAAGTATCCACCTCTCTGTGAAGGAGATCCTGAATATCATATTCCGGCATCAGGGAGATGAAACTTCTTATAATATCGTCTGGGAGATCCGTCTTCCCAGGATACTGGCAGTGATCATCCTTGGTGGAGCACTTTCTGTTTCCGGATTTTTGCTGCAGACCTTTTTTAACAATCCTATCGCGGGACCCTTTGTACTGGGAATCTCTTCCGGTGCCAAGCTGATCGTGGCGCTTCTGATGATCTTTTTTTTAAGCAGATCGGTGTCCATCGGTTCCGGTGCCATGATCCTGGCTGCTTTTGCAGGCTCAATGATTTCCATGGGCTTTGTGCTCCTTGTGGCAAAAAAAGTCCACAACATGTCCATGCTGGTCATCAGTGGTGTTATGATCGGCTATATCTGTTCGGCCATCACAGACTTTGTGGTGACCTTTGCAGATGATTCCAATATAGTCAATCTTCACAATTGGTCATTGGGTAGCTTTTCCGGTATGACCTGGGGAAATGTGCAGACTATGGCTGTTGTGGTACTTCTTACTATGGTGATCGTATTTTTTATGTCAAAACCGATCAGCGCCTATCAGCTGGGGGAGACTTACGCGCAGAATATGGGAGTTAATATCAAAGCTTTCCGGATACTTCTGATCCTGCTTTCCAGTATTCTTTCTGCCTGTGTGACCGCTTTTGCAGGGCCGATCTCCTTCGTGGGGATCGCTGTGCCTCATATTGCAAAAAGTCTCCTGAAGACTGCCAAACCGCTGCTTGTGATCCCGGCCTGTTTTCTGGGCGGTGCAGTGTTCTGCCTGTTCTGTGATCTGATCGCAAGAACTGTATTTGCACCGACGGAGCTGAGCATCAGTTCTGTGACAGCAGTTTTCGGAGCACCGGTAGTTATCTATATCATGATTCACAGACAGCAGAGGATATAAACGATGAAATCATATTTTTTTTATACAGATCAGCTGACCGTAGGCTATGATGGAAAACCGCTGATCAAAGAAATCAATATTCAGCTGAATAAAGGAGAAATCCTGACACTGATCGGTCCCAACGGTGCCGGAAAATCTACTATTTTGAAGAGTATCACAAGACAGCTTTCCCTGATCAGCGGAACGGTATATCTGGAACAGGAACAGATGAGCCGGATGACCAACAGGGAAGTGTCAAAAAAACTGGCTGTAGTACTTACCGAGCGCATGCGACCGGAGCTTATGACCTGTGAGGATGTGGTATCCACCGGACGATATCCCTATACCGGAACTCTCGGGATCCTTTCCGCAGAGGACAAGGAAAAAGTTAAAAGTGCCATGGAGATGGTTCACGCCTGGGATCTGAAGGATCGGGATTTTACAGCCATCAGTGACGGACAGAGACAGCGTATCCTTCTGGCACGCGCCATCTGCCAGGAACCGGAGATCATTATCCTGGATGAACCGACCTCCTTCCTGGATATCCGGCATAAGCTGGAGCTTCTTGCCATTTTGAAGAAGATGGTATTGGAAAAACAGATGACGGTGATCATGTCCCTTCATGAGCTGGATCTTGCCCAGAAGATTTCTGACCAGGTGATCTGTGTTCATGGAGATCACATTGAGAAATATGGTGCACCGGAGGAAATCTTTACTTCCGATTATATTCGGAAGCTTTATGGCATCACCCGTGGAAGCTATAATGCAGAATTCGGCTGCGTGGAAATGGAACCTCCGGCCGGAAAACCGGAGGTGTTTGTGATCGGAGGAAATGGAAGTGGGATTCCGGTATATCGGAAGCTGCAGCGACAGGGGATTCCTTTTGTGACCGGAGTTCTCCATACCAATGATGCAGATTATCAGGTGGCAAAAGAACTGGCTGCAAAAGTGATCACGGAGAAGCCTTTTGAATGCATTTCGGAGTCTGCCTTTGAAGAAGCACTGGAGTTCATGGGAAAATGTGAAAAAGTGTACTGTCCGCTGAAGGATTTTGGTATCATGAATGAAAAAAACCGGGAATTGTTGAAAAAAGCAAAAGAAACCGGAAAATTAAACCAGATCAGATAAGTTCTCTGGGAAAATGAGAAAAGCAATAAAACGCTGTCAGAAATGAGTGATATAATTTCCGGCAGCGTTTTTTATATAATATAAATTACAAATATTTCAGCAGCTGTGTTATAATATGACAAGAACGACAGATCGTGAAGCGCTCGCATTCGTGGAGATGTAAGTAACGAAGAGGAATGTCCGCTTTACACCGCAAAAGTTAAGCAGATACAATCGATCCGAAAAAATATATGGAGGGAAGATCAATGAAAAAAAGAAACATGATCGCAGCTCTGCTCTGCAGTGCATGCCTTGTGGCAGGAAGTGTAAATCCCGTATTTGCAGATGCATCGAAGGTAGTAACACTTGGAGCAGATCTTACGGATGCTCAGAAGCAGACAATGATGAAATATTTTAATGTAAGTTCCGATCAGGTGCAGGTGATGACCATTACAAATGAGGATGAGCATAAACACCTGGATAATATCGCACCACAGTCCCAGATCGGTTCCAGAACTTTGAGCTGTGCCTATGTGAAGCCTACACAGTCCGGCGGGATCAAGGTCCGCACAGCAAATCTGAACTGGGTGACAGGTAATATGATCGCAACGACACTTTCCACATCCGGTGTGAAGAACTGTGAAGTAGTTGCTGCCTGCCCGATGGAAGTATCCGGAACAGGTGCACTTACCGGTATCCAGATGGCATATGAGAAGGCCAGCGGAGAGAAGCTGGATGAGACCAAGACGAAGCTTGCCAACCAGGAGATCGTAACCACTGGTGAGCTTGCAGATAAGGTTGGTAAAAATGAGGCGACAACAGTTGTAAACCAGTCCAAGATGGATGTGATCCAGAACGGAGTACAGAATGCAGATGAGATCCAGAATATTGTTATCAATGTGGCTGAGCAGAACAATATTTCCGTAAGCCAGGACGATATTGACAGGATCGTGTCTCTTCTGAAGCAGATCTCACAGCAGGATTACAATTATGATGATGTGAAGGAAACACTGGAGCAGGTAGATGCCAATACCACAGGCCAGACCTCTTCCTCTGATGATACGCTGGATGGCGAGAGCAGTGATGAAACCGTAGATGTGGATGCAGATTCTTCTGATGATATCGTCAACAATGTAAATGACAGCATTCTTGGTGACGATGTGATCCAGAGCTCCACAGAGGATCCGGGTCTTGAGGAAGAAACAGGAGCAGATTCTCAGGATACAAGCAATGAGACCGGAATCCCGGATGCTACCGACGACGGAACCTATAGCAATGAGGAAAGCTCGGATGAAAGCAGCACAGACGAAAGTACCTCTGATGAGAGCAGTACAGAGGATAGTGCATCCGACGAGAGCAGTACAGACGAAAGTGCTTCTGACGAGAACAGCACAGATGAAAGCGCTTCTGATGAGGCTGCATCCGATGAGACCGGAATCCCGGAGGCAACAGAAGATACAGAATCTTCAGAAAGTACAGAGGGCTCAGACCAGGCAGACAGTGCAGAAAACGATACTTCCGTGCTCAGCGAAGAAGCAAAGAACAATTATGACAAATTTGTCCTCTTTGTAAAAGGCGAGTATGAGGGAGATGCAGATTCCCTTCTCGCTGCAACGGAGGATACAGAGGCAGTGGCAACGGTAACACTGGATGAGCAGACAGCGAAGAGTGTGGCAGAAACTGTTGAGAAGGATTATTATGATATCCTGAAGGATGGTACAGAATCCTATGAGGCAGATGGTACAGAGAAATATCAGAGTACAGAGCTGAATATGATGGATCAGAAGCTGAAGAAGCTGTTCGGTATTGACAGTTCCCAGGAGGACACAGATGCCACAGACGTGACAGCTACTATTCTTGCAGATGTTCCCCAGGAAGATAAGCAGACACTTTATAAAGAAACCATGAAATATCTGGCAGGTCTTTACGGCGAGAATACGGACGCTTCTGAGGAATCCGCAGCAGAATAAAAGATCAGCAGAAAAAGAGATGAATACGCCGCAGCAGAGAAAACAACCTCTGCTGCGGTATTTTTTGTCGTGCCGGAAAGATATCATGAAAATTTTGTGATTTACGACAAGGATTTGTGTAAGCACTGGAAAAATGGATTTTTCTGTGATAAAATTGACCGTAAATCGGTTTTGTGGACTCATACATCGCAAACCGTGACAGGGAAACGAGAAAGGGAAAAGGTAGAATTTATGAGCCTGGCAGTAGTAACATTAAAAAAAGGCGAAGGCAGATTCCTGAAATCAGGAGGCCTCTGGGTATATGACAATGAGATCGCAAGCATCATGGGAAGTTTTGTGAACGGAGATATCGTTCTGGTCCGGGACTTTGACGGATATCCGATGGGAAGAGGATTTATCAACACCAATTCCAAGATCACAGTCCGTATGCTTACCAGAGATGAGCGTACAGAGATCAGTCCGGAATTTTTGAAACAACGTGTCCGCGACGCATGGGAGTATCGTAAGAAGGTAGTAGATACCGGAAGCTGCCGTGTGATCTTCGGAGAAGCAGACTTTCTTCCGGGTCTTGTTGTGGATAAGTTTTCAGATGTGCTTGTTGTACAGTCTCTTGCACTGGGAATCGACCGTCTTAAAGAAACGATCATAGATGCACTGAAGGAAGTTCTTGCTGAGGATGGGATCCGGATCCGTGGAGTCTATGAGCGAAGTGATGCAAAGGTACGCCGCCAGGAAGGAATGGAACTTACCAAGGGATTTATCGGAGAAGAATTTCCGACACTTGTTCAGATTGAAGAGAACGGTGTGAAATATGAAGTAGATATCAGGGACGGGCAGAAGACCGGATTTTTCCTGGATCAGAAATATAACCGTCTTGCTATCCAGAAGCTCTGCAAGGGGGCGAAGGTTCTGGACTGCTTTACACATACCGGCTCTTTTGCCCTGAATGCGGGAATTGCAGGGGCACAGAGTGTTCTTGGTGTGGATGCGTCGGAAACTGCAGTTCTGCAGGCAAGACGAAACGCCAGTCTGAACGGCCTGGACGGAACAGTGAAATTTCTCTGTGAGGATGTTTTTGAGCTTCTTCCCGAGCTTGAGGAGAAGGGAGAGAAATTTGATGTTGTGGTACTGGATCCTCCGGCATTTACGAAATCCAGAAGCTCTGTAAAAAATGCCATCAAGGGATACCGTGAGATCAATCTCCGTGCAATGCGTCTTGTAAAGGACGGCGGATTTCTGGCAACCTGTTCCTGCTCTCATTTTATGACATATGAGCTGTTTACACAGACCATCGGTCAGGCAGCGAAGAATGTCCATAAGAGACTGCGCCAGGTAGAGTACCGTACACAGGCACCGGATCATCCGATCCTCTGGTCAGCTGACGAATCCTATTATCTGAAATTCTACATTTTCCAGGTATGCAATGACCGTTAGGAACTGCCTCCGGATTTTTTACGGAAATTTTTTGGCAGTGCCGTATGGCAGTGAAAAGGAGATGCAGATCATATGAGAGACAAATTCAATAAATTTATGCAGGGACGTTATGGAGTGGATGATCTTTCCAGGTTTACCATGGGAACTGCACTGGTTCTGATCATTCTGGCAATGTTTGCCAATATATTCAGCAGAACTGCCGGCAGCACTCTTGACATTCTCGGGGTCGCAGCAATCGTATATGCATATATACGTATTTTTTCCAGAAATATCCAGCAGCGTTATGCCGAAAATCAGAAATTCCTTCAGATGACGTCAAAGTTCCGTTTTCGCTTTAATAAAGAAAAGGATCTGATGAAGCAGAGAAAGACCCATCACATCTACAGCTGTCCGGGCTGCGGACAGAAGATACGTATTCCAAAGGGAAAGGGCAAGATCGAGATCGAATGTCCGAAATGCCATACAAAATTCGTAAAAAGGAGCTGACATGTTCGGATATGTGACCGTTAATAAACCGGAAATAAAATTCAAGGATTTTGATGTGTACCGTTCTTTTTACTGCGGCCTTTGCAGAGAACTTCGGGAGAGATACGGGATACCGGGACAGATCTCACTGACTTATGATATGACATTTGTGGTCCTTCTTTTAAGCGGCCTTTATGAGCCGCCAACGAAGAAGGGAACCTCCAGGTGTGTGGTCCATCCGCTGAAGCCCCAGCCGGTACGTAAAAATACAGTAACTGAGTACTGTGCGGATATGAATGTGATCCTTACCTATTACAAATGTATGGATGACTGGCAGGATGAACACAAACCACTGCGCTATGCATATGCAGGAATTCTGAAGAATTGCGGAAATATGCATATGTCCGCTTATCCGGCGAAGATCCAAAGAATCCGAAACGCGCTGGAGGAGCTTTCTTCCTTGGAAAAACAGGGGGAAACCGATGTGGACCGTGTAGCCGGGTGTTCCGGACGTATTATGGAAGAGATTCTGGCCTTCCGTAAGGATGTCTGGGAATCGTCCCTGCGCCGTCTGGGATTTTATCTCGGAAAATTTATCTACATCCTGGATGCTTATGACGATGTGGAAAAAGATGCAGAAAACGGAAATTACAATCCTTTCCTTGAAAAATATAAGATAGAAGGGTTCGAGGAAGAGGTACGTCGGCTTCTTATGATGATGCTTGCAGAATGCTGCAGAGAATTTGAAAAGCTGCCGATCCTCCGATACGGAGATATCCTTCGAAATATTTTATATTCCGGCGTCTGGTGCCGCTTTGCGGCGATCGGACAGAAGCGCAGGGAAGAACGGGAGAAAGAGAAAAAATGTTAGATCCATACAGCGTGCTGGGAGTTCCCAGAAACGCATCTGATGATGAAATAAAAAAGGCATACCGGAAGCTGAGCCGAAAGTATCACCCGGATGCCAATATCAATAATCCGAATAAGGATCAGGCCGAAGAAAAATTCAAAGAAGTGCAGCAGGCTTACGAGCAGATCATGAAAGAGCGTGAGTACGGAAGCAGTTCCCAGAATGGTTATGGCAGCTACGGAAATTACGGTGGTTTTGGAAATTACGGAAATGCCGGTTCCAGTGCCTATCAGGATGAGGAAAGTATGCGCAGAAGGGCGGCTGCCAATTATGTGCAGAGCGGTCATTTTCAGGAAGCTATGAATGTACTGGATTCTCTTGGTCAGAAAAATGGGGAATGGTATTACCTGGCTGCTATGGCAAATATGGGAATGGGAAATAATGTAACAGCTCTGGATCAGATCCGTGAAGCAGTCCGTCAGGAACCGGATAATATGCAGTACCGTATGCTGCTCCAGAGAATGGAAGGCGGTGGCGGCTGGTATCAGCAGCGGCAGGATCCCTTTGGGGGAATGCCGACTGCAGGAGGAGATATGTGTGATGCCTGCTGCAGGACCATGGCCTGTTTCATGTGCTGGCCGGGCGGCTTTTTCTGCTGCTGATGCAGGAAAAAGGTCTGTCATCGATGTCCTGAAACTGAGATCGGGGATATCATAAGGCAGCATATCCATATGTTTGTAAGGCGGATCCTGCAGATCCGTTTTGCGATATAGATCGCAGAAGGCTTTTTCTGACAGAAATTCACAATGCTGTCCGGAAAATGTCATACTGCAGAGAAAAAGAGGAGGAAATCGTTATGAGTATAAGAATTGGTATTTTAGGTTACGGAAACCTGGGACGCGGCGTGGAGTGCGCCATCAAGCATAATCCGGATACAGAGCTGGTTGCAGTATTTACCAGACGTGATCCAGAGACTGTAAAGATCCTTACAGAGACCGCAAAGGTTTATTCTGTAAAAGATGCGGAGAAGCTGAAGGATGAGATCGATGTCCTGATCATCTGTGGAGGAAGTGCTACAGATCTTCCTGTTCAGACACCGGAGTATGTAAAATATTTCAATGTTGTGGACAGCTTTGATACACATAAGAAAATCCCGGAGCATTTTGCAAATGTTGACAAGGCAGCAACAGAGAGTGGACATGTAGGAATCATTTCCGTAGGCTGGGATCCCGGAATGTTTTCTCTGAACCGTATGTATGCAAATGCGATCCTTACAAATGGAAACGACTACACATTCTGGGGCAAGGGTGTCAGCCAGGGACATTCTGATGCAGTCCGCCGCATCAAAGGCGTAAAGGATGCAAAGCAGTACACCATTCCGGTAGAAGCTGCACTTGAGGCAGTAAGAAACGGAGAGAATCCGGAGCTTACCACACGTCAGAAACATACAAGAGAGTGCTTCGTAGTTGCTGAGGAGGGTGCTGATCTTGCACGTATCGAGGAAGAGATCAAGACCATGCCGAATTACTTTGACGAGTATGATACAACGGTACATTTCATTTCTCAGGAAGAGCTGGATCGTGACCACAGCGGTATTCCACACGGCGGTTTTGTGATCCGCAGTGGAAAAACAGGCTGGAACAATGAGAACAGCCATGTGATCGAGTACAGCCTGAAGCTGGATTCCAATCCTGAGTTCACATCTTCTGTGATCGTTGCCTATGCAAGAGCTGCATACCGTATGAATCAGGAAGGACAGAAGGGTTGCAAGACAGTATTTGATGTTGCACCTGCATATTTAAGTGCCCTTGACGGAGCAGAGCTTCGCAAAAAATTTCTGTAAGGATCTGTAACAGATCTGTAACAGGCAGGAGTAAAACTGCATAAAGGATCATATCCCCGGAGCATCAGTGAATATTTCTGATGTTTCGGGGATTTTTTCTGCATAAAATCAACATTGGTAATACCGTAATGACATTTTTTCTGAAAGAAAAGGAAAGAGTTGACGGACTGTAAAGAATGTTATATAATATGGACGTAAAATTGTAACAAAATTGTAATGTTTACGATCAGCCGGACTTAAGAAATAGTAAATATCAATGATCTATCTATCAAAGGAAGGTATGTATGCGAAAATTAAGCAGAAAATGGAAACTCTGGGGACTTTTTTTTGTTCTGATGTTCTTTGCAGCTGGAGCAACTGTACATACAACGGCAACAGATGTACAGGCTGCGACCAAAAACGGCTTTAAAACAGAAAAAGGAAAGTCCTATTATTATCAGAATGGCCAGAAGGTAAAAGGCTGGCTTACACTGAACGGGAAGAAATATTTTTTTAATAAATCCACAGGCGTACAGATGAAGGGCTGGGCTAAGGATTCCAAGGGTAAACGATATTTTTATAATGTCAACGGTGTCAAGGGCTATATGGCAACAGGCTGGCTTACAGACAGCAAGAACAATACCCGCTATTTTAAGCCTACCAGCGGATATATGACAACGAAATGGGCCACGATCAGTAATAAGAAATATTATTTCTACAGCGGCAGTGGCGCTGCTGCAAGAAGCGTATTCCTTACAGACAAGCAGAATGTGACCAGATATTTTACCAGCAAATGCTTTATGGCAAAGGGCTGGGCAACGAATAGGAAACAACAGAAGCGTTATTTTGATCCAAACACGGGAGCTATGTATAAGGGCTTCAAGAAGATCGGCAGCAATACCTATTATTTTTACAGCAAGAGCGGCGTGATGGCTACCGGATGGGTCACAAATTCCAAAAAAGGATATAAATATTATTTCGATCCGTCAACCGGTGTCATGGCTACGGGAACGAAGACGATCGATGGCAAGAAGTATACATTTGGCAGCAATGGTGTCCTGGATACCACCCCAAGCACTACTACAGCTACAAGCTCCAGGACCATCAAGAATTTCCTTGCTAATGCACTGCTTCCGGTAGGAAAGACTCTTTACGTATGGGGCGGCGGCCACAACTGGTCGGATGCGACCAGAAAGGGCATCAGTCCAAAATGGAAACAGTGGTATGACAGCAATTCCAGCTCCTATAATTACAGATATTATATGGATCTCAGTGAAGCTACAGAACAGAAGGGCCTTGACTGCTCCGGCTTTGTAGGATGGTCTGTATATCAGATCATGCAGAGCAGATCCGGTGGACCTATGTACACGGATGTTTCCGGAAATCTTGGATCTTTGTATTCCGGCAAGGGAATGGGTACCGTTGTTTCCCAGTCTCAGCTGGCAAGCTCAAACTGGAAGCTTTATCCGGGAGATATCGGATACAACAGCGGACATACTTGGATCGTTCTCGGACAGTGTTCCGATAAGAGTGTTGTGATCCTCCACTGTACACCGAATGCCGGCGTACAGATTTCCGGAACACCGACACCAAGCGGAACTTACGGAAGCCAGGCGATCAAGCTGGCAGAAACTTATATGTCTAGGTATCCTGGAGCCAGCAAATATGACTATCATGAATCCAGTGGTAACTATATCCGAAACGGTGCATACTTCAGATGGAACAGAAGCACTCTTTCCGATCCCAACGGATATCTGAACAAGACAGCCAATCAGATCCTTGCAGATCTGTTCTGATCAGGATGTGCTGAAAGAAATTTGTATGTAACAAATAGCAATAAGAAACGTGAGAGGAGAACCTGAGATAACCCGGGTTCTCCTTTTTTAATGTCAAAATCATTAATAAATGTTACAAAGTTTTAAACTAATTAATAGAAAATCCTTGCAATCCAAATAACACTGTGTTAATATATAAAAAGATTGAAACAAGATATTGCAAAAGTATTACAAAGAAAACCAACGAAGCGGATGGTCAGATCCGCTGTATTAAATTAGAATCAGATTGCGAGGGTGAACAGTCATGAAGAAAAGGATATTATGTCTGACACTGGCGCTCATCATCAGCGGAGCACAGGTAGTCAGCGTAAGCGCAACAAGAGAAGATGAGGCAGCACTTCAGCAGGAGATGGATGCGACCAACGAACAGCTGAATGCGACTTATTCCAGATTGGATGAGCTTTCCTCACAGAAGTCACAGATTGAAGGCGAGATTTCAACTCTTGATGCCAATCTTGTAAACGTGATGGTTTCGATCCAGACACTGGAGGGAGATATCTCCAATAAGGAAGCCGACATTGCATCTACACAGACCAACCTTGAGAAGGCCAAAAATGCCAAGCAGAAACAGTATGAGGCAATGAAGAAACGTATCCAGTATCTCTATGAGAAGGGTGGAGACGATGCATGGTTCCAGATGATGCTGAATGCAGAGAACCTGTCTGACCTTCTTACAAGAGCAGAGTACACACAGAAGACTTATGAGCAGGACCGTAAGAGTCTTGAAAAATATTCCAATACGATCCAGCAGGTGGCAAACCTGGAGGCACAGTACACACAGGAGAAGGCAGAGCTGGAGGGAATGAAGCAGGAATATGAGGCAGAGTCCCAGAACCTGCAGGCACAGCTGGATGAGAAGCGTGCCACATCCGCAGATTATGATAATGAGATCGCCTACGCACAGCAGCAGGCTACAGATTATGCCAACCTTCTTGCAGAGCAGACTGCAGAGCTTCAGAGATTAGAGGCTGAGCGTATTGCAGCAGAGGAAGAGGCAAGACGTCAGGCCGAGGCTGAAGCAGCAGCGAGAGCACAGGCTGAGGCAGAAGAGGAAGCAAGACGCCAGGCAGAGCAGGAAGCACAGCAGGATGAGGCGGACGAGAGCGAAGACGTACAGTACGATGAGGACGGCGACGTGATCGAGAATGCAGATGAGGATACTGCAGAAGATGACACCGAGGATGTGGATGAAGATGCAGACAATGGTGAGAATGATGATGCGTCCGAGGATACTGAGAATACAGAGGATAATGCAGACGCAGATTACGATAACAGCACAGACGCATCTGAAGAAAGTGCAGAGGACACATCTAATGCAGAGGACACATCTAATGCAGAGGACACATCCTCAGCCAGTGACAGTTCTTCTTACAGCAGTGGTTCCGGATCTTCTGTTGTGAATTATGCTACACAGTTTGTGGGGAATCCTTACGTATGGGGCGGAACAAGCCTTACCAATGGTGCAGACTGCTCCGGATTTGTACAGAGTGTCTATGCGAACTTCGGAGTCAGCCTTCCGAGAACCTCCTATGAGCAGCAGAATGCAGGTACAGAAGTATCCTACGCAGATGCACAGCCGGGAGATCTGATCTGCTATGGCGGACACGTGGCTATTTACATGGGTAATGGCCAGATCGTTCATGCATCGAACTCTCAGGACGGGATCAAGATCAGCAATGATGCTACATACAGAACAATTGTATCTGTAAGACGTCTTGTATAATAAGAACGTACAACAGAAAATAAAAATACAGCAGCCCGACAGCAGTTTGTCGGGCTGTTTTTGACGTCGGAAAAAATATTGAAAACCCATGGAACGGAGTGAACAGCAACAAAATATGCTCAAAAATGTATAAATATTGAAAACAGTATTGACATATAATTAACAGGATGTTATTATAATGTCAGTATAATTCCATATTGAACATAGCAAGTGCTGAGGATAGCTGACAGTTATATATTGATTATCAGAAGTCCACAGAAAAGGGAATCAGGTGTGAAACCTGAGCGATCCGGTCACTGTAACGGAGGAGCGAATCTCATAGTCCATTGTACGTATGTATGAGAAGGAGAGAGGAGTCATGATCCCGGAGCCAGGAAACCTGCTTGTTATGGCGAGGTTAAACTTCCGTGTAAAGTGTAACAACCATTTCAGGGACTCCGCACCCCTGGGACGTTGTCTACTTTTTTACGAGAGTAGGCATTTTTTTATGGAATGCGCCTGTTCATATGAATTATACATGATTAAATGGCAGGCGATACTACTCCGGATACATTCGTTCCCTCCGCGCACTCATGAACGGATTATATTTCTACCCCGGGGTGGCATCGCTACCTCTTTTTTATAGGAAAAAGTTATGTGTGGTTATGTCAGGAGAGGAGAAAAGAGCCATGGAGAAACCATACTGGGAAGGCAAAGAATACTCTTACTTCAGCCACAAAAACTGTGAATATTTTCCGTGCCATAAAGGAGCAGATCCGGAGAACTTCAATTGTCTGTTCTGCTATTGTCCTTTATATGCACTGGGAGATAAATGTGGTGGTAATTTCCGCTTTACGGAAAGCGGGATCAAAGACTGCACCGAATGCAAGCTTCCTCACAGAAAAGAAAATTTTGGATATGTTACAGGTAAATATAGCGAGCTTGCGGAAATTGTACGAAAGCAGCGGGAAAAATAAAAAACAGGCCAGTTCAGATACAGGAAAATGTATATTCCTGTGTTTGAACTGGCCTGTTTTGTTTTAGGGGACAATATCTGTTATCTGTCGGAAAAGATACAGAAGATCATTCTCTGGTTTGGAGAAAAACCTTGAGTCTGGGAATCTGGTTGTTGAGGATCAGCTGTTCCGGAAACATGGCCTGATGAACAAACTCAGCAGCACAGGTAAAATCTCCGATATGCTCCGGGCCATGGCTGTCACTGGAAAGAAGCAGCGGCAGATCATATTTGCGGCAGCATCGAAGGATCTCGAAACAGTTTTCTCTTGTGTCGCCACGATAGCCATAAGGTGCAAGAGAAGCTTCGTTGATCTCAAAGATCGTGCCGGTTTCCCTGGCAGCCCTTGCAAGCGCATCATAATTAACCGGGTAATGAGTGTTATCACTATGTCCGAGGATCTTTACACAGGGGTTTTTCATTACATTGATAAAAGCTTCTGTGTTTTCGGCTCTGGTACCGCAACGGTAATTCCAGGCATGCATGCTGGCAATGGCGTAATCAAGTTTGCATAATAATTCTTGATCTAAATCTACCGTTCCGCTGCGGTCAAGGATATTCAGTTCAATTCCGTAGAGTAATTCTACACCGAAATGTTTTTTGGGAGAATAGGTAAGGCTGCGGAAATAGGAGGAAGTTCCGGCTGCCAGAGTGCCGGGACCGTGATCAGTGATCCCGAGAAGCCGGAGACCTTTCTCGGCAGCTGCGCGTGCCATGTTGGTGATGGTACATTCCGTGCCGTGACCACTGGCGATGGAGTGGGTATGCATATCAGAAAGATACATAAAAATACACCTCTTTTACTGTTTGAGAACATGTGACAGAGCGGAATACGAATGTCCGCTTTGCATAAATTTTTTCTGAAAAACAAAGGAATTCCTATATAAATCCAAGTATGGCAGAGCAGAAAAACAAAGTCAATAGAGAAAAACATAAAAATACAAAAAACAAATAAAATCAACAGGGCGCAACCGATAAAAACCACAAAAACAGCTAGAAACACATGTTGGATTTCGTTGACATCGAAGTAGGGGTAAGGTATAATAAAACTACATGAGCACATAGCCGGACAGGAGCGGTTCTGGAAGCGTAGAGGCAGACAGATCACCAGAAACAACCGGTTATGAGAAAGGAGAATCATGGAGAAATTTCATATAGCAGATGTTCCGAAAACAGACAGGATCACACATCTTGTAGATAATCTTTATGCAAAGATGCCGGTGATCGAATCTGCCAGAGCAAAACTGATCACAGAGTCTTACAAAGCAACAGAAGACGAGCCGATCATCACCCGCAGAGCCAAGGCATTTGCCCACATCCTGCACAACATTCCGATCATCATCCGTGATGAGGAGCTGATCGTTGGAAGCAGCACTTTGGCGCCGAGAGGCTGTCAGACGTTTCCGGAGTATTCTTTCCAGTGGCTGGAGGATGAGCTGGATACAGTGGCTACCAGAACAGCCGATCCATTTTATATTGCGGAGGAAACCAAGGCGGAGCTCCGTGAGGTACATAAATACTGGAAAGGCAAGACTACCAGTGAGCTTGCAACCTCCTACATGGCACCGGAAGCGATTCTTGCCATTGACCACAATATTTTTACACCCGGAAACTATTTCTACAATGGTGTAGGACACGTAACCGTTAAATATGAAGAAGTTCTGGCGATCGGTTATGAAGGGATCATTGCCAAAGCTCAGAAGGAACTGGATGAGTGTAATGTAGGAGATGGTGATTACGCAAAGAAATCCCGTTTCCTGGAAGCAGTTATCATGAGCTGTCAGGCAGTTATCGACTATGCACATCGCTATGCCGAGCTCGCAGAGCAGATGGCATATCAGTGTCAGGATCCGACCAGAAAACAGGAACTCCTTCAGATCGCATCCAATTGTACACGCGTACCGGCGAAGGGCGCCCGTAACTTCTATGAGGCGTGCCAGTCCTTCTGGTTTGTACAGCAGCTGATCCAGATGGAAAGCAGCGGACATTCTATTTCTCCGGGACGTTTTGACCAGTATATGTATCCATATTACAAGAGTGATATGGAAGCAGGCAATCTTACCAGAGAATTTGCCCAGGAACTGATGGACTGCATATGGGTAAAATTAAACGACCTGAATAAATGCCGTGATGCTGCATCTGCAGAAGGCTTTGCAGGCTACAGCCTTTTCCAGAACCTGATCGCAGGTGGTCAGAACAAGGATGGCGAGGATGTGACCAATGATCTCTCCTTTATGTGCATCCAGGCGTCTATGCATGTGCATCTTCCGGCACCGTCTCTTTCTGTAAGAGTATGGAACGGATCACCACATGAATTCCTGATCAAGGCTGCAGAGCTTACAAGAACAGGAATCGGACTTCCGGCTTATTACAATGATGAGGTTATCATTCCTGCACTGCAGAACCGCGGCCTTTCTCTTGCAGATGCCAGAGAATATAACATCATCGGCTGTGTAGAACCGCAGAAGGCAGGTAAGACAGAGGGCTGGCATGACGCTGCATTCTTTAACATGTGCCGTCCGCTGGAGATGGTTTTCTCTAATGGTATGGACAAAGGGGTACAGATCAGTGTCCAGACCGGCGATGTCACAGAGATGAAGAGCTTCGATGAGTTCTATGATGCATATAAGAAACAGATGGAATATTTCATTTCCCTGCTTGTAAATGCTGATAATGCCATTGATGTGGCACATGCGGAGAGATGTCCGCTTCCATTCCTTTCCTGTATGGTGGATGACTGCCTGAAACGAGGCAAATCCGTTCAGGAAGGCGGAGCTGTTTATAACTTTACAGGTCCTCAGGGATTTGGTATTGCAAACATGGCAGATTCTCTGTATGCGATCCGCAAGCTTGTATATGAAGAAAAGAAGATGACCATGGAAGAGCTGAAGGAGGCTCTGGCATGGAACTACGGCAAGGGCATCGATGCACAGTCTGCAGCAGATATCACCACCATCGTTATGCAGAAGCTTCAGGAGAATGGCATCCGCGTAAATGAGCAGACCGCAACAGCTGTTATGACAGCAGCTCTCGGAACAGAGCCATCTCCGGAGAAAAAGGCAAGATTCGAAGAGATCCACAAGATGATCGAGGAGGTTCCGAAGTTTGGAAATGATATCCCGGATGTGGACTACTTTGCAAGGGATGTGGCTTATACTTACACAAGACCGCTTCAGAAATATATGAACCCAAGAGGCGGACATTATCAGGCAGGACTTTATCCTGTATCTGCAAATGTTCCGCTTGGCGGACAGACCGGTGCAACACCGGATGGCCGTTACGCACATACTCCGGTAGCAGATGGTGTTTCCCCGTCAGCCGGCAAGGATGTGAAGGGACCGACAGCTGCGGCAACTTCTGTATCCCGTCTGGATCATTTTATCGTATCCAACGGAACACTGTTCAATCAGAAATTTCATCCGTCAGCACTTGCAGGAAGAGAAGGACTGGAGAAATTCGTAGCACTGATCCGCGGATACTTTGATCAGAAGGGTATGCATATGCAGTTTAACGTTGTTGACAGAGAAACACTTCTGGATGCACAGAAGCATCCGGAGAAGTACAAACATCTGGTTGTACGTGTTGCAGGCTACAGCGCATTGTTCACTACACTTTCCAGATCTCTGCAGGACGATATCATCAGACGTACTGAGCAGGGCTTCTAAAGGAGTAACGAATGGACTATTTGGATACAAAGGGCAGGATCTTTGATATTCAGAAATATTCAGTACACGATGGACCGGGTATCCGTACCATCGTGTTCCTGAAGGGCTGCGTTCTTCGCTGCCGCTGGTGCTGTAATCCGGAATCACAGGAATACCGGATCCAGAACATGAAGGTTCTGGGAGAAGATAAAGTGATCGGCCGCGACGTGACAGTTCGTGAGATGATCGAAGAGGTGGAAAAAGACCGTGCCTATTATTATCGTTCCGGAGGCGGGATCACCCTTTCCGGAGGGGAATGTATGTGTCAGGCGGACTTTTCCAGAGATCTTCTTCGCGCTGCAAAGGAGAGAGGGATCAACACAGCGGTAGAAAGTATGGCCTGTGCCCCATGGGAAAAGATCGAACAGGTACTTCCCTATCTGGATGTATATCTGATGGATATCAAGCATATGGATCAGGAAAAACATAAAGAATTCACAGGACGGGCCAACGGACTGATGCTGGAGAATGCAAGAAGGGTTGCGCTCTACGGAAAAACCAGACTGGTGATCCGCGTTCCGGTGATCCCCACATTTAATGATTCTGTGGAAGAGATCCAGGCGATCGCAAGATTTGCAGCATCCCTTCCGGGCGTAAACAAGATCCATCTTCTTCCGTACCACAGACTGGGGCAGGATAAATATGAAGGACTTGGCAGACCCTATTTAATGGAAGGAATCCTTCCGCCTACAGTAGAACATATGCAGATGTTAAAGAATGCAGTGCATGCGGTATGCGGCCTGGACTGCCAGATCGGCGGCTGAGAGATACAGGATTACAGAAAAAAGATCCTTTACAAACAGAAAATATAAAAAACAATAAAAACAACACAAAATACAACAAGAAACCAACATAAAACAACGGATTGTCCTTGACTTATTTTGTGGTATGGGGTAAAATGTTCTCAGAAACAAAATAGTGCAATCCAATGCTCAAGGAGGAAATTAAGCATGGTAAACGAGTTTGAAATCAAAAAACAGCTTTGTGACATCGGTAAGAGAATCTACAACCGTAACATGGTTGCAGCTAACGACGGAAACTTTTCTGTTAAGATAGCTGAGAATGAATATCTTTGCACACCAACTGGTGTATCCAAAGGATTCATGACACCAGAGTTCATCTGTAAAGTAGATGGCAAGGGTAATGTGATCCAGGCTAACCCGGGATTCAAACCATCATCTGAGATCAAGATGCATATGAGAGTATATGAGAAGAGACCGGACGTAGGATCTGTTGTACATGCTCATCCAATCTATGCTACATCTTTCGCAATCGCAGGTATCCCGCTTACACAGCCGATCATGCCTGAGGCAGTTATCGCTCTTGGATGTGTTCCGATCGCTGAGTACGGCACACCTTCCACAATGGAGATTCCGGACAACCTTGAGAAATACCTTCCATACTTCGATGCAGTACTTCTTGAGAACCACGGAGCACTTACATGGAGCACAGATCTTAACGCTGCATATATGAAGATGGAGTCTGTAGAGTTCTATGCACAGCTTCTGTATCAGACCAAGCTCCTTGGCGGACCGAAGGAATTCGACAAAGAGAACATCGAGAAGCTCTATGCGATCCGTCGTAAATTCGGTATGCCTGGAAAACATCCGGCAAGCCTCTGCCTGAACAAAGACGGCAAGAACTGCCACAACTGTGGCGGTGCATGCCACAGCGAGGACTACAAACAGTTCCCAGGATATCAGTATGATTTCGTTGGAAAAGACTGTGATTGTGATAAAGATGCAGCTCCTGCAGCAGATACAGCAAAGAATGACGCAGAGCTTGTTGCTCAGATCACAAAACAGGTTATGGCTCAGCTTGGCCTGAAATAAATTTTTGACGGAATATTAAGGAGGACATCTCATGCCAATAAGTGAGAATATGGTACAGGAAATTGTACAGGAAGTTATGGCAAAAATGCAGATCGCAGATGCTCCGGCCGGAAAACATGGCGTTTTCAAGGATATGAATGATGCTATCGAAGCAGCCAAGAAGGCTCAGCTGGTAGTTAAGACAATGTCTATGGACCAGAGAGAAAAGATCATCACCTGCATCCGCAAGAAGATCAAAGAAAATGCGGAAGTACTGGCACGTATGGGTGTTGAGGAAACTGGTATGGGTAATGTAGGAGATAAGATCCTGAAGCATCACCTGGTAGCAGACAAGACACCTGGAACAGAAGACATTACAACAACTGCATGGTCCGGAGACAGAGGACTGACTCTGATCGAGATGGGACCGTTTGGTGTTATCGGTGCGATCACACCATGCACTAACCCAAGTGAAACAGTTCTCTGCAACACAATGGGTATGTTGGCAGGCGGAAATACAGTAGTATTCAACCCACATCCGGCAGCAGTTAAAACTTCTATTTACGCAATCAATCTTTTAAATGAGGCTTCCCTGGAATCAGGCGGCCCGGATAATATCGCTGTCACAGTTGAGAAACCAACCCTTGAGACAAGCAATATTATGATGAAACATAAAGATATCCATCTGATCGCAGCAACAGGAGGCCCTGGTGTTGTGACAGCAGTTCTTTCCTCTGGTAAGAGAGGAATCGGTGCAGGAGCAGGAAACCCGCCGGCACTGGTTGATGATACTGCTGATATCCGCAAGGCTGCACAGGATATCGTAAACGGATGTACATTCGATAACAACCTTCCATGTATCGCAGAGAAGGAAGTTGTTGCAGTATCTTCCGTAGTTGATGAGTTAATGCACTACATGCTTACAGAGAATGACTGCTACCTTGCTTCCAAGGAAGAGCAGGACAAGCTTGTTGAGACTGTACTTGCAGGCGGCAAGCTGAACCGTAAATGTGTAGGACGTGATGCGAAGACACTTCTTTCCATGATCGGAGTTCAGGCACCGGCAAACACCCGCTGCATTATCTTCGAGGGACCGAAGGAGCATCCGCTTATTACAACAGAGCTTATGATGCCGATCCTCGGAATCGTAAGAGCAAAGGATTTTGATGACGCTGTAGAGCAAGCTGTATGGCTTGAGCATGGCAACCGTCATTCTGCACATATTCATTCCAAGAATATTGATAACATTACAAAATATGCGAAAGCAATCGACACAGCGATCCTTGTAAAGAACGGCCCGTCCTATTCCGCACTTGGATTTGGTGGAGAAGGCTTCTGTACATTCACTATCGCAAGCCGTACCGGTGAGGGACTTACAAGCGCAAGCACATTCACCAAGAGAAGACGCTGCGTAATGACAGACAGTCTTTGCATTCGTTGATCAGGAGGAACAGAAACAATGGATATGAACAATGTAAATATCGAAGAAATCGTTAAACAGGTTCTCTCCGGCATGACAGGAAACGCTCCGGCTGCAACACCAGCAGCAAGCGCTCCGGCTGCTCCGGCAGGAAACACAATTCCGAAAAAAGCAAGAGTAGCAATGATGACAGAGAAGAAACATTTCGAGCTTCAGGAGTATGATCTTCCGGAAGTTGGAGATGACGACATCCTTGTAAAAGTTGAGGGATGCGGTGTCTGCGGAACAGATGCTCATGAGTACAAAAATGATCCATTTGGTCTTATTCCGGTAGTTCTCGGACATGAGGGAACCGGCGAGATCGTAAAAATGGGTAAAAACGTTAAGGTTGATACAGCTGGTAAACCGGTTAAAGTCGGAGATAAGATCGTTACATGTATGATCTTCAAAGATGATCCGGAAATCACAATGTTCGACCTCAACAAGAAAAACGTAGGCGGCGCTGACGTATACGGACTTCTTCCGGACGATGATGTTAAATTCAACGGATGGTTCGCTGATTACATCTTCATCAGAGGCGGAAAATTCGGTTCTACATTCTTTAATGTAAGTGACCTGGATCTTGATTCCCGTATCCTCATCGAGCCATGTGCAGTACTTGTACATGCTGTAGAGAGAGCAAAAACAACAGGAATCCTGAAATTCAACAGCAGAGTTGTTGTTCAGGGTTGCGGACCGATCGGTCTTATCTGCATCGCAGTTCTCCATACAATGGGCGTTCATAATATCTGTGCAGTAGACGGAAACGAGCAGCGTCTTGAATTCGCCAAGAGAATGGGCGCAACTACAACTGTAAACTTTATGAACTTCAAGGGTGTTGAGGCACTTACTGAGGCTGTGAAAGAGGCTCAGGGCGGACATCTTGCAGATTTCGCTTTCCAGTGTACTGGAAATCCTCATGCTCATTCCAATATCTACAAATTCATCCGCAACGGCGGCGGCCTCTGCGAGCTTGGATTCTTCATCAACGGTGGAGATGCAACCATCAACCCGCATTTCGACCTCTGCTCCAAAGAGATCAACCTTGTTGGTTCCTGGGTATACAATCTGAGAGATTATGCAACAACATTTGATTTCCTTAAGAGAGCAAAAGCAATCGGACTTCCAATGTCTGAGCTGATTACTGACAAGTATCCGCTGGAAGAGATCAACGAGGCACTTGAGAAGAACCTGTCAATGACAGGTCTTAAGATCGCGGTTGTTAACAAATAACCTTAACGGGAAAGGAGAAGCAACATGGCAGAAGCTGTAGGAATTCTGGAGGTCTTCGGACTTGCGACAGCCTTTGTGGCAGCTGACGCCGGGTGCAAGGCTGCAAATGTCCACCTGGAGGTATTCGATAAGAATAAACCGGCGAATGCGGACAGCCTGCCAGTACCGCTTCTTGTCTGCATCAAGTACCGCGGAAGCGTGTCAGATGTTACGGCAGCGGTTGAAGCCGGCATGAAGGTCGCAGAGAGCATGACAGGTGTGGTACAGCATTACATAATCCCCAACCCGGAACCAGGTACACAGAAGATGCTGAAGATCAGCGCCCTGGATAAAGATTAAGAGGATTCCGGATGTTCACTTTACAAAAGTGCAGGAATCATATATGATAAAAAAGTAACGAATGTAAGATTCAGGAGGATAGAATCATGGCACAGGAAGCATTAGGAATGGTTGAGACAAGAGGCCTCACAGCTGCCATTGAAGCAGCAGATGCAATGACAAAAGCAGCTGAGGTTGCACTTGTAGGAACAGAGAAGATCGGTTCCGGTCTTGTAACTGTTATGGTTCGTGGAGACGTAGGCGCTGTAAAAGCAGCAGTAGAGAGCGGAAGCGCAGCAGCATCCAGACTTGGAGAGCTTGTAGCTACACACGTGATCCCGAGACCACATACAGATGTTGAGAAAATTCTTCCGAAGCTCTGATTTCAGGCTTTGAGAGGAACAGAAATTAATTAAGGAGTTCGCTCATGGGAAAATCATATGGATTTATAGAAATCACTGGTGTTGTAGCGGCGATCAATGCCCTGGACATCATGTGCAAAACGGCAGACGTTGAGCTGGCGTCATGGGAGCGTAAGCTGGGCGGACGACTGGTGACCCTGATCGTACAAGGCGATGTATCAGCAGTTACAGCAGCTGTCAATGCAGCAGTGGAGCAGGCAATCAAAAAACCTGCCAGCTATGCGGTAATTGCCAATCCTCACGAGGAAATCGTCAAACTGGTTGAGCTGAGTGCAAGCCGGTGGAAAAAGAAACAGCAGGAAAATCCGGAAGAAGCACTGGCAAGCAAAAACAGCAGCAAAAAATAAGCTGCTGCACCAAAATAGTCAGAAGTAAACAGAACAAATAAAGCATTTATAATCCACAAGGAGGATATGATCATGACACAGGAAGCATTAGGAATGGTTGAGACAAGAGGACTTACAGCAGCTATCGAGGCAGCTGACCAGATGTGCAAGGCAGCTAACGTTGCACTTGTAGGAACAGAGAAGATCGGATCCGGTCTTGTAACTGTTATGGTTCGTGGAGACGTAGGAGCAGTTAAATCTGCAGTAGAGAGCGGAAGCGCAGCAGCATCCAGACTTGGAGAGCTTGTAGCTACACACGTAATTCCGAGACCTCATACAGACGTTGAGAAAATCCTTCCGGTTCTTAAATAATCCAACTGATTAGTTCCAAGATGCACCGGCCCAAGGGCCATTAAGGGTTCGGGCCGGTGCGTTTTGAGTTAATTTCAGTTATGAAACCGAAAGAAAGCAGGTGTACTCTTGGAAACGAATAATATTGAAATGATCACAAAAATGGTGATCGATGCGATCAACAAAAACGAAGACAAGGGCAATGGTTTTGTTGTACCTATCGGAGTTTCTGCAAGACATATTCACCTGACACAGGAGCATGTGGAGGCACTGTTCGGAGAAGGCTATCAGCTTACCAAGAAAAAAGATCTGATGGGCGGACAGTTTGCATCCAACGAAACAGTTACCATCGTAGGACTGAAGCTCCGTGCGATCGAGAATGTAAGAATCCTCGGACCTGTCCGCAGTAAATCACAGGTTGAGGTTTCAGCAACAGATGCGATCAAGCTGGGAATGAAGGTTCCGGTACGTATGTCCGGTGATCTTGCAGGAAGTGCACCGATCGCGATCGTTGGACCAAAAGGTGCCATTTATCTGAAAGAGGGATGTATTGTGGCTATGCGTCACATTCACATGGCTCCGAAAGATGCCCAGGCTGCGGGTGTACATGATGGCGATATTGTTTCCGTAAAAGCTGACAATGAGCGCGGAACGATCTTTAATCAGGTTAAGATCCGTGTAGATGACAGCTTTACATTGGAAATGCATATTGATACAGATGAAGCAAATGCAGCAAGAATTGCCACAGGCAATACAGTTACCATAATCAAATAATATTCCTCCTTTTGGGATGCCGTTTTCAGGCATCCCAAAAGGAGGATATAGAGAAAACGGAGGCTCATATGATCGTAGGCAAAGTAGTTGGAAGTATTGTTTCCACACGAAAAAGTGAAAAACTCATAGGAAATAAATTCATGATCGTGGAGCCGGTGCATCATATGAAAGCCGAGCACAGCCAGATTGTCGCTATTGATATCATCGGTGCGGGAATCGGCGAATATGTATTGGTGGCACAAGGAAGCGCAGCAAGAATTGGCTGCGGCGTAGAAACAGCACCGGTAGATGCCGCCATCGTCGGTATCGTAGACGACGGTGCAGGATTGGAGTAACGCCATGGATATCAAAGAATTACAGAAAATTATGCAGGAGAATGGTGTTGTCGGAGCAGGTGGAGCAGGTTTCCCTACATACATGAAACTGACAGACAAAGCGGATACCATTCTTATGAACTGTGCAGAGTGCGAACCATTACTGAAACTTCACAGACAGTTGTTGGAGAAGCACGCATACGAGATCATGAAAACATTCGATATGGTTGCGGAGACGGTAGGAGCTTCACAGGCCATTATCGGAATCAAAAAGTCTTATGTACAGACGATCAATGCTTTAAATCAGCATATTGAAGAATTCCCGAGGGTTAAGATCCATCTTCTGGATGAGGTTTATCCGATGGGTGATGAGGTTGTTCTTATTTATGAGGCAACCGGACGTGTGGTACGGCCAGGAGGACTGCCAATCGAGCAGGGAGTAGCCGTATTCAATGTAGAGACACTCTACAATGTATACCGCGCGGTAGAAGAACACAAACCGGTTACAAGCAAATATGTTTCCGTTGTTGCAGAAGTTGAGAATCCTGTTACAGTGAAAGTTCCACTGGGATGCACACTGGAAGAGGTTGTTGCCCAGGCAGGCGGAACAACTGTGAAAGATCCTGTATATTTCGTAGGCGGCCCGATGATGGGACGTATCGGAAACGGTTCTGATCCGGTTACAAAAACAACGAACGCAATCCTGGTTCTTCCAAGGGACCATGTTATTGTCATGAAGAAGCAGCGGACTTCTTCTATAGATCTGAAGAGAGCAGCATCCATCTGCTGCCACTGCCATACATGTACAGATCTTTGCCCGAGACACAATCTGGGACACCCGATCGATCCGGCAATGTTCATGATGGCAGCATCCAATCAGGATTTCAGAAATGTAAATCCTTATATCAATTCTGCATTCTGCAGCTCCTGTGGTGTCTGCGAGATGTATGCGTGTCCGCAGAGCCTGGCTCCGAGAACACTGCTTGCAGATATGAAGGGTGGACTTCGTAAGGCAGGAATCAGACCACCTCAGGGTGTTCAGCCGAAGCCGGTTCAGGAGTCCAGAGAATACCGCAAGGTTCCTGAGGAGCGTCTGATGGCACGTCTGGGACTTACCAAATATGACAAGGATGCACCGCTTCAGGAAGAACTTGTAAACGTATCGAAGGTAAAGGTTCTCTTAAGCCAGCATATCGGTGCACCGGCACAGGCAATCGTAAATGTAGGCGATATGGTAACAGAAGGCCAGATGATCGCACAGCCTGCACAGGGATTAAGTGTCGGAATCCATGCAACCATCAGCGGTAAGGTTACAGAAGTGACAGACCGCCATGTTGTAATTGCAAGAAATTAGAAAGGACGTGCACAAAATGAGTAGAGCAATCGGAATGATTGAGTTTAAAACCACACCAGCTGGTATCACTGCAGCAGATGCCATGGTTAAGACATCTGAAGTAGAGATCGTGGAGGCGCAGACAGTATGTCCGGGAAAATATATTGCAATTATCACCGGAGATTTAAGCGCAGTAAAAGCTGCTGTAGACACAGCTGTAACAACATACGAGGACAAATGTATTGACAGTTTTGTACTGGGCAATCCACATGAGTCCATTTTCCCGGCAATCTACGGAACCACACAGGTCGAGGAGATTAGTGCCCTGGGAATTCTTGAGACCTATGATGCAGCATCTATCATCGAGGCGGCAGATCAGGCAGCTAAGACAGCTATCGTTGATCTGATCGAGCTTCGTATCGCCAAGGGTATGTGCGGTAAATCATACATGCTTCTTACCGGCGAGGTTTCTGCAGTGGAGGCTTCTATCGAAAGAGCAAAAGAGCTGGTAGCTGAAAAAGGAATGTACATGGATTCCTCAGTGATCGCTCATCCGGACAAGAGAATGATCGATACGATCCTTTAATATTGTCTTTATATCTGAGGGATATCCTTTTGAAGGGTATCCCTGCAATGACATCTGAAAAGGAGGCATCTTATGCTAGCATTAGAGAGAAGAAATCTGATTCTCGAGAAATTACAGGAAGAGAAAAGGGTTGTTGTAAGTGAACTAAGCCAGCTTTACAGTGTCTCAGAAGAAACCATCCGCCGTGATCTGGACAAGCTGGAAAAAGAGGGACTTGCCACAAAGAGTTATGGCGGTGCGGTGATCAACGAAGATGTCGGTATTGATTTACCATTTAATGTTCGTAAAAACCAGAATGTACAGGGAAAGCAGAAAATGGCGGAGATTGCTGCTTCCATGGTGAATGACGGAGATCACATTTTTCTGGATGCCAGCACAACGGCAGTTTTTGTGGCCAAGGCGCTGAAAGAAAAAGAACGTCTCACCGTTGTTACCAATTCTATGGAGATCCTTCTGGAGCTCTCGGATGTATCCGGCTGGAATATTATTTCCACCGGTGGAGTGATGAAGGAAGGGTATCTTGCATTTCTTGGTGCCAGAACCGAAGAAGTGATCCGTTCTTATTATGTGGACAAGGTGATCTTTTCCTGTAAGGCATTAAACGAGGATATGGGGATCATGGAATCCAAAGAAGCCTTTGGAACAACCAAAAAAGCCATGATCAATTCCGGAAAAATGCGTATTCTGGTGGTAGACAGCACAAAATTTGATCAGACTGCTTTTTCCGTGGCAGGACAGCTGCGGGATATCGAGACGGTCATCACAGACAAAAAACCGTCTGAAAAGTGGTTGGATCATTTCAACAGGCATAAGATCGAATGCATCTACCCGAAATAGATTGAACATATATCGTGAAACGATCTTGTTCATGAGCATGTAGTGTATGCGGAATGCGGAGATCCGCTTTACTTTATCCGAACACAGGCAGACAAAAGAGAACTGTGTTTCGGTATGACGAGAGGGAGCAGTTTCTATGAATACATTTGAAATGAAAACAGCCATCCATTTTGGAGCTGATGCCCTGGGAAGACTGAGAGATATTCCATACAAAAGAGTCCTTGTTGTCACAGATCCGTTTGTTGTAAAAAGCGGAATGATCGATATGATCACAAAACCGCTTCAGGCAGGTGGAAAAGAATTTGATATTTTCTGTGATGTTGTTCCGGACGCTCCGGTTGGAAAAATTGCCGAAGGAGTCAAAAAATTCCTTCAGTATCAGCCGGAAGCAATCGTTGCAGTAGGTGGTGGCTCTGCCATCGACTCCTCCAAGGCAATCCGTGAGTTTGCCCTGAAGATCAACAATTACGGAAAGGTTGGACTGGTTGCCATTCCTACAACAAGTGGTACTGGCTCCGAGGTTACTTCTTTTGCAGTTGTAAATGATACAGAAGCACATGTGAAATATCCGTTGATCTCAGACAGCCTGACAGCCGATGAGGCAATCCTGGATGCTGAGCTTGTACGCAGTGTTCCACCTGCGATCACAGCAGATACAGGTATGGATGTTCTGACTCATGCAATTGAGTCTTATGTCAGCATCAATCACAATGAGTTTACTTCTGCACTTGCAGAGAAATCCATTGAGATCTGTGGTGTATATCTTTACCGTGCATATGTTGATGGTAATGATATGCATGCAAGACAGAAAATGCATGTAGCATCCTGTCTGGCGGGACTTTCCTTTAATGCCGCAGGACTTGGTATCACACACAGTATGGCGCATCAGCTGGGGGCTATTTTCCATATTCCTCACGGAAGAGCTAATGCGATGCTGTTGCCGCATATTGTTGAATATAATGCAAATATCAACAAACGCAGCAGAAGCCAGAAAGAATATCTTCCGGCAGTAAAGAGATATTCCAATATTGCACATCTTCTTGGACTGAGCAATTATAACGAAGTTATGAGCGTAAGATCTCTTGTAAACTGGATCCAGTTTATGCAGAAAGAGATGAATATCCCGCTTACCATCGAAGAGATGAAGACGATCACACCGGATGCTTATTTTGCGGCGGTTGATAAGATGGCGGATATGGCACTTGCGGATGCCTGCACAGCGGCAAATCCGCGTGTACCGAAGAAAGAGGATATTGTTAAGATTTATACTAAACTTTGGTCTTTTTGATAAAAGATGAAAACCGCAAAGGGGCCGCAAAGCCGCGGCCCCTCTGCACACCCCTCGGGCTTTTTTTAGAGTGCTTGACTGTGGCGGGCGGAAGGGTATTGACTTGTGCCTGTATGCTGCGGTTGTTCCGGGTTGAACGTTGTGCCGATGGGGCGCTGTGGCGCCTTGAATGTGTGACGTTTTGGCGGAGGCTGGCGCGTTTGTGAACGCCGCGCCTGGTTTGCTGGGATGGTTGTGGTGTGTGTTACGTTTGCGTGGAATACGTGGACGCGTTTGTGAACGCCGCGCTTGGTTTGCCGGGATGGTTGTGGTGTGTGTTTACGTATGTGTGGTATGCGTAGCATTTCGAGGATTGTAAAATTGGTCTGATATGGGTGGGATTATTTATCAGGAGTTGCTGGGAGGTTGAGCTGGGATGGAGGTTTATACCGGGTATGGTGATAAGGGGATGACGGATCTTTCCCATACGAAGAATGTTTCAAAGTCGGATGATCGGATTTGTCTGATGGGGTCAGTTGAGGAGCTGATGAGTCATATTGGGCTTGTGCGGGTTCTGATTGATGATGCGGATGTTGTCCGGATGCTGGAGAAGATCTCGGAGACTTTGAAGAAGATCATAGATGGAGTTTCTGATCCTTATAATCGGGAATTTAAGGTCAGTGAAGACCGGACGGAGCTTCTGGAGGAGGAGATTGGCCGGATGAAAGAGATTTTTTCCGGAGAGAGGCTTCCGATTCTTCCGGGGGATTCCCGAGTTGCGGCTGAGATCGATGTAACAAGAGCTGTGGCGCGGAGGGCTGAGAGAGAGCTTGCGCTGGTCAGTGTGAAGTTTGGATCGGATACCGGAGCCAAGAAATATATGAATCGATTGTCGGATTATTTTTATGTGTTGGCAAGGTATGTGGATGCATCGAAGATTGAAGAGAAGAAGACAGATATTTCTGAAAGTGTTCAGGAATCTGTGAAAGCAGAAACTGCTGGGATTGTAGCTAATGTTGGGGCAGAGGCTGTAGGAACTGTTGGAAGTAGTGCAGATGTTGCAGCGGGTACATCAGCGGTGGATGTAAGAACACAGGATCTACAGATGGTGCAGAAAAGGGATGTACAGGCTTTTGATGTGCAGAATGGGACTGTGACGACAGCAGTGGGAGGAAATACGGCAATGGCACAGAATGACAGTATGGCAGCAAATACGGCGATGATCCAGGAAGTGCTGAAGCGTATGGGTATCCAGGGGCGTATCACATTGGATTCTGCCAAGAGGCTTATCGAGAAGATCGAGCAGGAAGCTTTGAGAAGAAACAAGCCTTCTGTAATTGCGATATGCAGCCCGGATGGAAATCCGGTTGCGGTTCATGTGATGGATGGATCTTTTCTTGTAAGCTTTGAGGTGGCTTTGAAGAAGGCCTATACATCGGTTGCAGTGAAGATGTCCACCATGGAGCTTTCCAGACTGACACAACCGGGCCAGACATTTTATGGCCTTGGAAAAATGAGTGACAATATTGTGATATTCGGAGGTGGTGTACCCCTAAAGGTTGGAGATACCATCATCGGCGGTCTCGGTATCAGCGGCGGTACCGGCGAAGAGGATAACAGCCTTGCAGAGTATGGATTGCAGGTACTGAATGAGGTACTGTAGGATAAAAACAAAACGTATAGACAGCTCAGAGAGAATAAATAAAAGGGACGTGTTGCAGTGATGATTTTTAAATCAATACTGCGGCACGTCCCTTTTGAATTATTTATTTCCAGCTAATCTTCAGGCATTTAACGGAAATATCACTTTTTTCCGGTGCCTGGACCATGTTCTGGATGAAATAGGTTTTTGTCATGGATTTTCCGGGCTTTAGGTTCAGTGTCAGGTTCTTGGTCCAGTACATCTGGTCATAGATACCGGAACCTGTGGTGATCTGTACTTTTGCGGTGGTGATGGTTTTTGCAGAAGTATTGGTGAATTTTAAGGTATAATAGGTCTTCATGTCATTGGGGCCATACTTGATACCGGCAACACGGATCTTCAGATTTTTGACGGTAGGTTTGGCGGCCGGTACGGATACGGTAATAGTGATCTTACGATTGACACCGTTTAAGTTTGCGGTAACCGTGGCTGACCCTTTTTTCTTTGGGACAAGATAGTTTCCGGAAATGGCAAGTACGGAAGGCTTGCTGGATTTTGCATTTTTGATGGTCAGATTGGTGCCGCCCTTCAGATTGATAAGGGAACGCATGCTGACCTTGGAGCCAACTTTGAGTGTAGTTTTGGAAGCGCGGAAGGTTGCTACGGTTTTTGAAGGCGAGGTTACTTTTCCGGTCAGCTTACAGGCTGCGGCCTTTGGATAGGATAAAGTGATCTTTGCGGATCCGGCTTTCATGCCCTTCAGGGTAACTGTGAAACGGCTGTGTTTTTTGGAATCCTGAGTGATGCTTTGTACCTTGAGAACAGAGCTGTTGGAAGAAGTAACCTTGAATTTTGATTTGCTGATGGTTTTTACGTAGGGATCAGAAATCTCAATTCCGATGGAAGTGGTTTTTCCGGTTCGGATGCTCTGGTTCAGATAATTGTTGTTGGTGATAAAAATTTCCGGTACTGCCTGTTTGATGGTAACCTCATAGTCACAGTCTACCGGTACCGGACATTCTTTATTGCCGAAATCGAACTCCAGGTAGCCATCCTCTATGTTGTCATCGTAGGTGAAAAAGGTTTCCTTGTATGCCAGCGGTGTATAATTTGAAGTGTTCAGCTTAACCACATTGATCCCATCGATGGAAAATGTGGTGCTTTTTGGGATGACTCCCTTGGGTGAATAAAAGCTTACACGAACTGTCACGGCATAGACCCGTTTTTGGCAGTTTGCATTTTTGATGTTGATCGGGAAATTAATGTCTGAAAATTCATCTTCGATCACACCGTCGGTATCACGGATAGTGGAAGTGGTTCCTTTGGTCACGACCCGGACTCTGGCGTGGGCATCCTGGGGAAGCAGGAGCACAATAACGGAAAAAAGAAACAGGAAAAAAATTGCTTCGATGGTTTTTATTTTTCTTTTACACATGACAAACCCTCCTTTTTTTATGAGCATACCGGCTGTTACTGAACAGAGGAGCGGGTACTCCATGAATTCATGGTCCTCTGTTGTGGGACAGTATAAACAGACTCTTTCTCTTATATCATTATAACAGGAAACCAGGGAGGAAGTGCTTTGTGATTTTTTTGTATCAATTGGCAATTTATCTGTAAATATGTTAAAATAAAATATTCGGAAAACAGCAGCGATTCGACAATGAAAAAGAGAAGCGTTACAGTTCCGGTGGGAACGTAACAGAAAGGATCATGTCGATTTATGACGAAACAGGAACTTTTAAAGACCCATTTCGGGTATGATACATTCAGAGAAGGGCAGGAAGCGGTGATCGATGCGCTTCTTGCAGGAAAAGATGTTCTGGCAGTGATGCCAACCGGCGCAGGAAAATCCATCTGCTATCAGGTACCGGCACTGATGATGAAGGGGATCACACTGGTAATATCACCGTTGATCTCCCTTATGAAGGATCAGGTGAGAAGCCTGAACCAGGTCGGTATCTCAGCAGCATACCTCAACAGCTCTCTGACGCAGGGGCAGTATTTCACAGCCTTGCGCTATGCAAAGGCAGGACGATATCCGATCATCTATGTAGCACCGGAGAGGCTTACCACAGAGGCGTTTCTGGATTTTGCGCTGAGCGCGGATATTTCCATGATCGCAGTGGATGAGTCACACTGTGTATCACAGTGGGGACAGGATTTTCGGCCAAGCTATCTGAAGATCGCAGAGTTTGTGGCACAGCTTCCAAAAAGACCGGTGATCGGTGCATTTACAGCTACAGCCACGAAGGAGGTCAGGGAGGATATTGCAAGACTTCTGGGGCTTCAGGATCCCTTTTGCACAACCACAGGATTTGACAGGGAAAACCTTTATTTTGCAGTGAAAACACCGAAAGATAAATATAAGGAAGTACACGATTACATACTGGAGCATCCGGACGACAGTGGAATCATCTACTGTCTCACCAGAAAGCTGGTGGAGGAGGTCTGCGGAAAGCTGATCCGTGACGGCATCACGGCCACCAGATATCATGCAGGACTTTCCGATGAGGAACGCCGGAACAATCAGGATGATTTTATTTATGACCGCTGTCGTGTGATGGTAGCCACCAATGCATTTGGAATGGGAATCGACAAGTCCGATGTACGTTATGTCATTCATTATAATATGCCGAAGAACATGGAAGGCTATTATCAGGAAGCAGGCCGTGCGGGCCGTGACGGCGATCCTGCGGAATGTATCCTGCTTTACAGCGGGAAGGATGTGGTTACCAATCAGTATCTTATCGAGAGAGGACAGGACAACCAGGAAATGGAAGCGGCAGCCTGGCGCCTTGTCCGGGAGCGTGATCAGGAGAGGCTGAAGCAGATGACCTTTTACTGCTTTACTCATGATTGTCTGCGTGAGTACATCCTGAAATATTTTGGGGAATACGGAAAAAGCTATTGCGGAAACTGCCTGAACTGCCAGACCGAGTTTGAAGAGCAGGATGTGAGCCAGGAGGCCAGGGCAATGATCCGGTGCGTGGAAAGCAGTGGTCAGAGATACGGAGTGAACGTGATCCTGGATACTCTGCGCGGCGCATCTACGGCGAAGATCCGGCAGTATGAGATGGATGGAAATCCGGAATATGGAGTCTGTGCAAAGATTCCGGCACACCGGCTGCGGCAGATCTTTAATTATCTGGTACTGAAGGAATATCTTCATCTGACGGATGACGGATATACGATTGTAAAGCTGACTACCGCTTCCAGGTCATTTCTGGAGGAGGAGCATATCCTCACAATGAAAATGTCAAAAGAGCTGGAGACGAAGAAAAAAGAGAAACGGAGCAGACTTCCGAAATCTGCAGTCGGGGAGCTGGGAGAACAGGATGAGCCCCTTTTTCAGAAGCTCCGTGCTCTTCGCCTGGAAATCGCCAGAGAGGAAAAAATCCCCCCTTATATGGTCTTTTCCGACAAAACCCTTATCCATATGTGCATTCTGAAGCCCGGAAACGAGGAGGAAATGCTGAATGTGACAGGAGTCGGCAGGCACAAGTACGAAAAATACGGAAAAAGGTTTATAGACGCGGTGAAAAATCTGTAGGAAAGAGACTTTTGCCGTCGGAAAATGAAGAGCGAAATGTTCTGAAATTTCTTGCATTTTAAAGAGGCATTTGTTAGAATAAGACAAGCAGGAAACATCCGGCGGCTATAGTGCGGCCGGATCGTTTTTAACTGTATCATATTCTGCTGCACGTTCCGGTGCAGCGTACAGGCATTTCGCAAGCAGAGTTCTATGCAGCAGTGGAATCCCTTCGAGTAGATGGACCGACTGTGTGAGATATCCGTTGGTCAGAAGCAAGCAGTGAGGTGGATGATCGTATCCGCTTTCAATTAAGACATAATCTGGTGCTGGTCACTGCGTGAACAGAGATCAGGCTCCTTCACGATCTGCGTCGGCTTTTTCATGCAGAAAATCTGCCCTGCCGGCTTTTTTCTCATACAGAAGAGTAGCATGTATTCATAAAGACATGAACATAGCCCGTCTGCAAAACGGGAATCCGTTCCGGCATGACTGTTCTCCACCAGGCCGAAAAAGCTGTATTTACATAAAACAGCCCAATTCCTCAAAAAGCAGGATATCCGCAATATGTGCGAAATCCTGCTTTTTGTCATGTAATACTCTGGTATGTGCCATTAAGACGTGGAAAAATATTTCAGCGTCTTTTATATTTGCCGGGGGTGATCCCCTTGTACTTTTTGAAGGTACGGATAAAGTAGCTCAGATCATTAAAGCCATTCCGATAGGCGATCTCCGTGATGGAATCATCGGTGGTAGCCAGCTGGCAGCAGGCCTGCTCGATCCTCTGGCGGTTGAGGTAATCCATTGGTGTCTGATGCGTCATCTCGGAAAAGAACCGGCAGAAATATTTGGGAGACATGGAAACCGAAGCGGAAAGCTCCTGTAGGGTAATGGGACTGGCATAGTTCTTTTCAATAAATTCCACGACCTGCTTCAGCTGGACAATGCGCTTGTAATCTCGTCTGGTTTTCCGCAGGCTTTCCAGGTAGTAATGATTACCAAAAACCAATCCGAAAAAGTGGTAAAATTGTCCAAACACAACCAGCTCATATCCTGGCTTCCTCTGCCAGAAAGAATCAAAAAGAGAGTTCACTGCTCTCTGGATATCAGGCTGCTTTTCAGTGAAATGGTGATAGATCAGAAGCTCCTGGTGGCTGATCTTCTGCATATATTCTGTGCAGACGGAATTAAATTTCAGAAACATGTTCATATCAAAAACAATGCACTGATAGATACAATCCTGAGGAATTCCGGAATGCAGAACTCCACTATTGACAAAAATCACATCTCCGGCTTTTGCTGTAAAACTTTTTTCGTCTAAAGTGACGGTGAGAGTGCCCTGTAATACACGCATGATTTCACATTCTACATGCCAGTGGTAGGACATGACATAGCGTGGATGGCTGCTGTCAATGTGGTGGAATTCAAAAGGAAATTCATAGGTACCTCGAAGTCTGTCCTCATTTCTTCCAAGATCGTGCAAAATACAACCCTTCTTTCTTAAATTTTATAGTTTTTTTAGGAACTCATATGAAAAAGTGAATATTGTACTGTTTTTTGCTATTATAACACAAGTAATTTAAAAGATGCAATCGTATAATAAAAGCATAGTTCGGACAGGAGTTGTTGGAACGTAAAAAAACTGTAAGTTATAATAGTGAATATAAATTTAGGAGGTAATTGTTACTATGGCAAAGAGCAGATTAGTAGGCAGCTATCCGGTTATCGGTATCAGACCAACCATCGACGGACGTAGAGGAGCCCTCGATGTAAGAGGATCTCTGGAAGATCAGACTATGAACATGGCCAAATCCGCAGCAAAGCTTTTCGAGGAGAACCTGAAATATTCAAATGGTGAGTCTGTAAAAGTTGTTATTGCTGATACCACCATCGGACGTGTTGGTGAGAGCGCTGCATGTGCGGATAAATTCCGTAAAGAGGGTGTAGATATCACTCTTACAGTTACACCATGCTGGTGCTACGGAGCTGAGACCATGGATATGGATCCACAGACCATCAAGGCTGTATGGGGATTCAACGGAACAGAGAGACCTGGTGCTGTATATCTGGCATCCGTTCTTGCTACACATGCACAGAAGGGCCTTCCGGCATTCGGTATCTACGGACATGACGTTCAGGAAGCTGACGACACATCCATTCCGGAAGACGTTAAAGAGAAACTGTTAAGATTCGGCCGTGCAGCAGTTGCAGCTGCATCCATGAGAGGTAAATCCTACCTGCAGATCGGTTCTGTAACAATGGGTATCGGCGGATCTATCATCGATTCTGATTTCATCGAGTCCTATCTCGGAATGAGAGTTGAGTCTGTTGATGAGGTAGAGATCATCCGTCGTATGACAGAGGGAATCTATGATCACGCAGAGTATGAGAAAGCTCTTAAATGGGCAAAAGAGACCTGCAAGATCGGCTGGGACAAGAACCCGGAAGAGCTTCAGTTCTCACCAGAGAAGAAAGAGGAGCAGTTCGAGTTTGTTGTTAAGATGGCAGTTATCATCAAAGAGCTGATGAACGGCTGTGATAATCTTGATCCGAAATTCTCTGAGGAAGCAATCGGACACAATGCTCTTGCAGCTGGATTCCAGGGCCAGAGACAGTGGACAGACTTCTATCCAAACGGTGACTTCGCAGAGGCTATGCTGAACACATCCTTCGACTGGAATGGCGCTCGTGAGCCGTACATCCTTGCTACAGAGAACGATGTTCTCAACGGACTTGGAATGCTGTTCATGAAACTCCTTACAGGACGTGCTCAGATCTTCGCTGATGTTCGTACATACTGGAGCCCAGAGGCAGTTAAGAAAGCTACAGGATATGACCTTGAGGGTGTTGCCAAAGAAGCTGGCGGATTCCTTCATCTGATCAACTCCGGTGCTGCTTGCCTGGATGCTAACGGACAGGCTAAAGAGGCTGACGGAACACCAGTTATGAAACAGTGGTGGGATGTTACAGAGGCAGACCAGAAAGCAATCATGGACAATACAGAGTGGTGTATGGCCGACAACGGATACTTCCGTGGAGGCGGATACTCCAGCCGTTATGAAACACGTGCTCAGATGCCTGCAACTATGATCCGTCTGAACCTTGTAAAAGGACTTGGACCGGTTCTTCAGATCGCAGAGGGATGGACAGTAGCCCTTCCGGAAGAGGTATCTGACAAGCTCTGGAAACGTACAGACTACACATGGCCATGTACATGGTTCGCTCCAAGATGCGATGGCAAAGAGGGACCGTTCAAAACAGCTTACGATGTAATGAACAACTGGGGTGCTAACCACGGTGCGATCTCCTACGGACACATCGGTGCAGACCTGATCACAATGTGCTCTATGCTGAGAATCCCGGTATCCATGCACAACGTTCCTGAGAAGGATATCTATCGTCCGGCAGCTTGGAACGCATTCGGTATGGAAAAAGAGGGTGCAGACTTCCGCGCTTGCAAGAACTATGGACCACTTTACAAATAAATCATATTGTTAAGATAACGGAATATCAAATCCTCCGGCATGCATGTGCCGGAGGATTTTTTTGTGCCGTGGTATATGGATAGTTGGGAAATATACTGTTCGGATCTACGGAAAAAAGTTATAATAGAAAAAGATATATATGAATACGGGAGGTTACGTAGATGAAATATATACAGCTGAACAATACAGATCTGAACATCAGTCCTATCTGCCTCGGAACAGCAGGATTTGGAGATAAATCAGACCTGGAAAAAAGCTTTGAGATTCTGAACGCATTTGTACGCGCAGGTGGAAATTTTATTGATACGGCAAATGTCTATTGCAAATGGCTAAAAGGACATGGAAACTGCAGTGAGCAGATCATAGGAAAATGGCTGAAAGAGAGTGGCACGCAGGGAAAAGTTATTGTGGCAACGAAGGGCGCGCACTATTCCTTTGAGGATCCGGGCCGCAGCAGAGTGAACAAAGAAGATATCCGCATGGACCTGGATGAGAGCTGCCGCACACTGGGAAAAGATGAGATGGATTTTTACTGGCTTCACAGAGATGATCCGGAGAAACCGGCGGAGGAAATCGTGGATATTCTGGAAGAATTGAAAAAAGAAGGCCGGATCCGTTATTATGGATTTTCCAATTACCGCACAGAGAGGCTGAAAGAAATTGCTCAGTGTCTGAGAGAACGAAATCTTTCAGGGATCACAGCAGTATCCAATCAGTGGAGTCTTGCAGGAATCAATCCCGGAGGAAATACAAATCCGGATCCTACACTTGTGGAGTTTTCCAGAGAAGAATATCAGTGGCACTGTGAGACAGGCGCTGCTGCCGTTCCGTTTTCTTCCACTGCAATGGGATTTTTTTCAAAACTTCAGAAAATGGGGCTTTCCTGTACAGATGCAGAGGTGGATGCATCCTGGGTGCGGGAGAAGGAAACACAGATCACAGGTCTTTCAGAAAGTATGAAAAGATCCTACTGGAACGAGACAAACCTTCGCACCTATCAGAAGCTGTTAAAGCTGCAGAAAGAAACCGGCCACAGCCTGCAGGCCCTGTCTTTGGCATACTTTTTCCATCAGCCATTCCAGACTGTGCCAGTAACCGGCGTCAGCAATCCTTCACAGCTAAAAGATGTACTGGATGCCTGTGAGATCGACCTTGCACCGGAACTGTTCGGCGGCTGGGTGAGCGCAGGAGGTGATCGATGAAACTGATCCATTTATCAGACCTTCACCTAGGAAAACGTGTCAATGAGTTTTCCATGATCGAAGATCAGAAATATATTTTGAACGAAATCCTGAGGATCATTGATGAAGAAGCACCGGATGGGATCCTTCTCGCCGGTGATCTTTATGACAGACCGGTTCCTTCGGCGGAGGCAGTGCAGCTTTTTGACCGGTTTCTTACCAGGCTTGCAAAACGGAAGATCCCGATGTATGCCATCAGCGGAAATCATGACAGTGCGGAAAGGATCGCTTTCGGTTCACAGATCATGAGCAGCAGCGGGATCTGCATGTCCCCGGTATACGATGGAAAAACAGAAAAGTACTGTTTAATGGACAGCTATGGAGAAGTTTGGATCCATCTGCTTCCATTTGTGCGTCCGGCAACTGTGAGGCACGGACTGGAAGGAGAAGAAGAGGTGGATGAGATCCGTACCTACCAGGAGGCAGTGCAGGCGGCAGTTGCACATATGGAGATTGATAAACGTTATCGCAATGTATTGATCGCCCATCAGTTTGTGGTCGGTGCCATGCGCTGCGATTCTGAAGAGATCTCCGTTGGAGGTATCGACCAGGTGGAGGCAGATGTGTTCCGGGATTTTGACTATGTGGCACTTGGCCATATCCACAGTCCTCAGAATGTGGGAAGCGAGCACATCCGCTACTGCGGAACTCCTTTGAAATATTCTTTTTCCGAGGCAGGACAGCAGAAATCTGTGACAGTTGTGGAGCTTTTGGAAAAAGGAAATCTCAGGATCAGGGAGATTCCGCTGAAGCCTCTTCGGGATATGCGAAAACTGAAAGGCACATACATGGAGATCACATCACTGTCCAGTTATCAGGACACAAACACAGAGGATTATGTGCAGATCACGCTGACAGATGAAGAAGATATCGTAGATGGAATGCAGAAGCTCCGTACTGTTTATCCGAATCTGATGAGGCTGGAATATGATAACCGACGCACAAGAGAAAACCAGGAGATCGCAGGTACAGAAACGGTGAAAAGGAAATCCGAGCTGGAATATTTTGAGGAATTTTTTGAACTGCAGAATAACCAGCCCATGAATGAAGAACAGCGGAAATATTCCGAAGATCTGATCCGTAAGATCCAGGAGGTGAAATAATGAGACCGGAAAAACTGACCATCAGTGCCTTCGGGCCCTATGCAGATAAAACAGAGATTGATTTTTCAAAGCTTGGAGAGGGCGGTCTCTACCTGATCACCGGTGACACCGGAGCAGGAAAAACTACGATCTTTGATGCGATCACCTTTGCGTTATATGGAAGAGCCAGTGGAGAGGTAAGGGAATCCGCCATGTTCCGGAGTAAGTATGCAAAAGATTCCACGGAGACTTTTGTGGAGCTTGTTTTTTCCTATCAGGGGAAGACCTATCACGTGCGCCGGAGTCCGGAATATATGGCTCCGAAAAAAAGAGGCACCGGACAGACTCTTAGAAAAGCTGAAGCACAGCTGATCTATCCGGATGAACGTCAGCCGGTGACAAAGGCAAAAGATGTTACTGCGGCAGTGGAACAGCTTCTGGGACTGAGTTATGATCAGTTCACACAGATCGCAATGATCGCCCAAGGGGATTTCCAGAAATTACTTCTGGCAGGAACTACACAGAGAGGAGAGATCTTCCGACAGCTCTTTCACACAGGACTTTATCAGCAGATTCAGATGAAACTTAAGGATGCGTCAATAGCCAGATATAAGGAATATGATGAAATGCGCCGCAGTATTGCCCAGTATTTGGATGGAGTGAAAACGGAGACTGCTTCATGGCAGGAGGCAGAGGAATTTGACGAACTGAAAAAGATAAAATTCGAGGGAAAACTGGAGCGGAGTCTGGAACTTCTGAAGCAGTTTCTGGAATATGGTGAAGCACAGGAAAAAGAGCTCCGGGAAAAAGAAGACTCGCTTAATCAGGATATACGAAAAGCAGAAGAGGCACAAAATCTTGTGGCTCAGAAACGAAATCTGGAGCTGAAAAAGAAAAAAGCGGAAAAAGATCTGGAAGAATTAACACCACTTCTACAGCTTGCAGTAGAAGAGGCGGAAAAATATAAAGATGCAGATCACAGATGTGAAGAGCTTGGAATCAGGATCCGTGAAAAAGAAGAAAAGCTGAAAAAATATCAGGAGCTGGAAAAGCTGAAAAAAGAGCTGGAAACAATCGAAGGAAAGCTTGAAACAGTCAGTGAAAAAAAAGAGAAGGATATTTCCGAAGAGCAGCTTTTGCAGAAAAAAGATGAGGAAGAAAAAAAACGCCTTTCAATACTGGCAGATGCAGGAGAAGAACTACAAAAATACAAGTTTGAGTACGATAAACTGGACAGTGAAAAACGAAGCTATGACAGCTGTCTGCTGACGGAAGAAGAGATCAAAAAAGAACAGAAACAGATAGATGGATGGCAGGAAGAAATCATCCGGAAAGAAACGCAGCAGAAGGAAGAGCTGGAGCAGCAAAAGAAAGACAAGGCGCTGTTGGACAGCGCGGAGCTGGAACTTCAGAAGGCAGAGACGAAAAAGACAGAAGGGCTTCGGAAAAAGAAAGAATTAGAAGGACTGATTGCTCTGGTTAAGGAGTTTCAAGGGGCTTATAATGCCACGAAAGAGCAGCAGAAAAAATATAAGATTTCCATTGAAAAAGTACAAAAGCAGAGAGAAGTTTACCAGAAACTGTTTCAGAGTTTTCTGGACGCGCAGGCAGGGCTCCTGGCGCAGGAACTGAAAGAGGGCTGCCCATGCCCGGTATGTGGTTCTTTCGAGCATCCGCGTCTGGGAATACTTCCCAAAGGACAGGTTGTGGATCAGGAAATCCTGGACAGAGAGAAACAAAAGCTGGACAGACTGGAGAATGACGCAAATACGCAGAGTGTGGAAGCAGGAAAACGAAAAGAACGCCAGAAAACATTATGGCATCAGATCCAGAGGGAGGCACAAGAGCTTTTACATGAGACGGAATGGAAAAAGCTGATCCCTTTGCTGAAAGAAAAACAGGACCAATGTGAAAAGCAGCTGGCAGACAGCGAGGAAGAGATTCGCATAGCAATAGAACGTAAAAAAAAGAAGAACGAAACAGAAACGTGGATCGAAAAGCTGGAAACAGAGATCGTTCAGTTACAGGAAGAGAAAAATCAATGTGACAGAAAACAGGTCGGTCTTCAGACAAGAGACGTGGAAAACAAAAAGCAGCAGCAGATAACAGTAGAAGAGATCCGAAAACTGATTCAGAAAAGTCTGGTGACAGGAAATGGAGAAGTGACGGACAACACAGCTGCAGGATTTGAAAGACAGATACAGGATATGCTCAGCTGCCTGTCAGAAAAAGTTCAGGGAAAGGAAAAAGAAGCAAAACAGAAACAGGATCTTGAGAAGCTGATCATAGAAAGAGAAAAGACTCTGAAAGAATTGGGAAGAGTTATCAATGAAGCTGCACAGGACATCGTACGTCTGGAAACAGAGAGGAAGAACAAAGCACAGAAAGTGGATGAGCTGAACGAAGAACTCGGAGAAGGTGGAAAAGAATCTCTGGAACAGGAAATAAAAACACAGAGGAAGCTGTATGAAGAGCTGAAAGAAAGCAGCAGAAGAGCTCAACAGAAATTACAGGAGATCCGGGCGGAAAAGGAAAGAATAACAGCGGTTGTAAAAAACTTTGAGGAGCAGAAAAAAGAAATCGGAGAAGTAGACGAGGATGCGCTCAGAGAGCAGTACAGCCGTTTTAGGGAAGAGAAAACACAGCTTTCGGAAAAACGAAAAGCACTTTTTTCTGTTCAGAAGGGAAATGAGGAAATATATCATAAAGTGCAGGTACGTCAGACGGAAATGACTGCGGCGGAAAAAGAATATGTCTGGATGAAAAATCTTTCGGATACCGCGAACGGAAAACTGAACGGAAAATCCAAGATCGAGTTGGAAACGTATATCCAAATGGCGTATTTTGAGCGGATCTTAAGAAGGGCTAATCTCCGTCTTCTGACCATGAGCAGCGGGCAGTATGAACTGAAGCGGCAGGAACAAAGTGAAAACAGAAAAGAGAAAGCCGGATTGGACCTGAATGTAATCGATCACTACAACGGCACGGAACGAAGTGTGAAAACGCTGTCTGGCGGGGAATCCTTCCAGGCATCTCTGTCCCTTGCACTGGGCCTGTCTGATGAAATCCAGGCCTGCGCAGGGGGAATCCGGCTGGATTCCATGTTTGTAGATGAAGGATTCGGATCCTTGGATGAGGAATCCCTGGAACAGGCCCTGAAAGCCCTGACAAGTCTGGCCGACGGAAAACGTCTGGTAGGAATTATCTCACATGTGTCAGAATTGAAAGAGCGGATCGAAAATAAGATCATCGTTACCAAAAAATGCGGTGGGGATAGTGTGGGAAGTAGTATAAAAATTCAGTGAAAACGGCAGGAAATCTTCCGGTAATCATTGGGAGTCATACCGGTCTGCTGCTTGAAAATACGGCTGAAGTAACGAAAATTGGGATATCCTACCATGTGGGATATCTCATTTACGTGATAGGAAGAAGTTTTCAGCAATTCTTTCGCTTTCTGAATACGCAGATCGGTAAGAAGATCCGTGAAATTTTTGCCGGTTGTTTGTTTGATCAATCTGCTGATATAAGGAGTACTTCGGTTAAATTCATCGGCGATACTGTATAGGCTCAGAGGTTTTTCATAATTTGCACGGATATATTCGATCAGCTGACTGGTCAGGTAGTTGTTTTTATTAATTTTATCAGTATTCAGAAGACCTGCAATCTGAAACATCCAGTCCCGAAATATTTCAGTCTTTTTTTCCGGAAGTAAGGAGGTTGAAAAAAGCTCTTTCTGTGTTTTTGTGATCTGACGTACCGAATCTGACAGTTCCGTGGAAGTTGACTGAAAAAAAGAAAGAAAAAGAGTCATAAAACTATACATGAAACTGTTGAGCTCATCAGGAGTTTGCCGGGTGAAAAACTGGGAGATCTCATCAAAATGCTTTTGAATCATTGTTTTGTCACCGGAAGACAGGGAATTGAGAAGAACCTGAAAATAGTTGGATTTTTCATACATGACAGCAACGGGGTTGGTTTCCAGATCACGGTAGAGCATGACAAAATGACTGGAATTTTTCAGGGTATTAAAAATTTCTACAGTCTGGCTTCGAAGCAGGGGAATTTCAGACAGATTCTCAGAGTGACTGCTGATGGCTGCGGACATGAGAACGTGATTCTTTTTTAGTTCCCCATGTATGAAATTAGTTATTTTTGTAAGTTGTTTTTCATCAATGTCCGGACATAAGGAATACAAAGCGTTTCCATAAGAAAAAATAAGAGCTCCCGGAATCTGTTCCTGAAGATAATGTTCGGCGATATGCGTAAAGTAATATTCTTTTTCCAGATCTTTTGAAACTGTTGTAGAACATTTGCAGTATAAAAGGTAATAGCTTTTAATATGATCCAGGCGGAGCATGGTGACTTCTTCATGAAAAGAAGAAGAAAGGGAAGTGGTGTTCCTGAAAAGTAACCGTTCAAAAAAATCTTTTTGAAGATTTCTGATATTTTCTTTTAGATAGGATTCATATTTTTTGCGCATGATCGCCTGATTTTTCCGTTCGGTGATAGTATGTATAGCTTTCAATACGGATTCTTTCAGGACGTTTTCGTCTACTGGTTTTAGGATATAATCGAAAACATGGTTTTTAATCGCTGTCTGTGCATACTTGAAATCAGAAAAACCGGTAATCAGTATTACGATCTTATCTGGAAAATTATTATGCACGAAAGAAGAAATATACAGGCCGTCTTTTCCTGGCATACGGATATCCGTAAGAATGATATCTGGTTGCTGAGAGGATATGATCTCCAGTGCTTTTGCTGCATTGTCAGAAGTAAAAATATTCTCTTTTTCTGTAAAAATCTGTGAAATATACATTTTAAGTTTTTCCAGGATGATCTTTTCATCATCAACGATCAGAATTTTCATTTTGTTAGGTCCTCCCTTTGATGTATTTGTGGAATACGGATCGTAACACATACAGAAGTACGGTCTTCCATATTTTCAAGAAGCAGTCCATAGGAATTTCCGAATTGGGACCGTAGCCGCATCTGAATATTTATAAGCCCAATGCTTTTCTGGTCGGAAAAAGAAGTTTGTGATACAGAGTGAATCTTTTCAATTACCTGGTGAGAAAACAGGGGGCCGGTGTTATAGACTTTGATCAGTACATCGTCTTTAAAAGTAAATAATTGAATAGAAAGAAAGCCATTTTCCACAGATTCACTGATACCATGTATGATAGCGTTTTCAACGACCGGCTGTATGATCAGTTTTGGGATATACAGATCTTCCATGGGATCGTTACATTCGATCAGAAAAAGAAGCCGATCCTGGAAACGCATTTTCTGAATATCCAAATATTCTCTTACGTAATTAAGATCTTCTGAAATAGTAAGAAGATCAGGGCCTTTGATGCTTATTCGCATGATATTAGCCAGTTTTGGAACGATATCTGTGATTTGCGCTGTTTTTTCAAGAGATGCCAGGCTTGAGATACAGTCCAGGGTATTGTAAAGAAAATGTGGGTTGATCTGTGCCTGAAGCGTTTTCAGCTCTGCGTTTTTCAGAAGAATCTGTTGTTCCGTGATCTTCTTTCCGGATTCCTGAAGGCGCAGGAGCATATGGTTGTATTCCTTTGTCAGCTCAGAAAATTCGTTGCTGGAAACTGTGTGGATCAGGGCGGTTTCATCGGCAACAGAAGTTTGTTTTAACTTAGTGATAAAAACCTGAAATTCCTGGGATATGGTTCTTGAAATCTGAATAACAGCGAAAATCAGTATCAAGAGAAAAAATATGGAAATAACCAGTAGTTGACGCCATACACGATTGATCGAATGAAATGCGCCGGTTGTGTTGAGAAGCCCTCCGATTTGTAAGAAATCGTTTACAGAATAGCGGATGGCATAAAAATTACTATTCCCCCTGTGGGAGTGATAATTCATATTCATGCTGGCTGTGACGGATGGGGCGTAGGGGGAAGTTGTATATACCAGGTCACTATTTTGAAAAAGGGAATAATAACTATATTCAGAATCCTGATGCTCCGTGATCATATCCTCCATAAACCGGATATTGATCTCAGTCAGTAAAATACCGATCTTCTTTTCCGGTTTCTGAATGTCAAAAATATTTTTGGCAGCAGTGATGGTATAAGGTTCCTTTGGAGAATAGTAATAACAGAGAGTTTCCTTTGGTTGTTTTAGATACTCACTGAGCTGCTCCAGTTTTTGCTCCTGTTGTTCCAGGGTGGAATTATAAATAGTCTGATTGGAAATGATCCCATTATCGGTCAGAACAATATAAACCCGTTGAATTTTAGACTGAGCACCTAAAAGATATGTGGAGAAAAGGGTGTTACACTGGGACTGAACTTCTTCCGGACTGAGCTTTTTATCTGCATAGGAATGGATCAGAGACTGAATTTCTGTTCCGTAAAGCAGCAGATCAATGTTGGAGTTCAGTGAGGAAAAATAACTGGCTGTATTTTTGGCGATAGACAGAGTATTCTTTTCATGTTCCAGAAGAATATTGTTACGGGATTCTTTTACATAAATCATATAAAAAGAAGATAACAAAATGATATAACTGAGGATCACAACTGGAAGAACGATGACAAGAATTCGAAATTTTATAGAGTGTTCTTTAAATTTTGCAGTAATAGAAAACAATTCTTACCCCTCCTTTTGGCATTATTATATAATGATGAGTGAAAAAAACCAATACATATTATGAAAAGTGACACATAATGTCAAGAAGTGTGCACTGTTTTGATATTAAAAATTATAATATAATGAGTTCATCAAAAAAGAACGGAGGGTTTACAAATGAAGAGAAGAAAGGTGACAGCGTGCGCAATGGCAGCGCTCATGGCAATGGGGCTTGTTGGAACAGTGATGCCGGTTTACGCAAAAAGTAATCTGAAAAATGCAGACGATGTAGTTGAGATCAAGATGGCAGTGTGGACTTCCGGAGCTGCGGATATTTACAATAAAGCAGCGGAAGGGTTTAATCAGACTCATGATAATATAAAATTATCTGTGGAGATGCAGTCCGGAGATTATAACCAGTATCTTGGAGCAAAGACAGCGGCAAAAGATCTGCCGGATCTTTTTGAAGTAAGTTCTTATTCTCAGGTATATGATTTTGCACAGAACGGGCTGCTGGCAGATGTAAGCGATCATGAGTTTGTGGACAAACTTTATGACAATGCAAAAGAAGCAGTTACTTATGATGGCAAAGTGTGGGGATTTCCACAGATGTATGAATGGTGGGGTGTACTTTATAATAAAGATCTTTTTAAAAAAGCAGGAATTGAAAAAGTGCCGGAAACTTTTGATGAGATGAAAGCAGTCTGTGAAAAACTTCAGGCTGCGAATATTACACCATTTACCGCTATTTATAAAGATAACTGGACAGTAAGTCAGGAATTCTGCTCCTTATTCGGAGGAGTACTTGGTGGAAAAGATAAGATCGACAGCTGGCTGGATTCCATGAATAAGGGAGAAGGAAGCTTTAAGGTGGATGGCGTAGACAGAGTCTTTGATTTTATGGATCTTATGAAAGAAAATTCCGGACAGAATTATATGGATTCGGATGCGGCCACAGGATTTTATGCATTTGCAAACCAGGAAGCAGCAATGATCTTTCTTTCAGATGCGGCAACGATTTCTGTAGGAAGTGTAACACAGGATCTTCCCATCGGATTTTTTGCAGTTCCAGTAAGTGATAACGCAGATGATGCAGAAGTTGTGGCATGTGCAACAGATGCGATCGTGGCCAACGCAAACGGGGAACACTTGGATGAAGCCCTGGAAGTGCTTGATTATATCGGAGATGGCGGGGACTGGCTGAAAACAGTGACCAACAGCTACGGCGGCTTTATGGCTTGCATGGACATTGAAGCAGATGATGAAATTGCAAGTAAGGATTATTATAAAGATCTGAAAGCGTATATGGATGCAGGAAAGGTCAGAAGTACTTTGTGGAATCAGCTTCCAAGCGGAGCAAGCGATGTTCTGGGCGATGATGTTCAGGGATATTTTGCAGGAATAACCGATGAAGATCAGACACTGGATGCTCTTGATGAAGGATTTAAAAAGCTTGCAGAAGAATAAACACACAGGAAAACAGGCGGACTTTTAAAAGTCCGCCTGCTATATACGGGGGTAGGAAACATGTCGGACATTTTATACAGAAAACAGAAAAAATATTATTTCCTTCTTGTGCTGCCGGCACTGTGTATTTATACTTTTGCGCTGGCAGGACCGTTAATTTTTGGAACGATCCCGAATTCGTTTTTCAGTTGGAATCTGATCAAAGGAACGCATAACTGGATCGGAATAAAAAACTTTGTCGATTTGGTCCATGATAGAGATTTTATACAATCTATGTTTTTGACGTTTAAACTTGCAGTGGTTACGATTGTTCTGACCAATGTACTGGCTTTTTTTATAGCTCTGGCGTTGAATACACATATTTTCGGTAAGCCAGTGATCCGGGCGTTCTTTTTTATTCCGAATATTATCAGTGGAGTTATGATCGCCCTGGCGTGGACATTTATTTTTCAGAAAGTAACGCCAATAATTGGAGAACTTTTACATTCGGAAGCAGTAAAAGGGTTTAGCTGGTTCGGGAGTTCAACGGCAGCATTTGCGGCGGTATCAGTGGTTACCGTGTGGCAGGGCCTGGGATTTTTGATGATCCTTTACATCACAGGTTTGCAGTCGATTCCTCTTGATGTGATGGAAGCGGCATGCATTGACGGATGTGTGGGACTGAATCGTATTATAAAAATCCAGCTTCCGCTTCTGATGCCAACGATTACGATCAATCTGTTTGTATCTATTGCAAATGCATTTAAAGCATTTGATATTAACTACGCTTTAACCGGCGGCGGACCTTCAAAAACAACACAGACGATCGCCATGAATATTTATGATGACGCATTTGGAACTTTTAATATGGGGTATGGCTGTGCGAAATCGGTGATCCTGTTTTTGATCATAGCAGCAATTTCCTTGATTCAGCTTAATATTACTAGAAAAAGAGAGGTGCAGTCATAATGACATGGAAAAAGAAAATTGCAGGTACCGCAGCAATGTTTATATTAGGCTTTATTTTTATTTTACCGGTATTGTGGATCGTTATGAATTCAATTAAAACAAGTCCGGAAATTGCGGCTGATTTTCTGGCATTACCAAAGTCTTTATATCTTGATAATTTTAAAAATGCCATGGAAAGCATGAATTTTTTAGTTGCATTAAAAAATTCTGTTGTGATTACATTGGGAGCTATGCTGGGAGGGCTGTTCGTATCGTTTGCCGGTGCTTTCGGAATCTCACATCTTCGTGGGAAAATCTCACAGAATCTGTATCTGTATTTTGTTTTCGGACAGATCGTGCCGTTTCATGCAGTTATGATTCCTATTTCTGTACTTGCTACAAATACCAATCTTACCAATTCCCTTGGAGGAATTATCATTCTTGATATTGGATTCTTCTGTGCGTTTGGAATTCTGACATTTACGGGATTTTTGAAAAATGTACCTCGGGAGCTGGAAGAAGCAGCCGCAATAGATGGATGTGGAGTTTTTCGAATTATGACGCAGATCGTATTTCCACTTGTTAAACCAGCAACGGTTACCATTGGTGTATTGTTTTTTATGTGGTCCTGGAATGACTTTCTGCTTCCCAGTATTCTCATTGGAGACAGTGAACTGAGACCGCTGACGGTAAATCTTTTCATGTTCAGAAGTGCTACCAGCACACAGTGGAATCTGTTTATTGCAGGACTTACCTTGTGTATTATTCCCACAATTATCCTTTACATCTGTGCACAAAAATATATTACAAGCGGACTGACAATGGGAGCTGTAAAATAAAAGGAGGAATGAAGATGCAGTTATTCAGAATCATTTCGTTGGAAGAAGATCTGTGGGCGATCAATGAAATAGACAAAACGGTTATGTATGTGATAAATGGAACAGAAAGAGCACTTCTTCTGGATACGGGACTGGGACTTACCGATTTAAAAGAAGAAATTTTGAAACTTTGTGGAGAAAAACCTCTGTTTGTTGTAAATACGCATGCCCATGTGGATCATAATTCAGGAAATCATCAATTTGAAGAAGTATGTGTGGGAAGATATGACGAACCTTTTTCCCATCAGATCGTAGACCAGGAGCTGAAAAAAATGTCTGAGCTCATGTTCTTTGAAATTCCTGAAAAAGAAGGATTCTCGTTTGAAATGTGGAATCCCGGACCGGCAAGAAAAATCTGTACACTCAGGGATGGGGATATCTTTGATCTGGGAGATAAAAAGCTTAGAGTTCTGGAAGTTCCCAGTCATACCCTGGGTTGTATTGCATTGTTTGAGGAGAAGAAAGGATGGCTTTTTACAGGAGATATCATGCTCACCTGGGAAGTGTGGGGACATTTGAATCCTGGAAAAAGTCCGCATGCCCCATCTGCTTCTTTGCGTGTATACTATGAAAGCCTTTTAAAATTGAAGAAAATCAGAAAAAAAGTAAGCAGCGTTTTTCCTGCCCACGTCTGCGAAAAAGAAAAAGACTGTTATAAAAAGTATGCGTTATCTCCGGAAATTATAAATATATATTGTGACGGAATTGAGAAAATATTTTCAGGAGAACAGAAAGGTGAACCTTATTTTCATATGGTCGAAAACGGAAGTGTTGTGAAATTTACAACAGGTGGTATTGTCTATCAGAAAGATAGGATGAATTAAATAGGAAAATATCGGCAAGTTGATTGATTATAGATTCCCTCAAAAAAATCCCCTGTACGGTTCGGCGTTTGTACGTAGATCCGGCACAGGGGATTTTGGTGTTTATAAGATCAGACTTTATGATATTCTTTCTTTTTCTCAGCCTTGGCTTCGCAGGTAAGCTCAACACCAAGCTTACGGAAGCTGATCACATCCACATCGGAAAGCATTACGGAAGTATGAGCCTGGCATCCACGGAGATTCGGGATCTGTTCCAGGGCAAGGCGTGCGGCATCGCTGGTTGCGGCACTCATGGAAAGGGCGATCAGGATCTCATCAATGTGAAGACGTGGATTCCTGCTTCCCAGATATTTGGTCTTCAGCTGCTGGATCGGATGGATGGCATCCGGAGAGATCACATGAAGCTCGTGATCGATTCCTGCCAGCTCTTTCAGGGCATTGAGAAGAAGAGCTGCGGATGCGCCGAGAAGATCGGAGGTTTTTCCGCATACGATCTTTCCGTCAGGAAGTTCCAGAGCGGCGGCAGGGCCATTGGTTGCTTTTTCTTTTTCGAGGGCAGCCGGAACAACCTTACGGTCAGTGATCTCTGCATGAGCCTGCTGGAGAAGAAGCTCGATCTTACGTACCTCATTCTCTGTGCCGGAGCCGGAAACCAGAGCGTTCATGCTCTTATAATAACGGCGGATGATCTCCTGGCGGGAAGCCTCCTGGCATACTTCATCGTCAACGATGCAGTTACCTGCCATGTTGACACCCATATCTGTCGGAGATTTATAAGGGCAGCTGCCCATGATCTTCTCAAACATGGCCTGTACAACAGGGAAAACTTCTACGTCACGGTTGTAGTTGACGGTAGTTTTGCCGTAAGCCTCCAGATGGAACGGGTCGATCATGTTGACATCGTTCAGATCTGCAGTGGCAGCTTCGTAGGCAAGGTTTACCGGATGTTTCAGAGGAAGATTCCAGATCGGGAAGGTCTCGAATTTTGCATAGCCGGCTTTTACCCCACGTTTGTATTCGTGGTAAAGCTGGGAAAGGCAAGTTGCCATCTTTCCGCTTCCTGGTCCCGGTGCTGTGATCACGACCAGAGGTCTGGTAGTCTCGATATAATCATTCTTTCCATAACCCTCGTCACTTACAATAAAGGAAGTGTTGCTTGGATAGCCGGGGATCAGGTAAAGCTTGTAGACACGGATTCCCAGTTTCTCCAGACGTTTTTTGAAGAGATCGGCGCTTTCCTGGCCGGAGTACTGTGTGATGCATACGCTTCCCACATACAGGCCACGGCTTGAAAACTCATCCATAAGACGGAGCACATCTTCGTCATAGGTGATCCCAAGATCGCCACGTATTTTATTCTTGTCAATGTCATTGGCACTGATAACAATAACGATCTCCGCCTGATCAGAAAGCTGCATCAGCATGCGGAGCTTGCTGTCCGGTTCAAAACCCGGAAGAACACGGGATGCATGGTAGTCGTCAAACAGTTTGCCACCGAATTCAAGATAAAGCTTGTTGCCGAACTGACCGATTCTTTCACGGATGTGTTCTGACTGCATTTTCAGATATTTGTCATTATCAAAACCTATTTTCATTTGTCTGATTTCCTCTCCTCTTTAATTTTCCAATTCACTGGGAACAGTATACTACAACTTTACGTTCACTGGCAATATCCAGTGTGGTGTTTTTTCGATGGTATTTTTGTAATCTCGCAGTTGATTTATATGGTTTTTCTCTTTATAATAAAGAAATGACAAGAGGAGGAAAAAAATGAATAATCAACTGAATAATGATCAGGACGGGAAGCGACCTGACAACAAAGATCCCAGGCAGGGATCAGGTAAGAATCATCAGTCGATTCTGGCTTTTCTGATATGCCTCCTGGTCACACTGGTGTGCTTCGCGTTGTTTACCAATATGCTGAAGGATAACAGCAGTGAGATCTCCTATGATAAATTTATCGATATGGTGGATAAGGACCAGGTTAAGGAAGTAACGATCCAGTCCAGTACATTGACGATCGTACCCAAGAAAAAGAATTCCAAGTACGAGGATATGAGCTATTACACCACGAAGACCGAAGACAGTACAGCACTTACCAAGAGACTGGAAGGAAAGGGAATCAAGTTTGAGACCGATCCGCCGGATGTTTTTGGTGAATTTGTTGCAATGATCCTGAGCGTGGTTCTGCCGACACTGCTTCTGTTCGGACTTCTGATGTTCTCCATGCGCCGCATGAACAAAGGCGGCGGGATCATGGGCATGGGCGTAGGCAAGAGCAAAGCCAAGGCATATGTGCAGCAGGAAACGGGCGTTTCCTTTAAGGATGTGGCAGGTCAGGATGAAGCCAAGGAATCTCTCCAGGAAGTTGTGGATTTTCTTCACAACCCCGGAAAATACACAGCCATCGGAGCCAAGCTGCCTAAGGGCGCACTTCTTGTAGGCCCTCCGGGAACCGGTAAGACATTACTTGCCAAGGCAGTTGCAGGTGAAGCGCAGGTACCGTTCTTCTCTCTTTCCGGCTCGGAATTTGTGGAGATGTTTGTGGGCGTGGGTGCCTCACGTGTCCGTGACCTTTTCGAGGAAGCCAAGAAGAATGCTCCGTGTATCGTATTTATCGATGAGATCGATGCCATTGGTAAAAGCCGTGATTCCCGCTATGGCGGCGGAAATGATGAGCGTGAGCAGACATTGAACCAGCTGCTTGCGGAGATGGATGGCTTTGATACATCCAAGGGACTTCTGATCCTTGCTGCGACAAACAGACCGGAGGTTCTTGATCCGGCTCTTCTCCGTCCGGGACGTTTTGACAGACGTGTGATCGTTGACAGACCGGATCTTAAAGGAAGGGTGGATATCCTGAAGGTACATGCCAAGAACGTACTTCTGGATGACACCGTTGATTTTGAAGCTATTGCACTTGCAACTTCCGGTGCGGTAGGCTCTGATCTTGCCAATATGATCAATGAGGCTGCGATCCTTGCAGTCAAGAAGGGACGTAAAGCTGTATCACAGAAGGACCTGGAAGAATCCGTAGAAGTAGTTCTGGTGGGAAAAGAGAAGAAGGACCGTATCTTAAGCAAACAGGAACGCCGGATCGTATCCTACCATGAAGTCGGACACGCACTGGTAAATGCACTCCAGAAGGATGCGGAGCCTGTACAGAAGATCACCATCGTACCCCGTACCATGGGAGCACTGGGTTACGTTATGCAGGTACCTGAGGAAGAAAAATATCTCAACACCAAGAAAGAACTGGAAGCTATGCTGGTAGGCTATCTTGGCGGACGTGCTGCAGAGGAGATCGTTTTTGACACAGTTACTACAGGTGCTGCCAATGATATTGAGCAGGCTACCAAGGTGGCCAGAGCCATGATCACACAGTATGGTATGTCTGAGAAGTTCGGACTGATGGGACTTGCTACACAGGAGAATCAGTATCTCAGCGGAAGAGCAGTTTTAAACTGTGGTGATGATACCGCAACAGAGATCGATCATGAGGTGATGAAGCTTCTCCACCATTCCTATGAGGAAGCCAAGAGGATCCTTGGAAGTCACAGAACAGAGATGGATAAGATCGCGGAATATCTGATCCGCAAGGAAACCATTACAGGTAAAGAGTTCATGAAGATCCTCCGTGCAGTTCAGCAGGGCCTGGATATCCCGGAGAATCTGGATGATCTGGTACTTTCCGAGGATGAAAAAGAAGTGTCCAATAAACAGGATATTGAAATGATCGCGGAAAATAACGAGGCTGCAAAAAGTACAGAATCGGTTCAGTTCAGACCGGAGATATCCGGACAGGAACTGACAGAGGATATGCAGGCACCGGAGAAAACAGAAGAATCTGCTCAGACAACAGATGCCGATCATGCAGAAACAGAAGAAAAGCCGGGATCACAGGCATAAAACAGATCATCGTAAAACCGGGAGAAATCCCGGTTTTCTTATTACTGTAATAGTAAAACAGGAGAATAAAGTATGTTCATAATCGAGGAAGAATTAAAGAAGCTTCCGGCAAAACCGGGAGTTTACATCATGCATGGCGAGAAAGACGAGATCATCTATGTGGGAAAAGCCATCAGCCTTAAGAATCGTGTGCGCCAGTATTTCCAGAGCAGTCGTAACAAAGGTGCCAAGATTGAACGGATGGTTACACATATTACCAGATTTGAGTACATTATTACGGATTCGGAGCTGGAAGCCCTTGTGCTGGAGTGTAATCTTATCAAGGAGCATCGTCCGAAATATAATACCATGCTCAAAGATGACAAGAGCTATCCGTTTATTAAGGTGACAGTTCATGAGCCATACCCGAGGGTGCTTTTTGCCAGGAGAATGAAAAAGGACAAGGCAAGATATTTTGGCCCCTATACAAGCGGCGGAGCAGTAAAGGACGTGATCGAACTGGTGCGGAAGCTGTATCAGGTGCGCTCCTGCAACCGCAGTCTTCCGAGAGATACCGGAAAGGACCGGCCCTGTCTGTACTATCATATGAAACAGTGCAAGGCACCCTGCCAGGGATATGTCAGCCAGGAAGAATACCGGAAGAATATCAATAAGGTGATCAAATTTCTGAATGGAGATTTTCAGGACGCCATTAGTGAGCTGATGGAAAAAATGCAGAAAGCTTCGGAGGAAATGCGCTACGAAGATGCTATGGAATACCGGGACCTGATCAGCAGTATCCGGAAGATCGGGGAACGGCAGAAGATCACCGGCTACGGGCAGGAGGACAGGGACATCATTGCAGTAGCCATGGATGACAGTGAAGACCTCAGGGATCAGGATGCGGTTGTCCAGGTGTTTTTTATCCGGGATGGCAGGCTGATCGGCAGAGATCATTTTTATCTCCGTGTGGCAAAGGGCGATACAAAGGCGCAGGTCCTTTCCAGCTTTCTGAAACAGTTTTATGCGGGAACGCCTTTTATCCCATCTGAGATCATGCTGCAAAGTGAGATCGAAGATGCAGATATCATCGAGGAATGGCTGTCAGGAAGAAGAAAGCAGAAGGTACACATCCGGGTCCCGAAGAAGGGAACCAAGGAAAAGCTGGTAGAACTTGCCCTGGAAAATGCCCGTATGGTACTTGCCAAGGACAGAGAACGGATCAGGCGGGAGGAAGGACGAACTATCGGAGCTGTTCATGAGGTGGAAGAATGGCTGGGCTTGAAAAATGTGGTGCGCATGGAAGCCTATGATATTTCAAATATCAGTGGCTTTGAGTCTGTGGGATCCATGGTAGTTTATGAAAAAGGCCGTCCCAAACGCAGTGATTACCGTAAGTTCAAGATCAAATGGGTACAGGGACCCAACGATTATGCCAGCATGGAAGAGATTTTGACCCGAAGGTTCACTCATGAGAGTAACGGAGAATTTGACAGCTTTGCAAGGCTTCCGGATCTGATCCTGATGGATGGTGGAAGAGGGCAGGTAAATATCGCTCTGAAGGTGCTGAATGAGCTTGGGATAAGCATCCCGGTCTGCGGTATGGTCAAGGACGATCATCATCGGACGAGAGGCCTGTATTTCAACAATGTGGAGATCCCCATTGACACATCCGGCGAAGGCTTCCGCCTGATTACCAGGATCCAGGATGAAGCCCATCGGTTTGCCATTGAATACCATCGTTCCCTCAGGAGCAGGGAACAGGTCCATTCTATCCTGGATGATATCCCGGGGATCGGTGATACCAGGAGGAAAGCCCTTCTGCGTAAATTTAAATCTGTGGAAAATATCCGGGATGCATCGGAGGAAGAACTGGCACAGACAGAGAGCATGAATGCCAGAAGCGCCCGTCAGGTCTATGAATTTTTTCATAAATCCTGATGCTGCATTGCAGTTTCAGCAGTGATTGTGTATAATTGAAGATAAGGTGTCTCACGCCCCGGTAAAACGGCAGTGAGAATGCAAACTTTCAGCGAAAAGGAGACAAAAGTATGAAGGGTGTACAGTTGACAAAGATGGTACAGGAACTGGAGCTTAATAATCTGACTCCGGAGATCGACCTGTCAGGCATCGTGATCAAGACTGCGGAGATCAACAGACCTGCGCTTCAGCTTACCGGATATCTGGAGCATTTTGCCAATGAACGAGTTCAGATCATCGGATATGTAGAGTATACGTATCTGATGCAGCTTAATGAGGAGGAGAGACGTTTTAAATATGAACGTTTCATTTCCAGCAAGATCCCATGTGTTATTTTCAGTACCATGACCCGTCCGTCTCAGGACATGATCGATCTGGCTGTTAAATATAATGTTCCAACATTCGTGACAGAAAGAACAACATCCAGCTTCATGGCAGAGATCATCCGCTGGCTGGGCGTGCAGCTTGCACCATGTATTTCTATTCATGGTGTGCTGGTTGATGTTTACGGCGAGGGAATCCTGATCACAGGTGAGAGCGGTATCGGTAAGAGCGAGGCAGCCCTGGAGCTGATCAAGAGAGGTCATCGTCTTGTCAGTGATGATGTTGTTGAGATCCGTAAGGTCAGTGACGTAACACTGGTGGGATCTGCGCCGGATATCACACGTCACTTTATTGAACTTCGTGGTATCGGTATCATCGATGTAAAAACACTGTTCGGTGTTGAGAGCGTTAAGGATACCCAGTCCATCGATCTTGTGATCAAGCTTGAGGAGTGGGACAGAGACAAGGAATACGATCGTCTTGGACTGCATGAGGAGTATACAGAGTACCTTGGAAATAAGGTAGTATGCCATTCTCTTCCGATCCGTCCGGGCCGTAACCTGGCGATCATCGTTGAGGCAGCGGCTGTCAACCACAGACAGAAGAAGATGGGATATAATGCGGCAGAGGCTCTGTACAAGCGTGTACAGGCAAATCTTGCGAAAAAGAGAGAAAATCCAGATGACGAAGAATAAGAGAGGGTAAGAAATGAGAACATATTGTTTTGGAATCGATGTAGGTGGAACAACTGTAAAATGCGGACTTTTCCGCACGGATGGTACTCTTGTTGAGAAATGGGAGATTCCAACCCGTAAAGAAAACAAGGGAGATCAGATCCTTCCTGATGTGGCAGCAGCAGTAAATGCCAAGATGGAAGAAAAGGGTATCTCCAAAGAGGAGGTGGAAGGCGTCGGGATCGGTGTTCCGGGACCGGTAAACTCCAAAGGCGAAGTATCACGTGCAGTAAATCTCTTCTGGGGATATAAGAACGTTGTGGGAGAGATGGAAGAACTTACAGGTCTTCATGCGGAAGCCGGAAATGACGCCAATGTAGCGGCATTGGGAGAGGCATGGAAGGGTGCTGCAGCAGGCTCCTCCGATGTGATCATGGTCACACTTGGAACAGGTGTAGGCGGTGGTATCATTGTTGATGGAAAGATCGTGACCGGACATCACGGAGCTGGCGGTGAGATCGGACATGCCAATGTGGATCATCATGAAACAGAATCCTGCAACTGCGGAAACAGGGGCTGTCTGGAACAGTATGCTTCTGCGACCGGAATTGTCCGCATGGCAAAAAAAGAGCTTGCAGCTTCCAGTGAGAACAGTGTTCTCAGAGATGCCGGAGAGATTTCAGCAAAAGCAGTTCTGGACGCATTTAAGGAGAATGATCCGGTAGCTGTAGCAACCATGGAAAAGGTCGGAGAGCAGCTGGGTGGTGCTCTTGCCATTATTTGCTGTGTGACAGATCCGGAGACCATTGTTATCGGCGGAGGAGTTTCCAAGGCCGGACAGCCGCTTATTGACTGTATTCGGAAATATTACAGAGAGTATGCTTTTGAATCCTGCAAGGATACTCCTATCGTGATCGCGACACTTGGCAATGATGCAGGAATCTACGGTGCAGCCAAGATGGTACTTTAACCGAACTAGGGAAGTTCCCTGCTTCAATTGCGAAAAGTAATAAGCGGTGGGTGGGACTTGCCTGAACTGATAAACTGCGAGACAGTAAGAAGTTATTAAAAGTAAAAAAAGTGGTTTCCATATTTCAGGAAACCACTTTTTTTATATGTTGTTTATGAAAGATACCTATAATGGAGATCATTCATAATATTCTACCGGATCTTCGCCGGTGTCATCGCTGCCGTCATCGCCACCGGTATCATTGCTGTTATCATAGCTGCCGTCATCACCACCGGTGTTGTCGTCTGTTCCGGAATTGTCAGTATCATCACCGGTATTATCGGAACCGTCATCGGAATTGTCAGTATTGTCAGTGTCGGTGCTGTCAGTACTGTCCGGAGCTGCGCTTGGAATCGCTTCAGCTGCTGCATCGGTATCGGCGTCCGTATCTTCGTTATTATAATAGTCCTCTTCATCGTAATCGCTGCTGCCGTAGAAATGCTGATCACAGTATTCGGTGGGAAGACTGGAGATATCAAAATACTCTGTGATAGTCGGGCATCCGGATCTGGGAAGAAGACCGGTTTCTGCGCAGACACTGGCTTTTTCCACACTGGAAGGCATATCGAAATCTCTGTCCTCCAGGCCCTCGTGGATACGGGTCATAACCTTTTTCCAGAGGTTTTTGTGGAAGTTACGGGCATCTTCCGGAATTTTTTCGTTGTTGTCATAGCCGGACCATACTGCACAGGTGTAGTACGGTGTGTAGCCTACGAACCACAGGTCATTGTAGTCCTCTGTAGTACCTGTTTTTCCGGCTACAGTCATATTGTCCAGCTGGCAGGCGGTACCGGTACCTTTTTTTACAACATCTTCCATGGCGCTTGTAAGAAGATAAGCGGTACTGTCTTTGATCACAGATCTGGAAACGGAGGAGTTCTCGATCAGAACATTTCCGTCATGATCAAGGATCTGTGTATAATAAATCGGTTTGATATAGTTCCCGCCATTAGCAATGGCTGCATATGCAGCACAAAGTTCCACGTTCTTGACACCTTTGGTGATACCGCCAAGAGCAGTAGCCAGGTTGGCGTCACTCCAGATATTTCCGTTGGCATCTTTATCTGCTTCAGTTCCGTGAGCTAGTGTGGTGAAACCGAAATCATCCAGATATTTAAGGCCGAGAGCCGGGGTAACCTGCTCCAGGCATTTAACAGCTACAACGTTGATGGAATTCTGGATCGCTTTGCGGATGGTGGTCTCGCCGCCGTAGCTTCTTGAGGCGTTGTTGACAGGAGATCCGTCCGGGTATTCGTAAGGCTCATCCATAAAGGTTGTAGCAAGTGTATCGCCTTTTTCGTTCAACGCAGGTGCATAGGTGGAAACGATCTTAAAGGTAGAACCAGGCTGTCTGGTCGTATCAGTGGCACGGTTCAGGGTCAGGCTGGCTGTTTTTTCGCCACGGCCTCCGATCAGGGCTTTTACGTAACCGGTATGCTGGTCAATGACAGTCATGGAAGACTGTGGCTGTGGCGCAAAGTTTACACGCTCAGATACTACGGTGCTTCCGTCTGCCAGGATGTTAGCCTTGTATTGATCCACATACTGCTGACCTTCTTCAGGAGAATCAAAGAGAAGATCAAATTCCGGATCCTGATCACGGAAATACAGCTGCAGCATTTCTTTGCTGTAGTTTGTCTGTTTTCCATCCGGGCTTTGTACAGTCAGTGCATAATCCAGTTCATACTGAACATTGGCCGGATAGTTATCAGGGTTTGCATATTCCTCATCAAGGATCTGCTGCATGTTGGAATCCAGGGTTGTCATGATCTTCAGACCACCGCTGTAAAGAAGATTGGTAGCCTGTGTCTTGGTATATCCTTTAATGTTCATCAGGTCGCTGATGACCTGATTGGTAACCTCATCTTCGAAATACGTGTAAACGGTACTTTCTTCTTCGGTGTTCTCAAGCTGTGCGGCCTGGATACGGGAATAAACGTCATCATTCAGTGCTGCATTATATTCATCCTGTGAGATGTAATTCTGATCCAGCATGTGATCCAAGACTTCCTTCCGTCTCTTGGAGTTTGCCTTTGGATTGGTGATCGGATTGAATTTGGTAGGGTTCTGCGTGATGCCGGCAAGGGTGGCACATTCAGAAAGATTCAGATCCCATACGTCTTTGTTAAAGTATTTTTTGGAAGCGGCCTGTACACCGTAGGAACCTGCACCCAGGTTAATGGTATTCAGGTAATTCTCAAGAATCACATTTTTGTCATATTTTTTTTCAATCTGTACAGCAAGGTACTGCTCCTGGAACTTACGTGTGAAACGTTCCAGCTGTGTGGATTCGTTGGTCCAGTCAGTGAAAACATTATTCTTCAGAAGCTGCTGTGTGATGGTACTGGCACCCTCGGAAAAGTTACCGGTGGTGATCGCCTTCATTCCGGCACGTGCGATACCGCGGACATCAATACCGTTATGTTCATAAAAACGCTCATCCTCAATGGCTACCACTGCATGCTGCAGACTGACCGGGATCTGGTCCAGGGAGACCGGGAGACGGTTGGATGTAGGGGCTGAAAGCTGTCGGATCTGTGTTCCCTGGTCATCATACAGGAAGGTTGCATATCCGAGAGGTGAAATATCCACATCGTTGACGTCAGGTGCTCCGGCGATCACGCCCCGGAAGGAGCCGATACCAAGGCAGACAACCATGACGCAGACTGCGATCAGAGCTGTAAATAAAACCCGGATAAACGAAACATGTGCTCTTTTTTCCAGCATGGAAGTACGGGAGATCAGAGCATTCCGCTTCTTGGAAGTGGATCTTTTTCCGTAGTTCATAATATTCCTCCTTTATAATCCGTTTTATTATAACAAATATGAGATGCCAAATAAAGCCTTAAAAAAAATTTCACAATTCATGATATCTTATACATTGTGCAATGAAGATAATTATTATACAATAAAGAAAACTCTGCCTGAAACAGAGGGTTGGATATAGATAACGGAGGCGTAAACCATGCTGGAACATTATAAAACCATATACGAAGGCGGCGAAGGCGAACTTGTGGAAAAAAAATCCCGTTTCATCGCAACCGTCCGTCCTGTGGAAACAGAAGAAGAGGCCCTTGCCTTTATCGAAGAAATGAAAAAAAAATACTGGGATGCACGTCATAACTGCTATGTATATTCCGTAGGGATGAACCGGGAAGCCACCCGCTGCAGTGATGACGGAGAACCATCCGGAACAGCCGGAAGGCCTATGCTGGATGTGCTTCTGGGAGCCGGGATCTATAATGCGGCCATTGTGGTGACCAGATATTTTGGAGGTGTCCTTCTTGGGACAGGAGGGCTTGTGCGGGCATATTCCGGTGCAGTCCAGGCAGGACTGGCGGCAAGTACCGTCATTGAGAAGCATCATGGGATCTCTCTTCAGGTGACGACGGATTATACAGGGATCGGAAAGATCCAGTATATCGCAGGAGAAAGAAGTTTGCCGATCCTGGATTCCGAATATACCGACAAGGTTGTCCTGAAGCTTCTTGTGCCGGATGATCAGGTCGAAGAGGTGAAGAAGGCGATCACAGAAGGAACAAATGGAAGAGCCGGACTTGAGAAGGATGCAGAACTGTATTTTGCGAAAGTAAACGGAGAAGTGAAGACCTTCGAAAAGTAAAAGAAAAGAGAATGTCAGTATAAAAATACCCCGGGAAGAGGGCAGATGATCTGCGTTACAGTCTGCTCTTCGCGGGGCTTTTTTATTTCAGAAAATTATTCCTGTCAGCATTTCTCCGGTTCCGGATAATCCACACCAAAGGTATCAACAGTCATGGAGCTGATCTTCTGCTCGTCAAGAGGACGGTCACTGTAGTCCGTGTCTGTCTCTGCGATAGCATTTACAACATCCATGCCCTCAATGATCTGACCGAATGCAGCATAGCTTCCGTCAAGATGCGGAGCAGCCTTGTGCATGATAAAGAACTGGCTTCCGGCAGAGTTCGGATTCATGGCTCTTGCCATGGAGAGAACACCTGGTGTATGCTTCAGGTCGTTTTTGAAACGGTTCTGGGAGAACTCACCCTTGATGCTGTATCCCGGGCCACCCATACCGGTTCCGTCCGGGCATCCGCCCTGGATCATAAAGCCGTTGATGACACGGTGGAAGATCAGGCCGTCATAAAAGCCTTTTTTTACAAGGCTGATGAAGTTATTTACTGTGTTCGGGGCAACTTCCGGATATAATTCCGCTTTCATTACATCGCCATTATCCATTGTGATGGTAACGATAGGATTTGCCATAGTTTTCGCACTCCTTTTCAAAAAGTATTGTATTTCGCTGTTCGCTCTATTATAATATGCAAAGAATAATTGTGCAAGAAAAAGGTGGAAAATATGGTCATAGAAACGCATGATCCTGAGGAAACATTCGAGGTCGGAAGGACGATCGGAATGAATGCGAAGCCGGGACAGATCTACACACTGACAGGCGATCTGGGAGTTGGAAAAACCGTGTTCACACAGGGAGTGGCAGCAGGTCTTGGAATTACAGAACCTGTAAACAGCCCTACGTTTACCATTATCCAGGAATATGAAGACGGACGTCTGCCATTTTATCATTTTGATGTATATCGTATCGGGGATCTGGAAGAAATGGAAGAGATCGGATACGATGATTATTTTTTCGGGCAGGGAATCTGTCTGATCGAATGGGCGGAACTCATTGAGGAGATCCTGCCGGAAAAAAGGATCGAAGTTACCATTGAAAAAGATCTTGAGAAGGGCTTTGAATACAGAAAGATCACCATTGAGGAGAGAGGAGAAAAGACAGAATGAGAGTTTTGGCACTGGACAGTTCCGGAATCGTGGCATCCGTAGCCGTTGTGGAGGACGATACACTGGTAGCGGAATATACAGTTAATTATAAGAAAACACATTCCCAGACTCTTCTTCCCATGCTGGATGAGATCGTGAAGATGACAGAGCTGGATCTGAAGACGATTGACGCTATTGCGGTAGCCAAGGGACCGGGCTCTTTTACCGGACTCCGTATTGGCTCTGCCACAGCCAAGGGACTTGGACTTGCCCTTGACAAACCACTGGTCGGGATTCCGACTGTGGAGGCACTGGCCTATAATCTCTATGATGTAAACGGACTGATCTGTCCGATCATGGATGCCAGAAGAAAGCAGGTTTATACGGGAATCTATCGTTACGAGGATCACAGGCTCATGACGGTAAAGGATCAGATGGCAGTGGGAATTGAGGAGCTTCTTTCCATGCTGAATGAGATGGGAGAAGCCGTAACATTCCTCGGAGACGGAGTCCCGGTATTTAAAGATATCATCGCAGATAAACTTACTGTACCGTTTTCTTTTGCACCGGCCCATCTTTCCAGACAGAGAGCAGGTGCTGTAGGTGCACTTGGTGTCCTTTATTATAAAGAAGGCAGAACCGAGACAGCGGCTGAGCACAAACCGGATTATCTCCGTGTTTCACAGGCTGAGCGGGAGCGTGCCCAGAAACTGAAAAAAGGATCAGAAGGGGAAAACGCATGATCTTAAGAGAAATGCTTGTGGATGATCTGGATCAGGTTATGGAGATCGAAGAGGAACTTTTTTCAGTCCCCTGGACAAAAGAGGGATTTCTGACATTTCTTATGAAAGAGAATGGGATGTTTCTTGTTGTGGAAGAAAAGGGCCGGATCCTGGGATATTGTGGTCTTCTTACGGTGCTGGATGAGGGGGATGTGACCAATGTGGCTGTCCGCAGAGACCGTCAGAGAGAGGGAATCGGAAATTTCCTTATGGAAAGTATGATCCGTCTGGCAGAAGAGCGTGGGATCACCATGATCCATCTGGAGGTCCGGGCAGGAAATGAGGCTGCGATCCGGCTTTATGAACGTCAGGGATTTGTGCGGGATGGCCTGCGAAAGGGATACTATACAGATCCTACAGAGGATGCTGTTCTTATGACACGCACCGCAGTTTCTGAATAGGCTTACCCGGGAGAGGTACTTGTCTGTACGGGATAAGTATGCTAAACTTTGCCACAGAACAGGAAAAGAGGAAAAATATGTTAGATGTTTGTTTACTTGGCTGCGGAGGAATGATGCCGCTGCCACGCAGATGGCTTACCGCACTGATGACTCGTTATAACGGCAGCAGTCTGATGATCGATTGCGGGGAAGGCACTCAGGTGGCCATTAAAGAAAAGGGCTGGAGCTTCAAGCCTATTGATGTGATCTGTTTTACCCATTATCATGGGGATCATATCAGCGGACTTCCGGGACTCCTTTTGACTATGGGAAATGCAGACCGCACAGAACCGCTGACTCTGGTAGGCCCAAGAGGACTGGAACGTGTGGTAAGTGCACTTCGTGTGATCGCACCGGAGTTGCCCTTTGAAATTAAATTTATCGAGATCACGAAATCGGAGGAGGTTCTGGAACTGAATGGGTACCGGATCACTGCATTTCGGGTGAACCATAATGTTACCTGCTATGGATATACCCTTGAGATCCTGCGCCAGGGAAAATTTTCTCCTGACAGTGCCAGTGCACATGAGATCCCGCTGAAATTCTGGAATCCGCTGCAGAAGGGACAGACTGTGGAGGATGAAGGAAGGATCTACACACCGGATATGGTGCTTGGTCCGCCAAGAAAAGGGATCAAGCTTACCTATACCACAGATACCAGACCGACAGAGTCTATTTTACGTAATGCAAAAGATTCCGATCTTTTTATCTGTGAGGGAATGTACGGTGAAGATGACAAGATCGAAAAGGCAAAAGGCTACAAACACATGACGTTTCGTGAAGCGGCCACTCTTGCCCGTGATGCGGAAGTGGGGGAAATGTGGCTGACCCATTACAGCCCTTCTCTGGTACGTCCGGATGATTACATGGATACAGTACGTGAGATCTTTCCGAAGGCATGGCCGGGAAAAGACGGGAAGAGTGTGGAACTGAATTTTGAAGAGGACTGAAAAAATGAAAGATACATTAATTCTTGGTATTGAGAGCTCCTGTGATGAAACGGCAGCTTCCGTTGTAAAAAATGGAAGGACTGTCTTATCAAACGTGATTTCTTCACAGATCGAGATCCATAAACTGTACGGAGGTGTTGTACCGGAGATCGCCTCCAGAAATCATATAGAAAGGATCAATCAGGTCATCCAGGAAGCACTGGACGAGGCAAACGTCACTCTGGATGATATTGATGCTATCGGTGTAACCTATGGACCGGGGCTTGTCGGTGCACTTCTTGTAGGTGTGGCAGAAGCCAAGGCCATTGCCTATGCAAGAAACTTGCCACTGGTAGGCGTGCATCATATAGAAGGACATGTTTCTGCCAATTATATTGAGCATCCGGATCTGGAACCGCCGTTTCTCTGTGCCATTGTATCCGGTGGACACACCCATCTTGTTATTGTGAAGGATTACGGTCAGTTTGAGATCCTGGGCCGAACCAGAGACGATGCGGCAGGAGAGGCATTTGATAAGGTTGCACGTGCCATTGGGCTCGGATATCCAGGAGGTCCGAAGATCGACAGGTTGGCAAAGGAAGGAAATCCAGATGCCATTGAGTTTCCACGTGCAAAAATCGGTGAAAATCCATATGATTTCAGCTTCAGCGGCGTGAAGTCCGCAGTTCTTAATTATTTAAACGGGGCAAAAATGAAAGGTGAGGAAGTAAACCGTGCAGATATCGCGGCATCCTTCCAGAAGGCGGTTGTTGATGTACTGGTAGAGCATACCATGCAGGCAGCAGCTGATTTTGGCATGAAAAAGGTTGCTATTGCAGGAGGTGTTGCTTCCAACGGTGCACTTCGCACTGCTATGGAAAAAGCATGTACAGAACGTGGATACAAATTTTACCGTCCGTCACCGATCTTCTGTACGGATAACGCAGCGATGATCGGAGTGGCAGCTTACTATGAATATATCAGGGGAACACGCCACAGCTGGGATCTGAATGCGGTTCCGAACCTGAAGCTTGGCGAAAGATAAAAGAATCCGGGGTAATTGATCATGGGAGAGTGCAGAAATACAGCTATTGTTCTGGCAGCAGGCCAGGGAAAGAGAATGCACAGTAAAATACAGAAGCAGTTTATGGAGCTTGACGGGATGCCGGTGCTCTGTTATTCTCTGCGCTGTTTTCAGGAAAGTCCGTTGATCAGGGATGTGATCCTGGTAACAGGGGAAGAGTATGTTTCCTGGTGCAGAGAAGAAATCGTGGAAAAATATGGTTTTACAAAGGTTTCTGCTGTAGTATCCGGCGGAAAAGAACGGTACGATTCTGTTTATGAAGGACTTCGTGCGTGTAAAGACACAGAGTATGTGCTGATCCATGACGGTGCCAGACCATTTATTGATCATGGGATCATTGAAAGAGGACTTATGGCAGCAGCACAGACAGGTGCCAGTGTTACAGGCATGCCTTCCAAGGATACAGTTAAGATCGCAGATGAGGATGGGAATGTCAGTGAAACTCCGGATCGCAGCAGTGTATGGATCGTCCAGACTCCGCAGATCTTTCAGTACCCGCTGATCTATGGCGCATATACCAGCATTCGGCAGAAAGAAATGACCGGAATTACAGATGATGCCATGGTTGCAGAACATGAGACCGGGGTGAAGATCCGCTTTTCAGAAGGTTCTTATCGCAATATCAAGATCACAACACCGGAAGATCTGGTGGTTGCGGAGGCATTTTTGAAGGAAAACAGAGAGTAGAATAGAGAGTAGAACAGGGTGAAAATCCCGGTAAATATGGACATATAGCAGAAATTGAAGCTATATGTCCAATTTTTTGAAAAAAATATCAAATTTGTTATTGACAGGGGAGATATTTGATGATAGAATACAACATGCGCTGACAAAACAGCACAAAAAATGTTGAAAAACATTATATGGAGAGATATCGAAGTGGTCATAACGAGGCGGTCTTGAAAACCGTTTGTCCGCAAGGGCGCGTGGGTTCGAATCCCACTCTCTCCGTTTGTCAAATACAGAATAAAAACTTTTAAAAAAAGTTAAAAAAGTACTTGACAACATAAAAGATACGAGATATAATATCACCTGTCGCTGAGAACGGCAGAGATAAATATCGGAACTACTTAGTAAGTAGGGCAATTTGGAGAAGTACCCAAGCTGGCCGAAGGGGCTCCCCTGGAAAGGGAGTAGGTCGTTAACGCGGCGCGAGGGTTCAAATCCCTCCTTCTCCGCTTTGATTTTTTTGAAGACTAAATGCTTCAAAAAAATTAAAAAAAGTTCTTGACAAGCAGTTGAGAATGAGATAAAATGAACGAGCTGTCCGAGAGACAGACACAACAAACCTTGATAACTAAACAGTGAAACACATACGATTCTCGAAAATTTCTTTACATTTAAAGAACGGTTTAAACAAACCAAAAGCAGTAAAAACGAGAGATAGCCAAACGGTTGTCTTGAGTAAATGAATCAAACATTTTATCAGAGAGTTTGATCCTGGCTCAGGATGAACGCTGGCGGCGTGCTTAACACATGCAAGTCGAACGGGAAACCTTTTATTGAAGCTTCGGCAGATTTAGATTGTTTCTAGTGGCGGACGGGTGAGTAACGCGTGGGTAACCTGCCTTATACAGGGGGATAACAGTCAGAAATGACTGCTAATACCGCATAAGCGCACAGAGCTGCATGGCTCGGTGCGAAAAACTCCGGTGGTATAAGATGGACCCGCGTTGGATTAGCTAGTTGGTGAGGTAACGGCCCACCAAGGCGACGATCCATAGCCGGCCTGAGAGGGTGAACGGCCACATTGGGACTGAGACACGGCCCAGACTCCTACGGGAGGCAGCAGTGGGGAATATTGCACAATGGGGGAAACCCTGATGCAGCGACGCCGCGTGAAGGAAGAAGTATCTCGGTATGTAAACTTCTATCAGCAGGGAAGAAAATGACGGTACCTGACTAAGAAGCCCCGGCTAACTACGTGCCAGCAGCCGCGGTAATACGTAGGGGGCAAGCGTTATCCGGATTTACTGGGTGTAAAGGGAGCGTAGACGGATGGACAAGTCTGATGTGAAAGGCTGGGGCTCAACCCCGGGACTGCATTGGAAACTGCCCGTCTTGAGTGCCGGAGAGGTAAGCGGAATTCCTAGTGTAGCGGTGAAATGCGTAGATATTAGGAGGAACACCAGTGGCGAAGGCGGCTTACTGGACGGTAACTGACGTTGAGGCTCGAAAGCGTGGGGAGCAAACAGGATTAGATACCCTGGTAGTCCACGCGGTAAACGATGAATGCTAGGTGTCGGGTGACAAAGTCATTCGGTGCCGCCGCAAACGCATTAAGCATTCCACCTGGGGAGTACGTTCGCAAGAATGAAACTCAAAGGAATTGACGGGGACCCGCACAAGCGGTGGAGCATGTGGTTTAATTCGAAGCAACGCGAAGAACCTTACCAAGTCTTGACATCCCTCTGACCGACTCTTAATCGAGTCTTTCCTTCGGGACAGAGGAGACAGGTGGTGCATGGTTGTCGTCAGCTCGTGTCGTGAGATGTTGGGTTAAGTCCCGCAACGAGCGCAACCCCTATCCCCAGTAGCCAGCGGTTCGGCCGGGCACTCTGAGGAGACTGCCAGGGATAACCTGGAGGAAGGCGGGGATGACGTCAAATCATCATGCCCCTTATGATTTGGGCTACACACGTGCTACAATGGCGTAAACAAAGGGAAGCGAACCTGCGAGGGTGGGCAAATCCCAAAAATAACGTCCCAGTTCGGACTGTAGTCTGCAACCCGACTACACGAAGCTGGAATCGCTAGTAATCGCGGATCAGAATGCCGCGGTGAATACGTTCCCGGGTCTTGTACACACCGCCCGTCACACCATGGGAGTCAGTAACGCCCGAAGTCAGTGACCTAACCGCAAGGAAGGAGCTGCCGAAGGCGGGACCGATGACTGGGGTGAAGTCGTAACAAGGTAGCCGTATCGGAAGGTGCGGCTGGATCACCTCCTTTCTAAGGAAAAAGTAGAGAAACAAGATGTGTTTTACTGTTTAGCTATCAAGCTGAAAGATTTCTGGTGCCGATGCGGTTGGGGGACACACCCGTTCCCATCCCGAACACGACGGTTAAGACCCAATCGGCCGATGGTACTGCACTGGAGACGGTGTGGGAGAGCAGGTGGGCGCCAGATCAAAAAAAGAAAAACAGGAGAGATCCTGATGAGAATAGATGCTGGTTTTACCAGTGATTTAAGAAGAAAAGATATTTTCTTTTTAAATGGCTGATAAAACATCAGTCAGCATTGTACCTTGAAAACTGCATACATGAGATTTGATTAAGTTAATCAAATATCCTTAAACGCAAAGTATTAAGAAATTAATGCAAACGCAAAGATAGGAAGACATCGATTTATCTGTTATTGAACAGAGTAATCAAACACATGTCGGAAGATACGAGAGTATCGGAAGACACGAGAATCAAGAGACCGCATCACCTACGCTAGGGTGATGAAGCGAAAGGTCAAGCAATAAGGGCACAGGGCGGATGCCTTGGCACTAAGAGCCGATGAAAGACGTGATAAGCTGCGAAAAGCTTCGGGGAGGAGCAAATATCCCGTGATCCGGAGATGTCTGAATGGGGAAACCCGCATGAGCAGACCTCATGCATCCATACGCCAATCCATAACGTATGGAAGGGAACCCGGGGAACTGAAACATCTAAGTACCCGGAGGAAAAGAAAGAAACATCGATTCCGTAAGTAGCGGCGAGCGAACGCGGAGGAGCCTAAACCGGTGTGCGTGCATGCCGGGGTCATGGACTGCATTTAAGATTCAGCGAAGTTAACAGAACGGTTTTGGGAAAGCCGGCCGGAGAGGGTGAAAGCCCCGTACGTGAAAGCAGAGCTGACTGAGCAGGATCCGGAGTACCACGAGACACGAGGAACCTTGTGGGAAGTAAGGGGGACCACCCCCTAAGGCTAAATACTACTTAGTGACCGATAGTGCATAGTACTGTGAAGGAAAGGTGAAAAGGACCCCGGGAGGGGAGTGAAAGAGAACCTGAAACCCTGTGTCTACAAGCTGTGGAAGTACTTTATATGTACGACCGCGTACTTTTTGTAGAACGGTCCGGCGAGTTACGCTTACTGGCAAGGTTAAGCACTTCAGGTGTGGAGCCGTAGGGAAACCAAGTCTTAACAGGGCCAGAGTCAGTAGGAGTAGACCCGAAACCGGGTGATCTATCCATGTCCAGGTTGAAGCTGCCGTAAGAGGTAGTGGAGGACCGAACCCACATCCGTTGAAAAGGGTGGGGATGAGGTGTGGATAGGGGAGAAATTCCAATCGAACCCGGAGATAGCTGGTTCTCCTCGAAATAGCTTTAGGGCTAGCCTCGGTGTGAGTCTTGCGGAGGTAGAGCACTGAATTTCCTAGGGGGCGTCAAAGCCTACCGAAGAATATCAAACTCCGAATGCCGTGTAGATATCACCGGGAGTCAGACTGCACGAGATAAGTTGGGCGGTCAAAAGGGAAAGAGCCCAGACCTACAGTTAAGGTCCCAAAGTGCGCGTTAAGTGGAAAAGGATGTGGGATTTCGAAGACAACCAGGATGTTGGCTCAGAAGCAGCCATACATTCAAAGAGTGCGTAATAGCTCACTGGTCGAGAGGTCCTGCGCCGAAAATGTCCGGGGCTGAAACGCGCCACCGAAACTAAGGAATCTGAAAAGATTGGTAGAGGAGCATTGCATGCGGGAAGAAGCAGTACCGGAAGGAGCTGTGGACTGCATGGAAGAGAGAATGCCGGAATGAGTAGCGAGATAGAGGTGGGAATCCTCTAGGCCGAATATCCAAGGTTTCCAGGGTAAAGCTGATCTGCCCTGGGTGAGTCGGGACCTAAGGTGAGGGCGAGAGCCGTAACCGATGGACAACAGGTTGATATTCCTGTACTGCAGTATGACAGAACTGTGGGGACACGTAAGGAGAGCGGGAGCCGGGAATGGAAAGCCCGGTACAAGCGAGGTACCAGTCACATAGGAAAATCCGTGTGGCAATGGGAAGACGTGATGTGGAGTGAATTTTAGTAACGAAGCCCGTGAGCCATGCGTCAAGAAAAGCCGCTATCGTTCATATTGTACCCGTACCGTAAACCGACACAGGTGGATGAGGAGAGAATCCTAAGGCCGGCGGAAGAAGTATTGCCAAGGAACTCGGCAAAATGGCCCCGTAACTTAGGGAGAAGGGGTGCCTGCGAGAGCAGGCCGCAGAGAATAGGCTCAAGCAACTGTTTAGCAAAAACACAGGTCTATGCGAAACCGAAAGGTGAGGTATATGGGCTGACGCCTGCCCGGTGCTGGAAGGTTAAGAGGAGAGGTTAGACGTAAGTCGAAGCTTTGAATTTAAGCCCCAGTAAACGGCGGCCGTAACTATAACGGTCCTAAGGTAGCGAAATTCCTTGTCGGGTAAGTTCCGACCCGCACGAAAGGCGTAATGATTTGAGCGCTGTCTCGGCAATACATCCGGTGAAATTGAAGTGCCAGTGAAGATGCTGGCTACCCGCGCCAGGACGGAAAGACCCCATGGAGCTTTACTCCAGTTTGGCACTGGGGTCCGGTGTTGCATGTACAGGATAGGTGGGAGGCTGAGAGATAGTGACGTCAGTTGCTATGGAGCCGCTGTTGGGATACCACCCTTGTGATATTGGGCTTCTAACCAGCCGCCGTAATCCGGCGGTGGGACAATGCCAGGCGGGGAGTTTGACTGGGGCGGTCGCCTCCGAAAGGGTATCGGAGGCGCCCAAAGGTTCCCTCAGAATGGACGGAAACCATTCGAAGAGTGCAAAGGCAGAAGGGAGCTTGACTGCGACACCGACGGGTGGAGCAGGTACGAAAGTAGGGCTTAGTGATCCGGTGGTATTAAGTGGGAATGCCATCGCTCAACGGATAAAAGCTACCCTGGGGATAACAGGCTTATCACTCCCAAGAGTTCACATCGACGGAGTGGTTTGGCACCTCGATGTCGGCTCATCGCATCCTGGGGCTGTAGTAGGTCCCAAGGGTTGGGCTGTTCGCCCATTAAAGCGGTACGCGAGCTGGGTTCAGAACGTCGTGAGACAGTTCGGTCCCTATCCGGCGTGGGCGTAGGATATCTGAGAGGAGCTGTCCTTAGTACGAGAGGACCGGGATGGACGGACCGCTGGTGGACCGGTTGGCTTGCCAAAGCCATGGCCGGGTAGCCAAGTCCGGAAGGGATAAACGCTGAAGGCATCTAAGCGTGAAGCCCCCCTCAAGATGAGATATCCCATTCTTAGTGAAGTAAACCCCCTTGAAGACGACGAGGTAGATAGGGCAGAGGTGGAAGTGTGGTAACACATGGAGCTGACTGTTACTAATCGGGTGAGGGCTTGACCAAGAAACGCAGGTTAAGAATTGATTCAAAGAGTTTGATTAACGATCAACAGGCATGTATGTAGTTTTTAAGGTACAAACCTTAATTAAATATTTAAGTAATCCTCCTTAGCTCAGTCGGTAGAGCATGCGGCTGTTAACCGCAGTGTCGTTGGTTCGAGTCCAACAGGGGGAGCATGGTGCCATAGCCAAGTGGTAAGGCAAAGGTCTGCAACACCTCTATCCCCGGTTCAAATCCGGGTGGCACCTCTTAGAAGGGGCTGTCGCATTAGCAAATATTTTTGCTGGGCGGCAGCCCCGTTTTATGCCAAAATGGCATCGAAATTGATTACCATTTTGATGCCATTCTTTACAAGCGCAGTTCGTCCCTAAGCATCCCTTTCAGCATGCCTTATTTCAAACTGTTTTATTTTCAATTATCAAAATCTATGCCTTTTTTAATGCAAAAAGGTGACTTCCCGTCCTTCCTGTCTGAATCTTACAATGAAGTTTATTGATATTTCGCCCCATCGCTAAAAGGATACTTTCTGCCAAGGCATTTACCTTTCCACGGTACAGATATCTCCGAAAGTTCATGTCTTCTTTCACATCAGCAAAAGAACCTTCCGCCTGAATACTTCGGTTCATCCGGAGCATAGTCCCATACTCACTCGTGATCCGTTCCAGATCTTCTGCACGCTTCTGGCTCATCGTCTTTGAGACCATCAACACTTTATTGCGTTTTTCCATAGGCGTTTTGCAGTTGTTCCCTTTGATACATTCTGTTTTATAAGGACAGCCAGTACAGTCTGAACATCTGTAATAAGTTTTTATACTGACATATCCACTCGTCGTTTTACTTCTCCGTTCATTTGTGACAGTCAGTTCTCTTCCATTCCGGCAGATGTAACTGTCCCTGTCCGCATGATACTCCATATTTTCCCTTCTGCTAATGTCCTTTTTGTATTTTCGTGTCTTTGAGATCTCATAGTTCTGTGGCTTTATGTAGGCAGTCTGTCCGTTGCTTTCAATGAAAAGATAGTTTTCTTCACTTTCGTACCCGGCATCTGCAACAATTTCTGAATACTTAAATCCCAGGTAGCTCTCCATATCTTTCAAAAAAGGAATCAGGGTACGTGTATCGGTGGGGCGCGGGCTGATATCAATCCATGTGATGTATTCTGAATCCACTCCATGCTGAATGTTATACGCAGGCTTTAACTGTCCGTTCAGCATCGCGTCCTCTTTCATTCTCATGAAGGTGGCATCGGGATCTGTTTTGGAATAACTGTTTCTGTCCCCAAGCGTATACAGTTTTTTCGTATATTCCTTTAGTTTCTCCAGATACCAATCCAGTTGTTCCAGAGATTTCTGTAACTGTGTTTTTCTCCGGCCGGTTCCATGTACAAACACGATTTCTTCCTGTATTTTGATGCGGCATAACTGCTTTTTTAACCGCTTTAAGGTGTGTATGGATATACTATCATGATATACCGTTTTCATTCCATAGAGTTCTTCACATTCAGCCACAAAAGAAGACAGTTTCGTGTATAACCGGGCCTGATTTTTTGTAATAGCCTTTTTCCATACAAATGTATACTTATTGGCCGCAGATTCGATCTTTGTGCCATCAATAAAAATGGTCTTCCCCGAAATCTCACCCAAAAGATAGAGCAGATCTGACATTTGTGCAAGCAACGTCTTTGCACAGACAGAAAAGTGAAGGGAGATAAAACGCGCGATCGTTGCATGGTCAGGAGCCGGCATACCTTCCAGGAGATACATGAAGTTGATATCCCGTTTACATGCTTTTCTGATATCGCGGCTTGAATAGATCCGATTCATTGCTGCATAGATAACAAGTTTCAGAATCTGACGCGGTGTTGCCTGATTTTTTCTGATCCTGCCGTAAGTTTTATACAGTTCAGAAAGGTCCATTTCCTCCACAAAGGCACTTACCAGACGAACCGGATCATCAGATGGAATAGAAATCTCTAAATCTAGCGGAAGTTTGATTTGATAATACAGAGAAAATGAGGTATAATCTCTCTGTATTATTTTGTTTAGTAGCATAAACTAATTATACCACAAGCGCCGGGCTTTTCGAAGTCCGGCGTTTTGTGTTGAATATAAAATGAGCTGCCGCACGTTATAATGAAAAAAGCGGAGCAAAGGTCAATTAATAGTTTTGTGTTGAATATAAAATGAGCTGCCGCACGTTAGTGCGACAGCCCCTATTTTTCCTATAAAAATGTATTTGCTGAAGACCGTGAAGACAGACTTCTGGAAGATCGGACAGCATCCTTTCCTGATGCTGTCCGACAGATCAGGAATTTTTTTCCGTAAGCAGGATTCGTTTACGATTATAAACCAGATGAAGATACATGGCATCCTGAGCACGCAAAGCGTCATGCTCTGCAATGGCAGCTGCGATTTCGCGATGTGTTTCAATTGTCTCTTCGTGTAGAGCACCACTGGTTGATTCGACAAATAATGGAATAGAGCTGTTAATTACGGGAATCAGCCGCGGAACAACAACATTTTTGCTGCTCAGCGCGATCGCTGTATGAAATTCAATATCTTTCTGGGTATGGTCCGCATGTTTTTTTAATAATGCTTCAACATCATCACAAAGTGTGGTGATTTTTTTTATATCTTTTTTATTGGCGCGGGTGGCAGCCATTGCTGCAATAGAGGGTTCAAGCAGAAAACGGACTTCAAGAAGGTCATGGATCAGCTTCTGCTTGTTGCCGATAAAAGTTAATCCCAGCGGATCTTCCACCATTCCCGGAGATGATGCGATATAAGTTCCGGATCCCTGACGGATCGTCACGATATTTCTGGAAGCAAGAAGCTTCATTGCCTCGCGGACAGAGCTTCTTCCGGCATTCAGACGTTCGGACAGAACCGTTTCATTAGGCAGCTTGTCTCCAGGCTGCAGATTTTCCTTTAAAATAAATGCGATGATGTCTTCCGATAATTTTTGCGGAAGACTTTTTTCTTCTGATGACGAAATCATCATATGAGTTTCTCCATTTCTATTCGTTATTTCTTTTTATATTTTCCTTATATCTATAATAATTCCTTTAAACTATAATGTCAAAACGACAAAATGCACAAAAAATAAGGCGATAATTTAGATAAAATTACAGTATTGCGTTTTTAACAGAATGAATATATTATAAATACATCAGATGAATTGGAGTAAAAACAAAGAAAATCAGCACAATTCAAAAGAAAAAACAGCAGAAAGGTCAGATGTATTTAACGAAAAGTAAAACATCGGATGAATTAAGGAGGCAAAAGCAGAAAAAATGGAAGAAACAACATTTACAGCAGATCCAATGAGATTGATGCTTGCTGCGGCAGTGGGAATTGTGATCCTGCTGGTGCTGATCATCAAATTTAAACTGCATCCGGTTCTGTCAATGATGATTTCAGCGATCATCATCGGTGCAGGTGCCGGAATGCCACTGGAAATGATCTCAGACACAGTAGAAAAAGGTGTTGGAAAGACATTACAGGGAATCGCACTTCTGGTAGGACTGGGTTCCATGTTCGGCGGAATACTGGAAGTGAGCGGAGGAGCCCAAAGAATAGCGGAAACACTGATCGACAAATTCGGTCAGAAAAAAGCCGGATGGGCATTGGGACTTACCGGACTGGTGATCGGTACAACCGTATTTTTCGAAGCAGGTGTTGTAGTACTGATCCCACTGGTATTCAGTGTTGCAAAGCAGACAAAAAAATCCACACTGTATTATGCGATCCCGCTTCTTTCAGGTCTTGCCAGCGGATATGCTTTTGTACCGCCTTCTGCGGGATCTGTACTGGTTGCTAATGCACTTGGCGTAAACCTGGGAACTATGATCATGGTTGGAGTTCCAACTGCACTGATCTGTATGCTGGTTTCCGGAATTATCTGGGGAAATCTGGTTGGAAACAAAATTTTCACCGAACTTCCGGCCAATGTGGAAGAGATCAAAGATGATGGAAAAGAGTTGCCGCCATTTGGTCTGGTATTAGGGGTGATCCTGATCCCTCTTATTCTGATCCTTCTCAGCACGTTATCCAAATACATGCCGATTCCGGCAGGTGTACAGAGTTTTCTCGGATTTATCGGGAAACCGTTTCTGGCACTGACCATTGCAACACTTGCAGCAATGTATTTTCTTGGAATCCGTCGTGGCTTTACCGGTGCACAGTTAAAGAAAATCCTGGACCATTCACTGAGACCGGTGGGAATGATCCTTCTGGTCATCGCCAGCGGCGGAGTGATCCGGTGGATGCTTCAGGATTCCGGCCTTGGAAATATTATCGGACCGGCCCTGGAAAAAAGCGGTCTTCCGCTGATCCTGATCGCGTTTCTGATCGCAATCCTGGTAAGGGCATCTGTGGGAAGCTCTATTGTGGCAATGACCATGGCATCAGGAATCATGGCGACTATGCCGGCAGTAATGGATACAAGCATGCTTTACAGAGCTGCTATGTGCTGTGCGATCTGCGGTGGTGCAACTGCACTGAGTCATGTAAATGATGCCGGATTCTGGCTGGTAAGTACTTTCCTTGAGATTGACGAAAAAACGACATTAAAATCCTGGACGATCATGGAAACACTGATCGGTGTTACAGCACTTGTTGTAGGCTTTGTTATTTCAATTTTTGCATAGGAGGCAGAGCGTAATGATAAAGATACCGGTTTATTTAAGAGACATGTATGATGCAAAGCATCTTGTACAGGTTGCATCCGGCTGCCGGAAGGATGTGGAACTGATCTGCGGAAGATATATCGTAGATGCAAAGTCCATGCTGGGAGTATTCAGCCTTCCTACATTTAATAATGTGGAAATCGGAGCAGAAGAAGAGGATGCAAAGGAACTTAGAGAAAAGCTGGAAAATCTGAATCTGATCAGAGAATAGGAAATGGAGGAAAAAATCATGAAGTTAGTGAGTCAGGAAATGAGAAAGCTTGCACCGGAGCTTGATCCGCTGCGTCTTGGAACAGGATGGAAAAAAGAGGATCTGGGAAAGGTTCAGGTCATGGTGGAAAGCACCTATGGTGACAGCCATCCGGGAAGCGGACACCTGAACATCCTTGTGGAAGAAGTTCGCAAAGGAATTGCAGAAGAAGGTGGTTTTGGTGCACGTTATAACTGTACCGATATCTGCGATGGTGAAAGCCAGGGAACAGACGGAATCAACTACAGCCTGGCAAGCCGTGAAATGATCGCAAACATGATAGAGATCCATGCAAATGCAACACCATTTGATGCCGGTGTATATCTTTCAAGCTGTGACAAGGGTGTACCTGGAAATCTGATCGGACTTGCAAGAGTAAATATCCCTTCCGTATTTGTTACGGGCGGAACTATGAACGCAGGACCTGAGATGCTGACTCTTGAGCAGTTGGGAATGTACAGCGCGAAGTTTGAGCGTGGAGAAATCGACGAAGAGAAGCTTGACTGGGCAAAATGCAATGCCTGCCCAAGCTGTGGAGCCTGCTCCTTTATCGGAACAGCTTCAACAATGCAGATCATGGCAGAGGCACTTGGACTTACACTTCCTGGTACAGCTCTGATGCCGTCAACAAGCCCGGATCTTCTTGCTTTCGCAAGAGAGGCAGGAAGACAGGCAGTAAGGATCGCACAGATGGAAAACATGCGTCCTTCGGATATTGTGACTATGGACAGCTTTGAGAATGCGATCCTTGTACACGCTGCAATCTCCGGAAGTACAAACTGTCTGCTTCACATTCCTGCGATCGCACATGAGTTTGGCATTGAGATCACAGGAGATACCTTTGACAGACTGCACAGAAATGCAAGATATCTTCTGGATGTACGTCCTGCAGGACGCTGGCCTGCTGAGTGCTTCTATTATGCAGGTGGTGTACCGGCAATCATGGAGGAGATCAAGGAACATCTCCATCTGGATGTTATGACAGTTACAGGAAAGACTCTCGGAGAAAACCTTGAGGAGCTGAAGAACAACGGATTTTATGAGAAATGCGACAAATGGCTTCAGGAATTTAACAAACGTTACAATGTAAACCTTACAAAGGAAGATATCATCCGTCCATATGACAAGGCGATCGGAACCGACGGAAGCATCGCTGTTCTCCGTGGAAACCTTGCACCTGAGGGAGCTGTGATCAAACACACCGCATGCCCGAAGGAAATGTTCAGATCCGTTCTCCGCGCAAGACCGTTCGACAGTGAAGAGGAGTGTCTGGATGCAGTTCTGAAGCATAAGGTTCAGAAAGGTGATGCAGTATTCATCCGTTACGAGGGACCAAAGGGAAGTGGAATGCCGGAGATGTTCTACACATCTGAGGCAATCAGCAGTGACAAAGAGCTTGGAAAGAGCATCGCACTGATCACAGACGGACGTTTTTCCGGAGCATCTACAGGCCCTGTTATCGGACACTGCAGCCCTGAGGCTGTTGACGGTGGCCCAATCGCACTTGTTGAGGAAGGCGACCTTATTGAGATCGACGTTATGGAAAGAAAGCTGAACATCATCGGGATCGCAGGCGAAAGAAAGTCTATGGAAGAGATCGACCAGATCCTTGCCGAGAGACGTAAAAACTGGAAGCCAAGAGAACCAAAATACAAAAAAGGCGTGCTGAGACTTTTCAGTGAGCATGCTGCAAGCCCAATGAAGGGAGCCTATCTGGAGTATTGATCATGAAACATAAATTTATTACTCTCGGCGAGATCATGCTGCGTCTGACACCGCCGGATTATGAAAAAATCAGAACAGCAACAACCTTTGAGGCAAGATACGGGGGAAGCGAGGCGAATGTAGCCCTTTCCCTGGCAAATCTTGGAATAGATGCTTCGTTTTTTACGGTAGTTCCGGACAACAGTCTTGGAAAAAGTTCTGTACGTATGATGAGAAGCAATGATGTGAACTGTGACAGTGTGGTTTATTCCACAGCGGAAGAAACTCCGACACACCGTCTTGGAACCTATTATCTGGAGACCGGCTACGGGATCCGCCCCAGTAAGGTAGTTTACGACAGAAAACACAGCGCTTTTTCCGAGTATGATTTCAGCAAAACAGATGTGAAAAAACTGCTGAAAGGATATACATGGCTGCATCTGAGTGGAATCACACCTGCTCTTGGAACAAAATGCAGGGATCTGATCTTAAACTGCCTGAAGGCAGCAAAAGAAATGAATATGACCGTAAGCTTTGACGGAAATTTCAGAAGTACGCTGTGGACCTGGGAAGAGGCCAGAGATTTCTGTACACTTTGTCTTCCATATGTAAATGTCCTTTTCGGAATCGAGCCGTACCATATCTGGAAAAATGAAGAAGATCACAGTGCAGGGGATGTAAAGGATGGAATCCCGTTTCAGCCGGATTTTGAACAGCAGGAAAAAGTGTTCCGGGCATTTGCGGACAGATATCCGAATATAAAATGCATTGCAAGACATGTCCGTTTTGCACATAGCTGCAGTGAAAACAGTCTTATGGCATATCTCTGGTTAAACGGAAAGACTTACGAAAGCAAGCGCCTGACCTTCCACATTCTTGATCGTGTCGGTGGCGGAGATGCATTTGTAAGTGGGATCATCTATGGCCTTATGAATGAGTATACACCGGAAGATACCGTGAATTTCGGTGTTGCTGCCAGTGCTGTGAAGCATACGATCCATGGTGATGGAAACATTACCGATGATGTATCTATGATCAGACATGTGATGGAAATGAACTTTGATATAAAAAGATAAAAAGGAAGGGAAATTCAGATGAAAGAGATAGCAGAAAAATTTCAGAAATTTGGTGTGGTTCCGGTTGTAGTGCTGGAAGATACAAAAGATGCAGTACCGCTGGCGAAGGCTCTGGTTGAGGGCGGCCTTCCATGTGCAGAGGTGACATTCCGCACAGAAGCAGCAGAAGAGTCTATCCGTCTCATGGCAGAGCAGTTCCCGGAAATGCTTGTGGGAGCAGGTACCGTACTTACAACAGAACAGGTAGACGCGGCTGTTGGCGCCGGAGCAAAATTTATCGTAAGCCCGGGCTTTGATCCTAAGATCGTAGACTATTGTCTGGAAAAAGACATTCCTGTTTTCCCGGGATGTATCACACCATCTGAGGTTGCACAGGCAGTGAAAAGAGGTCTTAAGGTAGTAAAATTCTTCCCGGCAGAACCGGCAGGCGGAATTTCAATGATCAAGGCTATGGCAGCTCCTTATACAGGAATCCGTTTTATGCCTACCGGCGGGATCAATGCGAAAAACCTTGAGGACTATCTTTCCTGTGACAAAATCCTCTGCTGCGGCGGAAGCTGGATGGTAAAAGGAGATCTTGTGAAGGCAGGAGAATTTGACAAAATAAGAGAACTGACAGCAGAAGCAAAAAAGCTTGCGGATTCCATAAGAAAGTAATCAAACTTAATACACATATTCAATAAAAAAAGCAGAACCCTGCACAACCAGGCAGAGTTCTGCTTTTTTGTCAATTATTGTGAAAATAGATCAATGAAGCAGGATCCGCAGAAGCTTTTTCCGGTTCAACTGCCAGATCAGCGGCAGAATCTGCAGAAGGTTTCTGAAGATCCATTCGGTAAAGATATAAGATTCCACCGAAGAAACCGGGAATCAGTCCGGCGTATCCACCGGCACATAAGATCACAGTCAGCTTCACCATCAGTTCTGTCTGAAGTCCCAGACAAACAAGTAATCCGGCAAGAATTCCGGCTACACTCCATCCAGCTGTCAAAAGTGTAAGAAAAACAGCTGGCGCAGGGGCCTTTTTTTTATTTTGATCTAAGTGATTCCATAGTGTTTTATACATAATCCGTTCCTCCTGTTTTGATGGAATTATACTTCTGCTGTTGTCAGCAACAGTCAGCCATAATATTGATTTCCTTTATCTGTCTGTATTATAGAAAAGAAATGTAAAATACAAATGCGCAGGAATGAAAAATCTTTGTAAAATATAAGTAGAAATTGCATTTTGAATTGAGAACCGATATACTTATAAATATAGTTATTGATAATATTCGATCACAGCCGAAAACATTTTTCTACAGCTGTGATACGTGAGTGAGAGAATTAAAAGGGGGCAGATAAAAGCCCCCTGAAATCATATAGAGAGTAAAGAGGAGGGGTGGAAATGGAGCATACGGAAGAATATGTGAAGCTGGAGAATGTATCCAAAATCTATGGCTCAAAAGAAGTGAAGATCATAGCTGTGGATGAGATCAGTTTCCGGATAAAAAAAGGAGAATTTGTGGTTGTGGTAGGACCAAGCGGTGCCGGAAAGACAACGGTGCTGAATATCCTGGGCGGAATGGATAAGGCCACATCCGGCAATGTCTGGATCGATGGAAAAAATATTGCAAAATATACAGACCGGCAGCTGACCGGATACCGGCGGGAGGATATTGGATTTGTATTCCAGTTTTATAATCTGGTGCCAAATCTGACTGCATTGGAGAATGTGGAGCTTGCTCTTCAGATCTGTAAGGATCCTCTGGATGCCAGGACAGTTCTGGAGGAAGTGGGTCTGAAGGAGAGACTGACTAATTTTCCGGCACAGTTATCCGGCGGTGAGCAGCAGAGAGTTTCCATAGCCAGAGCTCTGGCGAAGAATCCAAAGCTTTTGCTCTGTGATGAACCTACAGGAGCGTTGGATTATCAGACCGGCAAGGCAATCCTGAAGCTCCTTCAGGATACCAGCAGGGAACGTGGCATGACGGTTATTGTCATTACTCACAACTCTGCACTGACACCTATGGCCGACCGTGTGATCAAGATCAAAAACGGCAAGGTTTCCAGGATGACCGAAAATGCACATCCCACACCAGTGGAAGAGATTGAATGGTAGGTGACGGAATGAAAGCATTACACAAAGATTTCTGGATGGAGATCCGGAAAAGCAAAGCACGTTTTATCTCGATCTTTCTGATCGTGGCACTGGGCGTTGCATTTTTTTCCGGGATCCAGGCGTCTTCTCCGGATATGAGATATTCCGGAGATGCCTATTATGAAGCGGCAAAGCTGATGGATCTGAAGATCCAGGGAACACTGGGACTGACTGAGTGTGATGTAAAAGCGGTATCAGACATTGACGGTGTGGAACTGGCTGAGGGCGGTTACTCTACGGATGTTATGAGTGGAGAGGACGATGCCAGGAAGGTTCTTCATCTGGAATCCATCAGCAGCAATTTTAATCTGCTCACAGCAGATGAAGGAAGGATACCGGAAAAAAGCGGCGAGATTTTTCTGGACAAGCCATTTGCAAAGAATCGGGGGTATAAAATCGGGGATACCATATCTGTCAGTGAGGATGGAGACAGTGAGCTTCTGAAAAAAACAACCTATACAGTTGTGGGAATCGGAAGCAGCCCTCTTTATATTTCGTTTAACAGAGGAAATACGACTCTTGGATCCGGTGAGGTCAGCGGTTTCGGGTACATTCTTCCTGAGGATTTTGAGCAGGAAGCTTTTACCCAGATCTATGTTATGGTTCATGAATCCGGGGATGTGATCAGCTATACCGATGCTTACGACAATCTTATCAGGAAAATACAGAAGCGTGTGGAAGGCATTGAAAAAGAACAGTGCAGCCTGCGCTACGAGGAGATCGTCGCAGAAGCCAATGAAAAACTGGATGATGCCAGAAAAGAGCTTGAGGACGGAAAGAAGGAATCAGAGGAAAAACTTGGAAACGCGAAGAAAAAGCTGGATGATGGGCAGAAGAAGTATGAGGATGGAAAAAAAGAGTACGAAGATGGAAAACAGCAGCTCAGCGATGCAAAAAAAGAACTGACCGACGGAAAACAGCAGCTTGCTGACGGAAGAAAGCAGATCGAAGATGGATGGTCTCAGCTTAACAGCGCAAAACAGCAGTTGGAAGACGGTCTGTCCCAGTTAAATGCTGCCAGATCCCAGCTTGCCGACTCCGAAGCACAGATAAATGGGAAGCAGTCAGAGCTGACTGCCGGATATGAACAGCTGACTGCCGCAAAACAGCAGGTAAGTGACGGTGAGGCTCAGCTCCGGGAAGCGGAGAAAACACTGGAAAGCAAGCAGGCTGAGATTGACAGTGGAAGAGAACAGCTGGAAACGGGAAAGAATACGATCAAAGAAACAAAGGCTGCTCTCACCAGTCAGAAAGAACAGTGTGAGGCAGGACTTGTACAGGTTTCCGAGGGAGAATCCCAGATCAGTTCCGGTGAAGAAGCCCTTTCCGGGCAGCAGGCACAGCTGGATGAACTGACCAGTCAGAAAGAGGCATTAAGCAGTCAGGCGGCGGAGCTGCAAGCGCAGTATGACGCCGGTGCGGAAGCAGGAAAAACTGAGGAAGAGCTGGCGGAGCTTTCCACGCAGATCCAGACATTAAATAGTCAGATCAGTGCAATGGAAGAACAGATAAATGCCGGTCAGGCACAGATCGACGGGGCACGGTCAGAGCTTACTGCAAAAAAATCAGAGCTGGCCCGGACAAGAGCTGAACTGGAGAGCAGCCTGGATCAGATCAATGAGGGCTTCAGCCAGATCAAAGAACAGGAAGAAACACTTTCCGGGACAGAGGCACAGCTGAACGAAGGCCAGGAAGAACTGGATAAAGGGAAAAAAGAGCTGGAAACAAAGAAAGCAGAGCTTTCAGCGGCAAAAGAAGAAATTGCGGCAAACCAGGCAACTCTGGATGATGGCCAGAGTCAACTGGATTCGGCCAGAGCCCAGCTCAGCGCAGGGCGGCAGCAGCTGGAAGAAAAACAGGCCCAGTTAAATGCCGGTCAGGCAGAAATCCAGGCCAATACAGAAAAGCTTACCAGCAGTCAGGCAGAACTGGATGCAAATGAACAGAAGCTCCTGGATGGTGAAAAAGAGATCCGGGAAAATGAACAGAAATTAAAAGACGCCAAAAAAGACCTGGAGGACGCCAAAAAGAAGCTTTCCGATGGAAAGAAAGAATATCAGGATGGCAAAAAAGAGGCCGATGACAAAATTGCGGAAGCCCAGCAGAAGATCGAGGATGCCCAGAAAGAGGTGGATGATATTGAAACACCGGAATGGATCATCTCAGACCGCAATGACCTTCCGGAATATTCGGATTTTGGTGATAACGCAGAGCGACTGAAAAACATCGGAAAGGTTTTCCCGATGATATTCTTCCTTGTAGCGGCTCTGATCAGTCTTACCACGATGACACGAATGGTGGAGGAACAGCGAACCCAGATCGGAACCATGAAAGCGCTGGGATACGGAAAAGCATCCATTGCATCCAAGTATCTCAGCTACGCATTTCTGGCTACAGCAGGCGGAAGCGTCGTAGGAGTACTTTTCGGAGAAAAGGTTCTTCCGTTTATCATTATCCAGGCGTATGGAATCATGTACTGGAATATTGGCGATCACATGCAGTTGGATTATGAGTTACAATATGCACTGATCGCTTCCGGGGCAGCGGTGATCTGTACTATGGGCGCTACACTGTTTTCCTGCGCAAAAACCCTGGCAGAAACACCAGCATCTCTGATGCGTCCGCCTGCACCGAAAGAAGGAAAACGGATCCTTATTGAACGGATCAGCTTTATCTGGAAGCATCTGAGCTTTTCCTGGAAATCGTCCATGCGAAATCTTTTCCGTTATAAAAAGCGTCTTTTTATGACCATTTTCGGAATTGCAGGAAGCATGGGACTGATGCTTGTAGGATTCGGACTTTATGACTCCATTATGGATATTGCGATTCTCCAATATGACCAGATCCAGCACTATGATGCCATGGTGATCAATGATGAGGATGCCACAGACAGCCAGGAAAAGGATCTTCTGAAATTTCTGGACGGAAACAGCGAGATCGATCACTATACCCGTGTGCAGCTCACCAAGATGACGGCACCAAAAGAAAAGGGAAGTGTCAGTATCTATGTGTATGTTCCGGAAAATACGGAAAATTTTAAAGAGGATGTAACATTGCGTGACAGAAAGTCCCACGAGCAGTATGAGCTTACCGATGATGGAGCGGTGATCTGTGAAAAAACGGCTTCTCTTATCGGTGTGAAAGCAGGAGACAAGATCATCCTGGAGAAAGACAACAGGAAGTATAAAGTAAAGATCACTGCTGTCACAGAGAACTATATGGGACATTACGTTTACATGACCCCATCCTGCTATGAAAAAACATTCGAAGAGAAACCGGAGTATTCAAGTACAGTATATACTATGAAAGAGGATGCAGAGAGTGATCTGGAAACTCTTGGAAATGCGATCCTGAAATATCCGGCGGCTTTAAGTATCAGCTATACAAGCAGCACAGCAGGTCAGGTAGAGCGAATGCTGGGATCCCTCGGAGCGGTGATCTGGGTCCTGATCATTTCTGCCGGAATGCTGGCATTTGTGGTACTGTATAATCTGAACAACATCAATATCACAGAGCGCCAGAGAGAGCTTGCAACATTGAAGGTCCTGGGATTTTATGATGGCGAGGTTTCCCAGTATGTATTCCGGGAAAATATCCTGCTGTCCTTCATAGGGATCCTGGCAGGCGCAGTGTTCGGAATCCTCCTTCACCGGTATGTGATCACAACCGTTGAGGTAGATGCGGTGATGTTCGGAAGAAATATCAAGCCAATAAGCTTTGTTTACAGTGGAATCATTACCTTTGGGTTCTCCATGTTTGTAAATATGGTGATGCATTTTAAGCTGAAAAAGATCAATATGGTAGAGTCACTGAAGAGCGTGGAATAAAATAATGAAATGCCAGAAAGATCTTCGTATCCGGAAATATGTGAAATCCCAGGAAAAGCAGGCCTCTGTCTTGACAAAAAAAGAAAATTTCATTATAGTAGGAACATGGCAAAGGTGTTGAATAAGAGGAGTATGCAGATCTACGCTGACAGAGAGAAATGCACAGACGCAAGAGAAGCGCAGGCTGAAAGGCATTTTCAGATGGAGGACTGCAGAAGGTAGCTTAGGAGCCGGGAAACTGAAAGCAGAAATGCAGAACAGATGCAGATGCTGCTGTGTAGGTTTTCACGTACCCCGCGTTAAGGGACAAGAGATAGACGGGAATAACAGATGTTTTTTCCGGATAATGAAGGTGGTACCGCGAGAATGATCGCCCTTCGCACATTAGTTATTGGCTTTTGTGTGGAGGGCGTGTTTTTTCTTGCAGAAAACAGGAGCATTTTAAGGTTCCGATAATCAGAAAGATTCAGGAGGAAAACATGAGCAAAGAACTTGCAAAGACTTATGATCCCAAGGGTATTGAGGATCGTCTGTACAAAAAATGGATGGATAACGGATACTTCCATGCAAAAGTTAATCCGGACAAAAAACCTTTTACAATTGTAATGCCGCCGCCCAATGTAACCGGACAGCTGCATATGGGACATGCACTGGATGAGACCATGCAGGATATCCTGATCCGTTTCAAAAGAATGCAGGGCTATGAGGCTCTCTGGCAGCCGGGAACTGACCATGCAGCCATCGCTACAGAGGTTAAGGTAACAGAGAAGCTTCGTAAGGAAGGGATTGATAAGAACGAGATCGGCCGTGACGAATTTATGAAACATGCCTGGGCATGGAAAGAGGAGTACGGCGGAAAGATCATCAATCAGCTGAAAAAGCTGGGAGCATCTGCAGACTGGGAGCGTGAGCGCTTTACCATGGATGAGGGCTGTTCCAAGGCTGTTCAGGAAGTATTTATCCGTCTTTATGAGAAAGGCTATATCTACAAAGGCTCCAGGATCATCAACTGGTGTCCAGTATGCCAGACCTCTATTTCTGATGCAGAGGTTGTACATGAGGACCAGGACGGATTTTTCTGGCACATCAATTATCCTATCGTAGGTGAGGAAGGACGTTTTGTTGAGATCGCGACCACTCGTCCGGAGACACTTCTCGGCGATACAGCAGTTGCTGTAAACCCGGAGGATGAAAGATATAAAGACCTTGTAGGAAAGATGCTGAAGCTTCCTCTTACAGACAGAGAGATCCCGGTTATTGCCGATGAGTATGTTGACAAGGAATTCGGAACAGGCTGCGTTAAGATCACACCGGCACACGACCCCAACGACTTTGAGGTTGGACGCCGTCATAACCTTGAGGAGATCAACATCTTAAATGATGATGCCACCATCAACAGCCTTGGCGGAAAATATGCAGGTATGGACCGTTACGAGGCACGTAAGGCCATGGTAGAGGACCTGAAGGAGCAGGGACTTCTTGTAAAGGTTGTTCCGCACAGCCACAGTGTTGGTACCCATGACCGCTGCGGTACAACGGTAGAGCCGATGATCAAACCACAGTGGTTTGTAAAAATGGACGAAATGGCAAAAGCTGCTATCAAAACTCTGGACGACGGAAACCTTCAGTTTGTTCCGGCACGTTTTGACAAGACTTACCTGCACTGGCTGGAGAATATCCGTGACTGGTGTATTTCCCGTCAGCTTTGGTGGGGACACAGGATCCCGGCTTATTACTGCGATGAGTGCGGTGAGATGGTGGTTGGAAGAGAGATGCCGGAAAAATGCCCGAAATGCGGATGCACACATATGCATCAGGATGAGGACACTTTGGATACCTGGTTCAGTTCCGCACTGTGGCCGTTCTCCACACTTGGATGGCCGGATAAGACACCGGAGCTTGAGTATTTCTATCCTACAGATGTTCTGGTAACCGGATATGATATCATCTTCTTCTGGGTTATCCGTATGGTATTCTCCGCACTGGAGCAGACCGGTGAGACACCGTTCCACCATGTACTGATCCACGGTCTGGTACGTGACTCACAGGGACGTAAGATGAGTAAGTCTCTTGGAAACGGTATCGATCCGCTGGAGGTTATCGACAAATACGGCGCAGATGCCCTTCGTCTGACACTGATGACAGGTAATGCACCTGGAAATGATATGCGTTTCTACTGGGAGCGTGTAGAATCCAGCCGTAACTTTGCAAATAAGATCTGGAATGCTTCCCGTTTCATTATGATGAACCTGGAGGGCAAGACAGTAACAGCGCCGGAAGACCTGAACGCACTGTGCAACGAGGATAAATGGATCCTTTCCAGACTGAACACAGTGATCCGTGATGTTACTGAGAATATGGATAAATATGAGCTTGGAATTGCCGTACAGAAGGTCTATGATTTCCTGTGGGATGAGCTCTGTGACTGGTATATCGAGATGGCAAAGGTAAGACTGTGGAAGGCAGAGGAAAACCCGGCAGCAGCAAACGATGCACTGTGGACACTCCGCACTGCGCTGACACAGGGACTGAAGCTTCTTCATCCGTTCATGCCGTTTATTACAGAAGAGATCTACTGCACACTGCTTCCGGAGGAAGAGTCCATCATGATCTCCGACTGGCCGGTATACAGAGACGAGATGGATTTTGCAGATGCTGAGAAAGCAGTTTCAAGCTTCCAGGAGGTTGTACGTGGAATCCGTAACACCAGAAACGAGATGAACGTACCGCAGAACAGAAAGACCAATATCTATATCGTAGGCAAGGATGCAGAGTGCTGTGCACGTTTTGAGTCCTGCAAGAAATCCTTTACAAACCTTGCGTTTGCAAAAGAGATCCACGTACAGCAGGATAAGAACGGAATCGGTGAGGATGCGGTATCCATCGTTGTGGCAGACGGTGTGGTTTATCTGCCGCTGGAGGATCTGATCGACCGTGAAAAAGAGATCGAACGTCTCACAAAAGAGCAGGAGCGACTTACAAAAGAAATCGCACGCTGCGAGGGAATGCTGAACAATCCGAATTTTGTGAACAAGGCACCTGCAGCCAAGGTAGAGGCAGAGAAGGAGAAACTTGAGAAATACAAAGAGATGAAAGAGAAAGTGAACCTGCAGTTAACACAGATGGTGAAATAACGAAGGAGTGTTTTAATGAAGTGGTGTAACTTTTTCAATAAGATTTCGCTGATACTTCAGGCTCTGGGCTGTGCAGTCCTGTATTTTGTGATCGAGGCCATATGCAGGCACTCGTTCACAGAGGCGTGGACCTACATGACCACAAGGCCGCTTGTATTTGCTTATAATGCAGCGTTTATCTTTACGACGATGCTGATTGTTTATCTCTTCCGAAAGAGAATTTTCTGGCGTATATTTGTGGGCAGCTTATGGCTGTTTCTGGGAATCGTAAACGGTGTGCTTCTTCTCAACCGTGTCACACCGTTTACAGGCCCGGATGTGAAGAATCTGACAGATGGACTCAGTATTGCAAAAAAATATCTGACCCATACCCAGATGACCATAGGTGCAGTTCTTCTGGGGATTGCAGTTCTGATTCTTCTGATCATCCTGATAAGATCGCCGAAGTACAGAGGCAAGCTGAAATATAAGGTAAATATTCCGCTGGTCCTGGTCGGGGTCCTTGCCTTTGGAGGAATCACACAGCTTGCTCTGGAAAAAAGAGTTCTTTCCAATTATTTTGGAAATATTGCCATAGCTTATGAGGATTACGGATATCCTTACTGTCTGGCAACGACGATCTTTAATACCGGAATCAGTGCCCCGAGAGACTATTCCAAAGGCGAGATCAAAAGGATCGAGAAGTCGGAAGAAAATCTTCCGGAAACGAAAGAAGGCAGTCATCCGAATATTCTGTTTTTACAGCTGGAGTCCTTTTTTGATCCTACGCTGGTAAATTATCTGGAGCTGTCAGAAGATCCTATTCCGAATTTCAGAAAGCTGATGAAGGAGTATTCCTCCGGATATTATAAGGTACCTTCCGTAGGAGCCGGAACCGCAAATACTGAGTTTGAATCCATTACCGGAATGAGCCTTCATTATTTTGGACCGGGAGAGTATCCTTACAAGAGTATCCTTAAGGAAACTACATGTGAGAGCGCACCGTATGTTCTGAAGAATCTGGGCTATACTGCCCATGCAGTACATAACAATGAGGCGAATTTCTACGGAAGAAGAAGTATTTTTCCGAATCTGGGATTTGATACCTTCACTTCGGCAGAGTATATGAAGGATGAAAACCAGAAGAACTCGTTGGGCTGGACCAAGGACAGTGTCCTCACCGATGAGATCGTCAAGTGTCTGGATTCTACAGAAGGGCCTGATTATGTATATACTATTTCCGTACAGGGACATGGAGATTATCCTTCAGAACCGGTACTGGAAAATCCGGAGATCACAGTTTCCGGGGCACCTACTGACGAGCTGAACAATAAGTGGGAGTATTATGTAAATCAGATTCACGAGATGGATAATTTTGTCAAGGAGCTTACTGATAAGCTGGAAGATTATCCGGAGGATGTGGTGCTTGTCATGTATGGTGATCACCTTCCAACCATGGGACTGACCGTGGAGGATGTGGAGAATAAATATCTGTTCCAGACAGAGTATGTGATGTGGGATAATTTCGGACTTAAGAAAAAGAAAGAAAATCTTGCGGCATACCAGATGGCAGCAGAGGTTATGGACCGTGTAGGTATCCATGAGGGAAATGTTTTCAAGTATCATCAGGCAAGAAGAAATACCAAAAATTATCAGGTGGATCTGGAGACCCTGCAGTACGATCTTCTCTACGGAAAACAGTATACATATGACGGAGAGAATCCTTTTGAGCGGACAAAGATGCGTATGGGGATCTATGATACCACGCTGGATTCCATTCAGGTTGTGTCTGAGACGGATCACACCTATTATATCCAGGGAACAAACTTTACGCCGTCCAGCCAGGTGAAGATCAACGGAGAATGGTACGATACGGTTTACGTGAATCCTACCAAGCTGATCATTACCGGAAAGGAACTGGATGATTTTGACCGGCTCTCGGTAGTACAGCGAAGCAACAGTTCCACAAGAAAGGCCATGACAAAGAGCCATGACCGGGCGGTCTATGCGCTGCTCGCTGACAGCAAGTGGAAGCTTGACAGTGAAAAGAGCAGTTCTGATACAGGGTCAATGGAGGAAACGGATACAGCGTCAGAAACGGAATCCACAGAAGATTCCGGTGAAGAAAACAGTACAGACAACCAGTAAATGGCATAGAAAAGATACTCCGATACAAAAAATGTCGGATAAAATATTACGATTAGGACTGGACATCTTCCACCACTATTATATAATGGTATCGTAACGAACAGGAGGGGAGAAGCTTTTCTCCCCAAAAGTTCTTTACGAATACATTATAGATAAGTGATGGTTTTTTTTATGAATTACGAAGAAGCAGTTGCGTATATTGAAGATATACCGAGATTTACTACTAAGAACAGCCTGGACCATACCAGAGAATGCTTAAGAAGACTTGGAGATCCGCAGAGGAAATTCCGTGTGATCCATGTAGCAGGAACCAACGGAAAGGGAAGTACCTGTGCTTTTATCACATCGGTCCTTCGGGAAGCAGGATATTCCTGCGGACTTTTTACATCTCCTCATCTGGTGGAGATCAACGAGCGTTTTCAGATCAACGAGGAAGTGATCGATGACGATACTTTCCTTCGTGCTTTTGAAAAAGTTAAAAAGCTTTCCGATGAGCTGGTTGCGGAGGGAAGCTATCATCCCACCTATTTTGAGACACTCCTTCTGATGGGAATGGTGATCTTTGCAGAAGCCGGCGTGGACTATGTAACACTGGAGACCGGTCTTGGCGGACGTCTGGATGCAACCACTGCTGTGGAGAATCCGGCAGCCTGTGTGATCACATCCATCAGCCTCGATCATATGCAGTATCTTGGAAATACAGTTTCCGAGATCGCAGGAGAGAAGGCAGGGATCATGGTGCCGGGTGTTCCGGTGATCTACGATGGAAATGATCCGGATGCGGCCGGAGTGATGCGTGAGCATGCAGAGAAGCTGGGATGTCCATATTATGAGCTGAAACGGGAAGACACAGAGATCCATAAGATCACAAAGGACGGAATCCGGTTTTCTCTTAAGGACGAGACATATGGCGATACCGTATTTGATATACCGTTTATCGCCCGTTATCAGGTTATGAATGCAGCTCTTGCGGTGAAAACCATTCAGGTACTGGAAGATCAGATTCCGGTATCTCTGGAGGCTCTGAAGGCTGGTATGGCAAAAACACGCTGGCAGGGAAGGATGGAAACGGTTCTTCCGGGTGTGATCGTGGATGGCGCACATAACGAAGACGGTGTTGAGAAGTTTGTAGAGACAGCAGAACATTTCCAGAAGGAATTTCCTCTGACTCTGCTGTTTTCCGCAGTGGATGACAAGGACTATACGGATATGATCCGCACGATCTGTAGCAGGATCCGTTTTCGACATGTGATCGTCACACAGGTAGGTGGATACCGTAAAGTTCCGGTAGAAGAGCTTGCGGAGATCTTCCGTGAAGACGGAGTACCGGAAGTGGAAGCAATAGAGGATGTTCCAGCAGCTTTTGAACGGGCAGTAAAGGAAAAAGGTGAGGATGGAATGCTGTTCTGTGTAGGATCCCTTTATCTGGTCGGTGAGATCAAGGCTGTGATCAGGAGGAAAAAATTATGATCGATTACGAAGAGGAACTGAAGAAATTTGAACCATGTCTGGATGTGGCAGATGTAGAAGGTGTCATTTATGACCGGGAGATCACAGATATCATGGATGTACTCCAGGAGATGCTGCGTGAGGTCAAGAGCAACAGACGTGTAAGATAAGGAGAAGTGGATGAACTGCATAAACTGTGGAGCGTTCCTGACGGATACAGATCTGGATTATTGTCCGCACTGTGGAGCCAATGTACTGATCCAGAAGAAGGTGGATTATCTTTCCAAGCTTTATTATAATCAGGGGCTGGAAAAAGCCAGCATCCGGGATCTGTCCGGGGCGATCAGCTGTCTGAAGCAAAGTCTTGCTTATGACAAACGGAATATCCGTGCAAGAAATCTTCTTGGTCTTGTATATTTTGAGACCGGTGAGGTGGTTGCCGCACTGAGTGAGTGGGTCATCAGCAAGAATATCCAGAAGAACCGAAATCTGGCTTCAGAATATATTGCCAGGCTTCAGGCAAACCAGAACAAACTGGAAACAATCAACGAAAGCATCAAGAAATATAACAATGCCCTCGCCATGTGCAGGGAAGGCCATGAGGATATGGCGGCCATCCGCCTGAAAAAGATCCTGTCCCAGAATCCCAAGCTGATCAAGGGGTATCATCTTCTTGCTCTGATCCAGATGAAGAATCAGGAGTGGAATAAGGCGAGAAGAACCTTGAAAAAAGCAGCCAGGATCGACAAGACCAATACCACTACACTTCGTTTCCTGCGTGAAGTTGACGAGCAGACGGGTGTTACCACAAAGATGGAAAAACGGCGTAAGGGCTTGTTTGGAAATGAAAAAAATGAGAATGATAATATTTCAGGAGAAATCGTTGTAAGGCCGTCGTCTTATAAAGAAAGATCAAAGATATCACTTTTCTTTACCACGGTACTTGGATTTGCGGCAGGGGCGGCAGCATTCTGGCTCCTTGTACTGCCGGCTGTGAAACAGGATATTTACAGGCAGGCCAATCAGCAGATCATACAGTACAGTGATTCTCTTTCCAGCCAGAGCGTGGAGCTTACCAAAGCTCAGGGAGAAGCTGCCCAGTCCAGTGATACGGCAGATGCAGTTGCCAAGCAGGCAGAGGAAGAGCAGAAACGCAGTCAGAGCTATGAGGCTTTGTTTAATGCATATACTGCCATGCAGCAGGAGGATCTGGATACAGCGGCGCTGGAACTACAGAAGGTATATGTGGATACACTGTCAGATTCTGCAAAGGGGATTTACAGTACTATCAGCGGAAAGACCGGTGTAAGCGGGATTGAGAGCGGAGCTTCTGACGGAACGTCTAGTGCTGACAGTAGCACAGATGGAACAGCTGAAGCTGGAGCGGATGCCGCAGCTTCGGATGGAGAAGATACACAGAGCTCTGACGGAGATTCCGGAGAAGACAGCAGCTACAGTGACGGAGGATATGAGGATTCCTCTTACGATGGAGGTTATACAGAATAAAAAATATCATAATTCATACAGAGGAGAAACCTCGGATAAGGGGAATGTGCGTTGGCGCATTCCTCTTTTTTTACCCTTTGGTCATGAGAAATGGAATAAAAAATCAAAAATGGGGGAATGATAGAATGACATCAGGTTTTGAAAAATCCGGAACCGTGCTGACTGTACATCTTCCGGCGGAACTGGATCATCCGGCTTCTGATGAGATCCGGAGAGATTCAGACCGGATTATTGGACATAACTATATAAAAAATATGATTTTTGATTTCTCAGAGACCGTTTTTATGGACAGTTCCGGGATCGGTCTGCTGATGGGTAGGTACCGGGCACTTGGCATGAGGGGGAAATGTGTGCAGGTTGTCAATGTGAACAGTCATATTGCAAAGCTTTTACGGCTATCCGGAGTGGGAAAATATATTGAAATCTGTGGAATTAAAAAATCGGCAGGTGAACAGGAGGGTGTTTATGATGGAAAACACAAATGAAATGACGATCATTTTTGACAGCAGACCGGTAAATGAAGCACTGGCAAGAGTTGCTGTGGCTTCATTCTGCACACAGCTGAATCCTACGCTGGAGGAAATTTCGGATCTGAAGACCGCAGTATCGGAGGCAGTGACCAACTGCATCATACACGGGTATGAAGGGGAGATACATAAGATCCGGGTAGAATGTCGTCTCCGGGGGCAGGAGCTTCAGGTAGATGTGACAGATCACGGAGCCGGGATCCCGGATATCAAAAAAGCCATGGAGCCTCTGTTTACCACAAAGGCTGATAAAGACCGCTCCGGTATGGGGTTTACATTCATGGAGGCGTTTATGGATGAGCTTCAGGTGGAATCGGAGGTTGGCCGTGGAACTACAGTGCACATGAAAAAGATCATCAGGAGGTAACTATGGATCGTACTCTTGTCCTCATCGGGCGTGCACACCAGGGGGATAAAGCGGCAAGAGATCTTTTGTTTGAGGAAAATACAGGACTGATATACAGTGTGGCAAAGCGTTTTCTGGGACGAGGGGTGGAGATGGAGGATCTGTTCCAGATCGGCAGCATCGGACTTCTGAAAGCTGTGGATAAGTTTGACATGTCCTATGATGTGAAATTTTCCACCTATGCCGTTCCCATGATCATCGGAGAGATCAAACGTTATCTCAGGGACGACGGGATACTGAAGGTAAGCCGTTCTCTGAAGGAAAACCATTACAGGATCTATCAGGTGAGAGAAGCACTGACACGCCGGCTGGAGCGGGAACCTACGACGGGAGAAATGGCAGAGGAAATGGGAATTTCCATAGAAGAACTGGTAATGACCATGGAATCCGGTGCAGAGGTGGAATCTCTTCACAAAACGATCTATCAGGGTGAGGGAACGGAGATTTCTCTGATGGACAAGCTTCCGGAAAAAGAAAACCGGCAGGAAAAAGTACTGGACAGGATTTTTCTGGAAGAGATACTGGGAACTCTGGAGGCAAAGGAGCGGAGGCTGATCTATATGCGGTATTTTCAGAACATGACCCAGATGGAGATCGCCCATGAGCTTGGCGTATCCCAGGTACAGGTATCCAGAATGGAAAAGAGGATCCTGCGCAGTCTGCAGGAATCCGCAGAGAAAAAATAAAAGAGAGCCATGAGAAATGCTGCTGTTTTCTCATGGCTCCTTTTTGTGGGCAGCAGATTTAGTCAGACTGCTGCTTTTTTATGAAAAAGTACATTTTTGTATTTGGAAAGTGCTCCAAGAAGGATCATACCGATCACACCGGCTGAGATAAATTCGCCGGCTCCTACTGTGAGCATCATAAACGGGATAGGAAGGTTAATGCCATATCCGTAACGAAGCACAAGAGGAACGATCACAATGTTGGAAACGATCGGCGGGATTGGGGCTGTCCATTTGCCTGTATTGCGAAGCTTGTAGGTAAAGAATGCACCGATAAGTGTGGCAATGCTTCCGAAAATGATGTCAACCGGAATCGCACCGCCAAGAAGATTGGCGATGATACATCCCACGAACAGTCCCGGGATGGCAGCCGGTGTGAAGAACGGAAGCACGGTCAGCGCCTCGGAAAACCGGATCTGAACTTCACCGAAGCTAAGTGGCGCGAATACCAGTGTCAGGACAACATATACAGCTGCAATGGCAGCTCCCTGTACCAGAAAATGAGTACCTTTGTTTTTCATGTTTTTTATTCTCCTTTAGTTTTGTTTTACGAGTGGAAGGTCACGAACACTCGGCACATTTATAGGCGGTGACCGCCTTGTAAGCCCTGTACGACCTTGGTTTTTGCGGGCTTTTGCAGCGAAACTGAGTATAGCATAAGGGGCGTGGAAATGCAAGGTACGATCCTGACTATTTGATAACCCTGGCCTGTGTGGACAGACCCTGGCTCTGAAGCAGCTTTTTGTAAGAGGAAAGCCTGCTTGCCGGAACTTTTACGGTCAGTTTTTTGTAATTATTCTGACCTGCTCTTGTGAAGATATATTTACCTGAGCTTTTGGAAGTAAGACGTCCTGTCTGTATGGTGACAGAGGTAAGGGCCTTACAGTCACAGAAAGCTTTCGTGCCGATCACAGAAACTCGGGAACCGATTTTTACAGTACGAAGACTTGTGCATCCCTGGAAGGCTCCGGCACCTATGCTTGTGATATTTCCTGAAATCGTTACCTGTTTCAGGTTTTTACAGTTTTTGAAGGCATTGGCTGCAATGGCTGTGACTTTGTAGGTTTTTCCATTAGCTTTGACAGTGGCCGGAATCTTTGCAGTGACAGTATTGCGTGAACGCGGTCCCTTCAGTGCTACGGAAGTCCCGGTGGCGTTGACTGTGTAGACATTATAAGCATCCCGGAATGTTTTTGCAGTCTGTGGCTTTGGTGTGGCTGCAGGAGTGATCTGGAAATTTAAGGTGATGGTTCCGTAGAAATGGTAATCACCGATGATCTTCAGGGTAGCAGTTCCTGCTTTTTTATTGTTCTGGTATGTCACATGATAATCATTGATGCCAGAAAGCTTTGCTTTTCCAAGAGTTACGGTTGGAACGGGCCTTATGTCAGAGCCTGTATAGGTATATGTTTTTTTGATCCCTGTTACAGCTGCATCGGAAATATTGCATGCATAGCTGATATTGTTTTTCTTGGCATATGTAACTGCGTAAGAGCCGTACGGAGCATGGATCTTGCAAAAATATGCATGAGAGTTGACATACCCGTAGCCGCCCCACACAGCATCCGTTCCAATGCTTTTAACAGTATCAGGTATGTTGATCCTGGATAGCTTGTCACAGTAGGCGAAAGCTTCTTTTCCGATCTTTGTGACCCCTTTCTGGATGTCCACTTCTTTCAGCTCAGGAAGATAAACAAAGGCCCTTTCGGAAATACTTGTGATCCCGGGCTTTATTATTACCTTTCTGATCTGGTTTTTGATAGCTTTCCAGGAGGAATCGCTGTAGAAGGTAAACCAGCCTTTTGTTGAAGAGACCGGGTATCGGTGGTTTTCCTCTGTGGAAATAGAAAGTGGTCCGTAGCCGGAGATCGTAAGGATACCGTTTTTGAAATTCCAGGTTGCGTTGTCACCTGCGATATGGTAAGTTTTTTTGTCAGCTTTTCCGTTGTCGGAATTAATGGAATAAAAGTTCAGGGTGTTGGAGTTTGAAGCATAATAAACGACCCTGGAATCCTTTACCACAGGCTGACAGTCAGAAATCGGAGCAGCTGTTGTAAACTCTTTGCTGAGACTCTTTCCCTTTCCGTCCACAAAAAGATAATGAAGGGTGCTGGAAGAGAGCGGATCGTTAGCGGAAGAGTTTTTCTTGTTATCGTCGGAGACGTATTCTTCCCAGGAAATCATAAAACGGTTGTCATTTATTTTGGTGATCTTTACGCCCGCAAAGCTTTTTCCTCCGCCTGTAAAGTTGGTAAGCTTCCTGGTAGTGGTTGCTTTTTCGGAAAAGTCAGACATTGGTGTGACGGATAGATAAAGGTTATGAGGCGTGTTTTCAGATACCTTATCATATTTGGACTGATCGATGGAAGTGCCAACGCATAATACACTGTCAGAGGAAACAGCCATGCCGTCAACGCTTGCGTAGCAGGCCAGTGCCCACACAGAAGTATGTGAGCCTCCGTATGGCAAAAGCTCTATGGTGGTGCAGGCAAGTGTAGTGCTGTCGTATCTGGAAAGCTTTGTACATCGTGAACCCTCACTCTGCTCCAGTACGTAGAGATAAGAACCTTGTGATTTGATATACTGTGCAAAGGAATGCCACAGATCGCAGGAAACGATCTTTCCTTTCATGGTTGCCTGGTCGATCTCGGCCATAAGGAAGCCCTGATGTCCCTGACCGACAGAGGAATCCACATATCCTTCGTGACCGGTAACAACATAGAGCTTGCCGTTGCTTTCTGTCATTTCCACACAGCCATAGTCAAAGGGCGTGCGGACCTCACCGCCAAAAAGCTCCGGGTTACTGGTAATTGCTGCTGCACCGTTCCGGTTCCAGTTTGTATCGTAGCGGATAACGCGGATGACCTCAGCGGAATCGTTTTCTTTGTTGTTTGTCTGGCCTTCTACCAGATAATATCCGTCAGATCCGGCATAAAAGCCACCCCATAGTGGGAGCTCCATGTTGATCTTGCGCTTGCTTCTGATCTTCAGATCATTATCGTAATATTCAACGCCGACAGAATTTTTCTGGTGGAAGACCCTCATGTATCCGCCGGAAACAGGAATAAGATCAGAGGTACGGCGTAACCTGACATTGAGATTGTCCTGTGCGGTTGGCGTAAGAGAGCCTGCCCGGGCTGTCTGTGGAAACAGGATCAGACAGAAGCAAAGACAGCAGAACAGAAATAGCAGAGATGTTAATTTTTTTAGCTTTTTCATAAGTTTCTCCTTTGTATGTGTTTTTAGATGATCTCCTGTTTAGATTATAATTCATGGGACAGAATTTACAATACAAAATCGGGAGTTATGGAACTCCCGATCCTCAGGATTTCTGTAAATTCTGTTCACAAAAACATCTTGAGGAAATACTGCCGGTGGGCAGTAACATCAGCAGCAGGAACCTTATGGAAACAGGGGCTTTTTTCTTGACAGTTTTTTGTGATATTGATAAAATATATTACAGTATATAGGTTAAAGGGGCATTGGTTTTGATCTAAATCGATGTCTCTTTATTTTATGTATCACACATATTACACCAGGGAGGTAGAAAGATGTTAAAAGTATGGATCGCAGGTGCCAACGGACAGATCGGACGGGCACTGAATGATGTTCTGGATCCAATGCAGATCGAGACTCTGAACACAGATCTTGATGAGCTGGATATCACAGACACAGATGAAGTGATCAACTTCGGTTCCATTAACCGTCCGGATGTGATCATCAACTGCACCGGTATCACAGATACCGATGAGTGTGAGAAGAATCCGGAACATGCATACCGTGTCAACGCACTGGGAGCAAGAAACTTAAGCATCGTGGCAAGAAAATGCGGGGCAAAGATCGTCCAGCTTTCCACAGATGATGTTTTCGACGGAAAGAGCAAAAAACCGTATACAGAGTTTGACGATACCAATCCGCTGACTGTTTACGGCCGTTCCAAGAGAGCCGGAGAGAACTATGTAAAAGAGTTTACACACAAACATTTCATTATCCGAAGCAACTGGGTATACGGAAAAGGCGGAAACAATTTTGTAAACCGTGTGCTGGAGACAGCAGAAAAAGGCCAGGCACTTTCCGTTGCTTCTGATCAGTTCGGATCACCGACCAGTGCCAAGGATCTGGCAAGAATGATCCTGTATCTTATCGATACCAACGAATATGGAACTTATCACGTAACCTGCAGCGGTGTATGCAACCGTTATGAGTTTGCAACAGAGATCCTTCGCCTTGCAGGAAAAGAAATCGAACTGAGATCCGTGCCGACAGAGGAGTCAGATCTTTCTTCTGTCAGACCGCCTTATGCCGTTCTTGATAATTTTATCCTCCGTATCATTGAAGTGTATGATATGCCAGACTGGAAAGCATCATTGAAAGAATATATGGATGAAAGAACGGAGGATTAGGATGAAAGAGAAAAATATAAAAGAGAAAACACAGCAGAAAAAGAAAATGGGCCTTACCACGAAGATCTTTGTGGCGCTGATCGCAGGTGCGATACTGGGAATCATTCTCTGTTACCTGGTTCCTGACAGCAGCTTCAAGAAAGATGTGATCGTGGAGGGAATCCTTTATGTGATCGGACAGGGATTTATCCGTCTGATGAAAATGCTGGTTGTACCGTTGGTATTCTGTTCCCTTGTTTGCGGAAGTATGTCCATCGGTGATACCAAGAAGCTTGGAACCGTAGGTGTGAGAACACTGGTATTTTATCTGGCGACTACAGCTCTGGCTGTTTCGGTTGCTCTGACGGTAGGTAATCTGATCAATCCGGGTGTGGGACTTGATATGAGCTCTATTCAGTCCTCCGCTTCCTCTGTGGAGACTATGGAGGCGACCTCTCTTACGGATACCATCCTGAATATCATTCCGGACAATCCGATCAATTCCCTGGCAAGCGGAACCATGCTTCAGGTTATCGTATTTGCCCTGATCGTGGGTGTGATCCTTGCGAAAATGGGAGAGCGTGCAGAGGCAGTAGCGAACTTTTTCAGCCAGTTCAATGACATCATGATGGAGATGACCATGATGATCATGGCACTTGCACCGATCGGTGTATTCTGCCTTATCAGCAGAACCTTTGCAAACATCGGTTTCAGCGCGTTTATCCCGCTGGCAAAATATATGATCGGTGTTCTCCTTGCACTGGCAATCCAGTGCTTCGGCGTATACCAGATCCTGCTGAAGATCTTCACAGGACTGAATCCGATAAAATTCATCAAGAAATTTTTCCCGGTTATGGCATTTGCATTCTCAACAGCTACATCCAATGCCACGATCCCGATGTCCATTGATACCCTGTCCAAAAAAGTGGGTGTTTCCAAGAAGATTTCTTCATTCACCATTCCTCTTGGAGCTACCATCAACATGGACGGTACCTCTATCATGCAGGGTGTTGCCGTAGTATTTGCGGCACAGGCCTTCGGTATCCACTTAAGTCCGATGGATTATCTGACAGTTATCGGAACTGCAACCCTTGCTTCCGTAGGAACTGCCGGTGTACCAAGTGTTGGTCTTGTTACCCTGACCATGGTATTTAATTCTGTAGGACTTCCGGTTGAGGCAATTGGTCTGATCATGGGTATTGACCGTATCCTGGATATGACCAGAACAGCGGTTAACATTACCGGTGATGCAGTCTGCACAACCATCGTTGCACACCAGAACCGTGCACTGGATAAAAACGTGTTCAACGAATCAAACTAAATATCCGGTTCAAAAAAAGATCCGACTCTGTCGGGTGAGAAAAAAACGAAAAACGGCTGTACATATCGTAAGAGCGATATGTGCGGCCGTTTTTTTTCTGGATCAAGTAAGTCCCCTGCTTATTCTTGTTCCAGAACACCCATGACAGAGGGCAGTTCCAGCTGCTGATAGGTGTGAAGGATCTTTTCCAGCTCAAAGATGGCAGGGGTAAGAAACTTATTCTTGTGATAGACCAGCTTGAATTTCCGGTTCCATTCCCCTGCTTCGTTGCAGAAGACCCGGACTGAACGGTGACGGATCTCATGATGCATAAGACGGATGGACATAACAGAGAGCATCTGGTTATACAGCACTGCGTTCAGCAGTGCCTGCGGACTGTTGGCTTCCCAGGCAGTCCGGATCTTCAGATCATGGCGAAGGGTGTAATCTTCAAAAAGCTGTCTGGTACCGCTTCCATATTCCCGGACTGCAAATTTCTGGTTGTTCAGCTCCTGGTCATGGATGCGTCCTCTGCGGTAAAACGGATGCTTTTTTCCGGCGGCAAGGACCAGGCAGTCGTCGATGATGGGAAGAACGACAAGGTCCGGGGAATGGATCTCACCTTCTACCACAGCAGCGTCCAGCTCAGAACGCAGAAGCTTCTGTTCGATATTTTGCGTGTTGGTGACAAAGGAGTAAACGTCAAGGTCCGGGATTTTTTTCTGCAGATCCAGGATAATGGATGGGGTCAGGCAGGTTCCCACAGTGAGGGTGGAGCCAAGCTTCAGGGTGGAAGACTGTCCCTGGTTCTGCATCAGCTCTTCCAGCTGCTGAAACTGGCGGATCATTTCACGGGCATGGGGAAGAAGAATCTTTCCCCGTTCTGTGAGATAAAGCTTTTTTCCAAGACGTTCAAAGAGAAGGCCGTTATAATGAGCTTCCAGCTCACGGATGGCCTGACTGACTGTTGGCTGGGAAAGATAAAGATGTTTGGCAGCAGCACTCATGGAGCCCTGTTCCGCAACGGCCGCAAAAACAGTGAGATGGCGGATGGTCATATGGAATCTCCTTTTATTGTAAATTGGTATATAGGTAAAACCTATCATTTTTATAAAATAATATCATTTCTCAAATACATCTTCAAGTGGTATAGTAGGAAGTACGTGAAAACGATTTCAACATTGCAAAATACAGGGCAACGATACCGTGGGAAAGTATCGGAATGCCGGTGAGACCAGGAGGAGGAAATATGTCAGCATTAACTGTAAGCAAAGAGGAAGAGAAAAGACTGAAGGGGCAGGGGTTTTTAAATAACCGGGGAACCGATGAATTTTCTGCACGGGTGATCACTGTAAACGGAAAGGTGACAGCGGCACAGCACAGATGTATGGCGGAAGCAGCAGAGAAATTCGGCAACGGAAATCTTACCTACACGACCAGGCTCTCCGTGGAGATCCAGGGAATCCCCTATGAAAAGATCGAAGAGTTTCAGGAATTTATTGCGAAGGAAGGTCTGGAGACAGGAGGAACAGGAGCAAAGGTCCGACCGGTAGTATCCTGCAAGGGAACCACCTGTCAGTATGGACTTCTGGATTCCTATGCAATTTCAGAAGAGATTTTCCAGAGATTCTATAAAGGCTACCGTCAGGTTGCACTGCCGCATAAATTTAAGATCGCAGTAGGCGGATGCCCGAATAACTGTGTGAAACCAAATCTGAACGATGTGGGGATCATCGGACAGAGAATCCCACATTTTGATATTGAAGCCTGCAAAGGATGTAAGAAATGTGCCATTGAAGCAGCATGTCCGAATAAAGTTGCAAAGGTCGTTGACGGGAAACTGCACATTGATGAGGAGCTTTGCAGACACTGCGGAAGGTGTGTGGGAAAATGTCCATTCCATTCCATCCCGGACGGTACCTACGGATTCAAGATCTATATCGGTGGACGCTGGGGAAAGAAAATTTCTCATGGAAAGGCCCTGAACCGGATCTTTACGTCAGAGGAAGAGGCACTGGATGTTATTGAGAAGGCAATCCTGCTTTTTAAGGACCAGGGATTAAAGGGAGAACGTTTTGCCGAGACTATAGAACGAATTGGATTCGAAAATGCAGAAAAACAATTATTGGAAAAAAATCTTCTGGAAAGAAAAATGGAAATTTTGTCCAAATAGAGATATAAAAAAACTTCCTATTATATAATCTGTCTGAAACTGAAAAAATGCGAACAATAATATAAAAAAATTTTATTTCATTTATATAAAATTTTATTATATCACAATATTAACAAAAAACTAAGTGAAAATTCTATTTGAAATATGCAAAATAATGTGATAAAGTATTAACAATACATGAACGGAGGTAAAAAGAGTGGAAAACTACATGTATTTGGTGCCGGTGGCAGCAGTACTGGCACTTTTGTTCGCAGCATACCTTGCAGCGAAGGTCAGCAAGCAGGATGCAGGAACAGACAGAATGAAGGAGATCGCAGGTGCGATCGCAGAAGGTGCCCGCGCCTTCTTAACAGCAGAGTACAAGATCCTGGTTATTTTTGTAGCCGTACTTTTTGTACTGATCGGAATCGGAGTTGGAAGCTGGGTAACAGCAATCTGCTTCGTAGTAGGTGCTCTGTTTTCAACAATCGCAGGATACTGCGGTATGACCGTTGCAACAAAGGCTAATGTAAGAACAGCAAATGCAGCAAAAGAGGGAGGAATGAACAAGGCTCTTTCCATTGCATTCTCCGGCGGTGCTGTTATGGGTATGTGTGTTGCAGGTCTTGGCGCGCTGGGTGTCAGCGTTGTGTATATCATCACAAAGAACGTTGACGTACTTTCTGGATTCAGCCTTGGTGCTTCTTCCATCGCACTGTTTGCACGTGTTGGTGGTGGAATCTATACAAAGGCAGCTGACGTAGGAGCTGACCTTGTAGGTAAGGTTGAGGCAGGAATCCCGGAGGATGACCCTCGTAACCCGGCTGTTATCGCGGATAACGTAGGTGATAACGTAGGTGATGTTGCCGGTATGGGTGCAGACCTTTTTGAGTCCTATGTAGGATCTCTGGTATCTGCCCTTACACTTGGTGCGGTAGCCGGAGCAGTTTCCGGTGTTCTCTATCCGCTGGCTATTGCAGGCTGTGGACTGATCGCATCCATCATTGCAACATTCTTTGTAAAAGGTGATGATAATTCCAATCCGCAGAAAGCCCTCACAAGAGGAAGCTATGTATCTGCAGCACTTGTTATCATCGTGTCCCTGATCCTCAGCAAGACTCTCTTCGGAGACATGAAGGCAGCCATTGCTGTGATCGCAGGTCTTGTTGTCGGTGTCATCATCGGAAACATTACAGAGTATTACACATCTGCAGATTATAAACCGGTTCAGGGAATCGGCGAGCAGTCTGAGACAGGTGCAGCTACAACTATCATCAGTGGTATCGCAGTAGGTATGAAATCTACAGCATTCCCGATCCTGCTGATCTGTGTTGGTATTTTTGTAGCATACGGTGTGGATGGATTATACGGAATCGCTCTTGCAGCAGTTGGTATGCTTTCCACAACAGGAATCACAGTTGCCGTTGACGCGTATGGACCCATCGCTGACAATGCCGGTGGTATTGCAGAGATGTCAGGTCTGGATGAGTCAGTTCGTGAGATCACAGATAAGCTTGATTCTGTAGGTAACACAACAGCAGCTATGGGTAAAGGCTTCGCGATCGGTTCCGCAGCTCTTACAGCGCTTGCTCTGTTTGTATCTTATGCGAATGCAGTAAATCTGGATGCGATCAATATCCTTGCTCCTCGTGTTACGATCGGTATCTTTATCGGTGGTATGCTTACATTCCTCTTCTCAGCCTTCACAATGGAATCCGTTTCCAAGGCTGCTTACAAGATGATCGAGGAAGTAAGACGCCAGTTCCGTGAGAAACCGGGTATCATGAAGGGTACCGAGAAACCGGATTACAAATCATGCGTTGCGATCTCCACAACAGCAGCTCTTCACGAGATGATGCTTCCTGGAATCATGGCGGTCGTTGTTCCGGTTATCGTAGGTGTTGTTCTTGGCGTTGAGGCTCTTGGAGGACTTCTTTCTGGTGCGCTTGTAACAGGTGTACTGATGGCAATCTTCATGTCCAACGCAGGTGGTGCATGGGATAATGCAAAAAAATACATCGAGACAGGTCATCATGGCGGAAAAGGCAGCGAGGCGCACAAAGCAGCCGTTGTCGGCGATACAGTCGGCGATCCGTTCAAAGATACATCAGGGCCTTCCATTAACATCCTGATCAAGCTTATGACTATTGTATCACTGGTATTTGCTCCTCTGTTCTTATCCATCGGAGGACTTCTGTAAATATCATTTCAGAAAAAAAGTAAACCCATATTATATAAAAAAAGCTCTTTGCAGAGAAATCTGCAGGGAGCTTTTTTTGTGCGACAGGCGGCGGAATTGTACGGATATGAGAGTGTGCTCTGGTTATGATTCAGTTTCTGGATTTTCTGTTCGTGCAGCCTGTTCGATCAGTGTCCGGTTTACGTCATCCTCATAGGTCCGCATCTGCACCTGCATAGGTGTGGGATCATCGCTTAGCTTCAGATGCCCGAAATGATTAAAGAAGATCAGTACGCCGAGGCCGATCCCGATGGAGTAGGAAATCTCCAGGATGGTAAAGCCGGAGGAACTTTTTCCCGTAACAAGAGTGTAAAACTGGCTAAAAAGGCTGCCCATATCTACGTCATTATTAAAGGTCATAATGGAAAAAGCGGCGCCGAAAAAGGAAACCAGGCATACAAAAAGGATTTTTACATACCGGAAAATTTTCCCTGTGGCAGAGCTGATGCGGTAGGTGATGATAAAATCCGTTTCCCCGATGGGAGAAATATCAATGGAGGGTTCCAGCTTCTGGATCTTTTTCAGAAGATCTGAGACAGACATCACATAGCGTCCGGGCTTTTTCGCATCCAGAACGATCACAGGCATGACCCGCAGACGATTGAGGATTTTGGGGTCACTCATGGAAAGTGCAGCGATATCCTGAAGATATACATGTGGGTTGGTGACTTCAATGTTCTGATCCAGCTGCAGATAAAGAGTATCACTCATGAGAAAAAACTCCTTTCCCGGAATATTATTTTTTCATTTTTGGACGGAAGAAGAGACTGGCCAGATAAGAGAAGATCAGGGCGGAGGAAACTCCGGCAGCACAGGCAGTGAAGCCTCCTGTAAAAAGCCCAAGGATGCCGTCTTCTTCAATGGCTTTTTTCATACCCTCCCATAATACATGTCCGAAACCGATCAGCGGGACGGAGGCCCCGGCACCTGCAAAATCCACCAGCGGCCGGTAGACGCCAACGGCACTTAACAGGGCGCCGCTACATACCAGAAGTACCATCACACGGCCTGGCATCAGCTTTGTCTTGTCCAGAAGGATCTGGATCAGGGCACAGACAAGGCCGCCGAACCAGAATGCGTTAAAGTAATCCATGCTCATACCTCCATATGCTCGATGACAACTCCGTGGGCAATACCCGGAATACTGTCACCTTCGTTAAAGCTTACTTTGGAAAGAAGCGCTCCTGTTGGTACAAAAAGGATCCGCTTCCATTCTCCGGATACAATCTTCGGAAGGATATAGGAGGCAAGGACTACAGCAGAACAGCCGCAGCCGCTTCCTCCTGCGTGGGTGTCCTGAGAAGGATCGTCATAGATCAGGATACCGCAGTCTTTATGAATGGGAGAAAGCCGGATATTTTGTTCCTCCAGAAGATCCAGGAGAATTTTCTGCCCGATGATCCCCAGATCCCCGGTAAAGACGGCATCATAATCCGAAGGCGTCCGCCCGAAATCCGAAAAGCTTCGTGCAATGGTATCGCAGGCTGCAGGAGCCATACAGCCTCCCATGTTCATGGAATCCCTGAGACCGTAATCCATCACACGGCCGGCAGTAAGGCCGGTGATAGCAGCACAGCCTTTGCCGGAGCGCAGAGGAGCTTTTTCTCCGGGAGGAGATGTACTTAGGATACAGGCACCGCTTCCGGTTACTGTCCAGGTGGCAGAAAACGGCCGCTGGTTTCCGTATCCCAGAGGAAAACGAAATTCTTTTTCCGCACTTGCGAAATGGCTGGAGGTGGCACATAAGACCCGTGTGCCGAATCCGGCGGTCAGAGCAAGGGAACCGAGAGAAAGTGCTTCCCCTATGGTGGAGCAGGCGCCGTAAAGACCGTAAAAGGGAATTCCAAGTCCAGCGGAGCCGAAACAGGTGGCTGATGTCTGAGCGAGAAGATCTCCGGCGAACATCAGATGGATATCTTCGGAGCTCAGTCCGGCTTTGCTTATGGCCTGAGTGGCAGTTTCTTTCTGCAGTGTGCTTTCCGCAGATTCCCAGGTGTCACAGCCAAACATGGGATCTTCACAGACCAGGTCAAAAAGATCTCCAAGAGGACCGTCCGCCTCTTTCTGACTGACGATGGAGGCGGCGCTTTCGATATACAAAGGCTGTGAAAATGCAATGCTGGCTGCGCCAAGTCTGAGATTTTTGCTCATGATATCACCTCCAGGATCTTCAGGATATAATAGATCACACCCAGTCCCCAGGCGCTTAAGATGCCGTAGAGGATCACAGGGCCTGCAATAGTAAAGATCTTGCACCCTATGCCGAAAACCTGTCCTTCTGCCCGGAACTCAATGGCGGATGCAGCCACTGAGTTGGCGAATCCGGTAATGGGAACAAGACTTCCTGCACCGCCGAATTTGCCGATTTTGGGATAAATACCAAAGCCTGTGAGAAGGACGCTTAAGAGAATGAGAAGGACAGAACACCAAGTTCTGGAATCGGAAGCATCTGCACCGAGAGCCTGTGCTGTGTTTAAGATAACCTGTCCAAGAAGACAGATCAGTCCGCCTGTGAGAAAAGCTTTTGCCATATTCAGTGGCAGACTGTGGGTGGGAGTAAGCTGCTTGACATATTGTTCATATTTTTTTTCGTTGATATTTTGCATATGGAAAATCCTTTCGTGAGATGGTAGAGTGACAGTAAGAATTACATCCAGCTCATGGCATAATAAAACAGGGAGCCTAGGGCTTTTCCGGCAGCAATAGAAATTATTACCGGAGAAAGCCCCTGAGAGAGCTTCAGCCGTCTGGCAAAGACGGGAAAGACTTTTGCAATCTCTGCCAGTGCAAGGATCCAGCCGCCCAGGAAAATTCCGAAAAATACTCCGCAGACAGCCAGGAAAAAAGGCCCCAGCGGAATTCTGATCGGAAACAGGGTGACGACGGTTCCGGCAACTGTTCCCAGAAGTGTCAGATCTTCATAAAGAAAAATCTGGTCAGCTGTATGCGTGATACCTGCATAGCGGGGAACAATGGAAAGGCCGATCAGCAGTCCGGAGACACCTCCTGCAACGATGATCCCGGCACAGAAACCGATAAAGCACAGAATCAGCTGTTGAAGCATGGACAGAACCTCCTTGTGGGATTGTATGGGAATAGTATGAGAAAATATAAATTTTTTATGCGAAAATCTTAAAAAACAAGAATATCTGTACATTTACGGACAGAGATAGTATAATAAAAAGGAATATGGACAGCGGCGGACAGGCGCTGTCTTTCTCAATCAAAAGAAAAAACAGTGTCAGGAGGACGGATATGCAGGATGCTTTTTCACGTATGGAATTGCTCGTTGGAAATACAGGTGTAAAAAAACTCAGCAGGGCGAAAATTGCAGTATTCGGTCTTGGCGGAGCCGGATCACAGGTGGCAGAGTCACTTGCGCGCTGCGGTGTGGGGAGTCTGACACTGGTCGATCATGAAAAGATCACATTGACGAATATCGGAAGCCAGGTGCTGGCACTTCATTCTACTCTGGGAATGAGCAAGGTAGAGGCGGCCAAGAAGAGAATCCGGGATATTGATGAGAATATTTTGGTGCATACCTACGAAACCTTTTATAATGAGGAGACTGCGGGAATGTTTGAATTGCGTTCCTTTGATTATATTGTGGATACAATGGGAACACTGTCGTCAAAACTGCTTCTGATCAGCAGAGCAAGGGAGGAACGTGTGCCTGTGATCTCCTGCCTGGACATCGGGGACAAGATAGACCCGTCTAGACTTGAGGTTGCGGATATCAGCAGGACCACAGTATGCCCGGCGGCCAGGATCATAAAAAAAGAACTGCGTAAACAGGGAATACGTAAACTCAAAGTACTGTATTCCAGAGAACAACCGGCAAAAGAAAAGCTTTTCAGACGGAGAAGAACTATGGTGAAGAAGCCTGCCGAAGGAAATATTTCCTTTGTGACAGGGACTGCGGGATATCTGCTGGCGGGAGAAGTTGTGCGGGATATACTGTCAGCCGGAAACGTTTCACACAGCTGACAGCAAATGAGAAATTGAGCGCAGATCACGGACAGATCCAGTTCATGAGTAGGAGTCAAGGCGGAACAGTAATGTCTGCTTTACAGAAATAAAACAGAAAGACTGAGGAAATAAAAAGTGAATTCAGAAATCATAAAAAAGTTCTGCGATCTTCTTGGAGAAGAACGTGTTTTTACAGGCGAAGCAATGAGCCGTCATACAACTTTTAAGATCGGAGGTCCGGCGGATTATTTTCTGATGCCGGATAAAGACACAGATGTGGGGCGTATCGTAAAAATCTGTAAAGAAAGTGCGATCCCTTATTTTATCCTCGGAAATGGAAGTAATCTTCTGGTAGGAGACGGCGGTTACCGTGGCGCGGTTATCCAGATCTACAAAAATATGTCTGCCGTTACCGTAGAAGGAACAGAGATCACCGTACAGGCAGGTGCGCTGCTTTCATCGGTGGCAGCAGCAGCAAAAAATGCAGCTCTTACAGGCTTTGAGTTTGCAGGCGGGATCCCGGGAACTATGGGCGGTGCGGTTGTGATGAATGCAGGTGCCTATGGCGGCGAGATGAAGGATGTTCTCATAGAGGTAACTGTGATGGATGAGGAGGGAGAGATCGTTACCCTTCCGGCAGATAAACTGGAACTGGGATATCGTACCAGCATCATCAAAACCGCAGGTTATATCGTGCTGGAAGCAAAGCTGCAGCTGAAGGAGGGAAATCCGGAAGTGATCCGTGAGACAATGAAAGATCTGACGATCCGTCGTACCACCAAACAGCCGTTGGAGTATCCCAGTGCTGGAAGTACCTTTAAGAGACCGGAGGGATATTTTGCAGGTAAGCTGATCATGGACAGCGGTCTTGCTGGATATCAGGTAGGTGGTGCACAGGTTTCTGAGAAACACTGTGGCTTTGTGATCAATGCAGGCGGTGCAACTGCCAGGGATGTCCGCACGCTGATGGATAATGTCAGGGATATCGTTTATAAGAAATATGGAGTTACGCTGGAACCGGAGGTGAAGTTCCTGGGTGATTTTGAAGCCTGATGACCATTTCTGGTACATCGTTTTCAAAATAATTATACCACTTACTTGTCTGTGGATCCGATCGCACAGACCTAAAAGGCTCAGCGTAGTCCGGCTTTCAGGTACCCAGGATACGAAACAGAGGTAACAGGAATGCGTATGTACGCTTTGCAGATAACGGAAGAAGAAATGGAAAGGAAGAGAGATTATGCGTTTTGTGATCGTTACAGGAGTGTCAGGAGCAGGAAAAACAGCTGCACTTAAAATGTTGGAGGATATGGGATATTTCTGCGTGGATAATCTTCCAATCCAGCTTCTGGAAAAATTTGCTTCCCTTCTTCCTGAGATGCAGAGCGAAAATGTTAGAAATGTGGCTCTGGGGATCGATGCCAGAAGCGGAAGTGCCCTTGATGAACTGGAAGTAGTTCTGGACCGTATGAAGCAGACCGGGTATGATTACGAGATCCTGTTTATGGATGCAGAGGATTCTGTCCTTGTAAAACGCTATAAAGAATCCAGAAGAAGCCACCCGCTGGCAAGAGCAGGGAGAGTGGATGAGGGAATCCGCCTGGAACGTGAGAAAACAAAATTTCTCCGGAAACGTGCGGATTATATCATTGATACCAGCCATCTGCTTACCAGGGAGCTTCGCCAGGAAATCGAAAAGATCTTTGTGGATGACAGAGAGTTCAGCAATATCATGATCTCTGTGCTTTCCTTCGGCTTTAAGTATGGAATCCCGGCAGATGCAGATCTTGTGTTTGATGTGCGATTTCTTCCCAATCCCTATTATGTGGATGAACTGCGTCCTCTGACAGGCCTTGACGATGAAGTGTTCAATTATGTGATGGCCAGTGATACGGCGAAAGCCTTCGCGGACAAACTGGAGGATATGATCCGTTTTCTGATCCCTAACTACATTAAAGAAGGGAAAACAAGCCTTGTGATCGGTATCGGATGTACAGGGGGGAAACATCGTTCTGTTACGATTGCCAGAGAACTTTTTTCCAGGCTTTCCAAATCGGATGAATACGGCATCCGCCTGGAGCACAGGGATGCGGAGAAGGACAGACTTCTGAAAAAATAACTGCCGCGATGAAAAGGGTGGCAGGGAAACAGTAAAAGAGGGTTCGGGATGTCATTTTCAGGAAAAGTCAAAGAAGAACTTGCAGGACAGCTTAGTCTGGCCAGGCACTGTCAGGTGGCAGAACTGGCGGCACTGCTCTGCGGCTGCGGCCGTGTGGAAAAAATGTCGGATGGAAACAGAAAACTATGGATCCAGACAGAAAATGAAGCAGTTGCAAGAAAAAGCTTTACATTATTGCGAAAAACCTTTAATATAGAGACAGCGATTGTTATCCGGGAAGGGTCTCATCTCAAACGGGGTAAGGTATATCTTGTTGAGGTTACGGATCCTGCCAGAACAGAGGAAGTACTGCAGGGGACAAAGCTTTCTGTGGATAACGAAACCGGTTTACTTGAAATGGATAATTCGCTTGTGGTTCAGATGAACTGTTGCAAGCGGGCATTTATTCGCGGTACTTTTTTGTCGTCCGGTTCGATCAGTGATCCAGAGAAAGGGTATCATTTTGAGATCGTGTGTCCGGACAGCAGGAAAGCAGAACAATTACAGGGGATTATCCGCAGTTTTCACGTAGAAGCTAAAATTGTGGTGCGCAAGAAATCATATGTGGTCTATGTGAAGGAAGGCGCGCAGATCGTTGACATGCTGGCAGTCATGGAGGCGAACGTAGCCCTTATGGATCTGGAGAACATCCGGATACTTAAGGAAATGCGTAACACGGTAAACCGTAAGGTGAACTGTGAGGCTGCGAATATCAATAAAACGGTAAATGCGGCAGTGAGACAGGTGGAAGATATACAGCTGATCAGTAGAACTATCGGCTTTGAGAGCTTAAGCGATGGACTGGCACAGATAGCCAGGCTGAGACTGCAGTATCCGGATGCCACACTGAAAGAATTAGGTATGATGTTGAATCCGCAGGTGGGCAAATCAGGTGTGAATCACCGGCTTCGCAAGCTGAGTGAGATCGCAGATGAGCTGCGGGAGAACAAGGAGGAGCTATTATGATTAAAAAACCAATCACTATCAACTTATCCACTGGACTGGAGGCAAGACCTGTAGCACAGCTTGTTCAGGTGGCAAGCCAGTTTAACAGTGAAATTTATGTTGAGATTGGCAAAAAAAGAGTCAATGCAAAGAGCATTATGGGAATGATGACCCTGGGACTTGACGCTGGAGAAGAGATTACACTGTCTGCCAACGGTGATGATGAGAATGCAGCGATGGAGAGTATTGAACAGTATTTAAGCAACCAGTAATCAGTTGGGACAGAGCAGTCCGCGGAAAAGGGTAGATTCCTGCGGATGTGGAATATAAAGGGATACAGACGGAAAGGAAGACCGATTCCCGCTGTATCCCTTTCCGCTTCAAAGTACCTACAAATATGAAAGAGGAAGATTACCTATGTCAAAAGTATTGAAATTTATCGTACATTTTGTTGTGATATGCACACTGATCTGTGTACTGGGACTTGTTCTTCCGCCGTTCTTCGGGGTGAGAACAGTGATCGTGGATAAATCCGATAAGGCAACGAACCTCCCAGTCGGATCTGTTACATATGCGATCCCGGAGAAGAGTTCTGCGATCAGCGCAGGTACTCCGATCCTTGTACAGAAAGATTCCGAGACATATAAATATACGATCACCAATCTCGATGCCTCCAAGGGAACCGGAACAGTAACAGATCAGTCCGTTTCCGGAGGAAAGACTTTTACCATTAAGGTTGGAGATTATGTTCCAAAAGTTGTAGTTACCATTGGCTATGTGGGATATCTTATGGTGGCTACAGAAAGTATTGAAGGCCTGATCATCCTTGGTCTGGTCGTATTGTTCCTGATCATCCTGTATGTGATCGCAGAGCTCTGGAAGAAAGAGCCGGATGATATTGAGGAAGATGTGAACGATCCGGAACCGGGTTATGTGAAGTCCAGGAAAGAACTGAAGCAGGAAGAAAAAGCACGTGCCAGAAGAATGAAGGAAGAAGAAAAAGAGATCATTCAGGAAGAAAAGGCACGAAAACACAAAAATAAAAAAGCAGATAAGCGTAAGGTCCGTACGGGCGGTTTCGTAGATGAGATTGACGAAGAGGATGTTACAGGCTATTCGGAGAATAAAAAGAAGGCTGCCATACAGCAGACTGCACAGACTGCCGCAAGTGAAGCTCATGCGGAACTTAAGAAAGAGATTGCAGCAGCCACTTCAGAAGAAGCAGATATGCTTTCCAGACTGGAAATGGCAGAACGTACGGTTGAAGAAAACAGAAAGCCGCATCCGGCCGGAAAGGTCGAAGAGGTTCCGGAAGAGGAAGAGGAGCCGGTTACCATTGGAAGCCTTGCGATGCCGTCTTATTCCGCAGCGCAGCTTGCAAGCCGCGTAAAGAAGGCCGGTGATGCACCGGATATCGTTAAGGATGACATCACGAAGGTTACACTGTTTGATTACTCGGATATCATCAGTGGTGATGTGGACGATATGGAAGAATAAAATAAGTACCTATTATATAAGAAGAAAATGGTTCAGAAATGAGCCATTTTCTTCTTTTTTAAAAAAAATCAAAAAAATTTAAAAAAAAGGCTTGCATTCTGAAGAATCATCGTATATACTAATCCTTGCTGTGACATTGATAGCTATGAAGCGCGAGGTTGCTGCCACACTGGCAGGTTTTCCGTGGAGCGAATGTCAAGTTAGGAAACTGACGACAAGTCACTGTACAAAGTTCAATAACCATCTTGGGATGGGACGTGTGTGCAAATATACCATGACACACACGGAGATGTGTACAGTCGCCGCTTGTCGTACTGCTATATAAGTACGAATAGGAGGAGACTTTTTTTATGGCAAATCAGGTAATGAGAATCACATTAAAGGCATATGATCATCAGCTCGTTGATGCATCTGCAGCAAAGATCATCGAGACAGTAAAGAAGAACGGAGCAATGGTAAGTGGACCGGTTCCGCTTCCTACTAAGAAAGAGGTTGTTACAATCTTAAGAGCTGTTCACAAATACAAAGATTCCAGAGAGCAGTTTGAGCAGAGAACACATAAGAGACTTATCGATATCCTGACACCAACTCAGAAAACAGTAGATGCACTTTCCAGACTGGAAATGCCGGCTGGTGTTCACATCGATATCAAGATGAAAAACCGCTAATAATGTCATTTGACATTAACTATATGATTACCGAATGGTAATCCGCTATAAGGAGGAAGAAAGAAATGAAGAAAGCTATTTTAGCTACTAAAGTCGGAATGACTCAGATCTTCAATGAAGATGGAATGTTAATTCCGGTAACTGTTTTACAGGCAGGTCCTTGCGTTGTAACTCAGGTTAAAACTGAGGAGAACGATGGATACACATCAGTTCAGGTTGGCTTCGGCGAGATCAGAGAGAAACTGGTCAACAAACCGGAGAAAGGCCACTTTGACAAAGCTGGTGTAGCTGTAAAGAGATTTGTAAAAGAGTTCAGATTTGACAATGCCGGCGAGTATGAGGTTGGACAGGAGATCAAGGCTGATATCTTTGCAGCAGGAGATCATATCGATGCTACTGCAGTTTCCAAAGGTAAAGGCTTCCAGGGCGCCATCAAGAGACATGGCCAGTCCAGAGGACCTATGGCTCACGGTTCTAAATATCATCGTCATGCAGGTTCCAACGGCGCTTGCTCCGATCCGAGCAAGGTTTTCAAAGGAAAACATATGCCAGGTCACATGGGACATGTTCAGGTAACTGTTCAGAATCTTGAGATCGTACGTGTAGATACAGAAAATAACTTACTGTTAGTTAAGGGTGCTGTTCCAGGACCTAAGAAATCTTTGGTTACAATCAAAGAGACAGTAAAGTCCTTATAATAGGAAAGGAGGAGCATCAGAATGGCTAATGTAACTGTTTATAATATGGAAGGCAATGAAGTTGGCACAATGGAGCTGAATGACGCAGTATTCGGCGTTGAGATCAACGAGCATCTCGTTCATCTTGCAGTTGTTCGTCAGCTTGCAAATAACCGTCAGGGAACTCAGAAAGCGAAAACTCGTTCTGAGGTAAGAGGCGGCGGAAGAAAACCGTGGAGACAGAAAGGAACAGGTCATGCAAGACAGGGTTCCATCCGTGCACCACAGTGGACAGGCGGCGGTGTTGTATTCGCTCCGGTTCCGAGAGATTATGAAGTAAAAATGAACAAGAAGGAAAGAAGAGCAGCTCTTAAATCCGCTCTGACATCCAAGGTTCAGGATAATAAACTTGTTGTTGTTGACAGCCTTGCACTTGCTGAGGTTAAGACAAAAGAGATGCAGAAGGTTCTTACAAACCTGAAAGCAGAGAAAGCTCTTGTAATCACAGCTGACAACGATCAGAACGTAGTTCTTTCCGCAAGAAACATCGCTGACGTGGAAACTGCAACACCGGCTACAATCAACACATACGATGTTATGAAACACAACACCGTAGTTGTTACAAAGGATGCCGTTGCATCTATCGAGGAGGTATACGCATAATGGCAAGTATTCAGTACTATGACGTAATCATCCGTCCGGTTATCACAGAGAAATCCATGGCAGACATGGGTGAGAAGAAATATACATTCCTTGTACATCCGGAAGCTAACAAGACTCAGATCAAAGAGGCTGTTGAGAAGATGTTCGAGGGAACAAAAGTTAAGAGCGTAAACACCATCAACAGTGATGGAAAGAAAAAACGCCGTGGAATGGTAGTTGGAAAAACTGCTAAGACTAAAAAAGCTATCGTAGCTCTTACAGAAGAGAGCAAAGATATCGAGATTTTTGAGGGACTTTAATTAACAGATAAGTCCGAATATGTGCACGAAAGCACGAGAACAAATTCGAAAGGAGAAACATCATGGGAATCAAAAGCTATAACCCATATACACCGTCAAGAAGACATATGACTGGTTCCGACTTCTCTGAGATTACAGCTGCAAAACCAGAGAAATCCCTCGTTACTTCCCTTAAGAAGAACGCTGGACGTAACAATCAGGGTAAGATCACTGTAAGACATCAGGGTGGCGGAAGCAGAAGAAAATACAGAATCATCGACTTCAAGAGAAGAAAAGATGGAATCCCTGCAACAGTTAAAACAATCGAGTACGATCCGAACAGAACAGCTAACATCGCTCTGATCTGCTACGCAGATGGCGAGAAAGCTTACATCCTCGCTCCAGAGGGACTTAAAGTAGGCCAGAAGGTTTACAATGGTCCGGAAGCTGAGGTTCGTGTTGGAAACTGCCTCCCACTGGAGCTTATCCCGGTTGGTACTATGGTTCACAACATTGAGCTTCATCCTGGAAAAGGCGGACAGATGGTTCGTTCTGCAGGAAACGGCGCACAGCTCATGGCTAAAGAAGGAAAGTACGCAACACTTCGTCTTCCTTCCGGTGAGATGAGAATGGTTCCGATCGTATGCCGCGCAACTGTTGGTGTAATCGGAAACGGAGATCACAACCTTATTAACATCGGTAAAGCCGGACGTAAACGTAACATGGGTATCAGACCTACAGTTCGTGGTTCCGTAATGAACCCGAATGACCATCCACATGGTGGTGGTGAAGGTAAGACCGGTATCGGACGCCCAGGTCCTTGCACACCGTGGGGCAAACCTGCTCTCGGCCTGAAGACCAGAAAGAAAAACAAACAGTCCAACAAGTACATCGTAAGAAGACGCGATGGAAAAGCATTATCGAAATAATAAGGAGGAGAAAGCATGTCTCGTTCACTGAAAAAAGGACCTTTTGCAGACCAGAGCTTACTTAAAAAAGTAGACGCTCTTAACGCTGCAAATGATAAATCCGTAATCAAAACTTGGTCTCGCCGTTCCACAATCTTCCCGTCTTTCGTAGGACACACAATCGCTGTTCATGACGGAAGAAAACATGTGCCGGTATATATCACAGAGGATATGGTAGGACACAAACTTGGTGAGTTCGTTGCAACAAGAACTTACAGAGGACACGGAAAAGACGAGAAGAAGTCCGGAGTACGCTAGTCATCAGATTTATAACTGCCCGCTGTCAATTTAAGACAGCTGGCAGATAACTTAGATATCGAATTTAAGAAAGGAGGCACTTTAAGATGGCAAAAGGACATAGAAGCCAGATAAAGAGAGCCAGAAATGAGAATAATAGAGAGACAAGGCCGTCTGCAAAGTTATCTTATGCAAGAATTTCTGTTCAGAAAGCCTGCTACGTATTAGATGCGATCCGTGGCAAAGATGTACAGACAGCACTTGGTATCCTGACATACAATCCGAGATACGCTTCCAGCGTGATCAAAAAACTGCTTGAGTCAGCAGTAGCAAACGCTGAGAACAACAACGGAATGAACGCAGACAACCTTTATGTTGCAGCATGCTATGCAGATAAGGGACCTACAATGAAGAGAATTCAGCCGAGAGCACAGGGTAGAGCTTACAGAATCGAGAAGAGAACTAGCCATATCACAGTTGTGCTTGATGAAAGGTAAGGAGGAAAAGCATGGGACAGAAAGTTAATCCGCATGGCCTTAGAGTCGGAGTTATCAAGGATTGGGATTCCAGATGGTATGCAGAAGACAAGTTTGCTGACTACCTGGTAGAAGACTACAACATCAGAACATTCCTTAAAAAGAAATTATACAGCGCAGGTGTTTCCAAAATCGAGATCGAGAGAGCATCTGACAGAGTTAAGATCATCATCTACACAGCAAAACCTGGTATCGTAATCGGTAAGGGCGGCGCAGAGATCGAGAAAGTTAAAGCTGAGCTTCAGAAATACACAGACAAGAAGCTTATCGTTGACATCAAAGAAGTTAAGAGACCGGACAAAGATGCACAGCTGGTTGCTGAGAACATTGCTCTTCAGCTTGAGAACCGTATTTCCTTCAGACGTGCTATGAAGTCCACAATGCAGAGAACAATGAAGGCTGGCGCTAAGGGAATCAAGACTTCCGTATCCGGACGTCTCGGCGGAGCTGATATGGCTCGTACAGAGTTCTACAGCGAGGGAACAATCCCGCTTCAGACACTTCGTGCAGATATTGACTATGGCTTTGCGGAAGCAGACACCACATACGGTAAAGTTGGTGTTAAGGCATGGATCTACAATGGTGAGATTCTTCCGACAAAAGGAACTAAGGAAGGGAGCGATAAATAATGTTAATGCCAAAAAGAGTAAAACGTCGTAAACAATTCCGTGGCTCCATGAGAGGAAAAGCCCTTAGAGGCAATGTTATCAACTATGGTGATTTCGGTCTTGTTGCTACTGAGCCATGTTGGATCAGATCTAATCAGATCGAGGCAGCCCGTGTTGCTATGACCCGTTACATCAAACGTGGCGGTAAAGTTTGGATTAAGATTTTCCCGGATAAACCGGTAACAGCTAAACCAGCTGAGACTCGAATGGGTTCCGGAAAAGGCGCTCTGGAGTACTGGGTAGCAGTAGTAAAACCAGGTCGTGTTATGTTTGAGATTGCAGGCGTGTCCGAAGAGGTTGCCCGTGAAGCATTACGTCTTGCAATGCACAAGTTACCATGTAAATGTAAAATCGTTTCTCGTGCAGACTTAGAAGGCGGTGATAACAGTGAAAATTAATAAGTTCGTGGAAGATTTAAAAGCAAAGTCAGTTGCAGAACTGAATGAAGAATTAGTAGCTGCTAAAAAAGAGCTTTTCAATCTGAGATTTCAGAATGCAACAAACCAGTTAGACAATACAGGACGAATCAAAGAGGTTCGTAAAAATATTGCCAGAATCCAGACAGTAATCACTGAGCAGGCAAACGCTTCCAAATAGGACAGGAGGACATAGATCGTGGAAAGAAATCTGAGAAAAACCCGCGTGGGTAAGGTTATCAGCGACAAAATGGATAAGACCATCGTAGTTGCAATTGAAGACCATGTAAAACATCCTCTTTACAAAAAAATCGTGAAGAGAACATATAAATTAAAAGCTCATGACGAGAACAATGAGTGCAACATCGGAGATACCGTTAAGGTAATGGAGACCAGACCGCTGTCCAAGGACAAGAGATGGAGACTGGTTGAGATCGTAGAGAAAGCTAAATAAGGAGGAAACCAGTATGATTCAGCAGGAAACTAGACTGAAAGTTGCCGACAACACTGGTGCAAAAGAAATCCTTTGTATTCGTGTTATGGGCGGCTCTACAAGAAGATATGCAAACATCGGTGACACAATCGTTGCTACGGTTAAAGATGCAACACCAGGCGGCGTTGTTAAAAAAGGTGACGTTGTTAAAGCTGTAGTTGTTAGAACTAAAAAAGGCGCTCGTCGTAAAGACGGATCTTACATCCGTTTCGATGAAAATGCTGCCGTAATTATCAAGGATGACTTAACTCCGAGAGGAACACGTATCTTTGGACCAGTTGCCAGAGAGCTTCGTGAGAAGAAATTCATGAAGATCGTTTCCTTAGCTCCGGAAGTATTATAGGAGGGTGCCGAATGTCAGCTATGAAAATTAAAAAAGGTGATACTGTAAAGGTAATCGCTGGAAAAGATAAAGGTAAGGACGGAAAGGTCCTTGCAGTTAACGTAAAAGACAACACAGTAGTTGTTGAGAACGTAAACATGGTTACAAAGCACGCTAAACCGTCCGCAGCTAATCAGAACGGTGGAATCGTGACAAAAGAAGCTCCGCTTCATATCTCCAACGTAATGCTCGTTGTAGACGGAAAAGCTACAAGAGTTGGATTCAAGATGGATGGAGACAAAAAAGTTCGTGTTGCCAAAGCAACAGGAAAGACAATCGATTAATTAAGAGAGGAGGCATATAAAGGTGAGTAGATTAAAAGATCTTTACAAGAACGAGATCATGGATGCCATGACCAAGAAATTCGGATACAAAAACGTAATGGAAGTGCCAAAACTCGAGAAAATCGTTGTTAACATGGGTGTTGGCGAGGCAAAAGAGAACGCTAAACTTCTTGACGCTGCAATTGCAGATATGGAACTTGTTACAGGACAGAAAGCAATCGCTACAAAAGCTAAAAAATCTGTCGCTAACTTCAAAATCAGAGAGGGTATGCCGATCGGATGTAAAGTTACTCTGAGAGGCGAGAAGATGTATGAGTTCGCTGATCGTCTTATCAACCTTGCTCTTCCACGTGTACGTGACTTCCGTGGTGTTAACCCGAACGCATTCGACGGCAGAGGAAACTATGCTCTTGGTATCAAAGAGCAGCTGATCTTCCCAGAGGTTGAGTACGATAAGGTTGATAAAGTAAGAGGAATGGACGTTATCTTCGTTACAACTGCTAAAACAGATGAAGAGGCACGCGAATTACTGACATTATTCAACATGCCATTTGCTAAATAGGAGGAAAAGATTCATGGCTAAGACAGCAATGAAAATTAAACAGCAGCGTAAAGCTAAATTCTCCACAAGAGAGTATACTCGCTGCAGAATCTGTGGCCGTCCACATGCATACCTGAGAAAATACGGAATTTGCAGAATCTGCTTCCGTGAGCTGGCATACAAAGGTCAGATCCCGGGTGTTAAGAAAGCTTCCTGGTAGGCCGAGGCGAAAGCAACTTTTTAATCATTTAAATAATATTCACACGACATGTAAAGTCTGAAGAAAGAGGAGGAAACTTACATGACAATGAGCGATCCGATCGCAGATATGCTTACAAGAATCCGTAACGCAAATACTGCAAAACATGACACTGTAGACGTACCGGCATCCAAGATGAAAATTGCTATCGCAAACATCCTTGTAGATGAGGGATACATCGCAAAATATGATCTGGTTGAGGATGGAGTTGTTAAAACTCTTCACATCACACTGAAATATGGTGAGGACAAAAACCAGAAGATCATCACAGGACTTAAGAGAATCTCCAAACCAGGTCTTCGTGTATACGCAGGCAAGGATGAGCTTCCGAAGGTTCTTGGTGGACTTGGTATCGCAATCCTTTCCACAAACAAAGGCGTTATCACTGACAAAGAGGCTCGTAAGCTTCAGGTTGGTGGCGAGGTACTTGCATTCGTTTGGTAGGCCAAAGCCGCTTAACGAAGCAGTCATATAGCTTTTAAACTGAAAACAGAGAGGGCATGGGCCCTCTCCGACAATCTAAGTAAGGAGGACAAATTTATGTCACGAATCGGAAGACTTCCGGTTGCAATTCCAGCTGGCGTTGAGGTTACAGTCGCAGATGGAAACGTTGTAACAGTAAAAGGACCTAAGGGAACACTTGAGAGAGCACTCCCGACAGAGTTAGAGATCAAAGTTGAAGACGGTCATGTAGTTGTAACAAGACCGAACGACTTAAAGAGAATCAAAGCCCTTCACGGCTTAACAAGAAGCCTTATCCACAACATGGTTGTTGGTGTAAGCGAAGGATACAAAAAAGAGCTTGAGGTTAACGGTGTTGGTTACAGAGCTGCTAAGCAGGGCAAGAAACTTGTACTTAACCTCGGATATTCTCACCCGGTAGAGATGGAAGATCCAGAAGGTCTTGAGTCCACAGTTGACGGAAACAAGATCATCGTATCTGGTATCAGCAAAGAAAAAGTTGGCCAGTACGCAGCTGAGATCAGAGACAAGAGAAGACCTGAGCCATACAAGGGCAAGGGAATCAAGTACGTTGACGAAGTTATCAGACGTAAAGTCGGTAAGACCGGTAAGAAATAATTAAGGAGAGTGAGAATATGATTAACAAAGCATCCAGAAGCGAAATTCGCGAAAAGAAGCATAGAAGATTACGTCATCATTTAAACGGAACTGCAACTACTCCTCGTCTGGCAGTATTTCGTTCCAACAAGCACATCTATGCACAGATTATTGATGACACAGTTGGTAAAACTTTAGTATCCGCTTCTACTCTCCAGAAGGACGTAAAAGCAGAGCTTGAGAACACTGATGATGTACAGGCTGCAGCAAAAGTTGGAACAGTGATCGGTAAAAAAGCTGTTGAGGCTGGTATCGAGAGCGTTGTTTTCGACAGAGGTGGATATATCTACCACGGAAAAGTTAAAGCACTGGCAGATGCAGCAAGAGAAGCTGGACTGAAATTCTAAGAGGAGGAAAAGAACACATGAAACGTAATCTTATTGATGCTAGTCAGTTAGAGTTAGAAGATAAAGTAGTATCAATCAAGCGTGTTACCAAGGTTGTTAAAGGTGGTCGTAACTTCCGTTTCACAGCTTTAGTTGTTGTAGGTGACGGCAATGGACACGTTGGTGCAGGTTTAGGAAAAGCAGCAGAAATTCCGGAGGCGATCCGCAAAGGTAAAGAGGACGCTATGAAGAAGCTTGTTACTGTTGCAAGAGACGAGAACAATTCCATTACACATGACTTCATCGGAAAATTCGGAAGCGCTGAGATGCTTCTGAAGAGAGCTCCGGAAGGTACTGGAGTTATCGCCGGTGGCCCGGCACGTGCCGTAATCGAGCTTGCAGGTATCAAAAACATCCGTACAAAATGTATGGGTTCCAGAAATAAACAGAACGTAGTTCTGGCAACAATCGCAGGCCTGAGCCAGTTAAAGACTCCGGAAGAGGTTGCAAAGCTCCGCGGAAAATCTGTAGATGAGATTCTGGGTTAAGGAGGATATGGAAATGGCAGATACAATCAAGGTTACACTGGTAAAATCTCCAATCGGTGCAGTACCGAAACACAAAAAAACTGTAAAAGCTATGGGTCTTACAAAGATGCATAAAACAGTTGAGATGCCAGACAACGCTGCAACCAGAGGAATGATTCAGCAGGTGCAGCACCTGGTAAAAGTAGAAGATTAAGGAGGTGCCAGAATGGAATTATCAAACTTAAGACCCGCAGAGGGTTCCAAGCATAGCGATAACTTCAGAAGAGGCCGTGGACATGGTTCAGGAAACGGCAAAACTGCTGGTAAAGGACATAAAGGACAGCTTGCTCGTTCCGGACATAAGAAACCGGGATTCGAGGGAGGTCAGATGCCTTTATACAGACGTCTTCCTAAGAGAGGTTTCACTAACAGAAACTCTAAAGAAATTATCGCAATCAATGTAGACGTTCTCAATCGTTTTGAGGATGGCGCAGAGGTTACAGTTGACAGCTTACTTGCAAGCGGTGCAATCTCCAAGATCGGTGATGGTGTTAAGATCCTTGGAAACGGCGAGCTTACAAAAAAACTTAATGTTAAAGTAAACGCTGTCAGCGAGACTGCAAAAACAAAAATTGAAGCTGCTGGTGGTACAGTAGAGGTGATCTAATGTTTGAGACTCTTAAGAGTGTTTTCAAAGTAAAGGAAATGAGAAGAAAGCTTCTCTATCTGATCTGGATGATATTCGTGATCAGAATCGGATCCCAGCTTCCTGTACCGGGAGTCGACAGTGACTTCTTTAAGCAGTGGTTTGAATCTAATACCGGTGACGCATTCAATTTCTTTGATGCGTTCACCGGCGGTTCCTTTACTCAGATGTCAATTTTCGCATTGAACATCACACCTTACATTACTTCTTCCATTATCATTCAGCTTCTTACCATTGCCATTCCGGCACTGGAAGAGATGCAGCGTGACGGAGAAGAAGGAAGAAAAAAGCTTACAGCAATCACACGTTATGTAACGGTTGGTCTTGCTCTGTTTGAGTCTGTTGCCATGGCAATCGGATTTGGACGTCAGGGTATGATCCCGAACATGAGCTTCCTTAAAGGAATCGTAGTTGTTGCAAGTTTAACAGCGGGTTCCGCAATGCTTATGTGGCTGGGCGAGCGTATTACAGAGAAGGGCATTGGAAATGGTATTTCCATCGTCCTGACTATCAATATCGTGTCCAGGATCCCGAGTGATATGTCCCTTCTTTATGAGAACTTCGTCAAGGGCAAAACAATTGCAAAAGGAATGCTTGCAGCCTGCATCATTGCTGTGATTATTCTGTTTGTTGTAGTGCTCGTACTTATCCTCAACGGAGCAGAGAGAAGAATTCCGGTTCAGTATTCCAGAAAGATGGTTGGACGTAAAATGATGGGCGGTCAGTCCACAAACATCCCGCTCAAGGTAAATACTGCCGGCGTTATCCCGGTTATTTTTGCTTCCTCTATCATGTCTTTCCCGTCGATCATTGCTCAGTTCGCTGGCAAAGGAAACGGAACGGGCATCGGAAGTGAGATCTTAAGAGGACTTTCCTCCAATAACTGGTGTAATCCAAGTCAGATCCAGTACAGCTGGGGTCTGATTGTGTATGTGGTACTTTGCGTATTCTTCGCATACTTCTATACATCAATTACCTTTAATCCGTTGGAAGTAGCCGATAATATCAAAAAGCAGGGCGGTTTTATCCCAGGCATCCGTCCGGGAAAACCGACTTCAGATTATTTGACTAAAATCCTGAATTATATTATATTTATAGGTGCAGTAGGTCTTGTTATCGTGGCCGTTATACCGTTCTTCTTCAACGGTGTGTTCGGTGCGGATGTTTCCTTCGGCGGTACATCTATCATCATCATCGTAGGTGTTATCCTGGAGACCGTTAAGCAGGTGGAATCTCAGCTGCTTGTACGTAATTACAAAGGCTTCCTGAACTAATTGAAAATGAAGGTTGCGGTGCGAAAGTGTCGCAGCCTTGATTTGTAAACAGGACTGTCTGAAAATCAGGCAGAAAACAGGAAAATGGAGGGTATGCTATGAGAATTATTATGTTGGGTGCACCGGGGGCAGGTAAAGGTACTCAGGCTAAGAAAATTGCGGCGAAATATGGGATTCCGCACATCTCCACAGGAGATATTTTCCGTGCTAACATCAAAAACGGTACCGAGCTTGGAAACAAAGCAAAAACTTACATGGATCAGGGACTTCTTGTTCCGGATGAACTGACCTGCGACCTTGTTGTTGACAGAATCCAGCAGGATGACGCAAGGGAAGGGTATGTTCTGGATGGTTTCCCGAGAACAATTCCGCAGGCAGAATGTCTGACAGAGGCTCTGAACAAACTTGGAAGCAAAATTGACTATGCGATCGATGTGGATGTGCCGGATGATAACATCGTGAAACGTATGGGCGGACGCCGTGCATGTGTGAAATGTGGTGCAACTTATCACGTTGTATTTGCAGCACCGAAGACAGAGGGGGTCTGCGATACCTGTGGTGACAAGCTTGTACTCCGTGATGATGACAAGCCGGAAACAGTTCAGAAGCGTCTGAATGTTTATCATGAGCAGACACAGCCATTGATTGACTATTACACCACACAGGGTGTTTTGAAGACGGTAGACGGAACCAGGGATCTGAATGAGGTATTCCAGGAGATCGTTGACATCTTAGGAGAATAAGAATGTCCGTAACAATTAAGACACAGCATGAAATCGAACTTATGAGAGAAGCAGGCCATCTTCTTGAGAAGGTGCATGACGGTTTGATCCCTTACATCAAACCGGGTGTCAGCACCAAAGAGATTGATAAGATCGGAGAAGAAATGATCCGGTCTATGGGCTGTATTCCGAACTTTCTGAACTACGGAGGTTTTCCGGCTTCTTTCTGCATCAGCCTGAATGATGAGGTTGTGCATGGAATTCCATCCGAGGAGAAGATTATCCAGGACGGGGATCTGGTTAAGATCGACGCCGGCCTGATTTATAAGGGCTACCATTCTGACGCAGCACGTACCTATGCGGTAGGTGAAGTATCCAAAGAAGCACAGCAGCTCATTAAGGTTACAAGAGAGTGCTTTTTTGAAGGACTGAAAATGGCAAAAGCCGGAAATCATTTAAATGATATTTCCAAAGCCATCGGAGCCCACGCAGCGAAATACCGTTATGGTATTGTACGTGACCTTGTAGGACATGGAATCGGAACTCATCTTCATGAGGATCCGCAGATTCCAAACTTCCCGCAGAAGCGCAGGGGCATCAAGCTCCTTCCGGGAATGACCCTGGCCGTCGAGCCCATGATCAACCTTGGTCGTGCGGACGTGGCATGGCTGGACGATGAGTGGACAGTGGTAACCATGGATGGTTCACTTTCCGCCCATTATGAAAACACGATCCTCATCACCGATGGGGAACCAGAGATTCTGACGCTTACGAATCTGTAAGCAGCAATTGTTGTCATGACATAGGAGGTAAAAAATGTCAAAAGCAGATGTGATCGAAGTAGAAGGCACTGTTCTGGAGAAACTGCCTAATGCGATGTTTAAAGTGGAACTGGAAAACAAACATGTGGTACTTGCACATATCAGTGGCAAGCTCCGTATGAATTTTATCCGTATTCTCCCGGGAGATAAAGTAACGATCGAACTTTCTCCGTATGATCTTTCCAAAGGAAGAATCATCTGGAGAGATAAATAAGAAATATTGTAAAAGACGACCTGGTGGCGTTAAGCTGCCGGGTCTTTTTTTGCCTTTTCTGCAGAAAAAGAATTTGAAGTGGAGTTTATCACTCACATTTTTTTACGTTTCTCAGGCAGCGATACAATTGCTTCCTGGTCTGATTACGAAGTGGAGAAACCGGATACACTCTAAGAATGTAGAATAATTGGAAATCAGTGTAAAACTTAAACTTGTTGACAAACTGTGAAGTGAGTGTATTCAGGATATGCAGCAAATCGAAAATCCCAGCTTTACGAATATTATAAGATAAAACATAAAAATCCCTCGGAAATGATTAAAAAATCATTTTTCGGGGGATTTGTTTATGCAGATAATTTTTTATTTTACTTATGTTATCACCTTATCATCCGATCCCGCCCAGCACAACACCAAGGATCAGCACCAGAAAGCACACCGGAATATAAAGATATTTACACACCGGGTAAAAATATTTCGTGAATGGTTTCGCACAGCCTTTGCTGACCTGGCTTTCCACATAGCTCCGGCCGAAGATCCAGAAGAACATGATCCCTGCAAGTCCTGCGCCAAGAGGACAGATATAGATGGAAAGCACATCCATCCAGTCAGAAACAATGCCCTGGATAAGAAGCGAAACCACAACGCCGATCACGGCGATCACCATGCAGGAAGGAATCCTGCCAAGACCTGTTTTTTCCTGAACTGTGGCAATAGGAGCTTCATAAAGGTTCATAAGCGAGGTCATGCCTGCAAGGAACACAGCTACGAAAAAGATGATGGCAATGATCCGTCCGCCAGGCATGGTTTTGATCAGGTGCGGCAGGTAGATGAACAGAAGTCCGGGACCGCCCTGGTCAAGCTTGGCACCTGTGGTAGCCATGGCCGGAATGATAACAAGTGCTGCCAGCATAGCAGCCAGAGTATCAAAAAGGGCTACCCTTGCAGCAGATGCAGGGATATCTTCGCTGTCCGGAAGATAAGATCCGTAGATCAGTGTACCGTTGCCTGCAACAGACAGGGAGAAAAATGCCTGTCCAAGTGCGAAGATCCAGGTGGAAGGCTTTGCCAGAACTTCCGGCTCCACGCGGAAGATATAGCGGTATCCGGCAGCAGCTCCCGGCTGAAATGCAACGTAGATGCCAAGGATCACAAACAGAATAAAGAAGATGGGCATCATCACTTTATTGGCTTTTTCGATACCACTTCCAACGCCGTACATCAGGATAAACATGCAGATCACAAGAGCAGCCAGCTGCCAGAGATTATTTCCCCAGGCAGAAGCCATGCCTCCGAATTTGGCGCCAAAGGACTCAATATCTGCCGGTGCCAGGGTAGATCCTGTAAAGGTTCCGAGCATATATCGGAAGATCCATCCCATAACAACCGTATAACCGATAGCCATGGCCAGTGCACCGATCACCGGTATCCAGCCCAGTGTTTCGCCCAGCCTTCGTCTGCATTTGGTTTCACAGGCCATGCCGAAAGCGTCAATGGGCCCGGAACGTGTCCCGCGGCCAAAGCTCATCTCACCGATCACCCCGGTAAAGCCGATCAGTGCCACAAAAATAAAATACGGGATCAGGAACGATCCCCCGCCATACAGGGAAACTCTGGTGGGAAACATCCAGATATTTCCCATTCCAACCGCAGACCCGATGCAGGCCAGAATGAACCCCCAGCGGCTGTTAAAAGATTCTCGTTTTTTCATAAAAATAAAATTTCCTCTCTCCGTTGATCGTTTCAGTATAACATAATTTTGGAAAATAGGAAACTGCAGCATCTATACAGATCTAGGCGGATATTTGTGAGTCACATTTGTCACCTGCTCATAACCGTATAGCTGCGAAGCAGTTATGAGCTGGGCTCATCGGCGCAGGGCATTATCATAAAATCGAAAATAATCCGGTCTGTGCCGTGACTGGGTATACTCAAACATCACACCGTCACTGTTATAAGTCTGGCTGGACACCACAGCCACGCAGTTATAATCCTTTACATTCAGATGAAGATATTTTTCATCAATTTCTGTAACCTTTTCCACAGTCATGATACGTTTGCTGTTGACAATGGTCATATGAAGCACCTGTTCCAGATATTCATAGATGGAATGACTGGCAATCTCGGCAGTAAGGCCGGGAACGGATTCCTTCAGAAAATAATTATGGTTGATGATCAGCGGGATATCTTCAAGATAATGGATACGCTGAATATAATATACTTCTGCACCAGCGGGGAATCCTGTGTAAGCTGACTGATTTTTGCTGATACAAAGCTCTGTAAAAAGAGCCACCTCCGTATGGGCATTCTGACCGTTCCTTGCAGCAGATTCCTTGAAGGTTTCGATCTCTCCGATGGTGAAAGCAGTCTTCTCGTTTGGACGGTAGATATTGCGGACACCTTTTCCCTGCATGGTCTGTACATAGCCGTCACTGACAAGAAGACTGACCGCACGGCGCAGGGTATTGCGGGAACAGCCGTAAGTCTGGATCAGAGTGTTTTCGGAAGGCAGAAGCTCCTGATAGGCAAAGGTGTTGTCCTCTATTTTCATTTTCAGATCTTTATAGATATCTTCGTAAATACTTTTGGGCATTTCAATTCTCCATTCATGTTCGGTCAAAAATATATAGCAGGATTTATGATTTCTGGAATAATTATAAAAGATTTTCCCGGTAAGTGCAATGTAAATACTGTGAAATGTTTAAACAAGTTACAGAGCATATTGATATGTTATGAGGATAGTATGAGAAATATAGATGAAATCAATTTGCGGCCATTCAAAATCATGATACTGGATTTCGAACGCATATAAGCTGTAAGCGCCAGAGGGGCTTACGCGTAAACAAAAAAGGAAATGTGACAGTGTAAAAACAGATCACATTTCCTCTTATTTTATCAAAGCTAAAATAAAGTCAGGCCTCTTTTTTCTTATAGGAAAGATTCCTGAAGTTGCTGCCGTCAGAAGCTGTGCTTCGGGTAACTGCCGGTGTATCGGCTGCGGTATTCCGGTCTGCACTGATCAGCCATACAGCATAGAAGGCAGGAACCAGACAGAGCCATACGCCTGAGAGACCGCAGGTCATATACAGGATCAGAGACAAAGCTGCACCTGTATGAAAAGAAAGCAACGTCATTCCGTAGAATTTTGCTTTATCGCACTGTGCGCTGTCCTTTTTCATAAGGAACTGAGTGACAGCTGTGGTGAACTGGCGAAGGTTGTTGGTGGAAAAGATCGTGGAGCTGTTATATCCGCCGGGAGCCTTGAAGGTACACCACTGGAAAGGCATTGCAAAGAACACGGGGTAAAGAGCCACAACCGGAGACATTCCGGAAGGAAAGAATCCCAGGAGCAGGATCGCAAAGATATCGATCCCGATACTGATAAAACGAAGATCTGCGGAAAAATGCTCTGGGATCCAGACCGTAAGGATAACAGCAGCCATATATATGAGAAGCGCACCCACACGCAGAAGCATATCCGAAAAATTCCTGCCTATGAGATCCCGCACAACACCAATAAGATTGGCTGTCTGGGCATTGCCGAAAAGATCTGCTCTTGACACAATGGCATAAAGCCCCAGGTATCCACCGATAAAAGATAAGGTGTAATGTATCAGAAAACGATATTTCATTTCCGTATGCATATGTAAAGATTCCTTTCATTAAAATAGGCAGATTCCATATGTCTGCCGGACTTTGCCACCCATTATAATACAGTCTGTAAAAAAAATCAAAAATTTTTTAAATTTTTCTTGCATTTCAGGAAAACAGGTGTTAGTATATATTTCAAGCGCGCAAATACTGTGTATGAGTGCGCCTGTGAAACTGCAGATATGAGACTAATTTACGGAAGGAGGATTTCCAGTGAAAGTAAGATCATCTGTAAAGCCGATCTGCGAGAAGTGCAAGGTCATTAAGAGAAAGGGATCCATCAGAATCATCTGTGAGAACCCGAAGCACAAACAGCGTCAGGGTTGATTTCCATATCGGAACTTCTTTGGAATGTTTGTGAAACGTGCGGCTGCAGTATGAAACACCCGGCAGGGTTGTTCTACTGAACAGATAATAAGCATGTATTGCCTAATACCGAGAGGCAACAGCGGTTAAGATCCGCAATTTCGGAAAGGCTGTGATTCGCCAATTACAGCTGGGTGTTTTACCGAGGCACCCCAATTAGGAAACTTGAAAAGAAAGAGGCAGGTCGATATGTCCCATTTCACCTTGCGAGAGCAAGTGACATACGATATGCGGAACTTTCAGAAACAGAAAATGGAGGAAACAGTACATGGCTCGTATAGCTGGTGTAGACTTACCAAGAGAGAAACGTATTGAAATCGGTCTTACCTATATTTATGGAATTGGTAGACCAAGCGCAGACAAAATTCTTGCTAAAGCAGAGGTTAATCCTGACACACGTGTCAGAGATCTGACTGATGACGAGGTTAAGAGACTGAGTGCTGTTATTGATGAGACAATGACAGTAGAAGGTGATCTGAGAAGGGAAATCGCCCTTAACATTAAGAGACTGCAGGAGATTGGATGCTACAGAGGTATCCGTCATCGTAAAGGACTCCCGGTTCGTGGTCAGAAGACTAAGACAAATGCGAGAACTCGCAAGGGACCGAAGAGAACTGTTGCAAACAAGAAGAAATAATTTATAGATATAACTAATTAATTTCAATAAAAGGAAAGTGTAGGTTAGTTTTAAAATGGCAAAAGTTACAAAGAAAACGACAAAACGTCGTGTCAAGAAAAACGTTGAACACGGACAGGCACACATTCAGTCTTCCTTCAACAATACAATCGTCACACTGACAGATAACGAAGGAAACGCTCTTTCATGGGCAAGTGCCGGTGGTCTTGGATTTAAAGGTTCAAGGAAATCTACCCCTTATGCAGCACAGATGGCAGCAGAGACTGCAACAAAGGCTGCTTTAATTCATGGATTAAAAACAGTAGACGTTATGGTAAAAGGCCCGGGCTCAGGCCGTGAAGCTGCAATCCGTGCGCTTCAGGCATGCGGACTTGAAGTAACCAGCATTCGTGACGTAACTCCGGTTCCTCACAACGGATGCCGTCCACCAAAACGCAGAAGAGTCTAATTAGGAGGTAGTTGAAATGGCAGTAAATAGAGTACCTGTTCTGAAAAGATGCAGATCCCTTGGCCTGGATCCGATTTACTTAGGAATTGATAAGAAGTCCACAAGACAGTTAAAACGTGCAAACCGCAAGGTGTCTGAGTATGGTCTTCAGTTAAAAGAGAAACAGAAAGCAAAATTTATCTACGGAGTTCTTGAGAAACCTTTCCGTAACTACTACAAGAAAGCCGACAGAATGCAGGGCCAGACAGGTGAGAACCTTATGGTTATGCTTGAGAGCAGACTTGACAACATCGTTTTCCGTATGGGATTTGCCAGAACAAGAAGAGAGGCTCGTCAGATCGTAGATCACAAGCACGTACTTGTTAACGGAAAATGTGTAAACATTCCGTCCTACCTGTGCAAAGCAGGAGACACAATTGAGATCAGAGAGAAGAGCAAAGGCTCTGAGAGATATAAAGGAATCCTTGAGATCACTGGCGGAAGACTTGTTCCGGAGTGGATCGACGTTGATCAGGAGAACCTGAAGGGTGTAGTTAAAGAGCTTCCTACAAGAGAGCAGATCGATGTTCCTGTAAACGAGATGCTTATCGTCGAGCTGTATTCTAAATAATTAGTAACTGTTTACTGTGTCTACAGTTATAAAAATTGGTAATACCCTCGAATGTTGATTAACCCAGAAGGAGGGAACCTTATAGTGTTTGATTTCAATAAACCAAAAATCGAAATAACCGAAATATCCGAAGATAAGAAGTTTGGAAGATTCGTTGTAGAGCCTCTGGAAAGAGGTTATGGTACTACCCTTGGCAATTCTTTAAGAAGAATTATGCTGTCCTCCCTTCCGGGAGCTGCAGTAAGCCAGGTGAAGATCGATGGTGTACTTCATGAATTCAGCTCCATTCCGGGCGTGAAGGAAGATGTGACCGAAATCATCATGAATCTGAAATCTCTTGCCATTAAGAATCACAGCAGTGACAATGAGCCGAAGACCGCATACATTGAGTGTGAGGGCAAAGGTGTTGTTACAGCAGCTGATATCCAGGCAGATCAGGATATTGAGATCATGAACCCGGATCAGGTGATCGCAACCCTGAACGGTGGAAAAGACTGCAGACTGGCCATGGAGCTTACCATTACCAAGGGACGTGGCTATATCAGTGCAGACAAAGGCAAAACCGATGACATGCCGATCGGTATGATCGCAGTGGATGCAATCTATACACCGGTAGACAGAGTCAACATGATCGTAGAGAATACACGAGTTGGTCAGGTAACTGACTTCGACAAGCTTACACTGGATGTATATACCAATGGAACACTTGATCCGGATGAGGCAGTCAGCCTTGCAGCAAAGGTTCTCAGCGAGCATTTAAACCTGTTCATTGATCTTTCCGAGAATGCTAAGACCGCAGAGGTTATGATCGAGAAAGAAGACAATGAGAAGGAAAAGGTTCTGGAGATGAGCATTGATGAGCTTGAGCTCTCTGTTCGTTCCTACAACTGCCTTAAGAGAGCCGGTATCAATACGGTTGAAGAATTATGCAACAAGACTTCTGACGATATGATGAAGGTTCGTAATCTGGGCCGCAAATCCTTAGAGGAAGTACTTGCAAAACTCAAAGAGCTGGGACTTCAGCTCCAGCCTACAGAGGAATAATCCGGAAACAGAGTAATGAGTGGGGTGTCAGCAGCAGGACAGTAAGACCGAACAAGCATGTCCTGGTGTCCCACAGATGGAGGATAATAAAATGGCAAAATATAGAAAATTAAGCAGAACATCTAACCAGAGAAAAGCACTTCTCAGAAATCAGGTTACAAACCTTCTTCATCACGGAAAGATCGTGACAACAGAAGCTAAGGCTAAAGAGATCCGTAAGATCGCTGAGGGACTTATCGCTATGGCTGTACGTGAGAAAGACAATTTCGAGACAGTTACAGTAACAGCTAAGGTTGCTCGTAAAGATGCTGACGGAAAACGTGTAAAAGAAGTCGTAGACGGCAAAAAGAAAACAGTTTACGATGAAGTTCAGAAAGAGATCAAGAAAGATGCTCCTTCCAGACTTCATGCACGTCGTGAGATGATGAAAGTTTTCTATCCTGTAACAGAGGTTCCTGCTAAGGGCGCTGGCAGAAAGAAAAATACAAAAGAAGTTGACATGGTTGACAAGATGTTCAGCGAGATCGCTCCGAAATACGCAGATCGTAACGGTGGTTACACAAGAATCGTTAAGATCGGACAGCGTAAAGGCGATGCAGCAATGGAAGTTCTTATCGAGCTTGTATAATTTACTTCTGACCGATTTAAAGGACATTTGCAGAAATGCAGATGTCCTTTTTTAATATTCCAAAAAACTCGAAAAAATGCATAAATGGTGGGTTTTCGACCATAAATTACATTAAGATATCATAATTTGAATAACAAATCATGGTATAATATATAGAACAAAAAGTAACAATGATGGAGTAAAAGGGGATACATAAATATGACGATGATGACCATTGCCATTTGTGATGATATGCAGGCGGATGCGAGAAGACTTCACAAACAGCTTGACGACGGTACATTTTTGCGGTGTCATCAGAGCTTTATAGTAAATATGGAACGGGTCACAGGAGCTGAAAATAACAGCTTCCATATCGGAGAGCATGTAATGCCGATCTCCCGATCCTATAATCGGAATGCACACGAGAAATATGATGAATATCTGAGACTTCAGCAGGAATATGACGAGGAAGAAGAGGATTAACTTGATTATTATCCTTTTTTAGCGTACAATCGGTAATGTATGAAATACGACTACACGTATGCGAAAGGATGATAAACATGGTCGGTGGGACTTTTGGTATTACCGGACAGAAACAATATAGGAATGGTTTGGGACAGGTTCCCGGATATGATAAATTTGCAGAAGATAAAAAGGAAAGCAGCGAGGAAATGTTTTCCTTTACGTCTTGTGCATTTTTTTGTTGCCTGAGATGATGCGACGTTTTATACTGACATTGGAAATACTGTTTGTATCGCTTTTTCTTCTGGGAGGTAGTTTCCCGGAAACAGAAACTGCCCGGAATACATCAGGAGGATTTAGCTGGAAGGACTACAGGACCATTGCGCATGCTCTGGGAGGTATGGACGGAAAGGATTACCTGAATTCCAGAGAGGGATTTCTGTTCATGTATGAACAGGGAGTTCGTCTTTTTGAATTGGATCTTTCCAGGACATCCGATGGAGTATGGGTCTGCAGGCATAACTGGAACGATTCCATGGGACAGTGGGATGGCAACGGAAAAAAAGTCCTTACAGAAAAGGAATTCAGACAAAGTAAAATATATGGGAAATACACCCCCATGACACTGGAGGATTTTTTCCTTCTTCTGAAAGATTATCCGGATGCATATGTGCTGATCGATTCCAAACAGTATTCTCTTCGCAATTATCAGAGAACACTGGAGGATTACAGTGATTATGTGGAAATCGCCAGGAATGCAGGTGCCGGTGAGACGCTGGATCGGATCATTCCGGAAATCTACAATGAAGCAATGTTTCCCGGAACGGCCATGCTCTATTCTTTTCCTTCCTATGTATATTCACTGTGGCAGGAGTATTCTGTGGAAGAGCTGGAGTATATTGCATCCTTCTGTAAAGAAAAGGGAATTCCGGCAGCAACAGTATACTGGGAGTATTGGTCAGAAGAAACGGAGAAGATCTTTGAAAAAAACGGGATCAGTCTGTATGTTTATACGGTTAATGACCGTGACCAGGCCAGAAGATACATTTCGCAGGGAGCAGAAGGAATCTGTACCGATTTCCTGACAGCGGAAGATCTGTGGTAAGAGAAATAAAAACAAAGGAATCAGAAGATTATGAAAATAAGAACAACCATTGCTGTGATGGCAGCAAAGATCACAGGACATGTCTGTAAGCTTATGGGCCGGCAGGGTGTGACCTGGGCCGGTAAGGTCGCGATGAAGATCTGTCCGGATATCCTGGAAGAGCTTTCTTCTCAGGTAAGAGAAAAAATATTTGTAGTATGCGGAACCAACGGAAAGACCACAACCAATAACATGCTGTGCGCAGGCCTTGAGGCAGAGGGAAAAAAGGTCATCTGCAATCATACCGGTTCCAACATGCTCAACGGAGTTGTGGCAGCCTTTGTATTGGGGGCAAAATTCAGCGGAAAACTGGATGCGGATTATGCCTGTATCGAGGTGGATGAGGCATCCACAAGACATGTGTTCACAAGGATCAGACCGGATTATATGGTTATGACCAATCTGTTCCGTGATCAGCTGGACCGTTATGGCGAGATCGATATCACTATGAACATCCTGGAAGAAATGATGAAAAAGGTTCCGGATATGAAGGTCATTGTCAATGGTGATGATGCACTGTCTGCATATCTTGCCATGGACTGCGGAAATCCTTTTGTAACCTACGGGATCAGCAAACCGGTGATCGAGAACAAAACAAACGAGATCCGTGAGGGCCGGTTCTGTAAGTGCTGTGGAGAAAGGCTGATCTACAGCTTCTATCATTACAGTCAGCTGGGAGACTACAGATGTCCGAAATGCGGCTTTAAACGTCCGGAGATCGACTTTGATGCCACAGATGTGAAGGTGGATGATCAGATTGCCTTTACAGTGGAGGATAAACGGATCGTGGCCAATTATAAGGGATTCTATAATGTGTATAATATTCTGGCTGCCTATGCGGGAATTCGTACCGCAGGCTTTAAGGCGGAGCATTTTAATGAGATGCTCCGGAAGTTTAATCCGGAAAACGGACGCAATGAACAGTTTCGGATCAAGGGCACCAGTGTTGTTCTGAATCTTGCCAAGAATCCGGCCGGTTTTAACCAGAACATTTCAGCTGTGATGCAGGACGGATCACCAAAGGATATCATCATTGTGATCAATGATAATGCACAGGATGGAAAAGATATCTCCTGGCTCTGGGATGTGGATTTTGATCTTTTCGGAGGGGACAATATCAATTCCATCACAGTCAGTGGTGTCCGCTGTCAGGATATGCGCCTCCGTCTGAAATATGTGGATATCCCGTCCATGCTGGAAAATGATGTGGAGACAGCCATCCGCAAACGAATCGGGGATGGATGCGGCAATCTTTATGTACTTGTAAATTATACGGCGCTGTTTGGCACCAGAAATATCCTGAAGAAACTGGAGGGTGAGAAATGAAGATAACGATAGGGCATTTATATCCGGATCTTCTGAACCTTTACGGTGACAGAGGAAATATCCAGTGTCTGATGAAGCGCTGTCTCTGGAGAGGAATCGAGGCAGAAACCATAGCTTATGAACTGGATGACAGAATTGATTTTTCCAAACTGGATATCGTACTTCTTGGCGGTGGCTCCGACAGAGAACAGATGCTGGTATGTGAAAAGCTGAAGGAAATCCAGAAGGATTTCAAGGCGTATGTGGAAGACAATGGAGTTGTGATCGCAATCTGTGGAGGGTATCAGCTCCTTGGAAATTATTATAAGACGGATCAGGGAATGATCGAGGGTCTGAAGCTTGTAGATATGAGCACTGAGCAGGGAAAAGGCCGCCTTATTGGAAACATTGTGATGCAGAGCGATCTTTTTGATATGCCCATCGTAGGTTTTGAAAATCATGGAGGGCGTACCACCATCGGAAACAACAGATCCCTGGGAAAGGTTTTGTCAGGATACGGAAATGACGGACAATCCGGTGAGGAAGGGGTTGTATACAAAAATGTGATCGGTACGTATCTTCACGGACCGCTTCTTCCCAAGAACCCGCAGCTTGCAGATCTTCTGATCAGCCGTGCACTGGAAAAGAAATACGGTAAAAAGATCGAACTTGAGAAACTGGACGACAGCGAGGAACAGGAGGCAAACTCCTATATTTTCCATCGCTTTGTAAAAAACGAAGGATAAGAGGGCAGTATGGCAAAATCAAACAATCAGAAGGCGAAGATCCTGTACCTTGAAAAAATGCTGCGGGAAACAGGGGAGCATCGGGTAATATCTATGCAGAAGATCCTTGAGAATCTTGAGAAACAGGGAATCCGTGCAGAGCGAAAGAGCATTTATGATGATGTGGAGGTATTACGTTCTTTTGGAATGGATATCCGTTATACAAGAGAACGGCCGGGTGGGTATTATCTTGCCGGTGAGAGTGCCGGAGAGGAACAGCCGTCTGAAGAACCTGGGCTGACTGCGGAAGCTAAGGAGATTCATGAAACTAAAGATATTCATGAGACCTCTGTGACAGGGTACCGGAAGCTTCTTGAGGCTTCAGCCGGAACCATAAAAAAAGAAATAAAACTTCTCTGTACCGGAGCTGTACAGGCGGAGGTGCGTGACTTTTTCGGCACAGATGCAGAATATAAGATGAAAGATAGCGGAGATCTGACGGTAACTGCAGAGCTTCCGGAAAATGGAAAATTCTACGGCTGGCTGACCGGGATGGGCGGCAGTGTACGTATCCTGAAACCCAAGAAATCTGCAGCCGCCTACAGAGACTATCTGAAATCACTGGCAAAGGACTATAAAGGCTTATAGGAGAGATTTGATCATGAAGAAAAAAACAGCAATCCTGCTTGTGGGAGCTTTTGTCTTTACGGCAGCCTTTTCCGGCTGTGGAAAAAACAAAGAGGCGACAGAGGCAGCCAATGAAAGTGTGGAGTCTGAAGACCCGGAAGGAAAAGCCAAAAACAGCAATGATGCAGAGGAAGAAGAAAAAGAAGAAGCAAAAGAAACTGCGGCAGCAGATAAGAAAGTAGGTGTGTTTCTGCCTTCATCAGCAGATGATCCCCGTTGGTCTGCTGATGGAGAAACTCTTCAGAATACACTGGAAGATGATGGATATGATGCAGAGATATTTTGGGCAGATGAAGACAGTGATACGCAGGTATCACAGATCCAGTCCATTCTGGACGATGAAGAGCTTTCTGCACTTGTCATCGCACCTTCAGATGCTTACAGCCTGAACGATGTGCTGGAGCAGGTGTATGAGAAATCTATCCCTGTGATTTCTTACGATCAGCTGATCATGGATACAGATAAGGTCAACTATTATGTTACCTTTAATACAAGAAAAGCCGGAAAAATGGTGGGAGATTCCATCATAAAAAAAATGGATCTGGAGAAAGCCCGGGAAGAAAAGAAAACTCTGACCATTGAGTTCCTTATGGGCTCTCCGGATGATCGTGACGCACTGTTTTTTTATAATGGCGTGATGGAGAAGCTTCAGGAATATTTCGACGACGGAACACTGGTATGTACTTCAGGAAAGCTGACCTTTGATGATACTGCAGTGATGCGTTCCGGAAGAAATACCGCAAAGAATGATATGGCGGAGATCCTTTCTCAGAATTATACAGAGGGTGCGCCGGATATTATCTGCACAGGTGCTGACGACCTTGCACTTGGGGCTGTGGATGCCCTGGAGGATGCAGGACATGTGTCTGGAGAGGATGGCTGGCCTATGATCACAGGAGGTGGCTGTGAGGCAGAAGCAGTGACCGCTGTGATCCAGGGAAAGATTGAGGATGATCTGCTGTTTGATAACCGTGTACTGGCAAATGACTGTGTGACGATGGTGGATGCTCTTCTGAAAGGGGAGAAGCCGGAGATCTCCGATTATGAGCAGTATGACAACGGGACCAAGATCGTGGGAACTGTGACCAGTGATATCCAGCTGATCGATGCAGATAATTATCAGATGCTTGTGGATGACGGATATTATGAAGAGGAAGAGATCATGCCGGAGGCAACTGCCACACCAACGCCGACAGTGACATCGGAAGCTACGGTGACGGAAGAACCGGATATAGATGAAAATACACCGGAAGCTGCATCGGCTTCATCGGAAAAGGAAGAAACGGAAATTTCCGGAACACCGACACCGGAGGAAACAGTAACTCCGACACCTTCAGAGAAAGCGGAAAAGGGTGCAGATGCATAGATCAGAAATGACATCATGATCTGGCTGTGATAAAAATAAAAATACTCCCGGAAACAATGTATATAAGTTTCCAGGAGTATTTTTTATGATAAATCTTATTCACGGAAAGTAAGTTTGCCATCAGCAATGGAATCAATGATAGCAAGGGATTCCAGATGGATACCCATGTCACGGATGGTCTGTCCGCCGGACTGGAAGCCTTTTTCGATAACGATTCCGGCTCCTTCAAGAGTTGCGCCGGATTTCTTAACGATGTCGATCAGACCGAGAAGTGCACAGCCATTGGCAAGAAAATCATCGATCAGGAGTACGTGATCTTCCGGTCCGAGAAATTTCTTGGAAAGGATCACATCGTAAACTTTCTTGTGGGTGAAAGACTCTACCTTGGTGGTGTACATCTCGCCGTCAAGGTTCACACTCTGTGCTTTCTTGGCAAATACAACCGGTACATGGAAATACTGTGCCGCAATACAGGCAATACCGATACCGGAAGCCTCGATGGTAAGGATCTTGGTGATTGGACAGTGGTCAAAACGTTTCTTGAATTCTTTGCCGACCTCGTTGATCAGGTCAATATCCATCTGATGATTCAGGAAGCTGTCCACTTTTAAAATATTTCCTTCTTTTACTACGCCGTCTGTCAGAATTCTGTCTTTTAAAAGCTGCATGAAATTTATCTCCTTTGATTTATCACATTAATATATGTTTACTGCCCACGGACAGAGCAGTAATATTTTTAATATGTATCATACGACAATATTTGCGTGAGTGCAATTATTTTTGACAAAAAAACATAAAATTATTATAATGGATAGGATGACTAAGAAAGGAACAGGCACAGATGAAAGAGTACGAAGTAATCTGGGAAATTTTTAACAAATGTCCGAGAAATCAGATGCGTGATGTATTTGTGGAAGAAGTGAAGATTGCAGATCCGGAAGCGTATGTGAAACAGAAATTTCAGGGGAAGGATGTCTCCTACGAGAAGACAGTACTGGAAGACGGAACCATCATTTTTGACATTCAGACATCTATGATCCGGCAGCGCTGTTCTTTCACGGAGATCTGAAGGAGGAAATACACATGAAAGAAACACATGTGCACGTTCTCGAGGATGGAACCGTTCTTGAACATACCCATGGGGAACAGGAACATGTGCATACTCACGATGGCACACATCCTCATCATCACAGCCACGCACAGACCAAGGCCGTACTCAACAGACTTTCCAGGGCCATCGGGCATATGGAATCCATTAAGCGTATGGTGGAGGAAGGACGTGACTGCAGCGAAGTGCTGATCCAGCTGTCAGCCGTAAAATCTGCGATCAATAATACAGGTAAGATCATCCTGCAGGATCATATAGAACACTGCATCGTGGATGCAGTGGAGCATGGAGACAGGGATGCTATCAAGGAACTGGAAAAAGCAATCGACAGATTTATGAAGTAAGGTAAGGAGTTCATGAGAGATCGTGAATGAGAAAAATACACGGACAGAGAGCCAGTTCTGTCTGTGTAAATACAAAGAATGAGAGGAATCTATTATGGCAAAAGAGTGTAGCAATACATCCTGCAACAAATCAAGCTGTGAAGGCTGCGGACAGAAACAGCCCCAGAGCCTCATGGCAGAACCAAACGTTTTTTCTGACGTAAAACATGTGATCGGAGTTGTCAGCGGAAAGGGAGGCGTGGGTAAATCCTTCGTAACAGGCTCCCTGGCAAACCTGATGGCTTCCAAGGGATATAAAGTGGGCATTATGGATGCTGATATCACCGGTCCGTCCATCCCGAAGATGTATGGCATCAAGGGCAATGCACAGGGCAGTGACAATGGGATCTATCCGATGCCAACTGCAAACGGAATCGAGGTTATGTCTGTAAACCTTCTTCTCCCGGATGAGGAGACACCGGTGATCTGGAGAGGTCCGGTCCTTGCAAATATGGTAAAACAGTTCTGGAGTGATGTGATCTGGGGTGAATTGGATTATCTCTTTGTAGATATGCCGCCAGGAACCGGAGATGTTCCGCTGACAGTATTCCAGTCCCTGCCGATCGAAGGTGTCGTGATCGTTACTTCTCCGCAGGATCTGGTCCGCATGATCGTCAAGAAGGCCTATAACATGGCTGATATGATGAAGGTTCCGGTCCTTGGAATCGTGGAGAACTATAGCTATGTGAAATGTCCGGACTGCGGAAAAGAGATCAAGGTCTTTGGCGAGAGCCATATCGATGAGATCGCTGCAGAACTGAAGGTTCCGGTCCTGGGCAAGATGCCGATTGACGTGAAGCTTGCAGAGCTTGCAGACAGCGGTCTGTTCAGTAAGATCGAGAATGAGTATATCACTGCGGCAGCAGACGTGATGCCGAAGGCTGAAGCGTAAGTAATAAGAATAATATCTGACCGATATCAATAACAGAAAAGGCCACCGGAATTGAGTACATAAGGATCGTAATAACCTTATGGCAGATTCCGGTGGCTTTTTTTACTGAATCAGGGAAGTATCCTGCTTCGATCGCGAAAAGCAATAAGCGGCAGGAACTTGATCGTATCAGATCTGGGAAAAATATTTAAGAAAGCACTGGGCAGCCTGGGAAAGCTGCAGTGCTTCATGATGAGCGATCACGGCACTTCTTGCGGGCAGAGGTGTTTTCAGATGGACAGGTTCCAGACCCGGACGGTTGCGGAGCATATAATCCGGGATACAGGCAATACCAAGTCCGATCTCTGCAAGATCGATCAGCAGATCGTTGCTGTTCAGTTCAACCTCAGGCAGCAGCTTCAGTCCCTGGGCTGCAAACACCTGATGAAGATATTCGCTGGTGGTACTCTTTGGAGCGAGCATCAGGATGGGATAATCCAGAAGATTTTCCATGGAAAGAGGCGATTTGCCCATGGTGAAATAGTCCGGATTTGCCACGAAGATATCCCGGAATTCCAGCACAGTCTGAAGCTTGGTGTGGGCTGAAAGCCGGGAATTCGGGTAGTTGGTGACGATCAGCTCAGCCTGGCCGTTTTCCAGAAGCTCCGCACATCCGATGGAGGTACTGTTGATGATCTTGATTCGTACCTCCGGATGATCCTTGTGGAAACGGCGGAGATAGGGGATGAGAAAATAGCGGCACAGAGTATCGCTGGCACCGATCCGCAGCTGACCGGTAAGATTTCCTTCTCCGGAAAGGACAGCCTCTCCTTCGTTTAGCATGGAAAGGGCCGGCTTTACATGCTGGAGGAGAAGCTCTCCCTCCGGAGTCAGGATGACCCGTTTGGTGCTGCGCACAAACAGAGTATGGCCCAGCTTTTTTTCAAGGTTTTTGACGGCCTGGCTTACTGCAGACTGTGAGATAAAAAGCTGTCTGGAAGCCTCCGAAAAGCTCAGCGTCGTGGCCACGTAATAAAACACTTTGTAAAGTTCAAGATTGATATCCATATGTGAAAAATCCTCCGCTTATAAATGATATAAGATATATTAATTTTACTAATGATATTTCCTATGATACTATATTTTCAGCAGAAAAGAAAGACTGAAATGCTTTCTGCACGTTTACCATCCTTATTATCGGATATAGAGAAAGGAGCCTTCTATGAGCAACGTAAGACGTGTGTATGTAGAAAAGAAACCTGCCTTTGCAGTAAAAGCAAAGGAACTGAAACATGAGATCAAACATTATCTTGGTATCAGCACTGTGACAGCAGTCCGTGAGCTGATCCGTTATGACGTGGAGAATATCTCCGATGAAGTATTTGAGAAAGCCTGCAAGACCGTATTTGCAGAGCCGCCGGTAGATGATCTGTATCTTGAAAAATTTGATGTGGCAGAGGGCGCACGTGTATTTTCCGTAGAATTCCTTCCCGGACAGTTTGACCAGAGAGCCGATTCTGCAGTGCAGTGTGTACAGTTCCTGGATGAGAATGCAGCACCGATCATCCGTTCAGCAACTACTTATGTAATCGAAGGAAACGTTACAGATGCAGAGTTTGAGGCGATCAAACATCACTGCATCAACCCTGTGGATTCCCGTGAGACAGGTCTTGAGAAGCCGGAAACACTGGTAACAGTATTCCCGGATCCTGAGGATGTGAAGATTTTTGACGGATTCAAGGATATGGCTGAGGCTGATCTGAAGGAGCTGTACTCTTCTCTGAACCTCGCCATGACATTTAAGGACTTCCAGCATATCCAGAATTATTTCAGAAATGAAGAGAAACGCGATCCTTCCATGACAGAGATCCGTGTTCTGGATACTTATTGGTCTGATCATTGCCGTCATACTACTTTCTCCACAGAGCTTACCAGCGTGAAGTTTGACGAAGGTGATTATAAGACTCCTATTGAAAAAACATACAAAGAATATCTGGATGCCCATAAGGATATGTACAAGGGCCGTGATGATAAGTTTGTCTGCCTGATGGATCTTGCACTTATGGCAATGAAGAAACTGAAAGCAGAAGGCAAGCTTGCAGACCAGGAAGAGTCTGATGAGATCAATGCCTGCAGTATCGTGGTACCGGTGGACGTGGACGGGAAAGAAGAAGAGTGGCTGATCAACTTTAAGAACGAGACACACAACCATCCGACGGAGATCGAGCCTTTTGGTGGTGCGGCAACCTGCCTTGGCGGAGCTATCCGTGATCCGCTTTCCGGACGTACCTATGTATACCAGGCAATGCGTGTGACAGGTGCAGCAGATCCTACCGTATCCGTAAAGGAAACTCTGAAGGGTAAACTTCCGCAGAAGAAGCTTGTCCGCAGCGCAGCCCACGGCTACAGCTCCTACGGAAACCAGATTGGTCTTGCAACCGGTGCTGTAAAAGAAATCTATCATCCGGACTACGTTGCAAAACGTATGGAGATTGGTGCGGTTATGGGTGCGGCTCCGAGACGTGCGGTCATCCGTGAAAATTCCGATCCTGGAGATATCATCATCCTTCTTGGCGGACGTACCGGTCGTGATGGTATCGGCGGTGCAACCGGTTCCTCCAAGGTCCACACAGAGGCTTCCATTGAGGTCTGCGGTGCTGAAGTGCAGAAAGGTAACGCGCCTACCGAGCGTAAGATCCAGAGGATGTTCCGCAGAGAGGAAGTCAGCCATATCATCAAGAAATGTAACGACTTTGGCGCAGGCGGTGTTTCCGTTGCCATCGGCGAGCTGGCACCGGGACTTCAGATCGACCTCGACAAGGTTCCGAAAAAATACGCAGGTCTTGACGGCACTGAGATCGCCATCTCTGAGTCTCAGGAGCGTATGGCTGTTGTAGTTGACCCGAAAGATGTGGATACTTTCCTGAAATTTGCAAATGAAGAGAATCTCGAGGCAATTCCAGTTGCAGTTGTAACGGAGGAGCCACGCCTTGTCCTTAACTGGAGAGGAAAAGAGATCGTAAATATCTCCCGTGCATTCCTGGATACCAACGGTGCACATCAGGAGACCTCCGTTGAGGTTGAGATCCCGTCAAAGGACGGAAATCTTTTCGAGGAACGTCCGGATGTAACAGATGTAAAGAAAAAATGGATGGATACTCTTGCTGACCTGAATGTATGCTCACAGAAGGGTCTTGTGGAGATGTTTGACGGCTCCATCGGCGCAGGCAGTGTATTTATGCCTCACGGTGGCAAATATCAGCTGACAGAGACACAGTCCATGGTTGCAAAGGTTCCGGTACAGAACGGAAAAACAGAGACTGTTACCATGATGAGCTACGGCTTTGATCCATACCTTTCCTCATGGAGTCCGTATCATGGAGCTGCCTACGCAGTAACCGAGTCTGTTGCCAAGATCGTTGCAACCGGTGGTGACTATAAGAAGATCCGTTTCACCTTCCAGGAATACTTCCGTCGTATGACAGAAGATCCTAAGAGATGGAGCCAGCCGTTCTCCGCACTGCTTGGCGCTTATGCGGCACAGATTGGATTCGGCCTTCCTTCCATCGGCGGTAAGGACAGTATGTCCGGAACCTTCAATGATATTGATGTTCCTCCGACACTGGTGTCCTTCGCAGTGGATGTTGCAAAGGTAAAAGATGTGATCACACCGGAGCTCAAAAAAGCAGGAAGCAAGCTGGTATGGCTCCGTGCACCGAAGGATTCCTATGATCTTCCGGATTACCCGGCTCTTATGGAGCAGTATGATAAATTACACCAGGATATCCAGGCAGGCCGTGTGATCTCCGCATATGCACTTGACCGTCATGGAATCGCTGCTGCAGTCAGCAAGATGGCCTTTGGTAACGGCATGGGTGTAAAGATCGAGCATAACCTTGATCCAAGAGATTTCTTTGCTCCGGCATTCGGCGATATCATCTGTGAGGTTCCGGATGGAAAAGTCGGTGAGCTTGCCATTACCTATACTGTGATCGGTGAGGTTACGGATAATGCGAAGTTCACCTACGGTGATACAGAGATCACTCTGAAAGAGGCGCTTTCCACATGGGAAGGAACTCTGGAGAATGTATTTAAAACAGCAGCAGGAACCGAGGACGTCAAGGCAGATGACGGTTCCTTTTACAAAGCAGACAGCATCTATGTATGCAAACATAAGGTTGCAAAACCGCGTGTATTTATTCCGGTATTCCCTGGAACAAACTGCGAGTATGACAGCACCCGTGCATTTGAGAGAGCAGGCGCTGAGGTAGACGTAAAGGTATTCAAGAACCTTACAGCAGAAGATATCCATGATTCTGTAGAGCTCTTTGAGAAAGCCATCGATCAGGCACAGATGATCATGTTCCCGGGCGGCTTCTCAGCCGGAGATGAGCCGGACGGATCCGCGAAATTCTTTGCTACCGCGTTCCAGAACGAGAAGATCAAGGAGGCAGTTATGAAGCTCCTCAATGAGCGTGACGGTCTTGCTCTTGGTATCTGCAACGGATTCCAGGCACTGATCAAACTGGGATTGGTACCGTACGGTGAGATCTGCGGACAGAAAGAGGATTCTCCGACACTGACCTACAACACCATCGGACGCCACGTATCCAAGATGGTTTACACCAAGGTTGTCAGCAACAAGTCTCCATGGCTTCAGAAAGCACAGCTTGGCGGTGTATACTGCAATCCGGCTTCTCATGGTGAGGGACGTTTTGTCGCAAACGATGAGTGGCTGAAGAAACTCAAGGAAAACGGACAGATCGCAACGGAGTATGTACCGGTAGATGAGACTGGATATGAGGGTGAGTTTAACGTAAACGGCTCTTATATGAACATCGAGGGTATCACAAGCCCGGATGGACGTGTTCTCGGAAAGATGGCACACAGTGAGCGTCGTGACGCAGGCGTGGCTGTCAATATCTACGGAGAGCAGGATATCAAGATTTTCGAATCTGGTGTTGAGTACTTTAGATAATACCAGGGTTACGTGAGCTACATGCAGTGGCAGGGGATTTCAGACCTCCCTGCCACTGTAAAAATACAAAAAAGCATATATTTTTTAAAAAATTAAAAAAAGTGAAAAAAACTGTTGACACAAGTCACAAACCATTATATAATAGCAAAGCGAGTTGCGGAACGGAAGAGTTCCTAAGACGAACAACTGTTATGGGATCTTAGCTCAGCTGGGAGAGCATCTGCCTTACAAGCAGAGGGTCATAGGTTCGAGCCCTATAGGTCCCATGTTACAAAAAGATATGGCGAGATAGCTCAGTTGGCTAGAGCACACGGTTCATACCCGTGGTGTCGAGGGTTCGAATCCCCCTCTCGCTATTTATATGGGATCTTAGCTCAGCTGGGAGAGCATCTGCCTTACAAGCAGAGGGTCATAGGTTCGAGCCCTATAGGTCCCATGTTACAAAAGAATATGGCGAGATAGCTCAGTTGGCTAGAGCACACGGTTCATACCCGTGGTGTCGAGGGTTCGAATCCCCCTCTCGCTACTTAACAAAAGGTCTGAAGATTCAATTTTATTGGGTTTTCGGACTTTTTTTGTTATAAAATTCCGGCTGCCTGTGGTAAGACCATATGTGAAAAGTTAAGATTGACATTTTACATCGTTTTTTTTATCATAGTAAAAGAATAGACATAACGAATCATTTCGGGAAATGAGGATTGTATAATGAAAAAAAGAATGCTTTTTGTTTTCAACCCCAAAGCAGGAAAAGGAAGAATCAAGATGCATCTGCTGGACATTGTGGATATCTTTAATAAAGGTGGGTACGAAGTGATCATCCGTGCCACGCAGGGACCGAAGGATGCTTATGAACAGGTGAAGGAATATGCAGATCAGGTAGATCTGATCGCCTGCAGTGGAGGTGACGGTACACTGGATGAGGTGGTTACCGGAATCGTGGAAGTGGGCAGCCAGACACCGATCGGGTATATCCCTGCAGGAAGCACCAATGATTTTGCCAACAGTCTGTTTATGCCGAAGAGTATGACTGCAGCTGCCTCCATGATCATGGAGGAGCAGATCTATCACTGTGACATCGGTAAATTTAATAACCAGACATTTGCCTATGTGGCTGCGTTTGGACTGTTTACCAATGTTTCCTATGAGACAGACCAGGATCTGAAAAATATCCTGGGACATGTTGCCTATGTGCTGGAAGGGATGAAGCAGCTTTTTGAGGTGAAATCCTATCATCTGAAGGTAACCTCCGATGAGCTGACTGTGGAGAATGATTTTATCTACGGTATGATCAGCAATTCCAGATCTGTAGGCGGATTTAAGAATCTTACCGGAAAAAACGTGGATATGAATGACGGACTGTTTGAGGTGACACTGATCACCAATCCGAAGAATCCGCTGGAGCTTCAGGAGATCATGACTGCGCTTCTTACTGCAGAGGATAATACAGATCTGATCTATTCTTTTAAGTCTGCGCATGTTGTGATAGAGTCAGAGGAGGCTGTTCCGTGGACGCTGGATGGAGAGTTCGGTGGAGATCAGACCCATGTGGAGATCGATAATCTTCATGAGGCCATGAACCTTTATCTTACCAGCAGTAAGAAACAGAAAAAAAGCCGGCTGAACCAGAAAATGCAGGAGATCAAGGAGATTACCCAGAAGGGCGAAGAATGATCCGAGTATCCGAAGACAAGGTGATCATACAGAGGTGAAAATGTCTTTCCTCATAAGAAAGACTGGATATACAGGAACGAAAAGGAGGAAGAAATGGGAGATTATATCAACGTAAAGGAAATCTTTGGCTGCGATGTATTTAACGATTCTGTTATGCAGGACCGTTTGCCGAAGAAGGTATACCGCGAACTGAAAAAGACAATAGAAGAGGGTAAGGAGCTGTCCATGGAGATCGCTGATGTGGTTGCACATGAGATGAAGGAATGGGCTATTGAGAAAGGTGCTACTCATTATTGTCACTGGTTTCAGCCACTGACAGGCGTTACTGCCGAGAAGCATGACGCATTTGTCACAGCGCCAAGAGAGGACGGCAAGGTACTCTTAAGCTTTTCCGGCAAGGAGCTGATCAAGGGTGAGCCGGATGCATCCTCATTCCCATCCGGAGGACTTCGCGCAACATTCGAGGCCAGAGGCTATACAACATGGGATTGTACATCACCTGCCTTTGTACGTCATGACGCAGCCGGCGGGATCTTATGTATCCCTACTGCATTCTGCTCCTACACAGGAGAGGCACTTGACCAGAAAACACCGCTTCTTCGTTCCATGGAAGCAATCAATACACAGGCACTTCGACTTCTCCGCCTTTTCGGAAATACAACATCAAAAAAAGTAACGCCTTCCGTTGGAGCTGAGCAGGAATATTTCCTGGTTGATAAGGAGAAATGGCTCCAGAGAAAAGATCTGATCTATACAGGAAGAACTCTTTTTGGTGCTATGCCGCCGAAGGGACAGGAGATGGATGACCACTATTTCGGAACCATCCGTCAGAGAATCTCCGCATACATGAAGGAAGTCAACGAGGAGTGCTGGAAGCTGGGCGTAACAGCAAAGACACAGCACAATGAGGTTGCACCTGCACAGCATGAGCTGGCACCGATCTACGCACCTGTAAATATTGCAGCAGATCACAACCAGATCATGATGCGTATCCTCAAAAAAGTTGCAAGCCGCCATGGTATGCGCTGCCTGCTTCATGAGAAACCGTTTGCAGGAGTTAACGGTTCCGGTAAGCACAACAACTGGTCCCTGACAACGGATGACGGGATCAACCTTCTTGAGCCGGGAAAAACTCCTCATGAGAATATCCAGTTCCTTCTTGTTCTCACCTGTATCCTGAAAGCCGTTGATGAGCATGCAGATCTTCTGAGAGAGTCCGCAGCAGACGTTGGAAACGATGAACGTCTCGGAGGAAACGAGGCACCGCCGGCAGTTATCTCCGTATTCCTTGGTGAGCAGCTTCAGGATGTTCTGGAGCAGCTGATCAGCACAGGTACCGCCACACACAGTAAGACCGGCGAGATCCTGGATACCGGTGTTAAGACACTTCCGGATTTCATGAAGGATGCTACAGATCGAAACAGAACATCACCGTTTGCGTTCACAGGAAACAAATTTGAGTTCCGTATGGTTGGTTCTCGTGATTCCATTTCCGAGTGCAACGTAGTTCTGAACACGATTGCAGCAGAAGTATTCCGCGATGCATGCGACCGTCTGGAAGCAGCAGACGATTTTGATACTGCAGTACATGACCTGATCAAGGAGTATGCGATCCAGCATCAGCGTATTGTATTCAACGGAAACGGATATGCACCGGAGTGGGAGGCAGAGGCAAAGAGACGTGGACTTCCGATTCTTCCGTCCATGGTAGATGCCATTCCTGCACTGACTACAGACAAGGCTGTGAAGCTTTTTGAATCCTTTAATGTATTTACAAGAGCAGAGCTTGAGTCCAGAGCAGAGATCCAGTATGAAGGCTATGCAAAGGCTATCAATATTGAGGCCAAGACCATGGTGGATATTGCTACCAAGCAGATCATCCCTGCAGTGATCCGTTATACAACAGTTCTTGCAGAGTCCATCAATTCTGTGAAGGCAGTGAGCGCAGCGCTTGATGTCAGTGTACAGACAAGTCTTCTGGAAAAATCCTCCGCACTTCTTGCTGAGACCAAGACAGCTATGGATAAGCTTTCCGGACTGATCGCTGAGTCGGAATCCCATGAAGAGGGACGTGACCGTGCTGTATTCTTCAGAGAGAGCGTGGTACCGGCAATGCAGGCTTTAAGAAAACCTGTAGACGAGCTTGAGATGATCGTAGATAAAGATATGTGGCCGATGCCATCCTACGGTGATCTGATCTTTGAGGTATGATCGGTTAAATAAAATCAGGAAATAAGAGATGTTCCCTGGGTGCAGCGGCATCTTTGAAATCAAATGACGGGACAGATGTAAGATCTGTCCCGTTTTTTACCTGGCGGAGAAAAAATCTGTAAGCGGTTATCCGTCATAGGATCATATAATAACTGCGGATGAGGATATCTGCGGCATTCAATCAGATTCAGGAGTAAGTATATATGATAGAATTAGAATTTTTAAAAGAACAGAACGTTTCCGAAAGCCTGATCCACGGCATCGAGGAGTTTCGAAAAAATTATAACGTTGACGAGGGGGCTGCAGCCAGAGTTACCAGACCGTCCATACCGTTCTACGGAAAAGAAATCCTGGAAATGGCCATTGCAGGACTTCTGGAAGGAGAAAATCTTCTTCTTGCAGGCCCAAAGGCCACGGGAAAAAATATCCTGGCAGAAAATCTGGCATATGCTTTTGGCCGCCCGGTTTATAATGTATCTTTCCATGTCAATACAAACAGCGGAGACCTGATCGGAACGGATACCTTTGTAAACAATGAAGTCTGCCTCCGAAAGGGCAGCATCTATCAGTGTGCCGAGTATGGCGGCTTCGGTATTCTGGATGAGATCAATATGGCAAAGAACGATGCGGTTTCTGTCCTTCATGCAACTCTGGACTATCGCCGCTCCATTGATGTTCCGGGCTATGACCGGATCGACCTTCATCCTGCGGCACGTTTTATCGGAACCATGAACTACGGATATGCAGGAACAAAGGAGCTGAACGAAGCTCTGGTTTCTCGTTTCCTGGTGATCGATATGCCAGCGCAGACAGAAGAAACCCTGGGATTTATTTTCCGCAAAATGTTCCCGGAGGCAAAGGAAAAGGCAGTGGAACAGTTTATCGGTGTATTTATGGATCTTCAGAAGAAATCCGTAAACAGTGAGATCTCCACAAAAGCGCTGGATCTTCGAGGACTTCTGGCTGCCATGAAGATTGTTCGTGCAGGACTTTCTCCCCTGGCAGCAGTGCAGATGGGAGTGGTGAACAAAACCTTCGATATTTTTGAAAAGGAGATCGTGGACGATGTAGTCCGTACAAGGATCCCGGAAGAGTGGACAAAGGACGATGTCTATGCATAAAGATCTGACAGAAGAACTTTCTATAGAAGATTACAAGATGGAGCTGGAAAACCGGATCCGTAATCTCCTCTGGACGGTAAGCGGCGACTATACACTGGATGTGAAGCCGGATGTATCGCTGTTTCTCCGCTCAAAAGAGATCGCTCTTTACGATGGAATCAAACAGGGGGCTTTTGCCAGATATTTTGACAAAAATCTGCTTGGCCTTTATCTTGTAAAAAAAATCTATCTGGATGCCTCTGAGACGGAGCTGACCGGGCTGACACAGCTCTGTATCGAAGCGGCAGTGGGAGAGCGGATCTGTGAAGAGCGCCCCGGGGTTCGCCGCATGAGAAAAAAAGCTCTGGAAGATATCCTGGATCAGGAATATGAAACCCTGCCTTTCTACGATAAGTTGTTAGACAGGCTGAAAATTGCAGTATTCCGTGATGTACTTACAGGAAGCGTACAGCCTCTGGAGAAAAAACTGTCTGCATTCCGGGATCAGATTTATGCCTGCGCAGAAAGCAGAGACACCATGGAACTGATTCGGATCATCGACAGCCTCTATAATGCGGTCATCGATCCGGACTTTGAGAAGAAAAACGGTTCCCTTGAACGGGTAATGGCGGTGACGCTGGAAGAACTGACGGAATTTGGCTGGGAAGACTACCTTAATGAAGAGATGTATGAGGAAGCTCTGGAAAATTACGTGGAAAAGCTCACAGACCGGATGACAGATATAGAAGATTCCTCACTGACACAGGATATGGAAGAAAAACGTAAGGTGAAAAACAAGATCACGGTGATTTCAGAGGAAGCTCTTCAGAAAGCTCATACCTATGTGGAACTGAATTTTGGAAAAACCTATCTCACACCTGCGGAAGAAAAAAGAATGAACCATCTTATGTGCCGGGGAATACACGGAGACTGCAGCCTGTATTTTACAGAAGGAATCCTGAAAAATCCGGTTCGTGATAATTATCAGTACCAGTATGCAAAGCGTCTGCGTAATAAGAACATATGGATCTATCATGACAAGCACAGAATTGCAAAACGAAATATTGCCATATTGACTGAACTCCTGAAAAAAGCACTGGTGATCCGAAGTGAAAACCAGGAAGTCCTATCAGACCGGGGAACTATCGTTCCTTCCAGGCTGTGGCGTATAGGCAGAAGCGGTGAGGCAAATCTTTTTAAGAGGATTCTTCGTGGAGACAATACGGATTTTGTGGTGGATATACTGATCGATGCCAGTGGTTCACAGATGAGCCGACAGGGAGATGTGGCACTGCAGGCTTATATGATCAGCTCTGCCCTGAGCAATGTGGAAATCCCTCATCGGGTTATGAGCTACTGCACATTCTGGGATCATACGATCCTGCACAGGTTCCGGGAATATGATGATCCGGTTTCGGCAGATGAGGATATTTTCAATTATGTGACTTCCTCCAATAATCGGGACGGGCTTGCCATAAAAGCAGCGGGATACAGTCTTTTGCAGAGGGAAGAGGAAAAAAAGATCCTGATCATCTTAAGTGACGGACGCCCCTACGATGTGATCATAAACCGCCCCAATGCAAAAAATCCGGCCCCTTATCAGGGAAAATATGCCATTTCAGATACTGCAACAGAGGTGCGGCGTCTTCGGAGCCAGGGCGTCAGTGTTCTGGGGGTATTTGCAGGCGAAGAGAAGGATCTTCCGGCGGAAAAGAAGATTTTTGGAAAGGATTTTGCCTATATCCGGGATATCGGAAATTTCTCGAAGATCGTAGGGCGATATCTGACAAAACAGCTGGAAACGGACAACTGAAAAAAAAAAGTATTTTATTTTAAATGTATAATATTCAATTGTAAGGAATAAGGTCACTATGTTAGCATAAAAGCTGCATAGTGACCAATTATTTGCTTATAATTATACAGAAAATTGTAAATAATATATAATATCTCAGATATAATTTCTTGCAAAATACTGCGAAATTTGCTATACTATATAACGTTACTAATTTACTAGATAAAGGGAGAGGAAATATGAACAAAAACACAGAGTTCAAACCTTACATTCCTGCGGAGAAAATCACTCCGGAGCTCACAGTTACATCTGTGATCATGGGATGTATTCTTGCTGTCATCTTCGGCGCAGCCAATGCTTACCTTGGTCTTCGTGTTGGTATGACAGTATCTGCCTCCATTCCGGCGGCAGTTATCTCCATGGGTGTTATCCGCGTGATTCTTCGCAGAAACTCCATTCTGGAGAGCAATATGGTCCAGACTATCGGTTCAGCCGGTGAGTCTCTTGCAGCAGGTGCTATCTTCACCATGCCTGCACTGTTCCTCTGGGCAGAGGAAGGACTTACAAGCAAACCAGGCATCGTTGAGATCACTCTGATCGCACTTTGCGGTGGTATCCTTGGTGTACTTTTCATGGTACCCCTTCGTAATGCCCTCATTGTTAAAGAGCATGCAACTCTTCTCTATCCGGAAGGAACTGCCTGCGCAGACGTTCTTCTTGCCGGTGAGGAAGGCGGAGCAAATGCTTCCACAGTATTCTCCGGTATGGGACTTGCTGCCATCTTCAAATTTGTTGTTGATGGACTGAAGCTTCTTCCGGCAGATGTTTCTGCAGCATTTAAATCCTTCAAGGGTGAGATCGGTATGGAGGTTTATCCGGCACTTCTCGGTGTTGGTTATATCGTAGGACCGAAGATCGCATCCTACATGTTTACAGGTTCTCTTATCGGCTGGATGGTCATCATTCCGCTGATCTGCCTGTTCGGACCTGATACATGGATGTATCCGGCAGCAGAGGGAACGACCATTGCCCAGCTTTACGCAAACGGCGGAGCATCAGCGATCTGGTCTACTTATGTTAAATATATCGGCGCAGGTGCTATCGCAACAGGCGGTATCATTTCCCTGATCAAATCCCTGCCGCTGATCGTTACAACCTTCCGTGACTCCATGAAGAGTATGAAGGGAAGCAAGAACACAAGCACAGAGAGAACCGCACAGGATCTTCCGATGCAGTTCATCCTTCTCGGTGTTATAGCAATGGTATTTATCATCTGGATCGTTCCGGCAATCCCGGTAACTCTTCTTGGTGCAGTTATCATCGTAGTTTTTGGATTCTTCTTTGCAACAGTATCTTCCCGTATGGTAGGTCTTGTAGGAAGCTCCAACAACCCGGTTTCCGGTATGGCTATCGCTACTCTTCTGATTGCTACATTTGCGATCAAGAGCTCCGGTAAAACAGGTATCGACGGAATGACAGCAGCGATCGCTGTTGGTTCTGTTATCTGTATCATCGCAGCGATCGCCGGTGATACCTCTCAGGACCTTAAGACAGGATACCTTCTCGGTGCTACACCTAAGAAGCAGCAGATGGGCGAGATGCTCGGTGTTGTTGTTTCCGGTCTTGCTATCGGCGGTGTTCTGTATCTTCTGGATGCAGCATGGGGCTACGGTACAGCAGAGATCCCTGCGCCACAGGCTCAGCTTATGAAGATGATCGTTGAGGGAATCATGGGCGGAAACCTTCCATGGGGACTTGTATTTGTAGGTGTATTCCTTGCGATCTGCCTTGAGATCCTCCGTATCCCGGTAATGCCTTTCGCAATCGGTCTTTACCTTCCAATCTACCTGAACGCAACCATCATGATCGGTGGTATCGTTCGTGGATTACTTGACAGCAGAAAAGGTGTTGACGAAAAAACCAAGACAGCTCAGTCCACAGATGGTACCCTGTACTGTGCTGGTATGATCGCCGGCGAGGGTCTTGTTGGAATTCTTCTTGCGATCTTTGCAGTTGTCGGTATCAGCCTTGATATGTCCGGCGTTGTAAACCTTGGAAATATCGGCGGCGTTGTGCTGATGATCATCATGATCCTGTCACTGCTTAAATTCTCTATCTGGAGAAAGAAGAAAGCCTGATGAGAAAAAACAAAAAGGATAAGAAACAGGATATCAACTATCTTGATCTGATCCCGGAAACAAACCAGTCGATCCGGTGGCACCGGGACCTGAAGCAGCGGATCATTCTTGAGATAGAGAATAAGGGTATGTTCAATACCATCGCGCAGAAGGTTTTTGGCAAGCCAAGGTTTTCCAAGGTTCATCTTGATGAAATGGGAACTTTTATCTGGCCTGAGATCGATGGAGCCAAAACCGTGCAGGAGCTTGCCCTGCTGGTGAAAGAACATTTCGGAGATAAGGCAGAACCGCTTTATCCGAGAATCGTAAAATACTTTCAGATAATGGAAAGCTATGAATTTGTTCATTTTATAAATAAAAAGACAGAGAAATAGCATGGAGAACGGGAACGGACGCAGAATAGTGTACGGTCCCGTTCTTTTTATGACACGTCAGTACGGGAAACTGATGCAGTTGTCGTATGATACTATAGCATTTCCGGGATTTTTACAGTGGAATGGAAATATTGCGGACATTTCATGACAGAAATTTTGAGAATCGCTGTAAAAAATGAAAGGAGCACTTTATGAGTCTTGTGAAAAAAAAGGACTGGTATCTGGATTATCTTCTGATCATAGTAGGAACCGGGCTGATGGCACTTGCCATCAATTCCGTGTTTGATGCAACCGGGCTGGTAACAGGCGGCTTTTCCGGTATTGCGATCCTGGTGAAGCACTGGACCGGTGGGATCGTAGATGGCGGGGTTCCACTGTGGCTTACCAATATCACGCTGAACATCCCGCTGTTTTTTCTGGGATGGCGGATCAAAGGCTTTTCCTTTGTAAAAAAAGCTCTGGTCGGTGAGATCTCCCTCTCAACCTGGCTTGCTATTCAGCCGGTGTGGAATATTGCGGGAGATGATCTCCTTCTGGCTGCTGTATACGGTGGTGTGATCCTGGGAATCGGCATTGGAATGGTTTTCCTTGGACAGGGAACCACAGGCGGAACGGATATGATGGCAGCACTGATCCAGAAGTATATAAGTCATTATTCCATCGCACAGATCATGCAGTTTATTGATGGGCTTATTGTGATCGTGGGAATGTATGTGTTCGGTATCCAGCGGGCCCTGTATGCCATCATTGCGGTTTATCTGGTAACAAAAGTATCCGACAGTCTGATCGAAGGTCTGAAGTTTTCCAAACAGACATTTATCGTCACGGAGAAGCCGGATGAGGTTGCCAGAGTCATTATGGAAGACCTGGATCGCGGAGCGACAGGGATCTGTGGCAAGGGGATGTATTCCGGTCAGGAGAAGACGATCATCTTCTGTGTGGTAAACAAAAAGGAAATTGTGAAGCTGAAAGAGCTGGTAGATGATATTGATCCTAACGCTTTTGTGATCGTTTCCGATGCAAGAGAAGTTCATGGAGAAGGTTTTATAGAGAAAAATTAGGCGGATTTCAACAAAAATTTGTAAATTTTTTCAGTTTTACTCTTTCATTTTTGGTGATTTTGTATTAAAATAGCCATAGATAGAGAGGGAAAGACAGAAGATAAGCATACACATAAGTGAGAAGGGATTGAACGGAATGATATCGAATCAGGTGTTACAGAATACGCTCGAGGGACTTAAAGAAATATCAAGGACGGAATTTTGTGTCATTGACACAGACGGCAAGGTACTTGCGTCTACCTTTTCTGATTTTGAGATCCAGCCGGCAGATATCCAGGCTTTTGTAGAATCCCAGGCGGACAGCCAGCTTGTCAAGGGATTTCAGTACTTTAAGGTCTGTGATGATTATCAGTTGGAATATGTCCTGGTAGCCCACGGAGATGATGAGGATACTTATATGGTAGGCAAGCTTGCAGCCTTCCAGATCCAGAATCTGATCGTTGCGTACAAGGAGCGTTTTGACAAAGACAGCTTTATCAAGAATCTTCTTCTTGATAATCTTCTTTTGGTGGATATTTACAACAGAGCGAAGAAGCTTCATATTGAAGCAGATGTCCGTCGTGTAGTTATGATCCTGGAACTGAACCAGGAGAAAGATCACAGCTCTGTAGAGAGCGTGAAAAGCCTTTTTGGCGGAAAGAGCAGAGATTTTATCACTGCTGTTGATGAGAAGAGCATCATTATAGTCAAGGAACTGGAAGAGGGAGAGGGCTATCCGGAGATGGATAAGCTGGCTCATACGATTATGGATACTCTGGATCTGAATAAAGATGGTGAGGATGTCCACATGGCATACGGTACCATTGTCAATGAGTTGAAAGAAGTTTCACGTTCCTACAAGGAAGCGCGTATGGCCCTTGATGTAGGTAAGATCTTCTTCGGAGACAGGGAAGTTATCGCATACAGCTCACTTGGAATCGGACGCCTGATCTATCAGCTGCCTATTCCTCTGTGTAAGATGTTTATCCGAGAGATCTTTGACAACAAATCTCCGGATGATTTCGATGAGGAGACACTTGTCACCATCGATAAATTCTTTGAGAACAGTCTGAACGTATCTGAAACTTCACGTCAGCTGTATATCCACAGAAATACGCTGGTATATCGTCTGGATAAACTCCAGAAGAGTACAGGCCTTGATCTGAGAGTGTTTGAGGATGCCATTACATTTAAGATCGCGCTGATGGTTGTTCGATATATGAAATATATGGAAACCTTAGAGTATTAATAGCATTCGGAATGCAGGATGATAGTTTGATACATTAAGGCAACATATTAGAACTTTTAAACTGCCGCTTATTCCTTCCTGGAATAGGCGGCAGTTTTTGTATGAGCGTTTTTCATCATGGAATATTGTGTAAATGTCCCTCCTGTTTGGAAGCATTCACGAAGTGTGTTACTGAGAACGGAGTGAGCAGTAACGAATTCACATGAACTTCACAGATAACATCCATGACGCTATTGTAATTTTGGTATTTTTACGTTAAAATAAATAATTTGAAGAGGGCTGTTGCTTACTGTTCACTGGTAATATTCCGTGAAGCGCATTACTGAGAATAGGGTGAACAGGTTACTGTTCACTGGTAATGTCCCGCGAGGTGTTTTTTGTGAGCGAAGGTCACAGAAAACCCGAGACATATCGCGCGAATTTATGCGATCAGCATAAATTCTGTGCATCGCGAAGCGTGTTACTGAGAACGGAGTGAACAGTAACGTGAACAGTAACCGTTGTAGGGACCGGGAAATTTATTCTTGCATTTAAACAGAAAATATATTACAATAATGTTACGAAAAAATTAAGAAAATTATGCTTTTATAATATAGAGGAGGATATATATGATCGATCTTGTAGATGTGAGCAAATCTTACGGCCCGGGTCTTCCGGCTGTGAATCATGCGAACTTACATGTTGATAAAGGGGAATTCGTATTTGTAGTAGGAAGCAGTGGCTCCGGTAAATCCACACTGATCAAGCTTCTGATGAAAGAACTGGATTCTACCAGCGGAACGATCACAGTCAGCGGGGAACGTCTGGAGAAGATGAAACACAGACGCGTTGCCAAGTATCGCAGAAAGCTTGGGGTAGTATTTCAGGATTTCCGTCTTTTAAAAGACCGTAATGTATATGAGAATGTAGCATTTGCGCAGCGTGTCATAGGAAGACCTACCCGTGTGATACGCAAACGTGTGCCGGAGGTTCTCCAGGAGGTAGGACTTGCAGGAAAGTATAAGGCATACCCGGATGAGCTTTCCGGTGGTGAGCAGCAGAGAGTTGCTCTTGCCAGAGCACTGGTAAACCGCCCGGACATCCTTCTGGCAGATGAGCCGACCGGAAACCTGGATCCGAAAACCTCCGAAGAGATCATGGCTCTGATGGAGCAGATCAATGACAGAGGAACCACAGTTCTGGTAGTTACCCACAATAAGGACATCGTCAATGCCATGCGTAAGCGAGTAGTCACCATGCACAACGGCAAGATCATCAGCGATGAGAAAGAGGGAGGATATCATGAGGCCTAGTACGATCTGGTATACCCTGAAGCAGGGCTTTAAGAATATAAAAAGAAACTGGATGTTTTCCCTGGCATGTATCATCACGATGGCAGCCTGCATTTTTCTGGTAGGCATTTTCTATTCCATCGTGAACAACGTCGGTAATATTGCCCATAAGGTGGAAGAAGAAGTACCGATCACAGTATTCTTTGATGAGGGCACTTCAGAGGAAGAAATCCAGGCGATCGGCGATGCTATTCAGTCCAGGCCGGAAGTGGCCAGGATGGATTATCAGTCCGCAGATCAGGCATGGGAAGAATACAAACAGAAATATTTTGGAGATGAAGATGCGGCAGATGGATTTAAAGATGATAACCCTCTTGCCAATTCATCCAATTATCAGGTATATCTTAATGATATTACCAAGCAGACAGAACTGGTGAATTATATCCAGGGACTGGAACATGTCCGGAAGGTAAATCAGTCTGAACAGGCATCCAGGACACTTGGTTCCATTAACAAGCTGGTTTCTTATGTGTCGATTGCCGTGATCGCAATCCTTTTGATCATTTCCATATTCCTGATCAGCAATACAGTATCTATGGGTATTTCTGTCCGCAAGGAAGAAATCGGAATTATGAAGTACATAGGAGCTACAGATGCTTTTGTACGACTGCCATTCCTTCTGGAAGGTATGATCCTCGGTGTGATCGGTGCGGCGATACCGCTGATCTGCCTGTTTTTCCTGTATAATTCCGCTGTAGAGTTTATTCTGACAAAATTCAATGTATTGACAGGAATCGTGGATTTCATTCCAATCTGGCAGATTTATGAGGGTCTGGTTCCCATGGGACTTGGACTTGGTGTGGGAATCGGTCTTTTGGGAAGCTTTTTCACAACAAGAAAACATCTCAGAGTATAACCAAATAGCAGAGAATCTTATGTATCCGCATGATGTGTGATCATAAGATATACAGCGGCTGTCGGAATATCGGCAGCCGTTTTCGGTATATAAAAACCGAACGGCGCACAGAGGAGTACAGAAAATCTGTGATCTTATCGGCTTTGCCGGCTGTGCAGAAGAAAGGAAAAATATGAAAAATAAAGAATTCAAAAAAGGTATAGCCATTGGAGTGGCAGCAACGCTGGTTGTGACAGGCGCTGGTTTTGCCAGCTATCAGAAAGTATTGTTTCCGAAAGGCAATGCGCTTTCCGATGTGAAAACGGTTCAGAAGCTGAATTACCTGGAAGAACTGATCGATGAAGAATATCTGGATGAAAAAGACGAAAGCAGCCTGCGTGAGGGGCTTTATGCTGGCCTGCTTGCCGGCCTGAAGGATCCGTACTCCACCTATTACACAGCAGAACAGTATAAAGAGCTGAATACTTCCAATGAAGGCTCCTACGTAGGGATCGGTGCCGTTCTTCAGAAGGATGACGCCGGAGGGGCAAAGATCATACAGCTTTATGAGGGTGGTCCTGGAGAACAGGCGGGACTGAAAAAGGGAGATGTGATCAAGGCAGTAGATGGAGCTGATGTTACAGACAAAGAAACCTCAGATATTGCTGCCATGGTTCGTGACAGTGAGAAAGCTTCCGTAATGCTGACCATACAGCGGGAAAACGAAGAGAAAACCCGGGATGTCAAAGTGGAGATCCGGGATGTGGAGATCCAGACCGTTTCCCATGAGATGCTTTCCGAAGACACCGGCTATATCCGGATCTCCGAATTTTCTGAGGTGACCAGCGAGCAGTATAAAAAAGCATTTGCAGATCTGAAGGATCAGGGAATGAAGAAGCTGGTTGTGGATCTCCGTGATAATCCGGGCGGTCTTCTTACTGCAGTCTGCGGCGTACTCCGCCAGATACTTCCGGAAGGACTGATCGTCTATACAGAGGACAAAAATGGAAAGAAGGAAGAGGAAACCTGCGACGGAAAAAATGAACTGGACATGCCGCTGGCTGTTCTGGTAAACGGAAACAGTGCCAGTGCATCGGAGATCTTTGCGGGGGCGGTGAAGGACTACGGGATTGGAACGATTGTAGGAACAACTACCTATGGGAAGGGAGTGGTGCAGACCATTCAGCCTCTTACCGATGGCAGTGCGGTAAAGATCACGATCGCAAAATATTTTACGCCAAAGGGCAATGATATCAACAAAAAAGGAATCACTCCGGATGTGGAAGCAGAGCTTTCCGGAGACATCACAGACTGGACAGAACTTACACATAAAGAAGACACGCAGCTTCAGACAGCCCTGAAAGAGATCGGACAGAGCTGACGCGTTCGGAGGGGAGAAAAAATGATAACTTTACAATTATTGCAGCAGATCATCGTATTTTTTCTGATGATGTCCTGTGGATTTACAGTGGTAAAATGCGGACTTATCGATGCAAAAAGCAGCAGGACACTTTCAGTCATCTGTATCTACATCATCATGCCCTGCGTAATGATCAATGCTTTTCAGATCGAATATTCCAGAAGCATCCGGAATGGCTTCCTTCTGGCAGTGGCAGCGGCCATCCTGATCCATATTTTTCTTCTGGTATTTGTACAGATCATCGGCAAGCCACTGAAATTAAGTGTGGTAGAAAAAGAATCCATCATCTATTCCAATTCCGGAAATCTGGTGATCCCTCTTGTAACGGTAGTCCTTGGTGAAAAATGGGTGATCTATGCCAGTGCTTTCCTGAGTGTGCAGATGATCCTGATGTGGACCCACGGACAGTCACTGATGGAGGCGAAGGCCGGCATCAACTGGAAAAAAATCCTCTGCAACATCAATCTGATCGCTATTATCCTTGGAATCGTTCTGTTCTTCACGCAGATCAGATTGCCGGTGATCCTTGGAAACACCATGAGCCAGATTTCAGCCACCCTGGGACCTGTATGTATGATCATGCTTGGAATGACCATGACGGAGGTAAAATGGAAAGATATTTTCAGCCATTCCAGGATCTATCTGATCACGATCTTGAAAATGGTGGTGACTCCGCTGCTCATACTGTTGTTTTTGAAGTATCTGCCCTTGGCTTCAATGGTAAAGGATGGAAAAACCATTCTGCTTATCAGTCTGATGGCAGTGATCACACCGTCGGCAACAACGATTGTACAGCTGGCACAGCTCTACGATCAGGATCCGGTCTATGCCAGCACCATCAATGTAATGACAACGCTGGTAAGTATCATAACCATGCCACTGATGGTCATGTTGTATCTTGCCTGAGCATCTCAGGGAATCGTTACGGATAACTTTGTGTCAGGCAACATGCTTTGCGGATATTACCTGTGAACAGTGATCGGAAATCCTGCCCTCATAATTGTAAAAACAAAATAAAAGTGATAGAATCAAATCATATGAGGGCAGAAGAACTATATCTGCTCATAGTGGAAAACATAGCACAGGATCATCAAAACAGGAGGATAGCATAAATGGAACGACATGCTTTTGCAATGAAAGTAAAAGAAGGAAAAATGAATGATTACCGTAAGACCTTAGGCGAGATCTGGCCGGAGCTTACTGCATATCTTGACCGTAACGGCATCCATAATTTCAGCATCTGGAATGCGGCAGACCTGATCTTCGGATATTACGAAAATGCAGACGGAGAGGTGATCTCTCCGGAAGAGGAGAAAGTAAAGGCAGCATTGACTGAAAAGATCGGAGATACCTTTACCTGGATCTCTACTCCTGGAAAAGACATGCGCCTGATGTATCATAATTTTGGTGTTGTGAGAGAAAACAAAGAGCTGATCCGCCACAGAATGTTCATGACAAAATTAAAAGACGGCTGTGAGGAAGAATATAAAGCCCGTCATGACGGACTTGTGGCGCAGAGAGGCGAAACAATAGATCCGGGCCCGGACAGCAACTTCAGCATCTGGAGTGCAGGCGGATATATTTTTGGATATGATGAGATCGACACAACTATGGAAGTGGAAGAAACACCGGAAGCAAGAGAGGCAACCATCGCATGGGAGACACGCCAGCTCGGAATCATGGACTGGATCACCAACGATGTGGACTGGATGACAAAAGAAGTACATCTGTCCAGTGTACGTCTTGCATGGCATAATTAAAAAATGGGAAAATAAAAAGGAAGGAGGCCGGGGCTTTGTTTGGAGGCAGCCCCGGCAGTATGAAAAAGAAAAAAGTGTTATCAAAGGTAGTACCCTTTGCACATCTAATAATATACTCATATTTTGTGGTCATTCTGTGACGTCATTCTGAAAAAAGTATGAACAAAAAAGAAAAAATAACTGAACTCAAATCTTAACAATTCTTAAACTTTCCATATTTAGTTGAAACCATACGCCCCGACTGTTATACTGTGACTATTAGATGTTAGCAGGAGAAGAATATGTTTTATTCCTGATATCAATAAAATAATGAGGCGTGAATTTATGAAACATTTTTGGAAATATGTAACAGGGATCGTACCTGCGTACGGGCTTTTCCCCCTTGTTTTTTCATTTGTATTTAACTGTCTTGTATATTCCGGTTCAAGGGCGATCGCAGGCAGTTGGTATCATCACAATATAGAAAGTAATCTTGATCTGCGGCTCCCATTTGTGCCGCAGTTTTTGATTATCTATTTTGGCTGTTATGTATTCTGGGCAGTGAATTATATCCTTGCGGCAAGGCAGGAGCGGGAACAGGTTTACCGTTTTTTTACTGCGGATATTATATCCCGTTGTGTGTGTCTGATCATATTTCTGGCATATCCCACTACCAATACAAGACCGTTGATCGAAGGAAACGGGATCTGGGATCTGCTGGCCGGCTGGCTGTATTCCATTGATGCGGCAGATAACCTGTTTCCATCTATCCATTGTCTGGTAAGCTGGTTCTGTTTTCTGGGGATCAAGGATCAGAAAAGAATTCCGACATGGTATAAGGGGGTATCGTTTACACTGGCTGTGCTGGTTTTTCTGTCTACCATTTTTACCAAGCAGCATGTACTTGTGGATGTGGCAGGTGGCGTGATCCTGGCTCAGGTATGCTTTATTCTGGGACAGAAAACAAAACTCTGGCATATTTATGAACGGTTTGGAACTAAAATTGAAAAGAAGATCAACAGCTATACAGAAGGTGTCAAGTGATGAAGAGCAGAAAAAAGATCATATTTAACGGAGTGTTCCTGGCAGTAGTTTTTGCCCTGACTATTTACGGCGTTTTTCACGGAGAAGACCTGTCTTCCATGATGGATGCCATACATAGGGCAGATAAACGGTGGCTGCTTCCGGGAATTGCACTGGTAGCATTTTTTATCTGGGGGGAATCCATCATTATCTGGTATATGATGCGTTCCAGCGGGATCCATCTGAAAAAAAGAACCTGCTTTCTGTTTTCGTCTGTAGGATTCTTTTTCAGCTGTATCACACCATCCGCCAGCGGCGGACAGCCCATGCAGATCTACTATATGAAAAAAGAGAAGATTTCCATTCCGGTGTCAACGGTGATCCTGATGATCGTGACGATTACCTATAAGCTGGTGCTTGTGGTGATCGGTATTGGGATCGCGATTTTCGGAAGAGGATTTCTTCACAAATATCTGGAAGGAATCCTGCCGGTGTTTTATCTGGGGCTGATGCTGAATATCTTCTGTGTCACTTTTATGACCATTCTGGTATTTCATCCGCTTTTTGCAAAAGCGATCCTGGTGAAGGGCATGAAGCTTCTGGAACGGTTTCATCTGATGAGGAAAAAAGAGGGACGGCTGAAAAAACTGGAAGCTTCCATGGATACTTACCGAAATACTGCGGCATATCTGAAGAATAATCCGCTGGTGATCGTTAAAGTAATAGAGATCACTTTTATCCAGCGTATGGCACTGTTTGCAGTAACCTGGTTCGTATATCAGGCTTTTGGACTCCATGGAACCGGTTTCTGGGATATCCTTTTTCTCCAGGCAGTGATATCGGTATCTGTGGATATGCTGCCGCTTCCGGGAGGAATGGGGATCAGTGAGACTTTGTTTCTTACCATTTTCAGTCCGGTATTCGGTGGCCTGCTGCTTCCGGGAATGGTGCTTAGCAGAGGGCTGGGATATTACGGAGAGCTGCTGATCAGTGCGGTGTTTACTGCGGTGGCTCAGCTCACTATCGGAAAAAAGGAATCCTGAAAAGATTTGATCGAATGCAGATCGCGGAGATCTGCTTGACCCAGATCAGGTAAGTCTCCTGTGGGACTGTGAATATAGCCTGACATGAAAAAGAAAAAAGAGGTGTGCAAATGATAGGATTTTATGATTATACGGTAATAATGACTTACATAAGCGTAGTTTCTTCCATGATCGGAATCTTCTGCGCTGTGACGGACCATATTTCAGCAGCGGTGTGCTGTCTTGCATTTTCCGGACTGTGCGATATGTTTGACGGAAAGATCGCAAGAACTAAGAAGAACAGAACGGAGGAAGAGAAATGCTTCGGGATCCAGATCGATTCCCTTGCAGATATCGTCTGTTTCGGGATCCTTCCCATTGTGCTGGGATTTAAGCTTGGAATGTGTCATATTTACGGAATAGCTATTCTTTTATTTTACGGTCTGGCAGGCCTGATCCGTCTGGCATACTTCAATGTTATGGAGGAAAAACGTCAGAATGAAACCTCCGAAAACCGAAAATATTATCAGGGACTTCCCATTACATCCATGTCTGTGGTCCTGCCGCTTCTGTTTGTGGTATCCCTGCTTTTTCCGGAGTATAAATGGTTTGTGGTGCTCCTTCATATCGCAATGCTGACGGTAGGACTTCTGTTTATCCTGGATTTTAAATTCCGTAAGCCCACCAACAGGGAGCTGGTGATCATTGTTGCGGTAGTTGCTGTGGCAGTTCTTCTTGTACTTTTCTACAACGAAGGATGGTGGAAGTTCAATTATCTCTATAAGCTTTCCATGGAGAGAGGGGGTAATCTATGATCCAGACAGCGGACAGAATGGGGAATATTACAGAGGAGGATTCCTTTCAGAACAACCTTCTGGAAAAAATCTACGGTTCTGTAGCCGGACGCATGCTGATCCGGCCGCTGGTCACTCCTGTTGTTTCCATTGCCATGGGAAAGCTTCTGGATTCCAGGCTTTCGGCAGCAGCGGTGAAACCCTTTATACGGTTCAATCATCTGGATATGAGTGATTATGAAAAGCGTAAATATACTTCCTACAATGATTTTTTCAAGCGGAAGATCCGGGAGGGTGCCCGCCATATTGATATGGAACCGGGACATTTTATCAGTCCCTGTGACTGCAGGGTGAGTGTGTATCCGGTAGATGAAAAAGCCCGTCTTCATATCAAACAGACCGAATATACCATAGATGAGCTTCTCAGGAATCCTTCTCTTGGAAAAAGATATCAGGGTGGCTATGTGTGGGTGCTTCGTCTCTGTGTTCAGGATTATCACAGATATATTTATCCGGACAATGCGGCGGAGTCCGGACGCATCAGGATCCCGGGGATCCTGCATACAGTCAACCCCGTGGCCAACGATGCCTATCCGATCTACAAGGAAAACAGCAGAGAGTATTCTCTTTTGAAAACAGAGAATTTCCGTACCGTGCTGATGATGGAGGTAGGGGCTCTTCTTGTCGGAAGGATCGAAAACCGGCCAGGGAAAGCATTTGTGAAACGGGGAGACGAAAAAGGAAATTTTGCTTTCGGCGGCTCCACCATTGTGCTGATCACCGAAAAAAATGCGGTAAAGCCGGATGAAGATATTTTAAACAATTCCCGTGAAGGAATTGAAACAAGAGTATTCATGGGAGAAAAGATCGGAGAATCCTTTTAGAGGGTTCTCTTTTTTTGCGGATAAAATTAAAAAAATGAAATTACGTTCACACACACAACACAAACCTGTGATATATTATGAGCAGTAGCAAAGCGGAATGGAAATATCCGCTTTAGAATGAACCGGAAGTAAAAGCTCAGCTTTTTGTAAAGAGGGATGATACAGAGCATTTCGGGCTGTCAGCAGCTGTCCGGAACAGCGACTGAGAAACGGAGGAAGATAGAATGGATGCATTAAAAATTCTTGTAGTAGATGACGAGAGCAGAATGAGAAAACTGGTAAAGGATTTTCTCACCAAAAAGAATTTCCAGGTACTGGAAGCTGGTGACGGTGAGGAGGCCATGGACATTTTTTATAAAGAAAAGGACATTGCGCTTCTGATCCTGGATGTGATGATGCCGAAGATGGATGGCTGGGAAGTATGTCGTGAGATCCGCAAAAATTCCAAGGTTCCCATCATTATGCTGACAGCAAGAGGAGATGAGCGTGATGAGCTTCTGGGATTTGAACTCGGGGTGGACGAATATATCTCCAAACCCTTCAGCCCCAAGATCCTTGTAGCACGTGTAGAAGCCATTCTTCGAAGAACGGGACAGAGCAACCCAGATGAGATACTTTCAGCAGGTGGGATTGTCATTGACAAGGCAGCGCATCAGGCAACGGTAGATGATAAACCGATGGATCTGAGCTTCAAGGAATTTGAACTTCTGACTTATTTCCTGGAGAATGAGGGAATCGCTCTTTCCAGAGAAAAGATTCTGAATTCTGTGTGGAATTATGATTATTTCGGAGATGCCAGAACCATTGATACTCATGTCAAAAAACTGAGAAGTAAAATGGGCGATAAGGGCGAGTATATCAAGACAGTCTGGGGGATGGGCTATAAGTTTGAGGTAGGAGAATGAAAAAAACGAAGGAAAAAATAAAAAAGATCCACAGTCTCCGCCATCAGATCACAGCATACTTTATCGGTCTGCTGTTTTTATCCATTCTGACTATTACCGTGATCAACGGAGCCTTTCTTGAAAAATATTATGTGACAAAAAAGATCGATGTACTTCTGAATCTCCGAACAACTTTGGAAAATACAGATATTGACAAGATGATGAACAGCAACAGTTCGAAAGGTATGGAGAGTATTCCCGATGAGATCCAGAGAGCCTGCTCCAGAAACAATCTTTCCTGGGTTATCATTGACAGCAGCAATACCAGCTGGCTTTCCTGGGGCGAAAATGAAAAAATGCTTCAGAGCAAGCTGTTCGGATATGTTTATGATCTGGATGAGGACGGAGATAAGAGCCGGACCTTGAAGCAGGGTGACAATTATACCATCCAGCAGTCGCATGACCGGTTTGCGGGAATGGATTATGTGGAATGCTGGGGACAGCTGGATGAGGAACATTATTTTATCATAAGGACACCCCTTGAGAGCATCCGGGAGAGCGCTGATATTTCCAATAAGTTTTACTTTGCGGTAGGTCTGATGATCATAATCTTAAGTGGTCTGGTCATTATGGTCGTGACCAGGAGGATCACCCGTCCCATCAGTGAGCTTACGGAACTTTCAAGAAAAATGTCAGATCTGGATTTTGAGGCAAAATACGAGAGCAAGGTCGGCAATGAGATCGATGTTCTGGGAGATAATTTCAACCGGATGTCCTCACAGCTGGAGACTACCATCAGTGAACTGAAATCTGCAAATAATGAACTGCAGCGTGACATTGAGGACAAGATCAAGATCGACAAGATGCGAAAGGAATTTCTGGATAACGTGTCCCATGAACTGAAAACTCCCATAGCCCTGATCCAGGGCTATGCAGAAGGCTTAAAAGAAAATATTTCTGATGATCCTGAGAGCAGAGAGTTCTATTGCGATGTCATTATGGATGAAGCCTCCAAGATGAATAAACTGGTAAAAAATCTTCTCACACTGAATCAGCTGGAATCCGGCAAAGATGCAGTTGTAATGGAGCGGTTTGATATCGTATCCCTGATCCGCGGCGTGCTTCAGACCATGAATATCATGATCGGGCAGAAGAATGCAAAAGTGATCTTTGAGGCGGAGAAGCCGGTTTATGTATGGGCCGATGAGTTTAAGATCGAAGAGGTTGTGACAAACTATGTAAGCAATGCCCTGAACCATCTGGAGGGAGAGAAAGAAATCGAGATCAAGCTGCAGGATGAGGGTAACCGTGTGAAGATCAGTGTGTTTAACACAGGGACTCCGATCCCTGAGGCAGATGTACCGAATCTCTGGAATAAATTTTATAAAGTTGATAAAGCGAGAACTAGGGAATACGGCGGAAGCGGTATCGGTTTATCCATTGTAAAGGCCATCATGGAAAGCATGAACCAGGAATATGGCGTGCAGAACTTTGATAATGGCGTGGAATTCTGGTTTACACTGGACCGGAAATAATAAAACTTTACCGTGATAATGTGAAAAAATGGGCGGCAGCAGAGAAAAGTCTTTGCAACCGCCTGTTTTTGCGTTATACTAAAGCAATGTAAATCGAAGGTGAGAGAGGAATATCGAGATACAAAAGAGCAGGAGGAAGCATTATTATGATAGGAATCATTGACTATGATGCAGGAAACATCAAAAGTGTGGAAAAAGCACTTCAGTATCTGGGACAGGAGACTGTCGTCTCAAGGGATCCCCAGGTGCTTCTGAAAGCAGATAAAGTAATCCTTCCGGGGGTTGGAAGCTTTGGTGATGCTATGGAAAATCTCAAAAAATACGGACTTGTTCCGGTAATACATGAGATCGTGGAAAAGGGAACGCCCTTTCTTGGGATATGCCTGGGACTGCAGCTGCTTTTTGAGAGCAGTGATGAGACACCGGGAGTGGAAGGTCTTGGAATCCTGAAGGGGAAAATCCTGCGCATCCCGCCAAGTCCGGGACTGAAGATCCCGCATATGGGCTGGAATTCCCTGCATATTCAGAACAGCGGAAGATTATTTAAAGGTATTCCGGAAAACACATACGTTTACTTTGTACATTCCTATTATCTTCAGGCAGAGGAGGAAGAGATCGTGAAAGCGACCACTCAGTACAGCACATGCATCCATGCGTCTGTGGAGAAGGGAAATGTATTTGCGTGTCAGTTCCATCCGGAAAAAAGCAGCCGGTGGGGCTTGAAGATCCTTGAGAATTTTGCGGCACTTGAGTCAGGCACCGGAAAGGAGGCATAATCATGTTTACAAAAAGAATCATTCCATGTCTGGATGTAAATAAAGGACGTGTAGTAAAAGGCGTGAATTTTGTTGATCTTAAGGATGCCGGAGATCCGGTGGAAATTGCCAAAGCTTACGATGCAGCCGGTGCGGACGAGCTTGTTTTTCTTGATATCACTGCCTCCTGCGAGGAGCGTGATACCGTGGTGGATATGGTAAGAGCTGTTGCAGCCAACGTATTTATCCCGTTTACCGTAGGCGGAGGAATCCGTACTGTAGATGATTTCCGGAAGCTTCTCCGTGAAGGTGCAGATAAGATTTCTGTAAATTCCGCAGCTATCGACCGTCCGGAGCTGATCCATGAGGCCGCACAGAAATTCGGAAGCCAGTGTGTAGTAGTTGCCATTGATGCCAAGAGAAGACAGGATGGCGGCTGGAATATCTACAAACATGGCGGAAGACTGGATACCAGTATTGATGCTCTTGAATGGGCAAAGAAGGTGGAAGAACTTGGCGCAGGTGAGATCCTTCTTACCAGCATGGACTGTGACGGAACCAAGGCCGGGTATGATATTGAACTTACAAGAGCCGTTGCGGATGCGGTTTCCATCCCGGTGATCGCCTCCGGTGGTGCCGGAACCCTGGAGCATTTTTATGATGCACTGACAGAAGGCGGAGCAGATGCGGCATTGGCAGCATCTCTGTTCCACTACAAAGAGCTGGAGATCCGGGAAGTGAAGGATTACCTTGCGGAAAAAGGAATTTCCGTGAGAAGATAAGTTGGATGAGAGGTGATAGATATGGCTCCTATAGCAGGAGACTGGCAGGAGGCACTGAAAGGTGAGTTTCATCAGCCCTACTATGCCAAACTTTATAAAACCGTGATGACAGAATACAGAACAAGAAAGATTTTTCCGCCGCCGGAAGATATGTTCAATGCGTTTCATTTTACGCCTCTGCATCAGGTAAAGGTTGTGATCCTGGGACAGGATCCCTATCACAATGACGGACAGGCTCATGGGCTTTGCTTTTCCGTAAAAAAAGGTGTGGAAACACCGCCATCTCTGGTGAATATTTATAAGGAACTTGAGGATGATATGGGATGTTATATCCCAAACAACGGTAATCTGGAAAAATGGGCAAAGCAGGGCGTGCTTCTTTTGAACACAGTGCTGACTGTACGTGCACATCAGGCCAATTCCCACAGAGGAATCGGCTGGGAACAGTTTACCGATGCGGCCATCCGGATCCTGGACCAGGAGGATCGCCCGATCGTGTTTCTTCTCTGGGGGCGGCCTGCTCAGATGAAGGCATCCATGCTTCATAATCCGAAGCATCTGATCCTGGAAGCACCACATCCAAGTCCCCTTTCTGCCTACCGGGGATTTTTCGGATGCAAGCATTTCAGCAAGGCTAATGAATTTTTGAAAGCCAATGGGGTAGAACCTGTTGACTGGCAGATTGAGAATATTTAAGTTAAGGAAAGTAAAATGGGTAAAAAAAATGATAACACACTTGTGAAAAACGCATCTTTTCTTATGGTTGCGGCGCTGATCTCCAAGATCATCGGAATGCTGTACAAGAGTCCGCTTTCAACTACACTGGGAAGTCAGAGCTTTGCACTTTTCCAGTTTGCACAGAATGTATATTTTATCCTGCTGATGATCGCGTCCTTCAGTATTCCTCAGGCTGTATCCAAGATCATGGCGGAGAAGATCGCTTTTCACAGATATAAGGATGCACAGAAGGTATTTTACGGTGCACTGATCTATGCGGCAGTTGCCGGCGGTATCGTGGCGCTGATCTGTGTATTTGGTGCAGGAATCCTGGTTCCGGACAGTATGGCTAACGCCCGTCTGGCACTGCAGATGCTTGCGCCCACAATTTTCATGTCCGGTCTCTGCGGTGTATTCCGTGGATATTTCCAGGCATACCGCAATATGATGCCTACATCGATCTCGCAGATCATTGAGCAGATCTTTGTGGCAACCTTTGCGCTTCTGATGTCACATGTATTTATCCAGCATTTTTCCGCAACAGGAGATATGGATCTGGTCCATCGCTGGGGTGCGGCAGGTGCTACCATGGGTACCGGAGCAGGTGTGGCTTCCGCGCTGATCTTTATGCTGATCGTTTATGGGGTAAACCGTAAGATCATCCGGAAAAGGATCGTCAATGACCGCCATTCTGTAAATGAGAGTATGGGTCATGTAATGAGTAATATCGTGCTCATCATCATGCCGATCATTCTTAGTGCTTTTATTTATAATGTAAACGGATATATCAACAGCTATATGTATTCCGGTATCATGGATATCAAGGGTGCTGCCAAGGACGTGATCCAGACCTTGTATTCCGAGTACGGATATTATATGACGCTGATCAATATCCCGCTTACCCTGGCAAGTACAGCACCGACATCTATGATCCCTGAGGTTTCCGCGCATTATGCAATGCACGATATTGAAGGTGCAAATATGAAGACAGACCGTGCCACATGGATCAGTATGCTGATATCCATTCCGGCGGCAGTAGGTCTTGCAGTTCTTTCCGGACCGATCACGAGACTGATCTTCCCGGGAACCAATGGCGTAGGCGGACAGCTTCTGATCCTGGGAGGGATCACCATTATCCTGAATGGCAACTCCAATATCACCAACGGTGTACTTCAGGGAATCGGCAAGCCGAAGCTCCCGATGATCCATGCAGCCATTGCACTGGTGGCAGATGTGATAGCCATGGCACTGCTTCTGGTATTGACCAATCTTGGTGTTTATACCATTGTCATCGCCCAGATCGTTTATGCAGTTGTGATGTGTCTTCTCAATGACCGTTCCATCAAGAAATATATGGGCTATAAGAATCCATGGAGAAGTGCTTATTTAAGCCCGTTCCTGGCATCTATCCCGATGGGGGTTGTTGCGGGAGTGGTGTATTACGGATTGTATGCACTGATCCATTCCAATGTGATCTGCCTAGGTATTTCCGTGATCCTGGCAGCAGTTGTATACTTTATTGTATATCTGTTTGTAAGCAAGCCCGGTGAAGAAGAACTGGGTATGATGCCTGGTGGAAGATATATGAAGAAGCTGGCGAGAATGATGAAGATCATCTGATCTGTAAGTCTGATCAGTAAACGGCAATACAGTTATTCGGTGCAGAACTCAAAGTGAACACAGCTAGCACAGAAAAAAATACTCACAGATTTGTTCCGGTAGATTTCCAGCCGGAGGATCTGTGAGTATTTTTTTATTATATCAGGTCTCTGGAAATGCAGGCTTTTGAAGAATGGATTCCCTTTAGACTTTTTTCTGTGAAAACAGTCTTATGATCTCCAGAGTAACGTTCACAGCGGCATCCATTCCTTCTGCTGTAATGTGCTCATAAGGCCCGTGATAGGCATGTCCGCCGGTTCCGAGATTCGGGCAGGGCAGTCCCATAAAGCTTAACTGTGCACCGTCTGTGCCGCCGCGGATAGGCAGGATCAGCGGTGTGACACCGCAGCTGTGGCAGGCTTCCTCTGCCAAAGATATCAGCCATGGGCAGGTATCGATGATCTCTTTCATATTGCGGTACTGCTGGGTGATGGTAAGAGTTACGGTACCTTCCCCCCATTTTTCATTAAGGATCTCCGTGATATGTGTGAGCGTTTTCTGACGGATCTCAAAAGAAGCGGCATCGTGATCCCGGACAATATACTGAAGCTCAGCCTGGGAAACATCTCCTTTCATGGAACACAGATGAAAAAATCCTTCGTAGTCTTCTGTATTCCTGGGAGTGTCCGCTGCCGGAAGCATGGAGTTAAATTCCATGGCAACGAGGGCTGCGTTGATCATAGTATTTTTGGAAGAACCGGGATGTACATTAACACCCTGGAAGGTTACTTTTGCACTGCAGGCGTTAAAGTTTTCGTACTGGATCTCGCCTTCCGTATCACCGTCCAGGGTATATGCATAATCCGCACCGAATTTTTTTACATCAAAGTGGGCCGGTCCCATGCCGATCTCTTCATCCGGAGTAAAAGCAACGCAGAGAGGTCCGTGAGGTATTTTTTCCGTAAGGATATGCTCCAGCGCAGTGAGGATCTCTGCAATGCCGGCCTTGTCGTCTGCGCCCAGGATCGTGGTTCCGTCTGAGGTGATCAGGGTACGCCCGGCAAGTGAAGCAAGATGGGGGAACATTTCCGGGGAAAGAGTTCTGCCGCTTGTGCCGAGAGGGAGCTCTTTTCCATCGTAATCTTCTGTGATCATCGGTGTGACTGCATGGTCGCAGAAATCGGAAACCGTATCCATATGAGCGATAAAACCCAGTGCTTTGCAGTGCTCCAGACCTTCTGTAGCAGGAAGATGTGCATAAACGTAACAGTGTTCATCCAGAGACACATCAGAGATCCCAAGGCCTTTCAGTTCCTCCACAAGAAGCCGGGCCAGGTCAAACTGGCACTGGGAAGAGGGGGAAGAAGAGCTTTCTTCATTGCTGGGTGTGGATATTTTTACATAGGATAAAAGTCGTTGGTATGCTTTCATAGAAGAATATTCCTTTCTGAAAAAATCTATCCGGAACAGGTTATGGCCGCATTTATGAAGCCGTTCTGTTTTTCCGGAGATAATAACAGTATACCACACAGTATCCGTATATTTTCAGAAAAAATCTCCCACGATGTGAAAACCTGTGCTATAATCTGTGAGATAATAAAAAACAGGAGGATTTGAGAGTGGAAAAAAGAATCATACAGGTCGAAGAAAAAGTACCTGCAAAGATGCTGATACCGTTAAGTATCCAGCACATGTTCGCCATGTTCGGAGCATCCGTACTGGTGCCATTCCTTTTTGGTATCAGTCCGGCTATTGTGCTTCTGATGAATGGTGTGGGAACACTCCTTTTTATTTTCATCACAAAAGGAAAGGCACCGGCTTATTTGGGCTCCAGTTTTGCCTTCCTTTCACCGGCTCTTCTGGTGATCAGCAAGTATGGATATGAGTATGCCCTTGGTGGTTTCGTTGTTCTGGGTATTGCTGGTATGTGCGTGGCATTGATCGTCCGCCAGTGCGGAACAGACTGGATCGATATCGTGCTTCCTACAGCGGCAATGGGACCGGTAGTGGCACTGATCGGTCTGGAACTTGCGGGAAATGCAGCAAGTACGGCAGGACTTCTGGACGAGAAGGTAGATCCGAAGAATGTGATCGTATTTCTGGTCACACTTGGAGTTGCGGTATTCGGGCAGATCCTGTTCCGGGGCTTCCTTTCTGTTATTCCGATCCTGATCGCGATCATTGCGGGATATGTGGCAGCAGGTGCATGCGGGCTTTTGGATTTTACACAGGTAAGGGAAGCAGCATTTTTGGCTCTTCCCAACTTTACATCTCCGAAATTTGATTTTGAGGCCATTATGACGATCTTTCCGGCATTGCTTCTGGTAACCTCCGAGCATATCGGCCATCAGATCGTAACCGGAAAGATCGTTGGAAGAAATCTTCTGAAAGATCCGGGTCTCCACAGATCCCTGTTTGCAGATTTCTTCTCTACCACAGTTTCCGGATGCCTTGGTTCTGTGCCGACAACTACTTACGGTGAGAACATCGGTGTCATGGCAGTGACAAAGGTTTACAGTGTACAGGTGATCGGTGGTGCGGCAGTGCTTTCTATCTGCTGTTCCTTCCTTGGTAAACTGGCAGCCCTGATCAGTACCATTCCAGGTCCGGTGATCGGTGGGATTTCCTTCCTTCTTTACGGAATGATCGGAACCTCCGGCCTTCGTATGCTGGTTGACAATCACGTGGATTACAGCAAGTCCAGAAATCTGACGCTGACAAGCGTTGTCTTTGTTGTAGGTCTTTCCGGAATTGCCCTGAAGCTTGGAAATGTTGAGCTTACCGGTATGGTGCTGGCATGTGTGGTTGCCATGGCATTAAGCCTTGTATTCTATATTCTGGACAAACTGAAGCTGACAAACGATCAGTGACAGGAAATATATTGCATAAAAAGCAGATGAAGAGGGAAATCTTTTTATCTGCTTTTTTGCATTCAGAGAGGAAAAAGAAATCATGTATGGGAAGTTTTTTGTCGGATTTTTAGAGATCCTGTCAACAAAAAAACAGAAGGATTTTCAAGTATCTTATTGACAATCATTCCGTTTTATAATACTATGTAATACAGAAAACACGAACAAAGGTTCGGATTAAAGGAAACCTGATTAGAAAGAGAATAAAGAATAGGAGATTACATAATGATCAGTGAAGAGAAGCAGAAGGCGCTGGAAGCGGCTCTTGGAAATATTGAGAAACAGTTCGGTAAAGGCTCTGTCATGAAGCTTGGAGATTCCAGTTCCCATATGCAGGTGGAGGCAGTTCCCACAGGATGCTTAAGCCTGGATATCGCCCTTGGCGTAGGTGGTGTTCCCAAGGGACGTATCGTGGAGATCTATGGACCGGAGTCCAGTGGTAAGACAACGGTAGCCTTACATATGGTCGCTGAAGTGCAGAAGAGAGGCGGAATCGCAGGATTTATCGATGCGGAGCATGCTCTTGATCCTGTTTATGCCAAGAGTATAGGTGTTGATATCGACAACCTTTATATTTCACAGCCGGATAACGGAGAGCAGGCGCTGGAGATCACAGAGACTATGGTACGTTCCGGTGCTGTGGATATCGTGATCGTGGACTCTGTTGCAGCCCTGGTCCCCAAGGCTGAGATCGAAGGAGATATGGGAGACAGCCATGTAGGTCTGCAGGCCCGTCTGATGTCACAGGCACTCCGTAAACTGACAGCTGTTATCAGCAAGTCCAACTGCGTGGTGATCTTTATCAACCAGCTTCGTGAAAAGGTTGGAGTGATGTTTGGCAATCCGGAAACTACAACCGGTGGACGTGCGCTGAAATTCTATGCATCTGTCCGTATGGATGTACGCCGTGTGGAAACATTGAAGCAGGGTGGTGAGATGGTTGGAAACCACACCCGTGTGAAAGTAGTTAAGAACAAGGTGGCTCCGCCATTTAAGCAGGCAGAGTTTGATATCATGTTCGGAACCGGTATTTCCAGAGAGGGAGATATCCTGGATCTGGCTGCAGAATGCTCCATCGTAAACAAGAGCGGAGCCTGGTATGCATATGAAGGGGATAAGATCGGACAGGGACGTGAGAATGCCAAATTATTCCTGAGAGAGCATCCGGAGATCCGCGATGAGATCGAGAAGAAGGTTCGTGTACATTATCATCTGGATCCGGCAGATGAGACAGCAGAAGCAGTAGTACAGGCAGAAGATACAGAGAAGGAAGAGTAATCCATGCTGGATCTGGAAGAACGAAACCGTGCAAGAAAGAAAGCCATGCGGCTTCTGGAACATATGGACCGCACAGAGAAAGGCCTGACGGATAAACTCCGTCAGGCTGAATTTTCACCGGAGGCAGTAGAAGATGCCATTGCTTATGTGAAGTCCTATGGGTATATCAACGATGCCCGTTATGCCAGAACCTATATCTCCTTCCGCATGGAATCCAGAAGTCGTCAGAAGATCCTCTCGGAACTTCAGTTAAAGGGTGTGGACCGTCAGACTGCCCTGGATGCCTGGAATGAGATGGAAGAGCTTATGGAACCGGACGAGCGGGAGGTATTACGCAGGACGATCGAAAAGAAATATGCGCCGGACACAGAGCTTGATGAAGGACAGATGCGAAGGTTGTATGGATATCTGGCCAGACGAGCGTTCCGGTATGAGGATATTTCCCATACCCTGGAAGAAATGAACATCCGGGTGAACCGTGATATGGAATAACTCGTTACTGTTCACTGGTAATGTCCCGCGAGGTGTTTTTTGTGAGCGAAGGTCACAGAAAACCCGAGACATACCGCGCGAATTTATGCGATCAGCATAAATTCTGTGCATCGCGAAGCGTGTTACTGAGAACGGAGTGAACAGTAACAATAACTCTGCGGAGAAAAAGAGCCAGTTTATATGTGCTAACCAAAATCTGCTTTTTCATGAGAAAAACTTGACATAAATGTGAAAAACAGCTAAACTTGTATTGTTGTATTTGTACAATGAAAACTAAATAAGGAGGTGCTCCTGTGGCAGGCACAATTATCGGTGTTATTGTCGCTGTGGTAGTCACGCTACTTATTGCAGTTCCTGTTACTTGCAAGGTTGCTGTTGACAAGAAAGTACGCAAGGATGCGGAAATCATAGGTACAGCAGAGGATAAGGCAAGGAATATTCTTGATGAAGCATTGAAAGCAGCAGAGACCAAGAAACGCGAAACTTTACTTGAAGTAAAGGAAGAATCTCTGCGAACTAAAAATGAACTGGAAAGGGAAACCAAGGAACGGAGAAACGAGCTGCAGAGATACGAGAAGCGAGTTTTGTCAAAAGAGGAATCTGTTGACAAAAAAGCCAATGCAGTGGAGAAGCGTGAGCTGGAATGTACAGCGAAATTTAACGAGTTACAAGAAAAAGAAAAACGAGTAAATGAACTTGAGGAAAAAGGAGTACAGGAACTGGAACGAGTTTCAGGTCTTACCTCCGAACAGGCAAAAGAAGAATTGCTGAAATCTGTAGAAGATGACGTAAAGGTGGATGTTGCAAGACTCTATAAAGAGCTTGAGAACAGAGCCAAGGAAGATGCCAATAAGAAAGCCAGGGAATATGTAGTCAATGCCATTCAGAAATGTGCAGTGGATCATGTTTCCGAGACAACGATTTCTGTGGTACAGCTTCCAAGTGATGAAATGAAGGGAAGGATCATCGGTCGTGAAGGCCGTAACATCCGTACACTTGAGACACTTACCGGTGTGGATCTGATCATTGATGATACACCGGAGGCAGTGGTACTCTCCGCATTTGATCCGATCAGGAGAGAGATCGCCAGAGTGGCTCTTGAGAAACTGATCGTGGATGGACGTATCCATCCGGCAAGAATTGAAGAGATGGTAGAGAAAGCCCAGAAAGAAGTGGAAGCACAGATCCGGGAAGACGGTGAGAATGCTGCCATGGATGTAGGGGTACATGGAATCCATCCGGAACTTCTGAAGCTTCTTGGACGTATGAAATTCCGTTCAAGCTATGGACAGAATGCTCTGAGACATTCAATTGAGGTTGCACAGCTTTCCGGACTTCTTGCAGGAGAAGTTGGTGTGGATGTGCGTATGGCCAAGCGTGCCGGACTTCTTCATGACATTGGTAAATCCATTGACCATGAGGTAGAAGGTTCTCATATTCAGATCGGTGTGGATCTCTGCAAGAAATACAAGGAGTCCCCGATCGTTATCAACACGGTTGCGTCTCATCATGGTGATGTGGAGCCGGAATCTCTGATCGCGTGTATTGTACAGGCTGCTGATGCAATTTCCGCAGCAAGACCTGGAGCAAGACGTGAGACCCTGGAAACCTATACCAATCGTCTGAAACAGCTTGAGGATATCACCAATGAATTCAAGGGTGTAGAGAAATCTTTTGCTATTCAGGCAGGAAGAGAAATTCGTGTTATGGTCGTGCCGGATCATGTAAGTGATGCAGATATGGTTCTCCTTGCAAGAGATATTGCAAAGCAGATCGAGGCAGAGCTTGAGTATCCTGGACAGATCAAAGTTAATGTGATCCGTGAAAGCAGAGCGGTTGACTACGCAAAATAAGCTTTCAATGGAAGAAAGTTCTGGAAATACCAAAGGCCGGACAGCTTTTTAGCTGGCCGGCCTTTTTTTGTCATGCGGAAAAACGGTCATATTACTGGAAAAACAGGCGTAAACTGGTACAGGGTGAGTAAATGGAGAGTAAGACAGAGAACCGGAAGTGGAAAAATGCCGGACGTTTTCCGGCGGAGCTTCTTTTTATGACCGGAGTTTTTGCGGGAAATGTGTTGCCGAATCTGATCTGGAAAATGGAGTGGAAACAGAAAACCCTGGCTTCTTTTTATCTGATCCGCAGCTTTGCAGGAAAAGATATTTCCGGCGGAGCTTATTTCCTGGAAGTGCTGCGACGAAGAGGAGTTTTTTTTCTTCTGTTGTTTTTATGCGGATTTACAATATTCGGAGTGCCTTTGACGGTCGCATATATGCTGTTTTTGGGAATGGAGACAGGAATGATCCTGGCATTATCGGTTCTGGAATTTGGTATTTATGGCGGTGTGGCCGGCGCCGGACTTCTGATGCCGCAGTATCTGGTCTATATTCCGGCGTATTTTTATCTTGCAGGTATCGTATACAGACAATCGTATGGGATCTGGAAAAATTATGGACTTGTGCCGCAGAAAACAGGGGCTTATTTTCGGCAGGGGATCACAGTTTTTCTGCTGTATACAGGAGGAATCCTTGCAGAAAGTTTTCTGAATCCCTGGATCGTAGAAAAAGTTATAAAGGGCCTGAAATTTTTTTGAGGAAAATTTCCACAATATCTAGTGATGGTTTCCATAAAATCTGCGATATTTGGTGGTTTGTGCCGGAAAGTGTTGAAATTGTGCGGTTTTACGATGAAAAACTGTTTGATTTTATGTAAAATTCACAGTATAATTCAGTCATAAACGAGTATGATTTTAGAGAAACGGGATGCAGAGAAATGGATATAGAGATACGGGAATTTATTACATATTTACATAATAGAAAAAGGACGTCACATAATACAGAAGTATCTTACCAGAGAGACCTGAAGAAGATGGCAGTATATTTTGCAGATCGTGGGATCTATGATATCCGAGATGTAGGAGAACTGGAGCTGGAAGGCTATCTCAGCTATATGGAGAGAGGACAGTTCGCTTCCTCAACGATCTCCAGAAATGTAGCATCTATCCGTGCCTTGTTTCAGTATCTTTATCAGGAGAACAGGATCGAGAGGGATCCGTCTCTGGAACTGAAGCCGCCCAAGGTTGAGAAGCGGATGCCGGAGATCCTTACTGTGGATGAGGTAGACCGCCTTTTGAAACAGCCGGATCTGAATACACCGAAGGGAATCCGGGACAGTGCCATGCTGGAGCTTTTGTATGCTACAGGAATGCGTGTCAGTGAACTTTTGCGGCTGAATCTGGAGGATCTCAATCTGCGGCTTGGTTATGTAGTCTGTCACGATGAGGATAAGGAACGGGTGATCCCGATAGGAAATGTATGCAAAACAGCCATGGAGAAATATCTGAAGGAAGCCCGTGGAAAATTTGTGAAAGAAAATGAGACGGAGAGTCTTTTTACCAACTGTTCAGGAAAATCCATGAGCAGACAGGGATTCTGGAAGGTTCTGAAGGGATATGCAGAGGAAGCCGGGATCCAGCATGATATCACGCCGCATACACTGAGACATTCTTTTGCCGCACATATGCTGCAGAATGGAGCGGACGTGAAGAGTGTGCAGGAAATGCTTGGACATTCGGATATTTCCACCACACAGGTCTATCTGAATTTTGGCGTTGCGAAAATGCGAGACGTATATATGAAAGCACATCCGAGGCATTGATCTGTAAGAAATAATATAAAAAACGCGTTCAAAAAAGAACCGGCAGCTTCCAAAATGGGAGAATGTCGGTTCTTTTTTTGAACATAAATTGTAGAATGATCACAAATGTCTGTTCCCTGAAGTGCAGATCAGACAGAACTTAGCAATTTTCAGCGATCGTGTAAAGCAGCTTCTCAGACTCATCCCAACCAAGGCAGGCATCTGTGATGGATTTTCCGTAGATGTGATCTCCACCGATCTTCTGGTTGCCTGGCTCGATATAGCTCTCGATCATGAGACCCTTTACCATGGAGTGAAGCTCAGGATCTACCTGACGGCTGTGAAGAACCTCACTTGCGATACGAACCTGCTGCTCGTAATGCTTGTTGGAGTTGGAGTGGTTGGTATCCACGATCACTGCCGGGTTGGCAAGGTTCTTTGCATGGTATTTGTCATAGAGAAGACGAAGATCCTCGTAATGGTAGTTCGGGATCGCTTCCCCATGCTTGTTTACTGCACCGCGAAGGATTGCGTGAGAGAGTGGGTTGCCGGTGGTCTCAACCTCCCAGCTTCTGTAAATAAAACGATGAGCGCCCTGTGCTGCAACAATGGAGTTCAGCATAACGCTGTAGTCACCACTGGTAGGGTTCTTCATACCAGCCGGAACATCCATGCCGCTGACAGTGAGTCTGTGCTGCTGATCTTCAACAGAACGTGCGCCTACAGCAACGTAGGAAAGCAAATCCGAGAGATAACGGTAGTTCTCCGGGTAAAGCATCTCATCTGCACAGGTGAAGCCACTTTCGCGGATAGCACGCATGTGCATCTTGCGGATTGCGATCAGCCCGGCAAGAAGGTTCGGTTTTTTCTCAGGATCCGGCTGATGGACCATTCCCTTGTATCCTTCACCGGTTGTACGTGGCTTGTTTGTGTAAACACGCGGGATGATAAGGACTTTATCCTCGATCTTTTCCTGAACTTTGCGAAGTCTTAAAAGATAATCGCATACGGCATCTTCGTTATCTGCAGAACATGGTCCGATGATAGCGAGGAATTTATCGGATTTTCCGGTGAAAACGTCGCGAATCTCAGCATCGCGTTTCTCCTTGAGCGCCTGAAGTTCAGCATCGAGCGGATACTGATTGCGGATTTCCTCAGGAGTTGGCAGTTTTTTTATGAATTCAAAACTCATAGTACTTCATTCCTCCATAACTATAGACATTTCAATTATTTATTATAAACGATTATTGGCCGATTGTCGATAGGGAAATTTTAGCGCTTTCACGTGTAGAAGAGTAAGCAGCAGCTCACCCAGAAAAATTCCGTAAAAATAGCCTCGGATCCCCGTTGCCGGAATTATAAAAACAACGGAGAAAATACGGATGAGAATGCCGGCAATACTGTGGATCAGACAGAGCCCCGGTTTTCCAAGTCCCTGCAGGATGCTGGTGAGCATGGTGTTTGTATAAAGAAAAGGACAGATAAAAGACAGATACCGTATGTAGGTTCCGGCAGTCTGGCTGTGAAAAAGCAATGTTCCGAGGAATGGGCCAAAAAGAAAGAATCCGCTTCCGCATAGAAATCCCAGGAACATGCACAGAAAAAAGGTCTGATCTGTGACACGGCGGATCTGCTTCTGCTTTCCCAGTGCATCAAGCTGTGCGATGGAAGGCATCAGCATTACAGAGGCGGAAGACGTAAGTGTGGAAGGAAACAGGAGCAGGGGCAGTGCCATTCCTGTAAAGATCCCATAGATCTTCAGTGAGTCTGAGGCTGTCATGCCGGAACGCAGAAGCATCTGTGGGATCAGGACCGCTTCTATGCTGCCGAGAAGTGTCAGAAGGATCCTGTTCAGGGAAATGGGAAAAGACAGTGTGAAAAGGTCCTTTATCAGCGGAAAGATCCTGACGGGAGTCTTTTCGTGTACAGGGTGATTTCCAAAATGAAAGGAAACTACCAGCAACGACACCAGCGAAGCGGCAGTCTCTCCGGCAAGGGAACCTCCCGCTGCGATCAATGCAGTGATCGGACGTCCTTCGGAAAGAAAGATCAGATACAGGATATAGGTAGTGCCGATCCGTGCAGACTGCTCCGAAAGCTGCACGACTGCCGGAACAGAGGCTTTTTTTCGGGCATAATAATAGCTGTCAATGCAGGAATGAATGGCACAGAGAGGAATACTGACAGCTGTTAGGCGAAGAAGACCGGCAGTCTGCGGTGTTTTCAGAATTGCGGAAGCAAAAAAATATGCGTGCTGAAAAAGCAGAAAACCGGCTGCAGCAGAAAAAAAGACAGCCATAAGTGTTCCTGTGACAAGCGAAAAACGTGCCTCCTTTTTCTCCTGAAGGGCAAGTCTGGACGCGATCAGGCGTGAAAGGGCAGACTGGATCCCTGTATAGGATAAGGCGGCCATAAGTCCCTGGAGAGGAAGAACCAGCTGATACAGTCCAAGACCTTCTGCACCAATGGCATGGGAGAGGAATATTCTATAAAAGAAACCTGCGATACGGCTGATAAGGCCTGTGCAGGCAAGAATCAGGGTTCCTTTGAGAAATATTTTTTTTGACATGGATAACCTTGAGTCTTTTTTGTCAGTATATGAAGAAGTTAGTCTTGACAGAACCATATGTTTCTGATAGAGTAAACATGAAATCCGAGGAAAACACTGGGAATTGAAAAAGAGGTGAGCGGATGAAACTGTCAACAAGAGCAAAATACGGACTTAAGGCTTTGATAGACCTTGGTCTTTACAGTGAAAAAGAAGCGGTCTCGCTTCAGAGTATTGCGGGCCGTCAGAATATATCAGTCAGCTATCTGGAGCAGCTGATGGCACTTTTAAAGAAAGCGGGCCTTGTGAAGAGTGTCCGCGGCGCAGCCGGAGGATACTTCCTTGGAAGACCGGCAGAAGAGATTTCAGTGGGAGATATCCTTCGTGTCCTGGAGGGTGGCCTGGAGGCTGCAACATGTCCGGGAACAGAAGGTGACGGTGGCTGCCAGGGTTCCGATCTCTGTGTAGCTAAACTAGTGTGGAAGAGGATCAACGACAGCATCACAGATGCAGTGGATACCCTGATGCTCAGTGAGCTGATCGAAGAAAGCCGGAGAATACACGAAAAATAATTATCCTGAACAGGAGGAAAAGAAAATGGGAAAAATGATATATCTGGACAATGCGGCTACCACAAAGACCGCACCGGAAGTTGTGGAGGCTATGCTGCCGTATTTTACAGAGTTTTATGGAAATGCTTCAACCGTTTATGATTTTGCGGCAAACAGCAAGGCTGCCATCGCAAAGGCAAGACAGCAGATCGCAGATGTGATCGGAGCCAAAAAAGAGGAGATCTATTTTACTGCAGGTGGTTCCGAGTCTGATAACTGGGCTCTGAAAGCGACCTTTGAGGCATATAAAAATAAAGGAAACCATATCATCACAACAAAGATCGAGCATCATGCCATCCTTCATACCTGCGAGTACCTTGAAAAAGAGCGTGGTGCCAAGGTCACATACCTGGATGTAGATGAGAATGGTTTCATTGACCTGGATGAGCTTCAGAAAGCCATCACACCGGAGACCATCCTGATCTCTGTTATGGCTGCAAACAATGAGATCGGTACTCTTGAGCCGCTGAAAGAGATCGGACAGATCGCACATGAGCATGGAATCCTGTTCCATACAGACGCTGTTCAGGCATTCGGCCAGATCCCGATCAATGTAGATGAGTTCAATATTGATATGCTCAGCTCCAGCGGACATAAGATCAACGGACCGAAGGGAATCGGCTTCCTCTATATCCGTAAGGGTGTTAAGATCCGCTCCTTCGTACATGGCGGAGCACAGGAGAGAAAACGTCGTGCAGGTACAGAGAACGTTCCTGGTATCGTAGGATACGGTCTTGCAGCAGAGCGTGCAAACAAGTCCATGAAAGAGCGTACTGCAAAAGAAATCGAGATCAGAGATCATATGATCAGCAGGATCCTCACAGAGATCCCGTACGTACGTCTCAATGGAGATAAAGTAAAACGTCTTCCGAACAACGTAAATGTAAGCATCCAGTTCATCGAGGGAGAGTCACTTCTTCTGATGCTTGATAATTTCGGAATCTGTGCATCCAGCGGTTCCGCATGTACATCCGGTTCTCTGGATCCGTCACACGTTCTGTTAGCTATCGGTCTTCCTCATGAGATCGCACACGGATCTCTCCGTATGACCTTAAGCGAGGAGACGACAATGGAGGATGTTGATTTTGTAGTAGATAAGCTGAAAGATATTACTGCAAACTTAAGAAGCATGTCTCCATTATATGAAGATTTTATTAAAAAGCAGAAAAAATAATAAAAATACTTGCCAGGAGGAAAAAATAATGTATAGTGAAAAAGTAATGGATCATTTTCAGCATCCACGTAATGTCGGTGAGATCGAGAACGCAAGTGGCGTGGGTACTGTAGGAAATGCAAAATGCGGTGATATTATGAGAATATTCCTTGATATCGATGACGAAACTCATATTATCAAAGACTGCAAATTTAAAACATTTGGATGCGGTGCAGCAGTTGCAACAAGCAGCATGGCAACAGAACTTGTAATGGGCAAGACCATTGAGGAAGCTATGGAAGTAACCAACAAGGCCGTTATGGAGGCTCTGGACGGACTTCCGCCGGTAAAGATCCACTGTTCCCTGCTTGCTGAGGAAGCAATTCATGCAGCTCTCTGGGATTATGCAGAGAAACATCACATTAAGATCGAGGGTCTTTCCAAACCGAAGTCTGATATCCACGAGGGTGAAGAGGATACAGAAGAGGAGTATTGATCCCTTTTATTTACGATCATAACCGGGGCATGAGCAAGCTTCAGTTGAACAGAACCGTAAGCCATTGAAAGGACAGGTAAGTAAGAAGCATGACAGGACTTACGAACGAAGAAGTTCAGGAAAGAATTGCGCAGGGCCAGGTAAATAATAACGAAAACCCCAACACCAGGACATATAAGCAGATCATTCTGGAGAATACGTTGACATTCTTCAATTTTCTGAACCTGGTGCTGCTGGTTCTCGTACTGCTGGTTGGTTCCTACAAAAACTCCATGTTTGTAGGAATCATTTTTATTAATACCGTGATCGGGATCATTCAGGAGGTCCGTGCTAAGAAGACGATTGACAAGCTGGCCATCCTGACAGAATCCAAGACGGTTGTTCTGCGTGAAGGAAAAAAATGGAAAATTTCTACAGAGAAGCTGGTTGTCGATGATCTGATATTCCTGAAGGCCGGAGAACAGGTTCCGGCAGATGCGAAGATCCTGGAGGGAAGCCTTGAGGTCAATGAATCTCTGCTTACCGGTGAGGCAGACAATCTTCCGAAGAATCCGGGAGATGAGCTTTTTTCCGGAAGCTTTGTGACGGCGGGACAGGCCTGTTGCCAGATCATCCATGTGGGAAGTGACAACTATGCGTCAAGGATCACCAGCGAGGCCAAGGAATTCAAACGCCATAATTCAGAGCTTAGAAATTCCCTGAATGCCATTCTGAAGGTGATCAGTATCATTATCGTACCAATGGGTGCGCTGCTTTTTTATAAACAGTATTATTTTGTGGGAGACAATATCCGGGATTCTGTTGTCAATATGGTTGCAGCGGTCCTGGGAATGATCCCGGAGGGACTGGTCCTTCTTACCAGTGTGGCACTGACTCTGGGTGCGCTGAAGCTGGCCCAGAAGAAGACGCTGGTGCAGGAGCTGTACTGTATAGAAACTCTTGCACGCGTGGATACGCTCTGCCTGGATAAGACAGGAACTATCACAGAGGGTACCATGTGTGTGGAGGCGGTGGAGAGCTATCCGCCGGTGTATGATGAGATTTCAGAGACAATATCCGGGAAAGAGCCTGAATCTGGCGAAGGTGACAGCAATGGAACTGAGAGTTCTGCGACTTCTGCAGTTTCAGCAACAGATGCGATCGCAAAGGAGGATGGAAGCGCGAATCTCGTATTACAGGAAAAGTCAGAAGCTGACCCGGAGAAACATAGTCAGGAAGATCCGGAGAAGATCCGGGAAATCGAGCATATCATGGGAAATCTGCTTTCTGTGCTAAAGGATCAGAATGCCACTGCCGATGCACTCAGGGCAAGATTTAAAGTATCTCAGGATATGGAGCTGGATCATGTGATCCCGTTTTCTTCTGACAGGAAGTACAGCGGAGCTGCATTTACAGATACAGGTACTTATCTGATGGGGGCAGCGCAGTTTCTTTTTCCGGAAGGGAACCCGGAGTTGATGGAGTATTGTGGCAGATTTGCAGAGGAAGGTCTTCGTGTGCTGGTTCTTGCCCATAGTGTAAATGTGAGTGAGGGAGCGGAGCTTCCGGAGGGACTGGAACCTGTCGGACTTTTGCTTATTACCGATGTGATCCGTGCAGAGGCACCGGATACACTGGCATATTTCGAAAGTCAGGGTGTTGATCTGAAAGTGATCTCCGGTGATGATCCGGTGACGGTTTCTGCAATTGCCAGACGTGCAGGCCTTAAAAATGCAGAGCATTATATAGATGCGACAACGATCACAACCCAGGAACAGATGGACGAGGCAGTTGCAGAATATAGTGTGTTCGGACGTGTAACACCTCAGCAGAAGCAGGCAATGGTGAAGTCTTTACAGGCTCAGAAGCATACGGTTGCCATGACCGGTGATGGTGTCAATGATGTTCTGGCGCTTAAAGAGGCGGACTGCAGTATTGCCATGGCTGAGGGCAGTGATGCTGCCAAGAATATTGCCAATGTGGTATTGCTGGATTCTAATTTTGCAGCAATGCCGGAAATTGTGAATCAGGGACGCCGGGTTGTAAATAATATCCGTACTGCGGCATCTATGTTTCTGATCAAAACGATTTTTTCCGTGCTGCTGTCACTGATCACGATCTTCTTCGGGGATTCCTATCCCTTTGAGCCGATCCAGATGTCTCTGATCAGTGCCTGCGCTGTTGGTATTCCTACATTCCTTCTGGCACAGGAGAATAATTATGAGAAGATCGACCATACATTTTTGCGTCATGTATTTATGAATGCATTTCCGGCTGCTGTGACCATCACGGGCTGTGTGTTCAGTGTGATGCTGGTATGCCAGAATGTATACCATTCCAATGCTATGCTGAATACAGCCTGTGTGCTTGTAACAGGATGGAATTATATGGCGGCACTTAAGACAGTTTACGCACCTCTGAATAAGTATCGAAAGGTGATCATTTACAGTATGCAGGTGATCTTTTTCGGTGCGGCGGTGGTTCTGCAGAATCTTCTGACACTGGGATCGCTGGAATTCGGAATGATCATTCTGGTGTTCCTTCTGATGACATTTTCTCCGATCCTGATCGATGTGATCACGGCCTGGCTCAGAAATATTTACAGCCGTTCGCTGGATAGTGGGGAACAGGGGAAATTTGCTGCATTTATTGATAAGCTGAGAAAATAATAATATGAGAAATAAAAAAGGACACTGCCCGTTGAAAATGGCAGTGTCCTTTTTTGCAAATAAACTGTGAAGCAGTTATCCAGTTATCCGGTGCAGAGCTGTGTAGAGAATGCAGATTGTGGATATCCGCCTGACAAAGCTATTATTTCGTGTGCATAAGCCAGATAAATCCGAAGGCCGGGATCTCTACAGCCTGTGCGTCTCTCTGAACTCCTGTGAGAAGATCTGTGTAGGTACCGTCCTGTTCGTTGATCCAGGCTACCTTATCCTGGTCGCTGAAGTTGTAGATGCAGATCAGCTTTTCTTCAGAAGTTTCTCTTACCAGGGCAAGGAGAGCTTTTTCCCAGGTTTCTAGTGTATGTGCAGAAACTTCAGGTGCAAATACCGGATGGCTGGCACGGATGGATTCCAGCTGCTCAAGGCTGTTGAAAATGCGTCCCTGGATCGTTTCGGCATCGGCTCTGTTCCGGGCAAGTGCCCAGTTGAAACGTCCGTTGTGGAGCCAGCGGGGATCAGCTGCTTTGGAAATGTCGGCTTTATAGGTGTAGTCATTCAGCTGTCCGACCTCGTCACCGCTTCGAAGTACCGGAATTCCGGGGAGGGAAAGAAGCAATGCATGAAGTGCTACGTCATAGCGGATTCCCCGGCTGACACCCTCCATATTTCCTTCATAATCAAAACGCTCGATTCCTGCAAGAGATGCGGTTGTTCCGCAGAGCTCCGATTTCTCAGTTTCCGGATTTACATAAATTTCACCCCGGGCAAAGGAATCAGGGAAAATACCTGCCAGGAATTCATTCAGATAATCTCTGTGAGGCCCTTCTGTGATAAAGCTTCCTTTCAGGAAATCATAGTCCAGATTCCAGCGTACCGTGTTGCGGTTACGGAGGTAATTCTGGAATACCGGTGCCTGCGGAAGGTCTGCAGCTCTGTCGATTCCCCGGCGGAGAAGGGCAGTGTCCTTTGTGGCAACGGTATGCCAGAGATCGGACATCAGCTGGGTGCTGTTTACAATGTGAAGTTCCGGCATATCGGAAGTTCCGCCAAATGCAGCAGCTTCTGCAGGTGGGCGGTCTGTTTCGCCAAGGAGAAGAATTCCGGGGCATACGATCTCACACACCATTCGGGTCATACGCAGCAGAGAGTGAAGCTTCCAGAGATTTTCTTCCGGCATCATCGGAAGGACACCAAGGCTGAATACAGAAGCACCTTCATTTGCAAGCTCCAGGATCTGAAGAAGCATTGCATTGAAATAAGCCGGAGTCTGGAGCACACATGGCGCACCGGACTGTGGGTCATCCACAGAAAGACTTAACGGGATCTCAAGAGCCAGGCGGATACCTGCTTTCCTACAGTTAGCTGCAAGTGTGTACAGATCTTCGGAGGTTCCGATCTCCGGGATAATGCGAAGGGAGCAATTGGAGGTTGCCTGGAAAAGATCTGTCAGGTACAGAGTGTCTGCGTTACATTCGCTGATATAGTCCAGCTTATCGGACAGCCCGGAAAGAGTATCTGCGAAGTCAGCAGGATTTACAGCCATTCCAGTGAAAGTAGTCTTACGGAACCAGTCAGGATCTGCAGCGCAGTTCTGGTCGGCTTCCTTCATGGAAAGAGAACGCTCACGGTAGATTTCTTTCATCTTTTTTGTGAGGCTTGAGAATGTGCCGGCAACTTCCGGATGATTGCGGAACAGCTCACAGTAGAGCCATTTCAGATCATTGTAGTAGTATTTCAGACGTTTCTCGTAGAGGGCATCGTAAGCTGTGTCCTCCTTGGAAGTTTCGACTTTCAGAGGCTCGGTCTTGGAAGTAGTAACTTTCGCCGGCTCAGTCTTGGAAGTCTCAACCTTGATCGGTTCGGTCTTTGAAGTCTCAACCTTGATCGGCTCGGTCTTTGAAGTCTCGACTTTGATCGGATCGGTCTTGGAAGTCTCAACTTTGATCGGCTCGGTCTTGGAGGTCTCGACCTTAATCGGCTCAGTCTTGGAAGTTTCAACCTTGATCGGCTCGGTTTTAGAGGTCTCGACCTTGAACGGCTCAGTCTTGGAAGTTTCAACCTTGATCGGTTCAGTTTTAGAGGTCTCGACCTTAATCGGCTCAGTCTTGGAAGTCTCGACTTTGATCGGTTCAGTTTTGGAGGTTTCGACTTTAAGCGTTTCCTTCTTTACGGTTTCAAGTTTTTTTACTTCGGCTTTAGCATTTTCAACAGATTTGGCAGCACTGGAACTGGTGCCGGCAGCAGAGGTATTTTTTTTCAGCTGCTTTTCTTTTTTTGCCTGCATGGCAGCTTTCTTTTTCTGGAGTCTTTTTGTTGACATATAGAGTTCCTCCTTAGATAAAATGATATTTTTCGGTATAAAAATGTAAACTCTCTCACCGGAGAGAGAAACAGAGCTACAGCTTATGAAAAACAGGACGGCGGTTTTTAAATACAGCATAATAGGAAAAACCACATTCACGGAGAACATCAGCCGCCTTGTCAAAAGCATAGCTGATCTTATCCGGAGTATGGGCATCTGCACCGATGGTGATGATCTCACCGCCAAGCTCACGGTAACGTCGGATAATATTGACACATGGATTCGGTTCACCAAGCCCGTAGTGATAACCGCCTGTGTTCAGCTCGATTCCCACATTTTTGCGGATCAATGTCCGCAGGATCTCGTCCAGGATCTCCTTATATCTTCCATAAGAATACTGACGGTTCTGATTTGGACCATAACGTACTACATAGTCGATATGTCCGTACACATCCATCTCGTCAAAAGCAGCGATATTTTCCAGGATGGATTCAAAATATTCCATGTAGCATGCGGATTCCTTACGGCCCTCAAAATAAGAAGGATAATAAGGATCGTATCCGTGCACCACATGGGAGGAACCAATAACGAAATCAAAGGGAACTTCTTTCAGAAGATCGGAAAAAGATTCTGCAAGCTGAGGCTGAAGTCCAAGCTCGATCCCGAAGTTAACCTGGATCTGGTCTTTAAAAGCATCCGCAAGACTCTCAAGCTTCTGGCGGTATGCAGGGATGTTCAGGGAAAAATCAAGATTTTCCGGAGTATCGGGATAATCCGGATCAAAATGTTCAGTAAAACAGATTCCCGTGAGACCCTGGTCTGCGGCAGTCTGGATCATTTCTTCCATCGGTGTATCGGAATCTGCGGAAAAAGAGGAGTGCATATGGCAGTCCCATAAAATTTTCTGGTCCATTTTGTACCTCCATATTCAAGCCTTTATATTCTGTGACAATGATCGTATCTGCCTGTTATGAATCCGGGAAAGTCAAACTCCCAGCGGGAATATAGATATCCGTTTTAGGAATCAGCAGGACAGAACTTTCTATCAGAGAATTATAGCACATTTTTCAGAAGTTTTCTTAATATTTATTTTAATGTTCTTTTTTATAAATAGCTCTTGAATTTTTGTTTGGAATTAGGTACAATATGAGACAGGTTGATGTTTCTTTAACAAAGGAACGATTTAAATCACCATTCAATTCATAGGAGGAATTTATCATGGCAGTAAAAGTTGCAATTAATGGTTTTGGACGTATCGGTCGTCTTGCATTCCGTCAGATGTTTGGAGCAGAAGGATTTGAGATCGTAGCAATCAACGATCTTACATCTCCTAAGATGCTTGCTCACTTATTAAAATATGATTCTACACAGGGAAGATATGCTCTTGCTGATAAAGTAACAGCAGGCGAGGATTCCATCACAGTAGACGGAAAAGAGATCAAAATCTATGCTAAGGCTAACGCTGCAGAGCTTCCATGGGGAGAGATCGGTGTAGACGTAGTTCTTGAGTGCACAGGTTTCTACACATCCAAAGACAAAGCTCAGGCTCATATCGATGCAGGTGCTAAGCACGTAGTTATTTCCGCTCCGGCTGGAAACGACCTTAAGACAATCGTTTACAACGTAAACCATCAGGGTCTTACAAACGAGGACAAGATCATCTCCGCAGCTTCCTGTACAACAAACTGCCTTGCACCAATGGCTAAGGCTCTTAACGATCTTGCACCGATCAAATCCGGTATCATGTGCACAATCCACGCTTACACAGGCGATCAGATGACACTTGACGGACCGCAGAGAAAAGGCGATCTGAGAAGATCCCGTGCAGCTGCAGTTAACATCGTTCCGAACAGCACAGGTGCTGCTAAAGCTATCGGACTTGTTATCCCAGAGCTTAACGGCAAACTTATCGGTTCTGCACAGCGTGTACCTACCCCAACAGGTTCTACAACAATCCTTACAGCAGTAGTTGAAGGAAACGTTACTAAAGAGCAGATCAACGCAGCTATGAAAGCAGCTTCCAATGAGTCCTTCGGATACAACGAGGATGAGATCGTATCCAGCGATATCGTTGGTATGAGATTTGGTTCCCTCTTCGATGCTACTCAGACAATGGTACTTCCACTTGAGAATGGCACAACAGAGGTTCAGGTAGTTTCCTGGTATGACAACGAGAACTCCTACACAAGCCAGATGGTTCGTACAATCAAGCACTTCGGAAAACTTCTGAACGCTTAATTTTCTGCGAACGGGTGTAGAAGAATAGACTCAGAAAGGGTCCGGTCTGAAGAGGACCGGGCCCTTTTTTTCCAAAAGACCAAACAAAAAAATGTCTGAGGAATGACTGTTAACAGAGCGGACAACAATATCGCTCGCCCTTATTGATCTGCTTTTGCAGAAATAAAAGTTAAGGAGATATAGAGATGCTGAACAAAAAAAGTGTTGACGATATCAATGTAAAAGGACAGAGAGTACTTGTAAGATGTGATTTCAACGTTCCGCTTCAGGACGGAAAGATCACAGATGAGAACCGTCTTGTAGCTGCTCTTCCGACAATTAAGAAACTGATCGCAGACGGTGGAAAGGTTATCCTCTGCTCCCACCTTGGAAAACCGAAGGGAGAGCCGAAACCGGAGCTTTCTCTTGCACCGGTATCTGTTCGCCTTTCCGAGCTTCTTGGACAGGAAGTAAAATTTGCAGCAGATCCTGAGGTAGTAGGACCGAACGCAAAGGCTGCTGTAGCAGCAATGAAAGACGGCGACGTAGTTCTTCTTGAGAACACACGTTATCGTGCAGAAGAGACAAAGAACGAGGATAAGTTCAGCGAAGAGCTTGCTTCCCTTTGCGACGTATTTGTAAACGATGCATTTGGAACAGCTCACAGAGCTCACTGCTCCAATGTAGGTGTTACCAAATATGTGAAGACAGCAGTTGTAGGATATCTGATGGAGAAAGAGATCGCATTCCTTGGAAACGCTGTAAACAATCCGGAGAGACCATTCGTTGCAATCCTTGGCGGAGCTAAGGTTTCCAGCAAGATTTCCGTTATCAACAACCTTCTTGACAAGGTAGATACACTGATCATCGGTGGTGGAATGTCTTACACATTCTCCAAAGCTATGGGTGGACATATCGGAAGATCCCTCTGCGAGGATGATTACCTTCAGTATGCACTTGACATGATGAAGAAAGCAGAGGAGAAAGGTGTGAAACTTCTTCTTCCTGTAGATAACAGAATCGGTGATGACTTCTCCAACGACTGCAATATCCAGGTTGTAAAACGCGGTGAGATTCCGGACGGATGGGAAGGAATGGATATCGGACCTGAGACAGAGAAGATCTTTGCAGACGCTGTTAAAGATGCCAAGACAGTTGTATGGAACGGACCGATGGGATGCTTCGAGATGCCGAACTTCGCACATGGTACAGAGGCAGTTGCAAAAGCTCTTGCTGATACAGACGCAACAACCATCATCGGTGGTGGTGATTCCGCAGCAGCTGTAAATATCCTTGGATATGGCGACAAGATGACACACATCTCCACAGGTGGCGGTGCTTCTCTTGAGTTCCTTGAGGGCAAAGAGCTTCCGGGCGTAGCAGCAGCTAACGATAAAGACTGATAAAAAATAAAGTGTTCCGCGAACACGAAAAGGAGATAAAAACAATGGCAAGAAAGAAAATTATTGCTGGAAACTGGAAAATGAACATGACACCAAGCGAGGCTGTAAAGCTTGTTGAGACTTTAAAACCGCTTGTTGTTAACGATGAAGTTGACGTAGTATTCTGCGTACCGGCTATCGACATCATCCCTGTTGTTGAGGCAGCTAAAGGTTCTAACATCCAGGTTGGTGCTGAGAACATGTACTTCGAGGAGAAAGGTGCTTACACAGGTGAGATCGCTCCGGCTATGCTCGTAGATGCAGGCGTTAAGTACGTTGTACTTGGACACTCCGAGAGAAGAGAGTACTTCGGTGAGACAAACGAGGACGTTAACAAAAAAATGCTCAAAGCTTTCGAGCATGGCATCACACCGATCATGTGCTGTGGTGAGACACTTACTCAGAGAGAGCAGGGCGTAACAATGGACTTCATCCGTCAGCAGGTTAAGGTTGGATTCCAGGGTGTTACAGCTGATCAGGCTAAGACAGCAGTTATCGCTTACGAGCCGATCTGGGCTATCGGAACAGGTAAGACAGCTACAACAGAGCAGGCTCAGGAAGTTTGCGCTGATATCCGTAAATGCATCGCTGAGATCTATGATGATGCTACAGCAGCAGAGATCCGTATCCAGTACGGCGGATCTGTAAACGCTGCAACAGCTCCTGACTTATTCGCTCAGGCTGACATCGATGGCGGTCTTGTAGGTGGCGCTTCCCTGAAACCAGATTTCGGAAAGATCGTAAACTACAAATAAGATTCACTTAAAAAGGGGCTTCGGCCCCTTTTTTTATATCTTTTTATAAAAAAATCAGAAAAACTCTCCCTGACACGGATAGCACAGCCAACAAAAAAGCTGCATCTGATCGCAGTCAGAGAGAGTTTTTCTTATCTTCAGAGTAAGGATTGTTTTTCTCTGAAGCTTTTTCTGTATGTTCGTTCCTTTCGTCAGGCTCGGGAACGTGTTCCACAATGTCCTCGATCTCGCAGTGGAGAATGGAACACAGCCTGTCTATGGTATAAATTTCAACATTTTTATTTTTTCGAAGTCTGTCCAGAAGTGAACGGGTGATCTGGTAATGTTCATAAAGATCATACTGAGTGATCCCACGCTCCTTCATCGTGACCCAAAATCTGTCATATTTTATCATATATATATCCTGTCCGATTCATCCTTGAATTAATCTTATTATGAAGGTAAAATTGGAATCACAACAGTGTCCTTATATCGACACTACAGAAAGGAGAAGCAATGAGGAAGTTTTTTAAAATCTTAATTTCAGTGGTGATCACACTGTATTTTTCAGCTACCATGTTCTACTGCTTTGTGGCAGGAACACCGGATGACGGAAAAGGGGCAGTGATCTATATGATGTCAGCAGCAGGCCTGTCGATACTGTTTCCGGCTTTTACCTGCGGCTGCATTCATTACATCCTTTATCTCAGAAAAAAAATGGATGAAAGGAGCAAATGATCAGGATTTATGGTATGATAACAATAAATATCTGGCAGGGTATGTCGTTTCAGAAAACGGTTATCTGATAACGGCAGAAACGCATCAGATGGCTGTGCTGTGGTGCAGCCGTTACGTATTATAATAGAAAGAAAGCCTGCGGCTGTGCGTAAGACGCTTATATGATCATTTGCGGAGGATTTTATGGGGAATATTCTGGATTATCTTGACTGGAGAGGAGATCTTACCTTTGAGCAGTCACCCTTTAATGAAGTTGACAATCTGATACTGGCGTGTTTTTCCTATCTTGATCTGGATGAGATGGCAGAAGTAAAAAACGGAAATACTCTTTCTGTAGAAGAACTCTTTGCGGCTTTTTCCAGAAGGGAAATGAAGAAGGATCTGAAAGCAGAAAGTGCATTTCTGCAGAATACACCGGTGCTCCTTGAAAAAATGGCCTGTGCGGAGAGATTCCGGAAATGTACAGTAGGGGGCTTTGTCAATGAAATCCTTTCCCATCAGGCTCAGCAGTTTGCGGCAGTGACTATAGGACTGGATGATGGAACCACATATATTTCATTTCGTGGAACCGATGATACCATTGTGGGATGGAAGGAGGATTTTAACTTAAGCAACGGAGTTGTTCCTTCGCACAGAAAAGCGTTGGAATATCTGGAAACGCATGGAACTTATATACAGTCCATGCTGCGGATCGGCGGTCATTCCAAAGGAGGAAATCTGGCTATGTATGCAGCGATGCAGTGCAGTGACATCCTGCAGGAAAAGCTTCTTTCTGTCTATGATAATGATGGCCCGGGTTTTCCGGAAGGATTTTTCAGTCCCGGAAGAGTGGAAAGTGTTTTGCCAAAAGTCACTCGTATCATTCCCGAGGCATCTGTGATCGGTATGCTACTCAGCCACCAGAAAAATCCGCGGATCGTAGCCAGTACACAGAAGGGGATCCTGCAGCATGATGCTTTTACCTGGGAGGTAATGGGGCCATCCTTTATAGAGAAAGAAAGTTTGACAAGAAGAGCTGCGGCGTCAGATCGAAGTATTCATAAATGGATCGACCATATGGATGAAAAGCAGAGAGAGCATCTCATCGGGGAACTCTTTTCTGTGTTGGAAGCAACCGGAGCAGATACCATTTCCCAAATCCAGGAAGGTGGTCTGAAAAGTCTGGCTGCCATGGTGCGCCATCTGGATAAACTGGAACCACAGTCAAAAGCTATGGTGCAGGAACTGATCACCGGACTTTTTGGCAGCTGGTTGGAATTGCTTCCTCTGCCGGAACTTGACAAAAAGCGTTTTCTGCCATAACATAGGAGTTACTCTGATAAAAATTGGAAAAAACGGAAAGGGGACATCAGAAAATGAACGAAAAAGTCGTAAATGCGGCCCTTCTTGGTCTCGGAACAGTAGGAACCGGTGTATATAAAGTGATCAAAAGCCAGGAGCAGGAAATGACAGCCAAGCTTGGATGCCAGGTAAAGATCACAAAGATCCTGGTGCGTAACCTTGAGAAAGCGTCCGGGAAGGTAGACGATCCTTCTGTTCTTACAACAGACTGGGCAGATATTGAGGGAGATCCTTCCATTGATATTGTGATCGAGCTGATCGGCGGGATCGAGCCGGCACGTACTTATATCCTTGCAGCACTGAAAGCCGGCAAGAACGTTGTAACTGCAAACAAGGATCTGATCGCAGTCCACGGAAAAGAGATTCTGGAAACTGCCAGGGCAGCGCAGAAGGATTTTCTGTTTGAGGCAGCAGTTGCCGGAGGAATCCCGATCATCAGCCCGTTGAAGAACAGTCTTGAGGCCAACCATGTAACGGAAGTTATGGGAATCGTAAACGGAACTACGAACTTTATCCTTACCAAGATGTCCCAGGAGGGAATGGAATTTTCAGATGCTCTTGCTCTTGCTACAGAACTTGGATATGCAGAGGCAGATCCTACTGCAGATATCGAGGGAATTGATGCTGGAAGAAAGGTTGCCATCCTTGCATCAGTTGCCTTTAATTCCAGAGTTACCCTTGATAATGTTCATATAGAAGGAATCACAAAGATCACGGCAAAGGATATCCGTTACGCAAAAGAAATGGGCTGCGAGATCAAGCTTCTGGGTGTTGCACGCTGTCAGGAGGACGGCGTTGAGGCCTATGTCTGCCCGATGCTGATCCCGGCAGAGCATCCCCTTGCATCCGTCAATGATTCTTATAATGCAGTTTTTGTACACGGAGATGCAGTAGGAGATACCATGTTCTACGGACGTGGAGCAGGTGAGCTTCCTACAGCAAGTGCGGTTGCCGGTGATGTATTTGAGGTAGTCCGTAATATGAAGGCAGATTGCTGCGGAAGAGTAGGCTGCACCTGCTATAAGACACTTCCGTTAAAAAATATGGCAGATACCCATAACCGTTATTTCCTCCGCCTGCAGGTAGAGGACCGCTGCGGTGTGCTGGCTGAAATCCTGGAGCATTTTGCAAAATATCAGGCAAGCGTGGCACAGATCATGCAGAAAGAAAGCAAGAGACCGGATACCGCAGAGGTTGTTGTGATCACCAAACTTGTAAGCGAGGGCGCTTTCTTTAAGGTTAAGGAAGAACTGGAAAACAGCGCATCTGTAAGAAAGATTTCTTCTATGATCCGTGTATACCAGAAATAATATCTTTCGCGTAAATTTACAGATCAGCCGTATCAGTTGTCAGGAAATTGAAAACAGACAAATTTTTGTCAAAGAAAACGTTGCAAAATTTCTGGATTTTGGTACTATATAAAATGGAAAACAAAAGAATCCTGAATGGTACAGAGGTTTTCAGAATTAGTGAAGAGCTGTGCCGGACAGATTTTCGATCAAAGATAAGAAGGGGAAAATTATGAGCAAAAAACCAACAGTTTTAATGATCCTTGATGGATACGGACTCAATGACAGACATGACGGAAATGCTGTATATGAGGCAAAAACACCGGTTATGGACGGACTCATGAAAGATTATCCGTTTGTAAAAGGCAATGCCAGCGGTCTTGCGGTAGGTCTTCCGGACGGACAGATGGGTAACTCCGAGGTTGGTCATATGAACATGGGCGCAGGCCGTATCGTATACCAGGAGCTTACAAGGATCACAAAAGAGATCCAGGACGGCGATTTCTTCAAGAATGAGGCACTTCTTACTGCTATGAAGAATGCAAAAGACAACGATTCCGCGATCCATTTTATGGGACTTCTTTCTGACGGTGGCGTACACAGCCACAATACACATCTCTACGGACTTCTTGAGATGGCAAAGAGAGAGGGACTCAAGAAAGTTTACGTACACTGCTTCTTGGATGGTCGTGACACACCGCCTGCATCCGGTAAAGAGTTTGTAGAGCAGCTGGAAGCTAAAATGAAAGAGATCGGTGTTGGTGAGATCGGTGTGATCTCCGGACGTTATTATGCAATGGATCGTGATAACCGCTGGGATCGTGTTGAGCTTGCATATAAAGCTCTTACACAGGGCGAAGGCGTAAAGGGAACAGATGCTGCAGCAGCAGTTCAGGCTTCCTATGATGATGACAAGACAGATGAATTTGTGCTTCCGACTGTTATCGAGAAGGACGGCAAACCGGTTGCAACTATTTCCGATAAGGATTCCGTTGTATTCTTCAACTTCCGTCCGGACCGTGCAAGAGAGATCACAAGAGCTTTCTGTGATGACGATTTTAAGGGCTTTGAGAGAGCAAAGAGACTGGATACCACATTCGTATGCTTCACAGAGTATGATGATACCATCCAGAACAAGCTGGTAGCATTCCACAAGGTTCTTCTTCACAATACCTTCGGTGAGTACCTTGCAGCTCACGATATGACACAGGCACGTATCGCCGAGACAGAGAAATATGCACATGTTACATTCTTCTTCAACGGTGGTGTTGAGGAACCAAACAAAGGAGAGGACAGAATCCTTGTAAAATCCCCGAAGGTTCCGACTTACGATATGCAGCCGGAGATGAGTGCACCGGAGGTTTGCGAGAAGCTTGTAGAGGCGATCAAATCTGACAAATATGATGTGATCATCATCAACTTTGCGAACCCGGATATGGTTGGCCATACAGGTGTTGAGGCAGCTGCGATCAAGGCTGTTGAGACTGTTGATGCGTGTGTTGGTAAGGCTGTAGAGGCAATCAAAGAGGTTGACGGACAGCTCTTTATCTGCGCTGACCATGGTAACGCAGAGCAGCTTGTAAATTATGAAACAGGTGAGCCATGGACAGCTCATACAACGAACCCGGTACCGTTTATCCTTGTAAACGCAGATCCGAAATACACACTTCGTGAGAACGGATGTCTTGCAGATATCGTTCCGACTCTGATCCAGCTTATGGGTATGGAGCAGCCGAAGGAAATGACAGGAGAGTCTCTTCTTGTTGAGAAATAAATAAGCTTCACGGAATCCCGGCAGATTTTTACGGATCTGCCGGGATTTTTTCATCCGATTGTTTCTGTTTCCACACATGAAAAAAATTTTCAAAATCATCTTGTAAAATCATTCCATTTCAACTATAATCCCTCTGATACATAAAAACAGGTAATTTTTGAGCAACTGTAAAGTTACAGAAAGAATAATAAAAAGAATAACAAAAAGCAGCACAAAGTTTATGAACGATCAAATTAAATGGGGGGAAAAAAGATTTCATGAAAACAGACATGACACAGGGAAAACCGGTAAAAGTGCTCCTGGGATTTACGATCCCGGTATTTATTGGTAATGTATTTCAGCAGTTCTACAATATGGTAGATGCGGTGGTTGTAGGAAAATTTGTAGGAACAAAGGCACTGGCGGCAGTTGGCTCAACAGGAACTATCATCTTTTTGATCATAGGCTTTCTTCTGGGACTTACTGCCGGTTTTACCGTACTGACTGCACAGAAGTACGGTGCGGGAAAAATGGATGAGATGCGTCAGACCGTGGGAAATGCACTGATCCTGACAGCGCTGATCTCGGCAGTGATGACAGCAGTCAGCATGACAGGTATGCATGCACTTCTGAAATTTATGCATACGCCGGATGATATTTTCAAGGATGCATATGCTTACGTTATGATCATCTGCGGAGGGATTTTTGCCCAGGCATTATATAATATCCTGGCCAGTATCCTCCGTGCACTGGGAAACAGTAAGGTACCACTGTATTTTCTGATCTTATCTGCAATGCTGAATATTGTGCTTGACCTTGTATTTATCATCGTGTTTAAGCTGGGAGCGCCTGGAGCAGCCTGGGCTACCATTATTTCCCAGGGAGTTTCCGGAGTCTTATGTCTGGTATATATCTGGAAGTTTGTGCCGGAGCTCCGTATGAAAAAAGAAGACTGGTATTTCAGATGTAACCTCGCAGCCAAGCAGATCGGTGTGGGAATCCCAATGGGACTGCAGTATTCCATTACGGCGATCGGAACCATGATGGTACAGTCAGCCTTAAATATGCTTGGCTCTTATGCGGTGGCGGCGTTTACAGCAGGAAGTAAGATCGAGCAGATATTCACCCAGGCATATGTGGCACAGGGAACTGCCAGCGCTACCTACAATGCACAGAATATCGGAGCCGGAAAGCTTGAGAGAGTGCGGGAAGGCTTCCGGGCTTCGCATTTTATAGGAATTGTATATTCTGTTGTTGTTGGTAGTTTTCTGTTCTTTGCGGGAAAATATTTTGCATATCTGTTTATCTCAGATAACATTGAAGAAGTGCTTCCTATGGTAGCAATCTATGTAAAATGTGTGGCACTGTTTTTTATTCCTCTGTATTTTGTCAATGTACTGCGAAACGGGATCCAGGGAATGGGATATGGTCTTCTTCCTATGATGGCCGGTGTGGCTGAGCTTGCAGGAAGAGGGATCACCGCTACCGTTGCAGCCGGAAAAAGCAGCTATATCGGTACCTGTCTTGCAAGTCCGGTGGCCTGGATCTTTGCGTCAGTGCTCCTTTGGGTAATGTATTTCTATGTTATGAAAGATATGGCGCGGAAGCTGTACGGTACAAATAAGTTATAAAAAAACCGTGAAATGAGATGCAATTTCCGGAAAGTATGATATAATGAAAAAGCTGGTGAGTAAGACCAGAAAGTATCAATGGAAAGATGCCTTTTTAAAGGCACATGAACATAGAGGTGAATAAATATGAGCAACGATGAAAAGAGGGATATCGAGGACAGGATCAATGATGCCATGGCAAAGATCGTCAGTGATACTGCAGGAGAGCCTCAGCCTGAAAATAAAAATAACAGATCAGCTGCTCACAAGTCGGCACGACCTTCGAAATCAGCAAGGCCAAGGAAGATCACCTACGTACCTATCGATGAATCTGAATTTGAACCTATTGTTATACCCGAAAAGAAAAAGCATAAGGCACTGAAGGTAACTGGAATGATCGCCGCCATGGTTTTGGTAGTGGCAGGCTGTGCATATGCAGGAGTATCTTATTATTACACCAGTCATTTCTTTGAGGGCACAACGATTAACGGGATCGACAGCTCCAACAGGACTGCATATGAGGTTGAGCAGGAGATCGCAAAAAAAATGGAAGGCTATTCCATCCAGGTAAAGGCCAGAGATCAGGAACCGCAGACGATAGAAGGAACGGATATCAGTTATCGTTATATATCCAGTGGTGAAGTTCTGAAGCTTTTGAAAGCGCAGAAGCCCTATGAATGGGTGAGAGGATTTTTTGAAAAGACGACTTACACAGCCAGTGAGCAGACAGCTTTTGACAAGTCAAAGCTGGAGTCAGAAGTGAAAGCACTGAACTGTGCCCAGAAAGAGAATCAGGTAGCACCGGAGAATGCGTACGTAAGCTTTAATGATTCCGAGTTTACGATCGTGCCGGAGACAGTGGGAAGTGAACTGAAGGTAAAAGAAGCCTATCAGATGATCAGTGATGCTATCAGCAGCGATGACGGGGAAGTAGATCTTGGCAGTAACCCGGATGCTTATGTGAAAGCAGATGTGACCAGCGACAGTGCAGATCTGCAGGCAACGGTGGATGCATATAATAACTTTGCGAGGGCAAGCATCACCTACACATTTGGAGATGAGACAGTAACACTTGATGGAAGCACCATCAAGAACTGGCTGCAGTTTGACGAAAAGGGCCAGCTGATCCAGGATGATGCATCCTTCAAACAGCATATCGTGGATTATGTGGCACAGCTTGCAGCGGATCATGATACAGTAGGTACAGAGCGTCAGTTCCAGACAACAAGCGGAAGAACTGTTTCGGTTTCCGGTTCTGCATATGGCTGGAAGATCGATCAGGACGGAGAGGTGGCACAGCTTACCCAGGAGATCCAGTCCGGAGCTCAGACGACCAGAGAGCCGGTTTATTCCATGAGAGCCAATTCTTATGGTGTGAATGATCTGGGAAATACCTACATTGAAGTGGACCTTACAGAACAGTATATGTGGTATTATCAGGATGGAAATGTGATCTTTGAATCAGATATCGTATCCGGACTTGCAAGTGATCCGAAGAGAAAAACACCTCCTGGAATCTTCACCTTGTATTATAAGAAGAGCCCGGATGTGCTACGTGGCACCAAGAAACCAGACGGAACCTATTCCTATGAACAGCCGGTAACCTACTGGATGCCGTTTAACGGAGGCATTGGATTCCATGATGCAGACTGGCAGCCGTATTTTGGAGGCGATCGGTATCTAACCGGAGGTTCCCACGGCTGTATCAATATGCCGCCGGATAAAGCGGGAGAGCTTTACAACATTATCCAGTATAATGTTCCGATCGTCTGTTTCTATTGATCGGATCAGTAGTCAAAAAACAAACAGGAGCCAGCCGGTGATCCGGTGTGTGGCTCCTGTTCTTTAGCAGGAGGAAAATATTATGTTTGATCAGTCATTCAGCTTTATACTTACAATCGCAGCACTGGTAGTAGGATTTATGCTTTTTACCGGACACGGTTCCTTTTTTATGAAAGGCGGAAACACACAGGCCAGAGCCCAGAAGTATGATGAGAAAAAAATGGAAAAGGTTTCAGGAATCTGTCTGATACTTATCGGAGTGGCTACAGGAGTTGACGCATTTACCACAAGTGTAGCAGCAAAGATCGCCTATGTAGTAATTCTGTTTGTGATACTTGCGGTATTTCTGTTTGTACTCAGAACAAAATGTATCAAAAAATGATCAGAAGTATCAGAACTATCCTTTAGGTAAAAAAGCAGAACTCCCCGTGAAACGGTAACCTGTCTGATCAGGCTCCGGTATCCGCGGGGAGTTTTTCTGTCTGTATTTAGTTTAATTTCGTTCGGCTGGTCTGCCGGAATGTCAGAGTAAAGATGATTCCCTTTACGATGGAAGTAAGGGAAAGTGCCCACCAGATACCATTAAGTCCCATTCCCGCATGAGTCAGCAGCATGGCAAGCGGGATTCTGGCCCCTGTCAGGATAATACTGATGATACTGCAGAGCTTGGTCATACCAAGGCCGGACAGTGCACCGATGGTCATCAGCTCAATGGCCATGAAAGCCTCACAGAAGCCGATGATGATCAGGTAATTTACAGAAATCCCAAGGGATTCCGGATCATGGAAAAACAGTCCGGAGATCGGGCGTGGGAGCAGCACAAAGGCTGCAGTTATGATAAGACCCCAGATTGTCAGGATACCAAAGGAAATACGGTAGCCCTGGCGGATGCGGTCGTATTTTTTTGCACCGAAATTCTGTGCGGTAAAAGCATTTAAGGCAGAGGCAAAGCCGTCCGCGGTGTTCCAGGAAACGGATTCGATCTGTCCGCCCACACGCTGGACAGCAATGGCAGCAGCACCGAAGGCGGAAACCATTCTGGTCAGTACCATGGAGATCATACAGTAGAGCATGCTCTGGATAGCGGTTGGAAAACCAATGCGGAAGATATTTTTATAAAATTTTCCCGGAAAACGTGAAAAAAGATGAAGTTCACGAAGTACATTTGTTTCCAGCCCGGAAGTAAAGATCCGGAAAACCAGCACTGCAAAAACCAGGAACTGTGCAGTTACTGTGGCAATGGCAGCACCTGCCGTTTCAAGCCGTGGAAAAGGTCCAATGCCAAGGATCAGGAGCGGATCCAGGAGCATATTTCCCACAAGTCCAAGAAAATTGGCCATCAGCGGAGACCTGGAATCTCCCTGGGCTGTAAAAAGTCCGGTGAGAGTCAGGTTCAGGAAGGAAAAAATGATCAGTCCGCAGGTGATCAGCATATAAGATCTGGCAGAAGAATATGCTTCCGGGTCTGTCAGATTAAAAAATCCGATCAGAGGATCAAGAAATATAATACTTGCTGCAGAAAATAAGAGACCGAACAGAATGGTCATCTGCAGGGCACTGGCCGCGTAGGAACGTGCCTCTTTATAATCCTTCCGGCCGCAGGACTGTGCTGTGTTTACCTGTCCGCCCATTCTCGGAAGGGCTACCAGTCCCTGGGAAAGCCACACATACATGCCGCCTACACCGACACCGGCAACTGCCTTGGAGCCCAGAAGCCCGATCCAGGCCATATCTGTGATATTATAGGCAGTTCCAAGAAGGGAAGATGCCATGATAGGAAGAGCAAGCTCTGAAAGCGTTTTCAGGATCGGACCGGAAGTAAGGTCTATGGATTTTGATTTTTTCATACTCATCTGCATATCTCCGTAAGGTCAAAAGGCCTGGTGATCCGGTAATCCGGTTTATCCACCTGACCGAAACCGTATTCAGCAAAGATAAAAGGAACTCCTGCTTTCCGGCAGGCATTAAAGTCTCCTATAGTATCACCGATATAAACCGGATCGGAAAGATTATTATCCTCGCGGATCTTCATGATATTTTCCGCTTTGGCCATGCCGGTGTCACCGGGACAGAGATGGCCCTTGAAATAGTGTCCGAAGCCTGTGGATTTCAGGAACACTTCAATATATCCGGCCTGGCAGTTACTGACGATAAAAAGAGGAAAACGGCTGGAAAGAATCTTCAGTGTTTTCTCAAGATCCGGATACAGCGGAGCACATTTGCGAAGCAGTGCCTCGTGCTCTGCCTGGCAGCAGCCGTCGATGATACGAAGCTGTTCTGCTTCCGGAAGCTCAGGGAAAAGAGCCTTTGCGATATCCGGCAGCAGCTGGCCGAAAAGCCCCATCAGTCGTTTGGCGCTTACGTCGGTATCCATGTGCTCCGTATGGATAAGGTAATCACTCCAGGCCTCAGCTACGATCCCGGTGGAATCCCAGAGCGTACCGTCAACATCAAAAATAACACTGTCCATCAGAAAACCTCCCCAAAAAACTATGATATGTAAAAAAAACAACCCTTTGTACTGGACATAGTACAAAACAAGTTACTGTTCACTCCGTTCTCAGCAATACGCTTCGCGATGCACAGAATTTATGCTAATCGCATAAATTCGTGCGGTATGTCTCGGGTTTTCTGTGACCTTCGCTCACAAAAAACACCTCGCGGAATATTACCAGTGAACAGTGATCAAAACAATTCTATATGAGAAAAGAAAAAAAAGCAACTGCGCTTTTGAAGATTTTATGTTATAGTAAGGGTTACGAGGGAAAAACTATGAATTATAAGAATACGATCAGAGGTATATTCAAAGACAGGCCTAACCGTTTTATCGCTCATGTGCAGATCGGGGATCAGCTGGAAACGGTTCATGTGAAGAATACAGGCAGATGCCGGGAACTTCTTGTTCCGGAAGCAGAAGTGATCCTGGAAAAGAGTGATAATCCTGCCAGGAAAACGAAATACGATCTGATCAGTGTGAACAAGGAGGGCCGCTGGATCAATATGGATTCCCAGGCCCCAAATAAAGCAGCAGAAGAGTGGGTGGCGGCCGGAAATCTTTTTCCAGAGAAAGTGACTGTCAGGAGAGAAAAGACATACGGAAATTCCCGTTTTGACCTGTATGTGGAATCCGGGAAGCGAAAGGCTTTTATCGAGGTAAAAGGCGTCACTCTGGAAGAAAATAATATCGTGCGCTTTCCGGACGCACCTACAGAACGGGGGATCAAGCATCTTTGTGAGCTGATGCATGCAGCAGCTGACGGCTATGAGGCGTATCTTCTTTTGGTGATCCAGATGAAGGGTGTAAGGTATTTTGAACCAAATCGGGAGACACATCCGGAATTTGGAGAAACACTTAAGGCGGCAGCAGATGCCGGTGTTCACATCCTGGCCTATGACTGTGTTGTCACGGAAGATTCCATGAAGATCTGTGATCCGATACCGGTAAGATTATAGAAAGGAAACGATATGCCTGAAAACATTGCAGAACCCCTTCTGAAATGGTACGATAAAAACAAAAGGATCCTGCCCTGGAGAGATAAAGACAATGCCTATTATACCTGGGTATCTGAGATCATGCTCCAGCAGACCCGAGTGGAAGCGGTGAAACCTTATTTTCAGCGCTTTATCCAGGAACTTCCGGATGTAGCAGCCCTTGCGGCGGCACCGGAAGAGAGGATCATCAAGCTGTGGGAAGGCCTTGGCTACTACAGCCGTGTCCGCAACATGCAGAAAGCGGCTGTTCAGGTCATGGAAGAATATGGAGGCAGGATCCCTGAGGATTTTGAGACACTTCTCTCGTTAAAAGGAATAGGAAGATATACGGCAGGTGCCATTGCGTCCATTGCCTACGGAAAGAAAGTCCCTGCAGTAGATGGAAATGTGCTGCGGGTATACGCAAGACTCACCGAAAACCGTGGAGATATCATGAAACAGTCTGTACGGAAATCGGTGGAAAATGATCTTACAGAGCAGATGTCTGAGGACAGACCAGGGGATTTCAACCAGGCTATGATGGAGCTGGGAGCTGTAGTCTGTGTTCCAAACGGAGCAGCAAAGTGCGAAGAATGCCCGCTGGGGCATTTTTGCCTTGCCAGAAAGCATGGAACTGTAGAAGAACTTCCCGTAAAAGCACCGAAGAAAGCCCGCACCATAGAACAGCGAACGGTCCTTGTGATCCAGGACGGAGCAGGTACAGCGATCCGTAAACGTCCGGATACAGGACTTCTGGCAGGCCTTTATGAACTTCCAAATGTGGAAGGACATCTGACGGAGAAGGCGGCACTTGCCCGGGTAAAAGCCATGGGGCTGGAACCACTGCGGATCGAAGCACTGCCGGATGCGAAGCACATTTTTTCCCATATTGAATGGAGGATGTGTGCTTATCGTATCGCTGTATCCTCTCTGGAAGAAGCACCGCAGGGGGAGTTCCTGTTTGTGGATAAGAGAGAATCCGATAAAAAATATGCAATACCATCTGCGTTTCGCGCATACACCAGATATATGAAGGAGGAAAACTCATGAAACTTTTGAGCGTAGCAATACCATGCTATAATTCAGAGGCTTATATGTCAAAATGCATCAATTCCCTGCTGATCGGAGGAGAGGAAGTGGAGATCATCATTGTAGATGATGGCTCCAGTGACCGTACTGCCGAGATCGCAGATGATTATGCCGAGAAATATCCAACTATCGTAAAAGCCATACATCAGGAAAATGGCGGCCATGGACAGGCAGTCAACACAGGAATCAAAAACGCAACAGGACTTTATTTCAAGGTTGTGGACAGTGATGACTGGGTAAATCAGGACGCCTACTATGAGGTCCTGAAAACACTTTATGAACTGACACGTGGGGCTGAGACCGTGGATCTTCTCATCAGTAATTTCGTTTATGAGAAGCAGGGAGCTACCCGCAAAAAGGTCATGCAGTACAGACACTGTTTTCCGACAAACCAGATTTTCGGATGGGATGAGGTACGCCACATGAAAAAAGGCCAGTATCTCCTTATGCATTCCATGATATACCGTACAAAACTTCTCCATGACTGTGGAATGGAGCTTCCGAAGCATACGTTCTACGTAGATAACCTGTTTGCGTTTGAGCCGCTTCCCTATGTAAAAAATCTCTATTATCTGGATGTAAATTTCTATCGATATTTTATTGGAAGAGATGATCAGTCTGTCAATGAGAAAGTGATGATCAAGCGTATCGATCAGCAGATCCGTGTAAACAAACTGATGGTGGATGCCTATCTGAAGGCTAATGTGAGCAACCGCAGACTTCGTGCTTATATGTTCAGCTATCTGGATATCATCACAACCGTTTCTTCGATCATGCTGGTAAGAGCTGCAACGCAGGAATGCCTGGATAAAAAACAGGAGCTGCAGGATTACATCAAAGACCAGAATATGGGACTATACCGGAAGCTTCGGAGAAGTCTCTTCGGAAGAGTGTCCAATCTTCCCGGAAAAGGTGGAAGAAAGATGTTTGTGGCAGCATATAAGATCTGTCAGAAGTTTTATGGATTTAATTAAAAAAAGCCCCCAACGGGGCTTTTTTTTATAAATTCTGTTCCGGCTTCTTCTTACGCATATGGGATAGGGAACGCTGTTCCTCGTAATCATCCACTCTCTGTGGATAGAACAGGAGATGTCCGAACAGTGCCAGTGTGGTACCAAGACATACATCGATCACAGAATGCTGCTTGATAAACATGGTGGACAGGATGATCAGAATAGAAAGGATCAGAGATCCTCGCTGAAGCCATTTCCTGTCTTTTAGTGCCTGGCAGTGATGAATGGCAAAATAAACAGCCAGGGAATTAAATACATGGATACTTGGCAGGATATTGGTGGGAGTATCTGTCCGATAGATCTCAGCCACCAGTCGTGTAAAGATGTTGCTTCTGGGGAATACCGCAGGGCGGAGATACTGAACGTTCGGATAGATGTAGGAAACAACAAGGAAAACCGTCATTCCCATCATCAGGTTGAAGATCAGCTGGAAATATTCCTTTTTATTCTTATTGCGAAACAGGAAATACACAACCGTCATTACCACATATGGAAACCATAAAAGGTACGGAATAATAAAAATCTCGCAGAACGGGATCATATCATCAAAAACAGTATGTACAACATGGTAGGCTCGTACAGGCCGCTGCTCCAGATATCCAAACAGGATAAGATAGGCAACGAAATAGATCGCTATGATAAAACCGTGCCTGTATTTTTTTATTTTACTCAACATTTTGCCGCTCCTTTTCTTGAGGTATGGCTGATGTCAGCCTTAAGCTTCTTTTTTGTTAAGTATCTACCTGCTACTATAACACAGGCATTATGATTTTTAAAGGTTTCTTTTCAATGGTCACAGAAAATTCACGCTGGATTCCGCCGGATTCTCCGTCTTTATGCACAGGAAGGGAATGGGCACTTGTAATATGTACGTTCCTGCACTGTAAAATATGTACACCGCGAATGCGGGTATGTTTTCCCCAGAGAGCGCTCGGCAGGCAGAACAGCATTTTCAGCTTGGAGATTCCTTCAATAACGATCACATCCAGTAAACCATCCTCCGGACTGGCGTCTGGACAGAATTTAAAGCCTCCGCCTTCATATTTCTGGTTCATTACAGCCGCAAACCAAGTCCTGCTGAAGGTTTGTGGTTTGTTTCCGTCAAGTGTTATCGTGACCGGGGACGGAGTAAGGAAGAGAAATTGCTTCAGTGCCACCATAAGGTAGATGAGTTTACCCATATGGAGACGGTTGAGAAATTTTTTGCCAGGTGTGATCAGGACTTCCTGACAGATTGCCGCATCGTAGCCCATTCCTGCACTGATGCCGAAACGGTAGGAATGGCTGCCAAGGTGGAGAACAGGAACATCCATGAAAATGGTCCGTCTGTTCTCAAGAATAGAGCGAAGCGCTTCAAAAGGATCAAAGGGCAGGCCCATACTGCGGCAGAAATCGTTGCCGGACCCGACCGGGATAAATCCGAAAACAACCGAAGACAGATCAATGATCCCGGTAAGTACTTCGTAAATAGTGCCGTCACCGCCTACTGTTACCAGAGTTACCGGATCCTCCGGTGTTCCGGCGGCACTGATCCTTCGTGCCAGTACTGTGGCGTGTCCCACATATTCTGTGAGAAAATACTGATATGAGATCCCCTGACTTTCCATGATGCTGCGAAGCCGGTTCCAGACATTACGTCCCTCACCGGATCTTGAATTGGGATTCACAATAAAAGAATACATAATAAAAAACCTCCAAACAACTCTCTGCTTTATCATAACATTGACGTTAGGCTTTTACAAATTAAAATTTCTTAAGGATTTCTATATTTTACATAAACTTAACCTTTTTTCTATGTTGGATTTTACGAATGCACTTTATACTTGCACGTATCAGATGAAAAATGAAGCTGGAGGAAAATTATGATATATCTTGTGGAAGATGATGAAAGTATCCGTGAACTTGTTGTATATACATTAAACAGTCAGGGTCTGGAGGCACAGGGTTTTGAACGGCCATCACTTTTCTGGAAAGCGCTGGAAAAAGAACTGCCTTCACTGGTGCTTCTGGACATTATGCTTCCGGAGGAAGACGGACTGTCTATTTTAAAAAAAATCCGTATCCGTCCGGATGTGCGGAAACTTCCGGTGATCATGCTTACTGCAAAAGGAAGTGAGTTTGATACCGTGGTAGGTCTGGACAGCGGTGCAGATGATTACATTCCGAAGCCGTTCCGCATGATGGAACTGATCTCCAGGGTACGTGCCCTTCTTCGGAGAGCAGAGGACAATGGCGCAGAGGAGTATCGTATGGAAAATCTTTATGTATGTCCGGGAAGACATGAGGTAACTGTTGATCAGGAGCCTGTGAATCTGACACTGAAAGAATACGAGATGCTTTGTCTCCTTCTGAAAAACAGTGGTACGGTTCTTTCCAGGACACAGCTTTTAAATCAGATCTGGGGATATGAATTCGACGGAGAAAGCAGAACCGTAGATGTACATATCCGTACCCTTCGCCAGAAGCTTGGCCCGGCAGGAGATCTGGTGGAAACAGTTCGTGGAGTGGGCTATAAGATCAGCGGAAAATGTGCATGAACAGCTGCTGATAGTAATATGAAATTAAAGAGCATTTCGACGGAAAAAGGCTTCGGCCCTTTTCTGGACGAAGTGCTTTTTTCATGCTATAATAGTTGAACCCCGGAGCTCTGAAAAACAGGCTCCAAATAGTAAGAGGTGAAAGAAAAAAATATGAAATCATTAGTAATTGCGGAGAAGCCATCAGTTGCCAGAGACATTGCCAGAGTCCTCCACTGCAGTCAGAAGGGGAACGGAACCCTGGAAGGAAAAGACTATGTAGTGACCTGGGCCCTGGGACATCTGGTAACACTGGCAGATCCGGAAGAATACGATAAAAAATATACCAAATGGGAGCTTTCCACGCTCCCCATGATGCCGGAGAAAATGAAACTGGTGGTGATACGCCAGACCTCCAAGCAGTACAATGCGGTGAAAACCCAGCTTTACAGGAAGGATATCGGAGAGATCATCATTGCCACAGATGCCGGACGTGAGGGAGAACTGGTAGCAAGGTGGATCCTTGCAAAGGCAGACTGCCATAAACCTATTAAGCGTCTGTGGATCTCATCAGTAACGGACAAAGCGATCCGCGACGGCTTTGCCCACCTTAAAAACGGCCATGATTATGATGATCTTTACCGTGCGGCACAGGCCAGGGCGGAGGCGGACTGGCTGGTGGGAATGAACGGGACCAGAGCACTGACCTGTAAATATAATGCCCAGCTTTCCTGCGGACGTGTGCAGACCCCCACCCTTGCCATGATCGCAAGAAGAGAGCAGGAGATCAGGGAATTTAAGCCGGAGGATTATTACGGGATCACTCTGCAGGCAGGAAATGTACGCTGGACCTGGCGTGACGGAAAAAGCGGAAGCCTCCGTACCTTTAAGAAGGAGCGTGCCCAGGAGATCCAGACAAAGGCAGGAAAAAGCAGCCTTACCATAACAAAGGTTTCCAGAAAGCCGAAGAAGACCTATGCACCGGGGCTTTATGACCTGACTACTCTTCAGAGAGAAGCCAATCAGAAATACGGCTTTTCTGCAAAGGAAACTCTGAATATCATGCAGAGGCTCTATGAGAATCACAAAGTCCTTACCTACCCAAGAACGGATTCCAGATATATAGGAAAAGATGTAGTTCCTACCATTAAGGAACGTCTTCAGGCATGCGGGACAGGTCCTTATCGTAAACTTGCCGGTGCGCTGGCCAATAAACCGATCCAGACCAGTGCAGGCTTTGTGGATGACAAAAAAGTCAGTGACCATCATGCCATCATTCCTACAGAACAGTTTGTACAGCTGGATCATATGACCAATGAGGAACGGAAGATTTACGATATGGTAGTACGCCGTTTTCTGAGTGTGTTGTATCCGCCGGCTGTATATGAGCAGGTAAACATGGAGGGAACTGCAGCAGGAGAAATTTTCGCTGCAAGCGGACGTATTGTAAAAAGTGCAGGGTGGAGAGAGGTTTATGAAGGCGGCTGGCAGGATGATGAAGAAGAGGAATCCGGTGATAAGCTGAAAGACCAGAAGCTTCCGGAGCTTACGGAAGGTCAGATACTTACTGTGGAAGGAGCTGCTCTTACAACAGGCAAAACAAAACCTCCTGCAAGATTTACAGAGGCCACGCTGCTGGGAGCCATGGAGAATCCGATCCACTTTATGGAAAGCCACGACAAAAAAGCAGTGAAAACACTGGGCGAAACCGGAGGTCTTGGAACGGTGGCCACAAGAGCCGATATTATTGAAAAGCTTTTCAACAGCTTTATGATGGAAAAAAGAGGCAATGAGATATACATTACCTCCAAGGCGAAACAGCTTCTGGAGCTGGTTCCGGAAGAACTGAAAAAGCCGGAGCTTACCGCAGACTGGGAGATGAAGCTCAGTGATATTGCAAACGGAAAGCTCCGTCAGGATAAGTTCCTCACAGGAATCCGTGAATATGCCTGCGAGATCGTAAATGAGATCAAAAGCGGACAGGGAACCTTCCGCCATGACAATATGACAAACAAGAAATGCCCTAACTGCGGCAAACATCTCCTGGCAGTCAATGGAAAGAATGCAAAAATGCTGGTGTGTGAGGACCGGGAATGCGGATACAGAGAGACAGTATCCAGAGCCACCAATGCGCGCTGTCCGAAATGCCATAAGCGTATGGAGATGCTTCTGAAGGGAAAAGAAGAGACCTTTGTATGTCAGTGTGGCTATAAGGAAAAGCTTTCATCCTTCCAGGCAAGACGAGCCAAAGAAGGTGCAGGAGTAAATAAGCGTGATGTGCAGCGTTACCTTAAAAAACAGCAGAAAGAGGCCAATGAGCCGGTGAACAATGCATTTGCACAGGCTTTGTCAGGAATTAAACTGGATTAAATAAATTGTCTGTCCAAATATCCGGGGTTCGGATGAGAGGAAGACCGGATGCAGATACGTCGGTCGGAGAAATGTGTCTGGCAGAACAGGACAGCAGAAAGAGAGGAAAACGATATGGGATTACAGGATGATAGAATGTCAGGAAATATTCAGGATATCGCAAGACTGATTACAAGACTTCTTCTTAAGGGAGATATGCCGCAGTATACACTTCCCGCAGCAGAGGCAGATTATACAGAGGCAGACCGGCTTTTTAAGAAGGTTATCGGACTTGCTGATGAGGGTGACATCAACGGAGCGGAAAATGAGCTGCTTATGAATATGGAGGACGATGATCCGGATTATCTAGAGCTTGCCCTTACCTTTTATCTGTATCTCAATGATATGGATGTAGATTACCTGGATGATCACGATTATTCCAGGGGGGAGATCCTGGACGGGTTGAAAAGCCTGGCTGAGGACTGGGGAGTCACAGGACTGGAGGCACTTGTCTGATGCGGCGGGAGGTTACCCTGGAGGAAATTTCCGACGGCCGTTTATATGAGGCAAATGACATGGTAAAGGCAGACTGTCAGGACTGTAAGGGCTGTTTTGACTGCTGTACGGGAATGGGAGATTCTGTTGTACTGGATCCGCTGGATGTATGGCGGTTAAGCCAGGGACTTCATTTAAGTGTGGACCAGCTTCTTGCCGGAAAAATAGAGCTTGGCGTCACAGACGGAAATATCCTGCCGCATCTTAGGATGACAGGGGCAGAGGAACGATGCGTATTTCTGAATGGCAACGGAAGATGCTCCATCCACAGCTTCCGCCCGGGCTTCTGCCGTTTGTTCCCACTGGGAAGATACTATGAGGACGGTGGTTTTAAATACATCCTTCAGATCCACGAGTGCAAAAAGACCAGCCGCAGTAAGATCAAGGTCCGGAAATGGGTAGATACTCCGGATTTTCGAAATTACGAAAAATTTGTCTGTGACTGGCATTATTTTCTTCTGGATGTCCAGGCGGTTCTCTATGAGAGCGAGGACAGTGATCTGATTCGAAATCTGAACATGTATGTGGTGAACCAGTTTTACAGGAAGCCTTATGATGAGAAGCGGGATTTTTATGAGCAGTTTTATGAGAGACTTGCGGATGGAAAAGAGCTCCTGAGTCTTGGGGTGTGAAACAGACCAGGCAGCGAGTTAGCTGAGCTTACCTGCCTGAAAGTCTCTCATGCGGAGGGAAGAAAGGATTTTTTACATATGAACTTAAATCAGCTTACATATTTTGTGACTCTTGCCCAGATCGAAAATTATACCAGAGCAGCCAAGAGGCTGGATATTACGCAGCCAAGTCTGAGTCATGCGATCTCCAACCTTGAGAAGGAACTGCAGGTTCCCCTTTTTGAGCGCCATGGAAGAAATGTGACCATGACCAAATACGGGGAAATGTTTCTGAAGTATGTGCAGGACTCCTTACATATACTGAATCTTGGTGTGGAGAGGATACAGGAAGCGGCAAGGATTCCGGGAGGAAGTATTTCCATCGGGTATATCCATACCCAGGGACGAAGATTTATCCCGGAGCTTGTTCGAGGATTCCTTAATGAACAGGAAGGGAAGAAGATTGATTTCCGTTTTCAGAATGCAGCTACCGGAAGTCTGATCCGTGGTCTGAAGGAAGAGAAATTCGACGTGATCTTCTGTTCCAGGGCAGAGGGAGAGAAGGAGATCAGCTTTGTGCCGGTGTCAGAAGAAAAGCTGGTGGCTGTAGTGCCTGAGAACCATGCTCTTGCAGACAGAAATTCAGTGACCATAAAAGAACTGGGGCAGTATCCGCAGGTGACCTTTACCCCTGCAAGCGGATTGTATTTTGTGATCCGGGAGCTTTTCGAAAAAGAAGGACTTTCACCGGAGACGGCCTTTGAGGTAGAAGAGGATGGTGCACTGGCAGGTATGGTGGCGGAGGAATTTGGTGTAGGCATTGTGCCGGATGTACCGGTGATCCATACACTTCCTGTGAAAATCTTAAATATCGAGAATCTTCACTGCCGTCGATATATATATATGGGAATGATGAAAAACCGGTATCCAAGTGCGCTTGTGGAACAGTTCCGGGATTATATATACAAGCATTACCGGATCTATGAAGTGATACAGTAGAATCTTGGTGATAAAATTTCTGTAAAAAATCTCTGCTTCTGTAATAGGGCGGAGATTTTTTTGACACAGATCCTGGCGTGAATACTATAGCAATTCCATAAATTACTGCAAACAATCCAGTCCATCATAGCGTGAAGTCCTGCGTCAGATATCTTTGCCGTGCCTAAAAATTATAAAAATAATCTATAGATCACATGTGTAAATTCAATGAAAATTTGGGTTGAGATAAAAATGACCAGTTGGTATAATAAGGACAGATACTTGATTTAAAGTGATAAAGTGATGACGGAAATCCGTAATAAAATGAACGAAGTAAAGGAGATATTATGAACCAGTTAGAAGTATTAAGAGAAAGCCTTGGACAGTGCGATGAGATCATCCTGGACGCACTCCTTATGAGAAACAGGATCGTAGAGGACATCATGGTATACAAGGAAGCTAACGATCTTCCGGTACTTCAGCCGGAACAGGAGGCGAAGCAGAAAGGATGGCTGGAAGCCAGAATGGAAGGCAGACGTCATAAGAAAGAGGTCAATGATGTTTTTGCAAGCATCACACAGAACAGTAAAAGGATCCAGTCCAGAAATCTTTTCAATTATAATATCTTCCTGATCGGATTTATGGGAGCTGGTAAATCTACGATCTCCGATTATCTGAAGAATGTTCTTGCCATGGATGTTGTGGAGATGGATCAGTGTATCGTGGAGAGACAGGGAATGAGCATTTCCGATATCTTTGAGACTTACGGTGAAGAGTATTTCCGTGAGCTCGAGACAAATCTTCTGATCGAGATGCAGTCCAGATCTAATGTTGTAGTATCCTGTGGCGGTGGTGTTCCGATGCGGGAGCGCAATGTTACCGAGATGAAAAAAAATGGCCGTGTTGTACTTCTGACTGCAAAGCCGGAAACTATTCTGGAACGTGTAAAGGATAATCATGACCGTCCTTTACTTGAGAACAACAAAAATGTTTCATTTATCGCGGATCTGTTGGAAAAACGTCGCGCGAAATATGAGGCAGCAGCAGATATAGTTGTTGAGACAGACGGAAAGAGTGAGCTTGAGATCTGCGAGGAGCTGATCCACAGACTTCGTGAGGCAGAGGCAAATAAATAATTGCTGATCATAAAACAGAATAGTTTTACATATAAAAAGGACAGCTGTCCGATAAACCGTACAGAAACAGAACGGAGATCGGGCAACTGTCCTTTATGATATAAAAGATCCGGACCATATATTTGCAGATGAACAGATCGTTTAATTGGTCTTATAAAAAATCTCCCTCGAGGTTTCCTCGATCACAAATTTTTTAAAGGCTTCCACGACCGGCGGATGGTATACATCCTTCAGCATGGCCATGTAGAAATTTCGCTGCCAGCTTGGAGAGACAAGGGGCAGGATCTTAAGGTTCAGAGAGTGAAGGATCGGGATATCCGGTGCAATGCAGATGCCGAAATCATTGGCAACAAATCCTGCGGCAACCTGATCCTCATCGATCTCAAAAGCCACATCCGGGTACTGACCGATGCTCTTAAATAACTGGTCAATGATCTGGCGGAGACCGCTTCTCTTCTTGAAGATGATCTGCTTGTATGGAAGCGTTTCCTCCAGATGGATCTCGGATTTCTCAGCAAGAGGATGTTCCGGCGGAACGATGACGACCAGATCCTGCTTGGCAACCGGAATAAATTCGATCAGTGGTTCGTCGTCAAATTTGGAACAGAAGCCGATATCGTATTTCTTCTCTTTCAGTCCGGTGAGGATATCGCCGGTAAGAACCTTATCGCAGAACAGATTGAAATGGATCTGTTTTCCCATATTGGCATTAAGAAAGCTGCGGATGATCTTTGGCATAAAGTCAACACCCAGAGTTCTGAGAAAAGCCACATCGATCTGTCCTTCTCCCTTTCCTGCAAGCTGGAGACCGTTTACAGAGGAATCCAGCCGGTTCAGGGTTTGTTCCACATCCTCCAGAAAAGACTTGCCATATTTGGTGAGAGAAACATTCCGTCCGTTTTTTTCAAATAATTTCACTCCAAGCTCTTCCTCCAGAGAAGAGATCGCGTGACTTAGGCTGGGCTGTGTGATGGCCAGAACATCCGCAGCTTTTGTATAATGTTCCAGATGAGCCAGTGTCACGAAATAGCGAAGATGATACAGATTCATTTTTCAATACTCCTTTCGTAAGTTTATCTGAATGTTTTACTTCGGACAGATCCCCGGTAAGTCTGACAGACATAAGAGATTTGCCAGGCCGTATGCAGTGACGGCGGCAATACGGCTGAATATGTTTTATATAGTATAACATGATATATTGATAAAATCTATGGATTCTCCTGGTACAATTAATTTGTTTTGTATTTAACAAAGTTATATAATGCTTATAGAAAAAAGATACAAAATAATTTAAAAAAAACAAATAAAATTATTTAAATTTTCAGGAGGAATTATCATGTCAAAAGAATTTCCAATCACAATCAGTTCCTGGACACTGGGAGATCAGTGCAAATTTGAGGACCGTGTAAAAGCTGCCAAAGAGGCTGGCTATGAGGGAATCGGCCTGAGAGCAGAAACCTACGTAGATGCCCTGAATGAGGGACTTTTCGACGAGGATATCCTGGCAATCCTGGATAAATATGACATGAAGGTAACAGAGGTTGAGTACATCGTGCAGTGGGCAGAGGAGCATCGTTCCTATGAGCAGAAATACAAAGAACAGCTCTGCTTCCATATGTGTGAATTATTTAACGTAAAACAGATCAACTGCGGACTGATGGAGAACTATTCCGTAGAGTACACAGCACAGAAGCTTCGTGAGCTTTGCCACAGAGCAGGCAAATACATCATCGGTGTTGAGCCAATGCCATACAGCGGAATCCCGGATGTGAAAAAGGGCTGGGCTGTTGTAAAAGCTGCTGACTGCGAGAATGCGAAACTGATCCTTGATACATGGCACTGGGTAAGAGCAAACCAGCCGATTGAGCTTTCCGTACTTGAGGGAATCCCGGCAGACAAGATCGTATCCATCCAGATCAACGATGTATGGGAAAGACCATATGCAACAACGATCTTAAGAGATGAGTCCATGCATGACCGTCTTGCTCCTGGAACAGGAATCGGAACAACAGTACCGTTCGTAAAAATGATCAAAGAAAAAGGCATCAGACCAAATGCCATCGGCGTAGAGGTTATCAGCGATGCAAACCTTGAAAAAGGTATCGAGTATGCTGCAAAACATACATATGAGAACACAAAGAAGGTACTGGAAGAGGCTTGGCCGGAAGTACTGTAATTAATATAAGAAATTAATATTTCAGACGGGCCCCTGTTTCCGACGTCATACCGGTGACAGGGCGTTACCGTGAAAGAAACAAAAAGATTGTTTCAAAGGAAAGGAGAACGCATATGAAATTCAATGCGATGTTTCAGCCGATCGAGATCGGTCCTATGACAGTAAAGAATCGTTTTGTTGTTCCGCCAATGGGAAATAACTTTGCAAACACAGACGGAACAATGAGTGAGCAGTCCGCTGCATATTACAGAGAAAGAGCAAAAGGCGGATTTGGTCTGATCACCATCGAGGCTACTGTAGTTCACAAGGGCGCAAAGGGCGGCCCGCGTAAACCATGTCTTTATGACGACTCTACAATCGAGAGCTTCCGCAAGGTTATCGACGGATGTCATGCAGAAGGAGCAAAGGTGTCCATCCAGCTTCAGAACGCAGGTCCGGAAGGAAATGCAAAGAACGCAGGAGCACCGATCACAGCAGCAACCAGTATCCCGTCAGTGTGCGGCCGTGATATTCCGAAGCAGCTTACAACTGAGGAAGTTTATGAGCTGATCAAAGGCTACGGTGAGGCAGCAAGAAGAGCAATGGAAGCAGGAGCAGATGCTGTCGAGATCCATATGGCACACGGTTATCTGGTAAGTACCTTCCTTTCTCCGAGAACAAACAAGAGAGTGGATGAGTTTGGCGGATGCTTTGAGAACCGTATGCGTTTCTCCCGTCTGATCATCGAGAAAGTTAAAAAAGCAACACAGGGAAAGATTGCAGTTCTTGCAAGAATCAACTGTGCAGATGAGGTTCCGGGAGGACTTGATGTCCACGACAGTGCAGCGATCGCAGCATATCTGGAAAGCTGCGGACTGGACGGACTCCATGTATCCCGTGCCGTTCATATCAAGGATGAGTTTATGTGGGCACCGACTGTTATCCACGGTGGATTCTCTGCAGCAGAGGTTGAGGAGATCAAACGTGCGGTAAATATCCCGGTGATCACAGTTGGACGTTATACAGAGCCACAGTTTGCAGAACTGATGGTAAAAGAAGGAAGAGCAGACCTTGTAGCATTCGGACGTCAGAGCCTTGCAGATCCGGCTATGCCGAAGAAAGCACAGGAAGAGCGTCTGGAGGATATGACTCCTTGTATCGCCTGTCTTCAGGGCTGTGTTGCAAACATGTATGCAGGAAATCCGGTATGCTGTCTGACAAACCCATTCCTGGGTCATGAGGCAGAGCCGCTTGAGAAAGCGGAAGAGCCGAAGAAGGTTATGGTTATCGGTGGCGGTGTTGCAGGACTTTCCGCTGCATTTATCGCAAAAGAGAGAGGACATGAGGTAACGCTTTATGAGGCAGGAGATGTTCTCGGCGGAAACATGAGACTTGCTGCATATCCGCCGGGAAAAGGTGACATCACAAACATGATCCGCAGCTACATCCATCGCTGCCAGAAGGATGGCGTTAAGATCGTGATGAACTGTGAGGTAACTCCGGAGCTTATCAAAGAAGAGAAGCCGGACAGCGTGATCATTGCCACCGGTTCCAAGACTCTGATCCTTCCGATCGAGGGAATCGACAATCCGGCTATCATCCACGGCTCTGACCTTCTGGATGGCAAGAGAGCAGCAGGCAAAAAGGTTCTCGTTGTCGGCGGTGGAATGGTTGGATGCGAGACAGCTGCATTTTTAGGCGAGCAGGAGCATGATGTAACTGTTATCGAGTTCCGTGATACCGTAGGTGCAGATGTGATCCACGAGCACAGAGTATATCTGATGAAGGATTTCGAGGACTACGGAATCAAGGAGATCACCGGAGCAAAGGTATGCAAATTCTATGAAGACGGTGTAGAATATGAGACCGCTGACGGAGTACGTCACGAGTCAAGGGGATATGATTCTGTGATCCTTTCCATGGGATTCCGCAACTACAATCCTCTGGAAGAGAAGATCAAAGATCTTGTGCCTGAGACACATGTGATCGGAGATGCTATCCGTGCAAGACGTGCACTGGACGCAACAAAAGAGGCCTATGAGGTAGCTTCCAGGATCTGATCTGCCAATCTATCCAATAAACCGGACGGTATAAAAATTAAAAAGATGCCCCGGCAGACACCAGAGAAGATATATCCGCTGTCTGCCAGGGGAAATGCAGGAGGTAAAAAGAAATGGAACAGAGAATTAAAGGAACAACAGGTTTACTTGCACTGATCGGAAGCCCTGTAGGACATTCCGGATCCCCGGCTATGTACAATTTCAGCTTCCAGTACCATAACCTGGACTATGCTTACATGGCATTTGATATCAAAGAGGATCAGGTTCCGGCAGCTCTTGACGCAATGCGTCTGTTCAAAATGAGAGGCTGCAATGTAACCATGCCTTGTAAGAACAAAGTAGCTCAGTGTGTAGACGAGCTTTCACCGGCAGCAAAGATCATCGGCGCTGTAAATACTATCGTAAATGAGGATGGAAAACTTGTTGGACATATCACAGACGGTATCGGATTTGTCCGCAATCTGAAAGAGCACGGTGTTGATGTAAAGGGCAAAAAGATGGTAGTCCTCGGAGCAGGCGGTGCAGCTACAGCCCTTACTGTACAGTGTGCCCTTGACGGAGCTGCATCCATCGCGATCTTCAACCCTGACGATCCTTTCCTTGACAGAGCAAGAGGAACTGCTGAGAAGCTTGCAAAAGAAGTACCGGACTGCAAAGTAAGCGTATATTGCCTTGACGACCAGGACAAACTGAGAGAAGAGATCGCAAACGCAGATATCCTCGCGAACGGAACACTTGCAGGAATGAAACCACATGATGACATCACACTGGTTGATAAATCCATGTTCCATAAGGATCTTGTTGTTGCTGACTGCGTATACAATCCGGCAGAGACAAAGATGGTAAAAGAAGCAAAAGAAGCAGGCGTGAAGCTTGCTGTAGGAGGAAAAGGAATGCTTCTGTGGCAGGGGGCTGAGTCCTATAAACTGTACACAGGACTTGAGATGCCGACAGATGAGTATCAGAAGTTCCAGGCTGAGAACGAAGGGAAATAAGAAAAATGAGCCAGACAGGTAAGAAAAATTTAGTGATTACTTCTATCGCACTGTATTTTACATATTTCATCCATGGAATCGGAGCTTCCATCATGGGTCAGTACAAGCCGGAGCTTGCGGCTCACTGGGGAGCAAAGGCTTTAAGTGATGGAACTATGGATGTCAGCATGGTAGTATCTGTAATTGCCGCACTTGGACTTGGAAGACTGATCTCTCTTCCGTTTTCCGGTCCCCTGTCCGACAAATTCGGACGCAGATTAAGCGGAATCATCGGCGTGATCTGTTATGCAGCATACTTTATGGGAATCGCATTTGCTCCGTCTATGGGAGTTGCCTACGCCTTTGCCATTGTAGGCGGTATCGCAAACTCCTTCCTGGACACCTGCGTAAGCCCGACATGTATGGAAATTTATGTAAACAATCCTTCTGTAGCGAACCTGTTTACAAAATTCTCCATGTGTATCAGCCAGTTTCTGCTTCCTTTCCTCATCGGATTTGTAGCAGCGGCGAATATGTCCTACAGAACCATCTTTATTGTTGCAGGTGCTGCGATCTTTATCGATGGAATCCTGATCCTGTTCCTGCCATTCCCGGAGAGAAATACAGCAGGTACAGTAAAGAAAGAAAAAGCAAAATTAAAGATCACTCCTGCAGCTCTTGCAGCAATCCTCATCGGATTTACAAGCTCTTCTACATTCATGCTGTGGCTGAACTGTAACCAGGAGCTCGGAAAGCTTTATAACTTAAGTGATCCTTCCAAGATCCAGTCCTTCTATGCAGTAGGAACCTTTGCAGCGATCCTGTGTTCCTCTGTATTTATCAAAAAAGGACTGAAGGAGATCAATATCCTGATCATTTATCCGCTGATCTCTTTCATCATGCTGGGACTTTGCTACTTTATCCAGAATCCGACAATTTGTCTTATCGGTGGATTTGTGATCGGTTTTGCAGGCGCAGGCGGTGTGCTTCAGCTGGCTGTTTCCACAACTGCGGAGTTCTTCCCGGAAAACAAGGGAACTGCAACATCCATGGTCATGATCGCATCCAGCGTTGCGAACTACACCATTCTGACACTGGCCGGCTACATTACAAAGACTGCCGGAACCAGTGCTCCGAGAATGATCCTGCTTCTCAATATGGCAGTGACATTCATAGGAATCCTTCTTGCACTGTTCGTTAAGATGAACCGTGGAAAAGAGGCTTGACTGAATCAAGGAAATCCCTTGGGGTGAATATCCGTTTGACTACAGTAAAAAAAGTGAATCATTGTATGGATACAGATAAAGATGACTGAATCTGTGCAAAACAAAGTTCCAATTCGGGAACAATTCCCGGATTGGACTTTACCGTTTCTGAAAATGTTTGTTAATTAACAAACTTACAAAATAAAAGATACTATATATGTATTATCAAAAAAACGACAAAGGAGAATCGTTATGGCACGTGCAGCAAGACAGCGAAGAGAAAACGAACTGCCCTACATTCCGTTTGGGCCATTTCAGATTCGTTTTCCGTTTATTCACTATAAAATTGAGTCCGTAGAGTTTATCCAGGGCCTGATCCTCGGGGTTACGGCACTGGCGGCGGTTCCTTATCTGGAACAATATCTGGGATTGCCTTATGAGCTGGCATGGAGCTGTGTGATCATAGAGACCATGCTGTATATGCTACACAGCTTACTTGGTGATCCGGTTGTACCGGGATGGATCACACCGACCCTTCCGCTGACGATCGTATTCCTGGAAGGCTTCCCTATGGGAAAAGAACGTATCCAGGCAATGATCGCCCTGCAGATGCTGGTTGGTCTCGTGTTCATATTTATGGGCATCACCAAACTTGCGGATAAATTTGTCCATGCAGTACCAAATTCTGTTAAGGGTGGTATCCTTCTTGCTGCGCCGGTGACGGTTATGGCAGGACAGCTGGGAGAAGGCGGCAACATGCATAAGTATCCGCTGGCGATCGTTGCCGGTGTAGGCCTTCTGATCCTGATCAGCTTTTCAGATAAATATCAGGAGAAGAGAAAGAACAACAAATTCCTGGATCTTGTTGCCAGGTATGGAAACCTTTTCCCGTATCTGATCGCCATGGTGGTAGGTCTTCTTGTAGGAGAGCTGGAGGCGCCTGGTTTGGAGCTGGGAACCTTTATCAAGATCCCGCAGTTCAAAGAGATCATCTCACAGGTAAGTATCTTTGGTGTGGGAATCCCGCCGGTCTCCATGTTTGTCAAAGCGCTTCCTCTGGCACTTGTATGCTATGTTATCGCATTTGGTGATTTTGTTACCACAGAGACACTGGTTACAGAGGCACGCCAGTCCAGAGATGATGAGTACATTGATTTCAATTCCAGCCGCTCCAACCTGGTCAGCGGCATCAGGAACCTGATCCTTTCCGTCATTGCGCCGTTCCCGCCGCTTTCCGGTCCGTTATGGGTTGGAATGACAGTATCCGTTTCCATCCGTTACAAGGAGGGAAAGAAAGCTATGAAGTCTCTGATCGGCGGTATGGCATCCTTCCGTATTGCAACGTTTTTAAGTGTGCTGATCATTCCGGTTGTAAGCTTCTTCCGTCCGATCTTCGGAGTCGGTTCCTCCATTACTCTGATGTTCCAGGCCTTTGTCTGTGCAAGGATCGGTATGGATTACTGCAGAACAGACCGTGACAAGATGATCGCAGGTGTTATGGCAGCTGTGCTTGCAACCCAGGGAACTGCATGGGCATCCGCATGGGCCCTGGCTGTAGGCTTCGGTCTGAATATCTTCCTTTCAAACTGGGACCCCAGAAAGAAAGAGGAGAATGCCATCGAGGATAAAAATTGATCAGAGGAATAACAAAGATATAAAAAACAGAAAAAGAAGAAGTGTGCCGGATGGGTCAGCACACTTCTTCTTTTTGTCATGAGATTTGTTGTTTTTAATTATTATTTTAATAGATTTGCTATTATGGGATTAAAATTGCAAAAATTTGTTACATCAATTGGGTTTGAAAATTGGTTTATAATTCGCGTTCTGTTACAGAAATCTACCGTAGATCCTTTTTATGGGAGGTTACAGGATCACAGGCTTTTGTGGATAATGTCAAGAACCTGTGCAAGCTCGTTGACATTGATCTGTCCCGGTGCGGAAGCTTTGGTAGCTGCACCGAAGGTAAGGGCGGAACCGAAGGTTTCGCCAGCGAGACGGCTGACAACACCTGTACCTGCCATGGACATGGTAATGATCGGGCGGTCGGCGAACTGCTCGGACATTTCCAGCGTGGCACTTAAGAGTGTAAGCACGTCCTGTTTGTTTCTTGGCATAACAGCCATTTTCGGGATATCTGCGCCATAGTCCTGCATCATGCGAAGACGGCGCACGATCTCATCCTTCTCAGGAGTTGCGTCAAAATCATGGTTGGAAGCGATGACCTTTACGCCATAGCTGTGTGCTTCCTGGATCATGCTTTTTACGATCTCCTCACCTGTGAAGGCTTCTACATCAATGAGATCTACATAGCCGCTTTTTGCGACAGCCATGTTGAGTGCTTTGTAAGCTTCGTTGGAAATCGCTTTTTCTCCGCCTTCCTTTGCAGTACGGAAGGTGAAGAGGATCGGAGTGTCCTTTAAAACGGTCTGGAGATCTTTTGCCACATCCAGAACCTTGTCTGTGTCAAAAACGTCCTCAAACCAGTCAACACGCCATTCCACAACGTCTACGGGGATCCTTGCGAAGGTCCCTGCCTCAAGGAGGATATCATCCTTTGTCTGCCCCACGATCGGGACACAGATCTTCGGTCTTCCCTCTCCGAGTGTGATATTTCTTACCTGAACTGTTTTCATAATGGTCCTTTCTGATACGACAGGAACAGATAGCAGTTTAGTCGTCGTATCTGATGTTAAGAATCTCTTTCATATGCTCGATCGGCATCGGTTCGCCGGTCCACAGTTCAAATGCAGCGGAGCCCTGGAAAAGCATCATGCCAAGGCCGTTCATTGTCTTGCAGCCAACTTCCTTTGCCATAGAACGCATAGCAGTTTCAAGAGGGGAGTAAGGCACGTCAACAACGATAAGCTCCGGGCGGAAGTAAGACTTGTCCGGAACAACGGACTGACCTTCCAGTGGTTTCATTCCAACACCTGTCGCATTTACGAAAATATAACTGTCAGCCATTTCTTTTTTCAGCTGGTCAAGATCTGCCAGATCATAGAGAACAGCATGGCTTGAAGTTCTGGTGTTGATCTTTTCTACCGTAGATACTGCACGGTCCCAGAATTCATCTTTGCGGTTGAAGATCACGATCTCGCCTACACCGTCAAGTGCTGCCTGGATCTCGATAGCAGTTGCGGCACCACCTGCACCTACGATGGTCATTTTCTTTCCGATGGCGTTGATGTTATTGTCTTTCAGTGCTGCCATAAATCCGATACCGTCTGTGATATGGCCTGTAAGATGACCATGATCATTAACGATGGTGTTTACAGCGCCGCACATTTCTGCTGCCGGTGAAAGCTCGTCAAGGTACTGGCCTACCAGAGTTTTGTTCGGCATGGAAACGTTGGAACCTCTCATTTTCAGAGTACGGATGGCCTTTACAGCATCCTCGATCTCGTCTGCACCAACCTCAAATGCAAGATATGCATAATCATAGCCAAGCTTTGCAAAAGCTTCATTCTGCATGGCAGGAGAGCTGGAGTGGCGGATCGGATATGCCATAAGACCAATCAGTTCGGTATGTCCTGTGATTCTTTCTGACATGGTAATAACTCCTCTCATTGGTAAAATCTGGATGAAGATTTGTCTTTTTTAAACCTCCCACCACATAGATCTGAAGAAGTTGCGGACATTCTCCGGACGGCTACGGGGGAGGAAGACGTGGAAAAACTATGTTACGGATCACCGAGTGAACTGTAACAAATCTATATACACTTTCCGGTAGAAGGATTGAAATATTCCCGGAAAGGGTATAGCGGAAAAATATTAAAGGTATCCCTTCTGCTCAAGAATGGTAAGGATATTGCGTCCTTCCTGGGTACCGTCAATGATTCGTCTTGCTCTCTGGCTGTCGCCGATGTTCATGATCTCAACATCCTCAGAAGAAAATTCCTCTGTGAGGTTCTGGTAAAGCTGTCCCTGAGCTCTCATTCCGAGACATACGAAGCCGTACTCAAATGGAAGCTCATAAGGCTCACCGTCGCCCCTGACAAGGAAGGAAGAATCCTTAACCTCAAGGAGAGCAGTTTTTGTAAGCTGATGTACATTGTGTTTTTTCATCATGGTCTTTGTGTCATTTTTGCTTACCGGGTCAAGATCACGTCCGATCTGATCCATCATCTCAACGATAGAGATGTCTGCGTTTCTGTCAGCAAAGAATTCCACAACATCAAGACCTACAGCACCGCCGCCTACAACAACAACCTTTTTGCCTTCCAGATCCTTCGGAAAATCATTAATGTGGCTGATCATACCAAGAATAGAATAAATATTATGGTTCTCGTTGTCAATACGATCCTTCAGTCCTGCGATCGGAGGCAGAAGCGGAGCGGAGCCGGTGGAGCTTACGATGATATTCGGATGGAACTTGCGGATGTTTTCCGGTGTTCCTTCTGTGTTTTTGAAGATGTAAAGATTATCAAGCTGTTCTGCACGATGCATGAGATAGTGAGGGAAATCAGCAAGACGGTTCTTTGCAGGGATCTTTGAGATCAGAGATGCAAGTCCGCCAAGCTCATTGCCTTTTTCCAGAAGGAAGGTATTGCATCCAACCTCTGCGGCTGTACAGGCAGCTTCCAGTCCGGCAGTGCCGCCGCCGATAACGACCACGTTGCAGTTTTTATTTACATGTTTTTTCTTATATACATCGCCCTCAAGAACAGATGGGTTTACAGTACAGCGGATCGGACGGTTTACACCGATACGGTTTCCGGCACAGCCAACGTTACAGGAGATACATTTGCGGAGGTCACACTCATGACCTGTGGCAACCTTGTTTACCCATGCAGGGTCTGCGATCAGACCACGGCCCATACCGATCAGGTCTGCATCACCGTCAGCCAGGATACGCTCAGCAACCTTCGGGTCACGGACATTACCCATGGAGATACATGGCTTGTTGAATTTTTCTCTTACGGCCTTTGCCATGTAGGAACGCCATCCGTCCGGGAGATAATTTGCATCGATCTGGTACTGGATGGAACCGTTAAGTCCGCAGGAAACATCGAAGATATCAACCTCTTCCTGAAGATGCTCCAGGTATTCCAGAGTATCCTCCAGTGTATTTCCGCCTTCCATCAGCTCATCCGCACTGAGACGGAGCATGATCGGGAAGAAAGGTCCTACCTGTTTCCTTACCTCATCGATGACCATACGGCAGAAACGGGTACGGTTCTCAACAGATCCGCCGAACTCATCGGTACGCTTGTTTGTGATCGGGGAGAGGAACTGACTAATCAGATAGGAGTGTCCTGCATGGATCTCTACTGCGTCAAAGCCAGCTGTCTGTGCACGTTTTGCAGCCTCACCGTATTTTTTTACGATGTGAAGGATCTCATTTTTGGAAAGAGGACGCGGGATTTCGCCGCCTTCTTTGGATGGAACGTCAGATGCGGAAACCGGCTGCATGTTGATCCTGGAAGAAACAGCGGAAGCTCCGGCATGGTTGATCTGGATCGCAATCTTTGTTCCGTATCTATGAATATTTTCACAGAATTTGAAAAGACGTGGCAGATAGTTGTCATGGTCGATGCGCAGCTGTGTGGTTCCGTTGGAGCCCTGCGGGGAATCGATGCTTGCGTTCTCTACGATGATGAGACCTGTGCCACCCTTTGCACGCTGCTCATAATAATTGATATGAAGAAAACTCATTTCGCCGTTCTGTTCACCGTAGTTGGTGCCCATCGGCATCATAACAATACGGTTCTTGATAGTCATATTTTTAACGGTTAATGGGGAAAAAATATGCGGATAATCATTCTTCATCTGAAAAAAACCTCCCTGGTTATTTTAAATAGAATCGTTTGTTTGTGTTAATTATATAACAGAATAATCCATAAAACTAATTCATGATACGAGCGATATAATAAAAATAATCTATAGATTTTCGCATATCATCTTTCAGGCTGCAGGTACTTGTATGCTTATAATGTGAAAAAAACAGATGTAGAAGGGTAACTGGTTACTGAGAACGGAGTGAACGGTAACGCTAACTGGAAAATGGTGTCGGATCCAGGGGTTTACATATATGATTTTAACGTGTTATCATAACAAATAAAAAAGATACAGAAAACGGAGAAACGGGCAGGCTGAAACGGATCAGATGTAAGACTGTATTTCCGCGTTCTGTAAAAAGACAGGAGATAGATAAAATGGAATTCTGGGATATTTACGATGCAGATAAGAAACCGACAGGACGAACTATGAAGCGCAATGACTGGTGTTTAAAGGATGGAGAGTATCATCTGACAGTTTTGGGCGTGGTAGCAAGACCGGACAAGACCTTTCTTATTACCAAACGTGTGATGACAAAGGCCTGGGCTCCGGGCTGGTGGGAGGTTTCCGGCGGTGCAGCCCAGGCAGGAGAGGCTTCCCGTGATGCAGTACTCCGTGAGGTGAAAGAGGAGACCGGACTGGACGCCAGTGAGGCAGAGGGCGGATACCTTTTTACATATAAAAGAGAGAACCCGGGGGAAGGAGATAATTACTTTGTGGATGTGTACCGTTTTGTCATGGATGTGGAGGATAAGGATCTGAAGCTTCAGATGGAAGAGACAGACGGATATATGTTTGCAACCCTGGAGCAGATCCGGGCGTTTGCCGCAGAGGGAAAATTCCTACATTATGACAGTATTAAGAAGGTGTTTGAGTTCTGAGCAGATTTCTGACTGGTTTTCCGCGAGGATTTGAAAATAAATGTTGTTTTTTGTGGATTTCTATTTTTAAAAACGTTGTTTTTTGACTTGTTTTCGAAGAATTGTCTTGACATTAAAATTGGTAAATAGTAAAATTAAATCAGATGAACTGCCAGAAGGTTTTTTGACCATGAGCAGGTAGCAGAGCGGATTTCAAAGATCTGCCTGACTTTAGGAAGTTGTAAGCCGGATGAATGAAATCCGGCTTATAAAATTATCCAATATTATCAGATCGAGAATAATATAAAATTTTGAAAGCGAGGAATCATCAATGGCGGATGAACATAGAGATCAGATCAGAATCGTACAGGAAACCGTAGCCGGTAAGGAGATCACATTTGCCCATATCATGGGTGGTCCGGCACCTATCATATATCAGAAGCTTGGACTGAATCCGCAGGTGGACTATGGATCATCTGCAATTGGTATCATGAATATGACACCTTCCGAGTCTGCTGTGATCGCATCCGATATTGCTGTGAAGAGCGGTAATGTATATCTTGGATTTGCAGACCGTTTTACAGGAACACTGATCATAACAGGAGAGATTTCCGATGTACAGACTGCAATGGAAGAGATCGTGGATTATTTCCGTGATACTCTGGGATATGTAGTATGCAATATCACCAAGAGATAAGGAAGTGTACCATGGAAGAACGGATAACGAAGGAAGAACTGCTGGAGCGGCTGTTTCATGATGATTATGAGAACCTTAAGGGAAGAAGACTTCGGCTGACCCGGGTGAGAGTACCTGGAAAGGAGCTTTCCTTTGCACATGTTTTTACACCAAATGACAGATCGATATATGAGAATCTTGCGTTACATATCGGTGTTCATGAAGGTGAAGATCACAGAGGAGATGCCATCGGCATGGTCCGTGTCACACCCTGGGAGGCAATCGTGGTTGCGGCAGATGTTGCAGTGAAGGCAGCTCATGTGGAAGTAGGATTTATGGATCGTTTCTGCGGGACGCTGATCCTGACAGGCGGTTTTACGGAAGTGATGACAGCTGTGGAGGAAGTAGTGCGATTTTTCCATGAGACATTGAAATTCGATGTCTGTAAGATCCACAGAAGCTGAGGCAGGACGGGATAAAAAATGAAAAAAATTTTTCTGATGGGTCGAAGTGAAGCAGGCAAAACATCCCTGACACAGGCGCTTAAAGGGGAAGAACTTCATTATCATAAGACTCAGTATACCAATACAAATGAAGATACTATTGATTCACCGGGAGAATATGCGGAATCCAAGCATTTCAGCGTAGGACTGGCCTGTTTTTCCTTTGAGGCGGATGTGATCGCCATTGTACAGGCAGCCAATGAGCCCTTTAACCTGTTTAGTGACGGCAGCAGGAATTTTCTACTACGGCCGCTGATCGGGATCATCACCAAGGTGGATTCTCCCCATGCCAACATTCCCATGGTCAGACAGTGGATGAAGAACATGGGCTGTGAGAGGATATTTATGGTAAATAACAAGACCCGGGAAGGTATCAGTGAGCTGATGGATTATCTGCAGGATGATCTTCCGAAGCTTACGCTTGAACAGGCGAAATTCAAGCAGAGCATTGGCCTTAACGAATGGGATCCCATGCCGGAAGGGGTGGAGTATCCGGAGTCCATACGGTAAAATAGTAATATTCACGAAAAATGAATAAAAATACAAAATTCAAACAGAAAAAGTAGAAATTCCTCCGGAAGTGTGATATACTGTGATCGTTTGGAAGATTCGTGAACTGAAATGTAAGATCCCCAGAGCATGAAGGATAAAGAGGATAGAAACGGGGCTCGCAGATATATGGCAGAAGAGCTGTATGTCGAGAACTCCAGGTATCCGTATCTGCCTTCATGTTCCGGGGATTTTTTATATTCTATACACAGATTTTCCGAATGGATGCAAAAGACAAACAATAAGAAGGACAGGAGAGGAAAAGATGTTTGAATTATTTGAAAATCTGACCAACTGGCTCTGGGGACTGCCGCTGCTGATCACGATCCTCGCTACAGGCGTATATCTGACAGTACGTTCCGGTTTCTTCCAGTTCCGCCATTTTGGTTACATTGTGAAAAACATGTTCAGTAAAGAACGTCGCCAGGAAGGCGGAGATGACGGAAAGAGCCTGACACCGTTCCAGGCTATTTCCATTGCGATCGGAGGTACTGTTGGTGTATCCAATATGTCCGGTGTTGCAACGGCCATTGCAACAGGAGGACCTGGTGCATTATTCTGGCTCTGGATCGCAGCGCTTCTTGCCATGGTCATCAAGATGGCAGAGGTAACACTTGCTGTATACTACAGAGAGAAACAGCCAAACGGTGAGTACCAGGGAGGCCCGACCTACTACATGCAGAAGGGTCTTGGCGGAGAGAAAAAGCTTCCTTTCTGGAAACTTTTTGCAGTACTGTTCGGCGGCTGTATTTTTATGACATGGTTCATTACCTTACAGAATTATACAGTATCAGAGGCTGTCGGAAGTACCTTCCACCTGCCGTACATCGTACCGTCACTTCTGTATGTGGCAGCAATCTATCTGATCATCATCGGCGGTGTAAAGAAAGTCGGCGTGATCTCTTCCTATATGACACCGATCATGTGCATGCTTTACATTGTAGGATCTCTTGCAATACTGGTAGTGAATTTTGACAAGCTGCCGGAAACCTTTGGACTGATCTTCAAGGGTGCATTTACAACACAGGCGGCAGTCGGCGGATTTATGGGAGCCGGTGTTGCAACAGCAATGCGTCTTGGCTTTGCCCGTTCCGTATACAGCAACGAGGCAGGCTGGGGAACATCTCCTATGATCCATGCTTCCGCAAAGACAGACCATCCTGTAAAACAGGGACTGATGGGAGCATTTGAGGTATTTGCAGACACCATCGTAGTCTGCTCCATGACAGGTCTTGTTGTTATCATCACCGGCTACTGGAATTCAGGACTTCAGGGATCAGAGCTGACACTGACAGCATTTGAGTCTGGAATGGGCTCCATTGCGAGAGCACTGATCGCGATCAGTATTTTTCTTTTTGGATTAACAACATCAACTGGATGGTTCACCTACTACAGCGTGATCCTGAAGCACTGGCTGAAAAATAATCAGAAGGTTCTGAAGATCGCAGAGAAGGTTTTTATCCTTGGAACACCATTATGGGGTCTTCTGGTCACAGTGCTTACTCTTTACGGAAACGGAACACCGGCGCAGCTGTGGGTAATTGCAGACTTTACAACCGTATTCCCTACATTTGTAAATGTTGCCACATTATTTATCTTAAGTGGTACTTTCTTTAAACTGCTGAAGGATTACAAGGCGCGTTACATGGGAATCGGAAAGGTAGACAAGGATATGGCACTTTTCTACGAGGATAAAAAAGAAAAAGAGGAAAAATAAACAGTGGATACAATTTTTTTTAACGGATGTATAAGAACACTGGATGACAGTGAAAAAGTGGCAGAGGCTGTGGGAATCGAAAATGGTCGGATCGTTTTTGTGGGAACTGATAAAGAAGCGGAAGCTTTTTCCTGCAAAAAGCGGATCGACCTTAAGGGAAGGCTGATGCTACCCGGTTTTGTGGATACACATATGCATATGCTGCATTATGCATTTGTGGAAAGATCTGTAAAACTGTTTGACTGTACAAGTGTTGAGGAAATGCTTGCCGCAGCAAAAAAAAGACTGGAGGAGAGCAAAGGTCAGAAGCTGACCTGGCTCTACTGCAGAGGCTGGAATGAGGAGCATTTTGATAAGCCACGCTATCCGCACAAGGATGAGCTGGATGCGCTCTCAACGGAAATCCCCATCATTATGGTGCGTGTCTGCGGGCATGTGGCTGTGTGCAACAGCTGCGGTCTGGAGCTTCTGAAAAAAATCCCGGAGTTCCCGGAGATTGCGAAGGAGGTTGACCTGGATACCGGACTTCTGAAGGAAAATGCAGTACAGTTTTATTCTTCCGTATTGGAAGCACCATCCCAGGAAGAAGTGGAAGGCTACATCAAATACAGTGCAAAGAAGCTGAATGAATGTGGATTTACAGGTGTACAGTCCGATGATCTTGCCTCACTTCCGGGGAAAAACTGGCGTCGGATCATGGCCTCCTATAAGGCACTGGATGCCAGAGGAGAGCTGAGTATCCGCCATTATGAGCAGTGCCTTTTTGAGCGGGCGGAGGATGCGAAGGCTTTTATTGAGGAAGGATATCGTACCGGACAGAGGGGGGATCACTTTACTGTCGGACCAATGAAGCTGATCCAGGATGGTTCCCTTGGTGCAAGAACAGCGGCCATGAATGAGCCTTACGAGGATTCGCCGGGAAATACCGGGATCATCACATTCAGTCAGGAGGAGCTTGACGATCTGTTTGCTTTTTTTGACCAGCATCAGATGCAGGCAGCGGTACACTGTATTGGCGATCGTGCCATGGATATGGTCATTGAGGCAGCTGCGAAATCTCCTTACCGGAAGGATAATAAAAAGGGCAGACATGGTATCGTACATTGCCAGATCACCAATCCGCGTATTTTGCAGGGGATGAAAGACCAGGATCTTCTGGCATATATCCAGCCGGTATTTATCGATCTGGATATGAACACAGTGGAACCTGCCATCGGCGCACACCGTATGGATAAGGTGTATGCATGGAAGAGCATGCTGGATATGGGAATCCATACGTCCGGCGGTTCGGATGCTCCTGTGGTAAGCTTTGATGCCATGGAGAATATTTATTTTGCAGTCACCCGCAAAAATATCAGTGGTCAGCCACAGGAAGGCTGGATCCCATCCGAAAAAATGTCTGTAGATGAGGCGGTGAAGCTTTTTACAAAAAACGCAGCTTACGCTTCCTATACAGAAGACGAGAACGGAACCATCGAAGTGGAAAAAAATGCAGACTTCGTAGTTCTGGAGAAAGATATTTATAAGATTGATCCGGATGAGATCAAGACCACGAAAGTGGATATGACAGTTCTTGGCGGTGAGATCGTTTATGAGAGAAAAGTAGAAGAATGACGGCAGTATAAAAAGAAAAAAGTGAGAGGCAGAGTCTGAGTGGAGCAGGCTCTGCCTTTTTGTGTGGTGCAGTAAAAAGTATAGAACAAATATTCGGTTGCCCTATACTTTTTTTACTCTGAATGATATACTGTAAAAGCAACAATAATAAAGATAAAAGCACTCTCTTTACATATAGTAACAGGCAGTATTTACATATCCACAAATTTCAGAACAACAAGGAGAACCGTATGGATCATTTCAAATTACACTCCGAATACCAACCCACAGGAGACCAGCCTCAGGCTATCGAAAAACTGGTCAAGGGTTTTAAGGAAGGCAACCAGTTCGAGACTTTGCTGGGTGTCACAGGCTCCGGTAAGACCTTCACCATGGCGAACGTCATCGCCCAGTTAAACAAGCCAACTTTGGTACTTGCGCACAATAAAACACTGGCAGCACAGCTGTACGGTGAGTTTAAGGAATTCTTCCCGGAGAACGCAGTGGAATACTTTGTCTCCTACTACGATTACTATCAGCCGGAGGCTTATGTCCCGTCCACAGATACCTACATCGCTAAGGACGCATCCACTAACGATGAGATCGATAAGCTCCGTCTCTCCGCCACAGCAGCCTTATGTGAGCGCAAGGATGTGGTCGTGGTTTCGTCGGTATCCTGTATCTATGGCTTAGGTGCACCTCAGGAGTTTTTTGATATGATGATCTCTCTTCGCCCTGGAATGGAGAAGGACCGTGATGAGGTTATCAAACAGCTGATCGATATCCAGTACACAAGAAATGAGATGGATTTTCACCGTGGAACCTTTCGTGTCCGGGGTGATGTGCTGGAGATCTTTCCGGCGAATTCTACAGACCGGGCAGTGCGGGTGGAGTTTTTCGGAGATGAGATCGAGCGGATCACAGATATCGATGTGCTTACCGGTGAGATCAAAAGCGTGGAAAGTCATGCGGCTATTTTTCCGGCGTCTCATTATGTAGTACCACAGGAGCAGATCCGTCGTGCAGCAGATGCTATTTTGGAAGAGATGAAGCAGCAGGTGGAATACTTTAAAAGTGAGGATAAGCTGATCGAGGCTCAGAGAATTGCGGAGCGTACCAACTTTGATGTGGAAATGATGAAGGAAACGGGATTCTGCTCCGGGATCGAGAACTACTCCAGGCACCTGACAGGGCTTGCACCGGGGCAGCCACCGTATACCCTGATGGATTACTTCGGAGATGATTTTTTACTTATTATAGATGAGTCCCATAAGACAGTTCCCCAGGTTGGCGGTATGTATGCCGGTGATCAGAGCCGTAAACAGACACTGGTGGATTACGGCTTCCGACTTCCGTCTGCTAAGGATAACCGTCCATTGAGCTTTGATGAATTCGAGAACAAGCTTGACCAGGTAATGTTTGTATCTGCGACACCGGGAGAATATGAATATGACCATGAGCTTCTCCGCGCAGAGCAGATCATCCGTCCTACAGGGCTTCTTGATCCGAAGGTGGAGGTGCGTCCGATCGAAGGACAGATCGATGATCTTGTAGCAGAAGTAAATAAGGAAATTGAAAAGAAAAATAAAGTCTTGATCACGACCCTGACCAAACGTATGGCAGAGGACCTTACCGATTATATGAAAGATCTGGGAATCCGTGTCCGATACCTTCATTCGGACATTGACACTCTGGAACGTGCGGAAATCATCCGCGATATGCGCCTGGATGTGTTTGATGTGCTAGTCGGGATCAACCTTCTGCGAGAAGGACTGGATATTCCGGAGATCACGCTGGTAGCGATCCTGGATGCTGATAAGGAAGGCTTCCTTCGTTCGGAAACATCTCTGGTACAGACTATCGGCCGTGCTGCCCGGAACAGCGAAGGCCATGTGATCATGTATGCGGATAATATGACAGAATCCATGGAAAAAGCAATCTCGGAGACAGAAAGAAGGAGAGCGATACAGGAGGCTTACAACAGAGAGCATGGCATCACTCCGACGACTATCAAGAAGGCAGTCCGTGATCTGATCGCTGTTTCGAAGAAGGTGGCAGAGACAGAAGTGAAGCTTAAGAAGGATCCGGAATCCATGAACCGCAAAGAACTGACGAAGGTGATCGCCCAGGTAGAGAAGCAGATGCGTGCTGCCGCAGCAGACCTGAATTTTGAGCAGGCTGCTGAGCTGAGAGACAAGATGCTCGAATTAAAAAAGAATCTGGAAGAATTAACGGAATAGGCTGCAAAGCAGCTGACGATACAATGCCCCTGGCTGTCAGCGTCAGGGGCATTTCTATGGAATAATTAAATAGAGAAGTGAGTTAAGGGTATTTGCCTGAGCTTTTGGGAAGAATTTTTATCAGGATTTTTTTCCATTTTTTCATAGCAATCCCTCCTTCGAAAAAATATGAAGATTCTCTTTATTAATTGATTATAAGTAAAATTCCGGAGAAGGGCACTGGCATTTGTGCCAGTAACTTTGTTATAAAGAAGAGAAGAAGTTATGTATGCTGTTCCCGATAGGCGGAAGGTGTGATCCCCATTTTCTTTTTGAAGCTGGTGCTGAAATAATATTGATTGGCATAACCACATTTCAGGCTGATCTCTTTCAGACTCATACTGGTTGCAGAAAGGTAACGGGCAGCTGCGGAAATCCGCTGAGATGTGATAAAGTCGCTGATACTGATCCCCTGATTTTTTTTGAAAAGAGCACTTAAATAAGCAGGGCTTACATTGGCAGAGGCAGCAATGTCATTGAGGCAGAGCGTATTGTCAGTGAAGTGTTCGTTGATATAGGAGATCACCAGTTCACAGAGCTTCTGGTGATAATCATTCATGGAGGAATCAAGCTTCCGGCATAAAAGATGGCATAGATCATTCAGCCATTGACATAGTTCTTCCGTATTATGAAACTCATTTATGTGGTTGTAAACATACAAAATTTTAGCTTCAAGGTCATGAGTATCCAGATTTAATTCATAGAAAAATTTCAGGATTCGGCCGAGAAGAGAATAGATCTGTATGAAAGCGAAATTCTTTGTGCGAAATTTCTGGGTAAGCCAGTCGGAAAAATTCTGAAACCAGATATCTATGGCAGAGGTATCCTTTTTACAGAGAAGCCGGATCAGCTCATCTTCCTTTGTATCTGAAAAATCTGCAACAGACAGATCGGAACCCAGAGCGTCTCTTCCGTCAAAGATATTCTGATGAGGGAAAAAGAATCTGTATTCCAGCGCATGTACGGCACTTTTGTAGGACTGGTTAAGGTTCCAGAAATCCCGGACAATTGTTCCGATACCCGCATTGAGGGACAGCCCCAGCGGCTGGCAGGCATCTGCTATTGAGGAAATAAGCTGGCTGGTAAGCTGACGGAAGCTGTTGGACTGGCAGCCACTGTGTCCCAGAATGCACAGATAGCCATCCATATCCGGAAGAAGGTGTACAAAATCAAGAGAAGCGGTTTCCTCAGTTATCAGATCCTGAAGGTTGAGAAGCTCCATCTGAAATTTTTCAATCCCGTAAACGGCTTTTAGATCCGGAGCATTTTCAAGTTCCAGAACAACAACTGTATAAAAATCATAATTCAGCTCCAGGTTCAGATACTGAAGATAAGGCTTCAGCCGGTAGGCAGCTTCAGAAGACGGAAGGTGGGTGATCTCGCGGAAAAACTTTTCCGTAAGAAGAGGTCTACTTTGCTTCAGAAGCTGGAGATTTTTCTGTTCCCTTTCCATCAGTGCAAAAGCGTTTTTTACCTTCTGAATAAGATAGGCATAATCCAGTGGCTTTTCGATATAATCCAGAGCACCAAGGAGCAGAGCACGTCTTGCATACTCAAATTTATCATAGGCACTGATCAGAATGATCTTTACCATGGGATTGATCTCAAGAGCTTGACGGCTCATGGAAATGCCGTCAAGATCAGGCATTTCAATGTCAGAAATGATCAGATCTGCCGGTTCTTTTTTCATGGCTTCGATAGCAGAGGTTCCATTGTAGCAGACATGGATGATCTCTGCATTCAGTGTTTCCCAGTCTATGTTTTTTTCGATACCTTCTGCAGATAAGTAATTATCATCTACGATCATTATTTTTTTCATCGATATCTTCCTCCATCTGTTCGAATTCAATGGTGACGTATGTGCCGTTTCCGGGGTTGCTGCGGATCCTTACGGAACCGTTTCCGTATAATGGGTTGGAAATACGGGAACTTACGTTGGAAATTCCAAAATGCTTCTCATAATCAATAACATTATGCTCAATAGCATGGCGCAGCTGTGCAAGGGTTTCAGAGTCCATGCCGGCACCGTTGTCCTCAATGGAGATCACAACCGTATCATCGCCATAAAGAACATGGATCGAAATGAAAACAGCTGGTGTGCCCGAAGAAATCCCGTGCAGAATGGAATTTTCGAGAAATGGCTGAAGTGTAAACTTGCAGATCAGGAAATTTTCGATTCCATCTTCTGCTTCGATCTCCCAGTCCAGATTATCTTTATGACAGAGCTTTTCCATTTCCAGATAAAGCCGGGCAATTTCCAATTCATCTTTAATAGGAATAAGTTCCTTTGATTTACGCAGGGTAAGACGGTAAAAGGCAGTCAGATTTGCAATCATCTGATCAGCAATGTCAAGCTTTCCAAGGGACTGGCAGGTACGGATCGATCCCAGGATATTGTAAAGAAAATGCGGATTGATCTGTGACTGGAGCAGCTGGTATTTCAGACGTTCTTCGTTTACGGAAAGATTTACAATGGACTTCAGGTTTTCGGCTATTGTGTGCTGCATATCTTCAAAGGTGATGCCCAGTCTGTCAATCTCATCATACCTGGAAGGATCATCCGGGTGGGGAACAGTAACGATAGATAGATGTTCCGGGTCATATCCCAGCTGAAAGGCTTCCATTGCATAGGAAAGTGCAGTGATCTTCCGGGTAAGATTTTCGGAAAACAGGATAACGATGATAACAGTAAGGAGCAAGAAAATAAGGACAGTGATCAGTAAGGCACGGATCAGGATGTGCGTGTTGCCCTGAATATAGCTTTCCGGGATTTCGGTAACATGAAGCCAGCCATTGCTTAAGGTGCAGCAGTTATAATATTTGTCGCCGCTGTGAAAAGAAGAATCTGCATTTCCTTTGAGTTTCTGAAACTGTGCTTTGGAAATTCCGGATAAATTCAGTGAGGATGTATTTTTTGCTGCAATCTCTCCGTGATCTGTGAGAATGTAGCTGTATATGCGGGAATCCAAAGCAGCAGGCTGCAGATAAGTGGTAAGCTCTGAGGTGTCCAGAGCAATGCCGTAGGCGTATTCCAGAATACCGGTGGCCTGATTTTTCAGTGCCCGGACGCAGAGGATCACATCGGCAGATGATTTTTTTGTGGACAGTATTTTAGGCAGAGGCATATTGGAAACCGGTATCCAGACAGAGGAAAAGCCTGAACCGGAAACAATATTTTTATCCAGACCATATGCAGAAAGCTCATCTGTGGAAAAGAAGTACAGGCTTTCTTTTGAACCGAGCTGATCGGGCTGCAGAAAAACATATATATGGAAGAAATCGAATGTGGATTTATACAGCGAAATATTGTTTTTTACAGTGGTGAATTTTTTCAGTGCATCTACCTTATTAGAGGAAGGCTGATTTAGGGAGTACATTTGAAACTGTATGGTATCTGCTACATTTTCAACCTGACCGAGGCGGTCGTTCAGCTGAGAGACCAGCTGCTTGTCAGTCATTACGGCAGAATCGATGATACGATCTCTGGCAATGTTATAGGAAATGTGATAGCTGATGAAGGTCAGGGAAATCAGAGGTACCATAGTTGCGATCAGAAATGCGAGCAGGAGCTTATAGCGAAATGAGGAAAAAATGGGTGGGATACATTTGTGGAATTTCATAGTACATACTCTCCTTTATGTCGAAAACAAATTAATGAAACCGAATCCAGCTGTGAAAAAAAGCCGTTACAAATATAGATTATATAAAAGAATTATAAAAAATTAACAACAAAAATACAAGAGAACGAAAAATAATATAAAGAAATCATAAAATATTGTATTTAGAATGAGGGGGCTCTCTGGTATCCTTAAACCATCAAAAACAGGTGTGGACAAACACGAAAATGTCCAGAAAGGAAGAAAGATATGAAGAAAAAAGTAATGAGTGCAGTTTTGGCAGCAGCGATGGTTGTGGGTATGGCAGGTAACGTGGTTACTGTTTCCGCAGAGGAGAAATATGATCTTACCTTATACAGCATCGACACCACAGACCCGGATTTTGAGGACTGGCTTGCAAATGTGGAAGATGCCACGGGCCTAAACATTAATGTAATTGCGGCACCTACAGATTCAGATACACGTCAGCAGAAGGTCACCACAATGCTTTCCACAGGAGATGCTTCCGTGGATGTCATTCAGATCAACGATGAGATGAGTGCGGCATTTAAAAATTCCGGATGGCTGGAAGGACTGAATGATACAGTAATGACAGATGATATCGCTGATCAGTTTGCCCAGGGATATGTAAAGAATATGATCACAGATAAGGACGGAAACATCATCGGTGTTCCAGGCTATACAGGATATCTTGCATTCTGGGTAAATCAGGAGATCATGGATGAGGTCGGAATCAAATCCATTGATACAAAAGAGGATTTCATGAAGTATATGAAGGCTGTTTCCAAGGACGGAAGATTCGGCTACGGCGGTTCCTGGGAGAAAACTTATGTATTTAACGAGCTTGCACAGTTTGTAAACATGTTCGGCGGCGATTATTTTGACTGGACCAAAGAGGAAAACAAGGAAGCAGTTCAGTTCCTCCACGATCTGGTTGCTAATAAAGAAACATCCATTGAGCAGATCGCTGATAAATATGAGCAGATGAATCCGAAGGTCAATGACGGAAAATATGGATGCTGGTTCATGTGGGGCCTTGGAACAGATTATGAAAAGGCAGGTATGCTTGGCGCAGATAAGATCCACATGGAAATGGTACCGGATTTCAGCGGTAAGGGAGAGCGTGCGATCTTTACAGATTCCTGGAGCTATGTTCTCAACAAAGCATCCAAGAATAAAGATGCAGCTGTGAAATTCCTCCAGTATATGGCTGATGAAGGCGGAATGGAAGCTTCCTATAAAGCATTTGACAGATATCCTGCAAGAAAGGATGTTGCAGAGAAGGTAGTTCCGGATTCTGACCCGGCAAAAGAAATGTACAGCAGATATGCAAATGAATGCAATGTACAGGGACGTCCGATGGTGGCACAGACAATGGAATTTATCAGCGATATGGGAACAATCTTCCAGTCCTGTATGAAAGACGAGATCACAGTTGATGAGTTCTGCAAGAAGGCTCAGGATGTGGTAGATATGTATAAGTAAAAGATATAAAAAAACAGCAATGTAAAGCAGAGGTAAAAGTCTGCTTTACATTGCTTGATGAACAGGGAGGAAAGTTCCATGACAATAAGTAAAAAAACTATGAAGTGGATACCGTGGCTTTTGATCCTGCCAGTTGTACTGATTCGAGGCTTTACAACATTATATCCCATTCTGATGACTGTGAAAAACAGCTTCTTTAATATCAGTATCCTTGCAGGTATCAATGAATTTATAGGCTTCAAGAATTACCTGAAGGTATTTTCTGATCCTAAAGTGCTCACATCGATCAGCTTTACGGCAATATTTGTGGTTGTTTCCATGATCCTGCATGTGATCCTCGGAGTTATCCTGGCACTGATCCTGAATATGAAATTCAAAGGCCGCCGTTTTCTGAGGACCATCGTTCTGATCCCGTGGGCTATGCCTGCAGTAGTAGCCGGTATGGCTGCAAAATGGGCATTTAACAATGATTATGGTCTGATCAATGATTTTATCCGCTGGTTTGTACCGGGTTACCAGAACAGCTGGCTGATCAATACAGGTACTGCAAGAGCAGCGGTAATTGCAATGGACCTGTGGAAGGACCTTCCGTTCTTTGCAATCCTTGTACTTTCCGGACTTCAGTTTATTTCCGGCGATATCTATGAGGCAGCAAAGGTAGACGGTGCAAACGGGATCCAGAGCTTTTTCCGGATCACACTTCCGCTGATTGCAAAAAATGTCCTGACTTTATGTATTCCGTTCACACTCTGGAGACTGACAACCTTCGATCTGGTTTATTCCATGACATCTGGAGGCCCTGGAGAGGATACTGCGCTGATCGCATACAGAATCACAACAGAAGCATTTACAAATCTAAACGTAGGATATGCTTCGGCGCTGGCTATGCTGCTGTTTGTTGTAATGGCGATCTTCAGCTGGCTGAATATACGTGTTATGAATAAGTTTGACAGTTAGGGGGAATTATCGTGAAGAATACAGGAAAATATAATGTTTATCATGGAGTGGTAGCCGTTGGAAGATGGGTTCTGTTTGCAGTTGTGGCTTTTCTGATCCTGTTCCCGGTTTACTGGATCTTTATTTCTTCGATCACACCGTCAGGAGAACTGTTTAAAACACCGATCGATTATCTTCCGGATCATCCCACACTGGAAAGCTATAAATTTCTGATACAGAATGTAGGACTGCTTTCAAAGATTGGAAATACAGTTCTGATCGTAGGCCTTACACTTGTGATCAGTACCGTGCTGTGTGCAATGGCTGCCTATGGATTCTCAAGATTTAACTCAAAGGGAGTTTCTGTTGCATTTGCATTTGTGCTGGCTACCATGCTGATCCCTGAGGTTGTTACAGCCCGTCCGCTGTATGAGTTTATGCAGAAGGTAAAGCTGTATGATACATATCCGGGACTTATCCTTCTTTATATCAGTACCGTTATACCGTTTACGGTCCTGATCCTCAGAAACTTTGTCGGTGAGATCCCGATCTCACTGGAGGAGGCAGCTGCTATTGACGGCGCATCTTTTTCACAGAGACTGTTTACGATCGTTCTGCCGCTGATGAAGCCGGCGATCGCTACGGTTTGCATTATCAACTTTATTACCTGTCTGAATAACTTTTTCACACCGTTGTTTTATTCAAATGGTATTCAGGTACTTTCCGTTTCCATTGTACAGCTTCCGTTACGTGATAACATGTATGGAGTTCCGTGGGATCTGGTCAGCTCCATGGGATGGATCATCCTTCTTCCGATCATTATCTTTGTAGCTGTTTTTGAGAAACAGATCATGGATGGTATCATGGCAGGTGGAGTAAAAGCGTAAATATTTTTTAATTTCCAAAGGAAAGGAGAATGCAGATATGTATCAGGCATTTACAGGCGGACTTGGAGGAATCGCACTTGCAAAGCACGGAAAAAGCCGTGCGATCAATGCGGAGAATCCTCATGGAGAAAAAGGCAGAGGCGGTATGGCTGCAAGTCATCTGGGACCATCCAGAAAAGGAAGTCCGTGTCTTAAGGATATAGAGCCGGGAGCTGTGGTAACTCTGGCAGAAATGGAAGGACCGGGACAGATCAATCATATCTGGATCACCGTTGATAACAAGACTACAGAGGCAGATTGCTTTGTGCTGAGGGATCTTGTCATCCGTATGTACTGGGATGACGAGGAAACTCCTTCCGTGGAAAGTCCTCTGGGCGATTTCTTCTGCTGCGGATTCGGAAGGGAATGTTTGGTAAATTCTGTTCCTGTGGCTGTTGTTCCAAGCAGGGGATTTAACTGCTATTTCCCGATGCCGTTTAAGAAGAAAGCAAAGATCACACTGGAAAACCAGCATGCAAATAAAATCCCGGCGTTTTTCTATCAGGTAGATTACTGTCTCTATGATGAGCTTCCGGACGATATTGCTTATTTCCATGCGCAGTGGAGAAGGGAACGGTTGACAGAAAAAACAAAAGATTATACAATTTTGGATGGAGTAAAAGGAAAAGGCCATTATATAGGAACCTACATGGCACTTACCACACTGGAACGTTACTGGTGGGGCGAGGGAGAAATGAAGTTTTATATTGACGGGGATGAGGAGTATCCGACCATCTGCGGAACAGGAACGGAAGATTACTTTGGAGGTTCCTGGAGCTTTGCTAAACAGGTGGATGGAAAAACCGTGGAACAGAATTATAACACACCATATCTGGGATATCCGTATTATTCTGCCCATGACGAACTGATCCACAATTTTTATCATAATGATGACTGCCCGCCAATGCGAGGCTTTTACAGATGGCATTTACAGGATCCGATCTGCTTTGAAGAGGATCTTCGCGTTACGATTCAGCAGATAGGCGTCGGATACCGTGGCCTGTTTGAACGACAGGATGATGTGGCAAGTGTAGCGTACTGGTATCAGACACTTCCTCATGCACCGTTCCAGCCGTTGATGTCAAAAGAGGATAGATGGCCCAGATAAAAAGGGTGGTAGAGATTGAAAAAACAGGTATTTTGCGGGGTATTTGCCCTGGCTCTGGCAGTGACAGGATGTGGAGTCCAGAAGAAGGAGGCTGCATCTGATATTGTGCCGGAGAACAGACAGGAACTGACGATCCTTCATATGGATGCAGACATAGAGGGCTTTGATTCTTTTATCAGTCAGGCGGAAAAGGATCTTGGAATAGAGATCCATATCGAAAAATGTCCGGCTAATGCGGACAACCGCCAGGCCAAAATAGCAACTCTTCTGACATCAGGAGATGATTCTGTTGATCTGATCACAGTAAATGATGAGATGATATCCGAATTTAAACATAAGGGATGTCTTCTTCCGCTGGAAGATACGGTTATGACAGAGGAGACAGCGGCAAATTTTCCACAGGAATACCTGAAAGAAATATGCATGTCAGACGGACATATTTTTTCGGTACCGTTCAAAATGGATATTATGGCATTCTGGGTGAACCAGGAATTGCTGGATCAGGCTGGTCTGGACAGACTCTCCTGTCTCAGTGATCTTGAGATCCTTCAGAAAAAGCTTCAGAATACGGGAAAATATGCATACGGGGATGCATGGGAGATTTCTTACATATATAATAGTATCAGCGAGTATGTCGATTTTTTCGGAGGAGATTATACAGACTGGACGGATCCGAAAACAAGAGAAGCGGCAGAATATATGAAGCGAATGCTGGATACAGGGATGATATCAGAGGAGAATCTGATCGACCAGCATGACCAGCTGAATGAAAAATTTATAAACGGCCAGTATGGATGTATGTTCATGTATACCGGTGCGTTGAGTACCTTTCAGAATGCAGGCGTGTATAGAAAAGATAAGATCCATATGGCACCATTTCCGGAATTTGACGAGAAGGTGACCAATATCGCAACCTGGCAGTATGTACTGAATAAAAATTCTGATCATAAAGAAGCAGCTCTGAAGTTCCTTCAGTATGTGTCCGGATATGAGGCCAGTAAAAATTACGGACAGCTGACAAGAATGTGTCCGGCAAGACTGGATGTGATCGAGGATAAGAATTTTGATCTGGATGGCATTGAAATGATCCGGCAATATCTGAAAGATTATAAGCTGAAGGCAAGACCACTGTGTGCCGATTCCATAGAAGCTGTTTCGTCCATGGGAACGGAATTTCAGAAATATGTGCTGGGACAGAAAACAGAAGCGGAATTTTTTGCCGGGGCACAGAACTGCATAGACCAGTATTACAAAAAAGCATCGTACTGATGCTTTTTTTGTTTTGAAAAAATAAGAACTTTTTTTCAAAACATATTGACAAATATTTTACATGGTGATATCTTAAAGACTGTAGATGTTAGCACTCCACTAAAATGAGTGCTAACAGATGTAAAAAAAGAATCAACATCCGTCAGGAAAGAATAAAAAGGAAAGGAGATGGATTCATGGAAGAGGTGTTGAATGAGCGCAAGCAAAAAATCTTAAAAGCAATCATCAAGACCTATATGGAAACCGGAGAACCGGTTGGTTCCAGGACCATTTCCAAGTATGCGGATCTCAATGTCAGTTCCGCAACGATCCGAAATGAAATGTCAGACCTGACAGATATGGGCTATATCGTCCAGCCTCATACCTCAGCAGGAAGGATTCCTTCAGATAAAGGCTACAGACTTTACGTCAATGAGCTGATGAAGGAGAAGGAAGCGGAGGTTGCAGAGCTGCGAGATCTGATCATTGAGAAGACAGATAAGATGGATAAGGTGCTTAAGAAGGTTGCGAAGGTTCTTGCTTCCAATACCAACTATGCTACCATGGTTTCCGTTCCGCAGTACAGCGGCAACAAGATCAAGTTCATCCAGCTGTCGAGAATGAGCGAGCTTCAGCTTGTGGCAGTGGTTGTCAGTGACAACAATACAGTCCGGAACCAGATCATCAATCTGGATGAGGAAATGGACGACCAGACGATCCTGAAACTGAATCTTCTTCTTAACACCAATCTCAATGGGATCCCGATTCAGGATATCAACCTTGGGATGATCGCCAGACTGAAGGAACAGGCAGGCAGCCACAGCGGTGTGGTGGCAACGGTTCTGGATGCAGTGGCAGCCACCATTCATGTGGAAGAGGAAGATATGGAGATCTATACTTCAGGTGCAACTAACATCTTCAAGTATCCGGAGCTTGCCGATAAAGAGAAGGCAACGGAGCTGATCTCCGCATTTGAGGAGAAGCATGAACTTGCCGATCTTGTAAAAGAACAGATGTCAGATGGAGAGAATACAGGAATCCAGGTTTACATCGGTGATGAGATGCCGATCCAGACCATGAAGGACTGCAGCATTGTAACTGCCAGATATGAACTGGGAGACGGAATGTACGGAACCATCGGGATCATCGGTCCCAAACGAATGGATTATGAGAATGTAGTGGACAGTCTGAAGGAACTGAAGAATCATCTGGATGACGTTTTGAAAAAGAAGAAAACTTAGAAAGGCGGTAGAAAAAAAGTGTCGGAGGAAACAAAGAAAACATCCGAAGAGCAGGAAGCGGAGAAGGAAATCCCCGTAACTGACGGAGATCAGGAAGAAGAAAACCTGACACCGGAGGGAGAAGATCTGCCGGAGGAAGAAAACAATACTCCAGGCGAAGAAGCTGCCTCAGAGGATAAAAAAGAAGAAAAATCAAAAACTTCCTTTTTCGGAAAGAAGAAAAAAGATAAATCTGAGCAGAAGGTGGAGGAACTTACCGATCGCCTGAAGCGTACCATGGCTGAATTTGATAATTTCCGTAAAAGAACGGAAAAAGAAAAATCCAGTATGTACATCATCGGAGCAAAAGAGATCGTTGAAAAGATCCTGCCGGTTGTGGATAACTTTGAAAGAGGTCTTGCACAGGCACAGGAAGGCGATGCTTTTGCAGATGGAATGAAAATGATCTACAAGCAGCTTACCACAACACTGGATGAGCTTGGTGTGAAGCCGATCGAAGCAGTGGGAAAGGAATTCAACCCGGATTTCCATAATGCAGTGATGCATGTGGAGGATGAAGAGGTTGGAGAGAACATCGTGGTGGAAGAATTCCAGAAGGGTTACACCTACAAGGATTTCGTAGTACGCCACAGTATGGTGAAGGTTGCGAACTAACTGACAACAAACTTTATTTTAACAGATACAGACTAAAACAGGAGGAAAAAATCATGGGAAAGATTATTGGTATTGACTTAGGTACAACAAACAGCTGTGTAGCCGTAATGGAAGGTGGACAGCCGACAGTTATCGCAAATACAGAAGGCGCAAGAACAACACCATCCGTTGTAGCATTCACAAAAACAGGAGAGCGTCTGGTAGGTGAGCCTGCAAAACGTCAGGCAGTTACAAATGCAGACAGAACGATCTCCTCTATCAAAAGAGAGATGGGTACCGATTACCGTGTAACCATCGATGACAAGAAATATTCTCCACAGGAGATCTCAGCAATGATCCTTCAGAAACTGAAAAAGGATGCAGAGGCATATCTTGGTGAGAAAGTAACAGAGGCAGTTATCACAGTTCCGGCTTACTTCAACGATGCTCAGCGTCAGGCAACCAAAGATGCAGGTAAGATCGCAGGTCTTGATGTAAAACGTATTATCAACGAGCCTACAGCAGCAGCTCTTGCATATGGTCTTGACAATGAGAAAGAGCAGAAGATCATGGTATACGACCTTGGCGGCGGTACATTCGATGTATCCGTGATCGAGATCGGTGATGGCGTTATCGAGGTTCTTTCCACAGCTGGTAACAACCGTCTTGGTGGAGATGACTTTGATAAGAAAGTTACAGATTACATGCTTGCTGAGTTCAAGAGAACAGAGGGCGTAGACTTAAGCAACGACAAGATGGCTCTTCAGAGACTGAAAGAGGCAGCTGAGAAGGCTAAGAAAGAGCTTTCTTCCGCAACAACAACAAACATCAACCTTCCGTTCATCACAGCTACAGCTGAGGGACCGAAGCATTTTGATATGAACCTTACAAGAGCTAAATTTGATGAGCTGACACATGACCTTGTAGAGATGACTGCAGAGCCGGTTCGCCGTGCACTGTCTGATGCAGGTATCACAGCTTCTGAGCTTGGCCAGGTACTTCTGGTTGGTGGTTCTTCCCGTATCCCGGCTGTACAGGATAAGGTAAGACAGTTAACTGGCAAAGAGCCAAGCAAGAACCTGAACCCGGATGAGTGTGTTGCACTTGGTGCTTCCGTACAGGGTGGTAAACTTGCAGGTGATGCAGGTGCCGGTGATATCCTTCTTCTGGATGTTACTCCACTGTCACTGTCCATCGAGACAATGGGTGGTATCGCAACTCGTCTGATCGAGAGAAATACTACAATTCCTACAAAGAAGAGCCAGATCTTCTCCACAGCAGCAGATAACCAGACAGCTGTAGATATCAACGTTGTACAGGGTGAGCGTCAGTTCGCGAAAGACAACAAATCCCTCGGCCAGTTCCGCCTGGATGGAATCCCGCCAGCACGTCGTGGAGTTCCGCAGATCGAGGTAACATTTGACATCGATGCCAACGGTATCGTTAATGTATCTGCTAAGGATCTTGGAACAGGTAAGGAGCAGCACATCACGATCACAGCTGGTTCTAACATGTCCGATTCCGATATCGACAAAGCTGTCAAAGAAGCAGCTGAGTTCGAGGCTCAGGATAAGAAACGTAAAGAGGCTATCGACACAAGAAACAATGCAGACTCCATGGTATTCCAGGTTGAGAATGCACTGAAAGAAGCTGGCGACAAGCTTGACGCAAACGATAAAGCAAGTGTTGAGGCTGACCTCAATGCACTGAAAGATCTTCTTGCACAGACAGCAAATGCTCAGGAGCTTACTGATTCTCAGGTTGCAGATATCAAGGCTGCACAGGAGAAGATGATGGAGAGCGCTCAGAAACTGTTCTCCAAGATGTATGAGCAGACTCAGGGAGCTCAGGGTCAGGCTGGTCCTGGACCGGATATGGGCAACATGGGCGGAAACGCTGGTGCCCAGGGCGGAAATGAAGCAGGATACGGCGATGATGTTGTAGATGCTGATTACAAGGAAGTCTAAGACAAGTAGGAAATAATTACAATGGCTGATAAAAGAGATTATTATGAAGTCTTAGGTGTGGATAAAAACGCCGACGACGCAACATTAAAAAAAGCATATCGTAAGCTGGCCAAGAAATATCACCCGGATGTAAATCCGGGTGATAAAGAGGCTGAGGCGAAGTTCAAAGAGGCGACAGAGGCTTATTCCGTTTTAAGTGATGCCGACAAGAGAAGACAGTATGATCAGTTTGGTCATGCAGCATTCGAAAACGGCGGCGGAGGCGGTGCCGGCGGCTTTGGTGGATTCGACTTCAACGGTGCGGATATGGGAGACATCTTCGGAGATATCTTCGGAGACCTGTTCGGCGGCGGAGGCAGAACCAGACGGGCCAACAATGGACCGATGAAGGGTGCCAACCTTCGTGCACGTGTGAACATTACTTTTGAGGAAGCGGTTTTCGGATGCGAGAAAGAGCTGGAGATCGTTCTGAAGGATGAGTGTACCACATGTCACGGAACCGGAGCGAAACCTGGAACATCACCGGTCACATGTCCGAAATGTAAAGGCCAGGGTCAGATCGTTTACACTCAGCAGTCCATGTTTGGTATGGTACGTAATGTTCAGACCTGTCCGGACTGTAATGGAACCGGTAAGGTGATCAAGGATAAATGCAGTGCCTGCCGTGGAACCGGATATACTTCTTCCAGAAAGAAGATCCAGGTATCTGTACCGGCCGGTATCGACAATGGCCAGTGCATCCGTATCCGTGAAAAAGGTGAGCCGGGAACCAACGGCGGTCCGAGAGGAGATCTGCTGGTGGAGGTAAATGTAGCCCGTCATCCGATCTTCCAGAGACAGGATATGAATATCTTTTCAACAGCTCCGATCACATTTGCACAGGCTGCACTCGGCGGTGAGATGCGTATTAATACCGTTGACGGTGAGGTTTCCTATGAGGTGAAACCGGGAACACAGACGGATACAAGAATCCGCCTGAAGGGCAAAGGTGTTCCGTCATTACGTAACAAGAACGTTCGTGGTGACCACTATGTAACACTGGTAGTCCAGACTCCGACTAACCTTAATGAGGAGGCAAAGAAAGCTTTGGAGGCTTTTGATGCGGCATGCGGCAACCGTCCGGCAGCAGACAGTACAGCCGAGACTTCCGAAAAATCTGAAAAAACAGAAAAGAAGAAAAAAGGTTTCCGTGAGAAAGTAAAGGAAATGTTTGAGGAATAAATAAAGTGAAAACAGGAAAGAGGCACAAAATGCCTCTTTCTTTTTTTTCTGTATTCGTGTATATTAAAAGAAGTGCCCGTTTTCGGGACAATAGAAAACAGGCGACAGACTGGAATGAAAATCCGTAAATGTGTATACAGCATAAGGAGATATAAAAGATGAAATGGAACCGTTTTACACTTAAGACAAAAACAGAGGCAGAGGATATTGTGATCTGTACACTTGCCGAGGTGGGAATTGAAGGTGTGGAGATCCAGGACAAGCAGCCGCTGACCGATGAGGATAAGGCACAGATGTTTGTGGATATTATGCCGGAAGGACCAGCAGATGACGGGATCGCATATCTGAACTTCTATCTGGAAGAGGATGCGGATACCGAGGCAATCCTGAAAGATGTGAAGGCTGCACTGGAGGATCTGAGAAGCTTTGTGGATATCGGAGAGGCAACCATCACAGAATCCCAGACAGAGGACAAGGACTGGATCAATAACTGGAAACAGTACTTCCATCAGTTCTATGTAGACGATATTCTAATCGTACCGTCCTGGGAAGAAGTGAAGGCAGAAGATAAGGACAAGATGATCCTCCACATTGATCCGGGAACAGCCTTTGGTACAGGAATGCATGAGACCACACAGCTTGTGATCCGTCAGCTGAAGAAATTTGTGAAGCCGGGAATGGAGATTCTTGATGTGGGAACCGGAAGTGGAATCCTGGGAATCGTTGCACTGAAGCTTGGAGCAGGCCATGTGGTTGGTACAGATCTTGATCCCTGTGCAGTTCCGGCAGTATCTGAGAACAAGGAGGCCAACCAGATCGAGGAGAAATCCTTTGACATGATGATCGGAAACATCATCGATGACAAAGAAGTTCAGAATCAGGTCGGATATGAGAAATATGATATCGTAACTGCAAATATCCTGGCAGATGTTCTGGTACCGCTGACTCCGGTGATCGTTGCACAGATGAAAAAAGGCGCTTACTACATTACATCAGGCATCTTGGATGTAAAGGAGGATGTCGTAGTGAAGGCTGTAAAAGACGCCGGACTGACGCTTGTTGAGGTGACTCATCAGGGCGAGTGGGTATCTGTGACAGCAAGAAAGGACTGATCTCATGCAGCGATTTTTTGTGGAACCTCATCAGATCGACAGGGACAGACATGAGATACGTATCACAGGAAATGATGTCAATCATATTGTCAATGTACTCCGCATGAAAAAAGACGAGGAGCTCTGGATCAGCGATAAGGAAAAAGAATATCACTGTGTGATCGAAAACGCGGGGGAGGATGAAGTCCTGCTTCATATCCTCTATGTACAGGAGCCGGATTATGAGCTGCAGAACCGTATTTATCTTTTTCAGGGACTGCCGAAGGCTGATAAGATGGAGCTGATCATCCAGAAGGCAGTAGAGCTTGGAGCATATTCCGTAGTTCCTGTTTCAACCAGGCGCTGCGTGGTAAAACTGGATAACAAAAAAGCAGAAAAAAAAGTATCCCGCTGGCAGCAGATCGCAGAAAGTGCGGCAAAACAGTCCAAGCGTATGCTGGTGCCGGAGGTACATTCTGTGATGACCTTTAAAGAAGCCCTTGTCTATGCAAAAGAACTGGACGTTCTATTGATCCCTTATGAGCTTGCAAAGGGAATGAAAGAGACGAAAGAACTGATCCGGTCGATCGAACCGGGAAAAAGCATAGGTGTCTTTATCGGCCCTGAGGGTGGTTTTGAAGAGCAGGAAGTGGCAGATGCTATGGAAGCCGGTGCGAAACCCATCACCCTGGGACACCGGATCTTACGGACAGAAACCGCGGGACTCGCAGTACTTTCTGTTCTGATGTTTCAACTGGAGGATGAATAGATTATGGAAGCATATTTTGACAATTCCGCGACAACGAGATGCTTCGATGAAGTAAAGGATATTGTCTGCAAAACCATGACAGAAGATTTCGGAAATCCTTCTGCCATGCATAAAAAGGGAATGGAAGCGGAGAATTATGTCCGCAGAAGTGCCCAGACCCTTGCAAAATTACTGAAAGTGAATGAAAAAGAGATTCTTTTTACCTCCGGTGGAACAGAATCGGATAACCTTGCTATCATCGGTGGTGTGGAAGCCAATAAGCGTATGGGAAACCATATCATCACAACTGCAGTAGAGCATGCAGCAGTGGCCCAGCCTTTTGCTTATCTGAAGGAACAGGGCTATGAGGTGACCATTCTTCCTGTTGATCATCAGGGCGTTGTAAAGCTGGATGCACTGGAAGCGGCTCTTCGTCCGGATACCATTCTGGTGTCTGTGATGTACGTGAACAATGAGGTGGGAGCCGTGATGCCGGTAGAAGAGATCGGAAAGCTTGTCCATGAAAAAAGTCCGAAAGCACTTTTTCATGTAGATGCCATCCAGGCGTTCGGAAAGTATCGTATCTATCCGAAAAAGCTGGGGATCGATCTTCTTTCTGTGAGCAGCCACAAGATCCATGGACCAAAGGGCGTAGGCTTTCTCTATATTAACGAAAAAGTAAGAGTACAGCCGCAGATCCTTGGCGGCGGACAGCAGAACGGTATGCGTTCCGGAACAGACAATGTACCGGGAATCGCAGGCCTTGGCGTTGCCGCAGAGATGGTATATACGGATTTTGATAAAAAAATACAGCACCTTTATGACCTGAAAGAACGGATGGCAGAGGGACTTTCAAAGCTTGGAGACATCACCATCAACGGAATGCCTTTAAGAGAAGGGGCACCGCACATCATGAGCGTGACTTTTCATGGAGTCCGAAGCGAAGTCCTGCTCCATACGCTGGAAGAATTCGGAGTATATATTTCCGCAGGAAGTGCATGCTCCAGTCATAAGAGAAAACCAAGTGCAACACTGACAGCTATAGGCTTGAGCAGAGCCGATGTGGAAAGTACCGTTCGCATCAGCTTCTGTGAGGAAAATACCTTTGAAGAGGTAGATTACTGCCTGGAAGTACTGGGAAAAACAATTCCGATGCTGCGCAGGTATGCACGTCGATAGAGAATACAGAAGAAAGGGATTTTTATGTTAGTACATGCATTTCTGATTAAATATGCGGAAATTGCCCTTAAGGGAAAAAACCGCTATCGTTTTGAAGATGCTCTCGTACATCAGATGGAGATCGCACTCTCCAAGATCGAGGGAGATTTTGAAGTAAAAAAAGAGCAGGGAAGAGTTTATGTATTCTGCCCGGAGAATTATGATTACGATGAGGCTGTAGATGCGCTGCAGCATGTATTCGGTATTGTAGGCATCTGCCCGGTTATGATCTATGAAGAACAGGGCTTTGAGAAGCTTGCCGAAGATGTTGTGGGTTATATGAAGCAGTGGCATCCGGACTTTAACGGAAGCTTCAAGGTCTGGACACGCCGCGCAAAGAAATCCTATCCGATCAGCTCCATGGAAGTCAGCGCTGAGCTTGGCGGACGTATCCTGGATGCGTTCCCGGAGGCAAGTGTAGATGTTCATCATCCGGAGCTGGATCTTTCTGTTGAGATCCGTGACAAGATTTACGTATATTCCCAGACCATTCCGGGCGCAGGCGGAATGCCCATCGGAACAAACGGAAAAGCCATGCTTCTTCTTTCCGGTGGGATCGACAGTCCGGTTGCCGGCTATATGATCGCAAAACGTGGTGTCAAGATCGATGCGGTATATTTCCATGCACCGCCCTACACCAGTGAGCGCGCAAAACAGAAGGTAGTGGATCTTGCCCGCCTGGTAGCCAAATACAGCGGACCGATCCGTCTCCATGTAGTTAACTTTACAGATATACAGCTTTATATTTATGATCAGTGTCCTCATGATGAGCTTACTATTATCATGAGAAGATATATGATGCGCATTGCCGAGCATTTCGCTAAAAAAGACCGTTGTCTCGGACTTATCACAGGTGAGAGTATCGGACAGGTTGCAAGCCAGACCTTACAGAGCCTTGCTTCTACAAATGAGGTCTGCACACTTCCGGTATATCGTCCGGTGATCGGCTTTGATAAAGAGGAGATCGTCCGTATTTCCAGAAAGATCGATACCTTTGAGACTTCTATTCAGCCGTTTGAGGATTGCTGTACCATCTTTGTAGCGAAACATCCTGTAACAAAGCCGAATCTTAAGGTGATCCGCCGTTCTGAGCAGAAGCTTTCTGAGAAGATCGATGAGCTTATGGAAACGGCTTTGAATACCACAGAGATCATTGAAATTCAGTGATCCGTTTTTAGATAAGAAAAAACAAACAGGGAACCTCGCTGCAGAGGTTCCCTGGAATTACCGATATATCAGGAAAAGGGAGTTCATTGAGAACAGAAGGATTCTGAAAGCATGAAAAAAGAGGAACTGTATCCGATACAGTTCCTCTCAAATATACAGTATAGATTAGTCGATTGTATATTTGGAAATAATCTGCATTACGTTATCCAGAGCAGCGCCATCTGCATGGATGTTGAGGTCGATCGGCTTGGAAAGATCCAGGCTGAAGATACCCATGATGGATTTTGCATCGATCACATATCTTCCGGATACTAAATCAAAATCGCAGTCGAATTTGCTGATCTCGTTTACGAATGCTTTCACCTTATCGATGGAATTCAGTGAGATTTTAGCTGTTTTCATTATAATAACCTCCCTTGATAAATTTTTGTTATTTTACAGCTTTCATCTTACCTGTCAGTACCCAAAAAGTCAAGGTGAAAAGAGATAAAAATTGTTTTAATAATTAGTTAAAGTGTAAAAAAAGTGAGGAAAAATGGGAAATAAAGTTGCATTACACAACCTGGGCTGCAAAGTAAATGCCTATGAGATCGAGGCCATGCAGCAGCTTCTGGAGGAGGCGGGATATGAGATCGTGCCTTTTGAGCCGGGAGCGGATATTTATGTGATCAATACCTGCACAGTAACCAATATTGCAGACAGAAAATCAAGACAGATGCTCCACAAAGCAAAAAAAATGAATCCGGAAGCGATCGTGGTGGCAACGGGCTGTTATGTACAGACCGGTGGCGAGAAACTGGAAAAAGACGAAGCCATTGATCTTGTTCTGGGAAATAACCAGAAGATCAATATTGTGGAGGCACTGGCCGAATATGCGGAAAACAAACCGGGCCATGGTTCCCATGTGATCAAGATCAATCAGACAAAAGAGTATGAGGAACTTTCCATTGATCATACAGCAGAACATGTAAGGGCATATATCAAGGTTCAGGACGGATGCAATCAGTTCTGTACGTACTGTATCATTCCCTATGCAAGAGGCCGTGTCAGAAGCCGGAATATTGAAAGTGTGCTGAAGGAGGTCCGTGCACTTGCGGAAAAAGGGTATAAGGAAGTGGTCCTTACAGGAATCCATTTAAGCTCCTATGGAGTGGATTTCCCGGAGGAGAAAAAAGAGACACTGCTTTCTCTGATCCGTGCTGTGCATGAGATCGAAGGAATCAGGCGTATCCGTCTGGGATCGCTGGAACCGGGAATCGTTACAAGAGAATTTGCGGAAGGGATCGCGGCGCTGCCGAAGGTATGCCCGCATTTCCATCTTTCTCTGCAGAGTGGCTGTGATGAGACTCTGGAGAGGATGAACCGCAGATACAGAAGCGGGGAATACAGAGAGCGCTGTGAGCTTTTAAGAGAAGTGTATGGAAATCCGGCACTGACAACTGATGTGATCGTAGGCTTTCCGCAGGAATCGGAGGAAGAATTCCGGAAATCCTATGATTTTGTGGACAGCATCCGTTTTTATGAGACTCATATCTTCAAATATTCCAGAAGACAGGGAACAAAGGCGGCTGCCATGGACGGACAGCTGACAGAGGCGGAGAAATCCTTCCGCAGTGAGAAGATGATCGAGCTGCATCATCGTCATGCAGGGGATTATGAGAAATCCATGCTTGGCAAAAACCTGGAGGTACTGATCGAGGAAGAGTATACAAAGGATGGACGGACCTGGTATCTGGGACACAGCCGGGAGTATATAAAAACTGCTGTACCGAAATCGGAAGCTTATGGTGTAAATGATATCGTAATCGTAAAGGCAGAAGGCTTTCTTGAAGAGCATATCATGACCGGTGAAGCCGTGGAGTGAAGAACGGGATCGTATGTTGAAAGGTTATTTGTTCACTGGTAATATTTTGCGAAACGTGTTACTGAGAACGGAATGAACAGTAACGTTGACAGTTTGTATCCGCAATCCTCGTTAAATTTAAGATTGTAATTTATGTAAATTTATATTAAAATAAAAAAGAATATATTTTAAGGACGTGAGAGACAATGGCAGAGAATAATCTGGGAAATACACAGTATTTCAGAACAAAACCGGATCAGGAGCTTCAGGTAAAAGAAGTCCTGGATCTGGTGTACAATGCAATGGATGAGAAGGGCTACAATCCGGTGAATCAGATCGTAGGATATATTATGTCCGGAGACCCGACCTACATCACAAGCCACAAGGGTGCGAGAAGCATGATCATGAAGGTGGAACGTGATGAACTGGTAGAAGAGCTTCTCACCGAGTATATCAAGAACAAGTCCTGGGAACGGTAATATGAGAGTACTGGGACTGGATTATGGCTCGAAGACTGTGGGGGTTGCAGTGAGCGATCCCCTTGGTCTGACAGCCCAAGGTGTGGAAACCGTATGGCGCAAGCAGGAAAACAAGCTTCGTCGTACTCTGGCACGTATTGAAGAGATCATTTCGGAGTATCAGGTTACGGAGATCGTTCTGGGATACCCGAAAAACATGAACAATACAGTAGGAGAGCGGGCCGAGAAATCTCTGGAGTTTAAGGAAATGCTGGAGAAACGTACAGGCCTGCCTGTTGTTATGTGGGATGAGAGACTGACTACCATGGCGGCAGACCGTACTCTGGAGGAGACCGGTGTGCATAAGGAAGACCGCAAACAGTATCTGGATCAGGTAGCGGCAGTTTTTATCCTGCAGGGATATCTGGATGCTGCCGCACACAGAAGAGAGCAGCAGGAAGGCGTGGAAGAATGATCGGAAACGCAAATAGATATTTTGAGCGGATCAGGTAGCAAATGCGGATTGCGAATATCCGCTTGACAAGAACGGATAAGGAAGAATTAAATATGGAAAAAATAATATTTCAGTCAGACGACGGCACAGCTGCTGAGTTTTACGTAGAGGAGCAGACCCATATTGCGGGTGTGACTTATCTTTTGGTGTCCGATTCACAGGATGAGGAAGCAGACGCATATATTCTGAAGGATATTTCAGCTCCGGGAAGTACAGAAGCCTGTTATGAGATGGTCGAGGATGATGACGAACTTCAGGCTGTATATGCAGTTTTTCAGCAGATGCTGGATGACGTGAATTTTGAATGGAGGAGCGATTTTTGAAAAGCGAGAACAACGATGACAACAAAAATGCGGAGAGCAGAGTACAAGCTTCTGCAGGCGGTGCCAGAAGAACCGCATCAAGACAAAAGAATGCCGGATCAAGAACAAGACAGTATCGTGGTGGCAGCAAAAACCGTCAGGATAAGCCTTTCCGGCCAACAGCAAAGAAAACAGCAGCCGGTGGCGCTGTAAAAAACAGCAGAAACACACAGAAACCGGCAAAGACCGGCGGCAGGCCATCCGGTCGGAAAACCGGCCGCAGAACAACATCCAAGCTTAAGATCATACCACTTGGCGGTCTGGAGCAGATCGGAATGAACATTACCGCTTTTGAGTATGGCGACAGTATTGTAGTTGTAGACTGTGGCCTTTCTTTCCCTGAGGACGATATGTTGGGAATCGATCTGGTCATTCCGGATGTAACATACCTTAAGGAAAATATTTCCAAGGTGAAGGGATTTGTGATCACTCACGGACATGAGGATCATATCGGAGCCCTTCCGTATGTGTTGAAAGAGATCAATGTTCCGATCTATGCTACCAAGCTGACACTGGGACTGATCCGCAACAAACTGAAAGAGCATAACCTTGTGCGTTCTACCAAATTGAAAGAGGTAAAACACGGGCAGGTGATCAATCTTGGGGATTTCGCTGTGGAATTTATCAAAACGAATCACAGTATCCAGGATGCATCCGCACTTGCTATTTATTCACCGGTGGGAATCGTGATACACACAGGAGACTTTAAAGTTGATTATACACCGGTATTTGGAGATGCCATCGATCTGCAGCGTTTTGCAGAGATCGGCAAGAAGGGTGTGCTTGCACTGATGTGTGAGAGTACCAATGCAGAGAGACCGGGATTTACAATGTCCGAGCGTACAGTGGGACATGTATTTGATAATCTTTTTAATGAGTACCGGACATCCAGGATCATCATTGCAACCTTTGCATCCAACGTGGATCGTGTGCAGCAGATCATTAACACTGCATACCGGTTCGGAAGAAAGGTTGCTGTGGAAGGCCGCAGTATGGTCAATGTTATTTCCGTAGCGTCAGAGCTTGGCTATCTGCAGATCCCGGAGAACACACTGATCGAGATCGATCAGGTGAAGAATTATCCGGACGATAAGGTGGTTCTGATCACAACCGGAAGCCAGGGTGAGTCCATGGCGGCACTTTCCCGTATGGCAGCCAATATCCATAAGAAGATCACGATCAAGCCTAACGATACCATCATTTTCAGCTCCAATCCGATCCCCGGAAATGAAAAGGCAGTTTCCAAGGTCATCAACGAACTGTCTATGAAGGGAGCCAAGGTTATTTTCCAGGATGTCCATGTTTCCGGACATGCCTGCCAGGAGGAGATCAAGCTGATCTACTCCCTCGTAAAACCGAAATATGCCATTCCGATCCATGGTGAGTACCGTCATCTGACTGCACAGAAACACATTGTGGAAGATCTGGGAATCCCGAAGGAGAATATTTTTATCCTTTCTTCCGGAAATGTTCTGGAGTTGGACGGACAGGATGCCAAGGTGACAGGAAGCGTTCATACAGGTGCGATCTTCGTAGACGGACTTGGCGTTGGCGATGTGGGAAATATCGTACTCCGTGACCGTCAGCATCTGTCTGAAGATGGAATCATGATCGTAGTTATGACACTGGAGCGCCACAGTAATGTAGTTCTCGCAGGTCCGGATATCGTTTCCAGAGGTTTTGTGTATGTAAGAGAATCTGAGGATCTTATGGAGCATGCCAGACAGGTTGTGGAAACTGCACTGGATTCCTGCCTGGAGAACAATATCACGGACTGGGGCAAGATCAAAACCGAGGTCAAGGATGCCCTTGGAGAGTATCTGTGGAAACGGACCAAGAGAAATCCTATGATCCTGCCTATCATTATGGAGGCGTAGGTTCATGGATGAGATCAGCATGGAGATCGAGAAGCTTCTCGATGCTGTGCACAGAAGCGATGAATATCAGGAATATCAGAAACAGGCAGCCCAGCTTGAAGCGGATCCTGAGCTGAAAGCCAGAGTGATGAGATTCCGTGGAGATAATTTCAGACTGCAGAATCATTCAGACAAGGATGAGCTGTTCCATATTGCGGAACAGCTCAATCAGGAGTCTGCAAGTCTGAGACAGAACCTGAAAGTAAATGCCTATCTCGACGCAGAGCTTGCGCTGTGCAGACTGATGCAGCGGATATGCAGGACGCTGGTGGACGGGATCGACATACAGATTCCTGACTTATAGGAGGAAAGACTATGGCAGACACAAGAGACAAGGTTGGCAGGGCCGGCGTTTTTCTGGCTGGAGGGGTATTTAAAACCGCTGTATATATCTTTATTATCGTATTTCTGATCTGGGTTGGAAAATCAGCATATCAGTTTGGCTACGATGTGTTTAACCAGCAGGCTATGAGCCCGGGAGAGGGACAGCAGGTCACGGTAGTCATAAAAGAAGGTGCCTCTGCATATAAAGTAGGCAAGACACTGGAGCAGAAGGGTCTTATCAAGGATGCGCTTGCATTTACCATACAGGAAAGAATGTCCGCATATCACGGACAGATCAAAGCAGGTACATACCTTCTCAGTACAGCTTATACACCGACCAGGATCATTGCAGTGCTGTCAGGAGAAGAGAGCAAGGAAGGATCGAACAGCCAGTGATCGTAGAAGAACGCATGCAGACCTATATCAATTCACTGGATATGGGGAATACTCCATTTCTGCAGGAGTTGGAGACAAAGGCACTTGCAGATCGGGTGCCGATCATCCGGAGAGATATGCAGAGCTTTATGAGGATGCTTCTGGCACTGAAACAACCGAAGCGCATTTTGGAGGTGGGGACTGCCGTAGGCTTCTCCACACTTCTTATGTGTGAGTATGGGCCGGAAGATATGGAAATTGTTACCATAGAGAATTATGAAAAAAGAATTCCTGTCGCAAAGGATAATTTCAGGCGCGCAGGAAGAGAGTCACAGATCACGCTTCTGGAGGGAGATGCCGGAGAGATCCTGAAGAATCTTACCGGAACCTTTGATATGATCTTCATGGACGCAGCCAAGGGCCAGTATATCCACTGGCTTCCTGACGTGCTGAGACTGATGAAAGAGGGAAGCGTGCTGGTATCTGACAACGTGCTGCAGGAAGGGGATATTATTGAATCTCATTATCTTGTGGAACGGCGTAACCGTACAATCTATAAAAGAATGAGAGAATATCTCTGGCAGCTGACTCACAGTCCGGTGCTTCGTACATCGGTGCTTCCTCTTGGAGACGGAGCGGCTGTAAGTGTAAAAACAGGAGAACAGGTTTATGAAACGACCAGAACTATTGGTTCCGGCGAGCAGCCTTGAGGTTTTAAAGGTTGCCGTCATATATGGTGCAGATGCTGTTTACATCGGCGGAGAAGCTTTTGGACTTCGTGCAAAGGCTAAGAATTTTTCAAAAGAAGATATGTGTGAGGGAATCGCATTTGCCCATTCCCATGGTGTAAAGGTTTATGTGACAGTAAACATCCTGGCGCATAACCGTGATCTTGAGGGTGTAAGGGAATATCTTCAGGAACTGAAGGAGATCGGACCGGACGCATTGATCATTGCAGATCCGGGAATCTTTATGTATGCAAAGGAAATCTGCCCGGAGATCGAGCGTCACATCAGTACACAGGCAAATAATACCAATTATGAGACTTACCGTTTCTGGTATAACCTTGGTGCCAAACGTGTGGTAAGTGCAAGAGAGCTTTCTCTGGAAGAGATCCGGGAGATCCGGGCACATATTCCGGAGGATATGGAGATAGAAACGTTTATCCACGGCGCCATGTGCATTTCCTATTCCGGAAGATGTCTTCTCAGTAACTTTATGGCAGGAAGAGATGCCAATCAGGGAGCCTGTACCCATCCCTGCAGATGGAAATATTCTGTTGTGGAGGAGAAGCGTCCGGGAGAATACATGCCAGTATTTGAAAATGAGAGAGGAACTTTTATTTTTAATTCCAAGGATCTTTGTATGGTAGAACATATGGAAGATATCCTTACAAGCGGTATTGACAGCCTGAAGATCGAAGGACGTATGAAAACAGCTCTTTATGTGGCAACAGTGGCAAGAACCTACCGCAAAGCCATTGATGACTGTATGGAAAGTCCGGAAAAATATCATGCAAATATGCCGTGGTATCAGGAGCAGATCTCAAACTGTACCTACCGTCAGTTTACCACCGGATTTTTCTACGGAAAGCCGGATGAGAACACCCAGATCTATGACAGCAACACATATGTAAGAGAATACACATATCTTGGATTTGCAGAAGAGATCGATGAGAGAGGTCTGGCAAGACTGACACAGAGAAACAAGTTTTCTGTAGGAGAGACCATCGAGATCATGAAACCGGACGGAAGGAATATTCCGGTCACAGTGGAAGCCATTTATAATGAAGAGGGCGAAGCTATGGAGAGTGCACCACATGCTCAGCAGAGGATCTATGTGAAACTGACTGAGATGCCGGAGGTATTTGATATTCTCCGAAGAGGTGAATGATCCGAAAGGGTGGATAAGAGAGTAAAGGGGAGAACGAAAAGAACGTTCTCCCCTTTACTGATTTTCAGGAAAAAGAGTACGGAGTTTTCGAAGAGCGTTCTTTTCGATACGGGATACATAGGAGCGGCTGATGGAGAGATTTTCAGCAATCTCTCGCTGGGTCAGTGGCTCCTGACCATTCAAACCGTAGCGGCAGCAGATCACCTGGTATTCCTTTGGGGAGAGTACTGTCCGGATATAACGGAGAAGATAGGAAATGCTGTCCCTTTTGAAACAATCATCCACAACATCAACGGGTGGACTTTCAATGATATCGAGAAGGCTGATCTCGTTGCCTTCCCGGTCTGTGCCGATGGGTTCATAGAGAGAAACTTCTCTGGAACGTTTCCTGCGGGCACGGAACATCATGAGAAGCTCATTGTCAATGCACCGTGCAGCATAAGTGGAAAGCTTGGAAGTCCGGCTGGGATCAAAGGTGGAAATGGCTTTGATCAGACCTATGGTGCCTATGGAGATTAGATCATCCGGATCCTCGTCACATCCCTGATATTTTTTTGCAACATGTGCTACGAGGCGGAGATTGTGTTCGATAAGGATATTTTTTGCTTCCGGATCGCCCCTTTGGAGCTGTAGAAGATAGAACTGCTCTTCCGCAAAAGAAAGCGGTTTCAGAAAGGTTTTCAAGGGTTCACCTCAAAGGGGATTTCCTTATAGCTTATGAGCCGGACGTGCTTTTCGTGCTTTTCCAACAGAAACTTTATAAAAAGGACAGAGGCGAACACCTGTTGCGTCACATTCTGATCTGGTGTATAATCATAAAATACGAGTGACAACAATCAGTGTATATTGATGAGGAGTATATATTTTGAAAAAGAGGATAGAACAGCTTCTTAACGGAAAATTTATTTATGAACAGCCTGAGCTTCTGTTTTCACAGGACCGTATTTTCGCTACGCTGAAGGCAGGAGAGACTACAAAGGATGAGATTTATTTCGGTACCGATGACAACCGCAGGATCAGTGGCTTTGTGACTTCATCTGACCGGAGACTGGTGCCGGGATTTGACCGCTTTTCCGGAACCACAGTGCGCATGCCTTATGGGGTAGATGCAGAGGGAATGAGGCCGGGAGAGAGCTTTGAAGGCTGGCTGTGTTTTACTACCAGTATCGGAGAATATAAGCTGCCGTTCACTGTACAGGTACAGACGGAAGAGGTGAAGAGTGCAGGCAGAAAGGTAGCTTCTCTGGAAGAATTTCTGCATATTGCAAAGGAAGATTTCCATGAGGCTTACCGGATCTTTACAGAACGCCATTTTTCCCTGATCCTGAGTGATCAGAGCGAGAAGATCCGTTCTCTTTATGCAGGAATGTCACAGCAGCCGGTGACCTATCAGCATCTGGAGGAATTTCTGATCGCAGCCGGTGCCAAGGAAAAGGTGACATTGAGTCTGAACAGAGAAGAGGCGAGTTTTTATGATGTCAGTGAATCTGTTCAGGAATCCCTTTATATCCACAGGAGCGGATGGGGACACCTGCGGGCAGATATTGAGGTAAACGGGGATTTTCTGGAGGCAGGCAAGCATGTGGTCACAGAAGAGGATTTTATCGGAAGTACCTGTGAAATAAACTATGTGATCCGCCAGGAAAAACTGGGAAAAGGAAATCAGTACGGCGAGATCATTGTAAAAACCCCATACCAGAAACTGGTATATCACGTTCTTGCATCCAGAGGAACTGAGAGTGCCGTGAACCTGGATCTTCTGGAAAAACAGTACCGGATATCTTTGATGAAGGAATACCTGGGATATCTCTGTAAAAGAACAGATTTTCAGGCCTGGACAGCCTCTACTCATGAGAAGCTTGACCGTATGGGCGAAAACGGACTGAAATATCCGGAATATCAGCTTCTGGAAGCCTATCTTCTTCATCTGGAAGGAGAAGATGACCAGGCTTCAGAAATCCTTGAGCGTTATCAGAATAAATCCTTTCATCACAATGAACTGGAACTGGCAGGGATTTATCTGTATCTGTGTACACAGACCGGGCTGTACCGGGATAAGGAACAGGCCCTCCGCAAGGTACAGAATTTCCAGATGCAGAAGGAAGACAGCTTTATCCTTCTGAAACTGGTATTTGAAATGGATCATACGCTTTCTCCGTCAAAAAAGATCTTTCTGATGGAGGAACTTTTTGAGCGGGGATGTACAAGTCCTTTTCTGTATCTGGAAGCATGGAACCGTATTTGTGCAGATATGTCTCTGCTGCATCGAATCAATGGGTTCTGGGCCCAGGTATTCCTTTTTGCAGGAAAAGAACAGATGCTGACGGAAGAGCTGGTCATGCGCCTGGCATATCTTTCCGGTTATGAGAAAGCTTTTAACGAAAGTCTGTACCGTGCTATGGCCATGGGATGTGAAGCCTTTCCGTCGGATGATACCGTGGAAGCTATCTGTAAATATATTATGAAGGGAAATCCAAGAAAACCGGAATATTTTCAGTGGTTTTCCGCTGCCGTGGACCGCGGGATCCGGATCACACGGCTGTATGAATATTATGTGGAAACACTGGATACTTCTTATCGGAGAGTCCTGCCGAAACCGCTTTTGATGTATTTTACCTATAACAACAATACTCTCGGTGATTCCAAGCGTGCCTATCTGTATGCATGCATCATTGCAGGGAAGGAACGTGATCCACAGACATACGAAAGTTATCGTGAAAGCATGGAGGAATTTGCTTTCCGTAAGTTACGGGAAGGCCGGATGAATGAAAATTATGCCGCTGTTTATCAGGAATTCATGCGGGAACCATCGGACAGCGAAAAAGCGCAGGTGATCGCCTCCAGAATGTTTACCTGCCGGCTGTATACGGATGATCCGAAGGTTCGCAGTGTGATCGTCCGTCACAGACAGATGAAACAGGAAGAAATCTATCCGTGTATCCATGGGATCGCTTACCCAAGGATCTGCAGCGAAGATGCGGCCGTTGTATTTCAGGATGAAAAACAGAGACGTTATGCTGCTACGGTAGATTATAATCTGACACCACTTTTTGATGATCGTGAGATGGTTCCGGCAGTGTTGGAAAAAGGGGCGGATGAACCGGCTGTGCTTTTGTATTACTGTCAGGGTCAGGAGATCAGTCGTAAGAATCTGGGGATTTTTCAGAAACTGGTCCTTTCACCGGCGTTTACCGATGAATATAAGAGGCTGATCCGCAAAAAGATCCTGGATTATTATCGGGATCACGTGCAGGGAGAAGATCTGGATGCCTGTCTGGAGATGATGGATTATCGGGAATATGCCATGGTCGACCGGAAAACCCTTCTGGAGATCCTGATCCAGCGGGGATTGTTTCCGCAGGCTATGAGCGTGGTGGAAGCATTTGGATTTGAAGGAGTAGAGGAGCGTGCTCTTCTGAAGCTGGTAAGCCGTATGATCATCCGTTGTGACTGTGCGGAAGACGAAGAGCTGATCGCACTTTCCTCTCATGTATACCGACAGGGAATCTATGATGAAGTGATCCTCATGTATCTGATGAAATTCCGGTTTGGACCTGTGGATGAACTTCTGGATATTTGGAAAAGTGCCTGTGGGTTTGATATGGATACCTATAATCTGGAGGAGAGGATCCTTTCTCTTCTGATGTTTAACTGGGATTATCGGCCAGAGGGTGAGGATATCCTGAAAGCATATATCCGCCATTCCGGAAAAGAGAGTGTGATCGGTGCGTATCTGACTCTGATGTCTTACGGAATGTTTGTAAAAGAAATGCCGGAGATGCCTGGACTTAAGGAGTATCTGAAAAATCGCAGAGAAAAGGAGTGGCCCGGAGACCGGATCTGTGACCTGACCCTTCTGAAACTGCTTTCCGAAGAAAAAACTGCTGATGAAGAAAATCTGGAAATGGAGGAAAAAATCCTCTCCTCCTGTGTAAAGGAAGGAATGATATTTGAGTTTTTCCGGAATCTGGATCAGAGTATCCTGCGACCGTATCAGCTGGATGATAAGACTTTTGTAGAGTATCATACTTCACCGGAGGCTTCGGTCACACTGTATTATTCCCTGGATACCGGTCTTGGAACTGTACCGGACTATAAAAGTGAACCGCTCAAAAATATCTATGAGGGAATTTTTGCCAGAGCATTTACATTGTTTTATGGAGAGACCCTGCGATATTATTTCCAGACAGAAGATGAAACCGGTGTACACAAAACGGAAGAAAAAATACTGACCATGAACCAGAGTAATGACCAGGCATCCAGCAAATATCAGCTGATCAATCAGATACTCTGTGCAAGGAAACTGGAGAAAGACACGGAAGTGAAGGAGAAGCTGGCACAGTATCTCCGGCAGGAACAGTACGTTAATGAAATGTTTGTCATAGAGAAGGAACCGGAAAGATGAATGAAATTCGTGACTTGATCATAGGAATTGATATTGGAAAAGAATACACACAGATCTGTTATTATGACAGAAAAGCAGAAGAAGCCCGTTCTCTTTCCATGAAGGTAGGAGCCAGTCAGTACGAAGCTCCGGGCTGTATCTGCTATCGTACCGATCACGGTGATTACTGCGTAGGCCTGGAAGCAGAGTATTTTGCCAGGGAAAAGGGCGGGATCATGATCGGAAATATTTATGATATCTGTCAGAAGGAAGAAAAGATCCAGGTGGCAGGAGAGGAAAAAGAGCCGGCAGAGCTTCTGGCACATTTTCTAAGGGGAATCCTGAAATTTCTGGGAATCCAGGATATCGTAAAGAATACCCGGTGTCTTTGTATCACATCGCCGGAGCTTAGTACACTTCAGGTACGGAATTATCAGAAGGCCTGCAGCCTTGCAGGTTTTTCCCGTGAGAAATATATGCTTATGGACTATGGCGAGAGCTTTTATTATTATGCACTGGGACAGAAACGGGAAACCTGGAATCGAAGTGTAGGCTGGTATGCCTTTGCAGGCGATACGGTAACCTTCCGGAAGCTGACCATCAACGGCTCTTCCAGACCGGTGCTTGTAAAACTGGAGGATCCGGTCAGTACAAAGCTTGAACCGGAAGATGAGATCCGTGATGTGGAATTTTACCGTTTTATCAGTAAGACTCTCGGCAAAGAGCTCTTCTCCAGTGTGCAGATCACGGGAGAAGGATTTGACCAGCAGTGGGCACAGCAGTCTGTAAAGCTCCTGTGTCATCAGGGACGGAAGGTTTTTTACGGAAACAATCTTTTTGCAAAGGGAGCCTGCATAGCCGGTAAGGACAGGCTGGAGGATAAAAAACTCAAAGGTTACCGCTATTTAAGTGATTCGCTGGTGACTGCGGACGTAGGAATGGATATGCGGGTGATGGGCTCTCCGGCTTACTATCCGCTGATCGAAAGCGGCAGCAACTGGTATGAATGCAGTGCATCCTGCGAGCTGATCCTGGATGATACCAGTGAACTGGTATTTGTAGTAAGTATTCCGGAAGAAACCGAGAAGAAACGTGTGGCCATGGCACTTGAGGGTCTGCCAAAGCGGCCTAATCGGACTTCAAGGCTTTCCCTCACGCTGAAATACGTATCGCCGAGAGACTGTGAGATCACAGTAGAGGATCTGGGCTTTGGCGAAATGTATCCTTCCAGTGGGAAGATCTGGAGGGAACTGGTACGATGGGATGAGCAGGAAGAAAGGAAGCAGGCATGAGCGGATATATTTTATGTCAGGTAAGAAAAGCAGAGAAGCCGTTTTATATCGAAAATATCAGTACCAATATCTATTCTATAGAAGAACTCTGCTATTATCTTTATAACAATCTTTATCTTGTGGACAGCTCATTGATCAGCAGTAAGCTCTGTACCTGGCTGGAGGAAGAACTGGAGCTTCCGAAGCTTGCGGCCAAGCTGAAACCTTATATTGGAAGAGAGGCCGGACTTGAAGAAGTACTGTATCCGATATTTAAAGAGATCAATTATCTGGCTTATGAAGAGCTTAAGACCTTAAACGGGCGCATTGAAGCCAGAAAACGTGAACCTGAAGAAATACGGGAGAAACGCAAAGGTGATGCGCTGATGGAGAATCGGATGTATGTGAATGCACTCCGTGTTTATCAGAAGCTTCTGGAGCATGGCGGGAAAGAAATCACCGGAGAGATGCGTGAAAGGATCCTGCATAATCAGGGATGCGCATACAGTTACCTGTTCCAGATGGATAAAGCGCTGGAATGCTTTTGGAAAGCATGGAAGGAGAATCATTCAGAGAAAGCGATGAAGGTTTATCTTCTGGCCTACCGCAGTGTTCACAGTGAAGAAGAATACAGGAAACGACAGGAAGATCTGAAGACAGATGAAATGGTAAGGCAGGAAACCGACCAGGCTCTGAAAAGCTTTGCCGGTCTCCCGGAGCAGCATATCGCATCCGGAGAAACCGACAGGATCCTGGAGGATCTCACAAGAGAATATCACAGAAGTACCGGCTCTTAAAGCTGTTCAAGAAGTCCCAGCAGGATCTGCCGGGCTTCTTTTTTTGTATATACGGATTCTTCCTCAGACAGGGAACAGAGGTAATCATTCAGGGCCTGTCCGATACTGGTTTCTTTCAGATAGATACAGAGAAAAGTATCTTTTTCGGAAAGAAAGCAGAGAAAAACGGAATAGTCAGACAGAACTTCCAGATGGATCCCGGTTTCAGGAAGTACGGAAGGCTTCAGGATCCTGCATTTTTCATGTCCCATATCTGTGTCAAGAAGATGCTTGAGGGCTTTTTTTCGTTCTTCTTTCGGAAGAGGGGTCTGATGGTAGGAATAAGGTCCGTCAAGGAGTCCGGTACGGGCAAATTTCCGGATCCCGCTCAGTGTAAAATAATTGCAGGAAAAGGCAGCTTCTGTAAAAGAAAAGGAAGTCTGGTTCAGAACCGCTGCCAGCTGGGTATAGACCGGATCGGAAAGATCGATATCCCTGTTATCAAACAATGACTGAATAAAGCCCGGACCATAGGACATCAGTGCAAGGCAGGGATGAGATTCCAGTGCAAAATTTGTTGAGATCTTTGTCTGCATGATAGAACCAAAGATATTAAGGATCCTGTCCGGAGAATCCGACTGCAGGAAGAATTGGCTGGAATTCTCAAGAGCCCGCCGGAATTCCTGTTGATATGCGTGGATCGCTTCCGGATTTTCAGTAAAAATACAGGTCATCATATCCGAGGATAACAGCAGCAGCTTTTTTTCAGTGAGTAAGAAAAAAGGAAACAGTTCATAGCTGGAAAACTCTCGGCCTGTCTGAGTATAGTAATAATATGGCTGGTAGCCCACAAAACCTGACAGGATCGGAAGGAGTGTGCAGAGAAAGGTTTCCAGATTCATGTTGTAATCCGGTGAGGCGGACGGGTTCTGGTGAAGCGGCAGGATCTGGATCACCGGTGGCAGTTTCTCATATTTGGGATAAAGATGGGAAAAGATCTGTACAAGAAGCCGGCAGTTGGCCGGAAGGTTGGTACGGATCGTTTCAGAAGAACCGGAAGACAGGATGTCCTCAAAAAGGCTCAGGACCTTCTTTTCCACATCAAGAGAAAAAGTTCCACGGTAAAAGGGAAAGGATGGAAGCCTGAGAAAACCCTCCCGGGAAATGACCTGCTGGGAGCTGATAACACCCAGAAGCTCCTGTATATATTTGCGGTTGTAATATATTTCTTTTCCGATTTTTTCTATTTTATATAATTCCATCAGTTCCCTGCGCTGGGAAGGATTGATCCGGAGGGAATCGCAGAACTGGCGCACAAAATCAATACCGGGAAGACGTTTCCCTGTGATCATACGTTGTAGCGAGGTACGGTCAAGTCCCGAAGAAGCAGATAATTGATAAACGTTTTCTCCTGTATCCTTTAGGGATTCCCGGCATTTGTTGCTGAAATCAGACATAGTAGTACTCCTTTTGGTGCTTATATGACATTATTATACGAAAACAGATCATGAATTGCAATAATTTGTAAAAAAACAAGGCACAATTAGAAGCACATATTGCGCAGGTCTTTCCTTGAAAATAAAATGTTAATATCAGAAAGAGCATGAGGGAGGAAAACACGGCAATGGCAGTGATGACGATCGCGATATGTGATGAAATACGAAAGGATGCACAGAAGCTGTACAGGCAGCTTTCCACACTGGTCCCTGATGCAGAGCTCCTTCTGTATCGGACCAGAGAGAGTCTTCTGAAAGGACTGGCAGAGGGACACAAGATCTGCAATCTGATATTTCTGGGGCTGGATGGTGATCAGGGCAGGAGTCTGGAAACTGTACGGACAATGCGCCTGAAAGGACATTATATCCCGGTTGTGCTGGTGGCAGAGAATGAAAAATTCTATAAAGAAGCATTTGAAGTGTTTGCCTATAACTATCTGGTCAAACCGGTTGAAAGTGGAGAACTGGAACATGTTCTGGTACATATCCTGGAGGTATGCAGGCGTGAAGGCGGAAGAGCGCTGTATTTTCGCTACAGGAAACAGGTTTATACACTGCAGCACGATCATCTGGCATATATATCCAGTAGTCTTCACAGTGTGACATTTCATCTTACCGATGGAAAAAAGATCAGCTGCAGAGCCAGGCTGGGGGATTTTTCGGGACAGCTGTCAGACAGCAGCTTTCTGAGATGTCATCAGAGCTTTTGTATCAACATGGAGAAGGTAACTTCACTTAAGAAGAACAGTTTTGTGGTCGGACAGGCGGAAATCCCAATTTCCAGAACATATCTGAAAACGGCCAGAAAGAAATACAAAGATTATCTGGCAGAGCAGAAGGTTTGCTCTTGACAGCTCCTTTTGGGTATGTTACTATAACCATACGCTTTCGCGTGGTAGAGTGACCATGTGATAAAGAGATAACCGAAAAAAGGAGAATGACCATGAAGAAAAGAACAGTTGCAGTAGTAATGGCGGCAGCGATGACAATAGGAATGATGGTAACAGGAGTGAGTGTACAGGCAGGTGTTGAGGATAAGACCCTGATCGTAGGATTTGATGCTGAATATCCTCCGTTCGGATATAAGGATGATAGCGGAGAATATGTAGGATTTGACCTTGACCTTGCCCAGGAAGTATGTGATAATCTTGGCTGGGAACTTGTTAAGAAGCCTATCAACTGGGATTCCAAGGATATGGAGCTGAACTCCGGAACGATCGACTGTATATGGAATGGATTTACTATCAACGGACGTGAGGATGACTATACATGGAGTGATCCATACATCAACAATGAGCAGGTGATCGTAGTTGCCAAGGATTCCGGAATTGAGAAGCTTGCGGATCTTAAGGGCAAGAACGTAGTGGTACAGGCTGCATCCGCTGCACTGGACGCATTGAACAACGATGACAATAAGGAACTCAAGGACAGCTTTGCATCTCTTACAGAGAATCCGGACTACAACACTGCATTTATGAATATTGATTCCGGAGCTGCAGACGCTGTTGCTGTTGATATTGGTGTTGCTAACTATCAGCTTTCCCAGAGAGGCAAGGATAAATATGTGATCCTTGACGAGCCAATCCAGAACGAGCAGTATGGCATCGGATTCAAGAAGGGAAATGATGAGCTGAAGGATCTCGTATGGGATGAGGTCAAGAAGCTTGACGAGTCCGGTGAGGTTGACAAGCTTGCAGATAAGTATGAACTGGATAAGAGCATGCTCTGCATCAGCGAGGACAAGGATAAGACAGAGAATTCTGATTCAGCAGAAGCTGACACAGAAGAAAGTGCAGACAGCACAGAGAAAGAAACCGATTCTGAATCCAAATGATCCGGTACAGATCCGGTACAGTAAAAGCTGTGAAGATATTTTTTAAGCTATCCAACAGCAGTAGAAATAAGAAACATAGCAGAAGCTTTTGAAGCTTCCGCATAAAAAGGAAATGAGGGTGCTTCGGCGCAGAAAGAGCTGCCGTACACGCTCATTTCCTGTTGTTTACAGGAATTACAGGTATCAGTCCGATAAATGGGACTGATACTCCGAACCAGGAGGAAAAAAATGAGTTTTAGTGTAATGCTCCAGCAGCTGGCAGGAGGAATGCTGGTCTCTATTGAGATCTTTTTTGTAACCTTGCTGTTTTCTCTGCCGCTGGGACTTCTGATCTGTTTTGGCAGAATGTCCAGAAACAAAGTGATCCGTACCATTGTATCCGGGTACATATCCATCATGAGAGGAACGCCGCTGATGCTGCAGCTGATGGTGGTATATTTCGGCCCTTATTTTATCTTCGGGATCCGTATTTCCATGGGATATAGTCTGATCGCTGTATTTATCGCATTTGCCATCAACTATGCAGCTTACTTTGCAGAAATCTATCGCGGCGGCATTGAATCCATGCCGGTGGGACAGTATGAAGCTGCAAAGATCCTTGGATACAATAAGGTGCAGACATTTTTTCGCATCATCCTTCCACAGGTGATCAAGAGGATTTTGCCGTCTATTACAAATGAGGTCATTACGCTGGTCAAGGATACTTCCCTTGCGTTTGTTGTGGCAGTTGCGGAGATGTTTACCATTGCCAAGCAGATTGCAAGTGCACAGACAACAATGATGCCATTTGTGATCGCTGCGATATTTTATTATGTGTTCAACCTGATCGTGGCTGTTGTGATGCAGAAGGTTGAGAAAAGTATGAATTACTATCGCTAACCGGAATGGAGAGTATAAAATATGAAATTATTTGAAATGAAACATATCAAAAAAAGCTTTGACGGACTGGAAGTTCTCAAAGATATCTCTCTTGACGTGGAAGAGGGAGAAGTTTTAAGTATCATCGGTCCTTCCGGTTCCGGCAAGTCAACTATCCTGCGTTGTGCCACAGGACTTGAGACGCCGGACAGCGGCGAGATCATCAAAAACGGTGATGTGGGACTGGTGTTCCAGCAGTTCAATCTGTTTCCGCATTTTTCCGTACTGAAAAATATAGTGGATGCACCTCTGAAGGTGCAGAAGAGAAAGAAAGATGAGGTTTACGCCCAGGCAAGAAGCCTTCTTAAGAAAATGGGCCTTGCAGACAAGGAGAAGGCATATCCTTTTCAGCTTTCCGGAGGACAGCAGCAGCGAGTTTCCATTGCCCGTGCGCTCTGTATGAATCCGAAGATCCTGTTTTTTGATGAACCTACATCTGCACTTGATCCGGAACTGACCGGTGAGATCCTGAAGGTTATCAAGGATCTTGCTCAGGAGCATATCACCATGGTGATCGTTACTCATGAAATGAATTTTGCAAGAGATATTTCCGACCGTATCATCTTTATGGATAAGGGTGTGATCGCAGTGGAGGGAACGCCGCAGGAGGTATTTTCTTCCGAAAATGGCAGAATGAAGGAATTTTTGGGAAAATTCCATCAGGGTATGGAGTAACAAACGGTTGCTTTTAAAGAGGCAATGTTATATAATTTCAAGAGGCGTGAATTAACCAGAACCGGGCAGATAACGGATCTTTCGCCATTCCGGCCCGGAGGTATGTGATCAGGAGGTAGTAATGAATACAGACAGATATGTAAGCCCGCTGTCAGAGCGGTATGCAAGTAAAGAGATGCAGTATATTTTTTCCCCGGACATGAAGTTCCGCACATGGAGAAAGCTGTGGATCGCACTTGCTGAGACGGAACGTGAGCTTGGCCTTAACATTACCCAGGAGCAGATCGACGAAATGAAGGCTCATGCGGATGATATCAATTATGATGTGGCTAAGGAGCGTGAGCGTCAGGTTCGCCATGATGTAATGTCTCACGTGTATGCGTTTGGCGTACAGTGCCCGAAGGCAAAAGGCATCATCCATCTGGGAGCAACCTCTTGTTATGTAGGAGATAATACGGATATCATCATTATGACAGAGGCGCTGAAGCTTGTCCGCAAGAAACTTGTGAACGTGATCGCAGAGCTTTCCAAGTTTGCAGCACAGTATAAGGACCAGCCAACTCTGGCGTTTACTCATTTCCAGCCGGCACAGCCGACAACCGTAGGTAAGAGAGCAACTCTCTGGACTCAGGAATTCCTGATGGATCTTGAGGACCTTGAGTATGTATTAAGCACTATGAAGCTTCTTGGCTCCAAGGGAACAACCGGTACACAGGCTAGCTTCTTGGAACTTTTTGACGGGGATCAGGAGACCATCGACAAGATCGATCCGATGATCGCAGAGAAGATGGGATTCAGATCCTGCTATCCGGTTTCCGGACAGACCTATTCCAGAAAGGTTGATACCCGTGTGCTGAATATCCTTGCGGGAATCGCTGCAAGTGCACATAAGATGTCCAACGATATCCGTCTTCTTCAGCATCTGAAGGAAGTAGAGGAGCCATTTGAGAAATCCCAGATCGGATCTTCCGCTATGGCATATAAGAGAAATCCGATGAGAAGTGAGAGAATCGCTTCCCTGTCCAGATATGTGATGATCGATGCACTGAACCCGGCGATCACATCTGCAACACAGTGGTTTGAGAGAACTCTGGACGACTCTGCAAACAAGCGTCTCAGCGTTCCGGAAGGATTCCTTGCGATCGACGGAATCCTGGATCTCTGCCTCAATGTTGTAGACGGACTGGTTGTTTATCCGAAGGTTATCGAGAAAAGACTGATGTCTGAGCTTCCATTTATGGCAACTGAGAATATCATGATGGATGCAGTTAAGGCAGGCGGAGACCGTCAGGAGCTTCATGAGCGTATCCGTGAGCTTTCCATGGAAGCAGGAAAGAACGTGAAGGTAGAGGGTAAAGATAATAATCTTCTTGAGCTGATCGCAGCAGATCCGGCATTTAACCTGACTCTTGAGGATCTTCAGAAGGCCATGGAACCGTCCAGATATACAGGACGTGCCAAAGAGCAGACAGAAGCTTTCATTGCAAATGTGGTACAGCCGGTGCTGGATGCGCATAAAGATCTGCTTGGCGTTAAGGTTGAGATCAACGTATAATGCTGTAAGCATAAAAAGAACGCAGACAGGAATGTCAGTTTTCTGTGGATGATATACAGATAACGTGGCATTCCGAATAATAGAGAAAGACACAAGGAGGAAACTGTGTTATGGTAACTGCAGTAGTAGGAGCAAACTGGGGAGATGAAGGTAAAGGCAAGATCACAGATATGCTTGCTGAGAAAGCCGATATCATCGTAAGATTTCAGGGTGGAGCCAATGCGGGCCACACCATCGTAAATGATTACGGTAAATTCGCACTTCATACACTTCCGTCAGGTGTGTTTTACGGACATACGACCAGTGTCATCGGAAACGGTGTTGCACTGAACATTCCGGTATTCTTCAAGGAGTACAACGAAGTAGTAGGCCGTGGAGTACCGGCACCGAAGATCCTGATCTCCAACAGAGCACAGATGGTAATGTCTTACCACATTCTGTTTGATCAGTATGAGGAGGAGCGTCTTGGCGGCAAGGCTTTCGGTTCCACAAAATCCGGAATCGCTCCGTTCTATTCTGACAAATATGCAAAGATCGGCTTCCAGGTAAGTGAGCTTTTTGATGAGGAAGCACTGAAAGAGAAGGTTGTACGTATCTGCGAGACCAAGAACGTAACACTTGAGCATCTCTATCATAAGCCTCTTCTGAAACCGGAAGACATCATGAATGAGCTGATGGAATACAAGAAGATGGTTGAGCCATACGTATGCGACGTATCGCTCTATCTCTGGAATGCACTGAAAGAGGGAAAACAGGTTCTTCTTGAGGGACAGCTTGGAACTCTGAAAGACCCGGATCACGGAATCTATCCGATGGTTACATCCTCTTCCACACTGGCTGCTTATGGTGCCATCGGTGCAGGTCTGCCTCCATATGAGATCAAGAAGGTCGTAACCGTATGCAAAGCTTACTCCAGTGCAGTTGGAGCAGGTGCATTCGTTTCTGAGATCTTCGGCGAGGAAGCAGATGAGCTGAGAAAACGTGGCGGTGACGGTGGTGAGTTCGGTGCTACTACAGGCCGTCCGAGACGTATGGGATGGTTCGACTGTGTTGCATCCAAATACGGATGCCGTCTCCAGGGAGCTACAGACGTTGCTTTTACAGTACTGGATGTTCTGGGATATCTGGATGAGATCCCGGTTTGCACAGGCTATGAGATCGACGGAGAGGTAACAACAGAATTCCCGACAACTGTGCAGCTTGAGAAAGCAAAACCGGTTATTGAGAAGCTTCCGGGATGGAAATGCGATATCCGTGGAATCAAAAAATATGAGGATCTTCCGGAGAACTGCAGAAAATATGTAGAGTTCGTAGAAAAACATATTGGATTCCCGATCACAATGATCTCTAACGGACCAGGAAGAAACGACATCATTTATAGATAATTATTTTTACAGTATCAGGATTATGACAACAGGAAGCGCCGGGGAAGAATTTCTCCGGCGCCCTTTTGGTTCAAAGAGATATTCAGTTAAAATAACAGATAGAATAGCGGATGTATCATGTGAAAGGAAGCTCAATGAAAAATTTTAAAAGAATCGCGGCACTTGCAGGTGTTGTCATATTACTTCTTATATTCTGCCTTCCAATGGCATTTGCCTGGGGAAGCAGTGAAAACGCCCAGGCTTTGTTCCGGGGGGCTTTTGCGGCAGCAGTTCTGGTACCGATCGTAGCGTATGTTTTCTGGATGGCGTACCGGATCTGGGGAAATAAGAAGCCGAGAGAGGATGAAAACCGTATGATCGAGAATATTATTTTTGATGTGGGAAATGTGCTGATGGGCTATGACTGGGAAGAGTATCTTCGGAGCTATGACTTCCCGGAAGAAAAGTATCAGAAAATTGCAGATGCAGTATTTCGAAACCCGATCTGGGAGGAACAGGACCGTGGACAGCATGAGGAGTCCTGGTATGTAGATAAATTTGTGGAAAGTGCACCGGAATATGAAGCAGATATCCGTGAGGTGGTACGACGTGATCCGGAGTGTATGCATCTGTATGATTATGCGGAAACCTGGGTGAAATATCTCAAAAATCAGGGATATCATCTCTATGTCCTTTCCAACTACGGAACTTATATGCTGGATCGTACAAAGCAGGATATGTCTTTTCTGAAATATATGGATGGAGTGGTATTTTCCTGTGATGTGCAGCAGATCAAGCCTGAGGTGGATATTTACAAAACACTTCTGAAGCGTTACAGCCTGAAACCGGAGAAATCGGTATTTTTGGATGATCGTGCCGTGAACTGTGAGGGAGCCGGAAAAGCCGGTATCCATACCATCCAGTTTGAGAATCTGAAGCAGGCGGCGAAGGCGCTTGAGAAGCTTGGTGTGAAATGACCTTCAGTGTGAAAAGAGAAACGCAGAGGGCCTGCACCATCGCGAAGCCCTCTGCATTCTAAAGGGGAGGATATGATAAGTATCTCCCGGAACGGCATCTGTTATACAGAAAATATATAAGATCTTGTAATCTTTTATTCCCTGTTCTTCTTCCGGTATTCACCGGGAGTCATTCCATATGTTTTTTTAAAAGTACGCATGAAATGCTCCGGACTTTCATACCCTACAAGTTCACAGATCGCAAGATTGCTGAGCGAGGTTTCACGCAGAGCATGACATGCCTGGTTCAGCTTGATATCCCGGATGATCTGTAAAAATGTCCGTCCGGTACTTTCCCTGATCAGGGTACTGAAGTGGGAAGTACTATAGCCAAAATGCTTCGCAGCTTCACGTAAGGTAACGCTCTGGTAGTGACGGTTCAGGTAGTTGAGGATTTCCGTTACAGAATTTCCGGTGCTGTCCTTTGTAAGGATGGATTCAATATCATTTTCGTGAAAACGCAGCAGCATGGCCCAGAATATTAAAAGCAACACTGTCATCAAAGATCCCCACACTGTGAGTGGTATGCGGTGGGATGATACAGATATCTCCGGTATGCAAAGTGTGTTCGATCCCCTGTATCGCAGTGTGGGCAGTTCCGTCATACAGACAGAGAATCTCAAAAAATTCATGTTCATGGGGAAAAACAGGGGTATAGCGGTAATGCTTGGAAAGCACGATATTGCCATTTATATCATGAGCAAGTCAGGTATGGATGATCCTGGCAGAAGCGGTCAGCAGCGAAGAAGGAGCAGAAATACTGGATCGTCTGGTGGAACTGAAACCGGAAAAAGGAATGGTTTCTCCATATATGAACCATCATTTTGTGGAAGCACTTCTGATGTGTGGTAAAAAAGACCAGGCAATGGAATATATGAAATATTACTGGGGCGGAATGATAAGCCACGATGCGGATACATTCTGGGAGCTTTATAATCCGGAAAATCCTGCAGAATCTCCATATGGAAGCAGCATTGTCAACAGCTACTGCCACGCATGGAGCTGCACTCCGACTTATCTTCTCAGAAAATATTTTAACTGAAGCAAGTAAGTCCCCTGCGGAGGCACGAATATCTGCTTGAACTAAATCACAGTGTGATAAAATAACTCGGATATGAAACAGATGTATTTGATTTCTTCACCAAAAGATGATATAATAAATAGAAATTGCGAAGCGGAATATAAATCTCCGTCTTATTTATCTAAAATTTTGGAAAAGAGGATCAGACAATGAGCGATATGACAATTCTTGAGCAGTGGCGTTCCATTGCTTATAATCAGAATGCAGATAAGAATAAGCTTCAGCGCTTCTGGGCAAATTATTTTAACATTGAGAAGAATATTTATGAGCAGCTTCTTGAGAACCCGGATGAGATCGTTTCCGGAACTGTAAAAGAGCTTGCTGAGAAATACGGTCAGGACGTTATGACTATGGTTGGTTTCCTTGACGGAATCAATGACAGTCTGAAGGTTCCGAACCCGATCGAGACTATGGATGAGGATACCAAGGTAAACCTTGCATTTGATAAAGAGGCACTCTATAAGAACATGGTAGATGCCAAGGCTGACTGGCTTTACAACCTTCCTCAGTGGGACAAGATCTTCACAGAAGAGAAAAAGAAAACCCTCTACATGGAGCAGAAGAAATCCGGCACAGTTGTGAAACCGCACAAGGTCGGAAGAAACGATCCGTGCCCATGCGGAAGCGGCAAGAAATACAAACACTGCTGCGGAAGATAATGAGCGTAAAGAAGAATCTGGATTACATTATCGTGTTAGGTGCCCATGTGGACGGAACACGGATGACACTTGCCCTTCTGGAACGAGCCAGAAGGGCTCTTCTTTATCTTGAAGAAAATCCGGGTACGAAGGCAGTGCTATCCGGAGGAAAAGGAGATGGAGAAAACATTTCCGAGGCAGAGGCCATGTATCGTTATCTTACCGGTCACGGAATAAACAGGGACAGACTGATACGGGAAGAGGAATCTACCAGTACAAAAGAGAATTTGGAATTCAGCCGCAGAAGGATCGGAACCACAGACTGTTCCGTAGGCGTGGTGACGAACAATTTTCATGTATGGAGAGGAGCTGCCATTGCAAGAAAATGTGGATTCCGGGAAGTGGCCATGGTACCTTCCAGGTATCGAAGCTGGCGTCTTTTTATTTACATTCCCCGTGAGATTCTGGCCATTATTAAAGACAAACTCATGGGAAATCTGTAGATCTGTGCGAGAAGAGAAATCTCAAAAATTTTGTCAACATGCGTTGACAAATAAAAATACTGCGCTTATAATGAACCACAGAAAAAGAAATAAAAAACACGCTGACGAGACGAGTAAGCTGTGAAACGTTACAGAGAGAGATGTGAAGTGCTGGAAACATCTTATCGGGAAACAGCCGAAGACTACCTCCGAGTGGCCCCAATCCGGTCCGGTGATTCCGTTATCATCATAATTGAGAGGCTTTGCATCCTGGCATGACCGGGCAGCAGAGCAAGCAGGGTGGAACCGCGAGAATGAATGAACTCGTCCCTTACAGTATGTGATGTGCTGTGAGGGATTTTTTTATTGCAGAATCTCTTGCAAAAGCAGACACATACTGTGTACCATAGAAACTTCATTTAAAATGAAAGGAGAAACAACAATGATCATTACATTAAAAGACGGCTCAAAAAAAGAATATGCAGAAGCAAAAGCTGTGATCGATATCGCATATGACATCAGCGAAGGCCTTGCACGTGCTGCATGTGCAGGAGAAGTAAACGGAGAGGTCGTAGATCTTCGTACAGTTCTTGACAGCGACTGTGAGCTGAATATCCTTACAGCGAAAGACGAGAAGGGCCTTGCAGTTCTCCGTCATACAGCATCTCACGTAATGGCACAGGCTGTACAGAACTTATACCCGGAGGCAAAGGTTGCCATCGGACCATCCATTGATACAGGCTTCTACTATGATTTCGACCACGAGCCATTTTCACGTGAGGATCTTGACGCCATTGAGAAAGAGATGAAAAAGATCATCAAAAAAGGCGCAAAGATCGAGCGTTTTACAAAATCCCGTGAGGATGCCATCGCATACTTTAAAGAGAAAAATGAGCCATACAAGGTTGAGCTGATCGAGGATCTTCCGGAGGGAGAAGAGATTTCCTTCTATTCACAGGGAGACTGGACAGACCTCTGTGCAGGCCCGCACCTGATGAGTGTAAAAGGCATCAAGGCATTCAAGCTTCTTTCTTCTTCCAGCGCATACTGGAGAGGCAGTGAGAAAAACGCAATGCTCACACGTATCTACGGAACAGCCTATGCTACAAAGGATGAGTTGAAAGAGCATCTGGAGCAGATGGAAGAAGCAAAGAGACGTGACCATAACAAGCTTGGCCGTGAGATGAAGATCTTCACAACTGTAGATGTGATCGGACAGGGACTTCCGCTTATCATGCCAAACGGTGTGATCATAATGCAGGAGCTTCAGCGCTGGATCGAGGATGAGGAGACAAAGCGTGGCTATGTAAGAACAAAAACTCCTCTTATGGCAAAGAGCGATCTTTACAAGATCTCCGGACACTGGGATCATTACAAAGATGGTATGTTCGTACTTGGTGATGAGGAGAAGGACAAAGAGGTTTATGCACTTCGTCCGATGACATGTCCGTTCCAGTACTATGTATACAAAGCAGAGCAGCACAGCTACCGTGATCTGCCGATCCGTCTCGGCGAGACCTCCACACTGTTCCGTAATGAGGATTCCGGAGAGATGCATGGCCTGACACGAGTTCGTCAGTTTACTATTTCCGAGGGACATCTGATCGTAAGACCGGACCAGATGGTAAAAGAGTTCAAAGACTGTATCGCACTTGCCCAGTACTGTCTGCAGGTACTTGGTGTTGAGGAAGATGTAACCTATCATCTTTCCAAATGGGATCCGACAAACAAAGAAAAATACATCGGTGAGCCGGAGGTATGGGAAGAGACAGAAGGCCATATCCGCCAGATGCTTGAGGAGCTGAACATTCCATTCACAGAGGATGTGGGCGAGGCTGCTTTCTACGGACCGAAGGTTGATATCAACGCAAAGAACGTATACGGAAAAGAAGACACCATGATCACGATTCAGTGGGATGCACTTCTTGCAGAGCAGTTTGATATGTACTATATCGATGAGAATGGTGACAAACAGCGTCCGTACATCATCCACCGTACATCCATGGGATGCTATGAGAGAACACTGGCATGGCTCATTGAGAAATACGCAGGAATGTTCCCGACATGGCTCTGCCCGGAGCAGGTTCGTGTGATCCCGATCTCCGAGAAGTACAACGATTATGCACAGAAGGTTGAAGCTCAGATGAGAGAAGCAGGAATCCGCTGCTCTGTAGACGGACGTTCCGAGAAGATGGGATACAAGATCCGTGAGGCACGTCTTGAGAGAGTACCTTACATGCTTATCGTTGGTGCAAAAGAGGAAGAAGAGGGTAAGGTTTCCGTAAGAAGTCGCTACCTTGGCGATGAGGGAATGAAAGAGCTTGGTGAGTTCATTGACTTCATCAAAGAAGAGATCAAGAACAAAACGATCCGTAAGATCGAGGTTCAGGAAGAGAAGAAATAAACAAAACAGATGATTGACGGATAAATAAAAGGCGACCCGTGTGATAGGCGGGCCGCCTTTATTTTTGATCCGGCAATATTGAGGCCACGCTGTGATGCGGAGGCGGTCAGTATTGTCGGATATTTTTTATTTAAAATATTTCTCCCTGACGAGCTCAACCGGCATGTCCAGTCCGGTCCAGATGTGGAAAGCCTTTACACCCTGGTGGAGCAGCATGTACATTCCGTTAAAGGTCGGACATCCGGCTTCCCGGGCTTCCCTGAGAAGTCTTGTTTCTCTTGGTTCATATACAACATCGGCTACGGTAAGCTCCGGATGGAACAGAGTCTTGTCCGGGATCACGGTGCCTGTCACATCCGGAACCATTCCCACAGAAGTTGCATTGATGAGGAGATTGCTTTCCTCCAGTGCGTCCTTCAGCGCAGTGAGATCATCCATCTCATGAAGGATCATCTCACATTCTGTCATATGAGACATTTTTTCTGCCATGGAAACGGCGCGTTCCCAGTAACGGCTGGTAGGACGTGCAAAAACATGGATCTTTTTTGCACCCTCCAGGGCGGACTGGCCGCAGATCGCCATTCCGGCACCGCCGACGCCCATAACGGTGATGGTGCGTCCTTTTACATCACAGCCGGCATCTCTGGCAGACTGGGTAAATCCATAACCATCCGTATTAAACCCCTTTAATTTTCCGTTGTCGTTGCGTACGGTATTTACCGCTCCGATCAGCTGGGCAGTGGGAGAAAGCTCGTCCAGAAGCTCCACGATCTTATTCTTGTTTGGCATGGTCAGGTTAAAGCCCTTGATCCCACAGGCTTTCAGTCCTTCCACAGCCTGGGGAAGGGTCTCCTCTGTTACATCAAAACAGAGATACACATAATCAAGTCCAAGATAACGGAATGCCTCATTGTGCATTAAAGGTGATACGCTGTGTGCCACGGGGCTTCCCAGAAGGCCGGTAAGCCCGGTATGTCCGGTAATATTGATCATTGTTCGATTCCCTCCTGTATCTCATATAATAGAATTTCTTTACGAAATATAATAAAAAATATTTTAGCACTATAAAGTGCGAAAATCAATAAATACAAATATTGTACGGAAATTTATACATTTTTGTCGCCGATTCATAGAAAAAATCTATAAATGTCGAGGCAGACAGAAACGACCCGATAAGTTAGAAGAATCGACATCCGGATTTGACAAAATATGCAAAGAGCCTGCCCTATAATAAATACACTTACCAAAGTTGAGAATCGATGGCAGACGAAACAGCAGTGGGGGAAGCTTATGTATCAGAGGATGTACATAGATATCGTTTTTATGACGAATTTCCTTATGGATTACATGCTTTTAAGACTTGTGGGAAAATTTCTGCATCTTGACGGGAAACGCAGAAGATGTGTGATATCCGCTGCCTTTGGATCTTTTGTATCCTGCCTGCTTGTATGTGCACCTTTTAAGATCATTTTTCCTGCCGCTGTACTGATCCATGGCGGCTGCGCTTTTTTTATGGCGTCGTTTGCTTTTCGACTGAAAAAAGGCGGCCTTCTTGTAAAAACCATTCTGGCTCTGTATTTCACAGCTTTTGTGGTTGGCGGGATCTATCAGGCACTGGAAACGGAAAGAACCATGACTGTGAAAATATTTCTGCTTTTTCTGGCAGGGATTTATGGCACACTTTATACTCTGGGATGTGTGACCGAGACCTTCCGGTTTGGAAGAAGAAATATTTTTCCGGTCACTTTGAAATATCAGGGGAAGCTGCAGCAGACATACGGCTTTTATGATACCGGAAATCTCCTTATGGATCCTGTGAAAAAACAGCCGGTATCGATCATCAAACAGGAACTTTTGGGAAGCCTGATATCGAAAGAGCAGGTAAAAAAACTGATGGATATAAAAGATAAACCAGAGGAGCTGGAAAATACAGAATCTGTCAGCCTGCAGCCGCATTTTCTGAGCTGTCATACCGCAGATGGAAAAAAAGGACTGCTGCTGGCAGTGATCCTTGATGAACTTCTGATCCAGACTCCCGAAAGGGTGGTACATGTAGGAAAACCGGTGCTTGCCATAACATCCGAGCCCTCAGCTTTGGGAGAAGAGTACGAGATACTTTTGAATTCCAGACTATTAAATTGAGAAGGGGGCTTATGTTATGAACAGAGCAGCTGCAAGATCCTATCCGTTTCAGGTGATTCGGAAATTTATGTTCAATCGTCCGGGAGAGGTTTTTTATATTGGTGGAAATGATATCCTTCCGGCGCCGTTGTCAGCGGAACGGGAGGCTGAAGTGATCGAAATGCTGGGAACAGAAAAGGAAAAAGAGGGAAAGTCGGTTCTGATCGAGCATAATCTACGGCTGGTGGTTTATATTGCAAAGAAATTTGATAATACAGGGGTAGGTGTGGAGGATCTGATCTCCATCGGAACCATAGGGCTCATAAAGGCTATCAATACCTTTGATCCGGTAAAAAATATCAAGCTTGCTACCTATGCATCACGATGTATCGAAAATGAGATCCTGATGTATCTGAGGAGAAACAGCAAAACAAAGATGGAGGTTTCCATTGATGAGCCGCTGAATGTGGACTGGGATGGAAATGAGCTGCTGCTTTCGGATATCCTGGGAACGGATGACGATGTGATCTCCAGACGTCTGGAAGATGAGGTGGAGATCGCACTTCTTGGAAAAGCCATCAGCAAACTGACAAAGCGGGAACAGATGATCATCCGTCTGCGATTCGGTATCGGAAACCGGGAAGGAAGCGAGAAAACACAGAAGGAGGTAGCGGATCTTTTAGGAATTTCGCAATCCTACATTTCTCGCCTGGAAAAGCGGATCATGAAGCGGCTGCGGAAAGAAATCGTAAAGTATGAATAGATGAAACCGAAAAAAACGGTTTACCGGACAGGTTTCCCTTATGGAGGAAGTAAAACCAAAAAATATTTTTGAGACACCACAGGGAGATGAGCGTCTTGGATGGACCGGTGATGCAGAAATCTTCTGCCGTACGGCATGCTTCCTTGAAAATACCTATTCCTTCTACCGAAAATGGCTCCGTGATGTGGAGGCAGACCAGACAGAGGAGGGCGGTGTTGCCCATGTTGTTCCGGATATCATTTCCGGAAACGAAGGGGATAATTGGCTCCTTGAGCAGGGAAGTCATTCGGCAGCAGCGAGAAGATTTAAAATTCCGGGAAATACAGTAGAATTTGTCAGAGACCTTCGATATAATAAATACAGAGTGTTTACAGAGCTACAGAATGAACAAAAGAAGAAGGGGTGTGGCAGAATGATCGACATTGCACATGCAAAACAGGAATTCGAAAAATATCTGGATGAATACGACCGGGAGGATGAACAGATCTGTCTGAAGATCGTACATACCTATGGAGTGGTGAAATACGCAGGAGAGATCGCCAGAAAAATGGAATGTTCCGGTGAAGATGTGGAACTTGCGGAGCTGATCGGTCTGCTTCATGATATTGGACGTTTTGAGCAGATCCGTAGATTTCACAGCTTTGAGCCGGGAACCATGGATCATGCCGTGTTCGGTGCAGAACTTCTCTTCGGGGAGGAGAAGCTGATCCGACGTTTCGTGGAGGATGATAAATTTGATGAGCTGATCGATGCAGCAATTCGGAAGCACAGTGATTTCAAACTGGAAGGAATCCACGATGCAAGAACACTTTTCCATGCAAAACTGATCCGAGATGCCGATAAGCTGGATAACTGCAGAGTAAAGCTGGAGGCGTCAATAGAGGCCATGCTTGGTGTATCAGAAGAGGTTGCAGGAGAAGGGCTGATCTCACCGGCAGTGTGGGAGTCCTGTCTCAGAAGAGAATCCGTGTTATCCGCAGACAGACATGTGCCGGTGGATTACTGGGTATCTTATCTTGCACAGTATTATGATATCAATTTTCCTGAGACCTGTGAGATCATCGAAGAAGAGGATTATATCACCAGGATCGCAGGGCGGCTGACGTACCAGGAACAGGATACCAGAACTAAGCTCCATATTCTCACAGAAGATCTGAACAGGTATCTGGAGATGCCGGCTGTGTCTGTGAAGGAATAGGAGCATAGCAGTTACTGTTCACTGGTCAATGTCCCGCGAGGTGTTTTTTGTGAGCGAAGGTCACAGAAAACCCGAGACATACCGCGCGAATTTATGCGATTAGCATAAATTCTGTGCATCGCGAAGCGTGTTACTGAGAACGGAGTGAGCAGTAACTCATAGCAGAGAGACTTGTTATATTTTTTTGTTTGGGGTTGACTTTGAGGCGGTTTTCGCCTAAAATATATCAAAGATACGGCGATGATGAGAATAGTACACAGGGAATTATCTCAGAGAGGGATCTGCTTTGGTGGAAGGATCCTGTGCGTGAACTGTGGAACCGGCCTCGGAGCTCTGCGTGATTGAAGCGTGGCGTGTGTTTCCGGCGTTAACGGGTGTTGAGAGAACAGCTTTTCAGGCTGTTAACTGGGGTGGTACCGCCGAAGTCATTCGGTCCCTTGTGAGGGATTTGGATGGCTTATTTTTTTGTCCGTAAAACGGGATTGTAAATACAGTGTACGGTTTATGGGACAGAAGAGTGAGCTGGAAGGATTCCGGATTGCTGTGGCTGCCTGACAGCCGGCAATATGTAACAGATCACAAGAAAAAGGAGATTTATCATGGCAAAAGAAAAGAAATTAGTACAGGCCATCACATCTATGGATGAGGATTTTGCTCAGTGGTATACAGACGTTGTTAAGAAGGCTGAGCTCTGTGGCTATACAAGTGTTAAGGGCTGTATGGCGATCAAACCTGCAGGTTATGCGATCTGGGAGAATATCCAGCATGAGCTTGACCGCAGATTTAAAGAAACCGGTGTAGAGAACGTTTACATGCCGATCTTTATCCCGGAGTCTCTTCTTGATAAAGAGAAAGATCATGTAGAAGGTTTTGCTCCGGAGGTTGCATGGGTGACTCATGGCGGCCTTGATCCGCTGCAGGAGAGACTTTGCGTGCGTCCGACTTCTGAGACTCTGTTCTGCGATTTCTACCAGAAAGAGATCCAGTCCCACAGAGATCTTCCAAAGGTATATAATCAGTGGTGTTCCGTTGTCCGTTGGGAGAAGACAACCCGTCCCTTCCTTCGTTCCAGAGAGTTCCTGTGGCAGGAGGGACATACTGCTCATGCAACAGCTGAGGAAGCGGAGCAGCGTACCATCCAGATGCTGAACATCTATGCAGACTTCTGCGAGGAAGTTCTTGCGATTCCAGTCATCAAAGGCCAGAAGACAGACAAGGAGAAATTTGCAGGTGCTGAGGCTACTTATACCATCGAATCTCTGATGCACGACGGCAAGGCTCTCCAGTCCGGTACAAGCCATAACTTTGGAGATGGCTTTGCCAAAGCATTCGGAATCCAGTACACAGATAAAGATAACACACTGAAATATGTTCACCAGACATCCTGGGGAATGACAACCCGTATGATCGGTGCGATCATCATGGTTCACGGTGATAACAGCGGACTTGTTCTTCCTCCGAGGATCGCTCCGGTACAGACTGTGATCATCCCGATCCAGCAGCGTAAAGAAGGGGTTATGGAGAAGGCTGACGAGCTTCTTGCAGCACTGAAGGCAGCAGGTATCCGTGCAAAGGTTGACGCGACAGACAAGAGCCCGGGATTCAAGTTTGCTGAGCAGGAGATGCGTGGTATCCCGCTTCGTGTGGAATGTGGACCGAAGGATATCGAGAACGGTCAGGCAGTTCTCTGCAGAAGAGATACCCGTGAGAAATACACAGTATCCTTCGAGGAACTTGCAGATAAGGTAAAAGAGCTTCTGGATACCATTCAGCATGATATGCTGGAGCGCGCACGTGCACACAGAGAGGCACATACTTACGTAGCAAAGAATTATGAGGAGTTCGGTGAGATCATCAACAGCAAACCGGGATTCATCAAAGCTATGTGGTGCGGTGATCGTGCATGTGAAGACAAGATCAAGGAAGATTTCCAGGCAACATCCAGATGTATGCCGTTTGAGCAGGAGCAGTTAAGCGACGTTTGCGTATGCTGCGGAAAACCGGCTAAGAAAATGGTTTACTGGGGACGTGCATACTAAAAAAATACAGCAGGCCACTTCAAAAAAGTGGGATGATCATATTGCGTTACTGTTCACTGGTAATGTCCCGCGAGGTGTTTTGTGTGAGCGAAGGTCACAGAAAACCCGAGACATACCACGCGAATTTATGCGATCAGCATAAATTCTGTGCATCGCGAAGCGTGTTACTGAGAACGGAGTGAACAGGAACCATATTGCAGAAACAACGGCGGGGCAAAATATGCTCCGCTGTTTTTATGAATCTATGTTATAATAGCGTTAAGGAAAACATATCAGAATATTATTCGGCTGCTGACATGGAGATAATACAGCGAAATGTAAACGTGTTTTGAACGCAGATCGCGAAGCGACTGCGTTCATGAGCAAGTAGCGAAGCGGATTGCGAATGTCCGCTTTACCGGACGGCAGCGATCATCAAGAGGAGTTATTATGACGATTAACATACCACAAAAAGCAGAACAGATCCTGCATATTCTCAATGAAGCCGGCTATGAGGCATATGTTGTTGGCGGCTGTGTCCGGGATTCCATCCTGGACCGGGTGCCTGGGGACTGGGATATCACTACCTCCGCACTTCCAGAGCAGGTGAAGGAGCTTTTTCACAGAACTGTAGATACGGGGATCCAGCATGGAACAGTAACTGTAATGATGGGCAAAGAGGGCTTTGAGGTGACAACCTACCGTGTGGACGGAGAATATCATGATGGCCGTCACCCGGATGCCGTGACCTTTACCAGGAGTCTTGAGGAAGATCTGAAACGAAGAGATTTTACCATTAACGCCATGGCTTATCATCCGGGGCATGGACTGGTGGATCTGTTTGGCGGAATGGAGGATATCAATAGGAAGATCATCCGTTGTGTCGGGGATCCGGTGGAACGTTTTACAGAGGATGCTCTTCGGATGCTCCGTGCAGTGCGTTTTTCCGCACAGCTTGGTTTTACTGTGGAGGAGAATACGAAAGCGGCACTGGCGCGGATGTCGGGGAACCTGGAGCATGTCAGTGCAGAGCGTATCCAGACAGAGCTTGTAAAGCTTCTGGTATCCGATCATCCGGATTACCTCCGGACAGCCTGGGAGACAGGCCTTACCCGGGAATTTCTTCCGGAATTTGATGCCTGTATGGAAACAGCGCAGAATACCCCCCATCACTGCTGCAGCGTAGGCGAGCACATCCTGAAAAGCCTTACGGAGATCGAGAATGACAGGCTTCTTCGTATCACCATGCTTCTTCATGACATTGCCAAGCCGGTTGTAAAAAAGACAGATGAGAATGGAAGAGACCACTTTAAGACTCACGGACCGGCAGGCGAAAAGCTGGCAGGAAAGATCCTGCGTCGTCTGAAATTTGATAATGTAACGATCCGAAATACCTGTCGTCTGATCCGGTATCATGATCTTCGTCCCACTCCGGACGCCGAGGATGTGCGGAGAGCTGTGAATCTTATCGGAGAAGAGCTTTTTCCGCTGTATCTGAAAGTGCAGAAGGCAGATCTTTTATCCCAGAGTACTTACAGGAGGGAGGAGAAGCTGGCACGGTTAAGCGGTGTGACGGAAGCTTATCAGGGGATCCTTGAAAGAGGTGAATGTACATCTCTGAAAACCCTGGCAGTTTCCGGAAAGGATCTTATAAAGGCAGGACATCCGGCCGGACCGGCACTGGGAGCACTGCTCGAAAGACTTCTTGACTGTGTGCTGAAAGATCCAACCCTTAATACAAAAGAAAAACTTCTTGAAACAGCAGAAAAAGACAGCATAAAAACCGAATAGAATAACAAAAATCCCCCCTGCATAAAATAGAACGTAAAATAAGGCAGGGGGGAACTTTTTTGTATGATTATGGGTTGAGCGTGCTGGAGCAGTATGGGCTTACGGCTTCATTCTCCGGCAGGGTGCGGGGGGCACTTCTGTGCCGGACAGAAAAAGGTCCGGTGATACTCCGGGAATTTCATGGCTCGGAAAAAAAGCTTTCCATGCAGCAGCAGCTTCTTGAAAAAATGAAAGAACAGAACTGTCTTGTGGACGCCTATCTCAGAAACAGGGAAGGCGTACTGGTAAGCAGGGACAAAGATTCTGTTCCATATACTGCACAGATCTGGTTTGAGGGACGGGAATGTGACACGAGATCCGAAAACGATATTTTAAAAAGCATCCGGACTCTGGCACAGATCCACAAGATCATGCAGCTTCCTGTGGAAATGGATTATGCGGGAAGAAATCTGCAGGAAGAATATATCCGGCATAATCAGGAAATGAAAAAAATACGCCGTTTTATCCGAAAAAAAGGAGCGGTCAATTCTTTTGAGAAGGATTATCTGAAAAGCGTGGAATGGTTTCTGCAAAAAGGAGAAGAAGCGGCAGCTATGCTGGAAACCACGGATTATAAAAATCTGCGGCAGCAGTCTCTTCAAAGCGGCAGTATCTGTCATGGCGAATATAATCAGCATAATGTGCTGATACTTGGGAAAAACACAGCGGTGACGAATTTCAGTCACTGGAGCTTTGATGTGCAGATGGCAGATCTGTACCGCTTTATGCGGAAAATTCTGGAGAAATACAGTTGGGATCTGCACCTCGCGCAGAAGATGCTTTCTGCATATGATTCCGTACGGCCGCTTTCGGAGTCTGAGTGGCAGAACCTGAGAGTCCGGTTCTGTTATCCGGAAAAATACTGGAAATTGGCAAATCATTATTATACACATAACAAGGCTGTGATCTCTGGAAAAAATGTGGAAAAGCTGAGAACCCTGATCCATCAGAAAAAACAGTGGGAGGAATTTTCAAAACAGTGCTTCAGGCAGTAATGATTCTGAATGTGAAAAAAACAAAACTTCCCTTTTTCTGAAAATTGTTATATAATATTAAGTATCTTATATAAAGAAACAGGGAGGTATTTTGGAACATGGATTATAAAGAAATCTATAATCAGTGGCTTGAAAACCCATACTTCGATGAGGCGACAAAAGAAGAACTGAAAGCGATCAAAGACGACGAAAATGAGATCAAAGAGCGTTTTTATATGGATCTTGAGTTTGGTACGGCAGGCCTGCGTGGTATCATCGGCGCAGGTACCAACCGTATGAATATTTATGTGGTAAGAAGAGCAACCCAGGGGCTTGCCAATTATATTGCCAAGGTTGACAAGAAATCCCAGGGAGTTGCTATCGCATATGATTCCCGTCATATGTCACCGGAGTTTGCCCAGGAAGCAGCACTTTGCCTGGCAGCAAACGGGATCAAGGCTTATATCTTTGAGACACTTCGTCCGACACCGGAGCTTTCCTTTGCAGTACGTCATCTGGGCTGTGTGGCAGGTATCAACGTAACAGCCAGCCACAATCCTCCGGAATACAACGGATACAAGGTTTACTGGGAGGACGGCGCGCAGATCACACCACCTCATGATTCCGGTATCATGGGCGAGGTAAAGGCAATCTCCGACTGGAATACCGTAAAGACCATGGACAAGGAAGACGCAGTAAAGGCAGGACTTTTCGAAGTGATCGGACAGGCTGTCGATGATGCTTACATGGCAGAGCTTAAGAAACAGATCATCCATATGGATGCGATCCAGGCAGAGGGCAGGAACCTGAAGATCGTTTACACACCTCTTCACGGAACCGGCAATATCCCGGCCAGAAGGATCCTTAAAGAGCTTGGATTTGAGAATGTATATGTAGTACCGGAGCAGGAGCTTCCGAACGGGGATTTCCCGACAGTCAGCTATCCGAACCCGGAGGCAGCAGAGGCATTTGAGCTTGGCCTGAAGCTTGCGAAGGAAGTGGATGCAGACATCGTACTTGCTACAGACCCGGATGCAGACCGTCTTGGCGTCCGCGTAAAGGATAAAAACGGAGAGTATCATGATCTTACCGGTAACATGTCCGGATGCCTTCTTGCAAACTATGAGCTGAGCCAGAGAAAGGCTGTAAACGGAAGCCTTCCGGAGGACGGAGCTCTTGTAAAGACTATCGTTACAACAAACCTGGCAGATGCCATTGCCAAGGGATACAACGTGAATCTTATCGAAGTACTTACCGGATTCAAATACATCGGACAGCAGATCCTCGGATTTGAGAACAGTGGCAAGGGTACATATCTTTTCGGATTTGAGGAGAGCTACGGCTGCCTGATCGGAACTTATGCAAGAGACAAGGATGCTATTGTTGCTACCATGGCACTTTGCGAAGCTGCTGCTTACTATAAGACACAGGGCAAGACTCTCTGGGATGCAATGATCGATATGTATGAGGAGTTCGGTTACTATAAGGATGCCATTCAGGCAGTTACCATGAAGGGTATCGAGGGACTTCAGAAGATCCAGGAGATCATGACAACACTTCGTCAGAATCCGCCTGCTGAGTTTGCCGGACATAAGGTGACTGCTGTACGTGACTACAAGCTGGATGAGATCACAGATCTTGCAACAGGTGAGAAGAAGCCGACAGGACTTCCGAATTCCAATGTTCTCTACTATGAGCTTACCGATGATGCATGGGTTTGCGTAAGACCGTCCGGAACAGAGCCTAAGGTTAAATTCTATTATGGCGTTAAGGGAACATCTCTTGCAGATGCAGACGAGAAATCCGATGCAATGGGCAAGGCTGTTCTTGAAATGGTTGATTCCATGAAATGATAAAATGGTCACATTCCGCCTGTAATATGCGAAAAACCTTGACATTATAAGCCAAAAGCGGTATATATATAAAGCAAAGTCAAAAATAAGAGAACATCAATTATAGGAGGAAACACCATGAATAAAACAGAGTTAGTGGCAGCAATGGCGAAAGACACCAATCTTTCCAAGAAAGATGTAGAAGCTGTTCTGAAATCTTTTATCGATGTTGTAACAGATGAACTGAAAAAAGGCGAGAAGATTCAGCTGGTTGGATTTGGAACTTTCGAAGTAAGCACAAGAGCTGCAAGAGAGGGAAGAAATCCTCAGACTGGTGAGACCATGACGATCGAGGCTTCCAAGTCTCCGAAGTTCAAAGCAGGAAAAGCTTTAAAGGACGTTGTCAACGGTAAATAATCTGTTGGTTCAGAGTGATAACGGCAGGGGAAACCGGTTTTTGGTTTCCCCTGCTTTTTTAGGAGGAAAAATTATGCGTCTTGATAAATATCTGAAAGTCTCCAGACTGATCAAACGCCGTACGGTGGCAAATGAAGCCTGCGATGCAGGAAGAGTTCTGGTCAATGACAAGCCGGCCAAGGCTTCTGTACAGGTAAAGACCGGTGACACTGTGGAGATCCAGTTTGGAAGCCGTAATGTAAAGGTTGAAGTCCTGGAAGTTAAGGAAACGGTAAAAAAGGATGAGGTGGAAAGCATGTTCCGCTATATCTGATGCAGGGACAGCTGCCGTTTGGGCGTGATGGTCTATTCCGGATGGATTTTTCATAAAATAAAAGAGAAATCATCCCCAGGGAGGTATGGATTGGACGAGAAGAAACCGGCAGCATTTCACAGTCTGATGCTGGAGCGGCAGAAAGGCGGCACCATAACGGGAATCCGGGAGGTGATCTCTTTCGATGAAAAAGAAATACTGCTGCATACAGAGGAAGGAAAGTTATCCATAAAAGGCGAAGGACTTCATGTAAAACATCTTGATCTGAAAAGTGGGCAGCTTAGCTTGGAGGGAAAAATCGACAGTCTTACCTATCTTGGCAGGAAAAAGGACAAAAAAGAAGGATCCCTTTTAAAAAGACTGTTCCATTAAAGCTAAAATGACAGCAAACCGGTTGATATTTTTTTGAAGAAGTTGTAAAATTTGGATGTATAAGCTCGTAAAAGGTAAAGAGATCAGATTGTGTAAAAAAGGAGCAGCAGATTGAAAAATCCAAAAAAGGGAAAAGAAAAAAAACGGATCGGATATAATTATCTTGGCATGGCGGGGATCATGGTGATCGCACTGGTGTTGCTGGGAAGCCTTATGCTGCAGAGTAAGACTCTGGAACGGCGCAGGGATTATTATGATTCCAAAGCTACAGCACTGGAGAAGTCCATTGAAAGTGAGAAGGAACGTACCAAGGAGATCGAAGCAGAGAAAGAACATATGAAGACCGACGAATATGTGGAAGAGGCGGCTCGTGAGAAGCTGGGACTTGTGAAAGACAACGAGATCGTGTTTCAGGAAGAAAAATAGCTGAAAATCAAAGGTTTCGACGAAATTTTTTTTGACATTTTCGTGCGGCTTTGACAGATATTTCAGGGATCTTCCTTTATAATGTTCAGTCAGTGAAGGTTATAAGGGGAGGGGAAAATATGCAGGAATGGATCATTGCCATGCTCGTAGTCAGCATACTGCTGATACTCCGGGACATGGCAAAAACTGTCTTTTCGGGAAAAACGAAGGAAAAAGAAGAAATGCTGCCGCTTTGTGAAAGCCATCCCCAGAAGGAAAAAGTGGAACGGTATGCAGCATCCTTCCGGAAGCTTGCGGATACATTCTACGGAATGCCTTACCGTAAGGAATTTTTGAGCGGAGGACAGCTGAACCGTATCATATCGGACACCAGTGCGGCTGTATGTTCCAGATGTTATCAGAGAGAGATCTGCTGGGGAGAGCGTGCCGGGGAAACCATGCGGGGCAGTGAGAATATGATCCGTACCATGGAGGAAGGCAATGAAGAGAGTATCCAGAGAGCACGCAGTGAATGGATGGGAGCATGTGGCCGTTCCGCCCAGTATTTTCAGGTCCTGAATGAGGGATTTCGTGAAGAAAGGCAGAATCTCGTGTGGGATAACCGGATGATCGAAAGCCGGCTTGCAGTTGCACAGCAGCTGACGGAAATCTCGAGGATCATGGATCATATGGCAGAAGAGCTGTATGATATCATGCCGGCAGATCCGCAGTTTCAGGAAGATCTGAAAAAGGCACTTCGTAAAAAGCATGTACTTGTAAAGAATGTCTGGGTCATGGATAAGATCGAAGGAAGACGGCAGATATTTCTGAATCTGAGAGCCAGGAGCGGACAGTGTGTTTCCATGACAGAGATCGCACAGATCCTGTCCAGGATCTGCGGAAGCTCCATGACGCCGGACGCCGACAGCCGCAGTATTGTAAATGGAGATTTTCGTATGGTCCATTTTGTGGAGGATGTCAGTTATCAGATGCTTTACGGAGTAGCGCGGCTTACAAGAGAAGCGGAAAAGGTTTCCGGAGACAATTATATCTGTCGTCAGGAAGAGGATGGCAGGTTTTTTCTCTGTCTGTCTGATGGGATGGGTTCCGGAATAGAAGCGTTTAAAGAAAGCGAGATCGTGGTAGAACTTCTGGAACAGTTTCTGGAATCCGGCTTTTCTCAGGAAACAGCTGCCAGAATGGTGAATTCCGCACTGCTATTGAAAGGACGGGAAGGGATGTTTTCTACTGTTGATATCTGTGCGGTGGATCTTTATACCGGGATCTGTGATTTTCTGAAAGCAGGGGCGTCTTCCACATTTATTAAAAGAGATCACTGGGTGGAATCCATTGCTTCGGAAAATCTTGCAGCAGGCTTGGTCCAGCAGCTGGATTTTGATACTGCCTCAAGGAAGCTTTATCATGGAGATTATCTGATCATGATGACAGATGGAGTTCTGGATGCACTTCCTACAGAACGGGAAGAGGAAACCATGAAGGAGATCATTATGGATGTCCGGGAAAAAGAGCCCAGGGAGATGGGACGGGGAATACTGGAAAGGGTCCTGGGATACAGTGATTATCATGCCAGGGATGATATGACAGTAGTTGTGGCAGGATTGTGGAAAAAATAGAGTATTTTTGGTTACAGGAGAAAAAATGATCACACGTGTAAGAAAATATATCAGAGACAATCGGATGCTGAAAGCAGAGGATATGGTTGTGGCAGGGGTTTCCGGAGGGGCGGATTCCATAGCAATGCTTCATATTTTGAAAAGTCTTCAGAAAGAGATCGGTTTTTCCATGGAAGTGGTTCATGTCCATCATGGGATCCGGGGCCAGGAGGCGGACCGGGATGAGCAGTTTGTGGAAAAAATCTGCCGGGATTGGGGAATTCCTTTCCGGTCCAGGCATTATCCGGTTCCGGAACTTTCCGGAAAGTGGAAGCTGGGAGAAGAAGAAACCGGAAGAATCGTGCGAAAACAGGCGTTCCAGGAGGAAAAAAAGAGACTTGGTTTTTCCGGGGAACAGTCAGAAAAGAACGGACAGTTCCGGATTGCGCTGGCACATAATCGCAACGATCTGGCAGAGACTATGCTGCATCATCTGGCAAGGGGAACCGGTATCCGGGGACTTTCCGGGATACAGGCGGTAAATGGTGAGATCATCCGGCCGGTTTTGTGTTTAGAACGGAAGGAAATCGTCAATTATCTGAAGGAGAGAGGTATTTCCTATATCACAGACAGCAGCAATCTTTCAGATGACTATACAAGAAACCGGATCCGTAACCATATTCTTCCGGCTATGGAACAGAAGATCAATGCAAAAGCGGTGGAGCATATGGCAGAAACCGCACGGGTTCTGGCAGAGGCAGATTCGTATCTTCAGAAAAAGGGAAGGGAGCTTCTGGCAGGCTGCCGGAAAGAAAATGGCTATCTGCTGGATGAAAAATTTTTTGCACAGGATCCTATCCTTCAGGAATATGCGGTGATGGAGGCGTTTGAGATACTGTCAGGAAAACGTAAGGACTTTACATCTCTTCATGTGGACCAGGTCCTTTCGCTTCAAAAAAAAGAAAACGGTCGTTATATCAACCTTCCGGAATCGCTGCGGGTAATACGACAGTACGGAGGGGTATGTCTGAAAAAGAACTTTGCATCAGACGGGGAGAACGCTGCTTCCACTGAAAAAAAAGTATCGGCAGGTCTCAGAGAAATGTCTATGGAGCTTCCGGTACCTGGAATTCTGGAAAGTCCTTTCGGAGTTTTTGAGTCGAAAATTTTTTCTTATAAGAAACAGAAGATTGAAGAAAAAAAGTATACGAAATGGTTTGATTATGATAAAATAAAAAATAGTCCATGCGTTCGGACCAGAAGACAGGGAGATTATCTTACTGTAAACAGTGAAGGCGGAAGAAAGAAGCTGAACCGGATCTTTATTGATGAGAAGATTCCGGCGGAGATGAGAGACAGGCTTCCGGTTGTTGCGGTAGGATCTGAGATACTCTGGATCCCGGGAGGACGTATGAACGAGAAGTATAAGATCACTTCCACTACAGGGAGAGTGTTAGAATTACATTACCAAGGAGGAGCTTTAGCATGAGCGAAAAAATCAGGGTTTTACTCAGTGAAGAAGAGGTAGATGCCCGTATCCAGGAAGTTGCAGATATGATCAACAAGGATTATGACGGAAAAGATGTACACATGATCTGCGTTCTGAAAGGCGGCGTTTTCTTTATGTGTGAGCTTGCCAAGAGGATCACACGCCCGGTAACACTGGATTTCATGTCTGTGTCCAGTTACGGTGATGATACGAAATCCAGCGGTGTTGTAAAGATCGTCAAGGATCTGGATCAGCCACTGGACGGGAAAGATGTTTTGATCGTAGAGGATATTATTGATTCAGGCAGAACCTTAAGCTATCTGCTGCGTATCCTGAAGGGCAGACATCCGGCAAGCATCAGACTCTGTACACTTCTTGACAAACCGGAGAGACGTGTGACAGATGTAGAGGTAGATTACTGCTGCTTCAATATTCCGGACGAGTTTGTAGTAGGATACGGACTTGATTATGCCCAGAAATACAGAAACCTTCCTTACATCGGAGTAGTGGAGCTTCAGGACTGAAAGGAGATTTAACCAAGTGAGCAAGCATTCAGGTAAGATAGGCCTGTACCTTCTGCTTATTGTGGCACTGATCGCAGGATATCTGTATCTCAATGACCAGGTATCTACCCAGGGCAGCTACACAATGGGCCAGCTGGAAAAGGCTCTGGAAGAAGACAAAGTGACGGATGCGGTGATCCATCAGAACAGAGAAGTGCCCACCGGTTATGTAACAGCAAACATTGTTTCAGATGGTCAGAAGACAGTCTACGTAACCGATGTAAAGGAAGCGGAGGCGCTTCTTGAAGAACATGATATCGATCCGACGATCCGCAATGTACCCAAGGACAGCTCCATGATTGGAACAGTACTTCCGGTAGTGCTTACCGGCGCGATCCTTCTCTTTTTCTTTATGATGATGAACCGGCAGATGTCTGGAGGCGGCGGAAGCAATGCGAAGATGATGAATTTCGGAAAAAGCAGAGCCAGGATGTCGTCCCCTGATGATAAGAAAGTAACGTTCAAGGATGTTGCAGGTCTTCAGGAGGAGAAGGAGGATCTGGAGGAAGTGGTGGATTTCCTGAAATCCCCACAGAAGTATACCAAGGTAGGTGCCAGGATCCCGAAAGGCGTGATCCTTGTGGGCCCTCCGGGAACAGGTAAAACTCTTCTCGCGAAGGCAGTTGCAGGAGAGGCCGGAGTTCCGTTTTTCTCCATTTCCGGATCCGATTTCGTGGAGATGTTTGTTGGTGTCGGTGCTTCCCGTGTACGAGATCTTTTTGAAGAGGGCAAGCGTCATGCACCGTGCATCATCTTTATTGATGAGATCGATGCGGTAGCCCGTCAGAGAGGAACCGGTATGGGCGGCGGCCACGATGAGAGAGAGCAGACGTTGAACCAGCTTCTTGTAGAGATGGATGGTTTTGGAGTAAATGAAGGAATCATCGTAATGGCAGCGACCAACCGTGTGGATATTCTGGATCCTGCGATCCTCCGTCCGGGACGATTTGACCGTAAAGTCGGTGTGGGACGCCCGGATGTCAAGGGCAGAGAGGAGATCCTTATGGTCCATGCCAAGGACAAACCGCTGGGAGATGATGTGGATCTTCGCCAGATCGCCCAGACAACCGCAGGATTTACAGGTGCAGATCTGGAGAACCTTCTTAACGAAGCTGCTATTGATGCTGCAAAAGAGGGCCGTCCTTATATCATGCAGAAGGATATCAAGAAAGCATTCATCAAGGTCGGGATCGGTGCAGAAAAGAAGAGCAAGGTCATCTCTGATAAAGAGAAAAAGATCACAGCTTATCATGAAGCAGGCCATGCGATCCTGTTCCATGTACTTCCTCATATGGATCCGGTATACACCATTTCCATTATCCCTACGGGAATGGGAGCTGCCGGCTACACCATGCCGCTGCCGGATAATGATGAGATGTTTAATACAAAGAACAAAATGCTGGAGGATATCACCACGCTTCTTGGCGGACGTGTGGCTGAGGAGATCATCTTCGGAGATATCACCACAGGTGCTTCCAATGATATCAAACGTGCCACAGAGACTGCACGCTCTATGGTAATGAAATACGGTATGTCTGAAAAAATCGGTCTGATCGCTTACGGCAACGATGACGATGAGGTATTTATCGGCCGTGATCTGGCACATACCAGAGGCTACAGTGAGGAAGTGGCAAGAGAGATCGATGGGGAGATTTCCCGTATCATCCGTGAGTGCCATGAGAATGCAGAGAGCATCATCCGTGAGAATATCGGCGTTCTTCACAGCTGTGCGGCCCTTCTTCTCGAGAAGGAAAAGATACATCGTGAAGAGTTTGAAGCACTTTTTACAACAGAAAAAGAAGAGGTTGCAAAAACAAACGAATAAAATGCACAAAAAAATATATTGAATTTTGTGAACTTTGTGCACACTTTTTGGTGGACACATGGTACTATAAATACCGTAAAAACCCCCCAATACATTATATAGTTTTTGCTACACCCCATAAGAAGAAATACCTTCTCCAAAAAAGGCAGCCTAACCAGCTGTCTTTTTTACTGCCCAAAAATAAAAGGCGAATTACGGAGAAAACAGATATATATGCTTGCGGGATGGAAAAAATTAAGATAATATATTTGAAACATGGTACTAAAAACGGAATGAGGAAGATAGAATGTTATATGAAAGCATGGAGACTGCAAAGAAGATGCGGTATATACTCAATATGAGTCCGGTATTAAATAAAGACGCAATGTTCAGTGACGGGACGGAATATTACCGTACACCTGTGGAGCCGCGGGAAGGTGATACAGTTACGATCCGTTTTCGTACCCAGAGAAATAATGTGGACAACGTCTGTCTTGTGCATGACGGAGAATATCTGGAAATGAAGTGGGAAAAAACTTCCGGAAGCTTTGATTATTATACTGCACAGATCGTAATGGGAAAAAATCTTGTACGATATTACTTTGAGATTCATTCAGGACTTGTTACCTGTTATTATGATACAAATGGTGTAAGCACCAGACATGAGGAAAGGACAGAATTTGAGATCTATCCCGGATATCATGTGCCTGAGTGGCTGAAGGGTGCTGTGATGTATCAGATTTATGTGGATCGTTTCTGTAACGGAGATCCTTCCAATGATGTGGAAACAGGGGAATATTTCTATATCGGGGACACTTCCGTAAAAGTGGATAACTGGGAAAAGGTTCCGGCTGTGATGGGTGTCCGGGAATTTTATGGCGGCGATCTTCAGGGAGTTATGGATAAGTTGGATTATCTTCAGGAGCTTGGAGTAGATGTGATCTATCTGAATCCGGTCTTTGTCTCTCCCAGCAACCATAAGTATGACTGTCAGGATTACGATCATATCGATCCGCATATCGGAAGGATCGTAGCGGACTGTGATGGTCTGTTAAGTCCCGGAGACAGTGATAACAGTCATGCCCTTAAGTATATCCGCCGTGTGACCGATAAACGGAATTTGGAGGCCAGTAATAAGCTTTTTCAGGAGCTTGTGGAGGAAATTCACAGAAGAGGGATGAAAGTGATCCTGGATGGGGTATTTAACCATTGCGGATCCTTTAATAAATGGATGGACAGGGAACGGATCTACGAAAATCAGGAAGGCTACGAGAAGGGGGCCTATGTTTCGGCGGACAGCCCTTATCGTTCTTTCTTCTGTTTCCAGGATCAGAACCGCTGGCCCTATAATCCAACCTACGACGGCTGGTGGACCCATGATACCCTGCCAAAGCTGAACTACGAAGAATCTGAGGAGCTTTGCCGGACGATCCTTGATGTGGGCAGAAAATGGGTTTCGCCGCCGTATAACGTAGACGGCTGGAGACTGGATGTAGCTGCAGATCTGGGCCACAGCAATGATTTTAACCATCACTTCTGGAAAGAATTCCGGAGGACAGTAAAAGAAGCCAATCCTGATGCAGTGATCCTTGCAGAACACTACGGAAATCCGGAAAGCTGGCTTCGCGGCGATGAGTGGGATACGGTTATGAACTATGACGCTTTTATGGAGCCTGTAACCTGGTTCCTGACCGGAATGGAGAAGCACAGTGATGAGTACCGGGAGGACCTTTATGGCAACAGTGAGGCCTTTATCGGGGCGATGAAGCATCATATGCAGTCTTTGCATATGGGAGCGCTTTATGGAGCCATGAATGAGCTTTCAAACCATGACCATTCCAGATTTTTGACAAGGACCAATCACAGAGTAGGAAGGCTTTCCTACGCAGGCGCAGAGGCAGCATCTGCAGGCATCAATCCTGCCATCATGAGAGAGGCTGTTGTGATCCAGATGACGTGGCCTGGTGCGCCTACGGTATATTACGGGGATGAGGCCGGCGTCTGCGGCTTTACAGATCCGGATAACCGCAGAACTTATCCCTGGGGAAAAGAAGACCAGGAGATGCTGGACTTTCATAAACGTATGATCTGCATACACAAGGCATATCCGATTCTTGCAAAGGGTTCCCTGGAATTTCTGTGGAACGATCATCAGGGCTTGAGCTATGGTCGTTTTTCTGATTCTGAACAGATCATAGTGATCCTTAATAATCAGGATCAGGAGAGAGACATAAGGGTAACAGCTTGGAAAACCGGTGTAAGCCGGAAAGAAGCAACGGCTTTTCAGCGCCTGATGCTTTCTTCCGGAGAGGGTTATACGGAAATGCCGGAAGAATATATTGCAGATGCAGGGATTCTTCAGGTGAAGATGCCTGCATACGGAGCGATGGTGCTTCACCACAGGACGAGAGATAAATATAAATGATGCACGAATAAGGCAGAGAAAAAAGCCAATCTGTTCTTCCATTAGGAAACGGATTGGCTTTTTGCGTTGTGTTTTATGGGTTATTCTTCTGTAACATGTTCCAGTCCCTGATTCATGATGGTTGCCACATGGCTGTCTGCCAGGGAGTAGTAAATGGTTTTTCCATCTCTTCGAAATTTGACCAGTGACATCTGCTTCAGTATCCGGAGCTGATGGGAAATGGCACTCTGGGTCATGGAAAGACGATCGGCAATATCCTGAACACAGAGCTCTTCCACAGAAAGTACGTACAGGATACGGATCCTGGTAGGATCACCGAAAACCTTGAACAGGTCGGCAAGCCGGTACAGTGTATCATTATTGATCGGGTAATCTATATGTGTTTTCTTCATTTGCGCATCCTCCAAACTGTTAACTTCTATTGTAGCTGAAAAAAACGCACCGGTCAAATTCTTTTCTGCATCACGGGGGAGTTGTATGGATGCACAGGGATCCGCTGCAGGATATCTGCCCTGCAGAACGGATCTTATTTTTTATACAGGATACGAATGGAATTCAGCACGCAG
>NZ_NANC01000003.1:387500-807729 GCF_008679485.1 Blautia sp. LMAG:89 | reverse complement strand
ACTACCGGATACCATTGCTCGATCACGGTCCCGATATTTTTTTCTTCATTATATGCCGGCATAATGATATATAAGCTGTCATGTTTCATAGATTCTTATTCTCCCATCCTCTGAGGTATACACCAGTGGATATGTCTCCCTGATGATATCCTCACGACATTCCTGCTGTTCAAATTCCATATCCTCCTCAAACAGGATATATGTGATCTTTTCCTGTTTTACGGTAGCTTTCAGTAGCTCCGGATCATCCGTGGTATACATGAGCACTGCCTGGCCGGCACGATAGCCCGTATCGTACCCTGCAGACCATGCATAATAAGGCCATCCGCAATACAGCATGACACCGGACATAGTGACCTCGTTCATGGTATATTCCGGTGTCAGCAGAAGATCATTTTTCTTAAGATTTGCACTGAGCCAGTCCGTCAGGCTGCTTTCCATATTTACAGTCATCCTGTGTGCGGAATCATTGTCTCTTAAGATGATCACGTAATCATAGATTCCCGTTGCACTAAGACAGATACAAAGGACCGCTGCCGCTGCGCGACCGGCCCATTTCTTCCAGCTGTTTTTCCCTGCAAGGAAAACACATCTTACGATCCAGCCCCAGAAAACTGTCACAAAGGCATAGGAAATCATCACATATTTATGATTGACATTGATGTCCGGAGTCAGAGATACCAGAAATGCAAATGCCATTGGAAGCAAACAGCCCATCAGCACTGCCCGCTGACCTCTCTTCAGAAATACTGCTGCCACGATCATTCCCACAAAGAAAAATCCACTGATCTCCACCAGATACCAGAGTACACCGGAAATGCTTTTATTGTCTGCCAGAAAGCCCCAGTAAAAGGATGGACTCATAACACTTCCCGACACAAAGATCTTCGACTGCAGTTCCGAAAAAAGCACCGCCAATCCGGCACAGATCACATAATCCAGCTTACCGTCAGAAAACACTGCCAGTCCGGCAAGGATCAGAAGGCCGCCGATCAGCGCAGCCCCGTTCCAGAAGGCAGTTAATCCCAAAAACAGCCCCAGAAGGATCGCCGTATCCACATTTCTGCAGATCCAGGCTTTTTTTGTAAAAAAGCGATTACGGACCCACAAAAATCCCTGCTCCTTGTGACTGCATCCGGCTTCCACCCAATCCATAAAGGTCCATATCGCTACAGCTGCCATCAGAAGGCCGAAAGCCAGATGACGCTGGTTCAGATATACATTGAAATTCCATAATCCCCAGTTTTCATTGGTAGTATAACCGATAAACGCCGTATTTTCTTCCAGAGTCCGTACAAGGTCCCCCGCCTGAAGATGTTCCCACAGATAACGCCAGAACGCTGTTCCGCTGCGGAAAAAAAAGAAAACAATAGCAGCTGCCCCTGCCCAGAAGCTTTTGAACATCCGGTAGCTGATCCCGTAAAGCACCATAAGAAATCCCGCCAGAGACAGGATGCTTACCAGATTATATCCCAGATCAAGACGAAGGCCCAGATACTCCAGATTTCCCACAAGGAACTGGAACATAAAATGATATTTCACATCCTGCCCGCCATAATGCGGATACTGGGTAGGAAAATTATTTCCCCTTGAAAAAGATCGCATCATTGCCGTATGGGGTGCATAATCTCCGTATACCGAAAAGCCGGAGTACAGAATGCCGTCTTTCATATGGAAAACGTAAAACATCATCCATGTCACAAAAACCGTCAAAATGCCCAAAAGCAGAAGCTCTTTTTTCAGGATCCATTTTCTGCTGATCATCCGTTCGGATATCACAAACATTTTTTGCTGTTTTTTCTTTTTCCACCGGAAGATTCCCGAAAGCAGCAGGATATCTACCAGAAATACGATCAGATTTCCATAAAAAAGAGGATGCTCTGCCCCCGCGCATATGCTGAACATCCAGGAAAGAATATAGACTGCCCAGGTCAGCATCAGGATTCCCATCCCAAACGCTGCCGGCAGGACCACCCATATCCTGTTTCCTCTTTCAGTTGTTTGACGCGGAAACAGACATCCTGCCATTTCCATTCCTGTTAACATACATAATATAAGATAAATGATTCCAAGCATAGGATTCTCCTTAATTCACGTAAAGTATAGCAGAATCACCTTCCTATGAAAAGGCTATTCACATTTTTTTCAATTATTTTCGTTTTCCTTCTGTTTTTTCAGATATGTAACGATTCCATCAGCCACAGCCTCTGCTACCTTTCTCTGATACTTCTCTGTCTGAAGCAGGGCAGCTTCCTCCGGATTTGTAAGAAATCCACATTCTACGATATTGATCACACCCGGACTTCTCTTCAGAAGATAATAGGTTCTGTTTTCTTTTGCCACCCGCGGCCGTGCAATGGAAAGCTTCCGATTCATGTTTTCCTGGATCGCAAGTGCCAGTTCTTTTCCGCCTTCCGAATCCTCATAATAAAATACCTGCGGACCTTTTACTCCGGGATCACTGTAGCTGTTCTGATGGATACTCACAGAAAGCACCGGTTCATATTTCCGGATCTGTTCAATACGATTCTGCAGATCCTGTGCTTTCATATTTTTTGTACCATTTTCATAAAGACCTTTATCTTCTTCCCGGGTCATTACTACGGCAAGGCCTTTTTTTTCCAGGATCGTTTTTAGCTTCATGGCAATATCCAGATTGATTCCTTTTTCCTTCAGTCCACCGATTCCCACCATTCCGGAATCCACACCGCCATGACCGGCATCCACCAGGATCACCTGATCTGCTTTTATATTTCCAGATACATCTATAAGTCTGCCTGCAGTTTCTGCCGCTTCCCATGACAGAATATAAAAACAGACCAGCATAAGAACTGCCATTGCCAATTCTATGAAATGTTTTTTCAACACAAAACACCCCCGGCATATTTATTTTAATATATGTTGCCGGGAGTGTTTTTAGCATTGTGAAGATCACAATGTTTTCTTCTGTTTATGACAGGTTTTCTGTGATCACGCTCCAGATCCCGCTGTTCTCGAATCCAAGCTTCCACTCTGCCACACCTGCCAGTTTGTATTTTTTGATCAGTTTAACCTTTTCCGCAATAGACTTAGAGTCCTCCAGCCAGATCTGGTATGTGGCACCGTCCCCTTCATAGGTTCCATAATTCTGACTTGTCTTCTTGTCCCAGTATGTTTCTGCTCCGTTATCACTGATCGTCTGCTGTGCCTGATCCATACCGATGGCCTCACTTGTCAGTGCACCGCCATCTGTAGTCTTCCAGAGCCTTGTGTAGAACGGAATCGCAAGGATCGTCCGTTGAGCCGCTACTTCTGAAAGCGTATCCTTAACCCCCTGTTCTACCCATAGCAGAGATGCCACAGAACCGGCATCGGAGCCTACGTAATGCTCATCATAGCCCATAATGATCACATAATCCACAACCTTGCCCTGCTCCGCACGGTCATAATGACTGGTAAAATCTTCCGGAACCGGATTATCTACAGACAGTACCAAATTATTGGCGTGACACTGGATAGAAAGCTCTCTTAAAAACTGAAGGAAATGGATTCCTACTCCTTCGCTCAAAGATTCAAAATCAACATTGATTCCATCCATTCCTGCTTTCAGTGCATAAGTGATCAGCTGATTCTCCAGATTCTGCCTTGAACTGGTTTTTGAAAGAACTTCTGTGGTACTCATGTTCTCATTAAAATTATCCACCAGTCCCCATACCTTCAGTCCTTTTTCATGTGCCTGCATCACATACTCCCCAGATGCAAGACTTGAAATATTTCCGGAGTTATCTGTTACAGAAAACCAGGTTGGAGAGATCACATTCACGCCTGTCATATTCTGTACCGCATCTGCGAAATAGCTGTTTGCATCTGTGCTGGTAACCTGGTGCCATGCTAGGTTCACCGGCTCATCCATGGTAAGATATGTATAGGACTCTGTTTTAAAATCCCTTTCATAATCCGTTGTATCCACAGCACTTACTTTTTTCTTCTGAATATAACCGATGTAACCGTCATCGGTTGCCACCTGATCCCAGTCCTCTCCTTCATTCATCAGCCGGAGAACTGTATTCTTCGCCAGTTTGGAAAGGATCGGCGCCTTGATCCCGCCCCGGTAACGGATCACGGTATCTTTCTTCGTGGTCACGGTCTCCACATTGGTAAATTTGTACTGTATCGCAACCCTTGCAGGATCCTGCTCTATATAAGAATCGATATCTGTATACTTTTTTACATAATCCAGTTTCAGATAAACCGTGTCATCCTTCAGCCACACGTTTCCGTCTGCCTTATCTGAAGCCGGTTCCTCCGTGAGACTGGATGGTGTTGCATACAGTATCTTCTTGTTTTCGCTATCCCAGTAATATCTCTGATTCAAATATCCGTTCACTACATCCAGCGGAAGATATACATCTTCTCCTGAGATAAGTGCCTTCTCTTCCAGTTTCTCAGTTCCAAGTATCAACGCAGCCTCACCGTCTGCATTCTGGCCATAGTATTCTGTCAGATCCATCTGTTTCCTGCTTGGTATAAGCTTATTGATCCCGTAAACAGCCCCTCCGGCAAGAGCGACCAGAACGATCAGCAGACCTACCACAAGGACCGGTATGTGTTTTTTTATCATGTTTTTTTCCTTTCGGTATAAAATGTCATAATTTGTTTTATTATAACATATCTTGTCTACATTTCGTTATAAAAATCGACTTTTAATAATTTTTCACAATTTCTTTAGAATTTCGGTTCCCCGTATGGTATGCATGAGTGCAGGGGATGATCGTTATCCGGGGAACCGTTTTTTCTTATGTACGGTCATTCTTTGCGAATAAGATCAAAGCTTACACAGGCGATATGGCCGTCTTCATCTTCCGTATAATCCCGCATATAGACCCCGTTTTCCGCAATCTGACAGGCTTTTGCGATTTTTTTCGGAGTGCTTGGTGCTCCATTGAGATAAAGAGAAACTCCGTTCTCACGATAAAGCTCCAGCTCCCTTCGAAGGGGTTTTGCGGATTTCTTTTTTTCCTGTGATATATTTGGCGTATCCCGACCTCCTTTCCTGGTTAGATTTTCAGAAAACACCAGCAATGGTTCTCGAAAAGCTGCAACTTCCCTGTTAGGATGATACTTGTAATAAAATATAAATAATAAAATGGGGGAAATTTCTCTGTGTACCGACAGACTCGCCGATGAATTTCACACAGAATCCTTATCTTCAGAAAAATATGACTTTAAGTTATCGTTACTGTCTTCTTGTTTCCGGGAGGAGACAGCTTTTCTGCTTTTCATTATACCTGATTTCCCTTCAGATGCAAGTCTTTTATAAAAGAATCAGAAATTTTCTTTTTTCTCCGGTTTCTACATCTTTACATCTTGTGTATAACTGTTATATAATACAGTATGTAAAAGATTAAATTTATTTACCTATAGGATGTGATCATATGAAAATAGAAAAAATCAATGAAAATCAGATCCGCTGTACCCTGACGAAAGAAGATCTGGACAGTCATCAGATCCGTATCAGCGAACTTGCATACGGTACCGAAAAAGCCAAACGTCTCTTTCGTGATATGATGCAGCAGGCACAGATACAATTTGGTTTTGAAGCAGATAATATTCCTCTGATGATCGAGGCTATTCCTGTCAATGCCGAAAGTATTATCCTCATTATCACTAAAGTGGAAGATCCTGAAGAACTGGATACACGTTTTTCCAAATTTGCACCCTTCAAGGGCAACAAACCTTCCGATACCGTAGAGATCGATGGCGCTGACAATATCATCGATATCTTCCAGAAGCTCTGTGAATCCAAGCTTAAGGATCTTTCACAGAAACCGGAAGAAAAAAGGGCGGAAACTTCCGCCTCTCAGGCAACAGAAACTCCGGATGCATCACAGCAGCCGGCTGAGAGTTCTGTAAAGCTTATACGCCTGTACTCTTTCCCGGGGCTGGATGATGTTATTGCCGCATCTCATGGTATGAATGGTTTCTTTACCGGTGATAATACTCTCTATCGTGAAGGAGAAGACGGTGTCTATCAGCTGGTACTTCATCAGTCAGACTGTACACCTGAAGAATTTAACAAGGTCTGCAATATCCTTTCCGAGTATGGCATCGGCCGCGCATTCACACCAGCCGGTGAAGCCTACCTCAGAGAGCACTGTGCACTGATCGCTGATCATGCACTTCAGAAGCTTCTGAATATCTGACAAACCAAATATCCTACAGACAAACAAACCGCTGTCGGAATGCGATCCATATGATCTGCATTTCCCGACAGCGGTCCTTTTGTTTCAGCAAAAAAGCTTCTGTTTATTACTCACCAAGAAAATCATTGATCTGAGCTACGAGGACATCTGCGTCCAGGCCATGGACCATTGCTGCTTCTTCCAGAGATTCCATCTGTGAAGACGGGCAGCCAAGACAATGCATTCCTGCTCTCATCAGGATCGGTGCGATATTCGGGTCTACAGTGAGCAGTTCTCCGATCAGCATGCTCTTTGTAACTTTTACCATGATTGTATTCTCCTTTACTGTTTTATCGAAATATTTTCATTCCGTTCTGCTATTATAATACGAATCCGGAATGGAATCAACGGGTTACGAATTTTCAGTTTTGTTTATAAATTTATACTTGTATTCTTTATGCAGATATATTAGAATGGGAATAGAATCCCTGGTAGGGGATACATATAATACACAATTTAAAAGGAGGATATCAATTATGGCATATGTAATTTCTGACGAGTGCGTTAGCTGTGGAACATGTGAGGGTGAGTGCCCGAACGAGGCTATTTCTCAGGGAGACGAGCATTATGTAATCGACGCAGACGCTTGTGTTGACTGCGGAACATGCGCTGAGGCCTGTCCAGTTGGTGCTATCTCTGCTGAGTAATGCATCATTAGCTTGATAAGCTGCTATAATGAGTGAGGCTGCCGGTTTACCGGCAGCCTTTTCTGTTTTTTTTATTCTTTTTTCCCTCACAGGAAGCTGCCGCTTCTCTTCTTGCCTGCTGCTGCCTGCGGATCGCTTCATCCAGAGAACGACACCGGTACTCTCCTTCTTTCTTTCTCTGCATTTCCTCACGGATCAGGCGTTCCATGATTTCCTGAAACTCCAGTATCTTATCGTTATCTGCTCCGCACTTCTCTGTATTCCCGGATTCCGCTTTTTCCATGAACTCCTTTTCAGATCCCGTTTTTTTCATTGGGATATCTTCAAGCTCAACAGCTTCTCCATCCAGGATCCTGATACCAGATTCTGAAAAATCCGGTGTATCTGCCTTTCTTGCCTCCGGTGGGATCAGTGTACGGATTGCTTTCAACTGAAGTCCTTTACTTTTCAGCTCATTTATTTTAAGAAAAAGCTGGATATCAAACGGTGTATAATAGCGATGTCCCAGTTCATTGCGTCCGATCCGAAGCTCTAGTTCTTCCTCCCAGTAACGCAGGACATAAGATTTCACTCCGGTCAGTGTTACGGCCTGTCTGACTGTATATCTTTTTTCCATTGTGAACGCCCCCTTATATAGAGATTCACTGCTGCTGTCTACAGTATAACCCCTGAGATCAGGAAATAGCAAGAATAATCGGTTGACATAATTTTACCAAATATGACTCTTTGCCTATATCCATAGCATCCCGAACTCCACGATCACACAGACAAAAATACAAAAGGCCACCAGGATAACTATAAGCTTTCATCCTGACAGCCTTTCATTTACCGTCTGCACGGCTCTATTTTTTCATATTTACAAACTGGGTATATCTCGGCAGCCATACCAGCTCCACAGTTCCGATAGGACCGTTTCTCTGCTTGGCTATGATAATTTCCGCAATGTCTTTCTTCTCGGTATCTTTGTGATAATAATCATCTCGATAGATAAACATGACCACATCCGCATCCTGCTCAATAGCTCCGGACTCTCGAAGATCCGAAAGCATCGGCCTGTGATCCGGTCTCTGTTCCACTGCACGGCTAAGCTGTGATAACGCAATTACCGGTACATCGATCTCTCTTGCCAACGCTTTCAGCGATCGTGAAATATCTGAAATTTCCTGCTGTCTGGAATCCGATTTTCCGCTTCCGCTCATCAGCTGAAGATAATCGATCATGATGATCCCCAGATTATGCTCAAGCTTATATTTTCTGCATTTGGAACGAAGCTCCGCAATGGAGATTCCAGGTGTATCATCAATAATAAGATTGGAGCCACCGATAATATCCGCTCCTTCTACCAGCTTCGTCCAGTCCTCATCTTTCAGATTTCCGGTACGGAGATTCTGGGAATCCACGTGAGATTCCATAGCAAGAAGACGGTTTACCAACTGCTCCTTGGACATCTCCAGACTGAAAATAGCCACGGTCACATCTTTACGAAACGCCATATACTGGGCAATATTCAATACAAAGGCAGTTTTTCCCATGGAAGGTCGAGCTGCGATCAGTACAAGATCAGACGCGTGCATACCGGAAGTCTTATAATCCAGATCCACAAATCCGGTCGGAATCCCGGTAACGGAGCCCTTCAGCTTGGAAGCCTTCTCAATATTGCTGACTGCATTCAACACAACCTGCTGGATCGGCACATAATCGCTGCCATTTGTTCTCTGCAAAATATTAAACAGCTTTTTCTCGGATTCCTCAAGTATGGTTTCCGTACTGTCCTTTTCCAGATAACAGGCATTGGCAACTTCTTCCGTAGTCCGTATCAGCCGACGGAGAACTGCCTTTTCGCTTACGATATTGGCATAGTATTTCACATTGGCTGATGTAGGAACTGCTGCGATCAGATCACGGACATATTCCATACTGCTGATGTCCGGCGGAAGCTCTTTCTCCTTGAGACGATTCTGCAGAGTGATCAGATCTACCGGCTGTCCTTCATTACAGAGCTCCACCATGGCATCAAAAATGATGCCATATTGTTTTTGATAAAAATCATCACTGGTCAGGATCTCGGAAGCCACCAGGATCGCATCACGATCCAGGATCATGGATCCGATCACTGACTGCTCTGCCTCAATGCTGTGAGGCAGAATCCTCTTGATCAGTGCTTCTTCCATTGATTACGCCTCTTTTACCCAGACTTTGAGACTTCCGGTTACCTTCGGATGAAGTCGTACCGGAACATTGGTAACACCCAGGTTACGGATTGGATTCTCCAGCTGGAGCTTTTTCTTATCGATATCAAGATTCAGCTGTTTTTTGGCTGCCTCTGAGATTTCTTTTGAGGATACAGAACCGAATGTTCTTCCGCCTTCACCTACCTTCAGAGTAAGGATAACCTCCTTTGTGGAAAGCTCCTCTGCAAATGCCTTGGCAGCGTCCAGGTTTTCCTGTGCAACCTTTTCTTCATTTGCTTTACGGAGTTTCAGGTCATTGAGATTCTTGGATGTAGCTTCAACACCAAGCTTTTTTGGCAGGATCATGTTTCTTGCATATCCGTCACTTACATTTACGATCTGTCCCTTTTTACCCAGGGATTTAACATCTTCCAGAAGAATTACTTTCATTTCTATTTGTCCCCTTCCTGATATAACTGGTCTATAATTTCTTTCAGCATTCTTTCGGTCTCATCCATGGTGTCTTTCACCTGTGCACCGGCAATATTCAGATGTCCGCCGCCGCCCATCCGTTCCATCATGACCTGTACATTCACTTCATCAATGGCTCTGGCACTGATGTAAACCTCATTATTATAGCTGGTAAGAACAAAAGATGCCTTGACTCCTGCGATATTGAGCAGCTCATTGGCCGCCTGTGCTCCTACAACGGTAGGACTTTCCAAACCTTCACTCGGACATCTTGCAATGGCAAAATAATCTCTGTAGATCTCCGCAGTACGAACTGCCTCCGCTCTCGCCTTATAGGAATCAATATTATCCCGGAGCATCTTACGTACACGTGTCACATCTGCTCCGCATCTGCGCAGGAATGCTGCTGCCTCAAAGGTACGCACACCCGCTCTTGTTGTAAAGTTGTTGGTATCGATCATGATACCCGCATAAATACAGTCCGCCTCAATACTTCGAAGCTTCAGCCCGTCTGCAAAATACTGCAGGATCTCTGCGATCATCTCGCAGCTTGAGGATGCATATGGCTCCACATAGGACAGAACTGCATTCTGGATCACCTCGCTGCCACGGCGGTGATGATCCAATACCACAATGGTCTTTGTCATATAGAGAAGATCCTGGCATTCGGTATAGCTTGGCTTGTTGGTATCCACCACAATTACTACCGTATTGTTATCCACCAGTTCTTTGGCCTGATTACTGTCCACAAACATGGACGGCTCATAATCCGGATTCTCCATAAATCCACTCATCAGCGGCCGAATGGATGTGGTCGGATCATTGATCACAATATGCACCGGCTTACCAAGAGTCTTACCGGCACGGTAAATACCGATCCCAGCTCCCAGAGCATCCACATCTGTGATCTTGTGTCCCATAACCACCACTCGATCCTTGGTGCTCATAAATTCCTTCAGAGCCTGAGCCTTCACTCGTGCCTTCACTCGGGTTGATTTCTCCATCTGCTGTGCCTTGCCGCCAATGTAGGTAATATTATTTTCATTTTTGATCACTACCTGATCACCGCCACGGCCCAGTGCCATCTCAATGGCAATTCTGGCATATTCATAATTCTGGATATACGTAGAAGCATTCAGACCGATTCCGATACTTAATGTCACAGCCATTTCATTTCCGATGTTAACCGTCTTAACCTCATCCAGGATATGAAAACGCTGTTCCTTTAGTGTTTCCAGTGAACTCTGGCGCATGATCAGAAGATATTTATCTTTCTCCAGTTTCTTCACAAGGCCGTCAAAGTTGGAAAAATACTTGGTGATCTTTCGGTCGATCAGTGCGATAAGCAGAGATCTTCTCACATCCTCCACGCTCTCCAGTGCTTCTTCATAATTATCCAGATAAGCCAGTGCTACAACAAGCTTGTTATCCTCATTTTTCTGGATGTATTCCTTAAGCTCTGTTTCATCATAAAGATACATGGCGATCAGACTGACATTCTGGGACATATTCTCCAGAATATCCGCATGGCTGACTACTTCACCCATAGTCACCCGCTGCATGGAAACCCGATAGATCCGATCCCCGAAATGTATACTCATCTCGGAAATTTCCGGTTCATCGGCTACAGGAAGCTTGTCCGGAGTAATATCCGGGAAAACTGTGCTGATATTTTTTTTATAAAACTGATCTCTCCCCGTGATCTCTGAAAAAATACGGTTGGACCAGATCATGCGGCCTTCCATATCCATAATGGCATAAGGAAGCGCCAGTTCTTCCAGCATCCGCTTTTCTACCACATCATACTGATTGGCAAATGCGATCATATCATTGATGATCAGCGGTTTGTGATATCGAAAAAGCTGTACTGCGATAAAAATATAGATCACAGTACCTACAGACACCAGAATTCCGGCCTTTACACTTACAATAAACACCAGCAGGTCCAGCAGCACGACCAGGACCGAAAGGTACAGCGGCCAGCGCATGAAGTGTTTCATAGGCCCCTTGAATTTAACTTTGTTGTTCATTGCTTTTTCCTGTTCTTAATGTAATTTAACCCACAAGTTATTTAACATTATACCAGATTCCTTATTATAATTCCATAGCAATGATAAAATCTGTTTTCCTCATAAAAAAAACAGGGCCGCTGCCTCCAGATGACTGCTCATCTGTTTCGCAACGACCCCGTATAAGATCAGAATTAGTCCTGAACGTATGGCATCAGGGACATATGACGTGCTCTCTTAACAGCAACTGTCAGTGCTCTCTGATGTTTCGCACAGTTACCTGTAATTCTTCTCGGGAGAATTTTACCTCTCTCGGAAACATACTTTCTTAACTTTGCTACATCCTTGTAATCGATCTCGTTATTCTCTTTACCGCAGAATACACAAACTTTTTTTCTTCTGCGTCCGCCTCTTCTCTTCATCGGAGAATCTGGTCTCTCGCCTCTATTGTAAGCCATGATTGTTTCCTCCTATCTTATTCGTCTCATCTGTCTTGATCAGATGTTCTAATTGAACGGCAGCTCCTCATCAATTCCATCTGGAATGTTCATGAAGCCGTCGGCGCTTGCTGCGCTCGGACTCGGCATAGACGTTGCAGGTGCTGCCTCTGTTCTCGGATGAGCTGCTGCATAGCTGTCGCTTGATGCTTTGCTCTCAGCAAATTCCTGATCCTCAACAACAACCTCTGTCGTATAAACCTTCTGTCCCTCACGGTTCGTATAGCTTCCTGTCTGGATACGTCCCGTAACTGCAATTTTCAGTCCCTGTCTGAAATACTTTTCCGCAAATTCTGCTGTACGTCCGAAAGAAACACAGCTGATAAAATCAGCACTTGCCTCTCCGTCACGACGGAATCTGCGATCAACTGCCAGTGTATATCTGGCGATTGCCAGGGCATTTTCTCCTGCGGAATATCTTACCTCAGGATCTCTTGTCAAGCGTCCCATTAATATTACTTTGTTCATCGTTCTACCTCTCTTATGATTTCACTTAACTGAACAGGTTCTTAATGGTGTTTTCGAAAAATCCGCTGCAAAAATTATGCCTCTTTCTTGACAACCAGGTATCTTAATACATTGTCCATGATGCGGACATGTCTCTCGATCTCCGCCGGGCACTGAGAATCTGCTTCAAACTGAATAAAATAGTAGAAGCCTTCATGCATTTTCTGAATCTCGTAAGCTAATTTCTTCTTACCCCATTCTTCAACTTCTGTGATCACGCCGTTGTAACGTGTGATGTAGCCTTTTGCTTTCTCAACTACAGCGTCACGTGCTTCGTCCTCAAGCTTAGCGCTCACAACTAATGCTAACTCGTACTTGTTCATGCTTGTCTTAACCTCCTTATGGTCTTTTGGCCCTTTGCCTGTCAAAGAGCAAGGATATGAAATATATCACGATTGTTGATTCTAGCACATCTCTCCCGTGATGTAAAGCATAAATTTAATTTTTTTCAATTTTTTTCAAATCTCGTGTATTTTTCTCAACCAGCTTACGTGCCACCATGATCTGATGTCCGCAGCCCTTGCATTTCAGGCGGAAATCCGCTCCTACGCGAAGGATCTCCCATTCTTTACTGCCACAGGGATGAGCCTTCTTCAGTGTGACAATATCTCCAACTTCATAATTTAATCCCATTTGATACTCCTCATTTTTATTTTTGCAGATCATCCCAGGTTCCCATATTTTCAGACTCTTATCTGAGAAAACACCTGCCCGATCGGTTCTTTAATAAGAAGATCCGCATATTTATCCCTCGGTGTCGGTGCCTTGTTGATCACCACCAGATGATTTCCCCGGAAATAATCGATCAGGCCTGCTGCCGGATATACCGCCAGAGAAGTTCCCCCAATGATCAGCACCTCCGCCTCTGAGATCACTCTTACTGATTCCTGGATCGTATAGTCATCCAGCCCTTCCTCATAAAGGACCACATCCGGCTTGATCATGCCGCCGCAACTGCACCGCGGAACACCTTTCGATTCCTTCATATATTTAAAATCATAGAATTTCCCGCATTTCATACAATGATTTCGGTAAACGCTTCCGTGAAGCTCCAGGACCTTTTTACTTCCTGCCATCTGGTGAAGATTATCGATATTCTGAGTGATCACAGCCTTCAGCTTTCCTGTTTGCTCCATCTCCGCCAGCTTAAGATGTGCCGCATTCGGTTTTGCAGTATCACAAAGCATCTTATCTCTGTAAAATTTAAAGAATTCCTCAGGTTTTCGCATAAAAAATGTATGGCTTAAGATCGTCTCCGGCGGGTAATCATATTTCTGGTTATACAGTCCGTCCTGGCTTCGAAAATCCGGGATCCCGCTTTCTGTTGAAACACCTGCACCGCCGAAAAATACAATATTTCTGCTCTCATCAATGATCTTTTGTAATTTTTCTATCTCATTTCCCATATCATTTCCTCCCAAACTTATCCGCAAAAGCTCTACTGTGGGTTCACCGCATTCACTCTTTTTCCCTGTACCACAAAACGTGTTGCCTGATTGCCGGTACAGGTTGATAATGTAACGATCTTATCCTTCACATTGGCTTCACTTGCAGTGGCATCTGTTCTGATCTCCGAATTCTGGAACATTTTTTTCTCATATTCCAGAAACTCTTTGCCAGGTCCTTTAAATAAGGTATACGTATCGCTGTTTACAGAAGTCGTATACGCTGCGATGATCTCATACCGGTAATCTTTTTCCGGTGTGAGGATCCAGAAATATTTGCTGGTATTATAAAGCGTCTCATCAGCTCTGTACTTTTTCAGCATTCCAAACATGGAACCATTCTTCATGTTGTGTCCGTACACCAGGGTATTACAATCGCTGAAATCTCTTTTGTTCTCATAATCAATAAAGATCGTTCCCGCAAAATTATAATTTTTCTCATATGTCTGGTGCAGATAAAAATTATTATCCTCTCCCTGTACCACCGGATAACTGATCTCAGGCAATGCTTCCATATAAATCCAGCCGATCACATCCTCATTGATACTCCTGAGAGAATCAAAATCAATGCTCACAGGTGCTACAGGCTGTTCATCCGGCTGATCTATCTCTTCCACCTGGTCCGGATCACGTTCTGTCACTGCCATTTCGGAAATGCTGTTATATTCATCGGTTCCTTTTTTATATTCTGTATAAATATGATAAAGGTTAAAAGCTGCATAACAGAAAATACAGATTGCCACGATCAGAACGATCGTCAGAATATGATCTCCAACTGTTTTTTTCTTTTTCACCTTGTTTTTCCTGCTCATAATCACACTCCTTTAAATCTGTCAGGATCATCTGGTTTCTGTATTTATTATAAATATCCCTCCGTTTTCTTGCAACCGTTTTGTTTTTGTCCTGTTTTATACAGAAAGAAGCCGCCTCGGAATGGGCATCCGAAGCGGCTTGTAAGGTATATTCTATTTCAGAGCTGCTGTTATTTTTCAGGCCAGTTCTTTTCCTGTAAGCATTTTGTATGCCTGGAGATATTTCTCAATAGTCTTGTCAACGATCTCCTGTGGAAGTGTCCAGTCGTTGTCCGGATTGGCTTTCAGCCAGTCACGTGCAAACTGTTTATCAAAGGATGGCTGACCATGTCCTGGTTCATAGCCTTCTGCCGGCCAGAAACGGGAGCTGTCCGGTGTCAGCATCTCATCACCGATGACCATGTTTCCGTCCTCATCAAGACCAAACTCGAATTTTGTATCTGCAATGATGATTCCCTTGCTGAGTGCATACTCTGCACATTTTTTGTAAAGAGCAATGGTGTTGTCACGAAGCTTTTCTGCATACTCGCGTCCTTTTCCCGGGAAGTATTTCTCAAGATGATCGATACTCTGCTCAAAAGAAATATTCTCATCGTGATCACCGATCTCAGCCTTGGTAGATGGTGTGTAGATCGGCTCAGGCAGCTTGTCGGATTCCTTCAGGCCTTCCGGAAGCTTGATGCCGCATACAGTGCCGTTCTCTTTGTAGCTTGCCCAGCCGCTTCCTGTGATGTATCCACGTACGATACACTCGATCGGCAGCATGTTCAGTTTACGGCACATCATGGATTTTCCTTTGAATTTCTCCTGCTGGAAAAACTCCGGCATATCCTTGGTATCTACAGAGATCATGTGGTTCGGAAGAATGTCCTCAGTCATGTCAAACCAGAATTTGGACATCTGGGTCAGTACAGCACCTTTCTTTGTAACTTCGTTATTCAGAATTACGTCAAAGCAGCTGATACGGTCTGTTGCAACCATGATCAGACTGTCTCCATTGTCATAAATCTCACGTACTTTACCTTCTTTGATTGGTTTTAATTCCTGCATGTTCTCACACCTCATCATTCGGTTATTTGATTTTTGTTTTCGACACCGTTACCGTATCACCTCACAAGCCCTCCTGTCAAGATGTCAGGCCCCTTTCAGTCATAAGTATTCGTTAAGGAATCATTCATATTTCTAATAGTGACGCACATTCCTCCTGAAGCTTTTTCTCCTGTTTCCGGTAAAGAAGCTTCTCACTGCAGGCAAAATAAGGATCACAGCCATACTCCCGGATAAAGGCCGCCGCATGGGTGTTCCGGGTCAATCCGGTAACAAAAAGCACCGTTTCCTGTCCGTCCCCGAAGCATTCCTCCATAAATGCAAATGCCTGTTCCAGCTCCCCGGTGATCTTTTTCGCACAGGCCTTTCTCTTCCCCGTCATTTCCGTAAAAAGCTGCCGGATCCGTTCAAAGCCAGCCTCTGTTTCTGTGATATGCTCCTTGCGGATGGTAAGGCTGAATTCTTCCAGAGTGCGGATCACAAGCTCTTCCGTAGTCTGCTGATCTGCGGTAAGAAGCTCCGCCTCCAGACGGACAGCCAGACTTTTCTTCTTCATATCTGTAAATTCATCCAGCGCCGTCATGTCCTTTTTATCCTGGAGAAAAGCTTTCAGATGCAGAAGTTCCTGATAAACAGCACCTGTCTCACCATCCATCTTCTCATAGGTCAGAAAACTTCCGTTCAGGCCGTCAAGCAGAAGCCCTGTCACAAGGAAGCGTTCCTCAAAAGAAGCATCCTTCGCCATTTTTACCTTTTTCTGCTGCTCTTCCTCCGGCATCTCTCCGGAAAGCAGGCGTTCCAGGCCATAGTCCTCTCCGTACTTCCGGTACAGCTGATAGCTGGCAAAAAAGCTTCTTGCGATCTCATCTCTGCATAAATACTCCCCGACCAGATTCTCCGTGATCTCCACGCCCAGTTCCTCATAAGCCTTCAGGATCTCAGACAGGTCTTCCCAGCCTCTTGCTGTCACGAAGAATTTCCCGTCCACTGTATTCTCCACAGAATAAAAATGATCCTTTTTCATGCCGAGATAAGCCAGGATCGATCCGTGGATCTCCTTTTTCCAGGCATACTCCATCCACACCTCAAGATCTGCCTCGATATCCATCCTCCGCACACGGTCCAGTGTTACAATATCAAACTCCCGGACCGATTTATTATATTCCGGAGGATTTCCTGCTGCCGCGATCAGCCATCCTTCTGGCACGCTGTGACTTCCGAAGGTCTTGTTCTGAAGGAACTGCAGCATAGTGGGTGCAAGTGTCTCGGAGACACAGTTGATCTCATCAATAAAAAGGATTCCCTCCTTCTTCCCGGTACGTTCCATACAATCATACACAGAAGCAATGATCTCACTTAAAGTATACTCTGTGATGCTGATCTCTTTTCCATTGTAGCACCGGGTCACGATCCTTGGCAGTCCTACCGCACTCTGTCTTGTATGGTGGGTGATAGTATAGGCTACCAGACCTGCCCCGCATTCCTCTGCCACCTGCTCCATAATCGCTGTTTTTCCGATTCCGGGAGGTCCCATAAGCAGGATAGGACGCTGCCGGAGTCTGGGAAATGTATAGCGCCCGGCTGCATCCTTCCGGTTGTAAGCCAGTAAGGTATGTTTGATCTCTTCTTTTGCCTCTTTTATATTCATGTTCTGTAACGCACTCCTTCCTGCTCTGCCACAAGCCGGATCGCCCAGGGCGGAACAAGCTCCATTTTTTCTGTTTTATGCAAAAATACAAAGGCCGTTTCATAATCCGGTTTGCTTCCGGGATATATCCCGTCCCCGTCTGTAAAATAGATCAGCGCCTTAAGACTGCGGATTTCTTTTTTCTCCTGCTGTTCCTTCACATACCGGAACACCGGCCGGAAATCCGTTCCGCCCCGGCCCTGTATGATGATATTTTTGCTGTATTCCTTCCATTCTTCCTCGGAATAGATCACCTTAACATCCTGGATACAGCAGTCACACTGGATCAGGTACACCTTCATTTTATGGAAAAAATTCTCTTTTTCACTGAGAATGGAATACGTTTCTCCAAGGAATCTCCGCACAGTCTCTCCATCACAGGAACCGGAAGTATCAATGGCGATCACCAGCTCCTCCAGACGGTTCACTTCCTTATATTCCAGCGGCTCGATCAGCGGAAGATTTCCATAATGCTCCATCCCGTAATTATAAAAAATATAATCAAAGCTTTCCGTATCCAGTTCCACCTCTTCCCGCAGCACAGAAAACTGACGGAGAAATTTTTTGTAATCGTACCTTCCTGATCTTACCGTTCCTGTTTCTTCCTTCTGGTCCCCTTTCTGGCTTCCCCGCCGTTTCCGGTGATCCTGACGGTTAGCGGCAGTATAAGAAAGAAGCTTGTTCCATTTTTCCTTTGTTCTTTTTCCTTTTTCTCCTGTGCAGGTGTCCCACAAGGTGTGATCGTCAAAATGAAAGGCTTCTTCCAGTTCTTCCAGGTGGAACGGAAAAGCCTGTTCCTTCAGCTTTCGGCATATCTTTTCTGCGGAATCCGACCTGTCTCCCAGAATATGAAAAACCTTTTCACGGATTTTTTTCGCATCGCCGCCTGTCTCCAGAATCGGAATCTTTTCCCTGGAAATGATCTGTTCTACTGCAATATCACAGGCCAGGTTCCATAAGCGTCTGTCCTCCTGATCTTCCCGAAAAAGATGCAGATACAGGCAGTGCAGCAGCATGTGCAGATAACCTCTTCGTACTGCCTCCGGCCTTTTTACATAAAGCTCCAGCAGATATTCCGGGAAAAAAAGGAAGAAAGCTCCATCTGTTCCAATGGTTCCGGTCTGCTCTGAGCCCTTCCCGGAAATACAGGCAAAAGCACCGTCCAGATATGGAAAATAGTAGTACAGCTCGTTCCTTATGTTTTCCAGGATATGTATTCCAAGCTCTTCCTGCCTCCGGTCCACTGAATGCCTCCTTTTCTGATTTCCTGAAAAAAATCACAACTCGAATTTTTTCTCTTTAAATCCATAATTTGCTTTTTTCAAATGGAGAAGTCCCATCAGCGCCGCAGGTCTCCTCCACTCTTCGGCCAGTTTCAGGAACACTTCCAGTTCCTGTTCCCCAAACCATTCGTTTTCATAAAGCTTCTCGATCTTTTCCCAGTCATCTTCCAGGATCAGACGTTCCACAGCCGGACGGATCCTTTTCTTAAGATATGCTCCATAATGCGCGCGTTCCTCTTCCTCCACACCTTCCTCCAGAAAATATCCCCGCAGGGCAACTGCCAGCCGCAGCGGCTCCTGCTTGGTACTTCCGAATTTCCGGTAAAGATGAATGGCCTCTTCTTTGGCATCCTCGTTCTCTGCCCGCATTTCAAGAGCATTGGCAGCAACTTCCACATCTTTTTGAAAACGGCTTAATTCTGTCATAGTGATCCCTCCTGTCTGCTGTCGGTTTATAGTGTTCGAGAAAATGCTTTTGTATGACATTATCATATCACGTACCGTTTTGTTTGAACATTATTTTTTGGTAAAAAAGAAGCCGCCACTGCCTTTTCCTGACAGTGACGGTCTGAATTTATTTTCTCAGATTCCCTTTTTATAAAGAATAAATGAATAGATCATTGGCACAAGGATGACCACAAAAATTACCGCCAAAACAATTTCCGTTTTCAGAAGCAGCGAATTCATAAGAAAAAGCACTCCTGACAGGATCAGCACCCAGCCAGCCATACGGTTGGTACGGTTCCAGTTCTCCTCGCTGTTTAACGTCCAGGGAAGCTTCATTCCCACCGTGTAATTCTGTTTCACCTTGTGGATATAATTTCCGAGAATGATAAACATGATACCAACCATGATGTTCACGATCATTCCCATATCAATGTCCATTCCCAGAGCAAGGCCATAGATTGACATGCAGGTGATCACAGATACCACCGGAACCAGCCACAGGATCATGGTAAAAATGCGCTTGTTGATATTTTTTCTCTTTGGATCATTGGCTGTAAAAAAAACACAGAACAGATGAACCAGCAGAAGCAGAAACGGGATCCCAAAAACTGCCACAGGCTTGCTGCTCCAGCCGTTGGCCAGATTATGCTGGTCAAAATGTGTGGCGATCTTCTCCGGCAGACGGTTCCACAGAAGGATTCCTGCCAGTGACGGCGAGATCGTAAGGATACTTCCGGAGATCAGGGACATTTTATACTCTTTCAGAAATTCTTTCTTTTCTTCATCTTTCATCACTATTTCCTCCTTTCAGATCACTGAGCCACAAAAGCAGTTCCTCCACTACTGTGGTATTCAGTTCGTAATACACGAAATTCTTCACCTTCGTCTCCCACACAAGATCTGCTTTCTTCAAAATTTTCAGATGATAGGATATGGTTGCACCTGTCATGTCAAAATGTCCTCCGATCTCACCGGCTGACATTTTCCCGTTTTTCAGAAGCTGCAGGATTTCTCTCCGCACAGGATCCGAAAGTGCCTTGAAGGTTTCCGCAAACGCCATCGTGTATGTCTTCCTCCTTTTTGATAGTATTTAGAAATATTTCTAAATAGAATATATCATTTTCGGATTTCCCAGTCAATAAGTATTTAGATTTTTTTCTAAATATTCACATTTGTCATCTATAAAAAATGAGGATACCGACCATCGCCTCTGCGACCTTACGATATCCTCATTCACCATCGATCAACCATTATTTATTTTTTCCCCTCTTAAACCTACCTCATGCAAAAACCAAGACTGGATGTGATCTCCGGCGCAAGCTCCGGCACATGTGCACAAAAGTCCATCTCTCTGCCAAGGCCAATGGATGCAACTCCAAGAATGGATTTGCCATTTACTGTTCTGCTTCCCCTTTTCAGATCCACTGCAAACGGAAAATGCTCTGTCACATCAAGAAAACGGTTCACTTCATCCATGCTCTCAAACTGTACTTTTCTTACTGTCATCGTTTTTTTCACCTCTTTTCTCTGTATATACTATTATATTACTATGATATGACCATTTGCATAGAGTAATTTTTTTATAAAAAAGGTGATTTTTTTAGATGTTATCTTCTCCTATTTCTGTTACAATATAAAAAACAACACCCAGGAGGTATCAGAATGTCAAAAAAGAACCTTATCGCAGGACAATCCGGCGGACCAACCGCAGCTATCAACAGCAGTCTTTACGGTGTGGTATCTGAAGCACTTAAACATACAGAGGAGATCGACCACGTTTATGGTATGGTCAACGGCATTGAGGGATTTTTAAACGGAACAGTCCTTGATTTCCAGGAAGCACTTCCGGGAGAGCAGCTTCTCGCTCTTACCTGGACACCCGGTGCCTATCTCGGCTCCTGCCGTTACAAGCTTCCGGAATCCCTGGAGGATCCGGTTTATCCGAAGCTTTTTCAGAAATTCGAGGAGATGAATATCGGCTGGTTCTTTTATATCGGCGGCAACGATTCCATGGATACCGTCAGCAAGCTTTCCCGCTATGCTGAAAAGATCGGCAGCGACATCCGTATCCTCGGTGAGCCGAAGACCATTGATAACGATCTTGTAAACACCGACCATACTCCCGGATTCGGAAGTGCTGCTCGCTACGTAGCCTCCACCGTCCGTGAGATCACCCTGGACGCCTGTGTCTATGAGAAAAAATCCGTCACTATCATCGAGATCATGGGACGTCACGCTGGCTGGCTCACCGGAGCTGCTGCCCTTGCCCGGAAATATGTTGGAGACAATCCGCTTCTCATTTATCTTCCGGAAACCGATTTCGATGTAGAAGAATTTCTCCGGAAAGTTCATGCTGCCTTCGAGAAAAACTGCAACGTCGTAGTCTGTGTATCTGAGGGAATCCATGATAAAGACGGCACTTTCATCTGCGAATACGACAGCGCTGCCGGAACCGACGCCTTCGGTCACAAGATGCTTGCTGGCTGCGGTAAATATCTTGAGAATCTTGTACGCAGCCGTCTTGGTGTCAAAGCCCGCTCCGTAGAGCTCAATGTAAGCCAGCGCTGCTCTGCAGCTATGCTCGCCGGAACAGACCAGCAAGAAGGCATCCTCGCCGGTGAATTCGGTGTACAGGCTGCCCTGAACGGCGAAACCGGAAAGATGATCGCATTTAAACGTCAGAGTGATTCTCCGTACTCCATGAAATGTACACTGGAGGATGTCAACGTTATCTGCAACGAAGAAAAGACGGTCCCTGTGGAATGGATCACAGAAGACGGCTCCGATGTCACCGAAGACTTTATCCGCTATGCCCGCCCGCTGATCCAGGGAACTGTAAATGTTCCGGTTGGCGAGGATGGACTGCCGGCGTTCGTGTATCGGAAATAAGATTTGTGGTAATGCGGATAAAAATATCCACATTTGCTGCGTAACTCTGTCCTGAGTAACTGTTTATCCGTCATTCGATAAAAAATGCACCGGGAATTCCTGATAGTTCCCGATGCATTTTCTTTATTTCTCTATATATTTTCTTTTTTATTTCTTACTGCGGTATGCTTCTGCTTCCCAGTGTGTGATAAAATATGTGATCTCATCGGTCATCTGCAGCGGGCCGCCAAAGCTCTCTGCATACACTGCAAGCTTGATCGCATCCTTTACCAGAAGCTGTGCCTTTGCTGCCTTTCCTTTGTTATCTTCCATGATAAATGCACCAACTCCCTGTACCAGGATCAGTCTTGGCTCTTTATCATGCTCTGCCATAAATGCATCCATCGCATTTTTCGCCTCATCAATATTTTCTACAAATAACGGATAAGGTCCGCAATATACAATATGATCCGGAGTAAACGGCTTCAGAAGAGGTGCTGCAGCAGTTTTGTCTTTTACAAAATTATCAGCCTCCGCAGCCGGTACGACTTCCACCGCATGTCCAAGCAGACTGGAAAGCTTCTGTGCTGCCTGCTCTTTTTCAGGTGTAACTGCATCACTTACATCCGCAGTTCTCTTTACCTGCTTTTCCAGCTTTCCGATCACACCATCGAATAAAACGCCGATCTCCTCTACAGTATCAGCCGCAACAAAAATTCCGTGATTCTGAAGCAGAAGAACCTGCACGTCTTTTCCTGTTTCTTCTTTATAGGCATTCATTTTCTCGAAGCAGATACGGGCAAGTGTGTATCCCGGTTTGCAGATATCGATCCAGAGTACATCTTTTCCAAGAAGCTCTTCGCAAAGAGCCTTTGCGCCCTTTCCGCAGGTCAGTCCATTGATAAGTGTCGGATGAACATGCAGGACATACGTATAAGCAAACAGATTGTGGAGCAGTGCTTCCACGCTGGGACGTTTGGTTTTATCCTCATCGGTCACTGCCGCCATTACATCTGCAAGATATGCAGATTCACGCTTCACATCATCCGCCGGATATTCCGTTTTCATGATCTCATTCAGACGGGCTCTGTCCATTTTGACAAATTCCTCTGCCTTAATGGTAGCAAGCTGTGTACCGGATCCCTTTACATACAGTGTTGTATCGTCTTTTACAGAAGTATTACCGCCTCCTGCCAGAACATAGGCCGGATTGCTTCCGTAAGTGTTTGACATTTTTACCAAAGTTGAAAGCTCCATAAGTAAAATTCCTCCCTGTTGTGTCATTATATAATTTTTCCATATATTTATAGTACACGATACAAAGTGAATTATCTATATGAATATTTTTTCCAAAATTAGTACTTTCGTATCCTTTTATTACTTTTCCAAATGTAATATCTATACATCTTTCCATTGAGTTTCTTCTGCGATCCGGGAAATCGTTTTTCCTTTATATATAAATAATAAGCAGCATACATGATCAAAAAAACAGATCATCTCACGTCAGCAACTCAAAGGTATGATACAGATCCACCCTCCCATACCCCCACTCCGGGTTTGGGTACTGCATGTTTTCTTCTCTTCTTGCGCCTCTCTGCAGATAATATTTCACGCTGCTCCCGGTAAAAAACGGCTGATTATTCCGTATGATCGCCCATTCAAACAGAAGTGCCGCGATGCCGGCGGTCTGTGCAGCGGATATACTGGTTCCGGAGCGGGTTCCAAATCCGCCTCGTACCAGCGGCACTTTTACGTTAACGCCAGGAGCTGCCAGATGTGGAGTGATCATGCCATCTGGCGTATAGCCTCTGCCTGCTGCAATGTAGATGCTTCCGTCACGATGCTGGTAGGCAGTTGCCGTAATGCTGTTCCTGGCGTCTCCCGGCGCTGTCACCGTGGTATAGGGGGATGGTTCCAGAAAATAGGTATCCTGGGAGATCAGCCCTTCCACAGGAAGCCATATATGGAACTGTACGTTCTGTCGATTTCTTGCCTGGGTAAAAATTTTCCAGATACCGGACGCCGGATGGAAAAATCGGATATACACCAGGGAATATCCGGTCTGACGCTCGATCAGGATATAATTCACATACACCTTTGTTTCCACAAAAACAAATGACAGCTCCTGGGTTCTGGAACCGATGGAACTGCTGACTTCCAGTATCTCACCGGTTGGTGACTGGATGGAAAGCTCATAGATTTCCGGCGGTTCTCCCCAGAATTCTATGGTAAAGCCCTGCTCTCTTTCCGCTACACGGAGTTCTGTCACGATCTGTTCCCTTCCCTGAGAAAAAATCCCCGTACTGTGGTTTCTTGTATTTCCTTCATTTCCTGCTGCCACAGATACGGATACCTGGGAAAAATTTGCCACATAGTCCACATACTGGCTTAACGCATTGGTCCCCAGATGCGCGCCCTGGCTGCTTCCGATCCCCAGGCAGATAGAAAGTGGCATCTTCAGCTTTTTGGCCTGGGAAATCGCAAAAGCAATGGCCATCATCACATCATTTTCCTGAAAAGCTTCTGCATCCGGAGGATAAAGATAAAAATTCCGAAGATATTGTTTTGCCGGCTTTACCTTGATGATGATCAGGGTTGCCTCCGGCGCTGCTCCGGTAAAATTTTCTCCGGGTACCATATTTCCAGCAGCAATACCCGCCAGTGCCGTGCCATGGCCGTTGGTATCTCTGGATGGCACGATGGCAAACGGCTCCTCGGAAGCCAGTGCCCGGTCGATATCCTTTTTCCGGAATAATTTGCCATATGGAACTTCTGTATCTGCTATATCATCCCCCGGCAAATTATCTGCATCTCCATTTTCAGCTTCCAACTCCCGTCCAGACTGATTTTGTTCTTCCTCTTCTATGGACTGATCCCATAAATAAGCGATTCTGGAGCCGCCTGCATTTCGAAACACCTCATTCTGATAATCAATCCCCGAATCGATCACCGCCACCGCAGTACCTTTTCCACGCAGCTTCAGATAAGGGTGATCGTGCAGCCTGTTGATCCCTGATTCCCCTGCTGCCTCCATATCCATGTAGGTATAGCATTTCGGGATCGAATTATAGGAGGTTCCCGTGACCTCAATTTCTCCCATACTTTCCAGCGGAACATAAAGAACCCCGAAAATTTCATTGATCGCCCGAAAAGATGCCCCCGGAAAAAGTTCCATAGTATCCTGGACATTCTGCATATATTTCACGATAAAATCCCCGAAGCGCTGACTCTGTGCCGGATTTTCCGTCTGCGCTCCGGGGATCTTATCCTCTGTTTTCATATTTGGTTCAAAATCTTCTTTTCTGAGCATGACAGGCCTGCTTTCGCCTTTTTCATAGATGTATGCAGCGAAAGCCTGTCCTTATACCACTATTGTCCAACTTTTTCCTGATACATGGAACTTCCCTGATTCGTTTAAACGCAGCTCTTGCTGTCTCTTTTTTTCCTGATCAATATCAGCAGCACGATTCCCGCAATCCCGGTAAAAATACTGATAAACTGGGACGTCGACAAAATCCCCACACTTCCACGGATAATATCCCCACGGAAAAACTCGATCACAAACCGTCCAATGCTATAAAAGATCAGATAACAGGCAGTGACCTGACCATCTTCTTTTTTGTTCCGTGCGATCAGCAACAACAGAAGAAAATGCAGAAAATCCAGTCCGCTGGAATACAACTGCGTCGGGATCAGCGCCACGTGATTGGGCGCATATTCAGAATTCTGAAATATCACAGAAAAAATACTCTCTGTCTCTTTTCCATAACAGCAGCCCGCCAGGAAACATCCGATCCGTCCAAATCCCTGGGCCAATGCCACAGATGGCAGGATCACATCTGCATATTTAAAAAATACAAGCTTTCTGATCCTGCAGTACAAAAGCCCCGTCAGTATCCCGCCGATGATACCGCCAAACACCACAAAACCAGAGCTTAAAGTTTCCATTATAAATCCCGGATCCTGAACAATTGATTTCCACTCTGTGATCCAGAAGAGAAGCTTTGCACAGAAAAATCCCCCTACCAGGCACCACAGGATCATTGGAAAGATCTGTTCACTGTCAAGCTTCTGTTTTCCGGCTCTATATTCTGCAGTCAGGCAGCCTGCCAAAATTCCAATGGCGATCATCAGACCATAACCGTATACCGTAAATGGCCCAATGGTAAGAAGTTCATTTTTCATCGGTTTCCTCCTGTTATCTCATTCTTATTTCCGTCATGATCTTCGCTCCCGTATGCGGACAGAAAACACTCCAGCAATGTAGCATTGGCCCGGTCATTCAAGGCGCTGTTTCCAGATTCTGCTACATCACATTCACCACAGATATCCACGCCCAGGATTCCCTCTGCACATATTTCTCTGACTCTCTTCAGACATTCCAGCATCGTATTCAGGCGCATATCCCCCTGGCTCCAGTTCGTGTCCGCATCATCCTTGCAGAGAACATCTTTATCCACAGAAATGTACAGCGGCAGCTTTCCCACATGCTTGCTTACAAACGCACACACCTGCGCCTCTTCCATTTCCAGAAGCTTCTCTCTGCTCAAGAATTCCACCTTTTCCTGAATCTCCGATTCCACTCTGGAAAAAGCTTCCTCATCCGGGCCGATCAGGATCACCCTTTTAAGCAATGGAAGTTCCATAACAGAATCGTAGATCCATCCTCCGCAGGAAAGCAGACCTCCGAATGCCGGCGGCTGCATATCCGTGTGATTGTCAAATACAAGAAGCGAGAAAGGCTCCGATATCTTTTCCAGCCAGATTCTTGTCATATAGTGATAGTTTCCGGAATCAATAAAATGGATTCCTCCGGAAGAATAAGGGGCAATACGGCTGCGAATGGCATTCATCGCATCCTCATCACAGTAGCAGTTGGTTCCGGGAATGTCCCTGGCCTCCACCCGGGATACTTCTTTTCCCCTCCAGAACTGCTGATCCTCATATATTCCGGAAAAATCCATCATCAGTATCTTTATATTTTTATCTGTATTTTTCATGTGCACATCTTACCACGGAATGGCAGATGATGCAAGAGAAGGGTCAGTCCTTCCACTCTTCCAGTTCTTCATCGGAACCGTCCAGAAGATCCTTCAGGCTGCCGGTTTCCGCCTGGTCTTTGCCTACAGCCCAGAGCTTCATCTCCACATTCTCCGGTTCTTTTTCCCATCGGGAATTCTTCTGCTTTTGCTCTTCTTCCGGTTCTGTGGATTCTTCTGTCTCTTTTCTGTCCGCAGAATATCCGTCTGCATCCTGCGCCGGCATAGCCGCTGTAGTCTCTGCTGTAGTTTCTGTTGGATATTCTGTTTCCTTCCCACTCTGCTGCTCACTCGGCGCGTTTTCATCCTGGGTTCTTGTATCATTTGGCACATCCATATCTGCCGTTTCATTTACAGCATCTGCACTGTCTGCACCAGAATCTTCCTTCTCTGTCTCCGCCTTTTTTGCGATCTTTCGAAGCCCCAGCTTCATAATAATATAGAATACGATATCCGCAGCTCCGTCACACACCAGCACCCAGCCGGAAAAGATCAGCAGAGTCATGATCTTCGGAAATCTTCCAAACAGCATCACGATTCCAAGTGCAATGAAAACAAGACTTCCGATCAGAAGCACGCTCCATGCGCCGTTTCCTCCTTTTTTCAGAAGGAAGGCTCCTTTAAACTTCCACAGACTGTCAACCAATACAAATGCGCTGAGCATCCATGGAAGCAATTTGATCACGATAGACGGTGTCATAAAAAGAAACACCCCCAGCACAAAAACAACCACACCACTTAGAAGATCCATGATCGTAGCTTTCGCTTTTCCACGTATGTAAATATAGATATGATAAATGCCAGCTCCGATGAGGATCAGCCCGAATACTACTTTGCAGATCACGTCCACCGTCTGCGTGGGGATCAGGATCAGGCAAAGTCCAAGCAGTATATAAAATACTGAGGAGATGATCTCACCCTTTAGAATGTTATTAATTTTTTCACCCATGTTCATTCATACCTCCTCTGTTATTCCAACAGTATAGCTCTTTTCCACTGGTCAGTCCACCCTGAACCGTCAAAAAAATTTCTTTTTTCCAGAAAAATATTCTTATAATTCAATACAGCCCGAAGGACTTTTCCGGCGTCATTTCGCCTTGTTCCTTCGGGCTGTATTTTACTTTTTATGTTTCTTCTTTTTTGTCATAAGACCACCGATCCGTCCGGTTTCTTTTGCAGAAAGGCTTTTCCACCCGTCTTTGATCACTTTATCCAGAACTCCCATCTCATCGGCAATCTCGTATTTCAATTTTTCCGCCTGGGAAAGCTTTCCCTCAAGATATGCTTTTACTTCTTTCTCCCTGTTCATCTTCCACACTCCTCATCTTTTTTATGGAGTATGGACCATTTCCGGATAAATTATGCATTCTGAAAAATATGTCCGTCCTTTATGGGTACTGTCATTTTTAATCCGGGATAATGATCGCCGCAATGATATACGCCAGGATTCCAGCTCCGCCCATCAGCGTGATGATTACCCATACCAGCCGGACAAGAGTCGGACCGATATTAAAGTATTCCGCAATTCCGCCGCAGACACCACATAACATACGGTTTACTGATGATTTGTATAGTTTTTTGTTACTCATAATGCTTCCTCCTTTAATCTTCTTCAAATTCAACCTCAACGTTTCCCATTCCGCAATCCAGTTTTATATTTTTCGTGGCACCTTCATTTGTGATCTGTTTATTTCCGGAAGTAATGGATGTTTCCAGAGAATCATCCACCTCCAGATTTCCAAGACCACATTTCAGCTCATAATTATACTCAGCAGCTTTTCCTGTAAGTGTAAGCTCCATATCTCCCATACCACAGCTTCCTTTTAAATTCTCTACCTGAAGTTCACTGATATCAGCAGTTCCCACTCCGACTGTAAAATCTGCTTCCTTTATATCCAGGCTGCCGGAATTTTCAATGGTTCCGGCCCCCACATTTACTTCCATCTGCTCCGCTTTAAAATCACCATCCAGTTCGATGGTTCCGGCTCCCATCTGAAGTTTTATCTTCTGAAAGCTTAAGTTTTCCGGGCAAAAAATTTCTATGGAACGGTTTCTCACTTTTTGATTGCTTGCAATTCTCAGACTACCGTTGTCATTGCTGATCTGAATGCGATTGTGATCCTTCCCTGAAACTTTCACCTGAACTTTATCCTCATTCCATGTTTTCAAAACCAGTTCTTCGTATCTCAGATCACAGAAAAGGTCTGACACAGCCGAGGCCTCATATACTTTCGTATATGCGGAACTGTCTGCACTGTCTGCCAGAACGCCCTTCTCAGTTACCGCGCTCTCTGCAGCTGCCTGAAAATCGTCCTCCTGCTCATCCATATCTTTCTCGGAATCTTCCACTTCCCAGCTGTCTTCATGATCCAGAACACGAAGCACCTGCGTGATTCCATGATCCAGAACACTCACATCTCCCATAGTCGCTCCCATGGCAGCTCCGCCGGCAGTAAGTCCCAGGCCTGCTACACCGAATACTGCTGCAAGGATCAGAATTACCTTCAGAAAACGTTTCATACTTTTTCCGCCTTTCTTCCATTCAGGAGATTGCTGCAGAATCCCGTAAATTTCCGCAGGATCGCAGGCAATATCTTACCTGTAAACCACACCGTCAGTAACAGTAACAAAAGTCCAAATGCCATCATCAGGCATCCGATACCGATAGTCAGGATCCCGGCCGGCGGAAGAGACACCGTCATGGCAATCCCAACAACAATGCACGCAGCTGCACCGATCACAAGGATGATCGATCCCGCTCCTGCAAAAAATGTCAGCAGGAAAGGCAGCAATGCCAGTGTCACCAAAATCCCCAGTACTCCGCCAAATAATCCTTTTATCAGAGGAGCCGCAAAAACAAGAACGATCAGCGCAAGAATGATTCCTGCCTTATTCTGCTTTTTCTCTGCGTGATAGCCGCGCTGGGCACGTCTTTTCCTGCGGTCTTCGAAATTTTCTGTATTTCCCGTATCACGATGGGCCTCTCCCTGTTCATTTCCGTATACGGTTACTTCTGTATAATGGTCCGGCATTTCCCCGTTCTCTTTCACACGGGTATCCTGATATCCGTTCTCTGTGTATTCCCCGTAATCTTCACTGTTCTCCTGAAGATCTGCCTTAATGATCGCAGCAACCTTCCCCGGATTTCCCAGTTCCCGGATCACTTCTCCTTCATTCTCAGGACCTGCATCATCAAAATATCCTTCATAATATTCCAGTGCTTCCTGTCTCTCTGCCTCTGAAATATCGGAAAGCAGCCGTTCAAGCTGTTCCATAAACTGCTTTCTGTTCATAATCAAACTCCCTCCTCAAACATCCTGGTGATCTTGGATGAATAGATCTCCCATTCACTTCTGTAAAGATTCAGCTGCGCTGCGCCCTTATCTGTCAGCTTATAATATTTCCGGTTTCTTCCTGCATATTCCATATTGTAGGCTTCCAGACATTCATCCTTCTGAAGCCTGCGAAGGACCGGATACAGCGTAGATTCTGAAACCTCCAGAACACTTCGCACATCCTGGGTGATCTTGTACCCGTAGGTACCGTCCTTCTCTCTGGAAATAACAGCCAGGACGATTGCATCCAGGAGGGCTGCTCCTGTATTAAATACCATCTGCTCACCTCTCTATGACCTGTAAAACGGACATTCACATTCCGTCTTACTACATGCTGATGAACGCGATCACTTCACGATCCAACGCTCACATGATAAGTCATGTAATATTGTTCTGTGAATAATACCATATATCGTATAATATAGTTTTGTCAATAGTATTTAGAAAAATCCCTCTATACTTTATAATATTTTTCGGAAACCACTCTTTTCACACAATATCCGAAAGAGTCAAGTTTATATTATGGAGGAAATTATGACAGATTCAGATAAAATACAGACATTACCGCTTCCTTTTCTGGAGCGTATGAAAGAAATGCTGGGAGATGATTATGATGCTTTCCTGAAAAGCTACAAAAATCCCCGCACCTACGGTCTACGTGTAAACACCGCCAAGCTCTCCTGCCAGGATTTTCAGGCGCTTTCCCCTTTCCCTATCCGGCCGATCCCGTGGATCAATACCGGATACTTCTACGAGGAGGAAAGCCGCCCTGCACGATGTCCTTACTACCAGGCGGGTCTTTATTATCTCCAGGAACCAAGTGCCATGACACCGGCTTCCAGGCTTCCCATCGAACCTGGAGATTTTGTCCTGGATCTCTGCGCAGCTCCCGGAGGAAAAGCCACTGCCCTGGGTGCAGCCTTAAATGACACCGGATTTCTCCTTGCCAACGATATCAGTACTTCCAGAGCCAGAGCCCTTCTTAGGAATCTGGAGCTTTTTGGCATGAAAAATATGCTCGTCACCGACGAAAAGCCCGCCAAACTTGCCCAACGTTTTCCTGCTTTCTTCAATAAGATCCTTCTGGACGCTCCATGCTCCGGGGAAGGCATGTTCCGAAAAGAGGAAGCCCTTGCCCGCGACTGGACACCGGAAAAATCCGCTGAACTTTCTGATATCCAGAAAGACCTGGTCTTAAAAGCTGCGGATATGCTCCGTCCGGGCGGAATGCTGCTTTATTCCACCTGCACTTTTTCCCCATGTGAAGACGAAGAAGTGGTAGCCTATCTTCTCAGACAACGCCCGGATATGGAACTTATGGAAATGCCAGGATATGAAGGCTTCTCCAGCGGCCGCCCGGAATATGCCGGCACAGCAGACACTTCCGATTCCGAAATCGCGTTAAGCTTAAATGCATTTAATCCGGAAGAACTTCAAAAATGCGTCCGAATCTTTCCACACAAAATGGATGGCGAAGGTCATTTTCTCGCCCTGTTCCGCAAAAAAGGTGACTCTCTTCCACCCGTTTTCCGCTTTTCCGCAAAAGGGCCGGACAAAAATACCCGGAAATGGCTGGAGGAATTTTTCTCTGAGATCGGCCTGAAAACCATTGGCGGTCAGGAATTTGACTGGAACCGTGTGGAAGTCCGCAAAGATAAAGTATACTATCAGCTGCCCTTCCCGCTGGATCTCCGCGGAATCTCCTTTCTTCGAAACGGCCTCTACCTGGGTGATCTGAAGAAAAACCGTTTTGAGCCGTCTCAGCCTCTGGCGCTGGCGCTTCACAAAGGAGATGTGGAAGCAGTTATCTCCCTGCCGGTTTCCGACGAGCGGCTTACCCGTTATCTGAAAGGCGAAACTCTTATGATCGAGCCGGAAGAGGCCGCTCACAAAAAAGGCTGGCACCTTCTCTGTGTGGACGGTTATCCTCTCGGCTTCGGAAAGCTTGTAAACGGGATCCTGAAAAACAAATATCCTGCTGGCTGGAGAGTGTAATCTCTCCGCCGCAGGATATCTGCCCACATTAACATATCATTTCATTTTCAGATCAGAGACTGAACGCTTCTCCAAGAGTAAACGAATAAATATACCGTTCCTTCACCTTCCGGCCTGTCATCCGTTCCAGCGCCTGGGCGTAATCCTCCAGCTGTACATGATAACGGTCGATCAGCTTCTGTTCTTCTCCACGTCTCACAAAGTCCGTTTTATAATCCACCAGAACGATTTCTTCATCCTCTATAAAATACGCATCAATGATTCCCTGTACCAGAACATTTTCCTCACACTGCCACTGCGGATCGAGCTCCGAAGCTTTTCTTGTGATCACAAAAGGCTGCTCCCGGAACAAAAGTCTCTTCTCTGAAGCTGCTTTCATCCGCTGTCCGAGGGGTGTTTCCACAAAATTCCAGATATCCTTTACCCGGACCGACTCAGCCTCTTTTCTTTCCATCTTCCTGGCGTCAACCCATTCTCTCAGCTGTCTGCGGATCTCATCCCTGTTTGCTGTCTTCTGATAGTCCAGGCATTCCATTACACGATGATAAGCCGTTCCACGAAGTGCCCCTGTATACCCTTCCTCTTTCTTCTCCTCGATAAATCGGGGAACCAGCGGCTGGATCTCTTCTTCCGTCTCATAATCCACCGTTTCTTCCAGATCCTGCTCACTGTGGTAGCTTCGCTTTTTCAGTTCTGATACACTGACCTTCACAGGAAGATCTTCCAGATATTGATATGGATATACAAAAGAAAAACGTCTCTGGATCTCCTCCCGGATCTCACTGTCAAAAACTCTGTCCGGATTCCAGTTCTCCAGCGTTTCCTTCTTCATTTCCCGCTCCGCCTGTTCCATAACCTCACTTTCTGTCAGTTCCCGTGCTGTGACCCTTGTAACTATGAATTCTGCCGGATCTTTGTACAGAGGATTTGCGGTATTCATAAAGATGCCATATTCATGAAATAATGGTGCCATGCAGCGATGTCTTACCAGTGCCGGAAGTACATAATCCCAGTAAGTCTTCCCGCAAAGCCTTCTTCCCAGAGAAAGCAATGGTGCCTCACTGTCCCTTAATGCGGACAATTCTTCCAATTCCGGACGCAAGGCTCCAATAGTTCCACTGAGGATCAGTTTTTCCTTTGCACGTGTAAGCGCTACATAAAGTACCCTCAGCTCCTCTCCGAGGCTTTCCATCAGGAGCGTTCTCCGTATGATCTGCTTGCACAGGGATGGAGCAATGATCCTCTTCTCCGGCAGGATCGCATCCGCACCGATCCCCAGCTCCGGATGGATCAGGATACTTGCGTTCATATCCCGGAAATTAAAGCGTTTTCCCATTCCTGCTGCAAACACTACCGGAAATTCCAGTCCCTTGCTCTTATGGATCGTCATGATCTGTACTGCACTTTCCCCGGTTCCGGAAAGATTTACCTCCCCGTAATCCACCTGATACTGCTGAAGCTTCTGGATATATCTTACAAAATTAAAAAGGCCTCGATAGCTTGTCTTCTCATATTCCATTGCCTTTTCCACAAGCATGTTCAGGTTTGCATTCCTCTGTTCACCATTTGGCATTGCCTTTGCATGGTCTCCATATCCGGTACGTGCAAGTACCTCCAGGATCAGCTGATGGACCGGCGTGTAAGCCGCCTTATCACGAAGTGTATTCATGGTGTCCATAAAACAGGACAGCTTCTCTCCGAGGATTTTTTTGTTTTCCTCAAAGCTCCCATGCTTTCTGTAGTCCTCCACAAACCTGCACACACATTCATAGATCATTCCTTCCGGATATGCGATCCGAAGCTCAGCCAGCTCTTCTGTGGTACATCCAACGATCGGTGAACGCAGTACGCCGGTCATGGGAATATCCTGCAGCGGATTATCCAGGATCCGTAGATAATTCAGCAGTGTCACAACCTCTGTTGCAGAAAAATATCCGGTTCTGGAGGCCGTATATACCGGTATCCCTCTTGCACTCAAAACCTCCCCGAAGGTTTCAGCCCAGCCTGAAGCAGATCGGAGCAGAATCACGATATCTCCATATCGAAGAGGTCGATACTCTCCCGTTTCCTTATCCAGCACCCGTTCATGCCCTACCATAGATCGGATCCTTTCTGCAATGGCAAGGGCCTCCAGCTCTCTCTCATTCTCCGTTATTTCTTCATCCTCATCTTCCAGCAGCGGACTGTATTTATCCACAAGAAGGATCTCTGTTTTTACAAATTCCGGATCCTGGCCTTCTGGAAAAGAAGCTCCGGGATACAGAGCTGCCGCCTCGTCGTAGGCAATTCCTCCCAGATCTTCCCCCATGATCTGCCGGAAAATAAAATTGACACTTTCAAGGACTTCCGGTCTGCTTCGGAAATTTTTGTGCAGGTCGATCCGCTGTTCCTGACTGTCTTCCAGCGAATAGCTCTTATATTTTTCCATGAACAGTTCCGGACGGGCCAGACGAAAACGGTAGATGCTCTGCTTTACATCTCCTACCATAAAGATATTTTTACGTTCATTGACCCAGCCGGAAACTGTCTGCATCAGGATCTCCTGGACCAGATTACTGTCCTGATACTCATCCAGCAGGACCTCATCATATTTTTCAGAAAGCTCTCTTGCCGCCTGGCTGGGCACATAGGTTTCTCCTTCCTTTTTCAGAAGGATATCCAGGGCAAAATGTTCCATATCCGAAAAATCCAGAACATTTTTTTCACGCTTCTTTGCCTGGAAACGTTCTGCAAAATCCTTTGTCAGCTTTACCAGCATCTCCAGCGGTGGTGCAGATGCTTCTGTCAGTTCCGTCAGCTCAGCCAGATTTCCGTAAAAATATCGGATTCCCAGTTCCTTCAAATTGTCTTTTGCATCTTCGCGAAGAGCTTTTACCAGATTTTTCAGCTGCTCCGATACTCCCTCCATTTTTTTTGAGGAAAGTCTTGCAAACTTCAGATTCCGGAGATTCTGCGCTATCTCATCATAATCCCTTTTAACGGACAGTTGTTTTAACTGCCGGATCAGCATCATATCTTTTTCCAGAGCCTCCAGATAAAGCTCCGGTCCATCCTGAAGCTGACAGGTCTTCATTGCGGTTTCTGTAAGCTCTTCCGCTTCTTTCAGTGCGCAGTCTGCAGCCTCCCACAGATATCGGAACCATCGCGTTCCCTCAAGACCTTTTTCCGGATCCAGATGATAATTCTCCACACAGCTGTCCAGCCATTTTTCGGGCCATGGATTACTCATCGCAGCATTATAAAGCTCCAGAACATGTTCCTTCAGTCCTTCATCCGTTTTTCCTGGCGCATAGCATTCCACAAATGCAGTAAAATCTGCCTTTCTTTCTGCATAATGATCCTCAAAAAGCTCCTTCAGCACATCTTCCTGCAAAAGCTTCAGTTCACCCTCATCTGCCGTCCGGTAACCCGGATCCAGTCCGATCAGATGAAAATAATTTCGGATCACATAGGCGCAAAAGCCGTCAATGGTAGTGATCTGTGCCGTATGGATCAACGTCATCTGTCTCTGCAGATGCTCATTATCCGGATCTTCAGCCAGTGCCTGATCCAGTCCACGCTCGATACGTTCCCGCATCTCTCCCGCTGCCGCCCTTGTAAATGTCATAATCAGAAGACGGTCAATGTCCACCGGTTTCAAAGGATCCATGATCTTACTTAAGATTCTCTGCACCAGCACTGCAGTTTTACCGGAACCGGCTGCTGCGCTGACCAGAATATTCCGGTCCCGGAGCGTGATGACCTTTTTCTGCTCCTCAGTCCATTTCACTGCCATTCTCTTCCTCTCCCTTCATGATCTTTTTCCACAGTGCATCTTCTCCGATGGACGACAGCCTGTGAAACTCATATCCCGGTATCTTCCTGTCGAAGCCGCACACAGTAAGATACGGACAATATGTGCAGGCATTCTTTTTTCCAAGTTCATAGGGTTCCACTGCCGCATTTCCATCCAGGATCGATTCCCTGATGTCACAGATCTTTCTCCGCACATACGCTCCCAGAGCATCAAACTGCTTCCTTGAGGCAACAGAAGATCTTTTGCTGAAGCTTCCGTCCCGGTTCAGGGATACCGGTATGGAGGCCATAGTGCTGTCGATTTTGGTACTCATATTATCATCTGCCTGTACAAGCCCGTTCATTTTCATTTTCTTCAGCATCTGCTCATTGATGCTTTCCATATCCGCATGGATCTTCTCCTGTATCATAGGATCCTTCACATTATAATAAAACACACCGGCCGGAACGATCTCGCGATCCGGATACTTCCGTTTTTCCACCTGTAATGCTCCATCCAGATAGACCATCAGCTGAAGCTGAAGGCCATGATACAACGCCAGCAGATCAAACGAAGTATTTCCGGTTTTATAATCGATCACCTTCACATAGACCCGGTTGTTCTCCGGCTCTTCCATGATATCCACACGGTCGATCCTTCCGCCCTGAAACCTCACCTCAAATCCTTCCGGCCGGAATGCTCCATGCTTCAGCTGTTCCTGCAAAGCCCACACGGTACGCCGCAAAATACGTCTGGTCCGTTCGATCATATATTCATTTCTCGCACTGCTTTTAAGGATCGTATTTCCGTAATCTGCGGAAACCTGATCCAGACAGCTGTCTATGATACGGTTTCGCTCTTCCTCCGTAAGCTCTGCCCAGTCCAGTCCCTCTTTTCGGACTTCCGCCGCAAATTTTTCCAGTGCCATATGCATGACATTTCCCATATCCATAGCCCGGAACTCATACTCTGCACGTTCTGTAACCTTCAGGCCATACTGCAGAAAATGTGCAAATGCACAGGCCGCAAAACGCTCCAGCCGGGTAGCACTGTACGGAGAAATTTCTCCATAGAGGATCTTTGCCACTGTTTTTCCGATCTTATCTGACGGTCGTTCTGAAAAAGATGCCTCTGTAAGTTTTTTTACAAGGATCCGGTATTCCGGGCTCTGAAGATACCAGCTGTACAGTTCCTGGAAGACCGCATTATCCTGGTAAGCTTCTCCTGCAAGCCCTCTCAGGAAATAATCCAGGCTGATTCCCGGAAGCTCCAGTAATTCCATAGGTTCCTGCATATCTCCGCACTGCCGGATCTCCATTTCCGGAAACATCTCCCGGATATTACTGACAAGAAAGGCCGGACTCAGGGCTTTTCCCTGGCTGTCGGACTGACAGAAGGACAGACAGAGCAGTTCTCTTGGCTTGGTCATGTTCAGATACAGATAAAATCGCTGCATGTTCATCAGTTCCTTTGGCCCCGGTGCAAGCTGGATCCCCTGATCTTTAAAAAATTCTCTGTCAATCTCCGTAAGCATTCCTCCACCGGATGTATTCTTCGGAATATTCCCTTCATTTACTCCCACAAAAAACAGTGCACGGATATCCTTCAGCCTGGTTCTCTCCATATCTCCCACAAGTACCTGGTCCATACTTGGCGGGATCAGAGCCACCTTGGCCTGGTTCAGTCCTGTTTCCAGAAGCTGACGGAAATCCTGGCGGTTCACGGTTTCCTCTCCAAGGATCTCCACCATATTATCCAGAAGTTCCATAACGATTCCGTATATCTGGGCATATTCCTTTTCCATGGCCTTGTCGCCCTGTTCCTTGAATTTCAGTTCCTGATGCTTCAGTTTCTGCTGCACCTGGCTCCGCACTGCAAACTCGTAGAGAAAAGTACAATATTCCCGGACCGTCTTTTTCCCGCCTTTAAAGCTTAGCGCAAGCTCTCTGGTCTCATCTGCGAACCGCTTCCGGATCTCATTAAGCCTCTGAATGCTTTCCGGCGGCATTCCCCGGTAAATACGCACCCACACTTCATCCCATCTCTTAAATCCACGGATACCAAGAGCCAGCACATAATTCTCCAGAAGGTCTGCTTCCTCCCTGGTCACACAGGACATTCCGCAGCGGAGATACCTGAATACACTCTCATAGGAAAAATCCTGCACTGCCATCTCAAGTGCTGCCCGGAAATATTCTACAAACGGATTCATCAGGACCGTATGCTTCTCATCAATGAAATACGGGATCCCTGCTGCTGTAAATACCTGCTTTGCAAGATTGCCATACTCCTCCAGATTACCTGTGATCACGGCGATCTCACCATAACGGCAGCCCTTTTCCCTTACAAGTCTGGCGATCCGGCGGGCAGCTTCTTCCATTTCCTTCTGCGGGTTCACTGCCGAAAACATGCAGATCTCATCCTGCGCTTTTTTATATATATTTTTTCGGTAACGGAAGATATTTTTTTCAAGGAAATGAAGGGCAGGTGCCTGGGAAAAGCGGGATTTTCCCACATCCTTCAAAAGAACCGGCGTCTCGATCTCCCTGGTCAGCTCCGAAAGCCCGTGGATCATCTGACGGCTCATATAAAAAAGCTGATAAGGTTTTCCTCTCATGCTCAGATTCTCATCCGCATCCATAGTCACCGTTACCATCACCTTTTCACAGACAGCAAGAAGTTCTCCCACAACACGCATCTGAATAGGAGTAAAACCGGTGTAACCATCCAGAAGAAGTACACTGTTTTTCATTTTTTCAGAAAACGGAAGAGCTTTTTCCAGCGCATCCATTACTTCTTCTCCCGTCATATAATGATCCTTCAGATATCCGGTAAACGCCTGGTAAAGAACAGCTACGTCTTTCAGCTTCATCTGAAGTAACGCTCTGTCACCGGAATCCTCGATCATCTCCTGAATCTCACTGTCCCGGATATCGTACTGCATAAACTCCGACAGGATAGACTTCACTTCATCCAGGTATCCCGCTTTACGCATCTGACCTCCCAGATAGGAAAGCTCCTTTCCATGCTGCTGTACCATCTTCTGCAGCACCATACTCTTACCGGTTTCTTCCAGAAGGATGCGGCTGTCTCCTCCAACTTCCTCCAGAACACGGTATGCAAGACGCTCAAAGCTCAGGATATCAATATTCAGGATTCCCCTGCCCGGACTCATTTCCACCAGTGTCTTCTGGGTCTGCATGGTAAACTGCTCCGGCACGATCACATAAAAAAGCTTCTCAGGATGCAGCCCCGCCTGTTCTATGATATTCTGATAAGCATAACAGGATTTTCCGCTTCCGGAACTTCCTATGATAAACTGTAATGACATCTTCATCCTCCCGATCACTTGCAGATTTTCAGTCATTCCGGCGCCATCCTGCGCCTGAAGTATTCCTATCATACCACAAATTCTACTCCTATAGAACGGTCGTTCTCTATATTCTGAAATATCTGCCTGCTCTTTTCCTTATTTTTCCAGGCACAGTATCGGATAACCTGCGCACAGCTGTGGCATAAATCCTCCCTCCCGATAATAAACTATATAAAAAGCTTTGGGAGGCGTGCGCCATGAGTTCCAAAACCAGGATCATCGTCCTACATATGAAAGAGATCATTTACACAGCTGTCTTTCTGGCTCTGGCTGTTGTTCTGGCTGTCGTTCTTTTCTTCATGTTCGGTCCCGGAAAAAATGCCAGTCATACAGCCAGCGAAAAATCCCGCTACAAGCCGGGCGTCTATACCTCTTCCATCACTCTGAATGATAATACCTTCGATGTGGAAGTTACTGTAAATGCTGACAGGATCAAGGCCATCCGTCTGGTGAATTTAAATGAAACCACAAAAGCTTCCTATCCTCTTATGGAACCGGTTCTGGATTCTTTGGCAAGTCAGATCTATTCCAGTCAGTCCCTGGAAGACATTCAGTATGCAGGAGACCGGAAATATACCTCCCAGGTACTCCTTTCAGCTATCACGGATGCAGTAAAAAAAGCGGAGAACACTTAAGCTCTCCGCTTTGCGATCTACGTTCAGATTTCAATCTTCTCCAGCACATCCTGCCAGATCCTTGCACTTGCATCACTTGGCATTCTGAGATCTCCTCTTGGAGAAAGTGCCACACTACCTACCTTCGGGCCATCCGGCAGACAGGAACGCTTGAACTGCTGGGCAAAAAATCTCCGATAGAAGGTTTTCAGCCATTTCAGGATCGTCTCTTTATCATAAATCCCATCAAAGGTCAGGCAGGCAAGCCTGTAGATCTTATCCGGTGTAAATCCTGCACGCAGCATGTAATACAGATAAAAATCATGAAGCTCATAAGGTCCTACCAGATCCTCCGTCTTCTGGGCGATCTTGCCATCCTTAGGAGGAAGAAGCTCCGGGCTTACCGGAGTATCCAGGATATCCAGAAGAACCTCCTTCAGTTCCTCATCTCCGCAGGTATCCGCATAATAACGTACCAAATGACGTACCAGTGTCTTCGGGATAGAAGCATTTACACCATACATGGACATGTGATCGCCATTATAGGTTGCCCAGCCAAGAGCCAGCTCGGAAAGGTCTCCGGTTCCCACAAGAACACCGCCTTCCTTGTTTGCCGTATCCATCAGGATCTGAGTACGCTCACGTGCCTGGCTGTTCTCATACGTCACATCGTGGATCTCCGGATCATGTCCGATATCCCGGAAATGGATATTTACCGCCTCTTTAATATTTACCTCGGTAAGCCTTGCACCAAGGCAGCGGCTTAACTTGCAGGCATTCTGATAGGTTCTGTCTGTGGTTCCAAAGCATGGCATGGTCACACAGTGGATCTGTTCTCTCGGCATTTCCATCCGGTCAAAGGCACGTGCCATTACAAGAAGCGCCAGGGTAGAATCCAGTCCTCCGGAAAGTCCTACTACCGCACTCCTGCTGTGGATGTGCTCCATACGTTTCTTAAGTCCCATTGCCTGGATGTTCAGGATCTCCTCGCAGCGCTCATCACGCTCTTCCTTCACAGACGGAACGAAGGGATACTGTGGATATTTTCTGGTAAGTCTTGTTTCCTCCTCTGCTACGGAAAAATCAACTCTTGTATGACTGCAGGTAGAAACTGCCGGATACGTGGACATTCTTCTTCTCTCATCAGCCAGTCTCTGCACATCGATCTCACTGTAAATGATGCCGTTCTCAAAGCGTCTGCTTTCCGCAAGCATGGAACCGTTCTCTGCAATCATATTCTGTCCGCCAAACACGAGATCCTGGGTAGACTCCCCTTCCCCTGCACTGGCATAAATATATCCGCAGATCAGTCGTGCTGACTGCCCGCTTACCAGAGTTCTCCGGTAGGAATCCTTACCTACCATCTCATCACTGGCAGAGAGATTAACGATGATATGCGCACCGTTGATGGCATGACGGATACTTGGCGGCGCAGGGACCCAGAGATCCTCACAAAGCTCTGCTGCAACAGTGAATTCCGGAAATTCCTTACATTCAAAGATCAGCTCTGTTCCAAAAGGAATTTCATCCCAGAACTCATCCTCCTCATTTTTCTCGCACTTCAGGAAGTCCACAAATTCCACATCTTCTTCCTCTGCACCTGCAAACTGTCTCTGCTCATAAAACTCATTATAATTCGGAATATGCGTCTTCGGCACAAATCCCACGATACGGCCATGATTCAAAGCTGCTGCCACATTATAGAGCTTGCCTCTGTGACGCAGCGGGAGTCCCACAAAGATCAGGGCGTCCGTCTCCCTTGTCTCCTCTGCAATATGCAGAAGCTCATCCCACGCACTGTCCAGAAGACATCTCTGGAGAAAAAGATCGTGACAGGTATATCCTGTGATACAAAATTCCGGAAATACCATCAGCTTGACATGCTCCTTTTCCATTTCATGAATGGCCTTCAGGATTTCCTCTCCGTTTGCCTTGCAATCTGCAACGGTAACTCTCGGCGTTGCCGCTGCCACCTTGATAAAACCATGCTTCATTTTTTCTTCCTCCCGAGTTTTATCGCTTGCACTCTCTTATGATCCTCTTAAGATCTTCCACGGTAAAATTATAATTTTTATTGCAGAAATGACAGTTCATCTCAATGTCCTTGCCTTCCTGGATCATCTCGTTAAGTTCTTTTCTTCCGATGCTGATCAGCGCTTTTTCTACACGCTCTCTGCAGCAGTTGCAATGGAACTGTGTGGGCAGTGTATCATTGATCTCTATGTCAAAGCCCTCCAGTACTTTTTCAAGAAGACTTTCCGGTGTATGTCCCTGTTCCAGAAGATTGGTAACAGAATCGATCTTTGATACGTTTTTCTCAAGCTTTGCGATCACCTCTTCCTCTGCAAAAGGCATCAGCTGTACAATAAAGCCTCCCGCCTGACGGACTGTATTATCCTTATTCATCAGCACACCCAGTCCTACCGCAGACGGAACCTGCTCGCTGGTTGCAAAATAATAGGTGAGATCTTCTGCGATCTCGCTGGTCTGAAGAGCAACCTGTCCCACATATGGCTCTTTCAGTCCCATATCCTTGATCACATCCATAAAGCCTACGCCGACAGCTCCCGCAACATCCAGCTTGCCTTTGCTGTTTGCCGGGATACATACATCCGGATTCCCCACATAGCCCTTTACATTTCCGTGAGAATCCGCAGTTACTGTGATTCCCTGCAGTGGTCCGCCTGCATGGATCCGAAGTGTAAGGAGATCCTTTTCCCCTTTCATCATAGCTCCCATCATGGCACCGCCGGTAAGGAGACGTCCCAGTGCCGCTGTTGCCACCGGACTGGTGTTATGATTCTTTCTCGCTGTCTCCACCATATCGGTTGTAACAGCCGCAAATGCACGGATCTGGCTGTTTGCCGCTGTTGCTCTTACAATATAATCACTCATATAAAAAATTTCCTCCTTTATTTCTCGTCTGACGGAATTTCCTTTCCATGTTCTCTGGCCACAAAAGTCAGTCTTCCGCTGTCCGGCTTCGGTGCATCCTTGGTGTATGCGTCATAAACCGCCAGCGGGATCAGGCCTGCCTTTTCAAGAAGTTCCCTTACTTTCTCCGGATCATAGGCCTTCTGGTAATGAATTTCCTCGTCTCTCTCATAAAGACCATCTTCTCTCGGAAGAAACAGAGTCAGATCATACACATTGATCCCGGCCTCCTCATCAAATTCATTTTCCCAGATAAAGCTTCCCTCTTCCCGATTCTCTGCAATAGTCGTATTTCCAAGCATTTCCCGGTATTTATACGGGGTGTTCATATCAAATATGAAAATTCCATCCGGATCAAGATAATTGTTCACCAGTTTAAATACAGTAAGCAGATCATCCTCCTCTGTGATGTAATTCATACAGTCACAGACGCTGACGACAGCACGTACTGTTCCATAAAGTTCAAACTCCCGCATATCCTGTTCCAGATAAAGGATCTCATGACCGGATTCTGCACGTTTTTCCATGGCTTCGCCAAGCATTTCCTCAGAGTTATCCACACCGATCATATCATAACCGGACTCAGCCAGAAGCTCTGTCATCACTCCGGTCCCACAGCCAAGTTCCAGCACGATCCCGTCTTCAATTCCATATTCTTTAAGACTTCCTATAAGATATTCCGCCCATTTTTCATATTCCACATTGTCCATGAAAATGTCATAAACTCTGGCGAAATCACTGTATGCTTCCATAAAAACCTCCAAATATTTTCCGGGCGTTCCATCGCCCGCAGCGTTCACATTATACCATGTCTTCCTGTATAAGTATACGCCTCTGACATAATATGACACAAAAAATCCGGGACCGCAGCCACAAAAGCTGTAATCCCGGAATTCTTATCTAACCGAATCTCCTGCTACTCCAGGCTTTACTGTACAGGCATATAGTATACGTCTGCAGCCTCACCGTGCCAGTAGAAGCTTGTTCCATCCTCTTCATATACATCACAGTCATACTGAGAAGAGAAGGTGAAACGGTTTCCTTCGTTATCCATCCATGCACCGTTTCCGTCCGGAACGATAACACGTGGTTTACCATCGGAGTTTCTGTAAATAGTTCTTGTCTCATCTGTGTTGCCAAGCTGCTCATCTGTAAATCCGCCATTTACGATAGCACCGGAGGAGCTGCTGTCAGTGGATGCAGTTCCATTGGAAGAACCATCAGATGTACTGCTTCCGTCTGTAGATGTTCCGTCAGATGCTGCACTTCCGTCTGTAGATGTGCTTCCGTCGGCAGCTGTAGTTCCATCTGCTGCTCCGTCAGAAGAAGCTGCTGCATTACCATCTGCAGATGCACTTCCGTCAGAGGAAGCTGCTGCATTACCTTTACCGGCAGTCTTGGCTGCGGAACCATTTGCCGCACTCTTCAGAGTGGAATCACCAAGGATTGCAAAGCTGTCGACAGACTCCTGAACCTTTTTCAGAGCATCCTCTTTTTTAACAGATGCCACAAGGCTGTAATACTCACTGTCATTTACAAAGTATTTATTGATAGCATATACATAACCGTCACTCTTGGTCGTATCCTTATATTTCACAGTATAGGAATAAATGTTGATTCCGTCTTTCTGATCTGCCTTGTAATCCTGGATCTCAAAATCGGTTCCATTTACCATGTTCTCTGCCTGTGTCATGGAAACTGCCATATCCTGGGAGTTCGGGATCACTGCGGATTCCAGATCTGCGCCGGATCCGTGAAGGATCAGGATTCTGCCCTGGTCCGGAGACTCGAAGCTTACCATATCTGTCTCGTCGGACTTGTTGGCCCAGGTTGCATCCGGAAGCTTGATCGCTACGGATTTATCCTTGGATGTATAGGTTGTATTCTGTGCGTCTGCTGCAACAGTCGGTGTAACCTTCGCTTTTTTCGCTGGTGTCGGAGTAGGAGTAGACTCCACAACCACGCTGTCCTCTTTTCCTCCTCCGAAACTACATGCCGTCATGACACCAGAAAGAGCAACAGTCATAGCTAAAAGTGCAATAAATTTTTTATTCTTCATAGTATCCTCCTCATAATCATCATCAGTCACAAAATGTGTCCGGAATATTCACTCCTGAACACACTCTTTGCTATAGTTTACGATTTTATTACAGCTTTGTCAATTGATTTCTCCCTATACTTTATGAATATCCTGTAAGCAAATATCCTGCTCCGTACAGGATTCTTCTAACATTATAATCTTCCCGGATATATCTATCTTATTCTCTTCTTCTGCTGATCCTGTATTTCCCGTTTTACGCCTTCATTACGAAAGCTCTGTTTATTCCCCCACCAAGTAAGCCTCCTGTTTTAATGACAAATATCCCCTTGAATCTGTCCCTTCTTTTTTTTCTATAATTGTGTCTTTATTCATGCACACTCATGTTGTAAAGTATACCCAACCAAAAATATATGAAAAGAGGACATCCATACATCGATGTTTTCAGGAAAGGATCTATCACTATGGAAAAAGCAGTTCAGACATCTCAGAGAACTGACCAGGAGCTTTCATCTGTTCAGTTTCTCACCATTACAGCCGCATTTGTTGCACTGACTTATATCTTCACCGCATTTATTAATGTTAAGCTTCCGATCGCAGCCAACGGCGGACTGATCCACCTTGGAAATGTGCCATTATTCATCGGTGCCATTTTATTTGGAAAGAAAACCGGAGCCATTGCCGGTGGGATCGGAATGGGGCTCTTTGACCTTCTCTCCGGCTGGACCCTGTGGGCACCATTTACTCTTATTATTGTAGGGATCATGGGCTTCACAGTAGGTAAGCTCACAGAGGATCCCCGGCACCAGAACATGAAATGGTATGTGATCGCCATTGCCGCAGCCTGCGTGATCAAGGTTGCAGGATACTACATTGCAGAGGTTATCATCTATGGAAATCCACTGGCACCGGTATCTTCCATCCCGGGAAACCTGGTCCAGATCGGTGTTGCAGCTGTCATCGTTCTCGTAGTGATCACACCATTAAACCTTGCAGCAAGAAAAACCGGATTAAAAAAACAGCTGTAACAGCTGCCGTAATTTGCGGAAATAATATAAAGATCAAGAGGTGAGCTTATGTATAAGATCATGACACCGGGACCTACACAGGTCGCAGAAAATGTCCGTCTGGCAAGAAGCATGGAATGCACGAACCCGGATCTGGACGAAGATTTTGTCGAATTTTATAAAGAAACCTGCGAGAAGATCAGCACTCTTCTCCATACCTCCAACGAAACCCTCATCTTAAGCGGTGAGGGTATCCTTGGACTGGAGGCTGCCATTGCTTCCATGACTGAGCCCGGAGATAAGGTTCTTGTTCTGGACAATGGTATCTACGGAAAAGGCTTTGCCGATTTTGTTTCCATGTACGGAGGCAGACCGGAGCTTTATACCAGAGATTATCAGAACACTCTCGATGTAAAGGAACTGGAAGCCTTCCTTGCGGATAACCATGACTACAAATATGCAACCGTAGTACACGGCGATACTCCAAGTGGCATGCTCAACGATGTATCTGCCATCTGCCCGCTCCTTAAAAAATACGGGATCCTTACCGTTGTAGATTCTGTCTCCGCTTCCTTCGGCGAGCCTCTGAACATTGATGCATGCCAGATCGATATCATGTGCGGCGGATCACAGAAGGTGGTATCTGCACCTCCGGGACTTACCTTTGTTGTAGTCAGCAGTGATGCAAAGAAATCCATGGCAGACCGTAAGACACCAATTGCTTCTTTCTATGCCAATCTTACAGCTTTTGCACATTATTACGAAGAGAAATGGTTTCCATATACAATGCCGATCAGCGATATCTACGGACTCCGCGCTGCCATTGACAACATCGCAGCAGACCCTGCCATCCTCTCCCGCCACGCAAAGATCGCCAGTGCCTCCAGAAAGGCCATCTCAGGCGCAGGCCTGAACCTTTACCTGCACAGCGGATATTCCAGTACTGTTACTGTTTTTGAAGTACCGGAGGGCACAACAGCCGAAGCGATCCTTGAGGGAGTAAAAAAAGACTACAACATTATGCTGGCAGGTTCCTTCGATGTCCTGGCTGGCAAAGTGATCCGCATCGGACATATGGGAAACAACGCTACATTCTATAATGTAAGAGAAGTTTTCGCAGCCCTGGACGGGACTTTACGCAGGCTTGGCGTTCCGCTTAAGGCTTCCATGGAGGATATCTTCTGCAAAAACATGCAGTAATTTCTGAGATTTCAATAGTAAAAAGCACTGTAAGATGAATCCAACTTTTCATCTCGCAGTGCTTTTTTATAATTCTTATAATATTTTTCTTTATTCTTTTACCGCACCGGATGTCATACCACCTACGATGTATTTCTGGCCGATCATGTAAACAATAATAACCGGGATACAGGTAAGTACGATATCAGCAAAAATATAGTTCCAGTAACTCTTGTTCTTTCCGAAGAACTGATATACAGCCATTGTCATCGGGAAGAGACGGCTCTTGCTTGACAGATACAAAGGTGTGAGGAAATCACTCCATACTGTCATGAACTGAAGGATAAAACATGTTACCATAGTTGGTTTCAGAAGCGGCATGATGATCTTGAAGAACAGGCTTAACGGGCCTGCGCCGTCGATAACAGCAGCCTCGTCCAGCTCAACCGGGACAGAGATTACGAAGTTACGGATGGTAAATACACAGAACGGAATCATTGCACTGGTAAATACCATGATAATGCCAACTCTTGTATCGTTCAGGTGCAGTGTACTGAGTACACGTACCAATGTTACATAGTTGACCGGGAAGAACAGTCCGCAAAGTACAAAGTAATACAGGAATACATTCAATTTTGTTCTCTTACGGCACATAACAAATGCAGCCATGGAGCAAAGTACAACGCCAAGTGTTGTAGCGATCAGCGCATATGCAAAACTGTTCAGGAATCCCTGGATCAGACTTCCTTTTTCAATAACCTCAGAGTAGTTGGAAAATACCCACTCTGTAGGAAGTGCCAGACTCATTCTGGCTGCCTCTGCTTTTGTCTTAAAAGAGTTGATCAATACCATATAAAATGGAAGCACGACACATAAGCAAAGCAGGATACATACAACATGTTTTAATAAATTCTGAATTCTTTTTTTTGCCATTACTGCTGTACCTCCTGTTTACTCAATGTCTTAACAATAAATACACCTATGATCGCTGTAATTACAAGAAGAACAGTATTCAATGCAGAAGACATTCCATACTGGCCTCTGGAATAGAGCTGGAATGCATAAGTTGTAAGAACCTCTGTTGCATGTCCAGGGCCACCGTTTGTAAGTACATAAACAATATCGAATACTTTCAGACCATATGTAATACCAAATACAAGGTTGATCATGATAGCACCACTCAGCATCGGAAGTGTTACATACCGAAGTCTCTGCCAGAAGTTTGCACCGTCAATCTGTGCAGCCTCATAATAAGATTTCGGAATCGTATTCAGACCTGCAAGAAAGATAGTCATAACATAACCAATACCTCGCCATGCATCTACACCATAGATGGATTTCCATACAATAGCCAGATCAGACAGCCATTTCTGTTTGAAAATTCCAAGATGGAATGCATCAAGAAGTGTGTTTAAAAGTCCGTTATTATAATTCAGGATGGATTTAAATACAAGACCAATGATTACAAAAGGCAGAATAGACGGCAGGTAGAGCAATGTTCTGTAAAGCCCTTTGCCTTTAAGTCCCTCCTGAAGCATAATCGCGATCAGAAGAGCCGGGATCAGCTTAACGATGTTGGAAATGATAGTAAACTTCAATGTATTGCCAATACCGCTCAGATAAGACTTATCTGATGTAAAAATCTCAGCAAAATTCTGCAGTCCCACAAAATGAGTACCATTAAGAACACTTCTGGAGTTCCAGTCTGTAAAGGAGTAACCAACACCCATTACACTGGGAAGCAGGAAAAAAATGATATATAATGCCAACGGCAGTATCAGAAACCACTGTGGATAGATTCTCTTCTTATTCACAGAAAGCACCTCCTGTTTTAAGTTAAAACAGAGCCGGCAAATACCGGCTCTGCCTTCGGGTCAACTAGTTTTAAGTTCTGTTATTTATTTCCAGTTCTCGTCGCCTACAGTTTTTGCTGCCTCAGCACGGTTGGTATCCATGTTCTTAAGAACATCGTTTGCTTCCATCTCGCCCTGGCAGAATGCAACCATATCCTGACCAAACTGTGTCCAGTAATCGTTTGTATATTTTGTACCTGTCTGAAGTGTTACAACAGCCTTCTTGTCATCCGGAACTGTTTTAAGGAACTCCTGCTCCTCCGGCAGCCAGTGCTGCTCAAGCTTGTCATCGTTAACGTCAAGGTTTGTGTATGCCGGAGAGTTGTCAAGAATTTCCTGAAGGCTCTCTGTTGTTGTAACGAAGTTGAAGAACTCTTTTACAAGATCCTCATGCTCTGTTCCCTTGTAACCAAACATTGTCGGGCCGGAGTTGCTGCTTGGATACCAGGTATTGTCGCCAAGTGGCTCAAGGAACATTCCAAACTCATCAGATGTGCCTGTGTCTTCCTGGATCTGTTTGATGAAACTGGAATTTGCAAGTGCCATTGCACAGTTTCTGTCACCAAATTCGTTGGACATGTTTGTACTGTCTGTTCCGATCCAGTCTTCTCCGAAGTATCCTGCATCAGAGAGTTCTTTGAACTCATTCAGAACTTCAAGCATCTTCTCGTTATCTGCAAATGTTGCTTTGTTTTCATTTAATTCGTCATAAAGACCAGGTGTTGCTTCTTCATAAACGCCGCCGATCTGGAAAAATGCCAGCTGATGCTGCCATCCATCTGCACCAGGCATGAACCAAGGTGTGATTCCTGCATCCTGGATCTTACCGCAGAGTTCTTTCAGCTCATCATATGTTGTCGGTACTTCCCAGCCGTTCTCTTCAAACAGTGTCTTGTTGTAAACCATTACATACTCCGGAGATGCGTTCCAGATCTGAAGTCCGTACAGTTTGTCATTGTATACGCAGGACTCTTTTCTTGTCTCCGGCATAACATTCTCCCAGGAAGCTCCTGTAAAGTCGATGCAGTATTTCTCAGGATCAACGATGGTAGATTCAATTGCAAACGGGTTGGACTGGATCCAGAAGATATCTGCACAGGAATCTGTAGCAAGTTTGGACTGAAGAAGATCTGAATACTGATCAGCCGGAATTGTCTGAAGGTCTACGGTAACATCGTAGGTATCCTCAAAACGTTTAATTGTCTCATCGTAACGATTGTCCATCCATCCTGCTGAAACCAGGATGCTGAGCTCCTCGCCTGCGAAATCGCTCTTCTCATCCGCTGCAGATACGTTCACTGCAAGTCCTGTCGTCATGGAAGCGATCATTGCTGCTGCACAGGCTACTGCCAGAAATCTCTTTCTTTTCATTAATGTTTCCTCCTTTTTTTGAACTGATTTTTCGTTCTCTCTTGATGATATTAGTTTATCATCTGATCATTTTAAAAGCCATGGATATTCCTGCCCTGTATTTGTACTTTTTTCACAGTTTATTATACTTTTTTCATATTTTCCGTAACTATACACAAGTTTCTATTGACATTTTCAAGCACTATTTCAGAATTACATTTTTACGGTTTGTACTTTTTTTACAAATGTGCTATACTTTTAGCCAATGTTTTGCACGACCATTTCACACACAGGGGGCTTACCAATATGAAAACACGCAGTCTGCAGTCCAAACTTTTTATCGCCTATCTTGGCATGGCCTGCCTGATCCTTTTTTCTTTTGCCATATTCTTTTATGTTTTTGCATCCGGGCAGCTGAAGAAAAGCCAGATCAGTGCCATGAGCACCTTAAATTCCACATTTCAGTCCCAGGTAGACTCTGCAATCCAGAATCTTGACACTGTATCTGTAAACATCAATTACAGCAACATGTCGAAATCCGTTCTCGACCAGAAATTTGACCTTAATATTTCCGATGAAATGCTTTCTGCCATGTCCGATCTTTTTATCTCCTTAAGCGGCACTGAATTGAAAGCAGATCAGGTAAATCTTTATGATTTCTCCGGATATGTGCTCCAGGCCGGCCTTTCCACCATGGTCAAAAAAAGCAACGACTCTCATAATGAATGGATCCAGAAAGCCCGTGAAGCCAACGGAAAAAAAGTCCTGACAGCTCCTTACAGCACTTACGTCTATTCAAAATCTGCCCGCTATCCCCAGTGGTTCATCTCCCTGTACCGCTCCTTCACCAACCAGTACGGCCGTGGTGTCGGCGTGATTGAAACCGCCAAACAATGTAAATCCATCTTTAAGAGCATCATTTCCTATGAGAAAAAAAATCACGGAAATGCTGCCAGTGTCTATGTTTTCAATGAGTCCGGCGATCTTATCTATCCTTATGATATCACAGCCGACGATACCAATGATATTTCAAAATATTACAAACTTACTGATTCTGACCAGGATACCCTTACCATACAGAGTCCCGTCACAGATCAGAAAGAATACGTCTCCAGACTGAATTCCGCATATACAGGCTACACTTATCTGACTATCCAACCGGAATCTGTGATCCTTGCCCCTGCATACAAAATGCTGAAGATCCTTCTGGCTGTTGTTGCTACTTTTCTTGCCGCAGCAGTAATCATTTCCTACAGGCTTTCCCGCTCTGTAGTAAAACCGGTGAAACACCTGAAGCACATTATCCAGCGTATGGAACTGGACACTCTCGGCCAGGAAAAAGTCACTTCCTATCCGGTTTCCGTCAATGAACTGGAAGAACTGTATCAGGCATTCCAGCTGATGAGCGATAACCTAAAAGATTCCATGACTCAGCTTAACGAAGCCAAGGAGCAGGAAATGAAAGCACGCAGCATGGCTTTGCAGAGTCAGATTAATCCTCATTTTTATTACAACTCTCTTTCCAGCATTATGGTGCTTGCAGAAAACGGAGATACGGATACCGTGGAAAAAATGTGCCGCAATCTTTCCAGGATCATGCGTTATATTACCAATACTGCTGAAACAACTGTAACACTCCGCGAAGAGCTTGATTATGTCCAGAAATATCTCTACTGCATGAAGGTCCGCTACCAGTCCAGTCTGAATTATTCCATTGATGTGGATGAATCTCTTCTGGATCAGCCGGTTCCGAAGCTGATCATCCAGCCTATTGTGGAAAACGCTATCAAATATGGTTCTGACTGCGAACCGCCATGGACTATCACAATCAGCAGTACAATAAACCAAAACAGCTGGCAGATCGATGTTACAGACACCGGACCGGGATTCACTGAAAAAGCCAAGAAAAAAATAAATTCAGATATCATGAATGCCATTCGAAATCCCGGCATGCCTGCTTTGAAGATCAACGGTCTTGGCACTGTCAATGTATTTCTCCGCTGGAAACTCTTCTGCAAAGATGACATAATTTTCAGGTATGGAAATACAGCGGACAGCCACGGAATTGTTTCTATTGGACGGTATTTTCAGACAGATGCGGAGGAATAATACTATGAACTATACTGTTATTGTGGCAGAAGATGAAGAACTTCTTCTGAATAATCTGGTACATAAGATTGAAAAAGCAGATCCTGATTTTCAGGTGATCGGCACAGCACAGACAGGTGCACAGGCCCTCTCGCTGGTGGAACAGATGAGCCCGGATGTGGTATTTACGGATATCAAGATGCCCGTCATGGACGGAATCACCCTGCTCACCAGGATCCGTGATCAGTTTCCCTTTACGAAATTTGTGATCACCAGCGGATTTTCTGATTTTAAATATGCAAAAAAAGCCATCACGCTGAAGGTTTCTGATTACCTTCTGAAGCCTGTAGATCCGGACGAACTCCAAAATGTTCTCCTTAAGATCAAACAGGAACTTCAGATTAAACGTGATGACTACGAAACCGTATTCGCCCCAGGTGCTTCCTGCATGTCACCGGGACAGATTGCAGAGCTTCTCAAGAACTTCATGGTACAGAATTATGCAGAGGATATCAACCTGAACCTGATTGCAGGAACCATGAACTACAGTCCCAGCTACCTGACCAAAATCTTCTGTCAGGTCTATGACTGCACCCCTACCAAATATCTGATCAATCTCCGGATGAGCCATGCACAGAAGCTGCTGATCCATGAGCCTTCCCTTTCTGTAAAACAGATCGGTGAAATGTGCGGCTATCACGACCAGGGATATTTCAGCAGGATCTTTAAGAAACATACAGGGAAAAGCCCTCTGGAATATAAAGATGAGGGAGAGAGCCAGCAGATCAGTTAATAAATTTTCCAGGTATATATAAACAAAAAAGTCATTTCACGACGTCCGGTTATGCTCTGTTCCCAAAGCATCCGGCTTCTGAAATGACTTTTTATATTTTATTTCACAACTTCATACATATACAATTCATGAAGAGCTCTCGTCGCCGCAATATATCTCGCCCGCTCCACGATCTGACTTCGGTCTTGCCCAGGAAATACAGAAAATACCTGATCAAACTCCAGACCCTTTGCCATGTAGAATGTTGTGACAGTCAGGCCTTTTTGGAAGTTTGTGCTGTCTCTGTGAAGAAGGGACAAACGCTCCTTGGTATCAAAGCCTTCTGCTTCCAGCTTCTCCTTCAGAATGTAGTAAGTTTCCCTTGCTTCATCTGCAGTTCTTGCGATCACTGCTGCTGTTTCATATGAAATAATATCTTCAACACCTTCATCTGCATTCTCAGCTATGACTGCCTGCTTCTCAAGCCGCAGCTCTCTCACTACGCTCTCCAGTGCCTCCTCAAGCCCCGGAAATTCTTTTTCCACAACAGGTTTTCCATGACGTTCAAAAAGCTCCACTTCCGTAATTCCCGCCAGTTTATTGGCATAAGACGCAATCTCAACAGTATTACGGTAGCTCTTGTTCATCACGATCCTGCGTATATCTTTTCCAAAGATCTTAGGCAGAAATGTCAGCACATCCTGTTGCTCGCCGTCCATAGTCTGTTCTCTGTCCCCAAGAATAGTCATCCTGCATTTAAAGAGTCTCTGAATGATCAGATACTGGATCATGGAATAATCCTGCATCTCATCCACGATCAGATGGCGCACACCGGAATCCTCCTGCTGAGTTTCCAGCCGATATTTCAGATACAAAACCGGATACACATCCTCATAGCGCAGCTTTCTTTTTTCATACTGAACCTGTGGAAGAGAAGGAAAACCCTCCTGTCTCAGGAAACGGTTGTACAGCACATAGAGATCTCTTGTCTCATACATCCTGTAGAAACGGTTCTTCACAGCCTCCCTTTCCTCATCCGGAAGATCGAATCCCTTAAGAGTCTCCACCTCATCAATGAAATATTCTGCTACTGCATCCATTCTGGAAAGCAGCGGGATATCCATGAATTTAAAGTAAAAAAGCTCTATGATCTCCTGCTCTTTTTTGACCACGCCTCTGTGTTCCACATCACGGAAGTTCATAAGGCTGTCCTCAAGCTCCACCAGATATCCTTCCATACGATCCAGAAAATCCCGTGACAGTTTCTCTTTCAGAAGCTTTTCATCGCATAATCCTGCAATCTGACGCTCGATCAGATCATATCTGTCTTCACAGTCAGAAACAACATTTTTCAGTCTCTTGTATGCAAAAAGGTCAAAGCTCATCTCCCGGATATTCTCCTCGCCAAGCTCCGGCAGGATATGGGAAATATAGTCCGAGAACACCCCATTCGGTGAAAGCACCAGCACAGAAGAAGATTTCAGATTTTTCCTGTCATGATACAGGAGATAAGCGATCCTGTGAAGGGCAATGGAAGTCTTTCCGCTTCCTGCTGCTCCCTGGATCACCATGATACGATCCGAAGTGTTTCGGATGATCGCATTCTGCTCCTTCTGGATCGTGCGAATAATATTCTTCAGCTGTACATCACCGTTGCTTCCAAGCTCTGCCTTCAGGATCTCATCGTCGATCTTCACATCACTCTCAAACTCATAGATCATTTTTCCACCGCGGATCTTGTACTGCCACTTGGCAGCAATATCCCCGTGGATCTCGCCAAGCGGAGCCTGGTAGGAAGCCGGTCCCTTGTCAAAATCATAGAACAGTCCGGACACAGGTGCTCTCCAGTCATAGATCAACGGAAGTCCGCCGTTCTCCTCAGCCAGGTTCGCAATTCCGATATAAAATATCTCCGGCTCATCTTCTCCTTCATAGCAGAAATCCACCCTTCCGAAAAACGGTGAATCCATCATCTTCCTGAATCTCCGACGCAGTTCGATCTTCTCATTGCTGGCATTGATCTCATGGAGAAGTGCCTGCTGGTTATCAAAATTCTCATATCCGTACTGGTCCATCTCTGTATAGTTTTCCCAGTAGTACTCATGCATACCTTCGATTTCTTTCTGCCCGACCTCTATGGATTCATCCAGCTGTGCGATCCTGTGCTTCAATGTCTCTGTCACATGTGAAAGGTATTCACGTCCGTTTTTTACCGCTGCCATAAGCCTTAATCCACCACTACAGCAGTTCCGCTTGCTGTTACCATCAGCATTCCATTATCTGCACCAAGCACTTCGTAGTCAATATCCACACCGATCACTGCATTAGCTCCCATTGCACCTGCACGCTGCTCCAGCTCTGCCAGGGCTTCTCCTCTGGCTTTCTGAAGTTCTTCCTCATAACCGGCGCTTCTGCCGCCAAAGAAATTCCGAAGACCTGCTCCAAGATCTTTCATGAAATTTACTCCTGTGATCACTTCTCCGAATGCGATTCCTTTATATTCACGGATTGCTCTTCCCTCTACAGATGGCGTTGTTGTTATGATCATGGTAAAATCCTCCCGTTTCTGTTGTTTTTTCTCAGGCATAAAAATGCCTTATTACAGAATTATACCCGAAAGCCGTCACGATGTATAGAGTAAAAAAAGGCTGCCCAAAGAGATGCCAGGCACCTTTTCAGACAGTCTTTCCTTATTATCGCTTATTTATTTTACAACTTCAGTCACATAGGAAACTTCTTCCATTCCCGGATAACTTCCCTGACGCCCGCCAACAGTCAGAGTTCCTGTTTTATCATCCCAGGTAAGCTCTGTTGTTGCATAAGCACCGTTTTCAAAATTGTAGTTATTTCCCTCATCCTCATAAATAGTGAACTTGCAGTCTTCACCTGGATATACCATAAGTTTCACCGACTCCTCAGGTTTCTGGGAAGCATATACAAGTCCCTCTGCAACAGGAAGGATACTTCCTGCTTTTACAAAGATCGGCATCCGGTCGATCGGAGCATCTGCGGTTACGTACTGGCCGCCTTCATACTCCTTGTTTGTCCAGTAATCGTACCATTTCGTACCTGCCGGGAGATAGCATTTCCATGTTTTCTCTCTATGGAGCTCAGTACTCTCAGGTCCGTAATACATCGGCTCTGTAACAGCACAGATCAGAAGGGACGGTCCGAACATAAACTCATTCTCAACCTTGCGTGCTTCTTTATCCTCCGGGAAGTCAAAGAGAAGGCTTCTCATAATCGTATAATCATTAAAATGTACAGCACCTGCAAGGGAATAAATATACGGCATCAGATGATAACGGAGCTTGATAAACTTCTCGATGGCATCATAGAACATGGTTCCTTTTTCACCAAAGTTCCAGATTTCTCTTGGTGTATCAGTTCCATGGGAACGGAACATCGGAAGGAAGGTTCCCATCTCCAGCCATCTTGTATACAGCTCACAGTATCCTTTATCCTTCACACCTTCGTTATATTTGCCCTGCCAGAACCATTTCGGCTCCGGATCTGTGTTGCAGCCGCATCCACGGTTCTGCCACTTATCAGCAACTGTAAAGAAAGCGCCGATATCCAGTGTCCAGTATGGATATCCACTCAGTCCCATATTCAGGCCTTCCACGATCTGTGTCTTAAGATTATCCCAGGATGCACAGGTATCGCCTGACCACAGCATTGCAGAATATTTCTGGCCGGAAGCATAGCCGGAACGTGTCAGGTTAAGAACTCGTTTCTCTTCTGTAGTTTTTCTCTGATTCTCATAAATTCCCTTTGCATGCATCAGTGCAAAAGCATTGGCAACAGCAGGATCCAGATATTTCTTGTGCTCACCGCCGACAAGCTCATATCTTTCCCATGGCTCTCTCTTTGCTGCACCACTCCAGTCAGGACCGGAAAACGGTTCTGTGGAATCGCACCACCAGGAATCAAAGCCCTGGTCAAAAAGTCCTTCCTGTGCCTGTTTCCAGTACATTTCTCTCGCTTCTTCATTAAAAGCATCATAAGTCGCATAATCATAAAGAAGATGACCAGTCTTAAAAAACTCTGTATGGTTCTTGCCGCCTGCATTCATATTCGGCCATACGGAAACCATGGTATGGGCATTCAGTTTGTGGATTTCCTCCGCACATTCTTTCATATCTCCGTAACGCTTCTGATCCAGGATCTTCTCGCCCCAGTTTCCAGGATCCCAGGTATTCCAGTCCTGTACCACACAGTCAAGCGGAACCCCGATCTTACGGTAGTGGCGAACAATCTCAAGAAGCTCTTTTGCCGTGTAATACTGCTCTTTGGACTGTACATAGCCATAAGCCCATTTCGGCAGCATCTGCGCCTTGCCTGTAAGATAACGGTAATCATGGATGATCTCATCCATAGTATGACCGCCCATAAAATAATAATCGATCTGATCTACAGTATCCAGAAACAGATAGGAATCTTTCAGATCATCATTAAAAGTCATAAGTGAACAGCAGTCAACAAGAATTCCATATCCTTCTGTGGAAACCAAAACCGGCATCGGGATACGCATGTTATGCTGATATAAGTACTGGCAGTGACCTCTGTAATTGTAAATACCTTCCTCTGCCTGGCCAAGCCCATGGATTTCCTCATCCTCTTTCCATGTGAAGAACAGTTTTCCACGATATGCTGTTCTTACTTTCTCAGCTTTCAGATTCTGGATAAAATTCCTCTCACCGTCAACTGTCTTTACACGGTTGATGATCGGCTCCTCATCGCCTGTATTATAGTGGATCACATCTGTTTCAGTCAGTTCCGGTTTCTTCTGGGAAAGCCACTTGCTTCCGTCTGCATGCTTCCAGATGATATCACCGGATGCAGTGTTGATCTCTGCACAAACTTTCACAGTTTTCACAATGATACTTCCTGCATTTTCCTCTGCTGAAAAATCAACCTCAGGATATTCTTTTTTCTCAATGATCAGGGAGTCCTGTGCCTCTTTGATCTCTTTTCCGGAAACGATCATGCGGATGATCTCCTCTGTCACCGGAACCACCCGGTATGTCAGCTTTCCTGCTTCAAACTGTACATAGCTATCTGTTTTAACCATAATTTCCCTTCTCCTTATCTGTCCGGTAAATCAGACATTAATATTCCGTTTCTGATATCGGAGCCTTTCTAATAAAAAAGCTCCGATATCAGGACAAAATTTCTTACTTTTATCCTAACATCGAAGCCTGATTTCCGTCTATGACTTATCCGCTCATGAATTTTAACTATTTTTACTGTTTCTTCTGCTTCTCATCTTTCGGCGGTTTCCCCACGTGTTTTTTGTAAAGTCTGTAAAAATTGGAAATATTATTAAATCCGCATTCCATGGCGATTTCCGTAACATTTTTATCTGTTTCCCGAAGAAGCTCACGCGCATGGTTGATCCTCATCCTTGTGACATAATCGCTGAAACTGATATTTGTCACCTTACGGAAATAAGAAGAAAAATAGTTGGAACTCATATATACGGAAGAAGCAACTTCTTCCAGAGTGATCTTCTCACAGTAATGATCATCTATGTAATTAAAAGCCTGCTCAAGACGCTTCATTGCATTTTTCTTCTCACGGAGCATTTCCCCTGACTTGCTCTCATCCTGATAAGCCCGGATCAGCATGGTAAGGATGCGAAGTACATTCGCCTTGATCATCAGCGGATAGCCTTCTTTTTTCTGCTGCCATTCGTGATAGATCTCCCAGATACTGGAACGGATCTCTCCGCTTACCTCTTCTTCCCTGCCGATACGGTTCTTAAAATTACTTCCTCTCTCAACAAAAGGCTTCAGATATTCCGTATCAAAAATACTCAGCTTTTCGGCCACGAATTCCGGTGAAAAGATCATCACAAGAAGCTTCATGTCTCCACCGATCAGCTTCCATCCATGAGGCTCCACATTATTGAAGATGATGATGTCATCTTCTTCCATTGTATATTCCTGCCCGTTTACAAAATAATTTCCCTTGCCCCCCAACACACAGGTGATCTCGAAATAGCTGTGCCAGTGATAACTTCCAGGCCGACTGTTCTCCGGTGTCAGTTCCACCTCTGAAATCTGAAAAGGAAATTCTTTGTCAAGGGGTATGTTGTCTCTCTCTAATCGCAAATTCTGCCTCCTGTAAACGCAGACACTGTCATCGCATCAGCTGTTTCCGGCAGGACCGGCAGCCTTTCCAGTGTCTTCTTACGCTCACAATATTATAGCAGATATTATTTTTCCATGCAATCTGTGATAGTTCGTTCTAACTCTTCCAGCTGATCTTCGTGCTTCCCATGGACAGCAATGCGGAAATAATCATTACCCTGAATTCCTTTTATCATATAGTAATCGCTGTCAATCTTAAAAAACGGCTGTTTCAGCATATCAAGATATGTGAATCCACCCAATGGTCTCAGCTTCAGAATGAATTCCCGCTCTACCGGTTCATCCAGAAGATAATCCCAGGCAAACCAGCCGGATTCTGCACATTTTTCCCTGGAAGGCTGTTTTCCTATTATTTTCATAATCGTGTATTCCCCTTTCCTTTACAGGCAGATTTCCCGTGGATCTGCTGTCTGCCCTATATGACTGATTCCTGCGATCGTTCTTCGTAATACATCCGTATAAATTTGCTCTGTAACTTGCCTGCTAAATATTCCGTGCCACAGATGCCGCTATTTCCTTCGCAGCTCCTAAAAATTCCTTTATATCCTTCTCCTCCGTAAACCACGAAACACTTACTCTCACAGTTCCGCCCTCTTCTGTTCCCATTGCCTTATGGATCAATGGCGAACAGTGAAGCCCTGAACGGACAATGATCCCATATACGCTTTCCAGAATATACGCGGCATCCGAAGCTTTCAGTCCCTGAAAATTCAGGCTCATCACAGGTCCTCTGCATACGTCATGGTTTCCGTAGATTCTTACACCCTCTATCTGTTCCAGACCACAATAAAGCATTTCCATTAGACGAGCTTCTTTTTCCATAATTGCCGCAAGTCCTGTCTGCTCAATAAACTCCGCCCCAGCCAGAAGTCCTGTGATTCCCGGCATGTTCTGAGTTCCTACCTCATACTCATAATCTTTGTTCTCGTAGGTAAGCTGTGCGCTGTTTCTTCCGGTTCCCCCATATTTCAGAGGCTTCAGCTCAATTCCGCTCCTGACATAAAATCCGCCGGTTCCCTGAATTCCCATCAGGCTTTTGTGGCCTGTAAAAATAAGCGCATCTGCTTCCCATTTATCTGCATCAACAGGGATACAGCCAGCACTCTGTGACACATCCACGATCAGGATCAGTCCATGTCTCTTTACAAATTCCCGGATCATCTCCATATCCTGCACACAGCCTGTCACGTTGGAACAGTGGTTCACGATCAGCACACGGCTGTCCGGTCGTACTGCTGTTTCCAGGGTTTCTTCCGTCACTGTCCCGTTTATCGTACACTTCACTACCAGCACCGGATGTTCTCTCAGCTGTTCCAGATTATATACCGGACGTAGCACACTGTTATGCTCTGTCTGCGTTACCAGGATGCTTCTGCCTTTTTCACCGTAGTCCAGCCCCCCAAGAACTGTATTCATGCTTTCTGTTGCCCCTGATGTAAAAAATATTCGCTCTGTTTCCCTGATTCCAAGGAGCTGTCCCAATTTTTCCCGGCAAAGTACTTCCACATCTTTTTTCATGATCGATCTGCCGCCCCGGAACTGCGAAGCAGGCGTGCCGCTAAGACACGCCTGCACAGCTTCCAAAACAGCAGGGGGCTTCGGCCAGGAAGTTGCCCCGTTGTTCAGATATATCATCCTATCATCCTTCCAGAATATTGAAGTTCATAATTTTTGCAATCTTCTTGATCATCTTTGTATAATCACCGAAGATCAGCACCTGATGATGTCCGAATCCTGCAAGATTGTGCATGAATTCTCTTGCATCGTCCATCTGGATGTAGTAGAACGGACTGCAGTATGTATCTGCATATTCAGAACGGATAACCTTGCCTTTCTTGATGCACATGGTATCGCCTGCCGGATTGAAACGTCCAAGTGTGATATAATCATCATCGTTCTCTGTGAAGTCAACCTGCAGTTTTCCACCGAATCCCTGGCCTGTGAATGCCCAGAGTTTGTATGCCAGCGGTTTTGTTCCATAACCGTTCATATGAAGAGCCGGTACTGCATGGTGGATGCGGAGAAGCTCGTCTGTCTCGTGGTTCGGGTTACCCATGAATGCCGGACGTTTTCCGGCATACTGCATGATCAGCATGGCCATCAGTGCATTAAGATCTTCCTCACATCCGCTTGGAATTCCCTCGTCTTTCATGATGGAATGGCACATACATGGTGTGAATTTACGGTTCTGCGGGATTTCTGTTGTACAGAGCTCATGACATGCGGTTGAGAAAGCGTTGCAGTCATAAATATCCATCATCTTTTTGGCAGCCAGATAATATTTCACGTCATTGATAAACCAGTCTGTGTTTACCTGTGTATCGGTAGATCCTGCAATGATCTTATCTGCAATCGGTTTTGCTTCCTCATCTGTGATCTCATCCATATATTTGAAGATGGATGTAAATGGAAGCTTCACCACTTCAACTCCGTAACGCTGACGAAGGATCTCCGGATCACGGATCAGACTCTGGATTCCGAATGTAGGCTGAGATCCTGCTGTCAGTACAAGCGCCCTTGTATTGCGAACTGCTTTTCTTACCCAGAGAATATGCATGATCTCATTCACATCCTGAAGATCCATACATACATATGCCTCTACTCCGATGGAACGGCAGTATGCTGCAAAATCAATTCCTTCGTTTCCGTTCTGCCAGATAACGACCGGCTTTCCGAAACGCTCAAGCTTAGGAATTCTCCATCCCATGCAGAGGAAGCAATCGATCTCATCAACATCCTCTCCGATTTTTGCAAAAAGGTCTTTATCTACAACAAAAGACTCATTATAGCGGACATCCACAGGCTCCGTGAATTCTACCTCATCAATAACCCCTTGTAATCCCTTAACTGAATTTTTGAACGCCTCATCAGCTGCTTTTGTCTCAGCTTCAACAGTCATATCCTCTTTATGTCCGGCACGACATGGTCCCTCCCAGAAATGTGTATGTGTCAGACAGCCAACCAGCGGTTTTACTACAAGTTTCATATCCATTGCTTTCTGTTTCATAATAAAAATACCTCTCTTCTCTTTAATATTCCGCATTTTCCGCATTATATAGTTTATAGTTTTTCCACACACTCGATATATCCTATTATACTGTATGAATCATGGAATTCCTCTTTATTCTTCCGAACAGACTGTACTTTCTTACGATTTTGTGCTATTTTCATATAATTTATATTATTATTCCTATCATTTTTATATGAATTATACAATATTTATTCACCACATTAACCTGAAAAAAATCCGCAAAAAAAGCACCGGAAACGTGGCCGATCCGTTTTTCGGATGGAAGTACATTTCCGGTGCTGTAATCCTGCTCAATACTCAGGTTATCTTATGCCTGAGCCTCTTTCAGCAAAGCAGACATTCGGAATCCGCTTCGCTACTTCCTCATGAACAAAAACAGGATTATGCCTGTTTTTGTTCAAACTGACTGTTATACAGATCCGCATAGAAGCCCTTCCGTGCCAGCAGCTCTTCATGATCTCCCTGCTCAATGATATCTCCGTCCTTCATGACAAGAATCAAATCTGCATCCTTAATGGTAGAAAGTCTGTGGGCGATAACAAAGCTGGTTCTGCCCTTCATCAGGTTATCCATAGCCTTCTGGATCTGCATTTCTGTTCTTGTATCAACGGAAGATGTGGCCTCATCCAGGATCAGGATCTTATTGTCTGCCAGGATCGCTCTTGCAATGGTAAGCAGCTGCTTCTGCCCCTGAGAAACATTACTGGTTTCCTCATCCAGGACCATCTGATAGCCGCCGGGCTGCTGCATGATAAAGTTGTGGATATGAGCCGCTTTTGCTGCTGCGATCACCTCTTCATCCGTTGCGTCCAATCTTCCGTAGCGGATATTTTCCATAATGGTTCCGGAAAACAGCCAGGTGTCCTGCAGCACCATTCCGAACATCTCACGGAGATTGCTGCGGTTGAAGTTCCGGATATCATGTCCGTCAACCTTGATGCTTCCGCCATTTACATCATAAAAACGCATCAGCAGCTTTACGATCGTCGTTTTTCCTGCACCTGTAGGTCCTACAATGGCAATCTTCTGACCGTCATGCACATCTGCGGAAAAATCATTTACAATGATCTTATCCGGATTATAACCGAATTTCACATGCTCAAACTGTACATTTCCTTCCAGTCCCTCAATGGAATCCGGGTTCTCCGGCTGAAGCTCTTCCTCCGGCTCCTCAAGAAATTCAAATACCCGCTCAGAAGCTGCCGCCGAGGACTGCAGAAGGTTTGTAACCTGGGCGATCTGCTGGATCGGCTGTGTAAAGTTACGGATATACTGGAAGAAGGACTGGATATCTCCAACCTCGATAGTTCCCTTGATGGCAAAAATTCCTCCGAGAAGTGCCACCATCACATATCCCAGATTTCCCACAAACTGCATGATCGGCATCATCATTCCGGAAAAGAACTGTGACTTCCATGCAGACTCATAAAGCTTATGGTTGTCATGCTCAAATTCCTTCAGCACATCCTGCTCTTTGTTGAATACTCTTACCACATCATGGCCGCCGAAATTCTCTTCCACCTGACCATTTACTTTTCCCAGATACTCCTGCTGTGCCTGGAAATATTTCTGGGAGTGTTTCATTACTTTATTAATGATAAGCATGGAAACCGGCAGGATCAGCACTGCTGCCAGTGTCATCCACACGTTGATGGAAAGCATCATGATAAATACACCGATCAGTGTTGTTACGGATGTGATCAGCTGTGTCATGCTCTGGTTGATGCTCATCTGCAGGGTATCCACATCATTTGTCACCCTGGAAAGGATCTCACCGTTTGTTCTGCTCTCGAAATAATTCATTGGCAGACGGTTGATCTTCTTTGAAATATCCTTTCGGAGATTGTATGTAACATCATTGGAGATCCCCGTCATGACAAATCCCTGGATCAGGGAAAAACATGCACTCGCCACATACAATCCCAAAGTCCACAGAAGGATCATTCCGATCTTACTGAAATCAATACCTCCTGTACCGTTTACCTTGGCAACCAGACCATTGAACAGCTCTGTGGTAGCTTTTCCAAGGATCTTCGGGCCTGCAATATTAAAAGCTGTACCTGCCACTGCAAAGATAAACATCAGGATAAAACGGATTTTATATCTGCCCATATAGCCAAAGAGCTTTTTCATGGAGCCTTTGAAGTCCTTGGCCTTCTCTGTTGGCTGCATTCCGTGTCCGCCCATAGGGCCTCTTCTTCTCTGCTGACTCATGCCAATTCCTCCTCTGATAACTGACTCATGGCAATCTGGCGATATACCTCGCAGGACTTCATCAGCTCCTTATGGCTTCCGATTCCTGCCATATGTCCATCGTCCAGTACAAGGATCTTATCTGCATTTAAGATCGTACTGATACGCTGTGCCACGATAATGGTTGTTGCTTCTTTTGTATGTTCTTTCAGCGCTTTTCGTAGTGTGCTGTCTGTTTTGAAATCCAGTGCGGAAAAGCTGTCATCAAAGATAAATATCTCCGGATCTTTTGCGATAGCTCTGGCGATGGAAAGCCTCTGCTTCTGTCCACCGGAAACATTGCTTCCTCCCTGTGCGATCGGAGTCTTATATCGCTCCGGCTTGGTGTCGATAAATTCCGTAGCCTGTGCAACCCCTGCTGCTTTTTTCACTGCATCTTCCGAAATCTCTGTCTTTCCGTAACGGATATTGGAATCAATGGTTCCTGAGAAAAGTACACCCTTCTGCGGAACGTAACCGATCCTGTCACGGACATCCTTCTGTGTCATTTCCCGGACATCCACGCCATCCACTTTCACAGATCCTTCTGTTGCATCATAGAAACGCGGGATCAGATTGATCAGTGTACTCTTACCGCTTCCTGTACTTCCGATGATCGCTACTGTCTCACCTTTTTCTGCCTTGAAAGAAATGTCTGTGATAACATTCTCTCCTGCCTCCGGATATGCGAAGCTTACATGATCAAATTCTACAGTACCCTTCACATCCTGGGAAGGCTGTACCGGATCCTCCGGATCCTGGACACTGACTTCTGTCTCGAGTACCTCGTTGATACGGCATGCAGATACATTTGCTCTCGGCAGCATGATAGACATTGCTGTGATCATCAAAAATGACATGATGATCTGCATTGCATACTGGATAAACGCCATAACATCACCAACCTGCATGCTTCCGCTGTCTACTGCATAAGAACCGCTGTAGATGGTCAGTACGGAAACTGCGTTCATGATCAGCATCATCACCGGCATCATAAATGTCATACAACGGTTTACAAAGAGGTTTGTCTTCGTCAGAGTGATATTTGCATCCTCAAAACGCTCCTCCTCATGTTTTTCCCGGCTGAATGCACGGATAACCGGAATACCGGTAAGGATTTCTCTTGTTACCAGGTTCAGCTTATCTACCATGGTCTGCAGGGCTGTAAATTTCGGCATTGCGATCCTGAACAGCATTGCCATAAATGCCATGATCAGTACAATGGCCACCCCAAGGATCCATGTCATGGAGGAATCTCTCTGAAGCACGCGGATCACACCACCGATTCCAAGGATCGGCGCATAAAGCACGATACGGAACATCATAGCCATTACCTGCTGGATCTGCTGGATATCGTTCGTGCATCGTGTGATCAGGGACGCTGTTGAAAACTTATGGTACTCTCTGCTGGAAAAACCTATGACTTTGTTATAAACCAGCCCACGGAGATCATGTCCCATAGATGCAGCAACTCTGGATGAAAGAAATACCACACATACTGCAGCCATCATGGTGACCAGTGCCATCAGCACCATGCGGATACCTGTTGACTTCATGTAATCCATCTGTATGGCGTCCACATCTTCACCCATAGCTTCATATTCTGCACGAACATAGGAAACACCTGCCTGTGTGATGATGGATTCCTGCATCTTGTCGATCTTTTCTCCGACCTGCTCCTTCATAGCAGACAGAGCCTCTGCAGGCATCTGAGAAAGAGCCGCCAGTGGATCAGTCCCTTCCGGGATTCCCATTTTTGCAAGAGCTGCCTTTGATTCTTCACTGTCGGACGTCAGAGTAGAAACGATCACCATCGGTTTGCCGAAGATATCGTTGAGTTCTTCTCTGTCTTTTTTGGAGATTTTATCCTTTAATACCAGATCATCTCCCTCTTCCTCATAAAATCCATCCACAGTTTTCGCATCATCCTCTTCCATAAACAGCTTCAGACTGTCCATGGACGTCTTTCTGATCTTCTCAGGAACACTGTCTTCAATACCGTTCTGCTGAATTCCCACATTAATGATATTGGATGTGTAATTCGGCAGAGACAGATCACAGTATGCCTGAAGAAAAAGAAGCGCAATGATGAGTACGATGTAACCTGCAGATCGTTTCAGATATTTCATCAGTTTAATCACGTTTCTGTTCCTTCCTTTCTGTCATTTCATCCGGATGAAGCTTTTCTATGGCTTCCTCCGGCTGGATCTTTTCGATATTTACAAGGATCTGCTCCAGAAATCTCCGAAGCAGGCACTGTTCCGCCTCACTGAAGCCTTCCATCATTACAGCCTCATTTTTATGGATCCGTTCCAGTGCTTTTGCCTTGATTTCCTTTCCCTTTTCTGTCATGTAGATCCTGGTCACACGCTGGTCCTTTTCATCCGGTTTCTTATAAAGAAAGCCTGCTTTCTCCAGTCTCTGTATCGATACATTTACCGTAGGCGGCTTGATATGCAGGATCTTTGCAATTTCCCGCTGACTCAGGCCATCCCTTCCGGACACAAGCCCCAGAACCGGGATCTGTCCCGGATAAATCCCAAGCTCCTGCATCTGACTAAAGCATTTCGTCATAAAATGACGGTCTACCTTCATAAACAGAGATAAAAAACTGCTCTGCTTTTCTTTCTCATCTTCCTCCTTACAAAACACGCTGTCACTCCTCTCTCATCCGATCAGACACCTGCTCCCTGTTAATGATATACGAAGCAGTGATCTTTTTTAATTAGTCGGCTAACTATATATAATATACATCTGCACAAAAAATGCAATTGATTTTTGTGAATTTTACACTTTTTTAAGATTTACAGCTTCTTTAATTTCCACCTAAAATCTATTAATTAATTTGTTTAACTAATTTATTTTCTTCTGTTTTTCCTATTTTTCCACAAAAAAATACCCGCTTCGTCTTTTTATTCGAAACGGGTACTTCTTTCTGTTCCTGATTTTCTTATACAAACTGATTCACAGCCGGATCATAAGCATAATCGATCATGTCAAGCTTATCCTCCAGTTCTTTCCGGTTAAGTCCTCTGTCCTCACAGAAGGCATCCAGGGATCTGTAAAAATCCCGCAGCTGTGTATTTACGTAACTTAAAAGCATTACCGGGTCCTTTGGTATCATAATCTGTTTCCATCCTTTTATCTGATATTTATCCAATATCCCAGATGCTGCTGGATAGCTGTCTGATCTGAAATATCAGATTTACTATCTTACCAATTTTATTTTTTGTCAAGAGCCAGTAAAAAATTTTTCAGGATTTTTTATTTCTTCAGTATCTGATAAAAATATTCCATTCCTTGTCCAAAAAAGAACTGCCTGGTTCCGATTTTCATCCTGAAATGAATTTCTATCAGAACCGACAGTTCTTTTCCTTGTCAATCTATCATAACTTTATGGAGTTATTTTTTACTTCGTGCTGACGGTAAACGCTCCGTCCTTCGCATCCAGCACAATGGTATCTCCGGCATGCACATCACCGGAAAGGATCTTCTTGGCTGTCAGTGTCTCCACATAATTCTGGAGATAACGCTTCAGAGGACGTGCACCGTAAACAGGATCATAACCGTTATCCACTACCATCTGTTTGGCAGCATCTGTAAGCTCCAGAGAAAGCTCCTGGTCAGCCAGACGGTCACTGAGCTCTTTGACCATAAGATCTACGATCTTACCTACATTATCCTTGGTCAGCGGCTTGAACATGATAATCTCATCCAGACGGTTCAGGAACTCCGGACGGAAGTGACCACGAAGATCATTCATAACCTGTTCCTGTGCCTCCGGCTTGATATCTCCCTTCTCGTCGATACCGTCAAGAAGGTATGGAGAACCAATGTTGGAAGTCATGATCAGGATCGTATTCTTAAAATCAACCGTACGTCCCTGTGAATCCGTGATACGTCCATCGTCCAGTACCTGCAGAAGTACATTGAATACATCCGGGTGAGCCTTCTCGATCTCATCAAAAAGAACAACACTGTACGGTTTTCTTCGAACGGCCTCTGTCAGCTGTCCGCCTTCCTCATATCCGACATATCCTGGAGGCGCTCCGATCAGACGGGACACGGAATATTTCTCCATGTACTCACTCATATCGATACGGACCATATTCTGTTCATCGTCAAACAGTGTGGCAGCCAGAGTCTTGGCAAGCTCTGTTTTACCAACACCGGTTGGTCCAAGGAACAGGAAGGAACCGATCGGCTTTGTGGGATCCTTGATTCCGGCTTTGGAACGAAGGATCGCATCTGTTACAAGACGAACACCCTCATCCTGTCCTACTACACGTTTGTGCAGCTCATCCTCAAGGCCCAGCAGCTTGGTTCTCTCACCTTCTGTCAGCTTGGTTACCGGAATACCGGTCCATCTGGAAATGATACGAGCAATCTCATCATCTGTGACAGCCTCATGTACCAGGCTTCTGTCACTCTCTTTAACCTGCTTCTCCTCAACCTCCAGCTGCTGCTGAAGCTTCGGCAGCTCGCCGTACTGCAGCTCAGCTGCTTTCTCCAGATCGTAATTCTGTTTTGCTTTCTGGATCTGTTTATTGATATCCTCGATCTGCTCACGTAATTTCTGAAGCTTCTCTACGGAATGCTTCTCATTATCCCACTGAGCTTTCTGGGTATTAAAAGTATCTCTCAGCTCTGCAAGTTCTTTCTGCAGATCAGCCAGACGCTCTTTACTTAAGTTGTCAGTTTCTTTTTTCAGGGCAGACTCCTCAATCTCCAGCTGCATAATCTTACGTCTCTGCTCATCCAGCTCTGTGGGCATGGAATCCAGCTCCGTCTTGATCAGCGCACAGGCTTCATCAACAAGGTCGATTGCCTTATCCGGGAGAAAACGGTCTGTAATGTATCTGTGTGAAAGTGTGGCAGCTGCAACCAATGCACTGTCTGTGATCTTAACACCGTGGAATACCTCATATCTTTCCTTCAGGCCACGGAGAATGGAAATGGTATCTTCCACTGTCGGCTCATTTACCATAACCGGCTGGAAACGACGGGCAAGTGCAGCATCCTTCTCAATGTACTGTCGGTACTCATCCAGAGTTGTTGCACCGATACAGTGCAGCTCACCTCTGGCAAGCATAGGCTTCAGCATGTTTCCTGCGTCCATGGCGCCGTCTGTCTTACCTGCACCCACGATCAGATGAAGCTCATCGATAAACAGAATGATCTGTCCTTCGCTCTTCTTCACTTCCTCAAGTACCGCTTTCAGACGTTCCTCAAACTCACCACGATACTTGGCACCTGCAACCAGCGCACCCATATCCAGGGCAAAAATCTTCTTATTCTTAAGACCTTCCGGTACATCTCCTGCCACAATACGCTGCGCCAGTCCCTCGATGGCTGCTGTTTTACCAACGCCAGGCTCACCGATGAGAACCGGGTTGTTCTTGGTCTTACGGGAAAGGATACGGATAATATTCCGGATCTCCATATCACGGCCGATCACCGGATCAAGCTTCTGGTTCTTCGCCTTCTCCACAAGATCCTCACCGTATTTATTCAAAGTATCATAGGTTGCCTCCGGGTTGTCACTGACAACTCTCTGGTTTCCCCTGACTGTAGATAATGCCTGAAGAAAACGCTCTCTGGTGATTCCGAATTCATTGAATAGCTTCTTCATGCTCGGGCTTGGATTCTTCAGCATGGAAAGAAAGAGATGCTCAACCGATACATACTCATCTCCCATAGCCTTCGCTTCGTCCTCTGCACTGACCAGTGCCTTGTTCAGATACTGACCAAATCGAAGCTCTCCACCGGAAACCTTAACTCTGGCATCCAGTGCCCTCTTAACTGTGTCAATAAAATATTCCTTCTGGATTTCCATCTTCTCGATCAGCTTGAGGATCAGGCTGTCCTCCTGTGTCAGCAATGCATACAGAAGGTGTTCCTCCTCAATCTCCTGATTGCCATATTCATAAGCAACCTTCTCAAGATCCTGGACAGCCTGTACGGATTTCTGTGTAAATTTACTGATATTCATAGGCTTTCCTCCTATTCTATGAAAAGCATTTCCAATATTCGCATACCGGAAATGCTGTGCTTTTTTCTTGTTCTATGAGAACTATAACACCATTTATTAGCACTGTCAAGAGGTGAGTGCTAATTTTTACAAAGAATTTCGCCATCCGTAAAATGAAAAACTAATTTCCATCTTTAGCCCTTTATGTTCTTTTTGCTGGAATCAGGGGTGGAACTTAGCCCTACAATAAGGTATCCTATAACAAATGCCAGGGTACACTGGCCCATATCCTCCGATCGCCGGAAATGATCCATTTTTATTACAAAGGAGGATTTATCTATGGCTACTAATAATATTGGAAATCACAAACACCTTACTCTCGCTGACCGTGCTGCTATCGAACATGGAATACAGATTGGCGAAAACTTTACACAGATCGCTCAGAGGTTAAACAATGATTCCTCTACCATCTCAAAGGAGATACGGCGGCATCTCATACATGTTCCTCATTATCAGGACGACCTACAGAAGAAACGCTCAGAATGCCAGTTCTTTCATTCCTGTGAAAAAAGAAATGTATGTGGCAGCCTTTCCTGCCAGTCATTATGCTTTAAATGCCGTTCCAAACGCTGCGCCGTGTACTGCCGTGATTTTACTCCTATACTTTGTGACAGACTTAAAAAACCATCTTACGTCTGTAATAACTGTAAACAGATCCGGACCTGTTCCCATGACTTCTATTTTTACCGTGCCCATTATGCCCATGACCTTTATAATGAGATCAAGGTTTCTTCCCGTTCCGGTATCAATCAGACTCCTGAATCGCTGGAACAATTGAATCAACTGGTTTCGCCTTTTCTCCTTAAAGGGCAGCCATTATCTCATATTTACGCTTCCAATCAACATCTTATCGATTGTTCCATCCGTACATTGTATCCTTTATATCATCCTCGATAGGTTTTACGTATTTATCTGATAATTCCGGATACTCATCCAGCAACCTTTCAAAGAGTTTATAAAGTCCATGCTCTGTACATTTAGCTAGGCATGAAGAAAAAAGTTCCATTGTCATTGGCTTTTGTTTATCGATTGCCGCCAGTTCATCATCGGAAAACTCGAATGTTAAGATAAGGAATTCTTCAAAATTATGTTTTTCTTTGTTGTTGGATAGCTCATCATATTTTTTCATCCCTGCTCCTTTCATATGCCTCTATTATAGATACATTTTTCAGTATAGTAAACTATTATTTTTCCCATGATAATGATTATATTACAAACTGGGAAGTGAACAGAAATGATAAGCTATTCTCCATTATGGGAGACCATGAAGAAACGGGATATCTCCACCTATACACTGATTCATAAGTATGGAATTAATCCCCGAACGATCAATAATTTAAAACATAATAAGTCTATTACCATGTTTACACTGGAAAGGCTTTGTGAGATTTTAAATTGCGAACCAAATGATATTATAAAGTTTGAGAAAGAATAAAAGCTACTGGATGATTACACTCCGGTAGCTTTTCAATCTTATGGATTTATCCTAAGCATACGTTTTCACAAAAACTATCATCACGTTCAATATTTCGTGATATTTTTCTTATCCAATAATCAGAATTTTTGCTTTTTTCCAATTTAGGTTTTAGAATCTTCCAATCCTTTCCATGGAAAAACTCTCCATCAAAAACACAGAAATTTTGTATTTTTTCAGTACTATATCTGGCTTTTTAGGTAGATTTTTAAGATTTGATATAACGGTATCCTTTAGCCCCACAATACTTTTCTAGTATAACTTCAAGGAAGTATCTTTACTACGAATGTTCTATATACTTTTTCTTCGCTGATCCACTGTTAAATTATTCATAATTTATCTCCCTTATCTTTGAAAGATCATATCAATATGATATTCAATAAAACGACGATCCGGCAGGAACTTACTTGGCATAATAATTTTTATAATCATAGTTCATAAACCATGCCTTTGTATATTCATCCATACTCTCGTTTTTAACTGTGAAAATACTATTATTTTATAATTGTAATTAAGTGTAATCGCCCCCCTATCTAATGCTTTATCATGCAATGTATTTAGGCATAGACCTTTTTTAGGATTAGTTCGTTCTGTTTTTTCATTACTCCCACTCAAAGTAGGGTTTTGAGATATACATATTTTATATAGCGTTCATGCTACAATCCGGCGTATTTTTCTCATATTCGCCGGTGTATTTCTGTGTCTCGCAAATAGTGTACTCAAAATGTGCTCATGCCATGTTGCAAATTTAGAATTTTCATTCTTCGCTCAATTCCGCAGAATACTTTTCGATCGCAGCTTTGTATAAATCACACGTTTCATCCTTGAATTGTACTCGCTTTTTAATTAGTGCATCGAATTTATCGTATATGTTTTTATAAATTATTTTGTGTGCAGGATTTTTTAAGCTTTCCTCATCATAAGAATCCATTTCGAATCCATTTTCTGCGCTCCCATCAACAATCAAGTTCAGTAATCTCAAAAGATCCTCTTTTCGAATTTTATCTATGGTTTGTTTATCTGTTTCCAAACCACTTACTGAAAAAAATCCCTGTCCATTCTCAATGTAAAGATACTTCATATGTTTTGCTCCTCTCGAGATACGCTTCTTCACCTGCTTCCAAGCAATTCAGCATAATTGATCTACGCTTTAACTTATTTCCCTCCAGATCTGTTAGTTCTTCACTGGTTGGATATCCAGAATAAAGGTGATATTTGATAGCACCATCCGGAGTAATCTCTTTTTCTGTGTATATGAGAAAATCAGGATGTACCGAAGCCCCAATAGTGTTATTGTGCGTTGCAATCACAACAGGAATGTGTTCGGACAGTTCTTTCAGTAAAACATCAACACCATCTTTTAAAAAAATATTGTCAAAAGAAGATTCTGGTTCATCCAAAATTAAAATATCTTCTTGTAAAGCATCTTTCACTCGTTGAAGCAGATTATATTCTGATCGTTCGCCACCTGACGCTTTAGTTCCATATTTATTCAAAACCTCATATTCAATATAAGCAAAAAATTTATGATATTCAGAACTTGGAATATTTTGATTTTTGCGTAACAAACACAAATACTCGTACGGATCATTATATTTTTCGTAAAGGGGAGTAAGTGCATCACTCGTTCTAAACACCGAATGAAGCTCCTGAGCTCCATTAAAAGGTCTCGATTTTGCAACGATGTTGAACGAATGGACGCTTTTTTGTTCAATAATACGTTTTTGCTGAATACCTTTAACAATAGCAACGAAGTTTTCTATTTTTCTCTGATTCAGCAAAATCCTGTAAAAGTCAATCTCCGGAATAACTGTATTTGTCGTCCTACTGCTCAACTCCGTCTTTATATTACCTACAATATCATTCACACATTTCATAGCGCTTGCTAATTGGCTTTCAGTGATATATTCTTTTCTGAGTGAAATCGCCAAATTTAACAATGCTTTTCTCTCAATATGAGAATTTATCAATTCTCGATACTCTAAATTAGAAATCAAAACATCAACAGCTTCAATAAGCTTTTTAAGTGATGATAGGTCTTTAATGTCAAATAATGTTTCACTAAATAGTTTTGCTTTTGCAAAAGCATCTTGTCTTTCGACCTCTGCAGCAGATTTTTTTAACATTTCAAGATATGTTTCTATTTCCCTTTCATCTGCTCTTAGATCTACCGCCTGTACATTATCAATCACATTTCTAAATGGTTGCAAAAATTCCTGAGTAATGGAGTCTCCTTTTCTCCGTAAAAGTTCATCAAATCTTCGTTTATCTGCTTCTTCATCCCGAGCAAGTAATTCAAACTGGCGTATATAAGCAGCATGTTCATACTGATCATTAATAGCGTCTAATGTATATGACTTTCCAGAAGATCTCCCTCCCAAAACAACTGTCAGACCTGTAGAGATTTGCAATCCATTATCTAAAATTTGAAACAAAACATTCCCTTCATCTGGAGAAAGTGAAACTTTGGCACGGTCTCTTAAGGCGTGTTTTAATGCATTTATAGATAATTCCTCAATATCAATAAAAGTTTGTCTATCTGGGAACTGCGCCTCCCTGTTTTCCATGCGTTCATCGCTAAAAAGAATTGGTACGAGTTCCCCACTTCTTTTTTTCATTGATATAAATTTTTTTACGCTTGTGACTTCGCCGCAAGTAATGTGGTCTTTGATTTTGGGAATTCGATGTAATTCTAACTTTGGACTTTTATCATAGTGAGGTATCAGTACATACTTTCCGATGTTTGGAAAATATTCCAGCAGATCATCTTCTGATATCCAAGAAGTATTCGTTGAATTTTTTCCCTGTATATGCTTGCATCGAGGTTCAAAATCATCCAGGTCGTCCGGTGAAGTAATCAATAATAAATGTCCCTGCTCTACATCAATTTCAATCCCCGGAAATACTGGAACTGATATTTTTTCACAAATTTCTTCATATTGCTTTCTATCAAACAGATTATGATTTGTGACAGCAATTGCATCTAATTCTTTGCATTCCACATAACTTTGCAGCGCATCCATGGAGAATTCAAAGTAATGGTCACTTACAGTCGCAACTGTGTGAATGTGTAAATCGACCTTTTTCATACTTTCTATCCTCCTATCAGTCCCAATGCAGCTGTTCCCAAAAGTTGAACTACAGCACCGTAAAACCAACCATGCTTTTCCATGTGATTGGAAATCTTTTCAAATAATTTCTTTTGCTTCGGTATGGCTCTGCTTGACTGTATATTTTCGATCAATTCTTTGACTTCATCCAACAATTCGTGAAGTTCCTCTTTATCCTCACCGCCTTTTTCATCTATGACTTGCTCAATTTGATGTATGGAATTGTCCACAGTCAATGTAGATCCCGAAACATTACCGAAAACTAAGTTTCCATAGTTGATGATACTTTGCTGGCGTTCCTTTTCACGCTTATCTTGCCTATATAAAGCTGTCTGTTTATCCTCAAAATAGGAGAAGGCAGGTGGTAACAAGTCGAGCATGCCTCCATTGTCAAATGATAAAAGCCCGCCAATCATCCCGTATTGTATTAGTTTCTCGAGTTCTACTCCAATAGACATCTGGACATACGACGGAAAAATATCATCAGAGAAATTAACATGGCTGTCCCTTACGCTGTCACACTCCAGTAAACATTTTAATATCTCTTCTGATGTCTTATCCATAATGCGAAAGCCTTCCACTAACGGTTGGCCATTTACAATAGATGATGCCCGATTCCGAACAATCGCTTTTTGTTCCATGCGCTTCTGCTCCCTTGCCCGTTTTTCATCTTCTCGCCGCTTTTTATCCGCAAGCTGTTTTGCCTGCTTCATTTGAGATTCAATTTGTCTTTCCAATGGACTTTTGGCCATATTTTCACCTCATTCCACCCGTGCCTGTCCGTTCATCAGCATAGGCAAAAGCCAGTCACGGAGTTTTAATAATTCTTGTGATTGTTGAGCTACCATTTCGAGATTTTCTCTTATTGGACGCACAATATCGATAAATCGATTCATAATTTCTGATTCCTTAGATGGAATAGGCATAATTAGCTGCTTAATTCCTCTAACATTTAAGCTACCAAAAAATGAACCTGTATCGGTATTGGATTTTATCTGCGCTTTCATATCACTGCTTGCAAAAAAGTAGTACATAAAAATGGGATCAACATTTACTGCCCTAATGGCAGTCATATTTCTACCTATACCACAAATAATTCCTTCTGGAATTCTTGCAATATCTCCTACTCGCCCAGCATTTGTTATCACCAAATCTCCACATCTTACCTCAATCTTTGAAGTCCAAGCAGCATAATCATTGGCTGATACATAATATTTGTTTGATAAATCAAGCAACCCCATATCAACCAAATTGTCTAATTGCAATAAGTAATAGTTTTCAGCCTCAAAGGACAAATCCGGTTTTTTAGAGTGCAGACAATCTACAACTGCGCAAATTTCCTGTATATTTTTAGCTTCCCACCCCTTGGGAATCTCCCGTTTGAGTTGCTTATTCCAGACCATTTCACCGCCGGAGGTGCGGTAAGGCTTACCATTTTCGTCAGGGAAATCAAACTGCACAAACCAGTAGTCGTAGAGGGTCTTTGCCATGGATTCCAACTCAGAGCAGATTCTATCATTTAAACGGATTTTACTATCTATTGCATAAACACTACTGATAAGAGTTTTTTGATCCTCATAAGGAAAATCTAAAACCTGAAAGGAGTCCAGAATCTGCATCGTCAAAAATTTTGTTTGAGAACCTTGAGCAAGTCGTTTTAGATGCTTCAAGGATAGTTCAAGAGAATATTTAATATAATCAATGTCGTATCCTTTTTTGGCAGTGATAACATATGTACGCTGGTATGCATCAAACTTTCCTTTGTATCGTTGAAGATGAAAATTCCCCTGTGCGTTGTTTCCGGCAAGTAAAACTACATCATCATCAAATGAAAATGTATTTATTCTCAGCGGAGTGGGTGCACATGTAAAAAACGGGAATTTTCCATCAGGTATTTCGGCGTTCGCATCAAGTTTTCCGGTAGTAATATTGCTTACCTGTGTAAGATTCTTAGTTTTCATACTTCACCCGCCCCAACTGCTGCTTAATCTCATCCTCCAGCCGACGGCTCTCTGCAAACAGCTCGTCCAGTCGGGTGGTGAATCCGTTCATCTTCTCAGAAAATTCATCAGGAGTCAGCTCTACATACTCAATTTTGACATCAAAATACTGACCGGCAGAAAAGGACAGCTTCTTTTCCTCAATCTCTTTGTAGCTGACTGCCACGCAGAAATCATCGACTGCTTCACCAGCATTGAAGATATCAATAATTTTGTTGATTTCCTCCTGGCTCAGCACCGTCCGCTGGTTTTTACCATCAACCTTTTCTTTTGTTCCCAGCTTGGACGCATCCATCAGGATTACCTGTCCATCCCAGTTTTCTTTATCCAGAAAGATAATAGACACATTGGTGCCGGTGGTAGCAAAGATATTTGAGGGCATGGACACAACACCACGCAGCATACGATTTTTCACGATATGCGCTCGAATCTTTTTAGGAATACCAGAACCGGCAGTCAGAAATCCGGTAGGAACCACAATCGCAGCTTTTCCATTTGTATCCATAGAATAGATGATGTGCTGCAAGAACATCAGGTACACAGCCATGCTGCTCTTGTCTTTATTGGGAATATTGGGCACACCGGCAAAGAAACGGCTGCTATATTTTTCACCGGCTAAGGTTTCCCGATTGTCGCTGAAGTCCATGTTGAAGGGAGGATTGCTGACAATATACTGGAACTTGGCAAGCCCCTTCTTCTGTGGGTTCAGGTGCCGGGGAGCAATAAGCGTATCGTCATGCACTACATTGCTGAGAGAGTGAACCAGATTATTTAGGATCAGGTTTAGTCGCAGGAACTCGTTGGACTTGGAAGATATATCCTGAGTGTAGATGGTGCAGTTGTCCTCGCCAATTTGGTGAGCCAGAGCCAATACCAGCGTACCGGAGCCAGCCGCAGGGTCATAGACGGTAGCATTGGTCACTTCTCCATGCACCATAATACGGGCAATGATATCTGCAATGGTGTGCGGAGTGTAGTATTCCGCATACTTACCAAAATCCTTGTTATAGTCTTTAATCAGATACTCAAAAATCTGGGAGAAGAAGTCGTATTTCTGCTCAAAAACTTCTGCAAAGCTAAACTCCACCAACTTATTGATAATTGCACGGCAAAAAGCAGATTTCTTTGCTGTTTCAATGTAAGCGTCAAATAAAACAGTGTATAGAAAAATAACCGTCAGCCTTTTATACTAAAAGGTCAACGGTTATCGACAGAATTCTTTTACAAGAGGATTCCAAGGCAGATAATCATCCAGATATTCAGGATGTTCAAGAAAAGCACTCCCCGGCATGTCGGACAGGATATATTTTATATATTTCATCGGGGCAAGCCCATTCGCTTTCGCTGTCTCTACCAGTGTATAGATTCCTGCACTGGCTTCCGCCCCTTTCGGACTGCCGGAGAACAGCCAGTTCTTTCTGCCGATCACAAAGGGACGGATACAGTTTTCCGCAAGCGAATTACTGATGGAACAATTCCCGTCTTCCAGATAATTCCAAAAACCTTCACGGTTATTTAAGGCGTAATGAAAAGCTTTTGAAAGTTTGGATTTCGGCAGCTCTCCGATGGCACTTTTTTCTGCCCATGACCAAAAAGCCTCGAGAAGCGGTTTCTCGCGGATAAGACGTTCTTTTTTCTTCTGATCAGGAGGGAGCGCCTCCAACTCTGACTCTATGTTAAAGAGTTGATTCAGACGGAGGATTGCTTCCGCAGGTTTTGATGCTTCCGAATTATGGATGTCTTTTGGGAGCGCATCCACGAAAGCCCGGCGCAGATGCGTATAGCAAAGACATCTTTTTACTCCTGAAACTGCATTGTATCCGGAGTAAGCGTCTGTATGGATATAACCTTCATATTCCCTCAGAAACGCTTCCGGATATTTCCCGCTTCGTCCCGGCTGGTACTCGAAGTAGCGGATGGGATTTACGGCATCTCTGATGCTGCAGTAAACCCACATATAGGAATCGGACGTATTTTTCCGTCCCGGTTCTTTCAGCACCTGTACATGTGTTTCATCGATATGAAGGTATCTCTGTTTCAGAAGTTCCAGCTTCAGACGGTGGACGATGTGTACAAGCCAGTCCCGATAGACAACCAGAAGCCAGTTTGACATAGTCGCTCTGCTTAAACGTAATCCCAAAGCCTCCCATTCTTTTTCCTGTCTGTACAGCGGGATGCTTAATTCAAACTTCTGGTGGATGAGCCAGGTGATGGTAGATGCAGATGCCAGAGAATGCAGGACGGGAGGATATGGCACCGGAGCCTTCTCCATATAAGGAGTTCCGTTTTTCCGGCATGACCTGCATTCATACGTTTCCCGGTAATGGTCAATCACCTTGAGTTTTGCAGGGATAAACTGTACTTCCGTGCGGACGAATTCTTCCCCTACTTTCACCATCGTACTCCCGCAGTTATCGCATATCTGTTCCCTTTCATCTATGGTATGGAGTACTTTGCTGTGAGGGAGATTTTTTACCAGTTCTTCCCGCTGACCGGTGTACTTCCTTTTACGTAGGTGCTTCTCTATCTCAACAAGCTCCGGTTCGTGTGCATCAGGATCCGCACAGGTTTCGATTTCATTAAAAAGAGACATCTGCCCCTCGATTTCGAGAGTAGATGTCTTCTCGGATTTTGTTCCATAAAGTTTACGGGTCAGGAAATCAACCTGCTCTTTCAGGAGCCGGACCTGCTGTTCCAGTTCTTTGATATGATTTTTATACTCCTGTTCCGTAGCTGACATAACCTGAAAACCCTTTCGTTTCGATAAGATTATTATACCATAGAATCGTCAGATTTCCCAGCATTTCTAAGGATTTTCAGTATTTTCAGACTTATGCGGGAGCCATTTCTGAACTGCCTTTGGCTGCTCCGGGTTCAAACCTTCCAGAAGCCAGCGTAGCTGCTGATCAGAAATCTGTTTTGCTTCTTCGCCGGTCCGCGGCCATTGGAGACGTCCGTTTTCGTACCGTTTGTATAAAAGGCAGAAACCGTCTCCCTCGTAATGGACTGCTTTGATCCGGTCAGCCCTCTTTCCACAGAACAGGAATAAGGAATTGCTGTAAGGATCCAGTTTGAAGTTGTACTGGATGATATCCAGCAAGCCATTGAGCTGCTTCCTCATATCGGTGTAGCCGCATCGGATATAGATTTTCTCCACATGGGAAAGATCTCCTAACATGACTGCACGGCTTTCAGAATGTTTTCCAGCATCTGGGCAGATGTGCCTTCATAAAGTTCCACTGTTATGGATCCGATATGAAGTATGGCTGCAGGAGTGGAACGGGAAATGTTTCTGTCCGGAAGTGAAAGCTCCGCAAACTCAGCCGGGGATTCCGTTAAAGCAGTTGACTGTTGGTCTGTACACATGTGGATGCCGTTTTTCTTGCGGGGCAGTTCTTCCAGGGCAAGCTTTCGAATTTTGGAAAGCCAGTAATAATAACTTTTCAAAGAGATATCGTGTTGTTCACACCAGATCTGATTTGTCAGTCCGGAGGCCCTGCATTGCTGTATTACATCCAGCCAGTATTGAAGTTTCACCTGTTTGTCTGGAGTCAAAGAAGAAAGATCCATAAGCCTGCTCCTTAGATTAGATTTAGAGTTTTTAGAGTCAACTCCCAAAACTCTAATCAATAGTTTACATGCAACAGCCAGAAATTTCGATACACCCTCTTATTGGACGCTTACGTTTCAATGACATACTGAGAAATTGGCTCAAAGAGCTTGATTTTCTCCTCGCTGCCGGTCCGGACGGAAAAGATGTCTAGGTTGTAGTTTGCAATATCTACCAGCGTATCATCAAAGAGTTCATGGAAGGGATACGGTGTTCCATCTGCTTTCTTCATGCTATCGTCGTTTTGGTGGTTAAACAGGTAGGAAATATAGTGGTTCTTTTTCAGCTTTGCCACATTGCCACCCAACATCATGAGCATCATCTCATAGTCTTCGTCTGGCATAGCACTCAGTGCTGCTTCCACATTTTCTGCCTCGGTAATGGACGGTTCAACCTTGCTGGCTTCATAGCCGAATTTGTCACTCAAATATTTGTACAGAAACACCTGAGTGATGATTTTATATTCACCCGGAGAGCCACCTAAGCCAAAGTTGGCACAGATGGCTTTCAGGTCATCAATCATCTGTTTTGTCTTTATGGTAATCGATTCAATCTGCATCATGCGGTATAATTCCTTTCGGCAAAATATTCAGTCGAAATACATTGGTCTATAAACTTCACTTGGTCGAGAGTGGGTTTTACGCCACTCTTGCGACAGGATTGGATAATGGACGGCATGATCTCCTGTGAGAAAAACGCATGGTTGTCCATCATCCGTTGATTTTTCAAAACTTTTTGGTCAACTGCCGCTTTCACTCCCATAAGCACATCAAAAATCACAGAATCTGCTCCAATGGGTGGCGGACTTGCTTTTAGCCTTTTATGGGTACGCATATATTTTGTATCATTGCCATACTTGGAGTACAGCATCTGATCCCGAAGGTTCTGCTGTGCAGCAGCTTTCCGAATCCGCTCCAAGTCCTGAATGTGCTCTTTCATTTCATCAGCGGTCAGTTCCTCTATGTTTTTCTTTTTGAAAATCCGCTTGAGTTCATCAAGTAGAGACACATACTCAGGGTCTTTGGGGTCAAGGGAACGTTCCAGTTCACGACGGGTTTTCTCCAAAGTATCCTGAAACTGGTCGGCAATCACCATTTCGCTCTCAGATACCTTGCGGAAATGAAACTCAACCTGATCCAATGCGGTATTGAGCAACTCGGTCATATCCTCACTTTTCTGCATATTCTGCTTGAGGTTGATAATGCTGATACGATTATTGACTTCGGTAAGCATAGCATGAAGGCGTTCCATCGAAAATTTCTTTGCCAGCTCATCGTAGCCAAAGAGTTTCATAATATTGATCAATTCCTTATAGGTATCCAATGCCTGACGCAGAGAAAACAGCTCCCCCTTATCGTCCAGAGCGGTGATCTGCTGAGAGAACAATTCTGCGTTGTCCGTTGCATATAGAAACAGCTTGTCCTGTATGCTTTTTAAATCCTGCTCAATCTCCTCTTGAGACTTGAAAATATTCCGGTATTTTTCAAATTCATCGCCAAGCTCAGACTGCAATTCTTCAAAGTATGCCTTGTTGGTTTTGTCAAATTCGTTCCGGATGTCTGCAAAATCTACTACATAGCCATAGCGGAAGGTTTTATAAGGACGATTGACACGGGTAAGGGTTTGCAGCAGGTTGTGCTCCCTGATCACACGACCAAGATACTGCTTTTTCAGTCGAGGAGCATCAAAGCCCGTCAATAGCATATTGTAAACCACCAGCAAGTCAATCTTGCCCTTTTTGAAGTCCTCCTGATAACCACGGCGGGTTTCTTTATCTTCCACATCGCAGAGAATCAACTCATGAGTCAGTTCCGAGTATTTATCCAGTTCTCCCTCAATTTTAACGGCTTGTGGAGAGGAGTCACAAACGATCATACCTCCAATGGTACTGTCTCTCAATGCGATTCTACTGTGCTTGAAATCTTCTACGATGTACTCCACCAGAGCTGACACATACTTCGGGTGTGCATACACATCCTTTTTGGATAGGGAGCCTTTCTCTGTTTCCAGAGATTCCAAAATAGACTGCATCTTGGTGCGATACTCTGTTTTAATGCCTTCCCGAATCAATTTCAGTGTGTAGCCGTCGGCAATGGAGCGATTGTAATAATATTTGTGAATGTACTCTCCAAATACATCCTTCGTGTTATATCCGTCACCAATCAATGGCGTGCCGGTTAAAGCAATTATCACAGCATCACGATCGGAAGCCATTAAGTTTGCCAAGAAGGAACCATTGGGTTTGTAGCTTCGGTGAGCTTCATCCAAAAAATAAATGCGCTGCACATCTACATCATAATCGGATTTTCTGGCAACAGATTCCTCTGTAAATTTCTGAATATTTACAACGGTTATGCTGTCCTCACCGGAGTTATTGGATGTTCCAATCGTTTTAATATTTCTGATAAAATCTTCCTTTGAATTGACTTTTTCAACATGAAGACCACGAGCAGCAAATTCCTCACTGGCTTGCGTAAGCAAATCAAGCCGGTCAACAACAAAATAGAATTTTGCCACCTTGCCCTGCCGCTGAAAATAATCACGGAGATATCGGACATTATGAAAGGCAAGCGCAGTTTTTCCGCTGCCTTGAGTGTGCCAGATGATACCGTGTTTCACACCCGCATCGAGTTTTTTCTCGATAGCCAAGGTTGCAAAAAATTGAGGATAGCGCATAATATGTTTTTGCAGAGTTTTGATGCCATTCTTGTCTGTTCGCTCCACATAGGCAAATCCATATTTCAAAAACATGTTGAAACGGGAGTGGGTGAACAAAGAAGTCAGCATTCGATTGGTGGGTGTATGTTCATCAATGTTACGGGCATATTCCTCTGTTCCTTTGATTGTAACCAAGTTGTTGTCTATCAAAATGGTTTCTTCGATGTTGGTGTCAACAGGGCGAACAGAACTATGTATGGTAGGATCTTCTTCACGAAAACGGTTAAAGAACAGCTTCTCATAGCTGCTGGATGCATAGAACGCACCTTCGATTGGTTCCACATCGTTGTCATCGTACTCCATGTTGTTGGAGAACACCATAATCTGTGTGATGTTGGCAAACCGACGGAATACCTTTTTGGCAAACCGCTTGTTCATACGAGTATGCTCTGCAATGATACCATCACGGTTGTTTGGTTTCTTCACTTCAATGAACGCCAACGGAAAACCATTGACCAACAATGTAATATCCGGGCGAAACTCATCTTCACCATTTTGGTATGTCAGTTCTGTTACTACATGATATGAATTTCGTGATTCATCTTCCAAATCAATCAGTCGTAAACCATTGAATCCGCTGAGAAGAATTTTATAAAACGCACGTCCTAAATCATCTGTATTGAGTTTGATTGCCAGCTCTTCAACCAACGAATCTACATCAGCTTCAGTCAGTACAGTACCATTCAGGCGATTGATGCTGTCACGCAGAATTCCTTTGAAGATATTTGTTTTAGGACAATATGCTCCGGAGCAATCCTTTTGTTTTATATATTTGTATCCTAAACGGGTTAAATGAACCAACGCCGGAATCTTCACTCTGGAATTTTCATTGTGAATCACATGACTCGCCTCCCTCAACCAGAACGATCTCCATAATATCCCCAATGTCGCAATGTAAGGCTGTGCAGATTTTCACCAAAGACTCCGTGGACACATTTTCGTTTCGTCCCAACTTCGCAATTAAGGCTGGACTAATCCCAGCAGCTTGCTGTAAATCCTTTTTCTTCATATCCAAATCAATCAATAATTTCCATAGCTTCTTGTAGCTTACTGCCATATTTGCCACCTTCCATGCAACAATTAAAGTTTATAATTTGTTATTATTATACCAGAAATCTTTTTATTTATCAATAAAACTATACGATAATGAAGTTTTACTATCCGATAACCCAAGCAGCATCATTAAAAAGAAAAATAAAACTTGGAAAAGTCTGTTGTACTTTCGTCACAAATTGGCAAGCAGTATAAACCTGTATAGGTTCACTCATTTTCTTGAATCACCCTTTCAGACATTCTTCGCAAATTTGCTTGTTGGGGTGATGCCTCAATTTCGCAGAACATTTTACTACACCATTTTCTTTCAAAATAACGATTTTTGACGCTCCAAGACAAAAAGTAAGAACCCGAAAAAGCCTTGTAAAATAACGCTTTACGGGCTCTGAAGCCACAGGACAAAATCACCCTAAACGAGCCAAGAGGCTGGAGTAATTTTAATTTCACGTCGGTATTATTTGGCGGTTACAATTATGGGGCGAGGTGTCAAAGGTGCTGCGGGAGCTCTCCGAGCTGGTTCAAAAGTAAAATAGGAGGGATAAAAGTCGCACGACTTTTATCCCTCCTATTTTTATAGGTATTTTGTTTTCATCAAATCAATTATATCTTCACTACTGTATCCTTTAAGTGAAAGCTCTCGTATTTCGAGTAGATACTTTTCAAAAGTTAATTTTCCTTCAACCAATATTCTTTTTGTTGCGGCAAAAACATCAAAAAACTCTGTATATGACATGGTAAGTGTAGTTACTTTATCGAACATCTTCTCAATCTCGCTGGAGATATTAGGATTTGTTGGCCGCTTGTTATAGCAGTACGCATAGAAACCGTAGTAAATTTCACAGCAAGAAATAATATCAGTTTGACAAACGCCTTTGATTAACTCGATTACATTGATAGCTTCTTCATATTCGCCGGTAATAACTTGGCGAAAGGTAGTGTAAATTATTCTGTGTAAACCTCTCAGATTGATGATAAAATCATAGGTTTATAGAATACAAAAATATAATGTGATGGGCTGAATGGCATACTTTGCTGTTCAGCCTGTTGTTTATTTAGTAGCATGGATTCTATTGCATGTCAAGGGCGCCCGAGAAAATCGGGCGTTTATTTACCCTTGATATGCGATTGGATCTGTGCTTAATCGATATCCTCTGGCTGGATCCGATCACCAAAATAGATGCATAACTGATCCAGTGTCAGACCCCAGTCCCAAGCCTTTCCGGTCCATTTTTTGTAGCATCCATCATTGCCAGATAGAGCATCTTGAAAAGTGCATCATCGGTCGGAAAAATAGTCTTGGATTTCGTAACCTTGCGTAGCTGGCGGTTAAAATTTTCGATAGAATTTGTAGTGTATATTAATTTACGTATCTCAGATGGATATTTAAAATAAGTGGATAATTGTGTCCAGTTATTTCTCCAAGATCCAATGGAAGCAGGGTATTTTTTGCCCCATTTTTCTTCCAGATCTTCCAAGGCTGTGAGCGCAAGATCTTCTGTATCAGCTTTGTAAACCAGCTTTAAATCCGCCATAAATGGTTTTAAATCTTTGTAAGAGATAAATTTTGTAGAATAACGAATCTGATGCACAATACACCTCTGGATCTCCGCCTGTGGGAATACTGCATGGATGGCATCCCCGAATCCGGTCAATCCATCTACGGATACGATCATGATATCTTCCACACCTCTGTTTTTTATCTCGTTGAGAACGGACAACCAGTATTTCGCACTTTCATTTCCTCCTACCCACATGCCGAGAACCTCACGTTTTCCATTCAGTTTAACACCTATAGCAACGTAAACTGCTTTTTTTACCGTTCGATTGTCTTCTCGAACATGGAAATGTACCGCATCCATAAAAACAATGGCATATTTTCTTTCCAGCGGCCGATTTTGCCATTCTTTTGCGATAGGAAGGATTCGATCTGTCATATGTGATATCATTTCTGCTGATGCATCCACACCATAAACATCTTTGAGATGAGCGGAGATATCCCTTGTCGTCATTCCTTTTGCATACATAGAGAGTACCTGATCTTCAATGTTTGAGATATCTGTCTGATTCTTTTTCACAATCTGCGGTTCAAAATCTCCCTTTCAATCTCGTGGTATATCCAGATCGATCGTTCCCATTGAAGAGGTGACTGTTTTAGGACTATAACCATTACGGCTATCGTCTGTCTCTTTGTTCTTGTAGTCATACTTAGAATATCCAAGGTGATCATCCATTTCAGCTTCTAACATACCTTGCAGCGTTTCGCCTAGCAGGTCTTTCAGCATGTCCTGGACGTCCTGGGCATCCTTTGGTTGATAGTGTTCCAACAAGCTACTGATGAACGCTTTGCGTTCCGGATCCATTTTTCTTCTTCGTGCCATAAAAAAATCCTCCTGAATTGATATTTATTTTAACATCAATCCAAGAGGATATATAGCTCTTTTAGAGTTTACACAGAATTAATTACAGTCTCTGGCGAAAGGCCAAATATCGAATGACTTCGCTTTTATCCAATATAGATAGCTGATTGTATTTTGTCGTCGTGTGAGAAATAGCTTTTAGACGTTTGTAGATTCTATCATGGTCTTTGATCTCTAATTTGCAGGCAGCTTGACTTAATATTGCTTCTTGCTTTGCCGCTAATCTTATAACAGAAACATAAAACACAATTACAATATATGCTAAATATAAAATGACAAATAAAGTAATATTGGCCTTTTCCCAATCAATCGAGTAAATCGTTAACACGCCTAATACAAAACTGAGTGTAGTTTCAGAAAAGCTTTTTGTGCTGACGTAAGTACCTATTGAAATTAAAAGAATAAGTAATCCTACATTCCATAACAAGCTTCTCACATCTGCCATATCCAAGCTGTGAACTATTCAGACACAACGTATAATTACTGGCCTTTCCCCATTTCTGATCGGTGTAAAAATTATAATTCGTCATACGCCTTTTATCTGTATCTGCCATCATTTTGACAGCTTCCTTCTCTCCTACATTATATAAACCCATAATACGCTGTGTTTTTTCCGGCATATTCCCATGGATAAATACATTCAGTACATCATCCCTATCTTTCAGAATATAATCTGCATTTCTTCCGATAATTACACAAGATTCCTTATCAGCCAGTTCTAAGATAACCTTTCTCTGTGTCTCATACACCATGTCTTCTACTGATTTTCCTGTGATATCACGTCCGGCAAATGCATATGCAAACAAACCTTTTTTCGGAGACAGTTCCGCACTTTCCTGAATATATTCCGGAGATAAGCTGGACTTACGCTGACACGCTACACACTTTTCATGGCGATATTCATTTTTGCAAAATAAAAACGAGTAGCCGGTAAACTGGATTTACGCTTACTTGCTACTCGTTTCTTGTAATTATATTGCCTCTTTTTCAAAAAGTCAAACAAAATTTTTCTTACATTGCCGCAACCAACTTTCCCGCAGTAAGTGCAGCTCCATATGCAGCCTCTTCTTCATATTCAGGAATCTCCATCGGCATTTTGAACATTTCTTCTGCCAGTCTTCTCATCAGCGGGTTTCGGCGAATTCCGTTTCCGGAGCCAGTCAGGCGTGTGGCCTTTTTTCCGGTGAGCTGACACATCTGCTCATACTGCTCATGCAGTTCGTTAAGGATTCCACAGATCACACCGACCGTCAGTGCACCAGGATGAAAATTCTCTACACCGATTCCTGCGATCATGCCCGTGTGAGACGGATCACTTCTTGTCCCTGAAAAAGCTGTATCTACTTTCCATGCAGCTTCTTTTCCGTATTTTTCAATAAATTTTTCTGCCTGCTCCTGCATCCGGGAATACAGTCTTTCTTCAGTTTCTGCAGCTTCTCTGTAAAACTGTTCCAGCATCGCATACGCACGACCACCACACAGGGAAGCTCCCACGAGGATATAGCTGTTTTCGGTACAGGGGCGAAGCTCCACACTGCCGCTGCATTCTATAAACGTCTCTGTCACTAAGGAAACCTGGCTGCCGGTTCCCACATTCAGGAGTACGGTATCTTTAAGATCCCGGACGGAACCAAACAGACTCGCCTGATTGTCACCGATCGATCCCATTACCGGCACACCGGCTCTTGTTTCTCCGACTAAAAAATGTCCCTTTCTTACTTCCGGCAGATAAGAAGTATCTACGCCGGCCTGCTCCAGGGCTTCATACAGAAACTCCTGTTTTCGCAGGTCAAAGCAGCCCCAGCTTGCCGCCATGTCAAGTCCAATAACAGGGACAGTATTTTCACACAGCCGCATAGCAATATAATCACTGATCGTCGTCATCCTTACAGCATCCTTCGGGATCTGATCTTTCTTCTGAAGATAAAAATGTGTCACTACACCATATCCGGACGCTGCCGCACCTACTCCCTGCAAAAGCTCTGCACAGGTTTTTCCGTTTTCCAGCGGAATCTCTCCGCTTCCATCCTGCCAGGTATAGAGAGGACTCACTGCCTTGCCGGAAGCATCCACATACAGCATTCCATGCATCTGCCCTGTAAACCCTATTCCATCTGGCAAACCATTCTCCTTCTGCTGCTTTATAAGAAGCTCCCGGACGATTTCATAGATCCGTTCCGGATCCTGCAGCTTCTGTTCCGGCTTACTGCTCCGCAGAAAAGAATTATGCTCCACTGTTTCCTTTGCAAGCAGCTTTCCCGTTTCTGTATCTGTCATTACGACACTGACTGTTGTTGTGCCGATATCAATCCCCATGATCTTCATCGTCTGTTTCCGTCCTTTTCTGTGATCTTTACTATAGAAAAAAACTGTCATCATATGAGATGATTATATTATCGTTTGAGGATTAATGCTATCTTTTTTGGTTTCCTGCTCAGGTTTCTCGATTCTGAGCATGCGATATCCGATTCCTATGTGCGTCTGGATATATTGTACACCGTTTTTTTCAGGCTCCAGTTTTTTCCGCAGTGTTGCCATAAAGACCCTGAGAGAAGCAACATCGTTTTCCGAGCAGCGTCCCCAGATCTGCTGAGTAATATATGTATGTGTCAATACTTTTCCAATATTACGGGATAAAAGACAGAGCAGCTTATACTCAATGGGCGTCAGATGCAGTTCTCTATCCTTCAGGAATGTGCAGCCAGCCGTGTAATCTATCTTTAATCCTCCATTTTCAAAAACAGAGGTTTCCGGCTGTTTTCCTGCCTGCGTTATGGCAAGCCGCCTTTGACTGACACGGATACGCGCAAGTAATTCTTCTACTGAAAATGGTTTTGTGATATAATCATCTGCACCCGCATCCAGTGCCTCTATTTTGTCCATATCTTCACTTCTGGCACTGATCACGATGATAGGCATATTCGACCAGGTACGGATTTTCTTTATTACCTCTACTCCTTCCATATCAGGAAGGCCCAGATCCAGAAGAACGATATCCGGATTGTGTGATGAAGCCTCCAAAATGGCTGAAGCTCCATTTTCTGCAGCCAGATATTTATAGTCATGTGTTTTTAATGTGGTAACGATCAGGTTCCGTATGGGTCTGTCATCCTCAACCACCAGAATTAATGTCTTATTCATTTAATGTCACCTCGCTTAATGGTAAAGTAAAAGTAAAATTACATCCATGCGGAGCATGATCTGAAAGAACCAGTGTTCCATCGTGAGCTTCTATGATAGAGCGGCAAAGTGCCAGGCCAAGCCCCAGACTCCGTTGGCTGTCTGCAACGGTCGTTTTCCCTGTATAAAACATCTCAAAAATATGTGGCTTCATTTCATCCGGAATTCCGGGGCCGTTATCTTCCACGCTTATCTGCGCTTTCCCGGCTTTTTTGACCCCCCGAATGCTGATGACAGAGCCTGACGGCGTATATTTTATCGCATTATCGATCAAATTTACCAACACCTGTATAATAAGATGCACGTCCATACGTGTAAGAACAAGTTCTTCACAGTCCGCCACGATCTTATACTCATCATGCTTCCGGCTGATATGTCGGAGTGACTCTGCTATTACCTCATCCAAAAGCTGATCCGTAAATTTAAACTTCAATCTTCCATCATTGAGCCTGGTAATGGAAAGCAGATTTTCCACAACTCCGATCAGCCACTCTGAATCCTCATGAATGTCCGTGTAGATCTGATACCTTGTAGCTTCATCCAGACGGTCACTGTTACTGAGAAGCATATCTGCATTTCCGGAAATAGAACAAAGCGGAGTACGCAGGTCATGGGAGATTGCCCGAAGAAGATCGCCACGCAGCTGCTCATTTTTTGCTAAAACCGCATTTTTTTCTTTTTCTATGGCATTTTGTACATTCTCCATTGCAAGTGCACATTCATTTATTACAGACAGCAGGATGCTGTATTCATAAGAGTCCAGTGTTTCTTTCTGCAGAGGGATCCCGATTACGCCATAAACATTATTCCCGCTTCGAATTGCCAGATATAAGCATTTTGCCTGTGAGAAATACTGTGTGGATGCGCCGGCACGCTGTCTGTTTTCATAAGTCCATCTGGCCGCCTGTTGTTCTTCCTGTGTCAGAAAATCCTCTGTGCTCTCTTTTTCCCCGGAAAAAAGCTTTCCTTCTGATAAAGTTCCATTTTCCACAACATATGCCGTGATGCTGCGGTTTAACAGGCGTATCAGCTGTGTACAGGTAACTCCGAGGATTTCTGTCTCACTTTTTGCCTTTTGCAGCAGACGATCCGTATCAAACAGAACCTGTGTGCGAAAGGCAATCTGTGAAGACAGCTTTGCATGCATTTTCAGCTTTGCCGCAAGGGTTCCTGTAAGTACAGACGAAATAAGCATTATGAAAAATGTCACCGGATATCCCACCGCATATGTCTCAAAAGACATCCTTGGCTCCATCAGGAAAAAGCAAAATAAGAATACACTTAAAAAGGAGCCGGCTACACTGCAAAGATAACCATCTGTCACGATCGAAGTGATCAATACGCCCAAAATGTATATCGTTACAATATTTGTATCTGTAAGATCCAGTTTCTGAAACAGCAGGCCGATCAAAGTGCATACTGCAAATATAAAAACCGTCAGCAAGTAATCTTTTGCGGACGGTTTTTCCACATACCATGCAAATGGCCGTTTCGGATAGGTTCTGTTTTTTACTGTATCCTCCATTTTCAAGCTCATTCTGTCATTCTCCTTCTACTGCTGTTTTCTGGAATTATATCACGCAGCTGTTCTGTGGTCAAAATTTTTTCTTCATGGCAATGAGCTATATACGGAAGCACTTCTGAAGAGCTCTGTACTCTCCTAATACCAGTAATTTATCATTCTCTGCAAAATACGTTTCCGGAGAAATTGCAATACTGAATTCCTCTTCATTTTTTACTGCCAGGATATTAATATTGTAGCGTTTTCTGATGTCAAGTCCGCCCACTGTTTTTCCAACCCATTCTTCCGGCACTTCCACTTCAAAAATTGCATGGGAAGCATCCACTTCCATATAATCCAGTATATGATCATCTGTATAACGGATGGAGGCCCATTTTGCCACCTGCTTTTCCGGATAAACTACCTTATCGGCACCATTGCGTAAAAGAAATTTTTCCTGAACATCACGTTCAGCTCTTGATATCACCAATTTTGCGCCCAGTTCTTTTAGAAGGGATGTTGTTTCAAGAGAATTTTGAAAGCTATCTCCAATGGTTACAAAACAAATGTCATAGTTTCCAATTCCAAGGGACTGTAAAAATTCAGCATTGGTGCTGTCACCAATCTGAGCATTCGTCACAAATGACAGTACTTTGTCCACTCTTTCTTCCTTCCAGTCAACTGCCATAACTTCATGTCCCAGCTGATTGAGCTGCATGGCAATATGTCTTCCAAACCTTCCAAGTCCAATAAGCAATACATTTTTCATAATATTATTTTTCTCCTTCTTATCCAACTGTGATTTTTTCCAGAGGGAGCTTTGCATTTCCCTTATTTCTTCCGGAAAATACCGCATAGATCAGGGTCAGACCACCTACACGTCCCAGATACATCAGTATGATCAGCACGACTTGTGAAAAAACATGAAGTTCCGGTGTGATTCCCAGAGTCAGACCTACCGTACCAACAGCTGAAGCAGCTTCGTACAGACAATCTAAAAGCGGAAGGCCTTCGTACACACTGATCGCTATTCCGCCGCCAAAGAATAAGGCAAAATATAACATGGCTATTGTCGCTGCATTTTTTATCACATGATATTCAAGTCTTCGCCCAAAAGCTCCTGCATTTTCCTGACTTCGAAATGTCGCAATTGCATTTAAAATAAGTACTGAAAAAGTTGTTGTTTTCATTCCACCTGCTGTAGATCCCGGTGAACCACCAATCAGCATTAACAATATCATAACTGCTTTTGATGCCTCACTCATCTCTGAAATGTTTATAGTATTAAATCCGGCAGTTCTTGTCGTTACCGATTGAAACGCTGCTGCTAACAGGCGTTTTCCCATGGGTAATTTTGTCAGATCACAGATATAGAAAAAAACTGCCGGAAATAAGATCAGACATGCGGTAGTCATGAGAATGATCTTGCTTTGCATGCGGTAGCGTTTAAAGTTCAGTTTATTTGTATAAATATCATCCCATGTGAGAAAACCGATTCCTCCTGTAATGATCAACAGCATAATTACCAGATTTATAAGTATATTTCCGGAATACCCAGTCAGCGATGGAAACATACTGGAATCTGTCCCCAGAATATCAAAGCCGGCATTACAAAAAGCAGAGATTGAATGAAAAACTGACATCCAGATTCCCTTTTTTCCATAATCTCCCATAAAAACCGGCAGCAACAACACCATCCCTGCAGCTTCGATCAAAAATGTTCCCCTCAAAATAAACCTTGTCAGTCTGACGATTCCTCCAACTTTAGGTGCTGAAATTGCATCCTGCATGGTGCTTCTTTGCATGAGGGATATTTTCTTTCCGGAAAGAAGGGAAACAGACGCAGCCACAGTCACTACTCCAAGCCCACCTGTTTGTATGAGTGCAAGAATGATCGTCTGGCCTGCCAGGGACCAGTAGCTTCCAGTGTCCTTTACCACAAGACCTGTAACACATACCGCCGAAGTGGCTGTAAAAAGTGCCTCATGAAATGGTGTGATCACTTTCTCCGCAGAAGAAAATGGAAGCATCAGCAGAACGGTTCCCAAAAGGATCACTCCTGCAAACCCCATGATAATCAGCTGAAAAGATGTCATATGTTTTTTCTTATATGATTTTTCCGGCATAAATGATCAGAACTCCTTATCAATACTTTTAACAGTGCTATCCTCGTAATGCATTTTATTATATATAACTACTTTCAAAGATAGTATAAAATTCTCTGCTTCCGTATTAAGATTTTATAAAGATATGATATTGAATTGAGAATTATTTTAACCGAATCAAGGAAATTACCTGCTTTGATGATCCTAAGCATTACCTTAATACTACAGTTTTTTAATTGTAAACTTATTTTATATTTGTAGTTGACATTCGATATTTCTCTGTGATAAAGTGATACCCGTACAAAAAACTCAAAAGGAAGGTATTGACATGAACACTGCATCATGCGAAAAAGAAGCTCCATCGCTTTCCAGAGATGAAGCCATTGCAATTTTAGATACTCCGGACGAAGAACTCGAGGCACTGATCGACCGTGCCAGCAGTTTACGTTACAAATATAAGGGAAACCGGGTAAGCATCCACATCCTTACCAATGCCCGCAGCGGAAACTGTTCCCAAGATTGTGCATACTGTGCCCAGTCATGTCGTTCCACTGCCGATATTGATAAATACAAATGGGTAGATGAAGACAAATTATATCAGGACAATGATTTCGTAAATGAGTATCATTTATCCAGACACTGTATCGGCCTGAGTGGTATGAAGTTTACAGATAAAGAGATCGAGGAGCTGGCCCGCAGGATCCGCAAAATGAAAGAACACGGAACTCATCTCTGCTGCTCCATAGGCTTTCTCACAGAGCACCAGGCAAAAATGCTCAAAGAGGCCGGTCTTGACCGGATCAACCATAACCTGAACAGCAGCCGTTCTTTTTATCATAATATCTGCAGTACACATACCTTTGACCAGCGTGTCCGGAATATCCATATGCTTCAGGGACTTGGTTTCGAGATCTGCAGCGGCGGTATCATTGGCATGGGTGAAAGCAAGGCAGACGTTGTTGACATGCTTCTGGAATTACGTGAGATCCAGCCGGAAGCACTGCCGATCAACTTTCTTCTTCCGATCAAGGGAACTCCCCTCGGAAATGCAGATATTTCCCAGCTGACAACAGAATACTGCATGAAAGTCCTCTGCCTGGCAAGACTTCTTGTACCCAAAGCAGATATCCGATGTGCTGCCGGAAGAGAAGTTTATTTTAAAGGCGAAGAAAAAAAACTGCTCAGTGTTGTGGATTCTATTTTTGCTTCCGGTTATCTTACAGAAGGTGGCCAGGGAATCGAAGACACTCTGAAAACCATTACAGATGCAGGATTCACCTATGAGATCGAATCTGCGTAAGCATCCTTATGGCATATGATCTTTCATACACACTTACAGCATTTCATTGCTTACCCGAACCAGTAAATACATTACCTTTTTCAAAGGAGGCTCTTTCAATATGAATCAGACAAATACTGTCTCTGCACCACGTACAAAAACCTACGAGATCACCATGACCGCTCTTATGGCAGCTGTCACCTGTATTCTTGCGCCGCTGTCCATTCCAATCGGTCCGGTTCCGATCTCATTTACCAATCTTGCCATCTATCTGTCCCTTTATCTTCTCGGATGGAAAAAAGGAACCATCAGCTATCTGATCTATCTGCTGCTTGGCCTTGTAGGTCTTCCGGTATTTTCCGGATTTACCGGCGGTCCTGCAAAGCTGGCCGGTCCTACAGGCGGATACATCATCGGCTTTATCGTTATGGCTGTTATTGCCGGACTGGTAATTGACAACTGCCATAAACCTCTGATCCAGCTCGTTGGTATGATCGCAGGAACAATTGTATGCTATCTTTTCGGAACTGTATGGTTCTGCATCGTTGCAGATTCCACTTTCAAAGCAGCTCTTGGAATCTGTGTAATTCCGTTTATCCCGGCAGATCTCATAAAAATGATCATCGCCATGATCATCGGACCAATGATAAAGAAACGAATCCGATAAGCTGAAGCTCTGATACGCCAAAAGAGGCAGCAGGAAACTTCCAACATTTCCTGCTGCCTCTTTATCGCGTTTCGTTTTTCTTATCTGAGTTTTTTCTTCAGTTCCTGGATCAGTTCAAAATAATCTCTGTGCTTCATCTCCGGGAAAGCCTTAATGATTCTTCCCTGACCGAATACGGTATGGTTTGTGATAGAGTTTGACAGCTCATCAAACTGTGCCTGAAGCTCCGCTTTCTTCATCCGAAGCATTTCAGAAGATTTTTCTCTCTGAGCCACAGTCGCATCTCTGAGCTCTGCCTTAGCAAGAGCAACCTGAACTTTTCCCTCTCCCACCTTCTGTGCTGTATCAATGGTAGTTGTTGCCAGAGTATCACTGAGCTTATCGCTCACGATCCGCAGATCTGCACGTACCTTATCCAGTCTGGTAAGCTTCTTATTCAGTCCGCGGATCACCGCTACTGTTACAATAAAATCTGCCAGATACACCGCATACAGAATTACCATAACAACCCATTCCAGTGTGGAAGGTGTATGAGAAGCCTGACGCTCCACATACTTTTGAAAAACCTTTACGACCATCACAATGGCAAGTCCCCATATCAGGGAAAACTCAAGACAGATATAGCCGTGAAAATTCAGCGGCTTATTAGAATAATCCCACCATCTTGCATGGAAACATACATCCAGAAGCCATCCGGCAACCAGCTCTACCGCAGTTGCAAGAACGATCCCAAACAGAAAGATCATTCCCTCACTCATCTGATGTCCGCCGCTCTGAAGCATATTAAGCAATGCAAACACGGAAAGTACACCAAATCCGTACACCGGGCATACCGGACCGTTGAGAAATCCCCGGTTTATAACCTTTCCTAAGGTTACTGCATGGAAGATAACTTCAACGACCCATCCTCCAAAAGAATAAAACAAAAAATACAGACATATCTGAAAATACGTCATCCCGCAAATCATCCAGTCCTCCTCCTTTACAGCTGTCAAGATTCCGGCAGCTATTTCAGGGTCAGTACCATCACCTCTGCCGGGGTGATTCTGATTATATCATATCACCCCTCTCATTTACATCCCTTTATCCAGTCATTCTTCAGAAACAATTTCTTTTTTCGCACGGGTGAAGTACAGAAAGAATCCGATGTTCAGAATGATTCCCACTGTAGTAGATACCGGTGCTGCAAGTCCGATCTTTGTCAGGCTGGCATCCGGCTGGATACTCATGAAGTACGCCATTGGAAGTCGTACCAGAAGCGTCTGGACCAGACCCTGGACCATAACCCAGATGGTCTGGTTGTTTCCGTTGAAATAGCCTATCATACTGAACAGAACAGCTGTAACCAGTGTCTCCGGAGCAAACCCCTTCAGATAATCAAAGCCCTTTTGGATAACGCCGGCATCTGTTGAAAAGAATCCTGCCAGCACATCACCCTTCAGCAGGATCAGGATAAATACCAGGCATCCCACAGACAGGCCAACTCCAATTCCCGTAAGCATGGATTTTCTCGCACGTTTCGGCTTTCCGGCTCCTACGTTCTGTGAAACAAAGGAGGCCATGGACTGCATCAGGGAGCTTGGAACCAGCATGGCAAAGTTTACGATCTTACATGCAACTCCGTAACCGGAGGATGCTTCCAGACCCAGGCGGTTGACAAATGCGCACAAGGCCAGGAATGAAATCTGCGTCAGGAATTCCTGAAGTGCCAGCGGCAGTCCGATCTTTAGAAAACGTCTGCACTGGGGATTCAACCGGAAATCTTTCTTTGTGATGGTAAAAGGAAGCTCCTTCTTTATCAGCAGAACTACTGCAAATACAACACTTAAGGCCTGCGCAGAAACCGTAGCAATAGCTGCTCCTGCTGCATCCATATGTAACCCGGCTACCAGTACCAGATCTCCGATCACATTTACAATACATGCCACCAGCACAAACAGCAACGGAGATTTGCTGTCACCAAGGCCACGGAAAATAGCAGACAGCAGGTTATACGCGACAATAAAGAAAATTCCACTTCCACAGATCCGTACATAAGATGCAGTCAGCACTACCGCTTCGTCTGGTGCCTGCATCAGCACGGAGATCGGATGTGCAAAGCCTACCATAACAATAAACAGCACGACAGATATCATGGTAAAAACGATCGCAGCCCCACCGATAACAGAGCCGATCTGCTCCGGTCTTTTTTCTCCAAGATAACGTGCGATCAGAACTGTGATACCCATAGCAAACTGGATCACTACAAAGGTAACAAGATTCAGTACCTGACTTCCGGTGGAAACCGCTGACAGTCCGGATGTGGAACCGAATCTTCCAACTACAAGAAGATCGACCGCACCATAGGCAGCCTGCAGGATCAGCGCACCGAGTACCGGCATCATAAATGCAACCAGCTTCTTCAGAATATTTCCCTGGGTAAAATCTGCCTTATCACTTGTCATAATGTTCCCTCCTGTCACACATAATCTGATAAAATTTCCCGATGGTCCGGATCATACTGTCTGCTTCTTCTTCGGAAATCTCTGAAAGATAGGGTGCCAGACTGCTGAAATAATCCTGGTCATACTTTCTGGAAAGATTCTCTCCTTTTTCTGTTATAGAGATGTAAGTAACGCGCCCGTCATCCGGAGACATGAGCTTCTGAAGATATCCCTTTGCCTCCATTTCTTTCACTGTTCTGGTGACACCGGGACGCGGCAGGTTCATGGCGTCACTGAGATCGGAAATCCTGATATCTTTTTTTTCCTTCTGCAGAGAGTGGATCACATCCAGATATTGAATATAGGACGGCATCACCCCTTGCGGCAGTGGCGGAAGCATATCCCGGATCCGCTTCGCCTGATAAAACGCATCAAACATCCTCTTGATCTTTTCATTTGTCATAAAAAAACTCCTCATATAATTATCTTAGTTAATTACCATTGATAATTATACGAGGAATTTATGGTTTGTCAAGCATGTTTTATTTTTCTGTTACAGAGTAACTTTCTATTAATCTATGCTTCTAATGCCTCTTTCAGAGAAGCTTCAAAGATCTCAAGTCCTTTCTCCATCTGCTCATCGGTCATGGTAAGCGGTGCAAGGTTCAGATATCTGGCCTGTGCCATCACACGCTCTCGGCTTAAATGTTCTGCATCCAGAATAGAGGAAGACAGCTGCTCTGCGGCGTTTCTGTCCTTTTCCTCCAGCACAAGTTTCCGGCTGTCGTTGGTGACACTGGGATTTGTCAGAACTACGAATTCTCCTCCATGGATATAGTTATTCAATCCTGTATTCACTTTTGATGCACTGCAGGCAGTCTGCAAAATAGCCCCATCGTACAGACTACTCCAGACCGTTTTCCCCTACTTTCAGCTTCAGAACTTCTGTAAGCTCCGGGATCTGCATCATATTTCTACAATTCATAAAACACTACTCCTCCCACTGATACTGCTTCATATCTACACATCCATTTGCCTTAAACTCCACACCCTCGTCTTCCAGAAGCATCTTCTGCTCTCTCCAGCCTGGTGCAGTACGCCCTGCATGGTTCACAACTCTGTGGCAGGGATACTTCCCGTAAAATTCTGCCATACCTAAGACTTTTCCTACAAGACGTGAATTTTTATCCCGCCCGATCAGCCGTGCGATCTGCCCGTAGGAGGCCACTTTTCCCTCAGGTATCTCTTCCACCACGGACAGTATCTCGTAGATTAAATCTTCATCCAGTATTTTTCCCATAATTATTCCTCCGAAATCCTGCTGGCAATTTTCATAGCATGTTTTCATAAATAAAATATCTGTCTTTTCGTGGACGCCTGCACCAGACCGTCCTCTCAGCCTGAGTTTTACAGTGCAGTTCCTTTCTTTGGAATAAACAAACGGCTCATATCTGTATGTTCCAGCTTGAGAAGTGAAATTTTTTTGTCAATTCCTCCGGCATAGCCCGTCAAGCTTCCATTTGTTCCTACAACTCGATGGCAGGGAATGATAATGGAAATTTCATTATGTCCAACAGCACCGCCTACTGCCTGGGCGGACATATGGGAAGTGTTTTTCATCACTGCAATTCTGCGCGCAATTTCTCCATATGTGATCGTCTGTCCGTAGGGAATCTCCAGTAAAATCTGCCACACTGCCTTTCTGAATGTTGAACCGTTCGGATGAAGTGGTGGAGTAAAGTTCGGTTCTTCACCGGAGAAATATACATCCAGCCATCTTTTTGCTTCTGTGAGAATTTCCGTCTCCTGTTGGATATGGTCATTGGGAAGTGTATTTGCAAAATATTTCTGTCCTTCAAACCACAGACCGGTAAGTCCGATTTCATCTGCGGCAAGTAAAATATCTCCGATTAGCGATTTATATTTGCATGTGTATACCATATTTTCCCCCATATTCATTTATCTCTATAATTTTTTCTATAGCATTCCTCTTAATTAACGCAAATGTCACATGCACGTCCCCTCTGCGCTTTCCTCGACATTGTGAGTTTTATCCCAACAAGCAGCAGGAGATTTCTGATATTCTTGACAATTTATAATATTATACCATTTTTGTTTTGAACATGCTATAAACGGAACAAAACCCCACGGAAGTCTCGACCACTTCCGGGGGTTTTCGTATCAAATTCGTATCACGGGATCGTCAAACCCAGTGTTTTTCCTGCTTTTAAAAGTTTTTCAATACTCTCTCCACAACAAGATAAAAAGCGGCAGAGCCTCTATTTTTGCAGGCTCTACCGCTTTCTATCTGAATTCCCCTCAAAAAATCTTTATATTAGAACAGTCCTGTGATCTTACCGCTCTCGTCTACGTCGATCTTGGTTGCTGCCGGTACTTTCGGAAGTCCTGGCATGGTCATGATCTCACCTGTCAGTGCAACAATAAATCCTGCACCTGCGGAAATCTTAAGATTTCTTACTGTTACCTCGAAATCTGTCGGAGCACCAAGCTTTGTCTGGTCGTCTGTTAAGCTGTACTGGGTCTTAGCTACACAGATCGGGCAGTTGCCAAATCCAAGTGCCTCCAGCTGTTTCGCCTGCTTCTGGGCATTTGCTGTAAGAACAACTTTCTTTCCACCATAAACCTTCTGTACGATCTGGTTCAGCTTGTCCTCGATGGATCCTTCCAGTTCATAAGCATATGTGAAGTCATTCGGTTCTTCAACAAGACGGATCACTTCCTCAGCAAGCTTGATTCCGCCTTCGCCACCTTTTGCCCATACCTCAGAAAGTGCTACGTTTACGCCAAGCTCCTTGCATTTTGCTTCCACAAAATCAAGCTCTGCCTTGGTATCGGTCGGGAATGCGTTAATAGCTACCACACATGGAAGCTTGTATACATTTTTGATATTGCTTACATGCTTCAGAAGGTTCGGGATACCCTTTTCAAGAGCCTCAAGGTTTTCATTGTTCAGGTCAGCCTTTGCAACGCCACCGTTGTATTTCAGGGCACGTACGGTTGCTACAATAACAACTGCACTTGGTGTAAGACCTGCCATACGGCACTTGATATCCAGGAATTTCTCAGCTCCAAGGTCAGCACCGAAACCAGCCTCTGTGATCGCATAATCAGCAAGCTTCATAGCCATCTTTGTAGCGGTTACGGAGTTACATCCGTGAGCGATATTTGCGAATGGTCCGCCATGAACGATCGCCGGAACATGCTCCAGTGTCTGAACAAGGTTTGGTTTCAGGGCATCCTTCAGAAGTGCTGTCATAGCACCCTCTGCGTGGAGATCTCCTGCTGTTACCGGTTTCTGCTCAGCAACCTTGCCGTAAGTATATCCGATGATGATTCTGGAAAGTCTCTCCTTCAGATCTTTGATATCACTTGCCAGACAGAGAACTGCCATGATCTCAGATGCTACGGTAATGTCATATCCGTCTTCACGCGGCATACCGTTTGTTCTTCCGCCAAGTCCGTCTACTACATTACGAAGCTGACGGTCGTTCATATCAACGCAACGTCTCCAGGTGATCTTTCTCGGGTCGATATTCAGCTCATTACCCTGGAAGATATGGTTGTCGATCATTGCTGCAAGAAGGTTGTTTGCCGCACCGATCGCATGGAAATCACCGGTAAAATGAAGGTTGATATCCTCCATCGGAACTACCTGTGCATAGCCGCCGCCTGCCGCACCGCCTTTGACACCGAATACCGGTCCCAGGGATGGCTCACGAAGAGCTACCATAACATTTTTTCCAAGTCTCTGCATTCCATCTGCAAGACCTACCGTTGTCGTAGTTTTTCCCTCACCTGCCGGTGTCGGGTTGATAGCTGTTACAAGAATCAGTTTGCCGTCTTTTTTGTCTGTTTCTTTCAGGAGATTATAGTCGATCTTTGCTTTGTATTTACCATACTGCTCCAGATATTTGTCATCAATACCTGCTTTCTCTGCAATCTTGGTAATTGGCTCCATTGTGCACTCCTGTGCAATCTCGATGTCACTTTTGAATCCCATAATGTTCTCCTTTCTCCGCTGCAACCGTCTGCATCTTTTATCCCATAAAAAAGAGCAGTATCTGAAGTTTTTCAAATACTGCCCAGACGGTCGACTCATCGAATCTCCGGCTCCCTCGTGGTTATCCCACAACTCCGTCAGTCACCGAAGACTTTATTAATTTGATGATTGAATACTAACATATTTATTAATGGTTGTCAATAAATTATCAAATTATTTTTTTCACTTTTAAAGTGAGCTAAGTCTAATTTTCTGAATCATTTCCGTTCTATGTATTAGTTTTCTCTCCAACATTCGTACATATCTTTTTTCATCAAATCCTCTGTTGTTTAATCGTATATTGTACTGGTCATCCGTTAATGCGACTGTCCAGACGCCATAAACATATTACCACACTTATGAAATCAAATCTGCAAATCCTGTAGATACCAGGAATAATATCAGCATTACAACCGGCACTACATAACGGATCATAAAGCGATATAACCCTGCCCGTTTAAAGTGTTCCCCATTTCGTTCCACTTCTCCTATGATCCAATCAGGGCCGATCACCCATCCGATCAGAATACTTGTCAAAAGTGAGATAAACGGCATCAGAAAACTGTTGCTGATATAATCCATCACATCCAGAAGCTGTCCAACAGAACCATTTGGCAGCTTAAGTTCAAAATACAGTTTGTTATAACCAAGGCAGATCAGTACTGCTGTAACAAGAGAATAGATTCCGACAGCACCACACATTTTCTTACGTGGTTTATGATAAAGTTCCATGCAGTTTGCAACCAGTGTCTCCATGACAGATACGCAGGAAGTCAGTGCCGCAAATCCCATCATCAGGAAAAATGCAATTGCCACCGGACGGCCAAATACTCCCATGGCATCAAAAACCTTTGGCAGTGAGATAAATATCAGGCTTGGGCCGGAAGCCATTCCATCCTTTCCGAGAAATACAAAAACAGCCGGTATGATCATCATTCCTGCAAGAAACGCAACGCCGGTATCAAAGATCTCAATCTGATTTGTTGCTTTATTTAAATTAACTTCATTTTTCACATAAGAACCATAAGTGATCATGATTCCCATAGATACACTTAAGGAAAAGAATAACTGGCTCATCGCATCCAGAAGGATCTCCAGGAAGCGTTTTACCGTCAGTCCATGAAAATCCGGTTTGAGGTAAACCGCCAGCCCCTGCATACCGGTGCGGACAGTTCCATCCGTATCAGTATGGGACAGTGTCAGTGAAAAAATGGCAATGATCACGATCAGAAGAATCAGCCCCGGCATAATGATCCTGGAAAACTTTTCGATTCCCTTTTCCACACCACGAAATACGATCCAGGCAGTCAGGGCCAGAAAAATCAGCATAAATACAACGGGTGCAATATCTGATGTAATAAATGATGTAAAGTATCCTTCTGAAGCCGCATCTTTCCCATCAGAAATAATATAAGTAAAAAAATATTTTGCGATCCATCCACCGATAACAGAATAATAGGTCATGATCAATGCCGGAACCAGAAACGTTAAATGTCCTAAAAATTTCCACTTTGGATTAAGTGCTTCAAAAGCTCTCAATGCATTTTTCTTTGTCTTTCTCCCAAGTGCTACATCCGTTGTCAACAGTACAAATCCAAAAGTCAGTACCAGTATCAGATAAACCAGCAGGAAAAGTCCTCCTCCATCTTTGGCACAGAGATATGGAAATCTCCAGATATTTCCAACTCCTACTGCACTTCCGGCTGCCGCCAGGACAAAACCTATTGAGCCGGAAAAGCTGCTTCCTTTTTCTTTCATTTCAATTTCCCCTCTTCAAGTATATATTTGATATAGGCTGAAACCTTCAGCCTAACAGCTATATCTTACCCTAAATAAAGATAAGTGCAAATGGCAGAAGTTTCTTTTTACGAAATTTTATTTCAAAAAAGTTTCTTGCCACTTTACAAAGAACCTGTTTTTCCGATATAATCGTATACAATGAAAATTAATAAGAAAAATAGATAGTATGAGGAAACAAAATGAGTGATTTTACCTGTTATGTAGGTGAACAAATAAGAAAATACCGAAAAGCCGGAAAGATGACTCTGCAGGATCTGGCAGATGCCATCCATAAAAGCCGAGCTACCATATGCAAATATGAAAACGGAGATATCTCCGTTGATATCGAAACTTTATATGAGATCAGCCAGATTCTCCAGGTATCTATGTCCCAGCTTACCACTGGTCTTCCTGAAACAGCCAGTGAACCGTCCAATGCACCGGGAAAAGGACAAAAAAGCCCATTTTTTCAGGCCCAGAGGCTATATTTTTACTTTTACGATGGACGATATCAGCGTACAAAGGATGGCGTCATCGATATTTATGAAAAAAAGGGCGAATCCGGAAAATATGAAGCAACCTTAACGATCTGTTCTGTTTCTGCCAACGGAAGAAGCAGTGAGATTTTTTACACCGGAAAAGTTCTTTACAGTGATATGCTGATCCGTTTTTCCTTTGTAAATCAGTATAACCCACTGGAAGAAGATCTCCTGTACATTTTTAATCCTCTGGAGCTTCGAGATTTTACAACAGGACTTTTGTGTGGGATTTCCAGTGCGGATCTGATGCCCTGCGCATTCAAATGTGTGATCACTTTAAAACCGCAGGAGCTTACCGAAGCTTTCCGCCACCAGCTTCTTTTTACAAAAAAAGATCTGAAGCGCTGGGAACAGCTGAATATGTTACTGATAGATAATATGGAAAAGTAGTTTACTGTCTCAAAAAACGGTACATCTTATATTTTATAAGCTGTACCGTTTTCGTATTTTTCTGTATCAGGATTTTCCTGCAACCCCACACCGGATTGCCTGTGTCGGACATATCTTTTTACATCTTCCACATCGGATGCACTCTGTACTGTTGGGATCCTCTGTCGGATCGACCTCCATCTGGCAGATATTTCTGCATTTTCCACAGTGAACACATTTTTCTTTATCTACTCTGTAACGAAAAACGGAAACTTTATTAAATACCGAATAAAAAGCTCCCAGCGGACAGATATACTTACAGAATGGCCGGTATATCATAATTGATAAGATAATGGTGATCACCAGGATCGTATTTTTCCACATGTACAGCCAGCCTACTGCACTTCGCATGGATTTGTTCAGCAGCACCAGCGGGATACCTCCTTCCAGTGTTCCTGCCGGGCAGATCAGCTTGCAGAAATATGGTGCTCCCTGGCCCATGATATCTACTACAAACATGGGAAGTATGATCACAAATACAAGAAAGATCACATATTTCAGTTTTCGCAGAAGCTTATCTCCCCGAAATGTCCGGATCTTCTTTGGAAAAGGAATCTTGTTCAACAGATCCTGGATCAGTCCAAAGGGGCAGAGAAATCCGCACACCAGTCTTCCAAGCAACGCTCCTACAAAGATCAGAAATCCAGCTACATAATATGCCATCTTGAAGTTCCAGCTTCCGATCACAGCCTGAAGGGAACCAATGGGACAGGCCCCTCTTGCCCCGGGGCAGGAATAGCAGTTCAGCCCCGGAACACAGACATTTTTCAGTTTTCCGGTATAGATCTTTCCAGTCACAAAGCCTGATATGTGACTGTTTGTAAGGGCCGCCCACAATGCCTGGATCCCATGCCGCGGCCATTCATTTATTTTCATCTTCTTATTATCCAATGCCAATACACTCCATACAGATGTTGATCGCTTTTGTAAAAACTACAGACACCTCGCCCCTGCAGATTCCCAGTATCATCAGTAAAATTCCCAAAACCGCCAGAGCAGGTCCGATCCACCTGGATTCTGTTATTTTCCGAATCATTTTTCCACTCTCCATAATGATCATCTTTTACTTTGAAACGTTTTTAAGCTCTTTTTCCACGATTTCCTTCCATTCGTCCAGTGTATGGCTTCCTGTATAGGTATCGCCTACAATGTTTCCATCTTTGTCAACAAAAAATGTTTCAGGAAATGCGGAAATCCCCTGCAGACGACCGTTCATCATAGTGGTATCCGGTGTCAGGAACGGATATTCTGCTTTTGTTTTTTCCTGAAGAATGCCTGCTTTCTTTACAGCCTCCTCGTCCTGATTTCCCTTTTCATCTGTAGTATCAAGCACTACGCCTGCTACTCCGACGCCTTTATCTTTCATTTCTTTATAGAGCTCCTGAAGTTCCGGAATCTCTTTTACACATGGTGAACACCAGGTTGTAAAAACATTTACCAGCGTCAGGTCATAGTCACTGAATACTTTTTCTGTATATGTTTTTCCATCTATTCCTGTTGTTTCAAATTTTCCTACAGATTTTACATCCTCCGGGTTGACGCTGGTATCCTGTGGCTGGTCAAACACGGAAATATTCTGATACGGTGCCATTTCCGTAATGTCGGTTTTGATCTTTTCCAGCTCCTTTGTCAGCTTTTCATCTGCATCTTTGTTGGTGCTCAGATAATATTTGTATTTCCCGTTACTGCTGCTTCCAAGCTCTTTATGCTCTGTACAGCCAGTGATCTCATCCAGCTTTTTCTGTGAAGCTTCGTCATAAACGCCAATTGTACCAATTCTGTCCAGACCTGCCACCCAGTCGTCATATCCTGTTCCCATCTTCTGTATTTCGGCATTTTTCTGTTCCTCTGTCATTTTACTCCAGCTTACATAAGCATATGTCACTGCATTGGTCTGATTCTCAAAATCTTCCGTGGTAAGCATTGCAATGCTCTGGTCCTTGATCTGCTTTAACAGCTCCTTCGAAAGCGAAAGCTTCAGTCCCAGAAACGGATATTCATAAGAATCCTGTGCCTTGCAGGTTACATCAGAAGGCTTAAATGTACCTGCCACCAGATCTGATGAAACTGCCTCTCCATCCACCATCATTGCCGCTCCGGGATCTGCTGTTTCCGTGCTTTCCGCCGCTGTTACCGGCACGCTTCCAAATGCAGATATTCCTAATACCGCAGCTGCCATAAGTGCTGTTATTTTCTGTGTTCTCAATTTCATTGTTTATATTCTCCCTTCTGATATCACCGGCCCATATCTGGAACCAGCATATATTTTATATGTAAATTTTGTTCTCTGTAGCCTTACTATATCATCCCCTGTATAAAATCTCTGTTAAGAAACAAAAAAATTTACAGGAATTTTATGCTATACATGATATTATAGATAACAAAGCAAAATCAACTGTTTTTTTGGAGGATTTATTATGCATATATTGATAATCGAAGATGAACAGCAGCTCTGCCAGTCTATTGCGGAGGGACTTCGTATGGATGGCTATGAAGCGGACACATGTTTTGACGGGGATGAAGGACTGGAATTATGTCTGGTGGAAAATTATGATCTCATCCTTCTTGATCTGAATCTTCCAGGCGTTGATGGTCTGGAAATCCTGCGCCAGTTTCGGGAATCCGATACTTCCACTCCCGTTTTGATCCTCTCTGCCAGAGGACAGATCCAGGACAAGGTTGAAGGGCTTGATCTCGGTGCCAATGACTATCTCACAAAGCCTTTTCATTTTGAAGAGCTGGAGGCACGGATCCGAAGTCTGACACGAAGAAAATTCATCCAGCAGGATGTGTGTCTGCAATGCGGACGTATCAGCTTTGATACCCGTACAAGAAAGACCAGTATCGATGGACTCCCCCTTTCTCTGACCCGAAAGGAAAGTTCTCTTCTGGAATATTTCCTTCTTCATCAGAACCGTATCATAAGCCCGGAAGAAATGATCGAGCATATCTGGGACGGAAGCGTCAACAGTTTCAGCAATTCTATTCGTGTCCACATTTCTTCTCTTCGAAAAAAACTGCGCACTGCTCTCGGCTTTGATCCAATACAGAATAAGATCGGCCAGGGTTACATTTTAACGGAGGATATACAATGAAAATGAAAAAAATAACCGGAAAGCTTTCTCTTCAATGGCGTCTGACACTGATCACTGCGTTGCTTATGACAGTCACCTGCATTCTGATGTATTTTTTTATCAGCCAGTCCGCAGTTGCCGGAATGGAGGATCTGGGAGATTACATGATACGGATCGATAACACTGATTCTGCTCCCATCACCTTTAATATGAATCCCTCCATCTTATTTCCGGAGCTTTCCGATCAGCTGCAGCTAACCAAAAAACTGTTTCTCACCAAAGGACTCATGGTAACAGGAATCATCATCCTTCTCAGCAGTATCTGCACATATTTTATCAGCCGTCAGGCATTACTTCCGCTTCGCAGACTCAGCCAGGAGGTGAACAAAATAGAGGTCCAGAACCTTTCAGAGGCTCTTGAAGTTCCTGCTACCAATGACGAGATTTCCCTCCTGACAATTTCATTTAACAAAATGCTCGCACGCCTGGATGAAGCTTTTACTGCCCAGAAGCAATTTTCTGCCAATGCAGCCCATGAGCTGAGGACTCCTCTTGCCGTTATCCAAACAAATCTGGATGTTTTTGCCCGCAGGGAAGCACCTGCTTTAAAAGATTATCAGGAGATTTTTGCCATGCTCCAGGAACAGACCGGGCGACTTTCCCATCTGGCTGAAATCCTCCTGGATATGACCGGTGTACAGACTGTTGAACGTTCCGAAAGGATCTCTCTGGCAGCACTGACTGATGAGGTTTTCTGCGACCTGGCTTCCGTAGCGGAACAGAAGGATGTTGAACTGATCCAGCAGGAGGGAGACTGCATCATTACCGGAAGCTACCTGCTGCTGTATCGCGCTGTGTACAATCTTGTGGAAAATGCGATCAAATACAATCACTCCGGTGGAAAAGTAACCGTAAATATCCATCTTTCCGAAGAAATAACAGATACATCCACGTCTGTCAATTATGTCTTTCTTGAAGTCTCCGACACCGGAATCGGCATTCCTCCTGAATATCAGGAAAAAATCTTCACCCCGTTTTTCCGTGTGGACAAATCAAGAAGCCGTGCTATGGGAGGTGCCGGCCTGGGGCTTGCACTTGTCAGTGAAATTGTCAGACAGCATAACGGACAGGTAAAAGTACTGGAAAGCAGCAAAAAGGGCAGCATGATCGCAATCATGCTGCCGGTCTGAACATGTTTGTATTACACTTGTCTCATATTCCGATACTCTGTAGGTGAAATTCCATAGCAGCTTTTGAATACTTTCGAAAACTGAAAAGGATTCGTATATCCAACATCTGATGAAATATCGGATATGGAATATTCTGTGGTGGTCAGCAGGATCTTTGCCTGATTCATCCTTACTTTACGGAGATATTCCCGGGGTGACTGGTCGTATTCCCGGCGGAACAATGTGCTGAGATAGTTTGGATGTACATGGAGGATTCCTGCCACATCCTGGATCCGGATATCCCGGCTGTACATGCGGTCCATATAGTTTTTTGCATCCTTGGCCAGATTTTTTTCTTCTTTTGTCAGCTTTTTTATATCGCCCTGTGTTTCAAGGAGCCTGGCAAAAAGATGCAGCATTCTGCTGTTTGCCTCCAGGGATGCGGAAAAATTCCGTATGGAGAAAAACTGCTCTCCCGGAAAATCTTCTTCCTGATAAATGGCCACATCCTGAAGTCTTTTATCCATAACTGACAAAATCGACAGGATTTCTTTTTCCAGTTCTTTAGCCGAAAGCGCCAGATCCAGGATCTCGTTTTTTCCAAATAGAAGATCAATAAATTTATTTCCGTTGTCTGCATAAAATCCGATCCAGGCATATTTCCAGGGGTTCTGCAGGGAAGCTATGTATTTTCCTTCTATTCCTGCAGGTATAAAAAATGCCTGTCCGGCATGTACATTCAGCATTCTGCCTGAGATTTTCAAGCTTCCTTCTCCCTGCAGTACAAAATGCAGCAGATGATAAGGCCGTGCCTGAAACTGCCACATATGTCCTTTTTCACATTCCTGGATACCGCAGTGGTTCATCTGCATAACCGACAATTCCCGCTTTGCCCGATCCAGAAAAATATCTTTACTTCCAAGCATGGACTCACCTCCCCCCATAAACGATCTTTAATTCCCAGCACTTTCATATCTTCCCAGTCCACGTTTCAGGCACACTGCCGATAACCACAGCATCCCTAAACAGACAGGAAACTGTAACAGACATCCCGGCAGCATGTCCTTCTTTCCTAACAAAAAGCCCGCCGGATAATAGCTGATATATGCGTAAGGTATGATGTATCCAAAGATTCCTTTCAGTAATCCCGGGTATATGATAAGTGGATATTTCGCCATCTCTCCTACAGAAAGAACCAGATAATTTAACGAATTTTTCGGTCCCTGCATCCAGAAGGACATACAGCTTGCCAGCCAGATCATGCAAAAACGAATCATAGATGCTGTAAGCAGATATGCCACAAAATACAGAATTTTTATGATCGTCCAGTTTATTTTACAGTTTTTTATTCCAACTGACAATATTCCCAGTGCTATGATCATTTTATTTAATCCGTCAAAATCAATCCGGGAAGCTGCCATCTGCATTCCTGTCGGAAGCGGTCTTACGAGAAACCGGTCGATTTCTGATTTATTTACCATCTGTGCAATTTTCCAGGAACCCTGAAAGAAGAAGTTCACCCATCCTTCTGAAAATAACAGATACCCGTATAACAATAAAATTTCCCATACAGACCAGCCGCCAACTGTGGGAATATTTGTATAGATAATTCCAACAACTGCCAGATTTGATACCTGGGACAGCAATGTAAAAAATGTCATCATCAGAAAATCTGCTCGATAATACATTAGGGATTTTATATTCATTTCCTGCATCTTCCGGTATATTTTGAAATATTTCCTGTATCTGCCCATCTTTAACCTCCATATAATGCGATAACGGAAGATGCTTTTTTCCATAAGATGCTTCCAAATGCAAATAATATTACATTCCACACGCTCTGGAACAAAAGTGCTTCCCAGCATTTCTGCCAGCAAAATATTCCATCAAATATGCTGCATGGAATATATACGATCCCGGAAAAAGGCATAACCGTAACAATTTTCTGCAAAAATCCAGGAAACAATGCCAGTGGAACCAGAGCTCCTGAACAGAAATTTGTCAGAACTTCTCTCCCTTTTACAACACCATACGCATTATCTGTATAAAAACAGAACATGGAAAATATATACTGGATGTTAAATTTGATTCCCATTCCCAAAAGTATGGAGAAAAGCAGAAGGAGAACTCGCCACACCTCTATATTCTGCATTCCGTTACACATTACCAGAAAAGTACCGCACCATAAAAATGTGATCAAAAATTCCATTCCTGCTGTTCCCACAGCTTTAAAGAATGTCAAACTTCGGTAACTCAGCGGTTTTAACAGATCTGTGATTATATTTCCACTGATAATACTGTTGGCCGTCTGCATTTCAAATCCAAAAGAAAACGTACTGTTGCACAAAAAAGAAACGATCACATATTTTTTCATAATTTCCCATGTATATCCATTGATCTCCGTATGATATAAAAAAACACTTTTCCATACATAGTAAAAAACTACAATCTGAATAAAATTTGCAAGCAAACCGGTCAGGAAATTTTCTTTATAAGCAATTCCTTCCAGAAATCCCCCTTTTATCAGTGCCAGATATTTTCTCATATTTGCTCTCCTCAGAAAAACAAAATCAGACGGTTAATTCTTCGTATTTCCATTGAACAGTTCAATAATAATTTCTTCCAGTGTTTCTGCTTCCGGATAATTATCAAAAATTTTTGTTATTTCATCATCAAATAAAATTTCTCCTTTTTCCAGAATGATAAGTCTCCGGCACAGCCATTCCATATCTTTCAGATCATGGCTTGTCAGCAAAATCGTGGTCTTTTTTTCTTTATTTATGTATTGTAAAAACTGATATACTTTCTGTTTGACTGCCACATCCAGCCCTATTGTTGGTTCATCCAGAAATAAAACCGGCGGATCATGTAAAAGAGCTGCTGCTATATCTGCCCTTACTCGCTGTCCGAGAGACAGCTTTCTTGCCGGCTGGTCTATAAATTCTTCCAGTTCCAGAATTTTCTTAAACAGATTCAGATTTTCTTCATAAACATTGTCCGGGATTTCATAAATACTATGCAGCAGTTCAAAAGAATCTTTTACCGAAATATCCCACCACAACTGTGTCTTCTGACCAAACACAACGCCTATCTTCCCGCCATTTCTGATCCGTTCCCTGAATGGATCATTTCCCATAACGGAAATCTTTCCGTCTGTCGGTTTCATGATCCCTGTAAGCATTTTAATGGTCGTTGATTTTCCTGCCCCGTTTGCACCAAGGAAAGCTACACATTCACCCTGCTGTATGGAAAAAGAAATTCCTTTTACAGCTTCCTTCTCTTTATATTGGGGATGGAATAAGTATTTCACCATCCCGGTAAAACCTTCCTGCCGCTGTGAGATCTTATATATTTTGTACAGATTTTTAACCGCTATGCTCTCCATATACATTCTTCTTTCTCTGTATTTTGCTCTGTTGTGGTAAGCTTGGTTACTGTCTATACAATAGCATCGTATATTTTATCCGTACATGTTCGTTGTATAAATCTTTATGTTTATAATATAATTTTCACTGCAAAAAAGCTCCCCGGAAAACAGCTTTTTACTTATTTCGGGAAGCCAATATCTTTTTCATTTGCACAAAACAGGAGCAAAAAGTCTGCCTGAACTTTTCACTCCTGTTCATTTCTTCAAATACTCTGATGACAGATTTTATTTCTGCAGTAGCGTCACATCCTTACCTGATACTATCTTTACAGTGCCTCTTTATACAGTGCCAGGATATCCTCCCGAACGGTCTTCCGGGGATTTACCGCAATGTTTCCACTTTTCATGGCATCCTCTGTCATCTGCGCAAAATACTCATCTGTAACCCCTGCGTCCGTTGACACTCCCCACAGCTAAAGCAGGGGGATTCTTGCTTCTCCCACTACTGCATTGGCAAACACCTTACGGTACTGCAATGTCTTACACAGTGTCCACAAGCTATATTTATACTGTTCCCGTATGCCCTACGGTACAGTTTTTATCTTTATGCAGACTGCATCTGCAGTCCTTTTTTCAGAATATTGATACTTGCATTCGTATCCCGGTCATGAACCGCATGGCATTTGGGACACTCCCAGATACGAATGCACAGATTTTTTATCCGTGGATTTCTGTAGCCACAACAGCTGCAGGTCTGACTGCTCGGATACATCGTTGGTACTCTGTGAATTTCATTTCCATACCAGCCAGCTTTATATTCCAGCATTTCAAAAAATTTTGCCCAAGAAACACTCGCTATCGATCTTGACAGTTTATGATTCCGGATCATCCCCTTAACATTCAGATCTTCAATACAGATGGTTTGGTTTTCACGCACCAGCATCGTTGACTGTTTCTGCAGGAAATCATTCCGCTGATTGGTTACTTTCTCATACACTCTTGCCACCCTGATCCGCTGCTTCTCGCGGTTATGGGAATCTTTTTGTTTTCGGGAAAGCCTGCGCTGTTCTCTTATGAGTTTTCGCATTGAGCGTTCCAGATATCTGGGATTTGATACCGTATTTCCATTACTGTCGGAGTAGAACGCTTTGATTCCGACATCAATCCCTATCATTCCGCCAGCATTTGAGCGTGGTTCCGGTTCAAAATCAACATTTAAAACCGCAAAATATTTTCCAGCCGATGTGTGCTCAATGATCACGTGATTAATCTTTTCCACTTCCATCGACTGCCGTATTTTAACAAATCCAAGTTTCGGAAGTTTGATATATCTTCCCACAATACGAATATTATCTTTTTGATTTACCGTTCTGTATGACTGGAACCGGTTATGTTTACTTTTGAAGGTTGGATAGGAAGCCCGTTTCTGAAAGAAATTCACAAATCCCCGGTCCAGATCCCGCAAAGACTGCTGTAATGCAATGGAATCTGCTGCTTTCAGAAAGGCAAACTCCTCTTGCTTTTTCAGTTCAGTCAGCATGGCGGAAGTCTGGGAATAGCCGATCTTTTCCCCATTTTCATAGCCTTCCTTACGCATGGCAAGTCCCCGGTTGTAGATGAACCGGCAGCATCCCAGGGTCTGATGGATGAAGTTTTTCTGTTCTCTGTTCGGGTAGATTCTAAATTTAATTCCTTTTTGCATTATCCCATCTTATCCTTTTGTCTCTGCGATGTTTTCTGGTTTTCAATATACTGTTTTACTGTTTCCAGCGGAGCACCGCCCACCGTCGATACAAAATAGCTGTTTGTCCAGAGAGTCGGCATTTTCGTTTTAAGATAGGGAAATTCCTGTCTTAAAATTCTGGACGTATAGCCTTTAAATGACTTTACAGCTTTGTGGATGCCAAACTGAGGATCTACTTCCAAAAGCATATGAACATGGTCTGGCATGATCTCCATTTCCAGAATGTCTACAGAAAGATTTGCAGCATACTCTGTGAGCAGCTCCTTCAGCCGGACGTCCACACCGTTAATTAATACTTTTCGTCTATACTTTGGACACCATACTATATGGTATTTACAGGAATAGACGACATTGTTGTTTGATTTATATGTTGTGTTCATATTTGTATTATACCATTGTTCATCAGTTAATACAATTACTATTTTGTCCATCTTCAATCACTTGCATAAACAGTCAAAAACAATATCTGATTTTCTCATCCTTTCGTTATCCTAGCAGAAATATCTGATCCCTGCAACTCAAAAAAAGCCTGGAAGAAATCAGCCACAGGCATTTTATTTCTTCCAGGTTTTTCTGTTTTCTGATTCTCAGTCAGCTGTCTTTGATCCGGCAGCTGATACAGCTCTGCATCCAATTACATTCAGACTTATTCTGCCTGTGGTTTGCTTACCTGTGCTGTATCATTCTTTACTCCGGCAGATTTTTCGGCATGCTCTTTCACAAGATTCCGTCCAAGCAGAGTCAGGCATACAAATGCGATCACTGCAAAAACAGCTCCGATCCCAAATACCACGTTCATCTCATAACCTTTGCTGCTCACCAGACCGGAGATTGCCGGTGCGCCAAAGGTTGCAAATACAATGCCGAACATGACAAATCCGTAATTCTCCCCGGTGTGCTTCATTCCGAAAATAGAGCTTGTCAGGGACGGAAAACTTCCCATGATGCCGCCGTAGCAGCCGTACATCAGCACAACAGCAACCGTTACTGCCAGGGATCTTGATACAGCGAGAACTCCCATAGCGATCACTGCCACGATCAGCACTCCTTTGATGCAGACGATCCTGCCTGCTTTATCTGCCAGTGTTGGAAGCACCAGTCTTGCGCCAGCGTTTACAATAGAACCAAGCATCACTGCACTAACTGCCATTGCAGACGGAATTCCAAGGTCGATCTGATAGGTCTGAGATACCGGTGAAACCATAAAATACGAGGTCAATCCAAAAAACATAGTAGCAAGGAGAAGATAAAAATTCTTTGTACGCACCATTTCTGCAGATGTGTACTGTTTTATTTCCGGTTCAGCTGCTTTCTTTCCGGCGGAAGCCTGTACATTCATCAGATTTTTTGCCGGCGCCTGGAAGAAAATTCCGCATAGTATCCAGGAAACTGTAATGGCAGTTCCAATAATAAGAAGTGTTTTCTGTACACCGGCTGTCTCCAGCAGTTTTCTGCTCAGCGGCGCCAGGAAAAATCCACAAAGTCCGTTGGCAGTTACCACAACGCCGGAAGCAAATCCGGTACGGTCCGGGAACCATCTCTGCACGGTTGCCAGGATCACCGTGTAGATCATTCCCTGTCCAAATCCCTGCATCACTCCATAGGAGAGATACATAGGAAGCGGTATGGGAACGATCAGAAATGCGGATGCCAGGATTCCTGCCGCAAAGATCCCGCCTCCGATCCATACAATCGTCTTTTCCTTAAAGCGGTTCTGCATCCTTCCGCCTACGATATTTCCGAATACAAAGGTGCTCAGTGCCAGATAAAAGCACATGGATGCCTGTCCCTGGCTCCAGCCTGCCTGCTCCATCACATAGGGCTGGTAAATAGACCATACATGGGGATATCCGGTAAAAAAGATCGCGAAAGCTCCGAATATCATGGTCAGCAAACGCTGTTTTTTCTGTATTCCTGTCATAATTTCCTCCTCTGAAAAGATTTCCGGCCTGCTCTGTACTCTCTGCCCACAGAATGCAGCCTGTTTCTGTACACACGACCTGCACGTTTTCCTGCACATTAGCTCTGCTTATTCCTGATATTCTTTTATTTGTGTGCCATTATTCTTTATTTGCGTGTCAAATGCGTGTTAATTATGTTGTGTGTATGTTATCACACGCAATCTTATTATGCAATATAAACTTACAGCTTTTTCTGTTTTCTCGTTTTTGTCCAAATTTTCCTGTTATTTCTTTGTATATTATTCACAGTGGTCATCTTTTAGGCACGCATATGCACGCATATATTTTTTATTTAAAATACCGTTTTTTCTATTTTATATTTCTTAATTCGCATAAAAAAGCACGCCATGTTACAGGCGTGCTTTCGTGATTTTATATAATTTCTGTTGCTTATTTGATTATCTTCAGCTCATATTCCCTGGTTCCCAGGCCGATCTTTTCTGCCTGATCCAGAGTTGCCTTCCACTCAATATTCGGATTGGAATCCTTAAAATGGTCATGATGACAGTGCCATCCCGGCTCTGCCAGATGCTCTCCAAGCTGGCTGTTGGCGATCGGTGTTGCCTTCAGGCAGGCATCTGCACAGGCCTGATCCAGTGCAACCGGGTCAAAGCTTGCGAACATTCCGATATCCGGAAGGATCGGCGCATCATTTTCACCATGGCAGTCACAGTTAGGGCTGATATCCTGTACCAGTGCAATATGGAAATGGGGACGTCCGTGACAGACAGCCTGTGCATACTCTGCCATCTTGCGGTCAAGAAGCTCGTTTGCACTGCTATTCGGATTGTATACGGCATCATAGCTGCAGGCCCCGATACAGCGGCCACAGCCTTTGCATTTATCGTAATCGATAACTGCTTTCTTGTTTACATATGTAATCGCATCACTTCCGCACTCTTTCGCACAACGGCGGCAGCCACGACAGACATCTTCATGAATGGCCGGCTTTCCGCTGGCATGCTGCTGCATTTTTCCGGCACGGCTTCCGCATCCCATACCGATATTCTTCAGAGCACCGCCAAAGCCGGTTGCCTCATGTCCCTTGAAATGGCTGAGACTGATAAAAATATCTGCGTCCATGATAGCATGTCCGATCAGGGCAGTTTTGCAGTATTCTCCGTTTACTACAGGAACTTCTACTTCATCGGTTCCTCGAACTCCGTCACCGATGATGATCTGACATCCGGTTGTGATCGTGTTAAATCCGTTAAGATTTGCACAGTCCAGATGCTCCAGTGCATTCTTTCTGCTTCCCGGATAAAGAGTATTACAATCTGTCAGGAACGGCATTCCGCCCTGCTCCTTACAAAGATCTGCGACTACCTTTGCATAGTTCGGACGAAGGAATGCCATATTTCCAAGCTCTCCGAAATGCATCTTGATGGCTACGAATTTTCCATCCATATCGATATCTTTGATTCCTGCGACAACACAGAGTTTTTTCAGTTTATCCAGCTGGCTGGTTCCCACCGGACAACGAAAATCAGTGAAATAAACTGTTGATTTTTCCATTCTGGTTTTCCTCCTGTTTAATCATTTCAAAATAAATTTACCCTTTTCCTGACAGTATGTCCAGTTTTTATACTAAAAATGTATAAAAAATGCGCTACTCTACTCTCGAAAAAGAATCTGCGAAAAATACCGGAACTTTCCATCATTGGTCCAGCACTGCATTCCCACAGCATCTGCCATCTTCTGCGCATCCACACAATAGGCAGACATACAGGAATTATGCTTGTACGGTCCGGCGCTCATGATCAGAATATCTGTTTTTCCGCACTCTTTCATCTTCTCTGAGAGCTGCTCTGTCAGCTTATTATGTGCAAGCTTGGCTTTTCTGTAATCCATGAGTCTGTCCTGCGTCGTCTGGAGCACCAGGGTGTTCTCATAATCCAGGGCACGTGCCTTCATTTCTTCCACAGTCCCGCTTTCCGGTGGACATGCAGGATTTTTATCATAATTACCACAAGCATTTTCTTCACAGAAAACACGGTATTCCGGCACAAACACCAGCTTATCGGTTTTCATGACCGCTGCATCGGAAAAGCCAAGCTTCTTTGCTTCTTCAATAAAATCCATTTTTCTCTCCTATGCTTTTTTCTTTTATAGTGCCACATTTTATTTGTTTTTACAAGCTCTGCCTTTCACTCTGCCGCCAGGCGGATGAATTCCTCCATCTCTCTCGTCTTAAACTTATTTTTATGGTAAAAGATCTGCCGGTACATGGATATCTCCACATCTTCCACATGTAAAAGGGCAATTCTTCCTTTCCGGATATCCCGCTCCACAGCCAGATAGGGAAGAAAGGAAAGTCCGTGGTTCTTTTCCAGCATGCGGATGATGAAAGCGGTATCGCTGATCTCCAGTACCGGTGACAGGGCCTGCTTCTTAAGCGCCAGCTGCTGATCTAGGGCCTGCCGATAATTGGCATTCTTTTCCGTGAGAAAAAAAGGCTCTTCCAGAATATCCTCCATCTTCAGCGTCTTTCCCGCAAACTCCGAATCTGCAGAGGCCACAAATACTACCGGCTCCGCCTTCTCCATGACCTTCACCCAGTTCTGGTCCCACCTTGGGGTATCCAGTATATAAATAAGATCCAGCCCGTTATGCTCCATCATCCGTATCAGCTGCTCCGGTGTATCAATAGTCACCTGCATATTTACTTTCGGGTGAAACTCACGAAATTTGCTGAGAACAGCCGGAAGCTTTGCTGTGCAGAGAGATTCAATAGTCCCGATATGCAATGGATTTTTCAGTTCCGCATCGTCATTCATTGATTTTTTTGCTTTATTTACGTCATATAAGATCCGGCTTGCATGCTCCATAAACTCTTTTCCGGACGGAGTAAGCACCACACGCTTTCCGGTTCTGTCAAAAAGTCTTGTTTCCAGCTCATTTTCCAGAAGACGGATCTGGACAGTGATCGCTGACTGGGTGTATCCCAGAACCTCTGCTGCCCTGGAAAAACTCTGAAGCTGTGCTACATGTACAAACGTCTCCAACTGACGGATTTCCATTATTTTCTCCCTTTTTCTATGAAATTTTTTCATCGTGATGATGAAATCTGTGAATTTGCTTTATTTTTATGTCAATGTTACAATACAATCACGAGGACGTCAATCGTATTTTTGTGCAAAATGAATAAATTCATACTTAGGAGGAAAGAATCCAAATGGAAAAGAAAAAAATCAAGATCGGACTTGTGCCGAAGCTGATCATTGCCATCATCATAGGTATCCTGTTCGGCCAGTTCCTTCCGGAAGGCTTCTGTCGCTTTGTTGTAACCCTTTCCGGATTTTTCAGTACCTTTCTGAAATTCGTCATCCCGCTGATGATCCTTGCCTATGTGACCATGGGTATTGCGGATCTTTCACAGGGTGCAGGGAAGCTTCTCCTGATCACAGTGGCTCTGGCTTATGGCTCCACTCTGATCGCAGGTTCCGCATCCTATCTGGTATCATCCAGCCTGTTCCCACACTTTATGAGTGAAGGTGCACTGGATCAGATCGCAGCTACCGCAGACGCATCCCTGACACCATTTTTCTCTATCACACTGGAGCCGGTCATGGATACTCTTTCTGCTGTTGCCCTTGCCTTTGTCATGGGACTGTGCCTCTCTTCCATGCGTGGAAAAGAAATGGGAAACAGCCTTTATAACGGAATGAGCGACTTTTCCAAAATCATTGACAAAGTCCTTCATACCATTATCATCCCGCTGCTTCCGCTTTACATCTGCGGAACCTTCACAGATATGACTATTTCCGGAAAAACCTTTGCCATCTTAAGCATCCTCTGGAAGGTATTCCTTGTTGTTATCATCATGCACCTGATCTGCATTACGATCCAGTTTGTGATCGCAGGTACTGTCAGCAAAAAGAATCCTTTCACTCTGATCAAAAATCAGATCCCGGGATACACAACTGCTCTGGGAACCCAGTCTTCCGCAGCTACCATCCCGGTCAACCTGGAATGTGCAAAGAAGGATGGCGTATGTGAGCAGATCCGCAACTTCGTAGTACCGCTCTGTGCAAACATCCACATGGCCGGTTCCATGATCACCATCACAGCCTGTGCTACTGCAGTCTGCCTTATGAACCAGCTGCCCATCAGTCTCGGGATCATCGTTCCGTTCATCATGACTCTCGGTGTTGCCATGGTTGCATCTCCCGGTGCTCCCGGTGGTTCCATCATGACTGCCCTTCCATTCCTTTATATGGTATTCGGAGCAGAAGCCGGTGATCCGGACGGTGCCATCTGTGCTATCATGGTTGCCCTTTACATTACTCAGGATTCCTTCGGAACTGCCTGCAATGTATCCGGTGACAACGCCATCGGCGTGATCGTTGACACCATTTATAAGAAATTTATCGCAAAAACACCACAGGAGAATTAAGCAAAATGTCTTTTATCAGTGTATTTGACGTTATGGGGCCCAACATGATCGGTCCTTCCAGTTCTCATACCGCAGGGGCTGCGCGTATTGCTTTCCTTGCCCAGAAGATGATCACGCCGCCCCTGAAAAAAGTGGAATTCATCCTTTATGGTTCCTTCGCCAGAACATACAAGGGACACGGTACAGACCGTGCCCTCCTTGGCGGAATCATGGGCTTTTCCACAGATGACATGCGTATACGGAGTTCTTTTGATATTGCCAGGGAACAGGGGATCGACTTTTCCTTTACTCCAAATGAAGCGGAAACCGATGTCCATCCCAACACTGTAGATATCCATATGGTCAATGAACAGGGACAGGAAATGACAGTCCGGGGGGAATCGCTGGGCGGCGGCAAGGTCCGCATTGTGGAGATCAACCACGTGAAAGTGGATTTCACCGGCGAATACAGTGCCATCATCGTGATCCATCAGGATACTCCCGGTGTTGTGGCCTACATCACCAGATGCTTAAGTGAACGTAACATTAACATTGCCTTCATGCGCCTCTTCCGTGAATCCAAAGGAACCACAGCCTATACGATCGTGGAATCCGATGGTCATCTCCCGGAAGATATCGTAGAAAGCATTCACCAGAACACCAACATCCATGATGTCATGGTTGTTCAGATGTAGGGAAAAGGAGGATGTGTTTTATGGATTTCAAAAATGCCAAGGAACTTCTTGCTCTCTGCCAGGAAAAAAAGCTTCCGATTTCCGAAGTAATGCGCCAGCGTGAGATCCTTCTCGGTGAAACCACTGCTGAAATCGTGGACCAGCGCATGGACCGTGTTCTGGAGATCATGAAGGACGCTGCTTTTTCCCCCATCAAAGATCCGGTGATATCTATGGGCGGACTAATCGGCGGTGAAGCCCGAAAGCTCTGCGAATTTCATGACCTGGGAAAAAGCCTGTGCGGAAATGTTCTCGGAAAGGGAATCACCTACGCTATGGCAACCCTTGAGACCAACGCTTCCATGGGACTGATCGTTGCCTCTCCTACTGCCGGCAGTGCCGGGATCGTTCCCGGAATGATGCTTGCTCTTCAGGAGGTCTACGGCTTTTCCGATAAAAAAATCCGCCAGGCACTATTTAATGCAGGCGCGATCGGCTATCTTGCCATGCGTAATGCAACAGTTGCCGGTGCTGTTGGCGGATGTCAGGCTGAGGTCGGAATCGCTTCCGCAATGGCTGCTTCCGCTGCTGTTGAGCTTCTTGGCGGCACTCCGCTGCAGTGTACCTATGCGGCTTCCACCGTTCTTATGAATATGCTCGGTCTTGTATGTGACCCGGTAGGCGGCCTGGTGGAATATCCCTGCCAGAACCGTAATGCAGCCGGTGTTTCCAATGCCCTAATCGCAGCGGAAATGTCACTGGCCGGTATCCCCCAGTTCATCCCGCTGGATGAGATGATCGATGCCATGTATACTGTGGGCAAAAAACTTCCTGCCGAGCTTCGTGAAACTGCTCTCGGCGGTTGTGCAGCCACACCGTCTGCCTGTGAGAAATGTCATCTTTGCAGCTGATGAGCAGAGTATAACACATAATAAATAGAGCCCGACTGAAATGACTCAAACAACAAAACGGAGAATTCCCGAACTTCTTTTTCCAGGAATTCTCCGTTTTCTTTTTTATAACAGGCATTCTGATCTCACATTCGCTGATTGTTCGGATTTTTTCTGGCAGTCTCAAAATCCGGTTCCAGTCCTTTCTTCAGAAGTTTAGCGTAAATACTTTCAGCACTTTTTATCCGGTTGGTGATCTAACTGATCTATTGTATACCTTTCTATCTTATATGTAACTGCAGAAGTTTGCACCAAATCAAAGTAAGACTATTGTTAATTATCTGCAAAAAGATCCTTCTGAAAATCTGAATATCTCAGTTTTCCAGAAGGATCTTTTTTACATTTCTATTATTTTAAAAGAACTCTGACTGCAGTGCATCATATCCGGTCTCACCGGTTCGGATTCGGACAGCATTTCGGATCTCGTAGCTGAAGATCTTGCCATCGCCCGGGTCACCGGTGAATGCTGCTTTCTGAATCGCATCAATGACTTTAATCTCCCAGTCTTCGGATGATACTACAATCTCAAACTTGATCTTCGGTTTCAGAAATACATCGATTTTAGAACCACGGACATATTCTGTGTAACCACGCTGTGTTCCGCAGCCCATAATCTGGGTTACTGTAAAACCGTTTACCTGGATGTCATTTAACGCTGCTTTGACATCTTCCATTTTTTCTTCTCTTACGATTGCTTCTATTTTAATCAACATATTATAATCTCCTCTTTAACACCATCATTCACATTAACAGGAAATGAACTCTTATCAGTCAAATCCATTGAATGACGGATATGCATTCTCTCCATGCTGGGATGCGTCCAGACCAACCAGTTCTTCCTTCGGATCTACACGAAGCGGTGTAAAAATACGCACGATTCCAATACAGATCAGTGTTCCCACAATGGCAACAGCAATGGTGATCACAATACTTAAAACCTGTGCCAGAAACAGACGGTAATCTCCAAATACAAGGCCATCCCATTTTGCAACAGAATTGATCGAAGATTTTCCGAAAAGTCCGGTTGCGATTCCTCCCCATATACCGCCAATACCATGGCAGCCAAAAGCATCCAGCGCATCATCGATCTTCAGTTTCTGCTTCAGAAGAATCACAGTAAAATAGCAGATCGGGCTTACCAGGATTCCAATGATAAAAGATGCCCAAACCGGTACGAATCCAGCTCCCGGAGTGATTGCTACCAGTCCGATAACAAGACCTGTAGATGCACCAACCAGTGTCGGTTTTCCCTCACGAATGACTTCGATCAGCATCCAGGTAAGCAAAGCACACGCAGAAGAAATACTGCTTGTCATAAAAGCATGTGCTGCAAGACCGTCTGCCTTCAGTGCACTTCCTGCGTTAAATCCGAACCAGCCAAACCACAGCATGGCTGCACCCAGGAAAACAAATGGAATATTATGGGTGCGGTAGGTTGCTTTTGCGTAGCCGCGTCTCTGTTTAAGATAAATGGCCAGTACAAGTGCACTGACGCCGGAGCTGATATGTACTACATTTCCTCCTGCAAAATCCACTGAGCCGATAGCTGCAAGAAATCCACCGTCTCCCCAGACCATGTGTGCCATAGGATAATACACGATCACAGACCAGATTGCAACAAAAAGAAGCAGTGCTTTAAAACGCATTCTTCCAACAACAGCACCTGTGATCAGTGCCGGTGTGATCATGGCAAACATCATCTGAAACGCTGCAAATACCAGATGCGGAATGGTATCTGCATAGGGCCCTGGCTCCCAGCCGACACCGTTCATGGCAAACCACCTGAAGTCACCGATAACACCACCGTGATTTCCGCCAAAGGCAAGTGAATAACCAAATAATGTCCACATCACAACGGACAGACCCATAATTGCTGCACACGCCATCATGGTATTGACAACATTTTTTCTCCGGACAAGTCCTCCGTAGAAAAATGCCAGCCCCGGTGTCATAAAAAACACAAAGGCCGTACAGATCAGCATAAAACCAGTATCTCCTGCATTCATAATCATTCCTCCTCGGTTCCCTCATTTATTTCTGCAACGCAAAAAGCGCCTGGAAATATAATTTCCAGACGCCTTTGTCATGGGAGTTATCATAGCAGATAATTTTTTTGATTTCAAGAGTTTTTCTTTAATTTTCTTATTTTCTTACAGACTTACTATGTTTTACTGATATGCTTTTTATTTTCAGCAATCTATCTGATACATTTTTTCAGCATCTTTTATACGATCCACATTTTGATCAAACTTAAGATCAGCAGATGTGCCGGATAGAAAATATAGAAAAACCACTTTGAAAACTTCGGTGCTTTTTCAGATTTTTCTCCATTATAGAAGCAGATAATGATAATTCCTGATACTACGATTCCAACTGCTGAAAATATCGCATGAAGCAATGCCTGTGCAGCCGGCAAAGTTTCTGCATAAGACGCGTAATTAAACGCTGCAAAAAGCACTGCTCCGATTCCATAAGCCTGAACCATTTTCTTCCTGTTTCCCCAGCCTGCATGAAACCAGAGAGTAAAAACAGGTGCCAGGATTGCCCAGTCCGAATAAATGGACAGTACCAGCAGAATGATTGTAAGCGGAACCCTCCACTTACTTGCTATCATCTTGTCCTGGATCACCAGGATCATAAAGCAGATAAACAGTGTAAAAATCATATTCAGCTGTGAAAAATCAAAGGCCATCATATAGGGAACCTGGGAGATTCCTGCAAAGACCAGAAGTCTCTCGCCATATTTCCTCCGGGAATGTGTATAGTAAAAACCTTCCACAAGAAAATAGCACATGGTGATGGCTGTGAAGTAACCGATGTCTATAAACACTTCCCACAGGATCGTGTTTTCCGGCAGAAGCACGTTGGCGATATGATTCAGAAGCATAGTGAAGATTGCTATGTATTTAATGGTATCCCGGGTCAGACCCTGCTTTTTTTCTGTTTGCATAATTTTCTCCTTTTCCTGCATAAGACAACAATCTTATCTTACACTTCCCATTTGCTGTCAGCAACTATTTTTCGTAAATTTACAGAATAGTTGCCTTTTTCTTAAGGTAAGTTTATACTGTAGAAAGCATACATAAAACACTCATACAGAACCAAAAACGAAAGGAATTTATCATGATCCAGGATATCGCACCACATACCTACCATAATGAATACAAACCTGTTGCCCCTGATAAAGCAAGCCACATTCTCGCCTATGAAGAGGGCAGGATCCTTATGAAAAAGGATGGCGAGACTATGACTCTTCCAAGCTTTGGAGAGCTGGAAGGAAAAATTGATAACCTATATGAAAATTATATCTATCTCTTCTCTGTTGATGAAGAGCATTTTTATCTGATCCCAGATCTGGATACCAGCCTTCTTCCCGGATATCAGTTTGAAATCACAAGAGTTCTCCGCACAGCGGAGCCTCAGTATCTGGCTTTTGCCGGAATCACCGGATACCAGCTCTTTCAGTGGTACAGCAAGCGCCGTTTCTGCGGCTGCTGCGGCAAACCGATGGTACATGATAAACATGAGCGCAAGATGATCTGCCCTGCCTGTGGAAACGGTGAATATCCGGTGCTTTCTCCAGCTGTGATCGTAGGCGTTACCAACGGTGACAAGCTGATCCTCTCCAAATATGAGGGCCGAAATCACACCCGCTACGCCATGATCGCAGGTTTTGCCGAGATTGGCGAGACCATCGAGGAGACTGTCCACCGTGAAGTTATGGAAGAGATCGGCGTAAAGGTCAAAAATCTCCGCTACTACAAGAGCCAGCCATGGTCCTTCTCCGGAACACTTCTGTTTGGCTTCTACTGTGATCTGGATGGCGACGACACTCTGACTGTAGACCACGATGAGCTTTCCATGGCCTCCTGGTTCAACCGGGAAGACATTCCGGATGAAGGAGATAATATCAGCCTTACCAAGGAGATGATGATGGCATTTAAGCATGGAAAAGCCTGAAATATCGCTTGCCTGATTCCGTAAACAATTTTTCGCAACCAATTTCACACAAAAACACCGGCCATTCATCTGTACCATATCCTGTCCAGGCTGCCAGATCCTCTATGACATCTCAGCCCCTGTACATATTCCGATGAATGCCGGTGTTTTTATTTTCTATTTTTCTTCCGAGCCGGAGCAATCTGCCTAAAACCGTTTTATTTCTCCGGTGTCAGATGCCAGATATCTCTGTTGTACTCCTCAATCGTTCTGTCTGAAGAGAAGTATCCTGCTTTTCCGATGTTTACAAGCATTTTTTCTGCCCATGCGGTTCTGTCCTCATAATCGGACAATGCCTGATCTTTCACCTTCGCATAATCCTCGAAGTCAAGAAGAGTCATGAACCAGTCTTTGCTTACGATCTCATGATGCAGTCTTCTTAAATGCTCCTCACTTCCAATAGAAAGAAGCTCGTTTCCTACAATAAAGTCTACTGCACGACGGATGCGCTCGTCTTTCTCATAAAAATCTCTGGAGCAGTAGTCAGCCTTTTCATAGTGTTCGATAACCTGCTCACTGGACTCTCCGAAGATATAGATATTATCCTTGCCTACCAGCTGGCTGATCTCCACATTTGCGCCATCCATGGTTCCCAGTGTTACAGCACCGTTGAGCATGAACTTCATGTTTCCTGTTCCGCTGGCCTCCTTGGAAGCAAGAGAGATCTGCTCGGAGATATCGCAGGCAGGGATCAGCTTCTCTGCTGCACTTACGTTGTAGTTTTCCACCATAACAACCTTCATGTACGGGGAAACCTCCGGATCATTGTTGATAAGCTCCTGTAAGCAGAGGAGAAGGTGGATAATATCCTTTGCGATAACGTATGCAGGAGCTGCCTTTGCACCGAAGATAAAGGTTACCGGGCGCTGCGGCTTCTCGCCTGCTTTGATCTTCAGGTAACGATCAATGATGTAAAGTGCATTCAGCTGCTGACGTTTGTACTCATGAAGACGTTTGATCTGGATATCATAAACACTGTGTGTGTTGATCTCTTCACCTGTGTTGGCTTTGATAAACTCCGCACATCTCTTCTTTGCATCCTGCTTGATCTTAAGGATATTTGCAAGAACGTCCTGATTTCCCTTGAAGCCAAGCATCTTGTCAAGCTCAAAGGAATCCTTTCGGAAGCCGTCACCGATCATGGAGGTGATGTACTCTGTCAGCGGATGGTTGCAGTGAAGGAGCCATCTGCGGAAGGTAATTCCGTTTGTCTTGTTATTGAATTTCTCCGGATAGATCTCATAGAACTGATGAAGCTCTGTCTCCTTCAGGATATCGGTATGAAGGGATGCAACACCGTTGATGGAAAATCCGTAGTGGATGTCCATATGTGCCATGTGTACCAGGTCGTTCTTGTCGATGATGGCAAGATTTTCCTGCGGATATTTTGCTTTGATACGCTCGTCCAGCTTGCGGATGATCGGCATCAGATGCGGAACAACCTCCTCAAGATAGGAGATCGGCCATTTCTCAAGTGCCTCTGCAAGAATGGTATGGTTGGTATAAGCGCATACATGAGATACGATCTCGCATGCCTCCTCGAACTCGATTCCACGCTCTGTGAGGAGACGGATAAGCTCCGGAATTACCATACTCGGATGTGTATCGTTGATCTGGATCACTGCATAATCGGCAAGGTCATGAAGATTGCAGCCTTTTGCGGTTGCCTCATCCAGGATCAGCTGTGCCGCATTGCTTACCATGAAGTACTGCTGATAGATACGAAGCTTTCTTCCTGCGTCATCGCTGTCATCCGGATACAGGAACAGTGTCAGGTTGTGGAGCAGATCCTTCTTATCAAAGGAGATTCCCTCGCCCACAATACTCTCATCTGCAATATCAATATCAAAAAGGCGAAGCTTGATCGCTTTGTTCTCATAGCCTGCAACATCAATATCATACAGTGTGGATTTCAGCATAAAGCCCTTAAACGGCACGTAATAGGAAACGCCTGCATCTGTAAGCCAGCTCTCCGGCTGGATCCACGGATTCGGTGTCTCAAACTGAAGATGATCCTTAAACTCCTGTTTGAAAAGTCCGAGGTGATAATTAAGTCCGATTCCTTCTCCCGGAAGTCCCAAAGTTGCGATGGAATCCAGAAAGCAAGCTGCCAGACGGCCAAGTCCGCCGTTTCCAAGAGATGGCTCCGGCTCTATTTCCTCAATCATGGAAAGCTCTTTTCCGTTTTCTTTAAGATATTTCGCAACTTCATCATAAACGCCCAGATTGATCAGGTTGTTGGAAAGAAGCTTACCGATAAGGAACTCTGCGGAAATATAATAAATTTTCTTTTTTCCTTCCTGGTAGCCGCGGCCCTTCAGCTGCTCCTTTGTCCAGGAGAGAAGTCCGTGATAGATTTCCTCGTTTGTACAATCTTTTACATTTTTGTTATATTTGTCTTCAAATACTTTGCTTAATGTTTCCATTTTGATCTCCTTTCATGGATCTTGATGGGATGAAATATGTTTTTACAAGGTTGTTTGCTTTGTTTTTGATGATATTAGGATATCACGCATTTCTTTTCAAAAATATAACAATCCTGTCATGATATGCAAGATATTTGTCAGACTGTTTTTCACTTTTTACTGTAGCTCTGGATAAAAACGTAACCGATACATATGCGGTTGCTTCGGGAGCTTTCTCAGATCTGTCTCATACTCTTCCTGTACTTATGCGGTGAAACCTTATTGGACTGCTGAAATTTCTTTATAAAATAACTTGTACTGTTAAATCCCACCTGCATGGCAATCTCCGTCACAGGTGCATCGGAATGCGTAAGAAGATACTTCGCCTTCTCCATACGGAAGTCATTGATGTATTCCACCAAGGTTTTTCCCGTATACTGGCGGAAAAGCTTCATAAAATAATACTCACTGTAATTGGAAAGTCCGGAAAGCTCTGAAACGGTAAGATTCTCCTGGTAGTGAAGGCTGATATGATCCAGCACTTCCTTTACTGCTGCAAGGCTCTTGTTCTGCTCTGTACTTACCGGGATAATATAATGCTTCGTCAGCATCTCATAAAAGAAATTAAAAAACAGCATTTTCAGCTTCACATAAAAATATGGCTTCTTCTCCGTATGACAGTCATGGATCTCCAGAAAAATTTCCCGTAGCTTCTCATATCCGGAATCTCCTTCTTCTATATGATGGCAGAATTCTGCCTTGTTTTCTATTAATGGTGATACCACACATTCCTGGCAGATATCTCCCGGCTGACCTGCAAGGAAACCCAGGCTGAAAACCACACTCTTATAATAAAGAGGCTTCTTAAGATCCGTGCGCATACTATGGAGAACTCCGCAGTTCACGATCAGGATATCCCCCTTTTTCAGGCGGATGCTCTCCCGGTTCAGTCTGGCAAAGCCACTGCCTTTTTCAATATACATGATCTCCATCTCACTGTGCCAGTGGTCATACAGTGCATGAAAGATCTCACAGTTCGCCATATAGGTTTCCACCGGCAGCTCAAAGGAACCGTGAGGGCTTAATTCTTTTAAATTATCATCCACTTCGGATACGTGAAGAGGATTTTTTGCGGATGTGTCTGTTTCTGGCATGATTTCCTCCGTGATCAATATCTATCCTGCGGACATTTGCCTTCCGCTGGATATCCAATCCTTGCATAATGATTCTGTTTGACTCCCTTAGTGTAAAGGATATTTACAACCATGACAATATTATATTTCCTGTTTTCTTTTTTATGACGTTACGGTTACTCTGTTCTCAGCAACACGCTTCGCGATGCACTTCCATAAACAGCAATCTTGACTTTTCCCCTTCCAACTGCTATATATAATATTTAGAATAAAATAATTTGACTTTAAAAGGAAAGAAAACTACCATGAATCCATTAAAAAAAGCTTACTGCCGGGTTTTCCAGAATGTCTTTAAATTCGCCCTTCCACTGCTTCCTTACCGCAATCCGAAGATCATCGGAAGCGTCAAAGGTATTCCGGAAGTTCTGGAAAAAAGAAACTATAACAATGTACTCATCATCACAGATGCAGGGATCCGAAGCCTTGGCCTTACAGAAAGACTGGAGCAGACACTGAAGCGAAGTTGCATCTCTTACCACATCTACGACAAAACCGTTGCCAATCCAACAACCGTCAATGTGGACGAAGCCCTTCACATGTATCTGGACAATGACTGCCAGGCGATCATCGGCTTCGGCGGAGGTTCCAGTATGGACTGTGCAAAAGCCACAGCAGCCCGCATTGCCAAGCCACACCAGTCTCTTGCTCAGATGAAGGGAATCCTGAAGATCCACAAAAAGCTTCCTCTTCTCATCGCCATCCCCACGACTGCAGGAACAGGAAGTGAAACAACACTTGCTGCTGTCATTACCGATGCAGAAACACGGCACAAATATGCCATCAACGATTTTCCGCTGATCCCACGCTACGCAGTCCTTGACCCGAAAGTGACTTTAAGCCTTCCGCCGTTTATCACAGCTACCACCGGCATGGATGCCCTGACTCACGCAGTGGAAGCCTACATTGGAAATTCCACTACACCTGGCACAAGAAAAAATGCCCTGGATGCTGTCAGACTGATCTTTGAAAATCTGGATACCGCCTACACAGACGGCAATAATATTGAAGCAAGACGAAATATGCTCCGCGCCTCCTATTTCGCAGGCTGCGCCTTCACCAAATCCTACGTTGGATATGTCCACGCAATTGCACATTCCCTCGGCGGAAAATATAATGTTCCACATGGGCTTGCCAATGCAGTGATCCTTCCTATGGTACTGGAAACATACGGAGATTCCATCACTCACAAACTCCGCAACCTTGCCGTAACTGCCGGTCTCTGCGATAAACATGAGGACGATAAAACTGCTGCCCGGATGTTTATTGATGCAATAAAAGATATGAAAAAACGCTTTGGCATCGGAGACTATATCCCGGAAATCCAGGAAACAGACATCCCGGAGCTTGCCCATTACGCAGATAAAGAAGCCAATCCTCTGTACCCGGTTCCTGTGCTGATGGATGCCGGCGAACTTGAGACACTGTATTACAGACTGATGCCTCCGGCAAGCAATTGCTAAAACAGCCATTGGCATAGAAAGATTTTTTCGATATTTCGAATACAGTTTTTTCAGAAAGGACTACAATTCCATGGAAAAAGAACAGATCAACCAGCTTTTAGATAAACAGCGCCAGTACTTCTACTCCGGCGCAACTCTTGACCTTGATTTTCGCATCAGCGCCCTGAAACGTCTCCGCGCTTCCATCCGGAAACACGAAGATCAGATCCACGCCGCGCTGAAAAAGGATCTGGGAAAAAGTAATTTCGAAAGCTATATGTGTGAGACCGGACTGGTACTCTCCGAGATCACACATATGCTGAAAAATATCCGCTCCTACGCAAAAGAACAGACCGTTCCAACTCCACTGGCACAGTTCCATTCCCACAGTTTCCGCAAACCATCCCCCTACGGTGTGGTTCTCATTATGAGTCCGTGGAACTATCCGTTTCTTCTCACCATAGAACCACTGGTAGACGCCATTGCAGCTGGAAACACAGTCATCCTGAAACCAAGTGCCTACTCACCGGCAACAAGTGAAGTGATCCGTCTTCTCATCCATGAATGTTTCGATGAAAAATACGTTGCAACTGTCACAGGCGGACGTGCGGAAAACACACATCTTCTCAGTCTGCACTTTGATTACATCTTCTTCACGGGAAGCCAGTCTGTGGGAAAAGAGGTCATGAGAAAGGCTTCCGAACACCTCACACCAGTCACTCTGGAGCTGGGTGGAAAAAGCCCCTGCATCGTGGACAAAACAGCCAATCTCCGCCTTGCGGCAAAACGTATCGTATTCGGCAAGTTTCTGAACTGTGGCCAGACCTGCGTGGCTCCGGACTACATCTACTGTGATCCGGAGATCAAAGAAGCCCTGGTCGCAGAGCTTCGCAGACAGATCACACGCCAGTATGGAAAAGAACCACTGAAGAACCGGAATTATGGAAAGATCATCAACGAAAAGCATTTCGACCGTATCAACAGTCTGATCGATCCTTCCAAAACTGTCTGCGGCGGTGGTTCCAACCGTGAAACACTTCAGATCGAGCCGACGGTTCTTGATAACGTAACCTTCGAAGATCCGGTCATGCAACAGGAAATCTTCGGTCCGGTACTTCCGATCCTCACCTATGACTCTCTCGGAGGTGCCGTAACAAAGATCAATTCCATGGCACATCCGCTGGCTCTTTATATCTTCACCGAAGATGAAAAAAATGCCCGGGAAGTTACTTCCCGATGTGGTTTCGGCGGTGGCTGTATCAACGATGTCCTCATACATCTGGCAACCAGCAATATGGGCTTCGGTGGCTTTGGTGAAAGCGGCATGGGATCCTATCATGGCATCGACGGCTTCCGGACATTCTCTCATTATAAGAGTATTGTAGATAAAAAGACCTGGATCGATCTTCCTATGAGATATCAGAAATATCGGAAGATTTATGAGAAAATGGTACGGTTGTTTATGCGTTAGATATAAAGGGAGGGCGCTGCCTGATGCATCGCCCTCCTGTTACTTTAGATTTTCTTATTATTTTTCCCAGATGATCTTTACCGGCATGATCCCGGTCAGTTCTTTGCTTTTTTCATCCGGCTGGCTGCAGCCTGCATAAATTTCAAATTTCTTTCCTTCTTCCATCCGTTTTCCTGTTTCATCTACTACGGTGAATGCTTTTTCCCATATTGGGATTTCTATTTTTCGGCATTCTCCCGCCTTCAGGAATATCCGCTGAAAACCGGCCAGCATCGGATTGGGAATGGCATTTTTGCTGTCGATATTTTTTACATAGATCTGAACAACATCCTCTGTATCATATGCGCCGTTATTCTGCACTTCTACCTCCACGTTTATCTTCTGTTCACATGTTTTGACCTCTGCTTTATCTACTGCCACCTTACTGTACGTCAGACCATATCCAAAAGGAAACTGTGCTTTTCGTTCCATATAGCGATATGTTCTGCCTTTCATGGAATAATCGGTAAAATCCGGAAGTTCTTCCAGGCTTTCATAAAATGTCACCGGAAGTTTTCCTGATGGCGAGATTTCTCCAAACAGTACCTTTGCCGCTGCCTTCCCGCCCTGACATCCAGGGTACCACAGCATCATGACGGCATCAAATTTCTCTGCCGCATATTTCAGATTAAGGTCACTTCCTGCCAGCAGACAGAATACTGCCGGTTTTCCGGTGTCTGCGATTGCTTCCATCAGTTCTCGCTGTACTCCGGGAAGTTCAATATCTTCTTTATCTCCCGATACATAGCTGTTTCCGGTGTCTCCCTCTTCTCCTTCCAGTGTCTCATCCAGTCCCATACATAAGATCACCACATCGCTGTTTTCCGCAACCACCTTTGCTTCCGCAATACGATCTCTGGTAAACGCAAGGTGCTCCGTCCGGTCTCGGAACAGATCACAGCCTCTGGAAGTAAGGATCCTTACATCGTCTCCCACATAATCCTGGATGCCTTCCTGTATGGTAATATACCTGGAAGCTGTCCCGTGATAATTGCCGATCAGCGCCTGCCTGCTGTCCGCATTTGGTCCGATGATCCCTATTGTTTTCAGTTTTTCTTTATCAAGCGGAAGAATCCCGTTATTTTTCAGCAGAACAAAGCTTTTTTCCGCTGCTTTCTCCGCTGCATCCAGATGCCTGGGAGATTCTACCTCCATGTAGGAGATATTGTCATATTCGCTTCCATCAAACAACCCCAGCAGATATCTTGTGGTAAAAAGCCGCACTGCTGCCCGGGTTATGGTTTCTTCTGTGACAAGCCCCTTTTCGTATGCCTTCATAATGTGAAGATAGGTATTTCCACAATTCAGGTCACAGCCATTATTAATCGCCAGTGCTGCAGATTCAACGGCTGTATCCGTTACCATATGGTGTTCATGAAAATCACGGATCGCCCAGCAGTCTGATACAAAATGCCCCTGAAATTTCCATTCGCCTCTGAGTTTTTTCTGTAATGTGGGACTTCCGCAGCAGGGTTCCCCGTTTGTCCGGTTATAAGCTCCCATAACCGCTTCTACTTTCGCTTCTTTTACCAGACCTTCGAATGCCGGCAGATACGTTTCTTCCATATCTTTTGCGGATGCTTCCGCATCAAATTCATGACGGAGTGCCTCCGGCCCGGAATGTACTGCAAAATGTTTGGCACAGGCTGCTGCCTTCATTGTATCCCCATTTCCCTGAAGTGCTTTTACAAAGGAAACTCCCAGTTCTTTTGTAAGATACGGATCTTCCCCATAAGTTTCATGGCCTCTACCCCATCGTGGATCACGGAAAATATTGACATTAGGAGACCAGAACGTCAATCCCTTATAAATATCTCTGTCACCGTTTACGGAATATGCATTATACTTTGCTCTGCCCTCTGTTGCCACGATACCGGCCATCTCTGCCACACTTTTCCGGTCAAAAGCTGCCGCCATTCCGATCGCCTGTGGAAAAACCGTTGCCTGCCCTGCTCTGGCAACACCGTGAAGTCCCTCATTCCACCAGTTATACGCCGGAATTCCCAGTCTTTTTATTGCAGGTGCATCGTACCTTAACTGACTGGCTTTTTCCTCCAGAGTCATCCTGGCAACCAGCGCTTCTGCTTTCTTCTTTGCTTCTTCCCGATTCATCCCCAATTTCCTCCTCACCTTTTTTATATCATCTATCATTTGGTCTCTGACTGTCAAGTAGATATTTCCTGCAATTTTTCCGGCCTCTGTTCAGAGCAGAAAAAAATCTGCTTTACCCTTTCTTTGGATAAAGCAGATTTTTATTACACTTTGTGATCTGTGTTCCGATTTCAGCCGGAAATTTATCTGATCGCATCCTTCATCTCTTTCACATAAGCCTTCACCTTCGGCACGCAGTCTTTGCCGTAGGCACCACAAAGCTTCACAATGGCAGATCCTACAATGGCACCGTCCGACTGATCTGCCATTTTTTTTGCCTGCTCCGGGGTTGAGATTCCGAATCCTACTGCACATGGGATGTCTTTCTGGGCTTTTACCAGCTTCACCATAGCTCCGATATCTGTGGTAATGCTGGTACGCATTCCTGTTACACCAAGGGAAGATACGCAGTAAACAAAGCCTTCCGCCTCTTTTGCGATCATGGCGATCCGCTCATGGGAGGTTGGTGCGATCAGGGATATCAGGTCAAGGCCGTACTGTTTGCACACAACATCAAACTCTTCTTTTTCCTCAAACGGAACATCCGGAAGGATCAGTCCATCCATTCCAACTTCCGCTGCTTTCTTGATAAAACGCTCTGTTCCGTAAGAAAATACTACGTTTGCGTAGGTCATGAATACCATTGGGATTTTTGTATTTTTACGGATTTTTTCTACCATTGCAAAAACTTTATCTGTAGTCACGCCACCTGCAAGTGCCCGGACATTAGCTTCCTGGATCACAGGTCCCTCTGCGGTAGGATCTGAGAACGGGATCCCAAGCTCGATCAAATCTGCGCCTGCTTCTTCCATTGCATAAACCAGTTGCTCTGTTACCTCCAGAGACGGATCTCCGCAGGTTAAAAAAGGAATAAATGCTTTTCCGTTTGCAAATGCTTCTGTAATTCTTTTATTCATGAATATCCTCCCCTCTGTAGCGGGCAATTGCCGCACAGTCCTTATCTCCACGTCCTGAAATGGTAACTACCATGATCTTGTCCTTTCCAAGTGTCGGTGCGATCTTTTTCGCATAGGCCACTGCGTGGGCACTTTCGATTGCAGGAATGATTCCTTCTGTTCTGGAAAGATATTCAAAAGCCTCTACTGCTTCGTCATCTGTAACAGGAACGTACTCTGCTCTTCCGATATCATAAAGGTGTGCATGCTCCGGACCTACACCCGGATAATCAAGACCTGCGGAGATGGAGTATACCGGTGCGATCTGTCCGTATTCATCCTGGCAGAAGTAGGATTTCATACCATGGAAGATTCCGAGACGACCGGTTGCGATGGTTGCCGCAGTCTCCGCAGTATTCACGCCACGTCCTGCTGCCTCACAGCCGATGAGACGAACGTCTTTGTCCTCAATGAAATTGTAGAAGGTTCCGATAGCATTGGAGCCGCCGCCTACGCAGGCCAGGACAACATCCGGAAGTCTTCCCTCTTTTTCCAGCATCTGTTCTTTGATCTCCTTGGAGATCACTGCCTGGAAATCACGTACGATAGTTGGGAACGGGTGCGGTCCCATAACAGATCCCAGTACATAATGGGTATCTGCAATACGGTTTGTCCACTCACGCATGGTCTCGGAAACGGCATCCTTTAAGGTTGCGGTTCCGCTTGTGACTGCATGGACCTTTGCTCCGAGAAGACGCATTTTGTAAACATTCAGTGCCTGACGTTCCGTGTCTTCTTTTCCCATGAATACCTCACATTCCATTCCCATCAGTGCTGCTGCGGTTGCAGTTGCAACGCCGTGCTGGCCGGCTCCTGTCTCTGCGATGACACGGGTCTTGCCCATTTTTTTTGCCAGGAGCACCTGACCAAGTACGTTGTTGATCTTGTGGGCTCCTGTGTGGTTTAAGTCTTCTCTTTTCAGATAGATCTTGGCTCCGCCAAGGTCCTCGGTCATATGTGCCGCATAGTAAAGACGGGATGGTCTTCCTGCGTATTCATTGAGAAGCTCTGTGAGCTCACGGTTGAATTCCGGATCGTTTTTGTAATGGTTGTATGCTTCCTCAAGCTCCAGAACGGCGTTCATCAGTGTTTCCGGGATGTACTGTCCGCCATGGATGCCGAATCTTCCTTTTGACATGTTATATTTCCTCCTTTATGTTCCTTACTGCGTATACTGCTTCTAATATTTTATCCGGGTCTTTGTGACCGTCGGTTTCTACACTGCTGCTTAAATCTACTGCCCAGGGGTGAAGCAGATGTATGGCCGATTCCAGATTTTCACAGCCCAGACCTCCTGCCAGAAACCAGGGACGTTTGATCGCCGGTACCAGACTCCAGTCGAAAGTTTCTCCTGTTCCTCCTACGCCCTGATCCAGCAGAATATAGTCTGCTTCCGAACGGATCGCTTTCTTTATATCTGCTTCTGTTTTTATGGAAAAAGCCTTTATCAGAAGCTGGTCTGTCATGGTCTTAAGCTGTCTGATATAATTCTCGTCCTCCTGTCCGTGAAGCTGTGCCAGTGCGATGGTTCCTTCGTTTAAAAGCTGTGCGGGAAGCTCCACCGGTGCATTGACGAATACGCCTACCGGCAAAATGCTATCATCCAGTTCTTCCCGGAGACCCTTCAATTGCTCCACGGTGACGTTTCTTCTGCTTTTTGGGAATTCTACAATGAATCCTGCAAAGTCCGGTTTAGCCTGGTTAACTGCCTGGATATCTTCCGGGCGGGTCAGGCCGCAGATCTTGATCCTGGTTCTGCTCCCATGTTTCAACGGTTGTTCTCTCATATTCAGCCAATCCTGCCCTTTCTGTCTGACCCTTCCCCTTCCTGTTTCGTTACTATTTGCTGCTGGTCAGCTCTGTTACTTATTTGCTCTATTCTTTCATTTGGCCTTTATACAAGCGCTCTACCATTCAGATTTTCCAATGCAGCTTTCTTATCCGGGCTTCGCATCAGGGTCTCACCGATCAGGACTGCACCTACCCGGTTTCTTTCCAGGATAGCGATATCACCTGCGTTTTTGATTCCGCTCTCAGACACAAATACCACATTGTCCGGTGCCAGGTTTCGAAGACGGATGCTATTATTCATATCAACCTTAAAGGTTTTCAGGTCACGGTTGTTTACACCGACGATCTTTGCACCTGTCTTTAATGCTCTTGCCACTTCATTCTCGTCATGAGCTTCCACCAGTGCATCCATTCCCAGAGCTTCTGCAAGCTCTCGGTATTCCAGGAGTTCCTGGTCATTTAAGATAGCACAGATCAGAAGTACAGCCGATGCGCCGAATGCTTTTGCCTGATAGATCATGTACTTATCCACCGTGAAGTCCTTCCGAAGGACCGGAATATCCACTGTTTCTGTGATCTCACGGAGATAAGTGTCACTTCCCATGAAATAAAATGGCTCTGTGAGGCAGGAGATCGCAGATGCACCTGCTGCCTCGTATTCTTTCGCAATTTCCAGATACGGAAATTCCGGTGCGATCAGCCCCTTGGAGGGGGAAGCTTTTTTTACTTCACAGATGTAGGACATACCCGGCTTTTTCAACGCTTCCAGAAAGGACGGCTGCTGTGGTGCTTTTTCTGCCAGGGTTTTCAGCTGATCCAGAGGAAACTGACGTTTTTCCTTCCGGATACGTTCTCTTGTTTTTTCTGCGATTTCCTCCAGAATGTTTTTTTCGCTCATTCTTTGTTTGTCTCCTTGATATTTCAGTTCAACTCTCATTCGGCAATTTCAAGAAGTCTGACAGATTAATGTTTCCGTTCGTATCTCTTCCGATAGGGATTGCCGATTTCTCTTCTGCCGCTATTATTTTCAAATCTCGTTACTTAATTTGATAAATTCCGCAAGCTTGGCAGCAGCTGCACCACTGTCGATCAGGTTTTCAGCCATCTTCACGCCATCTTCTATAGTCTTCGCCTTTCCTGCGATATAAAGTGCTGCACCTGCGTTCATGCAGACCGCCTGACGCTTCGGGCCTTTTTCGGTTCCGTTTACAATGGCTTTTGTGATCTCTGCGCTCTCTGCCGGTGTGCCGCCTGCCAGATCTTCTTTGCTGCAGCGTGTATAGCCGAACTGCTCCGGTGTGATCTCATAGGACTGGAACCATCCGTCCTTAATCTCGCACACAGAAGTCGGTGCGCTCATGGAGATCTCATCCAGCTTATCCTGTCCGAAAACTACCATTCCGCGGTTCACGCCAAGCTTCATCATAACCTGTGCCAGCGGCTCTACCAGAGACTGGTCAAAGACTCCCATCAGCTCCATGTTTGCGCCTGCCGGGTTGCTTAATGGTCCGAGGATATTAAATACCGTGCGGATTCCCAGCTCTTTACGGATCGGTGCCACATATTTCATGGCAATATGATAATTCTGGGCGAACAGGAAACAGATGTTGATCTTTTTCAGGATCTCTGCACTTTTTTCCGGCGGGATGGTGATCTTTACGCCAAGTGCTTCCAGAACATCTGCTGCACCGCTCTTGGAAGATGCTGCACGGTTTCCGTGTTTTGCTACCGGAACGCCACCTGCTGCGATCACAAGAGAAGATGTCGTGGAAATGTTAAAGGAGTTTGCTCCGTCACCACCGGTTCCTACGATCTCCAGAACATTCATATCGTGGAGAAGCTTGATGCAGTGTGCACGCATTCCGGCTGCTGATGCAGTGATCTCATCAATAGTCTCTCCTTTCAGGGAAAGTGCAGTAAGGTAGGATGCCATCTGTACCGGTGTTGCCGCTCCGTCCATGATCTCATTCATTACGGCTTCTGCTTCGTCATATGTAAGATCTTCTTTTTTTGAAAGCTTGATGATTGCTTCTTTGATCATTGTTGTTTCCTCCTGTTCTGTAACGATTCTATCTTTTATGGATTGCTGTTCTCTGTCTTATCTGTCTCTGATAACCTTCATAAAGTTCTCGATCATTGTTTTTCCATCCGGTGTCATAACAGATTCCGGATGGAACTGTAATCCGAATATCGGATATTCTTTATGCTCCAGTGCCATCACCTCTCCGTCCTCAGACTCAGCGGTAACAACCAGTTCCTCCGGTAAGGTATCCCGGATAGCTGCCAGTGAGTGATATCTGGCTGCCGGAAAAGTTTCCGGAAGTCCTTCAAACATCCGGCTCTTTCCAACTTTATGTATCTCTTTCTGCTTTCCGTGCATCAGCTCTTTTGCGTAGGATACTGTCCCTCCGAAGGCTTCACAGATGGACTGATGTCCAAGGCAGATACCCAGGATTGGCAGCTTGTCTTTGAAATATTTTATGGATTCAATACAGATTCCCGCATCCTCCGGTCTTCCCGGACCAGGAGAAAGGATCAATGCCTCCGGCTTCATGGCCTCCAGCTCTTTGATGGTCACTTCATCATTTCTTACCACCTTGATATCCGGCTCCACAGAACCGATCAGCTGGTAAACATTGTAGGAAAAGCTATCATAATTATCGATCAGTACTATCATTCCAGTCCCTCCTGTGCAGTTTCGATTGCCTGTACAACGGCTCTTGCCTTGTTGCAGCACTCCTGAAATTCACTTTCCGGAATACTGTCTGCTACGATCCCTGCTCCTGACCGGATACAGATCTCACCGTTTTTCTTATAAACCAGGCGAATGGCAATACAGGTATCCAGGTTTCCGGCAAAATCCAGATATCCGATAGCACCGCCGTAAATGCCTCGCTTGCTCTGTTCCAGTTCCTGGATGATCTGGCAAGCACGGAATTTCGGTGCTCCGGAAAGCGTTCCTGCCGGAAGGATGGCATCCACTGCATCCACTGCATCCCTGTCATCCCGGATCTGGCCGGTAACTGTGGAACCGATATGCATCACATGAGAAAAACGTTCGATGCACATATATTTTTCCACCTTTACCGTGCCGATCTTACTGATCTTTCCGATGTCATTTCGTCCCAGATCCACCAGCATGTTATGCTCGGCACGTTCTTTTTCATCTGCCAGGAGTCCTTTTTCCAGCGCTTCGTCTTCTTCTTTTGTCTTGCCTCTTGGTCTTGTTCCTGCAAGCGGGAAGGTACTTAATTCTGTTCCTGCAAGCCTGGCAAGTGTTTCCGGGGAGGCTCCTGCAATCTCAATATCATCACTGGAAAAATAAAACATATATGGAGAAGGATTGGTAGCCCGAAGGACACGGTAAGTATCAAACAGGCTTCCCTCGGCTTTTGCTCTCATAGGATTGGAGAGGACTACCTGGAAAATATCTCCTTCATGGATGTAATGTTTCGCTTTCTCAACCATCTCACAGTATTTTGCTTTCGGGAACTGCGGCTCAATGGAAGATTTCAGTTTCAAAGACGGAAATTCCTTCTGTTTTCCGTTTCGGATCAGATCTGCCATCTCTTTTAATTTTGCTTCCGCCCTCTGATAGGAATTTTCCGGATCATCTGTCATCACACCGGTAATCAGAAGCACCTTCTGTCTGTAATGGTCAAAGGCGATCACCTGGTCAAAAAGCATCAGATCCATGTCCCGGAAATCCTGTACTGTTTCGTCAGTAAGCTCCAGCTTCGGCTCGCTATACTTAATGTAATCGTAGGAAAAATATCCTACCAGACCTCCGGTAAAGGTCGGCATATTTTCCAGCACCGGGCTTTTGTATTCTTTCAGGATCTCCCGAATGGCATCTCCCGGATGCTTCACCTGCTGTACGGTTTTTTCTTCCGTTCCGTCCTCATGGATTCTACGGATCTGAAGCTTTCCGTCTGTACAGGTGATCTCCATGGATGGCTCATATCCCAGGAAGGAATAGCGTCCCCATACCTCTGTCTGGCTGGCACTTTCCAGAAGATAGCAATGTCTGCTGGCTGTGCGTAAGGTCCTCATAACTTCTACGGGTGTATAGCGGTCGGAATACAGCTCTCTGCATACAGGGATTCGCCGGTATTCGCCTGACTGTGCGAGTTCTTTGATTTTTTCTAATGTTGGATACATATACAGGCCCTCCTGAGTTTTTCATTCCTTACCGGAGGACGGGACATTCGTGATCTGCATTCGCTGCTTGCTCATAAAATCAAGAAAAGCCCGTCTCCGACAGAATCTGGTTCTGTCAGGGACGAGCTCTAAATTCAAAATCACCCGCGGTGCCACCCTGATTCACGGTCTGACCCGTGCACTTGGCGGAATACCTTCATATTCCCGGCAACTGACGTATGCCCTCACGTCACAGAATACTTGATATCCGAAAATATCTTTCCCTGTGCCCTCTGCGGTCCATTTGATAAACTGCCTCTCGACCCGGCTCTCACCCTCCCGGACTCTCTGTGCGCGCATGAATATCTTTATCTCCGCTTCAACGGTTTAGTGGTTTACTTAATTAAATTTTTTCTATAAAATAGCATAGCTTTTCTGATATGTCAATACAAAAGTTGAAAAAAATGTCATTTTGTTCTATAATTGTATAAAAGTAATTGTTATAAATATCACATAAGAAAGGAGTTTCACCAGAAAAACACTATGGCTGAAAGAAATACAAACACCTGGCTGGATACCCCCGATCCGCAGGTTTTTATCAAAAATTCCGCAAAATTTAATGATCTGATGATGATGTATCGATGTACGGTCCGTGAGGTACGCACCAAGCTGGAAGTCCTCAACGATGAATTTTCATTGGAATATAAACGTAACCCGATCTCCTTCATCAAGACAAGGATCAAAAAGCCAGAAAGCATTTACAAAAAGCTCAAAAAGCTCGGCTATGAGTTTACTGCGGAGAATATTCAGAATCAACTGAATGACGTGGCAGGCATCCGTGTTGTCTGTGCCTTTATCGATGATATCTACACCATTGCAGACCTGATCACCAGGCAGGATGACATTACCGTCATTCAGGTAAAGGACTATATCAAAAATCCAAAACCAAACGGCTACCGCAGTTATCACATGATTGTGGAAATCCCCGTATTCTTCTCCAAGGGAAAAACTCCCATGCGTGCAGAGATCCAGATCCGTACCAACGGTATGGATTTCTGGGCTACTCTGGAGCATCAGCTGCGTTACAAGCAGAATATCGAAGAAATGGACGGTTATGAGGAAGTCAGCAATGAGCTGCTGAACTGCGCCCGCGCTGTGATCGATATGGATAACGAAATGCAGCGGATTAAAAACAAGATCGGACAATTCCATGATATTTAAAAAACAGGTGAGGCTGTTACAGCCTCACCTGTTCTTTCTCACTGTTTTTCACCCGGAACGCCCGCGGTGTCATGTGATAATGTTCCTTGAATACCCGATGAAAATAACTGTTATTTTCATAGCCTACAGCTGCAATGATGTCACTGACAGGAAGATCTGTTTCACACATCAGCTCTACAGCCTTGTTCAGACGCTTTCTCTGAAGAAGTTCCTTAAAATTAAACCCTGTGCTTTTCTTGATCATCTTACTGAGGACATGCATGGGAAGATGCAGACGACCACAAAGCTCCGTCAGCGTGGCAGTCCGGTATTTCTGTTCAATATAATCCAGTGTTGTCATGGAGATCATATTTTCGTACTGATTGGGCAGACGCATCTCCACATACTGCACCGATTCTACCAGATACATAAAGATCAGGCCCATTGTGGTCTGATTGATCCGCTCTCTGTTCTCCTCACCGTTTACAAGAGAATAAATGATATTTTCCAGAAGATTCTGGATCTGCAGCACTTCCGCAACCTTAAAATGAAGATATTCCCCACGCTCTTCATCCTGACGCAGGACATTCACCAGAAAATCTGCCAGCATATTGTCATTGCCCGCCATGGAATAGGCCACATCAAAAAACTCCGGCAGCACCATAAAATTGATCGCAATATCATTCTGCCCCGCTTTCAGAATCTCATGCTTCGTAAACTGATTGAGAAAAAGCAGCTCACCTTTGTTAACTATGACTTTTTTTCCGTCAATGATATTCGTCAGAGATCCCTCACACACATACAGCACTTCCACAAAATTATGCCTGTGAGACGGAAAATACACAAAACGGGTGTGTGTACGCACAGCGATCAGCCTGCCTTCTTTCAGCATCTTACGGCTGTCCACGGTAAAGTCCCGACCGGATGTGTAGAGATCTTTGTCTACCTCTGCCTCTCCGTCCAGAATTCTCCTCTCTTCATCTGTAATTTTTCTCAGCTGATCCAGTAATGCCTGCTGCATGTATTTTGCTCCTTTATCTGTTCATGGTTTTCTGTTCTGCTGTCCTCATTTTAACACTGCAGCCATAAGAGTACAACCAGAATCAGAAGGCGGAGATTTTTTCAGAAACCTTCTATACACGAAATCCAAACATACAAAACGGGCGGAGCCCGAAGACTCCGCCTGTTCTGAAAGGATTTATCATATGATTATACAATCAATCTGAGGATTGATTAGTACAGCTTAGCCATCTCCTCGATGTTGCTTGTATCGAATTTCAGAGGTGCGCCAAGAACAACTTCTGTACCGCCGTCATCAGCATCTGTTACTGTGTAGTCACCAAGGTCACCAGCTGTGAACTTGTCATCTTTAGCACCTGTGATGTCGCCGTTGATCAGAGAGATTGTTGTGTAAGCACTGAGTTTTCCAAGGCCCTGCATATCCCACAGATAGAAGTACGGGCAGGAATGAGAATCATCATCACCTGTGTACTCCTGCATCTCAGATGGAAGTCCAAGTCCTGTCAGCTTGCAGGAAGATCCGTTATCCTGAAGATATTTAGCTGCTGCTGCGATACCAACTGTTGTAGGTGCGCAAATAACTTTCAGACCCTTGTAGTTCTGAAGAAGAGCTGCTGTCTGGTCTGTGGATTTCTGCGGCTCATCATCACCATATACAACGTCTACAAGCTCAAGCTTGCTGTATTTTTCATCGCCTTCCATGATAGTCTTCATTGCATCGATCCATGCATTCTGGTTAGCGGACTGAGATGTAGCGGAAAGGATAGCGAACTGTCCCTCACCACCGGAAATATCAAGAACTGCATCCATAAGTGCCTGAGCAACTTCTTTTGTACCAGCCTGGTTTACGAAAATCTCACGGCTGTCTTTGTTCGGTGCGGAGTCGAAAGAAGATACTTTGATTCCCTCATCCATAGCTTCCTCAAGCTTAGCCTGAAGAGCGTTAACATCGTTAGCGGAAATACAGATTGCATCGAAGTCCTGGGAAATCAGGTTGTCAAGAACCTTGATCTGTGCATCAGCTGTAGCTGTCTCAGGATAAACGACCTGAACCTCGCCGCCTTCAGCCTCTACTGTCTCCTGGAAAGATTTCGCTGCGATCTCGAAGAATGCGTTACCGGCTGCTTTACCAACCAGAGCGATCTTTTTGCCTTCTGCGGAATTTCCAGCTGCTTCTGTCTTAGTATCTTCGGATTTGTCATCTGCTGCGAGAACCGGGCAAACTGTACCAAGAACCATTGCTCCACAAAGGATTGCGCTAATTACCTTTTTTTTCATTGTTGTTCCTCCCTATAAGAATATAATTTTTTTATATGCAGCTGCCTCCGCTACACCACTGGAGGCAGCTAACAATCATATGGGTTTCAAAAGTGATATTTAGTTTTTCTTCATTGCGACTGCTTTTTTCACATCGCCGATGATATTCGGAAGAGCTACTGCTGCTACCAGAAGTACACCGATGATGAGAAGGATCACCTGTGCATTTACGTTCTTCTGTCCAAGACCAACTCGTAAGCATACGATGATGAATGCAGAAATGATACCGCCGGCCAGGTTACCTTTACCACCTGTGGATGAGATACCTCCGAATACTGCCATTGCAATGGCATCCATCTCAAATCCGTTACCGGTTGTTGTATTTGCACCGTAGGAAGAGGATACCAGGAATACTGCACAAAGTCCGGACATAAGTCCCATAACTGTGTAGATGATGAAACGGATCTTCTCTACGTGAACACCTGCGTAATAAGCTGCCACACGGTTTGTTCCGATCGCATATGTACGGCGTCCGAATGTGCTCTTTCCAAGGAAGATTGCAAAAAGTACACCAAGGATCAGCACCAGAAAAAGAATATATGGAATATTTCCAACCTTTCCACCGATAGCACGGAAGCCATCTGTGTTTGTGATCGCAATACTTCCGCCGGCTCCAAGTGTAACCTCAGCGATACCACGGAAGATAATCTGTGTTGCCAGTGTTACGATCATTGGAGGCAGCTCCTTGAAGCGGGTAAGGATAAATCCGTTAATCGCACCACAGAGGGCACCAACAACCAGTGCTGTAAGTACTACTACAATGAACGGAGCGTTTGTGTTGCAGACCATACAGCTTAAGGTAGCGGAGAGACACACGATCGCACCTACAGAAATATCGATCTCGCCTAATACCAGGATGTACGCCATTGGGAACATCATGAATACCTCTGCAAGGTAAACCGGCATCTGACGAAGAACACTCTTCATATTATAAAACTCAGAAAATGATGCGCAGAAAATATTTACCAGGATAAAGAGAATGACCAGGATGCCTTCCCAACTGAATATGATGTGTTTCATCGGATTTTCCGGCACATTGTTAATACTTCTTCCAGATTTTCCAGCCATGATTTACATCTCCCTTCCCTTTAATGCGTTTTTATCTGCGATTCTCTGCAGAACAACGTTGATCACAACTACTACCAGGATGATAACACCCTTGATCATGTTCTGCCACAGTGAACTGATACCTACAAGCGGAAGAGCTTTTGCGATCGTTGCAAGGATAATGGAACCGAGGAATGCACCTACTACGGTTCCACGTCCACCGCTCATGCTTACACCACCGATAACGCAGGCTGCGATAACATCCATCTCACCGCCGTACTGCATATCAGGCATTGCAGAAGCATAAACAGATACCTGAAGTGCTCCGCCAAGACCTGCGAGGAATCCCATGATCACATATACAAGAAGGTTGATATTCTTTGCATTGATACCGGAAACCTGTGCTGCGCTTGCATTACTTCCTACTGCGTAGATCCTTCGTCCTGTTCTTGTCCATTTCATAAAGAAGAAGAATACCACATAGCATACGATGATCACCCAGATAACCTTGTTGATCCCAAGGAAGCTGGTTGTTGCAAAATTCTTAAACTCACCAAGAGCTGCGGCACTTGCCCACTCACCACCGTGGGAAACAAGATAACCCATTGCTCTGTAGATGTACATAAAGCCCATGGTTGCAATGATAGGCGGAACGTTTGCTCTTGAGATCACAAGACCTACAACCAGTCCGCAGGCAATACCGATCGCCATTGCAATGATGAAAGCAAGTAATGTACTTGTGATATGTCCGTATTTCAGGAGCATACCGATGGACATACCGGAAAGTGCCAGAGTTGACATGATGGAAATATCGATTCCGCCTACCAGCATGACACACAGCATACCAAGTGACATTACCATTGTTACTGCATTATTTTTCAGCATCTCCATGAGTGACTTCGGCGTAAGGAATGACGGGCTGATCACTGTGACAACGGCAAACAGCACGACCACGATAATTGCCAGCAGAGCCTCTCGGGAGCCTGTAATCTTCTTGATAACAGATTTCTTTTCCATTATTTAGTCCCCTTTCCAGTGCTCTTTTCCATGGACAGCTCAAGGATTCCTTCCTGTGTTGCCTCTCCCCTATTCAGTTCACCTGTCTTACGGCCGTTGCACATAACGATGATACGGTCAGACATTCCAAGGATCTCAGGCATCTCGGAAGAGATCAGGATGATAGCATAGCCCTTCTTCGCAAGATCTCCCATGATCGCATAGATCTCGGCTTTTGCACCAACATCGACACCCTTTGTCGGCTCATCCATGATAACGACCTTCATTTCCTGAGCAAGTGCCTTGGCAACAACAACCTTCTGCTGGTTACCACCGGACAGTGAACTTGCAGGCTGGAAAATATCAACAGCCTTGGTATCTACTTCTTCAAGAAGCTTCTTGGAAAGCTCTCTTTCTGCTTTCTCGTCATTGAATCCGGATTTTGCATATTTGCTGATGATCGGAAGGGTTACGTTTCTTCCAAGGCCCCAGCTCATGACAAGGCCCTGCTTCTGTCTGTCCTCAGGAAGAAGGATGATACCTTTTTCCATTGCTTCGGAAGGAGTCTTGATATAAACCTCTTTTCCCTCAAGGAAAACCTTTCCTTCGTCCGGATGGGTGATTCCGCTGACAGCTTCCATAACCTCTGTACGTCCTGCACCGACCAGACCGGTAAGACCTACGATCTCGCCTGCACGTACATTGAAGGAAACATCCTTGAAAAATCCTGTTCTGGAAAGATGTTCAATACGAAGCATCTCATCTCCCAGCTTAACCTCCGGCTTCGGGAACAGATCATTGATCTCACGTCCAACCATTGCCTTGATCAGATCTGCGTTTGTGATCCCGTTTACATCATAGGTTCCGATATACTGAGAATCACGGAATACGGTAACTCTGGAAGCCAGACGGTACATATCCTCGAAACGGTGGGAAATAAAGATAATGGAAACGCCATTCTCTTTCAGCTTATCAACCAGTGTGTAAAGCTTCTCCGACTCGTTTCTGGTAAGTGCTGCTGTAGGCTCATCCAGAATGATGATCTTTGCATTTGTGGAAAGCGCTTTGGCGATCTCAACCATCTGCTGCTGTGCAACAGAAAGAGTTCCCATCTCAGCGGTTGCATCAAAATCTGCATCCAGCTCACCTAAGTACTTGTTCGCCTCCTGATTCATCTCTTTCCACTGGATCATATGATGTTTGATGATCTCGTGACCCATAAAAATATTTTCTGCAACTGTAAGGTGCGGATATGATGTCGGATGCTGATATACGGCTGCAATACCTGCCTCCTGGGCATCCTTCGGACCCTTGAAGTCAACCTTCTGTCCGTTCAGGAACATCTCACCTTCTTCTGCTTTATGTACTCCGGTAATAACCTTGATAAACGTAGATTTACCAGCACCGTTCTCACCCATCAGTGCGTGAACCTCACCAGGCTTGAGCTGGAACTGTACATTATTCAGAGCTTTGACACCGGGGAATATCTTCGTAATACCTTTTAATTCAAGAACATATTCTGACACGGCTCTTTCTCCTCCCTTTCCTTTAATCTGATTATATTCTATCATCCGGCCCACAGGTTGATAATGGGAATATTTTTGGATAAGGGTAAAATATTCTTCTTTTCCCTGTAAAATATTACTCATAAACCATTGTCCCATTCTCGTATTTCTATATACTTTATGCTATAATGATAACGCTGACGTTACAGTTTTCTGGGAATATAAACAGAGCTGTAAACGTCCGATTTACGAAGCTATAAAGCTATGCTCGATTGGAGAATTGTATATGAAATTACTGATCGTCGATGACGAAGAACTTACGCGTACCGGACTGATCTCATCTATCGACTGGGATTCTCTGGGGATCACCGAGATCCTTCAGGCAGATGATGGTGTGAACGGACTGGAAATGGCCAGACTGTATAAACCTGAGATCATTCTCTGCGATGTACGGATGCCGCGGATGACAGGCATTGCCATGCTGGAACGTCTGGAGAAATTCCTGCCGGACAGTATCCCTATCTTTATGAGCGGATATTCTGACAAAGAGTATCTGAAAGCTGCCATCAAACTAAAAGCCATCAATTACATCGAAAAGCCTCTGCATCCCGAGGAAGTACAGGCGGCAGTTCTGGAAGCGCAGACTCTTTACAAACAAAAGCTCCGCTCCCATCGTGGCGAAGCGATCCATTCTCAGGAAATCGCTACCCGGCTGGCACAACAGCTGACTCTTCCACCTTCCGATAACAACAAAATTGCAGATCTCTGTCTGGAACTGGGGCAGCCGGAGCTTCTTGAGAACGGCATGAATTTTACCTCTGTGATCGTAAAGCTTAATGAATCTGTGGAGGCTTCCGGTATTTTCCTGGAAGATCTCCAGAACGACATTTCCTGTTTTCTGGAGCATTACCATCTGAAATGTCTTTTTGTGGAAAAAAGGGTTCAGTATCTGGTCCACCATATATATGGAAGGAATGCCCTTTCCCCGACTACCCTTTCCGCAGTGGGAAGCTATATTTCCAGACAATATGACACCTGCGGAAAGCATCTGATCGCAGCCGGAAATACCGTAACGGATATTTTCAGGGTTTATCAGTCCTACGCTTCTGCCGTGATCCTTCTGCAGAACTGTTTTTTCTTTCCGGAAAAAACATTTCTGACGGAAAATGCCATCCGCCTGCTTTCCCCGAAGGGACCGGTTCCGGATTCCCTGCATTCACCGGAAAATACTTTTTCCAAATATCTCCTGGCCGGAGAAGAAGAACCCTGTTTTCAGTTTCTTGATGAGCTTTTCCGGTATTATAGCTGCAATCACACATTTATGCCTAACCAGATCCGTGATCTTTATTACCAGCTATTTAATACACTTTCGGCTTCCCGTAAAAAAAATCAGCTGGAAACCGAACTTCATGAAAAGCAGGATCTGATCGTAGATACGTTAAACAACGCCTTCACCTACGAAGAGCTTCACAAAGCTCTGAAAGAAAAAACCGCCCAGTATTTTGAAGATGCGAAAAATTCCCAGCCGGAAAATTCCACAATCTTTATGATCAAGGATTATATCAGCCGGAACTATATGAACGATACACTTTCCGTAAAAGATATCAGCGGCCATGTATACCTTTCCGCATCTTATGTATGCACTTTTTTCAAAAGTGAGACCGGACAGACTCTCAATCAATATCTGACAGAATACCGAATGGAAAAGGCCAAGCAGCTGCTTTCCGATCCCAGATACAAGATTTCCGAGATTTCTTCCAAGGTAGGCTATACGGATGGCAATTACTTCGGAAAAAGCTTCAAAAAATACTCCGGCTTTTCCCCGTCTGAATACCGGGAGAAAATGTCATGAGGGCCCTCTGGCGCCGTTTCAAAAACGGCTACCTGAATTTAAACCTGCAGACAAAATTCACCATTGCCCTAATCAGCATTGTGGTAGTTCCTGCCTGTCTTACCGCCTTTCTTTTTTATGGACGACTTTATAGCATGGTGGTTTCCAATACCATCCGGCAGGAACAGGACGCCTCCGCAAAAACTGCACCTCTGATCGAACGGACTATGGATACGATCCTCGCTACTACCCGGAATATTACAGGACAGAATTTTTTTCAGGAACTTTTTTATATGCCGGTCAGCGATTCAGCAGAACAGCTTGCAACATCTAACCATGCCACTGATTTTAAAAATGCCGTTCAGCGTCTGACCACAGATTCCATTGTTACCGATGTACAGATCTATGTGGATTTTCCTGATGATCTGAAGACACTGGATACTTATCCCAATACTGAGAATATCCTTGCTCCCTTAAGTCAGGCGAAAGGTACCTACTGGTACGGTATCTTTCAGGGAAACCGGAACACCCAGGAAATGTTCTGTCCTTCCTTCTATCTTGGTACCAGGGAAAAAAAGAATTATGGTGATATGGCATATATCTGCCCTTTAAGCCTTTATTATCACTCCACTGCCTATAAGGCTTATCTGGCAGTGTATTATTCCGATGACAAGCTTACTTCCATTCTTTCCGACAATCTATCTCTGGAAGGAAGTGTTTCATATATTGTAAACGAACGTGATGCCATTGTTGCTACCTCAGATCTGTCATTATCCGGAATCTACCAACTGGATTACGACACCATCAAGGCTTCCTTTATGTCTTCCAATAACTTCATTGAGCGGAACATTCTGGACACAAAGGTTTATGCCGGTTTTTACAGCATTTCCAATACGGACTGGTTTATGGTGACGGTCCTTCCTTCCCCACCGCTGATCCATGCGAGCAACCGACTGATGATCCAGATCGTACTGATCTATGCAGTTTTTCTGGTTCTGGCACTTATTTTTGCCAATGTACTGGCTCATTCCATTACCGGAAGACTTTCTTCTGTGATCCGGCAGATGCAGACCGTCCGCCACGGCCCGCCTACTCCTATGGAAAGTCCACAGGCACATGATGAGATCGGTAATCTTATCGATACCTACAACTATATGACTCGAAAAATGGAGGAACTGATGGAGAAGCAGGCTAAAGCTGCAGAAGATCTCCGGATCGCAGAATTCAATTCCCTCCAGGCACAGATCAATCCACATTTTCTTTATAATACCATGGATATGATCAACTGGATGGCACTGCAGGGACAGACCAATGAGATCAGTCACGCAGTACAAAGTCTTTCCCGTTTTTATAAGCTGACTCTGAGCCGCAAAAAAGGAATCTCTACCATTGCAAGGGAGCTGGAGCATGTAACCATCTACGTGCAGCTTCAGAATATGCGCTACCACGACAGCATTGAGCTGATCACGGATATCCCGGGTGAGCTTTCAGAATACCAGATCCCGAAGCTGACTCTTCAGCCTGTTGTGGAAAATTCCATTCTTCACGGGATCCTGGAAAAAGAATCAAAATCCGGAACTATTGTTATTACCGGATGGATGGAAAATGAGGATATTGTTCTTCTGATTTCCGATGACGGTGTTGGGATTTCGCCGGAAATCCTGTCAACTATCCTTTCCGGAAAGGGAAAAAGCCAGTCCGGCGGCACCAATATCGCAGTTTATAATACCCACCGGAGACTCCAAATTCTCTATGGAAATAATTACGGACTCACTTATTCCAGCAAGCCTGGAGAGGGGACGGATGTTGAGATCCGGTTCCCTGCACATCGTGAAAAGTAACTTACGTTCCAAAAAAATCTTTATTCAGAAATGAGGTATGACACTATATGAATACACAGCCAGAAGCTCTTTTATATAATTTTAACGACCCGGAACGGCTTCGCCAGATCCGCCGCTATCTGAACCGTCAGAAGGTTAAGACACGGATCGTCACTGCGCCGGAATTTCTTCATCCGCTGGGATATCTTTTTGAGATTCCTGGATTTCATCCCTCCTCACAGTTTAATCTGGGAAGCAATTTCAGCGATGAGATGATCGTGCTGAAGGATTTTTCCAGTGCACAGATGGATGGTTTTCTTGCTTTTTTCCGTGAAAACCAGATCCCGCCTGTTGCACTGAAGGCCATGCTCACACCGGTAACTCAGCACTGGTCTTCCATCCAGCTGCACGATGAGCTTTCCAGGGAGCACACACTTATGCATAAAAAATAAATAAAAATCCAAAGCTTTGATCTGCCGAATCTGCCTGCTGCATTTCCGGCAGATCTTTTTTATCTTATTTTCCCACTGAAAAAGGAGACCGCTCCGCGCAGTCTCCTTTTTTGAATATGTTTTAGGTTGAATACATAAGAAAGAATTTATCTTGTCACGATATCTACCGGTACGTTAAAGATTTTTGCAACCTTCAGGATCGTATCGATGTGTCTTCCTGTAGCAGCTGCCATATGATGTGTCGGGCCAGCCTCGCTCCAGCGGTTAACGAACTCTCTTGCTCCGCATGTGAAGCGTGTTCTCATGTTTGTATCACCGAAGGAAAGGATCGGTCCCTCCTCGTTTACGCCCTCAGCTACAACGAATTTGAAGTTTCCGTCTTTATCCTGAGTGATCGCAAGGTAGGTCACCGGACCTGTGTACGGATAGAACTGTGTCAGATATCCGCCGCCTGTTTTGCCATGGAATACTTTTACGATCTTCATGGTTGGCTTCTTGTCAGAGATGTCCGCGTCACCGCTTCCGGAATGTCCGATGATGCAGATGTCATCGTTGAAGTCGATGGAGTACATCTCAGAAAGCTGACCTGTACCGGAAATTGTCTTTAAGATACTCATTGCCATGGCAACCTTCATGTCACCCTCTACCGCACATGCAGTACCCTGTTTGATCAGCATGGAGAATGCCGGGATCAGCATACTGTCAAGGACACCGGCTTTACCCTGTGCAAATCCGTCGTAATGGGAAGCGATCATTCCAAGATGCTCGTCTTTTACCCATTTCTCAAAAGCAACAACGTATTTGGCCATATCCCATACTTTCTCGATGGTGCCGCCGCCCTCAATATCGAATGTATCAAGGATATCCTGTGCCTTTGCACGGATTGCTTCCTCGTCTGTGATATCATCAGCGATCGCCCACATCTTCTCCCAGTCGAACTGTTTTGTGTAGAGGAACATTCTGTTATAGAGGTTTGTCTCATCAATATACAGATCCATCATACCCGGATATGGTCTTCCGATCTGTGCAATGTTAGTCTCACGGAATCTTCTTCTTACCTGAGCAGCCTTGCACCAGTCTTCGATCTCAGCCTGAACTGACGGATCTCCGCCTTCTACAACGCCTGTGATAACCGCATGTCTCTTGCCTGCTCTCTCAAGGTCAGCAACTGCCTCGCCTACAGCACCGCATGCATAGCCTTCACCCAGCCAGGAGGCAATGTCAGTGTGCTCATAATCCAGCGCTTTGATCTTCTGAACGTTCACAAGAACAACCGGAACATCCAGATCACGGATTGCCGGAAGTATGTTGTAGGATGTTGCGTATGTCAGCATCTGAAGAAATACAAGGTCAACATCTGCTGCACGGAACTTATCTCCTGCCACCATTGCCTGCTCTTTTGTTGTCACCATTCCGCCGTCAACGATCTCTACTGTATCCGGGATCGTTTTCTTGAATGCGTCGTACTGTGCCTCAAATTCCGGCACCAGTGACGGAAACTGCGGAAGATATGCGCCTAAAGCAATTGAAAATACACCAACTTTTGCCTTTGTGTTAACTAACATAATAAAACCTCCAGTTATTTTTATTTATGCTTTGTATACTTTGATACCGAAGGACTCATGGATGGTTGTACGAGCCTCCTCGATCGTTTTAAACTCCTCGGCCTTCAGCATCTGTGCTGTGATATTACCGATTGCAGTAGCCTCACCAGGGCCTGCATGGATTTCTTTCTTTGTAGCTTTTGCAGTCAGCTCATTTAAGTATCCTGCATTGGAACCACCGCCTACGATATGGATACGGCTGTAGGTTCTTCCTGTCATCTCCTCGATTTCTTTTGCGATCTTAGCGTAGCAATCTGCAAGGCTTGTATAGATAACGGTTGCAATCTCGCCAAGAGTTTCCGGAACCTGCTGTCCTGTTCTGCGGCAGTAGTCCTGAACCTCTTTTGTCATGTTCTCAGGAGAAAGGAAGCACTCATCGTTTGCGTTTACTCTTGACGGGAAGTCTTTTGCCTCCTCAGCCATCTCGCAGATCTGTGCAAAGCTGTACGCATCATCAAACTCATGACGTACAGACTGGATCATCCAGAGACCCATGATGTTCTTCAGATAACGGAAACGTCCTGCATATCCACCCTCGTTTGTGAAGTTCATCTCACAGCTCTTCTCAGAGCAGTCTGCTTCTTTTCTCTCGATTCCCATCAGAGACCATGTTCCGGAACTGATATAAATGAAATCGTCATCATTTGCAGGCACAGCCAGAACTGCAGACCCTGTATCATGTGTAGCCGGTGCTACAACCTCAAGATCAAAGCCAACTGCTTCCTTCACTGCGTCTGTTAAATGTCCGATGCTTGTGCTAGGCATGATCAGCTTCTGGAATATCTTTCTTGGATATCCCAGCATATCGATCAGCTCATAATCCCAGTCCTTGGTTGTCGGGCATACAAGCTGTCCTGTGGTTGCCTCTGTGTACTCGCAAGTTTTTTCGCCTGTAAGAAGAAAATGGAAGTAGTCCGGTACATGAAGAAGTGTCTCAGCCTGCTCCAGATACTCAGGATGTTTCTTCTTCACTGCCATCAGCTGATATACTGTATTGTAGATTGCTTTCTGGATACCGGTTCTTGCATACAGATCCTTCAGGGAAATTGTCTTATAAACTTCCTCGTCCATTCCCTCTGTACGATGATCACGGTAGCCTACCGTGTTGCCAAGAACCTTGTCATCCTTGTCAAGAAGTACGAAGTCAACACCCCAGGTATCAACACCCATGCTTACCGGGATCTTGCCGATCTCTTTACATTTCTTAAGACCATTTACGATCTCGTTGAAAAGGCGGTCAAACTCCCAGCAGAGCTCTCCATCCTTCTTAACCATGCCGTTCTCAAAACGATAGATTTCTTCCAGGATCATTTTTCCGTTTTCCATATGTCCCAGAATGTGACGTCCACTGGATGCTCCGATATCTACTGCTAAATAATATGTTGCCATTTTTAAATCCTCCTCAATATGTAAGCTTCTGATCACTTTCATATCTGATGTTGTATTTATCATACATCAGGATCCTTCCGGTGATAAGAACCTCTTTTGTCAAAAAAAGTGTCTTTATTTGCCAATAATACAGCGATTATTTATGAACTACTACATTATTTGTTTAAAAAATCCGCTGACTGAATCAGCCAGCGGATTTCTTATTTCATACGTCCGAACGCAATCCGCGTTCATTATAACTTCACGATCTTATCAATTATATGATTTGATTAGTCATAAAGGTTAGGAGCGATATCCTCGTCTTCCATATTTGTTGCATCATACCAGTAACCGTCTGTAGGAACATCCTCAAGCTCCTGGCCGTTTGCTGCTGCTGTCAGAGCGTAGATTGCATAGTATCCCATCATAAGAGGAGACTGTGTAACAGCACCAATGAATGTGCCATCTTTAACAGCTGCTTTGATGATAGAACCAGCATCGAAACCAACACCAACTACATCACCGTTTGCCGGGTCAGAACCAAGAACGTTAAGGTTAGCATTTGCTGCAAGAACACCCTCTGCAGAAACCTGGTTGGAACCGAATACTGCGATACAGTTCTCCTGGGAAAGGATTGCCTGAGCCTCTGTGGAGCAAAGCTCTACAGTTGTCTGTGCCGGAACAGCTACCTGGATAACAACGTCTGCGTCTTTAGCATCAGCATCAGCACCCTCTGCTGCGTTAACATAGAACTCGTTACCGCTTACTGCTACAGTCTTGCCATCAGCCTGAAGAAGCTCGATCATCTTGTTGATGAATCCAGTACCACGCTGCTGAATGTTCTGAGCTGTTGCATCCTGGTTAACCTCACCGATGATAACCTGTCCGTCAGCATCTTTAACAACGTCTTTAATGGAGTTGTACATATTCTCAGCTGCTACTGCACCAGCCTGTGCGTTGTCTGTACAAACCTCGCATACTACAGATCCTTCCGGAGCATCAGCGATACCTGTATCGAAAGTTACAACCGGGATACCTTTTTCTGCACATGTCTTAAGAGCATCCTGAACAGAAGATGTATCGCAAGCTGCAAGTCCTAATCCAACAGGATTGGAGCCGATAGCTGTGTTGATCATGTTAACCTGGTCAGCGATATCGGACTCACTGTTCGGTCCCTGTGCTTTATAAGTAACGCCCAGCTCCTCAGATGCTTTCTTCATACCTTCCTGAGCTGCATCCCAGTATGTAGACTGGAAAGATTTAACCATCATCGGGAACTCATAAGCTTCGTTTGCTTTCAGTCCGTCGAACTGTGCGGTAGGATCCTCAGCTGCTGTGGAATCTGCGGATTCCTCTGTTGCTGCATCTTCTTTCTCCTCAGCTGCAAAAGCTGCTGTTGCGCTCATGCTTGTTACCATTGCTGCACAGAGCATTAATGCCATAACCTTTTTTGCTTTCATATAATATTTCCTCCTTAAAATATATTATATAGTTTTTTATGTTCATACGCCGTTGCTACCCCTTGGCGTTTCACATCTTTGATTATCGGGTGCTGTTCACATTTCTCTGTAAACAGCACCCTTACTTATTATACACACTTCTTAATATCAGTGTGCTGCTTTTTTCTCTTTCAGGATATCGATCAGAACGGCTACGATCAGAACGATACCAGTGATGATCTGCTGCCAGTTTGCCTGCAGGCCGATATATGGAAGACCTGTTTTCAGAAGCATGATGACGAAGATACCAACGAATGTACCGATCACGGAACCATATCCACCGGTAGCTGCTACACCACCAACGAATACACCACCGATAGCATCCATCTCAAGTCCGGCACCAGTACCAGGCTGTACAGTAGGTGTTACTGCTGCGTATGCGATTGCTGCAAGACCTGTAAACAGACCGCAGACAACGTATACCATTACGTGATAGAACTTTGTATTGATTCCAGAAAGGGCTGCTGCCTCTTTGTTGGAACCGATTGCAATTGTGTAACGACCGAATTTGGTGTGGTTCAGGATGTACTCCATAAGAAGAACCAGAATGATCATCCACAGGAAACCGAGCGGATAACGTGAAGCACTTCTTCCTGTACCAACTGTTACCTTGAAGATGGTATGGAACCATCCGCCCGGCTGTGTAAGTCCCGGCCATGGTGTTGCGCTGCAAAGAGAGCCGGCACCACGGGTAATCATACAGGTACAAAGTGTTGCCAAAAATGGCGGCAGGTTCATAACACCGATCAGTACACCGTTCAGTGCACCGACTGCGATACCAAGAACAATACAGATCAGCATTGCCAGAGCTACCGGGCAATTGTTGTTTCTGATCAGTGTTCCGGCGATCAGTGCGTATGCTACCATACCAGTTCCGATTGACAGGTCAACACCACCAGTGATAAGCGGGAATGTAACTCCGATCGCCATAAGAAGATCGTAATATGAGAAATCCAGCATACTCAGGATCGTGGTGTACTGTCTGAATTCTTTACTCAAGCCTGAGAATATTGCACACAGGACAATGATAACGAGCAAAACAATAAATCTCTGATCACTTAAAATACTTTTTTTCTTCTTAGTCATGACTTTCCTCCTTAATTGATATTCCGTGTGGCCTTGTCCATGATGTTTTCCTGGGTTGCCTCGGAGATATCAATACATCCGGTAACTTTACCCTCACACATGATGATGATACGGTCACTCATTCGGAGAACTTCTGTCATCTCAGAAGAAATCATGATAATGGATTTGCCTTCTGCTGCCAGTCTGTTCATTAATTTGTAGATTTCGTTTTTAGCACCAACATCGATACCTCTTGTCGGCTCATCGAAAATAAGGATGTCACTGTCTCGTGTCAGCCATTTTGCGATAACTACCTTCTGCTGGTTACCACCGGAAAGGTTAACTACCAGCTGGTCTGTAGTAGGTGTCTTAGTTGCAAGTTCGTTTACATATTTCTCAGCAACTTTTTTCTCTTTTGCTTTGTTGATAAAGATACCATTGGTAAACTCTTCCATTGTTGCCAGTGTTGTATTCTCTGTTACAGATTTCTGTACAACACAGCCGTATCTTCTTCTGTCCTCTGACAGATAACCGATACCGTATTTAACAGCATCCTGCGGGCTGTTGATGGTAACTTCGTGAAGCTGTCCATCTTTACCCATAACAGAGATCTTACCACTCTGTTTCGGGTCTGCTCCGAACAGTGCTCTGGCTGTCTCGGTACGTCCGGCGCCCATCAGTCCTGAGAAACCAAGGATCTCACCTTTTCTCAGCTCAAAGCTTACATCCTGAACCATCTTTCCTGCGTTCAGATGCTCAACTTTCAGGACTACCGGTGCATCTGCCGGAACTGCACTCTCCTGCTTCGGATCCTCATAGATAACACGACCAACCATCATGTTGATGATATCTTCTTTTGTACTGTCTTTTGTGATGAGGGTTCCTACGTAACCACCATCTCGCATGACTGTTACACGGTCTGTGATGGTTTTGATCTCATCCATACGGTGTGAGATATACACAATACCAAGATTCTTCTTACGAAGGTCACGGATGATCTCGAACAGGTCCGCGATCTCTTTCTCTGTCAGTGCTGCGGAAGGCTCATCAAAAATGATGACCTCAGCCTTATGAGAAATCGCTTTTGCAATCTCACACATCTGCTGTTTTCCTACTGTCAGATTACGCATTTTTTCTCTTGGATTGATATCGATGTTCAGATCCTGGAAAAGTTTCTTGGAATCCTCGATCATTTTCTTATCATCGATACGGAAGCCTTTTTTCGGCTCACGTCCGATAAAGATGTTCTGAGCAACGGTAAGATCACCTACCATGTTCAGCTCCTGATGTACGATTACAACGCCGGCATCCTGTGCCTCACGTGTATTGTGGAATTCTGTTTCCTGTCCTTTGTAAACGATGGAACCTGAATCCTTCTGATAAATACCGGTAAGAACCTTCATCAGTGTTGATTTACCGGCACCGTTTTCTCCCATAAGTGCATGTACTTCGCCGCGTTTTACTTCGAAATTAACGTGATCCAGAGCATGAACTCCAGGAAAGGACTTATCAATGTCCTTCATAGTTAAAATAACTTCACCCATTGTCGCATCCTCCCTCTAAGATCAGTTCTTTCTGCGTCTTGCAGAAACGTCGATATAAACTGCAACGATAACGATGATACCTGTGATGATCATCTGCTGTCCTTTACCAAGGCCAAATGCCATGATGCCCTGCTGAAGAAGAGAGATGATAAATACGCCGATTACAGTACCGCCGATGGAAGCAAGTCCACCAACCATGGATGTACCACCCATAACGCAGCCTGCAATAGCCTCGTTGTTGTACTGATCGCCATAACCAGGCTGAACAGTTGTGTATGTAGCTACAAAGAAGAGTGCTCCAATACCTACCAGGAATCCGCAGATCACATAAGCAAGCATTTCCCATTTCTTTGTGTTAACACCAGAAAGACGGACAGCCTCTTTGTTGGAACCAAGGCAGAGGATGTAACGTCCCGGCTTTGTGTTGTAAAGAACGATACCGCAGATAACTGCCATTCCCAGGAAGATAATAATTCCTACAGGGAAGCCGTTTGCGGAAACGATATTACGGAACCAGCCGTTTGCCTCACTGGCTGCCGGCCAGCTTACGGACTGTGTTTTTGTGAATACCGAAGCAATACCTTTTGCAATGTTCATGGATGCCATGGAAATAATGAATGGCGGTACTGACATGTAAGAAACCATCCAGCCATTAAAAATACCAAAGCAGAGGCCGATCAGAATGCAAAGGATCATGGCAACTGCACATGGAACCTTGTAGGATGTCATGCAGTAACCGGATACCAGTGCACAGCAGAACATTACAGGTCCGATGGAGAAATCAATTCCTCCTGTAGCGATTACGAATGTAACGCCAAGTGACAAAAAGCCCAGGAAGTACACATAGTTCAAAGTAGACTTGATACTGTCAACAGCCGGAAACTTGTTTCCAAGAACTACTTTAAAAACCAGGAACATAAGAATCAGAACACAGACAAGAAGTATTCTGTTCAATCCGAGCTTCTTAACGATTGGATTTTGTTTTAACTTTTCCAATTTTTACCCTCCTCACGTTTTGCACGTATCTTGTGTTTTCTTGGTTATTATAATACCGTCAAAAATCAATAATTGTAATAGAATATCTTTCAAAAAAAGGTTAAATATTTACTGTACTGTAAATATTTAACCCTTTTCTTTGTGCATTTATGACTATTTACGGTGTAAGATCACCATATGTTTTTAACGTATTAAACGGGAAAAGCAGTTTTTCGATCTCACTGGTATACATATTGTCAGGAGTTACCAGCTGGCACCCGGAATTAATATTCTTTTTATAGTTTTCTCCACGCAGCATCTTAACTGTTTCCCGAACACCCACATACCCCATTTTAAATGCCTTCTGTACAACGATTCCCTGGAAGATTCCGTGTTCCATCAGCTGAACGGCCTCCTGTGAGCTGTCTACTCCCACCACCCTAATCCGGTTCTCTGCTTTTGCTGCCTTTACTGCTCTTGCAGCACCTACAGAGGAATATTCATTCATCCCCGCGATCATCTTGAGATCCGGATATTTTTTCATCAGCTCTTTTGTAAGCTCATAGGACTTGTCATACTGAGAATCACAGTATACCACATCCACGATATTATCCTTCCGACTGCCAAGTCCTGTCCGGAAACCTTTTTCTCTTTCAACTGCCGTAGATACACCCTTTACATGTGAAACGATCGCGATCTGATCATCCGCTCCCACAAGATCCTTCGCAAACCTGCCAAGGATCTGCCCTGCTTCCAGATTATCGGTCGCAACGGTAAGGTCCTGAACCTCTTCCTGTGTGTAGGAATCAATAAATGAAATATGTATTCCCTGTTCCTTTGCCTTCTTCAAAAGCTGGTCAGATTCAGTGAAGCTGGACGGCGAGATCAGGATCGCATCCGGTTTTTCTTCTATTGCCCTTTCGATCAGCTTGTTCTGACCATCCACATCATTTTCTTCCTCAGGTGCCCATACGCGGATATCTGCATTATATTCCTTTGCAGCCATCTCCGTCCCCTGGATCAGTGATGTCCAGAAATCGTTGGTACCGTCCACAACCTTCGGAATATAGATCAACGATAGTTTTCTCTCTTCTTCTACCTGTTTATAATAGAATATTCCGGCTACAAGCCCCGCCACAAGGCAGATGACCACTCCTAAAGTCAGGAGTTTTCTATGTTTTTTCATATTGATTCCTCCTGTATTCCCGGAATGGTAATCGTGGCAGTGGTTCCGACACCTTTTTCACTTTCATAGGTGATCCCGTAATTTTCTCCATAATAAAGCTTCAGACGTTTTTGTACATTGTAAACACCCACACCATTGGAATGATAATTCACCTTATGCTTATCATAAATATGTGACAATGTTTCCTCATCCATACCTACACCATTGTCGATCACCTGAAGAACTGCATTTCCGTCCTTCATAAAGCCTTTTACCTGCAAAAGTCCCTTACTCTCTTTATATTTCAGTCCATGATAGATGGCATTTTCAATGATCGGCTGGAGAACCAGCTTGATCAGAGGGATATTTAATATAGAAGGTTCTACATCAATCTCGAATTCCAGCTTGTCCTTGTAACGCATCTTCTGGATCGTAAGATAACCCTTGGCATACTCCACTTCCCTTGCAAGAGGAACCACTTCATCTTCATTACTGATGCTCTGACGAAGAAGACGCGCCAGGGATGCTGTCATCAGAACAACCTCTTCGTACTTTCTGCCCTCTGCCATCCAGATGATCGAATCCAGGGTATTGTAGAGAAAATGAGGATTGATCTGGGACTGAAGGGCCTTAAGCTCACTTTTTCTCTTTGCTTCCTGTTCCTTCACGTTCTGCTCCATAAGATCCTGTATCCTATGTGTCATCACATTGAAAGATTTCGTCAGGCTTCCGATCTCATTCTCTGAATCGATCTCCACATCTGCTCCGTCAAAATGCCCTTCCTGTACTCTGGACATGGAATCTCTGAGACGCTGAAGAGGATATGTAAGACTCTTTGCCAGAAATCTGGAAAAAAGCAGTGCCACGATCATCAGAAGTGCGGAAATAAGCACATAAATACTCTGTGCCTGATTGCTTTTGCGCAGAAGCTCGCTGACGCTCATACAGCCCACAACTGTCCATCCGGTTTTATTTGATCTGGAAATGGAATACAGCTTTCCTCTGTTTCCCTTTTCGGTACGCACCGTATCTTCTTTTGATTTCACGATCAGGTCGATATTCTCAGTCTGTAATTCATTGTAAAGCTGCTGCTGTTGGGGATGGTATACAATATTTCCGCTTTCATCCAAAATGAATGCGTATCCCTTTTTCCCGATCGTATTCTGATCACAAAGTTCACTGATGGCACTATAATTCAGATCAATAAAAAAGACTCCCTCTTTCTCACCACTGTTGGAAAAATTACGGATTCCCCTGCTTAAAGTGATCACCCACGGACGCTCTCCGCTGATGATGTGCTGTACATGAGAAGATGTAAGAAGCGGGCCTTCCGGCTTCTGTAAAGCTTCCAGATACCATTCCTGGGTGGAAAGCTTCAGATCCGGATTCACAGACTGCTTGCCGTCGTTGATCAGCTTCCGTCCATTACTTCCAATGATTCCAAGATTTCGGATATCACTTCGTCCATCCAGAATAGTCTTGAACTGATTGATCAGACGCTCTCTTGTTCCATTGTCCACATTTTCACCAAAAAGATATTGCTGTACATCCTCGTTACTGGAGATCATATAGGCTATATTTTCCATGTAATCAATATAGGAATCAATATTCTGATTCATCTGCTGCACGATATTCTGGGTGTAGACAGCAGAATTTTCAAAAATAGAATTGCGGGTATATCTCATGGAAACACCTGTTATGACCAGCACCGCACTTAAAAGCAGCACCGTCACTACCGCAAAGATCGCACTCTGGATACTCTTAAATTTTCCTATGATCTTTGCCGCAAACCGGATATCTCTCATTTACGTTTCTCCCTTGCATATTCTGTTGGTGTGCAGCCGGTCATTTTTTTGAAGGAGATCCCAAAATAATGGGGATCTGCAAATCCGACTTTCTCGGCAATTTCATAATTCTTCATAGTTGTATTCTCCAGAAGTTCCTTCGCCTTCTCCATGCGGGTACGGATCAGAACTTCTGTAAAAGTCTCTCCCGTAAGATCCTTAAAGATCGTACTGAAATAGCTTGTACTAATATTCAGATAGGAACAGATACTGTTCAGGCTTAAATCCGGATCCATATAATTCTTCTGGATATAATCCAGGGCAAGTCTGGCCTGACGCTGTCCGCTGGAGCTGTTTGCATCGGAAAGTGTCTGGAAAATCTCTCCGATATGATTCCTGACCAGTTCAACAGCACTGTCAAAAGAATTCTGCTCCGTAACCTGCTGCAGAAGTGCTTCTCTTTTGGAAAAAAGCCTGTTGTCCGGAACCATATCCTCACAGGTTTCATCTGCTGCACGGATGATCTGCTGAAGATACACGCAGGCACGACTCTTATCCACCCGCGCTTCCTTGATCTCAGAAGAGATCTGTTCCAGAATATGCTCTGCGTTTTCCTTTTTATCCGCTTTCAGAGCAGCTACCAGCTTCTCTACATAATCTTTAATGGAAAGATTTTTTTCCTCCGGCTGTTCTTCCATATCAATAAGAAGGCTTCCGCCAAGAAGATAACGATATTCAATAGCTTTCTCAGCAAGTTCATGGGATACACGAAGCTCCTGCTGAGTTCTGGCCCAGCTTCCCACACCGATAGAAATATCCAGCGACATCAGTTCCTTCAGCTTATCCTGAATCGTCCTGCAGATCTCCATGATCTTCTGTTCAAACTCTCTGGTACGGTTTCCCATGAAAAGAGCACCGACCTTGTTATTTCCGGCCTGATATGCCACTCCTGCTTTTTCCTTGCTGATGATCTCATCACTGATATTAAAAAGAACAAAAGACATCAGTGCGCTCTCCTGGCGTTTCTCCGCAGTAAGCTGACTGCTGTCCGAATACAGATCCAGATCAAAAACAGCCACACGATAGCATGCTGCCTCAAGATCGATTCCTAATGCTGCAAGCTCTTCCAGACTTTCCTGCCGTGTCTTGATATTATCCACAAAGCCCTGCAGCGCTCTGGAACGGATCACAATGGCGTTTTTCTGATAATTCTCGGAAGTCTGTGTCAGACGTTCCAGCTTCTCTTTTTCTTTTCTTTGCTGGTCCACCTTCTCCTTCATTTTTCCGATAACATTTCTGAGTTCCATGGCGGTCACCGGCTTCAGCATATATTCACTGACACCATACTGGATCGCCTTCTTGGCATACTCGAATTCTCCGAATCCGCTGAAGATCACGATCACGATGTCCGGATAATTATCATGGAGAAAACGGCTCAGTTCCATACCATCCATATATGGCATAAGGATATCTGTAAGCACGATATCCACCGGATGGTTCTGTACAAATTCCGCTGCTGCTTTCCCGTTATCACAGTCTCCTACCAGCTCACAGTCCATTGCTTTCCAGTCAATATTCTCCCGGATCGCATCTCGAACAAGTATCTCATCATCTACCAGTAAAATACGATACATAATTTCTGTTGTCCCCCTCTGATCAGTTTCTGTTGTTTTTATTGCACATCCCCCTGACAGATCCTTCCCCCCGTCTCTGTCATTTTCATTGGTAAGATTACTGTCCTTTCTGTGAACAATAACTGTTAATTCTTTTTATATGTTAACATGTTTGGTTAAAATTTACAACGGAGTTTCTTAGTCCAAATTAAATACAAAGAAATCCCGCATCCAACATATGGGACACGGGATTTTCCTGCATATTTTTATTATTTTACGATAACGCCATCCTCATCCCAGAGGTCATGCCAGTCATTTGCACCATGCCACAGGAATACCTGGCCTTTTACAAGACGGTTGCCTTTTTCCAGAGTTGCGATGGTTGCCATTTCTTTCTCTGTAAGGGGATCCTCTGTGACACATTTCAGGTTGCTTGCATAGTTGTGCACAGAGAACGGAATGGAGATCTCGCCTCTCTGATGTGCCCACTTCAGAGCGATCAGAGCCGGATGAACCCCATGTGCCTTTGCGATTGCCTGCATCTCCGGAACCTCCAGATCCGCAACATCCTCCGGGCAGATATCTCTCTCCGGTCTGCGTGGAGAACCGATCGGCATATAGCCTACCGGCTGGATGTTATGCTCTACCAGATAATCATAAAGCTCCTGCTGCTGGAAGCATACATGAAGCTCAAGCTCACAGGTTGCAGGTTTGATCTTCATAAGCGGAAGAACTGCCTCAAGCTTCGGAATGGTCATATTGGAAATACCGATATAACGGATCTTTCCTTTTTCTACCAACGCCTCACACTGGCGGTATGTATCCATAAACTCCTCCACACTGAAGGGTTTGGAATCCGGATTTCTGGAATCCACATCACATCCTGGTGCATGATAGTTCGGGAATGGCCAGTGGATGAAATACATATCCACATAATCGCACTGAAGATCCTTAATGCTCTTATCACAGGCTTCCTCTACTCTTCTGTGCATGTCATTCCATACCTTTGTCATGATAAAAAGATCCTTACGCTCTACAACACCTTCGTCAAAAGCTTCCTTAAATACCTGGCCGATCTCATGCTCGTTTCCGTAGCATGCGGCACAGTCAAACATACGGTAGCCACTGCGGATCGCGCCTGCAACAGCTGCAGATACATCCTCTGCGGATACACGGTCGGAACCGAATGTTCCCATTCCAACACACGGAACCTGCTCGCCGGAAGGAAGTGTCACTTTCGGCACAATTGCCGGATTGATAACTTCTGCCATCTTTACATCTCCTTTTTTATAAAAATTTTCTTATTATAAGCTTATCTTATAAACGCCTGATCTCGATCTTCGGAAGAAGAGCCTCCATATCCTCCATCACAAAGAAGCCCGTTTCCTCGCGCATGGCTGCCGCCGCTGAGATCGCACTGGCTCTTTGCAGAGTCTCTTCCAAGGAAAGTCCCTCACTTAATCCAAGGGCAAAGCCTGCGATCATGGAATCTCCGCAGCCTACGGTATTTACCGCATCGATCTTCGGAACCACCGCACGGAAAATCCCTTCCTCTCCGACTGCCAGGGAACCATCTGCTCCAAGCGAGACCGCCACGATCTCCACACCACCGGCATGGATGGCTTTCGCTGCTTCAATGATATCGTTGATATCGTCACAATGCTTGCCTGTCAGCATACGGATCTCATCAATGTTAGGCTTGATCAGTGTCGGTGCTGCCTTGATCCCCTCTTCCAGAAGCTTGCCGCTGGTATCCAGGATCACCGGTTTTCCAGCGTCTTTCACAATCTTCACGAGGCGCTGGTAGGCACTCCCGTCAAGTCCCTTCGGCACGCTGCCGGACATTGCCACAACAGAAGCGTCTTTTACAAGCTGGCGGAATTTTTTCTCAAAGCCATCAAAATCTGCCTCTGTCAGTGTAAATCCCGGCTCCAGGAATTCGGTCTGTACATGATTCACCTCATCCCAGATGTTGATACAGGAGCGGCTCTCCGCCTCTACATGGTAAAAAGCACTCTTAATGCCAAAAGGCTTCAGGGCAGCTTCTATATAATTGCCTGCGTGGCCGCCTACAAAGCCGGTGGCAACCACTTCAGCACCGTAAATGGACGCCGGCTTGGAAACATTCAGTCCCTTTCCGCCGGGAACATAGGTACATTCACGCACCCGGTTCACTTCGCCCACCTTAAAATCATCCACTACATAACGCTTGTCAATGGCAGCGTTTAAGGTTACTGTCAGGATCATATCAGTCTTCCTCATTGGAAAGAAGGATCTTTCCTTTTACAAGGCCCGGTGTCTTGAACAGCTGGAAGGCCTCCTGTGCCTGACTCATCGGGATTTTCTTATAAATGAAGCCCGGGTCAAACTTCAGCTGACCGGTTGCAAAATAATGAGCAGTCAGATCCCACTCACGTCCCGGATATGGTGCACTGTAGGACATCCAGGAACCGGTAAGCTTGAACTCCTTACGGTTCATGTTCTCCCACTGCTTCGGTGTGAAAGTAAGGTTCTCATGAGGAGTACCGATGAAGCATACATGTGCTTTGTTTGCTGCAAGCTCGAATGCCATGTGCATGGTCGGAACCTGTCCGGCTGTCTCGAATACGAAGCCGTATCCCTTGCCGCCTGTGATAGCCATGGCTTTTTCCATATATCCATCTTCCTTTGTGTTGATGATCTCATCTGCGCCGAGACGCTTTGCAAGCGCAAGTCTCTCATCGCTGATATCAAAGACCACTACCTTCTTGGAGCCGAAGATCTTTGTCCACTGCATGGTGAACATACCAACCGTACCGCCGCCAAGGATCGCCACATACTCACCGCCGTGGTAATCATTCTGGAATACACCGTGGATAGCTACGGTTGCAGGTTCAAACATGGCTCCCTGCTCATATGGAACATTGTCTGCGAATGGTACTGCATTCTGCTCAGGAACCACTACATAATCTGCGTTTGCTCCCTGTTCTCTGGAACCGATGAAGCTGTAATGCTTGCAGAGAGAGAAATTACCCTTCTGGCAGTCGTCACATTTCATACAGGGAAGAAGTGGCGCACCGGATACACGGTCACCGACCTTCACCTTGGTAACGCCTTCTCCCACTTCCACCACATCGCCGGAAAATTCATGTCCGAGCACGATGGGATAAAAATGTACGCCGTGATTTAATACACGTGGGATATCAGACCCGCAAATCCCGGAATATCTTACCTTGATCTTCACATGGCCTGGTGTTACCTGAGGTTCTTCCACTTCCTGATACTGAACATCCTCATTTGCTACTACTACTGCTGCTTTCATGATCACTTTTCCTCCTCATTTCTCATCATAGGTTCAAGAGATTTATAGAGATTTAAATAGGTTTTATAGGTTTTCTCATAAACGTCCCGGTTTTCCGGGTTCGGTTCATGTCTTCTTGTTTCCTTTACCGTAAGACGGATGGCCTCATCATAATCCTGATACATTCCAACACCAACACCTGCCAGAATCGCTGCACCAAGTGTTGTTGCCGTATCAGAGGACGGCACTACGATGGGTTTTCCTGTGATATCGGATTTGATCTGTGTCCAGAGAAGAGAATTTGCAGAGCCTCCCATTGCACGGAGAACTTCCACATCTGCTCCCGCTTCCTTTGCCACCTCAAGGTTGTGTTTCAGAGAAAGTGCTACGCCTTCCATACAGGCACGTACCATATGTCCCTTGGTCTTGGCAAAATCCAGTCCGTAGAATACGCCCTTCGCATTGGGATTCCAGATCGGGGAACGCTCACCGGACATATATGGAAGAAATACCACTCCGTCACTGCCTGGTGCGACCCTTTCTGCGATCTCATTGAGCTGATTCAGAGAAGAGCCTTTTTCCCCTGCTACAGAGCGCTCATAATCTGCAAACTCACGTTCAAACCAGCGCATGACACCACCACCTCCGGTGGTTCCTCCCTGAAGGAGCCACTGTCCCGGAACCACGTGATAGCCAAGGATCAGTCTGGGATCTGCCTTGTACTCATCCATGCAGATGCTCATTCCGCCGGCCTGTCCTCCCTGCTCCTGTGTCTCACCCGGATGGATCACTCCAGCCCCCAGTGTTCCGCATGCCGCATCCAGACCACCGGCAACAACCGGTGTTCCCACAGCAAGGCCGGATTCCTCCGCCGCCTTCTCTGTAACTGTTCCCACAACATGATCACAGGCACAGATCTCAGGAAGAAATTCCATGGGAATCCCAAGCTTTCTGCACATATCCTCATCCCAGGCTGCTTTTCTCATGTCAAAGCAATGCAGGCCATAGCCCTGGGAAACATCCTGGCTCATCACACCCGTCAGCTTATATGCAATGTAGCTGTTAGACTGCAGGATCTTGTGGATCCTTTGGTATACCTCCGGGAGATTTTCTTTATACCAGAGGATCTTTGCAGTTGTGTAGGACGGCTGAAGGGAATTACCGGATACTTCAAAAATCTGCTCTGCCCCGATCTCTTCATTCAATCTGTCACAGATAGACTGTGCTCTGGTATCCATCCAGATCGGAGTGTTTGTCAGTACATTTCCGTCCTTATCCATGGCAATGGCTGACCAGCTCTGGCCGTCAATACCGATGCCTGCGATCTCCTCAGGTGCTATCCCCGCTTTTTGGATGGCCTTCTTTACCGCCTGACAAACAGCACTCCACCATTCTTCCGGATTCTGTTCTGCCCAGCCCTCCTTCGGATAGTAAACTGGATAATCGCCGTTGGCCGCAGCCACAACCGTTCCCGATTTTTCAAAAACCGCAACCTTACAGGCACTGGTTCCGATATCAATACCTAATAAATATGGTTTCATTATAGCTTCTCCTTCTCGTCCAGCACACAGACGGATTTTCCCATGATGATCTCTGCGCCAAGCTTCTCCGTGATCGGTTCTGTTTCTTCACTTGCAGCCCCTTCCAGCCGTTTCAGCATGATTCCCGCCACTTCTCCGGCAATCCCCTGTGTAGGCTGTGCCACAATGGTAAGCTTGGGATTGCATGCTCTGGCAAACTGCAGATTGTCAAAACCGATCATAGACAGCTGTTCCGGGATCTTAAGACCCAGCTCATTCATCCCGATCACCGCCCCCATGGTCATCTCATAGTTGGTAACAAACACAGCCGTCATATCCGGATTGTCCGCAACAAGCTTCTCTATTCCCTGCACACCGCCCTGAATGGTATAATCGCCGTGATAGATCAGAGATTCCCGTACCGGTATATTTTCTTTTTCGTATGCATTGCGGTACCCCTGGAGACGTTCCTGAGCTGTGGAAATTTCCTCCGGTCCGCCAATGATCCCGATCTTACGGTGTCCTGCCTGAAAAAAAACTCTCATTGCGTCCTCAGCCGCCTTCTCGTTGTCTACAAGAACACTGTCACAGGAAAGCTCCCTGATCCTGCGGTCAATGAGTACGATGGGCTTTCCGGTTTTCTGGAATTTTTTCAGATGATTGCCTTCCGCATCCACCGGCATGCTGATGATCCCGTCCACACGCTTCCGGCTTAAAAACTCCACTGCATCCCGCTCCAGTCTCTTATCGGTACGGCAGTCACAGACAATAGTCGCATATCCGTGACTCCTTAAGACATCCTCCATTCCTGTGATGATCTCCGCGCAAAAGGTATTGTTAAGCTCCGGGATCACCACGCCGATGGTCTTGGTAGCATTAGTCTTAAGCCCTCTGGCCACCTCATTGACCTCATAATGCAGCTCCTGAATGGCCTCCTCGATCTTTATTCTGTTTTTTTCTCTTACGTTTCCGCCGTTAAAATAAGAAGAAATCGTTGCGAGCCCAAGTCCGGTCCGCCTGGCAATATCTTTCATGGTTGCTGCCATACAGATCACTCCGTTTCTGCTTTTTTACAGAAGATCATTCTGCCTTTCCATCACAGCCGCAAACCTTCATACGCGCCTCAACCAGCTCCTTCACTGCCTGGATCGCTTTCTTTCCGTAGGCTTTCGGGTCGATGGTGTTCTCATTCTCTGCAAAGGTCTCCTTCACTGCCCTGGAATATGCAGCACGAAGCTCTGTTGCAAAGTTAACCTTGCAGATACCACGTTTTACACAGTCGCTGACATCCTCATCACTGAGTCCGGATGCCCCGTGAAGAACAAGGGGGATATCTACGACTTCGCGGATCTCGCTTAAGCGTTCCTTGTCAAGAACCGGTGTTCCCACATAGAAACCATGTGCGGTTCCGATGGCAACTGCCAGTGAAGTAACACCTGTACGCTCCACGAATTCCTTCGCCTCCTGCGGGTCGGTGTTAGTGTCTGCCTCAGCCTCAAGATCATCCTCTTTACCACCGACCTTACCGAGCTCAGCCTCACATGGGATATCCAGGGCTGCTGCCACATCCGCAACTCTCCTGGTCTCTCTGATATTATCCTCAAAATCCAGCTTGGAACCATCGATCATCACAGAGGTATAGCCTGCATGCATTGCCTGCATCGCAAGCTCAAAGCTGCTGCCGTGGTCAAGATGAAGGCATACCGGAACGGAAGCCTTGGCTGCCTCTGCTGCTACGATCGCAGCGTAAGTCTCAACCGTACCATATTTAACAGTAGAAGGTGTTGTCTGGATCATAACCGGTGCTTTCAGCTCCTCAGCTGCCTGGATGATCGCCTTCACCATCTCCATATTCTCTGCGTTGAATGCTCCTACTGCATATCCGCCCTTCTGTGCCTTTAACAGCATTTCCTTCGATGTAACCAGTGGCATAATCTTCTCCTCCTTGGAATCATTGTGTTTGTTTTGTATTATTTCCTCATTTGGTTCAGAAACCGAAACGTTTCCGTTTGAGTTCATCATAGCGCTCCATACGTTTTCTGTCAACCATAAAATTTTCATCATTTACAGGAAAATATTCCCTTGAAAAGGAGACCAAATACCGTTAGATTAATTAATAAGAGTTCTAAAGCCTGTGGCCGGGCAGGTCTGTCTGATACTACCGGCGTCATAACAGTTTCGGAAATCCATGTATCCTGTTCTGATCACCTGAGCCTGATGCTGTAATTTCCGAAAATACTATAAGTACACAATGATCTTAGGAGGATATGAACTATGTTAAAAGGAATTCCAGAAATCTTATCACCAGAATTACTGAAGGTTTTATGTGAGATGGGACACAGTGACCGTCTTGTTATCGCTGACGGAAACTTCCCTGTAGAATCCATGGGAAAAAATGCCATCACCATCCGTTGTGACGGACATGGCGTTCCGGAGATCCTGGATGCCATCCTGAAGCTCTTCCCGCTGGATACCTATGTAGAGCATCCGGTAAACCTGATGGAAGTAATGCCTGGCGATAATGTGGAGACACCGATCTGGGATACATATAAAGAAATCGTTTCCAAGCATGACGAGCGTGGCGAAAAAGCCGTTGGAAACATCGAGCGTTTCGCATTCTATGACGAAGCAAAAACTGCATACTGCATCATCTCCACAAGTGAGAAAGCACTTTATGCCAACATCATGCTTCAGAAAGGCGTTGTGATCAACAACGACTGATCTTTCTTTTGAACTGCCTGATATAATCATATATAATACACATATTCAACCAAAACATAAAACGCCCGGATCTGGAATGTTTCAAGCCAGATCCGGGCGTTTTATATTTTAACACTTTTATCTCTTTGCTGCTTTTGCGGCGTATCCTCCGCAGAGTACTTTTCCACCGGAGGTTTTTATCCCTGCACGCACCGCATAGTAATACGTTGTTCCCTTCTTTGCGGTCTTATCCTCAAAGGAGGAACGGCTGCCTCCGGAAACTGTACGGATCTTTTTCCATGAACCCTTTCCGGTCTTACGGTAGATCTGATAGCAATCTGCTTTCTTCTGCGCTTTCCAGCAGATCTTCAGCCCCCTGGAGGTCTTCCTGACACTGGATATCTTCTGAAGTTCCGGATAGGACAGGATATAGCTGCTTGCCTGATATCCTCCTAAAACTTTTTTCCCATCTACATTCTTATATGGCCTCACAGCATAAGCGTAGGAGGTGATTCCCTTAATCTTCGTGTCCTGCCAGGACAATACTTTGTTGTTAACGGTTCCGATCCGAACCCAGCTTTTCCCCTGGAGTTTCCGGTAGATATGATAGCCACTTGCTCCGGAAACCTTCTTCCAGGATACCCTGTTACATGGTCCGCTGACAGCTTCAGCCACTGCACGGGCCTTCCCCAGCTCCGCTTTTGCTGATAACGGCGAAGATACGGCTCCATAAACAGTCTTCTTTCCGGAACGTACATAAGAAGCCCGGATCCGATACGTATAAGTGCTTCCTGTTTTCACTGCAGTATCCTGCCAGGTCACTACATCTGCTGTCACGGTTGCCATTTTTTTTGAATTTCCGCTTTCATCCCAGCGATAGATAGCATAACGATTGCAGCCGGGAACTGCTTTCCAGGAGATCCGTATCCTGTTAAATGCCTTGGAAACCAGTTTTACACCTGTGGTCTGACGAAGCTTCACCGTAACCTTACAGGTAGCTCGGATTCCCCTGGCATTTTTTCCGTAGCAGGTTATGGTTGCTGTTCCCGGATTTTTTGCAGTAACAACGCCGCTTCCATTTACAGCAGCCACACTGGTATCTGAGCTTTCCCAGACAATGCCGGAAGCATCCATCTCGGATCTGGTAGCCGAAGCATTCAGTGTTTTCTGATCTCCGGAATACAGACTTATCTCAGAGGAAGAAAGCTGCATCCTGGCCGCACTGCTCAGAGTCCTAGTATGCGCCTTGATCCTCGGCGTTACCGATGGATTAAATTCAACTGCATCCATCCAGGTATCCTCCGCGTTATATCGCAGAAAGCTCTGACCGGATACGATAGACGGAGAAAAGCTGCACCAGCCATAACTGACCTCTGCCTCCACACAGTATTTTATATATGTGCTTCCTGCATTTGTCACCACAATAGAATACAGACTGTTCTGGCTGAGCAGAACCTCCGGGATCTGAAAGGTCATAACCCCAGCCATCGGCTGACTGCAGGAAACCGGTGTGGAATATGCCGGTGTTCCACTGGTAGGATCACTGGCATCCTTCAGATTTGTATATACCTGCACAGTATAGGAATTATTGGCAGACATGGAGCTGAGAGTCACCTCGCCAAGCGATTCCGCTTTTCCGTTTCCTGCACTGGCACGAAAAACCGTGGACAGCTGTTCCCCTGCATACATGCGGATAGAACCAAGGCCCGACGTTCCGTCATAAAAATAATTGTTGCTATATTTCGGTGTATTGACAGCCGTAGCCGCAACCAGCTCACTGACAGACTTATCCTCATAAGACATATAAAAATATCCGGATTTTCCCCAGCCTGTACCCCAGCTGTTCTTGACGATCCAGGCTCCGTCTCCCTTTACCTTGGAAGATGCCCGGAAATTCTTCGCAGAATAATTGTCATCCCAACCCACCACTGTAACTACATGATTCACGTTCTTGGTGCTGGTAGGATAGGAATAGGCCGCTGTACTTGCATTGTAATAGGCATTCTGTGCATTATACATCACAGTGACCGAATTATTTGCAACCAGAAGCTTCTTCATGGCATTTACGGAATAATCGGAAAAATAGGCATTTTTCAGATAAGCAGCTGCATTGTACGCCTTGGATGCCGCCGGAGTCACACCGGTTTTCTGTGTATGCGTGGAATCTGTTGCCAGCGGCACATCCCCTTCTGTTGTCATTCCGGACCAGGTACTCAGAAACATGGAAGCCAGAAGATCATTTCCGCCCTCATGATAATCTGCGTTTCCTTTATCATCTGTCCCCATATGCTTATTGACATCCCCGTAGGTATTTCCAAGCGGGTCATTCTTTCTGTTTGCAAAAAAATACGCCAGATGCTCTTCCGACAGATCATAAGTTCCAAGGCCCTGGGTCAGAAACGAAGTTTCCAGAAGAGAGGCCATTCCAAATGCCCAGCACATACCGTAGGGCTCCTGATTCTTTACGGAAGTAACATATCCCTGATCCGCTGCATTATAATAGGACGGATAGGCCGCAGCTCTTCCCATCGGTACCTCATCCACATCATTTCCGATCTCCACGGCGGTGGAATAAGCGGTCAGATTATCAAAGGGTGCCAGCTGTTCCTGCTCCTCTTCCTCCGTAAGCGGACGGCCCTTGATATATTCGATGCCGGACTCATCACTGTCTGAGGCATCCCCAAAGCTCTCCTCACCGTCGCCAAAGGTATCCTCCTGGGAATCAGAAGACAATCCTTCTGATGTTTCGGGAGTCTCTGTATCCTCCTCGGAACTCTGCAAGGCTATATCCTCGGTATCCCCGTCGGCTGCCTCTGCAATATCCTCTGTCTGTTCATCCGGGATACCGGTGTTCTCTGTGGTATTCCCTGTGATATTCTCTGCGGTGTTCCCTTCTGCGGTCTCCGTCGTATCCTCTGCTTCCGCTGACTGCGTCTGTGTATCTTCTGACCATTCTTCATTGAAGCCTTCCGCAGAATCACTGAAACCTTCCACATCGGCTGCCATAACCGGAACCTGGCTGCCCGCAACTGCCACACACAGAAGAAGCGGCAGTAATTTCTTCCTGACAAGCTGTAATCTCTTCACAAAATTCTCCACTTTTCTTATATTGATCTGGTTTATCTGTTAACGTTTCTTCAAATGATAACCCAGAATTCCGATTACTGCAAGTACTGTTGCGATCCCGATCCAGATAAACGGACTTTTATACCAGGAATTTTCTTCTTTAAAGGATGTCGCAGCTGTGCCATTGACCGGCTTGGTGACAGCTTCATCCGCAGATTCCCCACCTTCTGTTGTTCCATCCGCTGCAGGCGGTCCCTGGACCTCGCCGCTCTGAGCCTGAGAACTACCTGTGCTGGCCGTCCCTGCAGGTGGCCCCTGAACCTCACCTCTCTGAGCCTGAGATTCATCTGTGCTGGCCATCCCTGCAGACGTTCCCTGTCCTTCGCCATTCTGAGCCTGAGAGCTGCCTGTATTGTCCGTCCCTGCAGACGTTCCCTGTCCTTCGCCGGCTGCGGAATCCTGCGTATCGGATGCGTCTCCCTGATTCACTGCAGAAGTCTCTTTCTCCGTGCCCCCTGCGATTCCGGCCTTCGCCAGCTCCGCATCCTTTGAGGGCCGCAACTCCTCCAGCGGCACATAACCGTATCTGCCATTATACTTTGTATATCCCCAGGTCTCACCATTCTTCTCTGTCTCCCCTTCGATATGCAGGACAGTACCATCCCTTACCGTCTTATCATTGAGCTTTTCACCTTTTCCGTCGGTGGACGGATAGATATCCACACCAACTCCACCGGAATCCACAGTCATATAATAATCTGTGGTATCCGCCGGAGCCTCCACCTTTACCACAACCGACTTGTCCGCATACACCGGAACACTCATACTCAGCACCAGCATTCCTGCCAGAAACACACCTTTGCACCTTCTCATTGCTCTTTCCTCCCTCAAAAAATCTCACTGCCATTCTATGCATAAAATCCCCTTATATTTCTCTTTTGCCTTGACTCCGAAATATAAGAGGATCTTATCATTAGTTATATCCAGTATCTTTTTTATGCAAGCTCCCGCTCACACATATCCAGCGCAGAAGCGATCACCGCATCCATGTCATAATATTTATATTCGCCAAGACGGCCGCCGAAGATCACCTTCGGTTCCTTCTCTGCAAGCTCCCTATACTGTCCGTAAAGCGCTCCGTTCTTCTCATCATTGACCGGATAATACGGCTCATCTCCAGGCTTCCACTCGGAACTGTATTCCCGGCTGATCACCGTTTTCGGAAGATCATTACCCTCCTCATCCTTTCCGAACTCAAACCATTTATGCTCGATGATACGGGTCCATGGAGTCTCCACATCCGTATAATTCACTGCTGCATTTCCCTGGAAATTAGGTTTATCCAGTGTCTCGTTCTCAAAACGCACGGAACGATACTCCAGAGTTCCCAGCTTATAGTCAAAATACGAATCAATGGCACCTGTGTAGATCACCTTCTCCGCCATTGCATCATACTGCTCTTTTTTCTCCAGATAATCCTCATTCAGCCGTACCTCGATACCGTCCAGCAGATTGGCAACCATCTTCGTATAACCACCCACCGGGATTCCCTGATACAGCGCATTGAAATAGTTATTATCAAAGGTCAGACGCACCGGAAGCCTCTTGATGATAAAAGCAGGAAGCTCCGTACATGGACGTCCCCACTGCTTCTCCGTATAGCCCTTGATCAGCTTCTCATAAATATCCGTACCTACAAGGCTGATAGCCTGTTCCTCCAGATTCGAGGGTTCCGTAATCCCTGCAGCCTGCCGCTGCTCCTCGATCTTTGCCGCAGCCTCCTCCGGAGTCACCACGCCCCACATCCTGTTAAAGGTATACATATTAAACGGAAGACTGTACAGCTCCCCGTGATAATTGGCAACCGGACTGTTGGTAAAACGATTGAAGGTGGCAAACCGGGTGATATAATCCCAGACCTTCTTATTATTGGTATGGAAAATATGCGCACCGTATTTATGCACGTTGATCCCTTCCACCTTCTCTGTATATACATTTCCCGCAATATGCGGACGCTTGTCGATCACAAACACTGACTTCCCGGCACGCTTCGCCTCCTGTGCAAAAACCGCACCGTAAAGACCGGCACCTACGATAAGATAATCGTACATTGATTTCATTCTCCCTGTTCTTTTGATGATATTATTTTAACACTGAAAAAGGGCCGCTGGCAAGACACCACTACAAAATCTAGATAAATCTTATGTAAGAATGTTATCAAACAAATCTCCGCAAGCTACAAAAATGATAAAATATCAGATATCCGCTTCTCAAACACCAAAATGTATGATACCCTGTAACTGGATCAGATAATAAACTACTCTGATCACATAAACAGATCGAAGGTGGTGAAACCTATGGGTACAAAGGATACCATCACCAAAGATTACATGGCTGACAACCGCGTTTTTGCGGACGTGTTCAACCATATGCTGTACAAAGGAAAAAACGTCATAGACCCTGACACGCTTCATCCACTGGATACCACAGTTCTCGCTGTCCCCTACGGATCCGGCACTTCAGAAGTTCCCGTCCAGAAATTCCGGGACGAATTCAAATCTCTTAATGTTATGCACGATGATTCAAGGATCTATCTTCTCCTGGGGATTGAAAATCAATCGGAAACACACTACGCAATGCCGGTCAAAAACATGGTCTATGATGCATTAGAATACGCAGGGCAGGTAGAAAATTCTGCCAGATCCCACAGAGAAGCAAAACAATGGCCCTCCACATCCGGAGAGTATCTCACCGGTTTCTACAAGGATGACCGGCTCATCCCGGTCATAACCACGGTCGTGTACTTCGGTTCCGACACCTGGAACGCTCCCAGGAGCCTCCACGAAATGCTCTCTGTCCAGGACCCCGAGATCCTTTCTCTGGTCCCGGATTACCGGATCAATCTCTTCTCACCTGCCGAGATAAAGGATGAAGAACTTGACAAACTCCAGAGCAATCTCAAAGAAGTCATGCTCTTCATCAAATATTCCAAAGATAAACGGAAGCTTCAGGAGCTTACATCACAGAGCCCCGGTTTCCGGTCACTCGAGCTCAAAGCAGCCCGGGTCATTGACTCCATAACCGGTATCAACTTACGTTTCACAGAAACAGAAGGGAGTGTTAATATGTGTCAGGCTGTTCAGGAAATGTGCGATGATGCACGTGCCGAAGGCCATCAGGAACAAGCTATGCTGACAGCACAGCGTATGCTTCAGGATCCAAGATTCTCCCCTGAAGACATCTCCAGATTTTCAGGACTTTCTCTTGAGGACGTGCTGAAATTACAGAAGAAATAGTTCGTATTGAAAATGCTCAGATCCTTTACAGAGGATCTGAGCATTTTGCTATTCTTCTGACCAAGGCAGAAGCCGATTATTATCTATTACCCTAAATCAGCTTTTTTTGTAATTTTACAATTGTGTATGTCAAAAACAAACTTATCAAAATACAAAAAACATAATTTTGAAAATAAAATGTCTTTATCCCTATAACATTCATAAGTGCTCTAATTGCAACATGAGTCAAATATAATTCATAAGACATTTTTCCAAACTGCTCCAATATCTTTACAATTCTTTTAGGCATCTTTCGCATACTTACAGCAATACAATACAGCAAAAAAATCCCCCAAAAACACATCAAAATCCTAAATCCTAGTTTTGACACAACTATTTTGGTTACCGGTAAAAAGCCGCACAGCATTATCATTACTCCAAATAAAATTCCCATTTTATCTATATTATTAATACAAGCATTCTGGTAAACTTTTTTTCCACACCAACACCCTATGAAAAAAACAAGAAATCTTCCCAATAGAATTTCTATATTTAAATTCAATACAGGAGCTACAATTCTCGGTAAAAATTGAATAACTAAAGCTATAATAAGAAGAATTAACAGTTGCCTCCAATCTGACCACTTTACATGCAATATCTTATAAACAAATGGATAAATTAAATATGCAAAAACAATAAATAACACATACCAAAAGGTTCTTGTCCCTTGTGTAAAAAATGTAACAAAGCCAAAATCAAATGCAAACATCTTGACACCTTTTTGCATGATAATAAGATCAATCACAATCCAATATGGAATAGCAACCATAAGATAAGCTGGCAAAATTCTCTTTATTCTCTTCTGAAAAAAATGCAAAATATTGGAATCTTTTGACATCGAAAAATATAATCCAACGCCGGACAGAAAAACAAAGAACTCAACTCCAACACTACCAATGAATGTGTTATACAACTTGCCTAAAAATCCCAATCCCCCTCCGGATAAATTTGAATTTGCTATATCTTCAAAAAAATGAAATATCATAATTGAAATTATCGCCACACCATAAATTGCATTACGATTTTTGCTAAATATATTCCAATTATCCTTCGAATTCATCACCGATATATTCATCACAATGTTCCTTTATTTCTTTATATATTGGGGCCATTTGCAAATGATTCTATATTCTTATATACCTTCTATATAAAATTATATATGTCTTTTTGACTATCTTTTTATATCTTCCTAAATGTCCGCAAAGCCTTATTTTATCGGCTCTACGGGCATTTTGCTTTTGTGGTAAACCTCGCATATCTAGGTCTATCTTCTTATATTTTCCCTGTCAATCGTGGTTAAAATCGTGGTAAATACTTCTATGCGATTAGACGCTGAACCTCTGATTTTGCGGTATCTATGGACGCATGAGCGTACCAGTTCATTGTGATACTAATGTTTGAATGTCCCATGATATACTGTAAATCTTTTGGGTTCATGTTCTTGCTTGCCAGTCTTGTGCAGAATGTATGGCGTAGCGTATGCGGTGTGATATGTGGCAAGGGATTGTCCTTGTGGTGCTTGTTATATTTCTTTACCATACGGACAAATAAGGCGTTGTAATCAATCGCAACTTTGGGCTTGCCTTTATGATTGACAAATAAGAAATTGCTCTGTCCGTCTATCACAAATGGTTCTGCCTTTGGGCGTTTCTTCATAACTCGTTGAAATGCCTGTATTGTTTCTCTACTTAATGGCACTTGTCTTATTCCGCTTTTCGTCTTAGGCGTTTCAATATAATAGCCCTGTTCCTTGCTCTTTAGTAACTGGTGGTCGATAATTACAACTTCATTCTTGAAATCAATATCAGCTACTGTCAGTCCGCACAGTTCCGAGATACGAAGTCCAGTCTTTAACAGTATCAGCACATCATCATAATGGTTGTGATACACATTGTCTGTCTTGATAAATGAGAGTAAGGCTTGTTCCTGTTCCTCTGTCAATGCGACTTTCTCTTTGGTATCATTTTCTAGGACTTCACTTAACTTGAAATCAAAGGGATTTTTCCTTACGCAATCGTCTTGTATGGCGATATAGAATGACGCTTTTAACGAGCGTTTATGGTTGTTAATGGTATTGTAGGAAAAGCCTTTGTCTTTCATGCGTAACGCCCATTCTTTAGCGTCAGAGGGCTTGATTGTATCAATACTCCTAGCACCTAACTTGTCCTCTTTCAATAACCGCATGAGTTGTTCCCGTTGTTTCTGTGTGCTTTTCTTCACATTTGCCCTTTGTGCGTTCTGTTTGGCATAAAGTTGGCAAAGCGTCATTTTCTTGCCTGTGCTGTCGATACCGTCCTCAATATCCCGTCTTATCTGCTGTTCCAGTTCTCGAAGTGAGGGTTTTTCCCGTTTTCCCTTTGGTGTCGGGTCTGTGGGTGTCAATCTCCAAGCATACACATATTTTGTGTTTCCAAATGCGTCCACATATTTATATAAGTATTTTCCGTCTGTTCGTTGGCTCTCTCCAGTATGCAGGATACGACCTTTGTTATCCCGTCTTTTTTCTTTCATGGTGTCTGCTCCTTTCCTTGTTGGAAAGAGCCTTGATATGACTTGTGTTCATCATAACACATACAAGGCTCATTTGCATTAGATTGCGTCCAATTTGTCAATAACCTTTTCAAACTGTCGGCGTTTAATCTGTATGCGGTTGCCATTCATAATGAGCCAGCCAGCGTCCTTGTTTTCCTCTGCCAATCGTCTTAACTTGTTTTCTCCGATACGGAAATACTTTGACGCTTCTTCAATGGTAAGGGTGTATTTTTTCCATACGGGAATATCGTTGTTGTTCATCAGATACCCCCTTTCCCATGTTTCGTGTCATACTGGATATAGGGGATAAGGTCGGTGCGGTTTATCCTCTGTAAATGGGCGGTTAATTTACTGGAAAGGGAATTGCTGTATCTTGCCCTATCAAGCATAGTTCCTACTTTTTCCAGTCCACCTAATGCGTCATGTTCTTCTAAGAAATAAAAACTTTTGACAGCGGAAATCACGCCACCCTCTGTGAGCCATTGCTGTGTTTCCTCAAGGGAATTATGCTGTTTTGGTACTTGCAGTTCCAAGACTTCCACAGCCCCCAAAAAGCGTTCCCAAAATCGACACATTTTCCATCTGCTTTTATTACTTTCGTTTCTGTTTGGTACGACAAAGCGTAGGTTGTTTGCCAGCAGTCCGAAAGCCAGTTCCCCAAGTTCCAGCGGTCTGTCTTTGAATGTCATGGCAAAAACATGAGCCTTATCATCACGCAGTTGCATTTCTGTCCGTTTCCAACTGCCAACTTCATCAAGTGTCTTATTATGTTTTGAACAGACTTCCTTATCCTTATCATAAAAGCGGTAGGACAATCCCGATTTTCCAGCACCGATATAAACGGTCTTTGCAGTGTCGAAATCATCAAACTTGCTTTCGTCAAAGTGGTAGCCCTCACTATTCGAGATAAATTCCTCTTTTTCACATTTCTTCTTTATCTGCTCTATGGTAAAGAATGGCTTTTCGTTCCTATCATCAATGGCAATATCAAGTCTTGTGAAATGGAAGTTATCCAGTCCGTATCTTCGCTCACAGCGTCGGAACATATCCCCAAAGGTATAATTCCTACTGTCGAGAATACGGAAAATATCATCACAACCTCTGCCAGTCATAACAAGATAACAGCCTAGCCCTTGTGGATTGTCCTCTGTCTTTCTTGCGTCCCCCGATACATAAATATCTCCAATCTGCCAGCGTGCCTGATAGGTCTTGAATTTAACGCTTGCCGGATAGACATTGAAAATGTCAGTCGGTAAACCTAAAATGTGCATGATAACATCTTCTGCGGTTGCAGTATCAAATACAATGCTGATGTAATCAATCTTAACGGATAAATTTTTGTGTGTAGTTATAGTGCATTACTCCTTTCGTACTTCCCGTTTTTTTGCGAGGTAAAAATCGTGTTTTTTCCTTTATTTATCACAGTTTCTAGGTACTATGACATGTATGCGCAGGGCGGTGTTACATATACGCCCTCTGCGAACGCCTTTAGGCGTTCCTTTTCCAAAAGGAACTGTCTGTCCGAACACGTCTGGGGGACGTGCCCCGTCCAGCCAGCCCCTTTTGGAAACCACTATTTTCGGTCTGATAGTCCATGCTTATTCATGCTATCAAAGTGAAAATGTATCTTCTCTATGCTTACTCAAGCGTGTGATTGACCTTATCGTGCTTAATCACTCTATCTGATACGATAATAACGCCATTAGAATTACTTGTCAAGAAGTTTTTGTTGACTTTTAGATGTAGATTAAGTATGATATGCTTATAAATACCAAGAAAAGCAACGAAAGGAGCGGTTATACTAAGTTATGGAGCATTACGAAAAGAAAATCAGTTTCTTAGGAGAGAACATACAGACCATAAGAAAACACAGAGGAATGAAACAACAGGAACTTGCGGATAAAATCGGTATCAATATGCAGAGCCTTTCCAAGATTGAACGAGGTGTGAATTTTCCTACCTTCGATACATTAGAAAAGATAATGGACGTGCTGGGTGTAATGCCCAATGAATTATTATCGGGAGAATGGAAGTATGTTAATCAATCCGAAAAGGAAGTCTGCCAGTTTTTAAGAATTGAAGAACGATTAAATGCAGAACTAAAACATGGACATTATGACAACTTCTTTGACAGCGAGGAAGAATGGCTGGAATATGAGTTGGAAAAGTTACGGGAATATATTACCGACTACATCAACGGGAAAAGTATTGTAGCGTCCGACCTTTATCCAATCAAAGAATTTATCCAGCATTTGAAGTTTCAAAAACTGTTAGACCGCTATGATGATTTATACAGCATGGATATGTTCGGGGAAAGCATAGAGGGACATAAATATAGGACACCTTATCAAGTCGTAAAAATGATAAACCCCAATTCAAAAGAAGATATGGAATTATTACGGGAAGTATTGAAAAATAACCATTTTGATGATGAGGACGAATAACTTTTTCCCTCTTTGTAGAAGATACAGCAAACAAAAAGCCCAGTAAAGAGTGCAAAGCACCACCAATGGTGGCAAGGCTCTTGACAGGGCTTTTTCTTTTCTGTGGAGGGTAATCAAGAGGAAGAAAAGATAAAATTTGATTTGTGGTAAATCGGATAATATCAATGAAATTGTCACGGTACAAATTTGGGCTATATAAGGAATAGTAACTGGAAGATTGTAGGGTAATCAAAAAGGCGTGTATTTTAAATCAGAGATACACGTCTTTGAAATGAATGAAATTCAATGAATTTTATTCATTGACAATCGTTCATTCACGAGATATAATTTTAGTGAAAGGAGTTGATTACATGAATATTACGAAACAAAAATCACAAAAGACTTTTGATAAGCAAGCTGCCGATTATGATACAAATATTCAGGGGGAACATGCTCGAAAACTCTATAAGCCGATTATAGAAAATTTAAAAAATAAGAATATACATTCTATATTAGATTTAGGTTGTGGAACGGGTGCGTTACTTAAAGAAATAAAAGAATTAAATATAGCAGAACAACTATTTGGAATAGATATATCTCCCAATATGCTTGAAATTGCAAAAAATAAACTAGGAAATGATGCAACACTTATCTTAGGCGACTCTGAGAGATTACCTTTTGAAGATAGTTCTTTTGACGCCATTGTATGTAATGACTCATTTCATCATTATCCACAACCAGATATTGTAGAGAAAGAAGTGTCTAGGTGTTTAAAGCAAAATGGAGTTTTCATTATCGGTGATTGTTGGCAACCAATCGGAGCAAGACAGATAATGAATTACTATATGAAACACAGCAATAGTGGAGATGTAAAGATTTATTCAAAAAAGGAAATGTTGTTATTATTATCAAAAGACTTCCACGAAATTGAATGGAAATCTTTTGGCACAAGATCTTGTTTAATTATAGCATACAATAATTAAACCGCAAGAAAGGAAAGAAAACAATGCGTATTTCAAAAGAACCAGAGGAACGTAAACAAGAAATTTTAGAAACAGCCATTAAATTATTTAGTGTAAATGGGTTTGAAAAAACTTCAATATCAGACATAGCAAAAGAAATTGGAATAGCACAAGGATTATGTTATAGATATTTCCCATCAAAAGATGTACTTTTTCAGTCTGCTATCAATGAATATTCAAATATTTTAGTCGCCAATATGACAAAAAATATAAATATAAAAAAGGATAGTTTAAAAGATATTTTGCGGAAGATGATACTTTTTGCAGAACAAGAAGATGATACATATTATCCAGTTTTTCATAATAACCAAAATAAAAATTTCCATAATTTATTAACATTGAATGTATGTGAAAAACTTTTTCCTATTGTATCTGAAATTATTGAAAGAGCAAATTACACAAATGAAATACAAGTCAATGATGTTGAAATGTATGCCAGTTTTTGCATATATGGACAACTAGGAATTATTTTAAATACCGATATATCAATTAAAGAAAAGAGTTCACGGATAAAGGCATTTTTTAGGGACTTGTTTAGGCTTTAAATCTTCCCCTGCCAAAAGGCAGGGAATATTTAAATAAATTAAATGAATAATTTTCATTCAATAGGAGGAATTAAAATGAACAAAAATATTGATTTTGTAAACGGAAACACAAAAAAATGTTTACTTGAAATGACTGTTCCTATGATAATAGCTATGTTTTTAAATATGGCATATAATCTCGTAGACAGTCTTTGGATTGGAAATTTGTTAGGTGAGCAGGCATACGCAGCATTAACAAACTCGACACCTATTATTTTAATCTTAACTTCAATTGGTATGGGAGCAACAAACGGGTTAGCCATTCTATTATCACAGGTAATTGGTGCGAAAAATGAGCAAAAGAAAAAGAATATTATAGTTACTTCTTTTTTTGTATCTATAATTCTTTCAGTGTTTATGACAATTGTGTTGGAGATTTTTTTAGAGCCTATTTTGATAGTTTTAAATACACCGACTGAAATTTTTGATATGGCAAAAAATTACTTATCTATATATGCTTTGGGATATGTAGCAGTTTATTTGTATTTATACTTTACAGCCATTTTAAGAAGTTTTGGCAATACTATGTTTCAAGCAGTTGCAATGCTTGTGTCTACTTTATTGAATGCTATTTTAGATCCTATTTTCATTAACATAATTGGATTTCACGGAGCGGCAATCGCAACCTTAATATCACAGATTATTTGTTTGGCGTTTATGTGCATTTATATTTATCGTAAAAAATTATTTAACCTTTCACTATCTGATTTTGATACAAAAGAGATTATGCCGTTTGTAAAAAATGCTGTGCCGTCTGTCATTCAACAAAGTATTCCTGCTATTAGTACAACATTTTTAACTGCTATTGTTAGTACTTATAGTATTTCTGCTATTGCTGGCTACGGAGTTGCTGGAAAATTAGAAATGATATTATTTTATCCTGCTATGGCTCTTAATATGGTGTTGACTTCAATCGTAGGGCAATGTATTGGAGCACAACGTATCGACAGAGCAAAGAATTATCTGAAATTGGCGTTAAAATATGGTATTGTTGTTTCAAGTGTATTATCAGCAGTTGTTATTTTCTTCTCTAAACAGTTGGCAAAATTGTTTGTTTCCAACGTAGCTGTAACAAATGTTGTCAGCCATTATTTTTTAATTGTTAGTATCGGTTATGTTCTTTACACTATTACTAGTTGCTACTTAGGTACTTTAAATGGTATAGGAAAACCAACAAAAAGTATGATACTAATGATATTCTACTATATTATTATTCGTATTCCTTTTGCCTATCTATTATCTTGGCTGGCAGAAAATTTAAATGGTGTTTGGATAGCGATTTTAATCAGTCACATAGTCGCCTGCATTATAACTATTTTAACAAGTAATCAAATTATTAAGCGGTTATATGGAAAACTTTATGATAGGACTAAAAAAGCAAGATATAAAAGCATTGAAAGTAACTGCTGTGGAAAGTTTTAGGAATAATCTTATACGATTATGCACTACCTAACAGCATTTTATCAACAACTAAATATTTTACAATATTAAAAGTTCGTACAGACGGTATATTTTGTACGGACTTTTTTCTTGTTCTTCTTTTTGTATTTTCCAAAGATATAGACGGTATCTCCGTTTATATATTTCAGCGTATGCGGAAAGGAGGTGAGATTATGAACCCATCTTCTTTCGAGCATATCGTTAGAATACAGTTTAATGCTTTGATGATGACTGTTATTAAATGCACAGTAAAAAACAGAAACAGACAGTTTGCAAGACGTTCTAAGCGTGAAGTTTTATTCTGTGAATTATCAGATACGAAAAATGTTGAATGTGTAACTAAGGATAACTATTCTTGTGATTACATTTCGTTTGAAGTCTTGAATTTTACAATTCAAATATCAAATGAGAAACTTGCTGTTGCTTTATATAAGTTATCGAATAAAGAGCGTGATGTAATTCTATTACGCTATTTTCAAAGTATGAGCGACCAAGAAATAGCCGAATTATATCATGTATCACGTTCTGCTATTTATCGCAGAAGAAGTAACGGATTGAAGAAACTAAAAACAGTATTGAAAGAAAGGAATTGAACCAATGAAAAAAGAATATGGCTACCCTACATTAAAAGTAATATGTCAAGCGTCTGCTGGAAATGAAACTGCCATAAGAGAGATTTTGAAGTTTTATGACGCTTATATATGTAAATTATGCTTGCGTCCGTTTTACCACTCTGAAAGTGGTAAAATCATTATGCAGGTTGATGAAGAATTAAAAGGTCAAATCCATACAGAAATGATGAAAGCAATCTTGAAATTTGAAATCAGAGTAAAATAATCATACTACATGAATGAAAAACGGGAGATACACAGATATTTGTGCTATCTCCCATGTTGTTTTTGTGTCATATCAAGGCTCATTCAATCGTGGTAAATTCGTGGTAAAATGAATAGTTTTCTATACTTCAAAATGTTTGAAAGTATAGTGTTTATGCGGATAATCAAAAATCAGATATAAAATTTATAATAAATAATAGTAACATTATCCCCATTTACTGACGGTCTCGCTTTTATACAAAAAAACTCTTATAAATCAGCAAAAAGCTCTTCTCTGTAAATTCCTTTTTCCAACATCTCTCTGAAACTATCCTTCACTGCAGCAACATCCTCTTTATAAGTCATACCATACCAAGTATCATTGGTACGAAGAACCTTTACGGATATCCTTCCTTCTGCCAGAAGTTCTCCAATAAATGTTGGAATCAAAAATTCCGCCTTTATAAGATTCTCCGGAACCACTTTTTCAAAAAAATATTGAAAACCACTTTCCAGCGTTTTCAGGAACTCCGGTGCCAATCCCCACATATTCATAGAAACAAGTGATTCTGTATCCAGCTTTACGCCGTCCGCCTCGGCACCTTCTGCATTCTTTACAATATTGGAAGTCTCCACAATCTCCGTCAGATTATTATACTCATCCATTTTGCAGATACCACGTGTCACACCACCATTATCAGACAACGTATTCTTCAACACAAAACCAGCCATGCAGGACTGGCCTCCTTTTACAAGATAATCATGAATCTCACGGAATCCTTCTTTTCCATAATAATCATCTGCATTGATCACAACAAAAGGCGTTGTCAAAACATCCTTTGCAGCCAGAACCGCCTGTCCGGTACCCCAAGGCTTCGTACGGCCTTCCGGAAGTTCTCCCGGAATATCGTTGATATCCTGGAAAACATACTCCACAGTAACAGAATGCGCCTTGCAGACCGCCTCGATCCGATTCCCGATCACATCCTTAAATTCATTTTCAATATCCTTTCGGATAATAAAAACCACCTTGTTAAAACCTGCTTCGATTGCGTCATGAATCGAATAATCCATGATGATATGGCCCTGTTCATCAACCGGCTCCAGCTGTTTGATACCACCGCAAAAACGGGAACCGATACCAGCAGCCATGATAAGTAATGTTGTTTGCATTTAATTTCCCCTCATTTCCTGATCTTAATGCAATTCTTTTTCACAGCGGTCTAATACAGCCGCAATAACCTGATCCATGTCATAATATTTATATTCACCAAGACGTCCGCCAAAAATCACATTTGTCTCAGCTTCTGCCAGCTTTTTATACTCTGCGTAAAGAGCTCCATTCTTTTCATCGTTAACAGGATAATACGGCTCATCCCCCGGCTTCCACTCAGAACTGAATTCTCGGCTGATCACTGTCTTAGGAAGATCGTTACCTTCCTCATCCTTACCAAATTCAAACCATTTATGCTCAATGATACGCGTCCATGGAGTTTCCCGATCCGTATAATTCACAGCTGCATTTCCCTGGAAATTCGGTTTATCCAGAGTTTCTGTTTCAAAACGCACGGAACGATATTCCAGTGTACCAAGCTTATAATCAAAATATGCATCGATCGGACCTGTGTAAACTACTTTTTCAGCCATCGCATCTAATTCATCTTTGTTTTCCAGATAATCTGTACTCAAACGAACCTCAATACCTTCCAGAAGATTTGCTACCATCTTCGTGTAACCTCCAACTGGGATACCCTGATACAAAGCATTAAAATAGTTATTATCAAATGTCAGACGAACCGGCAGACGTTTAATAATAAACGAAGGAAGATCCTTACAGTCACGTCCCCACTGTTTCTCGGTATAACCCTTGATCAACTTTTCATAAATGTCACGTCCGACCAGTGAAATTGCCTGCTCTTCCAGATTCTTTGGTTCTGTAATTCCAGCTTCTTTTCTCTGCTCCTCAATCTTCGCTGCAGCTTCCTCCGGTGTTACCACACCCCACATTTTATTAAATGTATACATATTAAAAGGAAGACTGTAAAGTTCCCCTTTATAATTAGCGACCGGGCTGTTTGTAAACCTGTTGAACTCTGCAAACTGAGTGATATAATTCCATACTTTCTTGTTGTTAGTATGGAAAATATGTGCTCCATATTTATGTACGTTAATACCTTCTGTTTTCTCTGTGTAAACATTTCCAGCAATATTCGGTCGCTTGTCTACTACAAGAACTGTCTTTCCTGATTTTTTTGCTTCGTGCGCGAAGATTGCTCCGTATAAGCCGGAACCTACTACTAAATAATTGTACATCATTTTAATTTCTCCCTGTTATCAATTTCTTTAGTTACATCTTTAACTTTCTATCTGCCTTATTAATATAAATATTTCAAATTAAATTTTTTTAATATCCATGTAATACCTATTGCTATTATTGGTGTTATAACAATTCTTGAAAAATATATTATTGCTGCCCCGAACTCTGAACCAAAAAATTCAATTCCACAAAAACGATAAAACCAAAATAAAAATAAATAATTTAATGGTTCTGCATACAAATATATTCCCATTCCATAGTCACTCAATGACTTTATTGCTCTACCATTTATTTTTATATGCCTTACTATATAGTTTAAAACTATCAACATAAAAAATGGACATACAATATACGAACTCAAAAAATGGAAAAAATGAATCTTTACTATTTTATCGACAATAAAAGATAAACATACCAGCCCAAACAAACATAATATCGATGAATCTTTCCAAATATTATGTTTTTTCAACCACTCAATCATATTTTCCAATCTATATCCCAGATAAAACCATAAAAGATAATATAAAGGATCTCCCAAAACGTGATATTGATCCAATCCTTTATATAAGATTACTCCTATGCACCAACAAAAGCTAACTATAACTATTTGCTTTTTTGTTTCTAATTTACAAACAAAACTTGCAATGACAAACACAAAAAACAAACATTCTAAATACCATAAATATACACATGAAGGAAAAATCAACTGCAATAGCATTCCCTTTATACTAACACCATGGTAATAACCCGAAAAATATTTAACAGGTAAATTCCAGAAAATCCATACAGCAATAAATGGAACCAGTAACCTTTTTGTCTTTTTTATAATAGTTCCCCTGGTATTAATATTCTTTTTCAATGAAAAAAGACTTCCAGATAGCGCTATAAATGCTGGCATATGAAATGTATAAATAAAATTTGTTAAAATGCTTGTAATTTTATGAAACATTGTATCAGATATAGACGCATCTGACATCATAGTTCCGTAATTAATGCCTCCAAATTTTGTAGTTATATTATAATATGTCCCGTGACCTATAACTACCAAAGCTACCAATATAATTCTTAATATATCCTTATCTTCTTGCCGATATATGTTGTTTTTGTTTACATTTTCCATTCTTTTTATTTAATCTCTCCCTTTCATCATTTAATGCAACAGATATTATATTATTTTATTTTTTATTGTATTAAAAATTTCAAGAAACAGTTCTTCTTTCAAAATCAGTAATACAAATCCATATGCACCAAAAAAAAGAAGTGATGATATTACTAATGAAAAAAAACATTCTAAATTTAATATTTTCACCCACAAAGATACAATACTACCGACAGACAATGCAATTAATATTTTTATATAATGTATCTGTCGAAAAGTATTCAAAATTTCATCTTTTAACGCATAAAACTGGACAACAAAAACTGCAAACTCAGCAACCAATGTACCTATTGCAGCTCCCGTTGACGCATAAACCGGGATCAATAGTGCATTGATAATGACATCCACGACAGCACCAACAATCTCAGAATATAATACAATTTTCTCTCGTCCTGTTGGTACAAGTATCTGAATTCCAAGTATATTTGTAATACCAATTAATAAAAGAGTTGGCATAATCACCTGCATGGGTATAATAGAGCCAACATAATTATTACCTGACAAAAAGAAAATCCCTTCTTTTGCAAAATAAATAAAATATACAAACAAAGGTGTTGCCATTAAAAAGACAAAATTCAATGCCTTTCTTGTAATTCTATGAAACTCTTTCAATTCTCCTCTTTGTATATAATAAGATGCTCTAGGCAACAATACTGTCCCTAATGATGTTACAACACTCACAAGGATTACTTTAATTTTTACTGCTGCATTATAATATCCCACATCTGTATCTGTTGTCATAAATCCCAACATTACCGTATCAAGATTTGTATATATTGTTGTTGCACATGACATAGCAAAGAATATCAATACTGGTTTTAGGTGTCGTCTAAAATTGTAATTTCCAACAGGCTTCAGATTTATAAATTTATGTGCATTAATCAAATTTAAAATATTCGATGCAGAAGCTGCAAAAATTGTTATTCCACCATAAATAACATAATCCGTCTGTTTATGTACGAGAAAGAACATAAAAATCAGTGCGATAAATTTGAAAATAACTGATCGTACTGTGATATAAGTATACTGTTCCAAGGCTTTATATAACCATTCCATGCCGATAGATGTCAAAATAATGTTAAAACTCAATATTACATACAATTCTTTTTCACATCTAAATTTAGGTACATAAAACAACAATATAATCAATACCATATAAGAAATCATACTCATGATTATATTAATGATCAAAAGTTCCTGTGCCACCTTGGAAAGTTTCTCACGATTATCCCTAACTTTTGCACACGCCCGAATTCCATATGTAGGAATACCTAATTGAGCAAACATAGAAAAATATGTAATAACAGATGTTGCCATCGACACTTTTCCTGTTCCAACTGGCAATAAAACTCTTGATACATACGGAAAAGTTATCAATGGAAAAATGAAAGAAGACATTGTCAGAATTATATTCATAACAAAATTTAGTTTTATTGATTTCTTTTTCATTTATTTTTTCTACTCTCTTACTTATAAGATTTTCGTACTTACTCTATATTTCCTCAATCTTCATCTGTTCAATCATTCTCTTATATGCATCCTCTAAGCCTATTTCTGGTGTCCACCCTAAAGCTTGTAATTTATCAGAATTTAACTTCATTTTCGTATCTTCTGCATAACCAAATACATTATCTTTAGGAATATCGTATATTACTTTAATTTTCCCATTTGAAATTTTATCCGCAACCATATGCGCCATTTCTGCAATTGTAGTATGTGATTTTGGATTTGCCACATTATATGCTTCACCATTTTCTCCGTAAAGTAAAATTATAAATAATCCTAAAACACAATCTCGAGTATAACAATAATTTCCTTCCGATAATCCTCTCGTATGCAATACTATATCTCTTCCTGAAATTACGCTTTTAGCAAATTGAGCAAATACACGATTCTCCCCTGGCAAAATTCCTGCGCCAAACGTTTGTGCTAACCTAGCAATCTTGACTTTAACTCCGTATTCTCTCATATATGCAACACACATATTTTCGCATAACCGCTTACTTTCAGGATAATTACTACGTACTTTCAATGGATTAATGTAACCAATCTTATCTTCTGTTATCTCTGTATCAGAATTATTAAATGTTCCATACATTTCCATTGATGAAATATATACCATTGATTTACATTCATTTTTACAAGCAAGTTCTAAAATATTTTTTGTACCTTCTATTGCTGTAGATAATGTCTCTACTGGTTTTTCAATCATTAATTTAGATGTTGTTACAGCAGCACAATGAAAGATCCAGTCAACTTTTTTATTAACATTAATAGGAAATGTGATATCACCAACAATAAGCTCAATATTGTCCAACTCATGTCTACTATATAATTTATTTGCTTTTTCAATATTTCTCACTAATGCAATAATATGAATACCTTCTACTGCTATAAGTGCTCTTACTATTGAAGCTCCGATAAGCCCAGTTGCCCCAGTTACCAGAACAGTGGTTTCCTTCAGCTGCTCATACTGTAACGGATATTTTGCGATATATTGCAAATCATCCTCTAGCGGTCCTTTTCTCATCCAGCATCTCCTCCTTTAATTTATTTTTCTTTATAAGCTTTTTATTATCCTTATTCAAGCCCATATATTTGCTCATTTTCTTTTGCTTCAAGAATAGCTCGCATAGTATAAAAATCTTCTGGTGTTGTAATTTTAATATTTTCTCCTGGTCCATCAATCAGATAAAGATCATATCCATATCTTTGCATCATTGTGCAAGAATCAACACAATTCTTTTCACCTTCTGAAAGTGCTTTTTCATGAGCTTTCAAAATATCATCTAGCCAAAAACTTTGTGGAGCTTTGGCAACTCTTGAATTGTTCCGACTTGGGACATAATCAATTGTTGCTGTTCCCTCATTAACAACAAGTATTGTCTCTTTTACTTTAGCTGTTGTGATTGCAGAACCATATTTAATCACCGATTGAATATTATCACTAATTACTTTCTCATTAATCAATGGTCTAACGCCATCATGAATTAAAACAATGCTTTTTTCATCTTTTGCAATCTGTTTTGCAGATTTAAGACCATTGTATATGGATAATTGACCTGTTTCCCCTCCAGGAACTACAGATTTTACTTTTTCAATACGAAATTTATAAAGAAGTTTATTTAAATATGGAATCCAATCTTTTATACACACAACCACAATCGCATCTATCATAGAATGGTTTTCAAAATATTCCAATGTATGTATTATTATTGGTTTATTATACATTTCAAGAAACTGTTTCGGTCGATCTTTACTATGCATACGGCTTCCAACACCTCCAGCAAAAATCACTGCAATATTCATCCCTTGAACCTCCTAGTCTCTAGCTCGTGTTAATCAAATTCAATTATCTCTTGATTATTTGTCCATTTTTTGTTCTAATTTGTTCCCATTGGTATTACTGTTTTCTTTTGCCTTTTGAATTTAAGTTTAATCCCATGTCTATACTCCAATGCAACTCCTTTATCAATCAACACCTTATATAATATAAATGTGACTAACAAGTGCTTCACAAAACCTATTGATGCTACCGTTTCGTAAAATCTGTCTGAAAAAATCAACATAATTAAATCATTAAATAAATATGCATATATTATTATTGTAAAAGGTTTATTGTTATATATTTTTCTATAAGCACAACTAAAATATAAAGCAATTATTGCCATAAGCGGTACAATACCATCATAACCAAAATCATAATAAAACTGATAAAAGGTTGTATATACATTACCAGTATTTAATCCATTATGTTTTAAAAATGGAAGATCTAATTGATATAAATATTGACTTATTCCATATTTTCCTCCCAAGTATGTATAGATATTACGAAACACCTGACTGCCCCACAATTCAGGTGTATGACGAGTTCCTTGTAAATACGTATCCAAATTTTGTATTGGAGCTCCAATATATACATAAATTGATTCCAGAATTAGATTTAAAGTGCTATTCTCACCCGTACGATTTAAAAGCATATTGATTCCGATAAGTAATAAAATTATTCCAAAAATAATACCTACAATTTTAAATAATAACTTTGTAAAATTTCGACGTTTATTAAGTCCAAAACATATTACCGTTATTATCAAAATTGCAGTTATCATCCTAAATAATGCAGTTCTACCACCTGATAACATCTGATCAAATGCATAAATTCCCAAATATATTATCTGTATAATTTCTATTTTTTTCTTTACGGCTAAATTATTAATTAAAATATAAAGCAATACATATGCATATGCAGTTATCCAAACAATACCATGTCTATATATAAAAGATGCAGAGACTGCCTTTTCAATAAAATTATTATAATTGAACAGTGCAATGACATGGTACTTGCCGGCTATATCAAAAATTGATGAAGTACTATACCCAAACGCAGCTACAACATCTTTTATATATTTAGCATGATAAAACACTACTAGAACTTCCAAAATAAGAAATACTAGTTGAATCAAATAATTTATAGAAATATAATTTCTGGAATGTTGTTCTCCATAATTTCGAACATCAACTCTTTTCATGTAAAAAAAAGCACTAACAATTCCAAATGAAATCATTCCTAAAGCAATTACTAAAATAGTATTCAAATGAATTTCTACCTTGTACATCCTTGAAAAAAAAAGGCACAAAAATTCTGCAATTAAAAACATTTCACAAAAAACGCAAAATGGAGAAAAAATATCTACATGAGTAATTAAATACCCAAACATTAAAAATACAATTGTTACTAAAATAAGTACTATAAGATTAAACATTTTCACCTGTTCCTCATATATTAGAAGTTCAATATAACTTCACAAATATTATATACTTTGTTTCATTGCACTTTTTAAGAAATATCCTCTTCTTAATTTCCCACCAATTTTGCACGCATTAGCTTTTAATGTTTCATATTCTTCATCGAGCATATTGTCTATTATGTTTCTAATTTCATCTGTTGACTTTATTGTTATTCCACAATGATTTTTCTTAATAAAATTTGCTAATGCAGCTTCTTCCCATATAATTACAGGAATTCCAGCTGCCAAATACATTGATGTCTTATGCGGATTATTAATTTTAAGATAATCTCCATAAACTCCAGTACAAGTAGCACTGCTGTCCCCATCCCAGACCAAGCCAAAACTACCTTGTAGATTATAAATTAATTCTTCTGGATTAAATGCCCCAACATAATTTGTATTTGAAGAAGCTTTTTCTCGTTCAAAATTAATCCCATATAAATTAAAGTTACAATTTTCCGGTAAATTATATATATATCCAGCCTTGTGTTTACTCAATGCTCCCGCTATGATAACTGGACCTTTTCTGCTTAAGTTTCTCTTTTCTAATAATTCTTCATTATAATTCTCAACTAAATAATCAAATATTCCTAATATATCCATTTTATCTTTATGTATTTTCCATTTTTCATGCATAAATGACTTCATTTTTTCATTATGCACAATGATTTTACTGCAATTCTTAAATGAACTAATTTCTTCAAATCTCATTCTAATTTTTCGAGATAATGGAACATCATTTCTTAATGTAAAACGAATTGCCTCAACGTCATGTATGATTATTGAAGTATGTATTCCTCTCTTTTCCAAATTTTTTATAAGTAATGAAAACAGCATTGTATGTTCTAACAATGGAAACTGAATATATATCCAATCATTTTTTTTTATTTTTTTTAATGCATTCTTCCATAACATATAAACATCATAATGTGCTTTTATTTTTCCTAATCTTGTTTTGTTTTCACGTCCTTCTATCAGGCATGGAATCTCAATTTTTTTAAAATTATTCCACTTAAAAATAGTTTCTACATCTTGTCTGGCTTTAACTCCAGCTGTTTTTTGTATCAACTTATGTTTATCGGTTTCCACAACATAATAATTCATTTATTATATCCGCCTTTCCCTCAATCATCCCTCAATATAAGCATCAAACTCATGATTTATCCGCTTACTTTCTGGCGGAAGTTGCATATAGTCTCCATATATTTGTGTCAAATAAAACTTCCAACATGCTGGCGCATGAAATTTTTTCCCACAAAATTCCACATCATTATATGGTAAGTATTCTTTCTTTTTCATTCTTTCATTAGGACCCAAACTCCAAGCAACTCCACCAATATACTCCTGTTTGTCAAAATCATACTGATGAGCCAGCTTATCTAATTTTCTCCCAAATCTTTCTGGTGTATACATTCGCAAAAAAAGAATCATCGGTATTTTAACTATACTTCGTACAAAACCTTTTCCTTTTCCTATAGTTGCACTGCATCGATTAATCCATTTTTTTAATGGTTCCGCTTTACTCAACAATATATCACTTTCTTCCTTATCATCCGGAAGACCATCCATCGGAAAAATATCAATCCACAAATGTTGATCAACATTTGAATATTCATTTTTTATATAGGTTCTTGTATCAATAATTTTGGCAAATGGCCAAAAACTATTTCCCATCTGTAGACTGATTAATTTATAATATGGTCGAATATTTCCTTTTCTTAATAAATCATGTAATTTATCAAAATCTGGACGTGGCATTAATAAATCAACATCATCATCCCATGGAATAAACCCTTTATGGCGTACTGCTCCTAACAAAGTTCCTCCCGATAAATAATATCTCAGCCCATTCTGATCACAGAATGCCGCAAACTCACATAATATATTCAAAATATACTTTTTAACTTCCGTATTATCTAACTTTCTCATACTTTACAGAGATAAAACACAAATCTCTTATCTCACTGTCCTTTCTTTAATATATAAAGGTTAAATAGTTATTGTGCGATATATATCCATAAAACGCGCTCCTATCTTTCTTCCCTATTAAACGTCTCATAGAAATAGCCTTATTGTCTGATTGTTTTTTTATATTTTCTCTTTATCAGTCCATTATTCCACTACTGTTTCTTTTATTTTTAAACTTATTTGTTCACCACACCATTCAACAATATTTTTTCTAATTTTTTTGCTTCAGTATGAATTTCGTATCCTCGCATTGTAAAATTATCCACTATCTCCTTTTGGGACACTCGGTTTATATTTTCTTTGATATTTAAAATTTCTTCTGCCCAAGACTCCGCTGAATTTTCCAAATTCCAAAATATAAATGATGGATTAATTTTAACTTCTTTAGGAATTACACTGTCAGATGCTAACATAGGTACTCCATTTGCCTGAGCTTCCATCGCAGCCATGCTGAGGCCTTCAAATTTAGATGGAAACAAAAACAGATCGAATGTACTCAACCATCCACATATGTCTTTCTGAATTCCGGCCATATATACATACTTATTTAGTTTCTTTTTATCAATCTCTTTTTCAAGCTTTGTCCTGTCTTCTCCATCACCTATTAAAATCAATCTTACTTTTGGTTCTTTTTTTATAAGTTTTTCAAATATGTCTAAAATAAACATTTGATTTTTTTGGAAATGCAACCTTCCTATATTTCCTATGATATAATTTTCTTCCCACTTCAAATCTCGCCGCAATTTTTTTCGCTTCACATCATCAAAACAATATTTTTCTACGTCTATCGCATTACTGATAATAATAGATTTTTTTATTATTGAAGAATCATAAAACCATTCCGAAGCTTCTTTTGAGCAGCTCCAAAAATCCGTTACATAATAAGCAATTCTTTTTTTATTATATTTATGTAAAATTCCTCTTAACCTGCTATCCATATTTTGAGAATTATGGCTATGTATAATTCTTCTTTTTATCCCATATTTTTTTGCCATTTTCAGATAATCAATATTGGCAAGACTACACACATTCACCCATATTGCATCATACTTAGAGGCATTATTTTCAAAAAAACTTTTTAATTCTTTTTTGTATTTTTTATAATTTTTACTTCTCGCAGGAAAATGAAATGTTTGTGAGCCATTGGAAATAATTTCTTCTTCGAAAGCGATTTTATTATATGAATTACATAAAAAATCAAAATGAAAGGTATTCTTATCCATGTAATGATAGTAATTCATAATAACACTCTCTACCCCACCTGGATTTTCTGTCATACCAAAAACTAATATTTTATACATAGGTTTCCTCACAATTTAATGTTTGACTATTTTAATTTCTACTTTTTTCGTAAATATAATTTTGATATGCCCGCACAATATATATGATACTTGCAATATGAACCAATTTATATTTCATAAAAAAAACAGGCAATGTTCTCGCTGAAAAATTATTCTTTATATGGAACTTTTTTATCGCATCTTTGAATACAGGTGTATTTATAATTTTTTTTATATGCTCTATTTTTTTTACATAATTTTCTTTATTATTAACGCAAAATATACCTCTAACACAGGCTATATTTAAATGCATTAAAATATAATCATTAAATGCCAATTGTACATTTTCATGTTGTTTTTCAATATACTTACTCGTTATATTCATAGCTTCAATATATTGAAGTACTTTTTTATCTGCGTTACTCCTCATCGTAGACTCATTGTCTATAGAATAATGGTAAAATATCGTATCACTTATGCTAATTCTGGAACAATGCATTAAATAATGTAATGTAAAATCACTATCCTCTGAAAGCTGCATTTTTGTATTAAAGCCAATTCTATTTTCATAAATAATGCTTTTCCTAAAAATCTTTCCCCAAACCTGCATGAATTTTGTTGGATTTGCGATCATTTTCAACTTCATTTTTTCTGCAAAGTCATTAAAATAATATGTTTTCTCTTCTTTATTGTTTATATAATTTGCTCTATTACCAATCTCGTAACTATATACATACAAATCCGCTTTAGCATTTAATATATCTTCGTAAATATATTTTTTGCTTTTAGATACTATATAATCATCTGCATCGACAAAGACAATCCATTCTCCTCTGGCGTTTTTCAATCCTTCATTTCTAGCTCTTGACACTCCTTTTTCCGAATGAATTAGTTTAACATTTTCTCCATATTTTTGAATTAATTTTAATGCAACACTATTGGTGTAATCAGTTGATCCATTTTCAACAATCAATATTTCACATTTCTCCATGTTACAAGTATGTGTAATACTTTCCACAGCTCTTTCTAATGTATCAGCCGCATTATATGCTGGAATAATATATGAAATTAATATTTTTTCATTCATAATCCTCTTATTTAAAAGCTCCCTTCATATCTTTTTCCAACAAACTTAGCTTTTAAAAACGCTGTACTCTTTTTCCACCAATTAATCTTTTCCATATGCTGGTAAGGCAACTCTTTAATCTCATTTTTCTTAATTTTCCCTAGTTTAATCTCACCATCAAGCCACACATTAAATATTATCTCGCTTACTCTTCCATAAAATCTTCCCTGGAATGATGATAATTCCTGTGGATCAATGCGTTTTTCTAACTCGAAGAGAATATCAAATAACCATTCACAATAATCATTCAGATATCGTTTTTGCATGATCATCATATTGAACATATAACCATAAGTGTGTTTTACAACTTCATCATAACTTTTCAGATAGTCGGGATATTTTTCAGCGATTATCTCTCTGGTGATATCTAATTGAGATGCATAATGTGTATGTTCATAATGAGAATATAAGGTTTCTATATAATATTTTCTTTTTTTAGGTACAAAGATTTTATATTTCCCAAGCATTGGGCACAGCTCATTATACGTAAGAACACCTTCAAATGGTGCCTTGGTTTTCTTTCCAAAATGGCGTCTGTAATGTGCCAATCCTGTATAATCCGTGTCAAGATTTTTCCACGCCCAATATAAGCCTGTAAGCTCACAATACGCAGCGTTTTTGTTTGAAATGTTTTCTCCTGTATTATCTTTTTGATACCCTAAATCCAGCGGATTTCCATTCTGATCTGTTTTTCCCTCTGCGCCAACATGCAGTGGAAGATACATTGCATCTTGAGGCATTTCATATTTTTTATGTGTTGCTACTATAATTTTTACTGTAGGCGTATTCTTCGTCATTTCAATATTTCCTTACATGCTTTCTCTCTTTTTTCTATTCATCCTCCATATGCAAGTTTTTATTTTTCATAACTTCGAATACACTCCCCAACTCAAAATCCGGCACATTCTTCGCCGTGCCCACACCTTCTTCAGGCACACACACGACAGGCGGTATTCAACCCGACGGTGTTTATCACTGATATACACCGTGTTTTGCTTTCGCTTTCTTTTTGTCAGCACGGCAAAGCCGATGCACTGACTTTATGACATCTGTTTTCTGACATGCCATAAGGTCAATCCACCTGCTCGCTTTTCATACTGATATTCTGTTTCCTTTGTTCTTCCCTTCATGCTCTGCGTCCAAACTGTGTCAGGCACTTTTTCCCGAGATTTCTCACAGCATTCAGATACCGATTCGTCTGGTGTCCGTTGGCACAGCAGCATAGTTCTGTTCTGGTGTCAGTCCGAATGATTTCTGCACCGCACTTTGCACAAATTTTGCTGATGCCGGTGGCGTGAACTTCGATAACAATGATTCCGTTTTTCCAGGCTTTGTAGTCCAGGTACTGGCGAATCCTGGTGCTTAAGTGGAGCGAGCCCCAGTTTCCTGAGCCTTTCATGACGTTTCTGGAATATTCCTGGTTATAACGTGGAAGTACGATCACAGAAACGTCCTGCTCTACGGCAAAACGGAGGATCTGGCTTGTGACCTGGTGTCCATAGTGTTCAGAAAGATGTTTCAGATGCATCCAGTATTTCTGATCAACTCTGCCTGTCTGTCTGCCTCCGGTTGCTTCCTGGGACTTCTGGATCTTTTCCAGAAGCTTTCTGCAATGGTGGCCGTATTCCTTTCCGCCTTTCCAGAACTTCACTGCAATCTCCTGACCGGTTCCGTCCAGAACAACGCCTACCGCAAAGGCATCACTGTTTGTAAACTGAATACAGAGTATCCTGCATCCTGCCTGCATCCTCTGACGTACGGTTGCTGTATTTTCATTGTTCTGACGTACTGGAACATGCAGCATGTCATATTTGTATTCAAAAACTACGGATGGTGACATGAGTCTGGCGTTTTCCGGAAAGTCTCTGCCTGACAGCCGGCAATGCATCCAGGTCCATGTGTCTCCTGTCCAGACACGCAACGTGATCTCTTTAGCGGAAAAATCCTGATACATTCCTTTGTAATAAGTAACTGCTGCATTTAGTTTCTCTGCTCTGCCGATCTTCTCATCCTGGGCAAAACGGCTGAGATAGCTTTTGGCTGAAGCAATTCCCTCATTGGCTGCTGCTCTTCGAAAATACAGTGGAACCTTTTGCCAGGGGAGGGGATCTGATGGTATGCGTCCGCCTCGTCCCGGAATGCTCATGATTTCCAGCTCGCGTAAAGTCTGCTGGCTTCCCAGTTCCCAGAGATCCGTATGATCCAGAAGCAGGTTGTAATAAAATTCAGCGATCCGGTTATAAAATTCCTGTGTGGTCCGCAGCCATTCCGGATGTCTGCACCAGAGATGCAGTCGCCAGGTTGTAATGCTGTAGCCGCTTTTTCCGGTGTTTTCTTTTTTGCCGGTTTCCGGTTCTTTCATTTTGGTTCTCCGTTTTTTGTAAAGAAAAATCATTATAATATAACTTATCTAAATTATTATTTCCTGTCGCTTATCATTTCCATAAGCGACAGGTGATTTTCTCTCAAATTGCATAGTTTTTGAATCTTAATCAATGATAGCATTGCACCCTGTCGCTGTCAAGATGCGAAAAATGCACCACTTTCGACCAAAAATGCAGTTTTTTTTCGGTTGATTTTTTTATATACGACAAATTTTCCTTTTTTTCGCTTATTAGTGGTCACAAAAATGGTCAGACTTTTGCTATAATAGTGCGAAAAGGAGACTACGATTATGCCTAGAAAAGGGGAAAATATCAGAAAAAGGAAAGACGGAAGATGGGAGGCGCGTTATGAAAAATGTCGTGACCAGAATGGACGGATCCAGTACGGATATCTGTATGGTCGTACATACGAGGCTGTAAAAAAGAAAAAGCTGGCTGTTTTATGTCAGAATAATCTTCAAAACTCTCCGGGAAAGTGTTATGTATTTCGAAACCTCAGTGAAGAATGGATGTTATCCATGCGTTATGCTGTAAAGCTCAGCACCTATGCCTGCTACGAAACACTTCTTGATACACATATCCTTCCGGAATTTGGTGATATGCCGTTGAAATACATCTCTTCTGCTTCCGTATATGCCTTCTCTGAAAAGCTGAAACAGCAAGGGCTTTCGCCACGTACCATCAAAAATCTTCTGATCCTGTTCCACAGTATTTTACGCTATGGTGAAAAACAGGGGTATCTGAATCTTTCACAGCTGGAATTTCGGTATCCCAAAATAAATACCAGTCCTTTTCAGCTTATTTCTCATGAACATCTCACAAAGCTGATCACAGTTCTCTCTGCTGAGGACTCAGAATTCCCCATCGGCATCCTGCTATGTATTTATACAGGGATCCGCGTTGGCGAGCTCAGCGGCATCCGTTGGGAAGATATTGATTTTGATAAAAAGCTGCTACATATAAGGCGAACGATCTCACGGATAAAAAATCTTGATTATTCTGGTGAATCTGATGACGAACCCAAAACCGTTTTAATGATAGGTCCTCCTAAATCAGTCTCATCCATCAGGGATATTCCAATCCCTGATTTTTTATTGAAAAAAATGAAACGGATTGCTGCTGAACCTGATTCATACCTGCTGACGGGTACGAATCGTAAATGTATGGAGCCCAGAAATATACAGCGTAAATTCCAGAAGCTCCTTCAGCAATGTGAAATCCCCAGTATCAACATTCATTCTCTCCGGCATGCTTTTGCCACCCGTTGTACGGAAATGGGATTTGACAGCAAGACACTTTCTGAAATTCTGGGACATTCGTCCGTCAAGATCACCATGGATATTTATGTGCACAGCAGCATAAAACAAAAACAGAAGTGCATGGAAAAGCTGAACTATTAGCAGTCAGAATTATGGTCAAAGCAGGCCGGAAGTCCGCATTTATACGGGTTTCCGGCCTGTTTGTCGCTTATGGAAATGATAAGCGACTTTTTTACCCTCAAAAAAGCAACACGGCAGACACCCCTCCGGGGCTGTCTGCCGTGTTTTATATCGCTTTTATGTTTTTATGTAATTAAGCTTTCTGTTCCTTAAGCCTCATATCCATTAGGGTTCTGGCTCTGCCATCTCCAGGAGTCTGCACACATCTCGCGGATTCCGTTCTCTGCCTTCCAGCCAAGCTCTTTCTCAGCTTTGGTTGCATCGGAGTAGCAGGTTGCGATGTCGCCTGGGCGGCGTGGTTTGATCACATATGGGATCTTAACGCCGGTAGCTGCCTCAAAGTTCTTAACGATATCAAGAACACTGTAGCCTTTTCCGGTTCCAAGGTTGTAGATGCTTAATCCGGAATTGTCTTCCAGCTTCTTAAGGGCTTTTACATGGCCCTTGGCAAGGTCTACTACGTGGATGTAGTCACGGACACCTGTTCCATCCGGTGTATCGTAATCGTTTCCGAATACGCCAAGCTCTTTCAGCTTGCCTACTGCTACCTGTGTGATATATGGCATCAGGTTGTTCGGGATACCATTTGGATTCTCACCGATGGTTCCGCTCTTATGAGCACCGATCGGGTTAAAGTAACGAAGAAGAACTACGTTCCACTCCGGGTCTGCCTTCTGGATGTCTGTAAGGATCTGCTCCAGCATGGATTTGGTCCAGCCATATGGGTTGGTACACTGTCCCTTCGGGCACTCCTCGGTGATCGGGATCATTGCCGGATCTCCGTATACGGTTGCTGAGGAAGAGAAAATAATATTTTTAACATTATGTTTTCTCATCACGTCTACAAGAGTAAGGGTTCCTGCGATATTGTTCTCATAATACTCCCACGGCTTGGCAACAGATTCACCAACTGCTTTCAGTCCTGCAAAATGAATACAGGAGTCGATCTCTTCTTTGTCAAAAACTTCATTTAATGCTTCGCGGTCCAGGATATCTGCTTTATAGAATTTCACCGGTTTGCCTGTGATCTTGGATACTCTGCCCAGAGCCTTCTCACTGGAATTGCATAAATTGTCAACTACTACAACATCATATCCTGCGCTCTGCAGCTCTACAACGGTATGACTTCCAATGTATCCTGCTCCACCTGTTACTAAAATTGCCATAGTTTTTCTCCTCCTCTATTGGATCTAACTGTTCCTGTTTATTTTAGCACTGTTCCTTTGTTTCCACAATAGCAGAAAACCAGGTTTACTACCTAATCCCAGAGTCCCTGCGGATAAAGTCCCTGATCCTTCAGATTCTGGATCGCAGCTACCACTACCGGTTTGTCCTCTTTATAGGTCACTCCGTACCATTTATCCTGTGTGGTAAGGACCCTGACTGCTGCCTTTTTTTCCTGGAGGAGCTCGTCAACTACAAACGGAAGGAAATATTCGCATTTCAGAGGATTTTCCGGGATGCTCTTTTCAAGGAATACCGGGAAGCGTTTTACCAGCTCTTTCATAAATCCACCGGTGAATCCCCACATGTTCATGGATACCGGAGTCTCTCCCGGGAGACTTGTCCAGGTTTTTCCATCGTCCTCTGTGTAGGCTGCTCCGCCGTCACGTTTCTCAATATGTGTTCGCTCATTGATATCTGCAAGATATCCATTTTCATCTGTCTCACAGACACCTCTGGAAACGTAGCCGTTGTCTGTCAGGGTATTCTCAAGACGGTAGCCTACCATCATATACTGGGCAGGTACGGTGTCCTCCTGGGCCTGGATCAGGAAATCATACGCCATCTTAAAGGCATGGGTTCCATAATAATCATCTGCATTGATCACCACAAACGGTCCGTCGATCTCTCCGGCACAGCTTAATACCGCATGTCCGGTTCCCCATGGCTTCACACGGCCTTCCGGAACCTGGAAGCCTTCCGGGATGTTGTTGAGATCCTGATGCACATAAACGATCTCCACCTTGTCACTTAAGCGGTCGCCGATGGCATCGCGGAAATCCTGTTCATTCTCTTTTTTTATGATGAATATCACTTTCTTAAAGCCTGCACGTACGGCATCATAAATGGAAAAATCCATAATGATATGACCTTCCTGATCTACAGGATCGATCTGTTTCAGTCCGCCGTAGCGGCTTCCCATTCCTGCTGCCATTACTACCAGAACCGGCTCTTTCATAATCTTGTTCCTCCTGATTTTTAGAAATACAGGGATTTTTTCCCATACATAGTTTAAGCCGGTCAGATTCTCATCCGACCGGCCTTTGAACCTTTTTTTATTATACTACACTTCACCGTGAAATCCTACTGATTATTTTCAGTTTATTTTCGGTCAGAAGTATTCTCCGGGAAAACGATCTCCATCCTGGTTCCAACTCCCTGTTCACTTTCCACGTTGATCTGTGCATGATGAAGCGTTGCTCCATGCTTCACAATGGAAAGACCCAGACCTGTTCCGCCGGTCTGTCTGGAATGGCTTTTGTCTACCCGGTAAAAACGCTCAAAGATCCTTCCCTGTTCACTTTTCGGGATTCCGATCCCGTCATCTGCCACACAGTAGAACGGATGCCCTTTCCGGTTGCCTACCATGATCCGCACATGACCATTCTGTTCTGTATAGCGAACTGCATTGTCTGCAATATTAAAAAGCATCTCATAGAGTACATGGCGGACGCCCTGGATCTTCTCTGTACTTCCGGCAAGCTCAAGGGAAATATTTTTCTTTCCGGCAGGATGTCTGAGATTATTTCTTACGTCTTCTGCAAGCTCATAAAGATCCACCTCTTCAAAAGGAACCTCACTGTTGCTTTCATCCAGTCTGGAAAGCTGGATGATATCCGCTACCAGATTGGAAAGTCTTATTGATTCATGGTAGATCCTTCCGGAAAATTCCTGTATATGATCTGCCGGAACCATGCCGTTCATCATAAGCTCCGCATAACCGGAAATGGACATCAGCGGGGTCTTCAGCTCATGGGAAACATTTGCAGAAAATTCCTTCCGGATTTCCTCTGCCTCCTTCAGTTCTTTTACCTGCTGCCGGATCTGCCGATTCTGTTCATCCACCCGCACAAGAAGGGGACGCAGCTCCTCATAGCACACGTTGTTCAGCGGATGCTCCAGATCCAGATCGTTGACCGGACGGATCAGCTCTCTGGTCTGTCTCTGTGCAAAAACAAACTCCAGGATCAGTACCAGGAGCATCAGAAGTCCCAGCACTGCAAGACTTGAGGTCCATGTGGAATATATGGAATCTACGGTTTTTCCCACCCGGAGCACGTTTCCGTCATCCAGCTTCACCGCATAATAAAAAGTCTTTTTTGCAAAGGTTTCTGAATAACGGATACTTTCGCTTTTTCCGTTTTTTTCTGCCTGTATAAATTCCGGACGATCACTGTGATTTGCCAGTTTTTTCGGAGAGGCCTCAGAATCGTAGAGAACGGTTCCGTCTTTACGGATGAGAGTCACACGACTTGATGATACTGTCTGAAGCTTTTTTGTGAGAAAGGAATCTCCATACTCATCCATGGCAAGGCAGATATACTGCGCTTCCTCACGGACTCCCCGCTGCATGTATGTGTTTAATTTATTGTAGGTGACCACACTTGCTGCCAGAAACGTGACAAGAACAGCAAAAATGATCATAATGCTTGTATGATGCAGAATTTTCTTTTTCATACATGATCTCCGATCCGGTATCCCACGCCACGCACTGTCTCGATCAGATTTCCGGCTTCCCCCAGCTTTTGTCGAAGAGTCCGTACATGAACATCTACAGTCCTTGTTTCTCCGTCAAAATCATAGCCCCACACATGGCACAGGATCTGGTTTCTGGACATGACCAGTCCTTTGTTCTCCATAAGATATTCCAGAAGCTCGAATTCCTTTCTGGTCAGCTCCTTCACCTCACCCTGATAGCTGACTTCGTGACGGGACACATTGACACGAAGACCCTTACAGTGCAGCTCCCTCTCTTCGCTCTGCCTTGCGCAGCGCCGAAGGACCGCTTTAACCCTGGCTACAAATTCCATCATTCCGAAGGGCTTGGTGATGTAATCATCTGCGCCGCCCTCCAGACCTTTTACCTTGTCAAACTCCGCTTCTTTGGCTGTGACCATGATCACCGGGATATCCCGGGTCCTGGTATCACTTTTCAGTCGTTTCAAAATATTATACCCATCTTCACCCGGGAGCATGATATCCAGCAGGATCAGTTCCGGCATATTTTTTTTCATGGCTGTGTCAAGTTCTGCCCCGGTTTCAAAACCTTCTGCCTCAAAGCCTGTTGTCTCCAGGGTATAGACAAGAAGCTCTCTGATATTTCTCTCATCTTCCACACAGTAGATCATTCTATATCCTCTCTGTTCGTTTTTTTGCCGTTGGCACTTCATAATCGTCTGGTCTTTTTTGTTCCATGCCTTCAGTATAACTGCTTTCTTTTTACTACACAAGCCCTGGCCGTCTGCTGATACAGATAACCAGGGCATAGCATTATTTCGATATCTTTTTATTGGCTGCCTGCCGCGGCCATCTGGGCTGCCGCCGGCTCATCCTTTATTTCCGGAAGCTGATACTGACTCCGGATCACCTCCAGCGCACGGTAGAAGGTTTCGTCCGGCCCATGTTTGATCTGCTTCAGGTGCTGATGTGTATCAAAAGCATCTTCATGAACCTGTGTCACACAAACACCGATATTGGAACAGTGATCTGCCACACGCTCCAGGCTGGTCGTCACATCGGACAGGATGAATCCCATTTCAATGGTACATTCTCCGGCGCGAAGTCTCTGGATATGCCGGTACTTCAGTTCCTTGCTGAGTTCATCGATCACTTCCTCCAGTGGCTCGATCTCTCTCGCAAGCTGCACATCCTGATTTTCGTAAACCTTGTAAGCAATATCTACAATGTCTTCCACCGCATGCTCCATGACACGTAACTCTTCCAGCGCTTTATCCGAAAACTTCAGGCCTTTTTCATAAAGCTCCTGTGCGGATTCCATGATGTTCACACCGTGATCGGAAATCCTCTCGAAATCACCGATACAGTGGAGCATGATGGAAACACTGTGACTGTCATGAACGGAAAGATCCTTCTGGTTCAGTTTTACAAGATAGGTTCCAAGTTCATCCTCATAACGGTCTACCTTTTTCTCTGCTTCTTCCACCAGAGCCTTTCCTTCTGCGCTGAAATTCTTCAGAAGGTCCAGGGCGGTAAACAGAGTTCTGTGAGAATCCTCTGCCATTTTTTTCGCTGCATTCCTGCTCTGCTCAACTGCAAATGCAGGTTTCTCCAGAAAACGGCTTTCCAGGATCATGAAATCCGGATCTGCTGCCACCTTCTCCTCCTCTTCCTTCCTGTCGCGGATAGTAAGACAGGCAAGCTTCTCCAGAGCCTTTCCAAACGGAAGAAGGACAAGAGTTGCCGTGATATTGAAGGCACTGTGCAGGATTGCGATCCCGGCCGGAGTCGCTGCCTGTGCCATAAATGAAAAATGTACTGCTGCATTTATCGCATAAAATACTGCCATGAACAGCATGGTTCCGATCAGATTGAAATACAGATGGACCATAGCCGCACGTTTTGCGTTTTTGCTGGCTCCGATGGCTGAAAGGATCGCGGTGATACAGGTACCGATATTCTGTCCCATGATAATAGGAAGTGCTGCACTGAACGGTACCATTCCGGTAAGGCACAGTGCCTGGAGGATACCAACCGATGCGGAGGACGACTGTATGATCGCTGTCAGCACTGCTCCGGCCACAACTCCAAGGATCGGATTGGAGAATTTCACCAGCATTCCGGTAAACTCCGGTACCTCTGCAAGAGGTTCCACAGCTCCGCTCATGGCATTCATTCCATACATCAGGATCGCAAAGCCTACAAAGATCGCTCCCACGTTCTTTTTCTTCTGGCTTTTTGTAAACATGATCAGAACCACGCCGATCAGTGCCAGTATCGGTGAAAATGACGTAGGCTTAAAAAGCCGGATAATAAAGTTATCACTCTGGATACCTGTAAGACTTAAGATCCATGAGGTTACGGTAGTACCGATATTGGCACCCATGATGATTCCCACAACCTGGGACAGCTTCATGATTCCCGAGTTTACAAAACCAACGACCATAACGGTAGTTGCCGAGGATGACTGGATCACTGCAGTCACACCCAGTCCAAGAAGAACGGCTCTGATGGGATTGGAGGTAAGTGTCTCCAGGATCCGCTCAAGCTTTCCGCCTGCAACCTTCGCAAGCCCGTCTCCCATTAAGTTCATTCCATAAAGGAAAATAGCAAGTCCGCCAAGCAATGCCAGTACGCTGAAAAAGTCCATAATACTCTCCTTCACTTTCTCTTTTTGATATGTTTGATTTCCTTTTTTCTCATTTCAACGATTTTCATAATAGCGGCCTATTGTAAAATTTTCCCCACTGGAATGTAAAATCTGTGTAAAAAAAATAAAACAGAGGATCCTGTTACGGGAAACCGATTTCCCGTCAGGATCTCTCTATCCTATATATCGTACAGTGGTTTTTATCCTTATGATGTGTTTTGTGCTGCGGATATTCTCATTCCGCTGAGCTGCATGCTCATGAGCAGAGCTGCCCTGCGATCTGTGATCAGAATCCGCGGATCTCCTCATCCTCAGATCCGGTCTTGTCGATGGATTTTATTACAAGGTAATAGCTGTAATCATCATTGACCTTTACTTCCACCCGGTCTCCTACACGATGACCGCGCAGTGCCTTGCCGATAGGCGATTCGATACTGATACGGTTTTCCATGGAATTTCCGCGGATGGAAGTAACCAGCTTGTACTTCTCCACCTCATTATCTTCTTCAAAAAGAACTTCCACGATATCGTCCATTCCCACTTCGTCAGATCTGGAAGCATCGGATACAATGGATGCCGTCTTCAGCATCCTCTCCAGATAACGGATGCGGCTCTCGTTCTGATTCTTATGCTTCTTGGCTGCATAATACTCAAAGTTCTCACTTAAGTCTCCCTGGGCACGTGCCTCCTTGACCGCCTCAATGGCTTCCTTACGTACTACCAGTTTACGGTGTTCGATCTCCTGCTCTATTTTTTCAACATCCTTGCGGGTAAGCTGTTCTCTCATTTCTCTGGCATCTCCTTTTCTTTATAACATTCAGACTGATCCTGGATCTGTTCTCCACTTCCTGTGAAGCTTCTGTCACAGATACAGGATTTCTGGAAGGTTACCGGAAATACCATAGCAGATACGCTCTGCTTTGTCAAACAGCGCATACCTGTTCTTCGGCTTCCTTCTGCTGGTGTACTCGCTGTTCAATATAATCTGCCATATGTTCTTTGGGGATATCCAGTAACATGGAAAATTCAGAATAGAGATGATCCTCTGCAAGCTTCAGATACCGCTCGTCTGTAGCGGTTGTTTTTTTGCCATGAGATAATCTGGCCTGTTTTCTGACGTAGATCGTCTTGATGATTCGAAGAAGATCTCTGCATTCACAGGTACGGATGCATTTCTTGTAGCTATCCTCCCGGAATTTCTCATTCTCAATACTCAGTGTCTCAATAGATGGAATCTCATCGATAAGCCTCTCCGCTTCTTCCCTCGTAATGATTCCGCGAAGCACCTGCTTTCCACCTTTCACCGGTGTAAATATCTTCCCATCTGTCTCTCCTCCGGGTCTCAGTACATAATAAAGCTTCTCGCCGGAGGAACCATCCACCCTCATTGTGGTAACTCCTGTTACCTGGCAGATGCCGGTACGACCATACACAACATATTCGCCTGTTTCAAACATTTTTCCACTTCCTTTCATTTTTTTACTTTTCTTTTGTTATCCTGGCGCTTATTGTGCTCTAATGAAAGCTCCCTGCCAGGTTATATATCCAGACAAGGAGCTTCTCACTGAGGATTCTATCCTTATTTTACTACTTTTCCCATTTATTTGCAAAAGAATTCAAAAAGTTTTTTTATTTTTGTGAAATATGCCCACAATGAGAGCATATATTTTTTGTTATAATTCTTCTTTTTTCTTTCTTCCCAGACGGATGTCTTCCATATGAGATTTCAGTTCCGGTGTCATACTGTCAAAGAGATAGGTTTTGCTGTTGTCCCTGCGCTCCTGCCATTCTTCTCTCATCTGCTGTTTTGCGGAAGCGATCTCATCTTTGAATCCGCGCGCTGAGATCCTGGCGGCTCCCTGTCCCATAATGATGATCTGCTCCAGTCCGTCTGATGTGGCAACTGTCACGTTATGCTTCCGTCCGATTTTATGGACAGTGCGTTCAATATACTGGTCTGCAGTTTCCGCTTCTTTTGTATAGACAACATGAATGTTATGATACTGGAAGGTTTCCTCCGGATGGCCCTCCACACGGTAGGCATCAAATACCAGGATCAGGATGCAGCCCTTGATCCCCTGATAATCACTTAATATATCCATTAACCTGGACTGTGCCGCATGAAAGTCTGCCTGTGCCAGATCTCTTAAATCCTCCCAGGCAAATATGATATTGCAGCCGTCCACCAGCAGATAGTCCTCTCTGTGGATGGCCGGACTGCTGTTTCTCCAGGCGCCGTGACCGGTTTTTGCCAGAAGGCCGGAATCTGCTGCATCTTTGCCTCCCTTTCCGGAAAAGCTGCTTCCGCTTTCCGGATTTCCGAAGCTTCGACTGTTACTGCTGTATTTCTTTGAGCTCACCGGACCAAAGGTTTTCTCAAAGATTGCCTTCAGTTCTTTTTCCTCTTCGTAGCTTCCATACATGGATGTATATTTTCCACGGCCGGCATTGGCTGTTCTGTGATCCGGACTGTTTTTGGCTGTTCCCTGACCTGCACGCACTCCTGCAGAGCTGTTGTCGGAATCCTCATAGGCATCATTACTGTCCGGAAGCTGAGCTCCTTCCAGATGCATATATTCTTCTACCTCATACCAGGGAACCACGAAGCCTGCTCCATGGGCACAGAATACAGAGCCTGTAGGATTCTCAAGATCTCTCTCGGAATCATATCCGATCTCCTCTGCGATCTGCTCCTGATCCTGACAGGGTTCATAGCCATTCAGAGTACAGGTCAGATGACCTCTGCCTCTTGTGTAGGAAACTACCTGGCTCTGATAATCCCTCATTTTTGCCACCGGCGCACTTCCTGTGATCACCGACAGCTCTCCCTGGGTTTCCGGCCCCTGAAAGGTTCCCTGCATCCTCTGGATATCCGTCATGGCACGTCCTACATTTTCTACCGGGACCTCAAGTCGGAAGCTGTAATAGGGTTCCAGAAGAACTGTCTCCGCTTTCTTGAGGCCCTGGCGCACAGCACGGTAGGTCGCCTGCCGGAAATCTCCACCTTCCGTATGCTTCTGATGTGCCCGCCCGGTGAGCAGTGTAATCTGCATATCGGTGATGGGTGATCCGGTAAGGACTCCCAGATGCTCTTTTTCCTCCAGATGTGTCAGGATCAGCCGCTGCCAGTTCCGATCCAGCTGATCTTCATTTGCCGCAGTAAAAAACTGCAGTCCGCTTCCTCTCTCTCCCGGTTCCAGAAGAAGATGCACCTCCGCATAATGACGAAGCGGTTCAAAATGTCCCACGCCTTCCACCGGCGCGGCAATGGTTTCTTTGTATACGATATTACCGGTCCCAAATTCTACTGCCACGTGAAAACGCTCCCAGATCAGATGCTTCAGGATCTCGATCTGTACCTCACCCATCAGCATGGCGTGGATCTCTCCCAGTTGCTCATCCCACATGATATGAAGCTGCGGTTCTTCCTCCTCCAGCTCCTTCAGGCTTTTCAGCATCCTGTGAGCGTCACAGCCCTCCGGAAGGATGATCTGATAATTCAGTACCGGTTCCAGCACCGGCATGGCAGAATCCGCCTCAATGCCAAGTCCCTCTCCAGGATATGTTTCGGTAAGACCTGTAACTGCACAGACGGTTCCTGCCTCTGCCTCTTTGAGCATTTCAAATTTTGCACCGGAATAGATACGGATCTGATCTGCCTTTTCCTCCCAGATCTCCTCTGCCGGAATACCATTTCTTCCTGCATTGGTCAGCGTCTCCTTAACCTTCAGGCTGCCGCCGGTGATCTTCATATAAGTGAGACGGTTTCCCTGCTCATCTCTGGCGATCTTAAAGATCCTGGCTCCGAATTCTGCGGGATAGGACGGTACTGCCATGTAGGTCTCCATTCCATGGATAAAAGCATCTACGCCTTCCATCTTCAGGGCAGATCCAAAAAAGCATGGAAAAAGCTTTCGCTCCAGGATCAGCTCTGCCACGTCCTTTTTTGCGATCGTTCCTGTTTCCAGGAAGCTTTCCAGAAGGTTCTCCTCACACATGGCGATATTTTCCAGAAAATCATCAATTCCATTTATTTTATCAGAAGCGCCCTGCGTTCCAGATATATTCTCTTTTTCTGCTTCACTGGCGTTGTCTTTCAGCTGCATTCCTTCAGCTGACGGAGATTTCCCGGAGTTATCCACAGGATTCTCCTTTTTCCCTGCTGCTTCTGCACCGGAGCATTCCAGTTCTCCACTAAAATCCACACAGCATCCGCTTAATTTCTTCTTCAGCTCCTTAAGAAGTCTTTCCCTGTCCGTTCCTTCCTGATCCATTTTATTTACAAAAAGAAATGTTGGGATCTTATACTGTGTCAGCAGTCTCCACAATGTCTGTGTATGCCCTTGCACACCATCTGCTCCGTTGATCACCAGGATCGCATAATCCAGCACCTGCAGGGTACGCTCCATCTCAGCAGAAAAATCCACATGCCCCGGCGTATCCAGAAGTGTCACTTCCATATCCCCCATGGAAAAAACTGCCTGCTTTGAAAAAATGGTGATTCCTCTCTCCCTCTCAAGCTCATAGGTATCCAGATACGCATCCTTGTGATCGACTCTTCCGATTTTCCGGATCCTTCCGCATTTAAAAAGCAGGCCTTCCGATAATGTCGTCTTTCCTGCATCCACATGGGCAAGCACGCCCAAGCTTATATGTCTGTGTTTTATATTCTGAGGTTTTTCTCCCATTGAAAATACCCCTTTCTGTTGTAATGATATCCAATATCATAACATAGAAAGGGGTATAAGTCGAATTTTGTTTCGGTCTGTGATTCAGGAATCCAGGTAGGCTTTCAGCTTCTCCAGATCCTTTTTCATATCTGCTCTTCCTGTCTGGTAGATCCGCTCCAGATTACTCTCATCACGCTCGATCATCGCCGCCTGGATGGGACTGCTCGGACGGATGATATGAATGCGCCCCTCTTTTTCCAGAGAAGCCAGTTCCTCCAGTGTTTCATTATAATGGATATGCCGTTCCTCCAGATCCTTCAGAAAAGCCGGATATTTATGTAATACTGCTTTCAGAAAAAGCTGCATCTTCGGGTTTGCTTTTTTTCGGTACTTCACATCTCTGGTAAGCACCACTACGTTTTTTTCGTATCCCCGGGAAAGCATCCATTTAACCGGGATCGGATCAGACACACCACCGTCCAGAAGTCTCTTTCCCTCAAGCTTCACCGGTCGGGAGGCTATCGGGATCGATGCAGACGCACGCATCCATTCAATATCCTCCACATCTCCGTTGGGACATTCATGATACACCGGTTTTCCTGTATCCAGGTCCGTACACACCACTGTAAATTTCATGGGATTTTCTGCGTAGGTCTGACGGTCAAAAATATCCAGTTTCCAGGGCAGTTCATAATATCCGAATTCCCGGCTGTATACATCTCCTGTGGTGATCCAGTTCCGGATGCTTGCAAGTCTTTTATCCTTGCAGTACTTTTTGTTATAGCGAAGAACTCTTCCGATCTGCCTGGACTTATAATTGCATCCAAAAACAGCTCCAGCCGATACGCCCACCGCACTGTCTGCGTAAATCTCATTTTCCATCAGAACATCGATCACACCGGCTGTATACAAACCTCGCATACCGCCGCCCTCCATAACGATACTGAATTTTTTCAATTGTGTTTCTTCCATTTATTTGTCCTCTGTATTCTGTCTGGCAGACTCTGCTGCCCTTATGCTGTCATCTTTATGTCCCATTTATTGTACTTTTTGAATTATATCGGTCTTTTCTGCCATATATCTATATCCATTATCAGAATATCTTGGTTGTCCACTTGCTCATATCCCAGACTTCATTTACCACATCCTGGTAAAATTCCGGTTCATGGCAGATGAGAAGGATACTTCCGCGGTATTCCCGGAGAGCTTTTTTCAGCTCGTCTTTTGCATCTACATCCAGATGATTGGTAGGCTCGTCCAGAAGAAGAATATTGGTGTCACGGTTCACCAGCTTGCAAAGACGCACTTTTGCCTGCTCACCACCGCTTAAAACTCGTACCTGGCTCTCAATATGCTTGGTCGTCAGCCCGCATTTCGCCAGCGCGGAACGCACTTCATACTGGGAAAATGACGGAAATTCCTGCCAGAGTTCTTCGATACAGGTAGTTCGATTCTCACCTTTAACTTCCTGCTCAAAATATCCGATCTCAAGGTTCTCTCCCTGCTCCACGCTTCCGGAAAGAGGCTTGATCAGTCCAAGAAGGCTTCGAAGAAGTGTTGTTTTTCCTATTCCATTGGTTCCCACCAGTGCGATCTTCTGTCCTCGCTCCATCGTAAAATTCAGTGGCTTGGAAAGCGGCTCATCATAACCGATCACAAGGTCATGTGTCTCAAAAAGCATCTTTCCTGGTGTTCGGCCATAACGGAATTTGAACTCCGGCTTCGGCTTCTCTGCTGCCAGCTCGATCACATCCATCTTGTCCAGCTTTTTCTGGCGGGACATAGCCATGTTTCTTGTGGAAACACGTGCCTTATTCCTTGCTACAAAATCCTTCAGCTCACTGATCTCCTGCTGCTGTTTGCGGTAAGCAGCCTCCAGCTGTGCCTTCTTGACCGCATAGACCTCCTGGAAATGATCGTAATCTCCTACATAACGGTTCAGTTCCTGATTTTCCATATGATAGATAATGTTAACTACAGAATTCAGGAAGGGAATATCGTGGGAAATAAGGATAAAGGCATTCTCATAATCCAGAAGATATCTTTTCAGCCATGCAATATGCTCCTCATCCAGATAGTTGGTAGGCTCATCCAGAAGCAGGATGTCAGGCTTCTCAAGAAGAAGCTTCGCAAGAAGTACCTTGGTTCGCTGTCCGCCGCTTAGATCCGTAACATCACGGTCAAGCCCAAGATCCAGAAGGCCCAGAGCTCTGGCAACCTCCTCCACTTTGGCATCGATCGCATAAAAATCGTGAAGTGTCAGTTCGTCCTGGATCGTTCCAAGCTCTTCCATCAGACCATCCATCTCGTCAGGATCTGCAGTTCCCAGCTTGTCGCAGATCTCGTTCATCCGTTCTTCTTTTTTGAGGAGAGGATCAAAAGCGGATTTCAGCACCTGGCCGATGGTCATCCCCTTTTCCAGAACTGCATGCTGATCCAGATAGCCTGCGTGGACATTTTTTGCCCACTCTACCTTGCCCTCATCCGGCATCAGTTTTCCGGTCACAATACTCATAAATGTGGACTTTCCTTCGCCATTAGCGCCTACAAGTCCGATGTGTTCTCCCTTAAGAAGCCGGAAAGATACATCTTCGAAAATCGCTCTGTCTCCAAACCCGTGGGTCAGGTGTTCTACATTTAAAATACTCATTTGTTATATTCCTTTATCATTGTGGTTTTTCTGTTTTCCCGGAAGGGATTTTTAATAATGCTATAGTATTATACTTGATATTTTTCTCTGCTGTAAAGTCAAATCTCTGTATACACTGCGATCGGCTGACTGGCAGTTGCTGGTACACCGTTTTTATTTCATAATGATCTTCTTCAGTTTTTCCAGGTCGTCCGTATCAGGATGAGACAAAGCACAGTCAAAATTTTTGATCAACAGATCAAGATTCGCAGGGTGTTCCGGATTTTCTTTCATTTTTATATATCGTTCACGCACAGACTGGGGCATCTTTCCCTGACACATATACTCTCCGATAACAACATTACCCGGAGCAACAGACTGTCTGACCTGACCGAGGACCTTTTCAAAATATGCCGCACTTGCACCAAAACCGGCTGTTCCAAACAGAAAAATCTTCTTCCCTTTTAATTTGGATAACAATTCCAGGGTCTTCTTATCTGCATTCCCTTTGTCCGTCCAGAATCCGATATACAACAGATCGGATCCAGGTACCTGTGATCCGGTCTCCCCAAAGTGATCACACTTATCTTTTGGCAGCACTTCATAGATCGCCTCAGCCAGCTTTTTTGTATTACCGGTTAAGCTGCTGAATACTATTGAATAATTTTCCATCTTCCTACCTCATTATCTTCTGTAAAAATTCTTCTCTTATTTATTATGCCATCTGATCTCACCGTTTAATATGATCGGATAACGGATCAGCTTGTCTGAATCAAGGTTTTCCGCATACATATCTACTGCTGTTATCTGATGATTATCATATGTGGTGTAATAATAGATTCCCTTTGTCGTGTTGCAGCATGAAGTATAGATCGTGATCTCATATGCGCCCTCTGATACCTCACAGCATCCCCGCTGCTGATCAACAGAGCCTAAAATATGGAAAAACTGGCTGACACTTTCGTTTTCCCCATCTCCGGATATTGCATTTAATTTTGTAAATGCAACCTTTACAAATCTTGACTGGCTTGAAAGATCTCCCGGAATTCCCATTCCGCCCATTCCTCTGCTGTATGGATCCAGCTCCAGCACTCCTGCAAATGTACTTTCCGGCTGCTTTCTGGATACACCCGCATAATTGTTAAGTGCAAACATCTGACCGGGGAATGGAGGATTATTTGTAAGTACGCCAACAGGATCATCATAGATGTGCATTCCGTCTTTCATGGATTCTACAACGATGCATTCCTCCTTGTCTGCGATCATCCAGTGAAGCTGTGCAGTTGGAAGCTGTTCACTGAAGGAGGTTCCCATAAGCTTCATATTGGAAAGCATCCTCCTTGCTTCAGCCACCGAAGCACATTGGGTAAGGATCCATGGAATAAATTCATATTGCGCCACCGGGACAAGCTCCTTATCTGCCTCTGTCACTTCATCTGCATATGCCGCATTCCCCACAAAGTTAAGTCCTGCCATACCCAGTCCCTTTTCATTAGCCGCATCATAATAAAGCGGATAATCTCCTGCTACAAATGCCATTCCTATGAGAGCATAATGTGTTTTTAATTTTCCTGCATATCGAAAATCGAACTCATAATTTCTTGGAGTTATGGTCACCTCTTCCCCATAGGAAAACTCATAGTCAAGAGTTCTTCCCATATAAAAATCCTTTGTCTGATAAGTTGCTGCTGTACACATAGATCTACACCTCTTCCTTACAATAATCCTGCAAATAATCTCATGAAAAGCTGTCCAAGACGAAGATATGCACTGCGTCCTGTCCGGTATTGTTCTGTTACTTCCCGACATTCCTGCATTGTTTCTTCCAGATCATTTCTTATGGATAACACAGCCGGACTGTCTGCCATAAAGCATCCGTTTTCAAAATGATGATAAAGACTTCTGTAATCCAGATTTATGGTTCCGCAGGTTGCCATACAGTCATCTGCCACGCTCATCTTGGCGTGACAGAAGCCAGGTGTCCACTCGTAAATCCGCACTCCATTTTTAACCAGTCCATGATAAAAGGAACGTGTAACACTGTAAATCATTTTTTTATCCGGGATTCCCGGTGTAATGATCCTGACATCAATCCCCCTCTTTGCAGCAAGACACAGCGCATGTGTCATTTCATCCGTAATGATCAGATATGGCGTTATAAACCAGCAGTATTTTTCAGCTTTGTTGACCATGCTGATATAAACTTCCTCTCCTACCTGTTCATCATCCATTGGACTATCTGCATAAGGCTGTACAAATCCGTTCTGAGCTGCCTTATATTCTGATCTTATAAAATATTTGCTGAAATCCTCATTATTATTCCTGTCATTGGCTGCATTCCACATTTCAAGGAATGTTGCTGTCAGCGACTGAACTGCATCGCCTTCAAGACGGATCCCGGTATCCTTCCATTGTCCGTAGGGATTAGTGTAATTAAAATATTCATTTGCCAGATTATAGCCGCCTGTGAAAGCTACTTTTCCATCGATTACTGTTATTTTTCGATGATCACGGTTGTTCAGAAATACATTCAGCCCCGGCATAAATGGATTAAATACCCGGCAGTGGATTCCGATCTGCTCCATCTTTTTTACGAAATCCGTATTAATAAATCCAATAGATCCCATATCATCATAAAATACTCGCACTTCCACGCCTGCCTGTACACGCTCCTCCAGCACTTTCTGGATCTTTTTCCAGGCCTCTGCATCTTCTATCGCATGGTATTCCATAAAAATAAACTTTTCAGCCTTTGACAGTGCCGATAATTGTGCTTCTAATCCCTTTACCGCCTCATCATAATAAACAATATCCGTATTCTGGTATACGGGATAACCTGCATTTTTCCAAATATACTCACTGATATTTCCTGCTTTGGGGATTTTGTTTTTGATATTTTCCAGTTTTTCCCGATTGTCCGGCAGAAGCGGCAGAAGCTTTCTGTCGATATCCGCATATCGTTCTCGCATTTTACGGGTTCCGCCATTTAATCCAATCAGAAGATACAGTGCTACACCCATGATCGGAAACACAAGTATCAGAATGATCCACGGCATTTTCATGGAAGAGGTCTGATCGGATGCATATAGTGCCAGAACCAGAATTCCTGCAAAGACTCTAGTCAGCAGATTAACGATCTCCGCATATTCATTCAGCCTTGTGATCACGATAATGATAAAAGCTGCTTCCAATAAAATACAAAGCACCGAAAAGCATAATCGAATGACACCGTTTTTCGTTTTTGCTCTGCCCTCCAGTGTATCCTGCTTCATAAAACCGCCCCTTTCTGCATTGAGTGGGAATTTTCTGTTGTGCGTAAGCCTAACTGAATATTCCTGTTTCGTAGTAAACTCAACAATTATCTTTTGTACTGCAAACAGCGCAGCTCTTACCTGGTGGTTACTTATCCACTGTAATAAAAAATGAAATACGAAGAAAGCCCTGGAAGCTGCAACTTCGAGGGCTTTTGCTTTTTTTGTTATAAACACTTTAATTCTTTTTTGCCTGCGAGCATTATATCATATGCGATTTTTCTTCGCAATATACTCTGTATACTTTTTAAGATGTTTTGTGCGGTAGTGCGGAGTATTTTCATGGGTTGTCCTCCTGTAAAAACGTATTTTCCGTTTTTATTCTCTGATTGTTATTGGGTCAAGTCAATCAAATCCTTGCTGACATGCCCTTGTCTGTTCAAATATCTATATTAAAGTGTCTCGTACATTGCTTTTAATTCTTCCAGAATCTTCTCCTTTGTTCTGCCAACCAGCCCCAACTGTTTAATATCCACGTTTTCATTTTTCATACGCTGGACAAACTCTTGAATATCGGCATAAACTCCTTGGGGAGCCACTACCTTGGCGGTGGGATCAATCAACTCCGTCAGACGGAAAACATCATTCTTATGTTTCTTGATATTTTTGCTATCAACGTGTTCTCCTGCGGCCTTACGATCTGTCAAATCCATCCACGCTTTTGCCTTAAACGGAATCAAATATGCCGCATCCAAGACAGTCACTCCTCCGTCATCATAATGTCACACGCAGTTCCACCAATGATAGCATATTGTTCTTCACTGCCCTTGAACCATTCCTTAAAGCTATCAATTCCTGTAACCATCTATCTTCCTCCACAGTTCATTCAACATTTCTTCTACTGCTTCTTCAACCCGTTCATCTGCATCTTCTCTCAATGCCAATGCCAGCGAAAGCTCATCTACAATGTTTCGCATGGACAATTTTCGTGGATTGTATCTCCACATCTCTACGGCCACTTGCACCTGCGAATTCAGCAAGCTATTGGTCATAACATCTTTCCATTGAGAGATTCTTTCTGCCGCATAACATCTGACATTCGGTGTGTTCAGCATGGAATACTCTGCCAACGCCGAATATCCACTTTCCAACAGCTCTGTTCCCACCAATTCTTTCGGAATATAAACCGTTCGTTTTATTGGATTCAGCAACTTATCTCCTGCTTTTTGGAACAGTGTTTTCGGAGAATCCTCAGATTGCATGATCCTCTGCACACCGACTTTCCTGATATGCAGCAATCCCATTTCTTCAAGCTGTCTTGATGCCCTTGATATAGAAGTAGGTGTCAGTTCCAAGTCCTTCGCAGCTTGACTTGTAGATAGTTCCTGTGCGCCTCCATAAATGAAATGCAGTAGAAGCATCTGCGCCGATGGAAGTATTTCTTCCCTTGTCTTTTTTTCGGCGCTGCACCGTTCCTGCAAATACACTGCCATAAAGGGCAAATAAATTTGCTTTCCATCTACAATAAATGGAATCTTCTCACGAATCAAATATTCTTTCTGGCGAAAGCTAAGTTCTTTTAGCACCAGCACAACAGGCAAGTTCTCATTATTCTGTATCCGAGCAATATGTTTTTTCAGTACTTCAATCTGCTCCAGTTCTGTCTTAGGATAAAGAAAAATCATCTTCTGTTCATTCATTGACACCATCTGTAAACGATACCTTGTGGCTATAAAATTGGGCAAATGCTTAAACTCTACATCATCATAGGTAACCTTGACTCCCAGAACTTTATCGAGATATTCCATGTCATCACCTGCAATCTTAACTTTTTTTCTGTATTATAACTCTTTTTGAGTTAAGATGCAATATTTGAGTTAAGAGCAGTTAAGAATCAACATTATTAAAAATTATTTTTACAAAAAAACCGATGCAACATGAGCATTACACCCACACTGCACCGGACATTCCATGCCCCACTCTTGCTGTATCTTTTGAAACACTTGTGCGTTGACCACTGCGGCTCGTATTTTCAGCCGGTTACGGATGATTCCGGAGTCAGCTTGCAGAGCCATCAATTTTTCTTCGCTATAAGATGCCACTTTCCGTAAATCAAACCCGTCAAAAGCACGGCGAAACGCTTCCCGTTTATTTAAGACACATTCCCAGGTGAGACCTGCCTGAAAATTCTCCAAAATCAACATTTCAAACAGTATATGGTCATCGTGGACCGGTCTGCCCCATTCCTCGTCATGGTATCGCAGATAAGTGGTATTAGCCGGGTTCACCCAATGGCATCGAATCTTTCCATCTGCCCACTGCATTCCTTACTCCGCCTCCAAGAGAAAAATAACAAGCCGGATGCCGTCTGGACATGCAAACACACCAATCGTATCATCATTGAGCCAAGTCCCAGACGGCTGAACCAGTTCCCCCAAGGACAACTGACGCGCCATAGGAGCAATCACCTGCCAAGCAACGCCACACATCCCATCCGGTGGATTGATGCCATCGCTGTACAGCACTTGACCTTTCTGATGAAAAGGACACTTCCCCAAATTAGGAATTGCATACTGTTCTGCCAGTTCCTGATAATATTCCGTCCGCAGCACGGTGATTTTAACCTTTTTATGCATTTGTATAGTCATTTTGAACCTGCTCCGAAATCGTCATGCCTCGCACGCCTCCCGGAGAGCAGGCAGCAGCTCATCCAGTCGCCCGTCCAGTCCGAAGGACTTCTCTTTGATATTGTCCACAATGTAGATCTCACCCAGATTGATGGTCACATAAGTGGCGTTTGGCTCGCTGGCCACCAGGCGCATCATTGGGGCCTTGATCAGCTGATTACGCCAGCCAATGCCCAGCTCCAAAACCACCAGTTTCTTCCCGTGGTAGGTTTTCAGAAAGTTTTGGAACCGTGCCTGGGCTGCGGTATCCTGAATCATCCTCTGACCTGCGCCCATGTGGATGTCCATGGGACCGCCGCATTTTGGACAGCGCGGCACCAATTCAGCAGGCACATGGCCGCCCTGTTCGGCAGCCGATAATTTTTCGGCCACCTCCAGACTAGGATAGAGGGTGTCGTGGCAGGGGCGGGCACACTGCATCGTAAACCAGTTGCCCTCAATCTCATAGATTTTCGTCGGATCAAAGCCACACAGTTCAAAGTGACCTTCTCCGTTTGATGTGACGACAAAGTAATCTTTCTCTCCCACAATGGCCTTCAAATCGTTCATCACCGACGTAGGCTGGTACTGCCCGCAGTAATGATGGATGAGCCGGGTCCAGAAGGCCCACTTTTCCTCCTCGCTGGGCCATCCAGCCATCATGCCCTGCAAAATGCACTCAAGGCCGTATTTCCGTTTAAAATCCCCAAACAGTCTTTCAAAGGCCGCATTGTCCGCAAACAAATGCAGTCCTTCGGTGATGGACAGGCCGTTACTGGCCCCGATCAGGATAGCGTCCGCTTCTCTGAATTTTTCCGCAATAGGTTTCCAATCAATCATATTCGTTCGTCCCTTTCTATTTTATGGTTGCTGCGATGGATCGCTCCTGCCGGAGGGCAGGCAGAGTTTCCGCCAAATCTCCTTGCAGATACAGGCTTCGTGCCCGCAGATGCTCTGGCCTATGAGATGCCTCTCGATTAAGACATGCATAAAAGACGTTTTCGTTTTTGGCAGTAAGTTCCCAGAAAGGCAGTTTGATGATACTGGGCGTCATCTCACCCACGCCAAGTTCCAACAGCAGGACTTTTTGTCGGTCTGATCCATTATCCAGCGTCGCAGGAATCTATGGTAGCGGTGCAGGTTATCCTGCCAGAAGGTTCCCTCCAGGAAGGTATCATCTCGTACCCAGGGGCACCAGCACCCGCCCGCAATCCTGGCAACGAGGAACAGCCTCCTCCGGCAGACGAACATCTACCAAGTAACCCGTCAGTTCCTTCACTAGTTCGCGGTTTTCCCAAATATCATCCCGGCATGGCTGGCTACATTGGCAGCAGCTAAAGTCTCCCTGAAAGCGCCGCTTGGTTTCCAACCCTCATTGATCGTTATCTCTGCTTTCCATGGTGTCCCGTGCATCCCGTAGCGCTTGAGCAATGTCGGCCACAATGGTCATACCCTTGTCCTCCAACTGCTTGGGCAGGAAGTCATATTTGTCGTTGATAGCAATATATCGAGCATGGGGAAAGCTGAGGGTCAGGTTCCAGAAAGGCTCCTGGATGAACATGGGAGTCAGTCGACCAACACCCAGCTCCAGGAATAGAATCTTACTGTCTTTATGTTCCAGCACATAGCGAGAAATTTTTTCGTACTGTTCTTCGTATTTCTTTCCTTGCAGGAAATTCCCATATCCTCGCACCCAGGGGAATGCCTCGCCGCCGCAGTGAGGGCACCGGGGAATGAGATCCGTGGGAATCTTCGTGCCATCTCCCATAGCGGCCACCATACCAGCCACTGGCTTTACTGCATCCCAGGTGTCATCGGTACAGCAGGCGGCACACTGGAAGAACCGGTGATCTCCCTGGATTTCCGCCACCTTCTCCTCCGGGTAGAGTTTGACAAACTGGGTATCCTGGTTGGTGGTGAGGATGAAGAAGTCCTTGCCTTTCAGCAAAGCGTCTAAATCCAGATAGGGATGACGCACAGGTGCGGTCTGGGTGGTGTGAAGGAAGGTGGCGAGATACCCCCAATACTCTTCCCGGGTCTCCCAGGGGTGCATCATCCCTGCAAAAGCACCTTTAAAGTGGTACTTCTCAGCAAAAGGCCGGAAGTATTTCCGGTAGGAGTCGTTGTCCTCGTAGTAAAAATCTCCGCCACCGGCAGCGGACAAGCCGGAGGCTCCGCCCACTACCACGCAGTCAGCTTCCTTTACCTCCTGTACCAACCGATTGATCTGTTCGCTATACGGCAGCGGCTTTTGGTCAGTCAGCTGATAAGGCGTACTGCCGGAAGCATAGATATGATAGTACTTGGAATAATTCATCTGGGTCTGCATGACCAAATCATCATAAAAGTTCATTGTCACCATTCCTTTCGAGTGGGTGTTATTTTTATTCTTACTTCAAATCATCTTAGCATCCTCTTACGTTACTGTCAATATGCTGTTATTATAAAAATAACATTAAATTTGAAAAGGAGATCACACCACGAAATATCCCGCCCGCCTTACGGAAGGGAGGGCTGCTGATCAGCGTGAAGGGACATCCACACCAATCCTACCTGTGGCGCGGGTGTAAATATCCAACTGGTGCTGCGGGATTTTTACTTGGACATTCAAAAAACAGCGGAACAAAGAATGCAGGAAATCACACTGAAAGACGTGCTGGAACAATATCACATGAAGTTAGAAGGGATGCTCTTGCAGCGTTTATGACAGATTGATTTTCAGAAACTCTTCCATTTGGGACAAAAAATTCTTCTGAATGGGAAATACAGAACCGCCTTGCGGGACTATAATGGGAACCAGAAAGGCTGATACCCCGTATGGGTATTCTGCTTTCCAGAAAAGGAGGTTTCAAATATGCAGGAAAAGTACAATGTCACAGGCATGACTTGTGCGGCCTGCCAGGCCAGGGTACAAAAAAGCGTATCCAACCTGACCGGCGTGCAAGAGTGCAATGTCAATCTGTTAAAAAACAGTATGGTGGTGACTTACGACGACAAAAATGTAAACAGTGGGCAGATCATCGCCGCTGTAGAAAAGGCGGGCTATGGCGCATCCCTACAGCAGGTCAAAGGAAAATCAGCTGCACAGGCGGTCTCCCCGGTGGACACGGCGAAAAAGGAATATGAGGCGATGCGCCGTCGAGTAATCTGGTCCTTTGTATTCACTATCCCTTTGTTCTATATCTCAATGGGACATATGTTGGGCTGGCCGCTGCCGGGTGTCTTTCTGGAAACGGAAAGCTCCATGATCTACGCCCTGACCCTGTTTTTACTGGTTCTGCCAGTAGCAATTATCAACAACAAATACTATCGTATGGGTTTTAAGACCCTGTTCCACGGATCGCCCAACATGGATTCCCTAATCGCATTGGGTTCCGGTGCCTCCCTGGCCTACGGAATCTACGCCCTCTATAAAATTGCCTGGGGCTTTGGCCACGGAAATTTGGCGCTGGTAGATCAGTTTGCTCACGACCTCTATTTCGAGGGAGCGGGCACCATTCTCACTCTCATTACTCTGGGCAAATTCTTCGAGGCGCGTGCCAAGGGCCGTACCTCTGACGCAATCAACAAACTGATGAATCTGGCTCCAAAGAAAGCCACAGTAGTCCGGGACAGTGTGGAGTCTGTCATTCCCGCCGAAGAAGTGGCGAAAGGCGACATTCTGATCGTCAAGGCCGGAGAGCGCGTCCCTGTGGACGGCGTGCTGCTTGAGGGCAGCGGCTCGGTGGATGAGAGCGCCATTACGGCGAGAGCATTCCTGTGGACAAGCAGGCCGGTGATAAGGTCATCGGCGCTACCATCAATCAGAGCGGCTACTTTAAGATGCGGGCTGACAAAGTGGGCGATGAGACCGCACTTTCTCAGATTATCCGACTGGTGGACGAAGCCACCAGCTCCAAAGCGCCTATCGCCAAGTTGGCGGATAAGATGGCCGGAATCTTTGTCCCGATAGTCATCGGTATCGCTCTGCTTGCTATGGTGGTGTGGCTGATTTGCGGCGCGACCTTCGAGTTCGCCATGACCATCGCGGTATCGGTACTGGTGGTCTCCTGCCCCTGCGCTTTGGGACTGGCGACTCCTACTGCCATCATGGTAGGCACCGGCCGAGGCGCATCTAACGGCATCCTCATTAAATCCGCAGAAGCTCTGGAGACTGCCCACAGTGTAAATGTGGTTGTCATGGATAAGACCGGCACCATCACCCAGGGAAAACCTGTAGTCACCGATCTCAAATGCCACAGTGGAGTTACCGAAAAACAGCTTCTTCAGATTGCCGCGTCCCTGGAAAAACTTTCGGAGCATCCTCTGGCCCGTTCCATTGTGGCTGAAGCCGAGAAGCAGGACACTCAGCTTCTTCCAGTGGAGCAGTTTGAACAGATTCCTGGTCAGGGCATCAAAGGAAGCATCAAAGGACTCGCCTGTCTGGCTGGCAACCAAAAGTTACTGAATGCCGAGGGCATCCACGACGAGGCGCTGGAACAGCTTCAAGATCAGATGGCGGATCAGGGCAAGACACCGCTGTTCTTTGCTGCGGCGGGTAAGCTCATCGGCATGGTCGCAGTGGCAGATGTGGTGAAGCCCACCAGCAAGCAGGCCATTGCTGATCTTCAGACCATGGGTATTGAAGTAGTCATGCTTACCGGTGACCATCAAAAGACCGCCGAGGCCATTCGCAAACAAGTAGGTGTAGACTGTGTGGTAGCCGAGGTACTGCCTCAGGATAAGGAGCGTGAGGTGCGCTCCCTTCAGGCGAGCGGCAAGAAGGTAGCCATGGTAGGTGACGGTATCAACGATGCACCTGCTCTGGCCCGCGCCGATGTAGGCATCGCAATTGGTGCTGGCACTGATGTGGCTATGGAGTCTGCCGACATCGTACTGATGCGCAATGATCTTTTGGATGTGACTGGAGCTATTGAACTCTCTAAGGCCACCATCCGCAACATTAAAGAAAACTTGTTCTGGGCTTTCTTCTACAACATCATCGGCATTCCCATCGCCGCCGGATGCTGGTACACAGCCTTCAATCTGAAGATGAATCCGATGGTGGCGGCGTTGGCTATGAGCTTCAGCTCGGTGTTTGTAGTGTCCAACGCCTTGCGCCTGCGGTTCTTCAAACCCAAGCATGGCTCAGCGGTCTCCGACAACACAGCAGAGACTAGCACTTCTGTCACTACGGAATCTCCCGTACAGAAGATTTCCGTCAAGCAAACAACAATAAAGCAATCGAATGGAGGAATTACTATGAAAAAAGAACTGATGATCGAAGGAATGATGTGCCAGAACTGCGTCAAGCATGTTACCCATGCCCTGGAGGGTATCTCTGGTGAGTCCCATGTCCAGGTAAGTTTGGAGGACAAAAAGGCCACTGTTGAGGTCCCGGAGTCCGTTACCAACGAAACCCTGAAAGCGGCAGTTACCGAGGCAGGCTACGAAGTCACGGAGATTATCCCCCATGAAGGCTGATAAGGCTCACATAACCCATTCCATTAAGATTGCCAGGGGACAGCTGGACGGCATTTTGCGAATGATCGAAGAGGATCGCTACTGCGTGGACATTTCCAATCAGCTGTTGGCAACTCAGGCTCTTTTGAAGCGAGTGAATCAAGAGATTTTGCGGGCCCATATACGTGGCTGTATCCGAGAGGGACTGCATACGGACGAGCCCAACCCAAAACTGGAGGAAGCTCTCCAACTGTTGGAAAAGCTGGTTACATAATAATAAACAATGGAGCGGCCAAATTTGAATGATCGGCCGTGAATAAATCAAGGAGGAAACCAATATGAAACTTGGCATTATTCGTTGTATGCAGACAGAGGATTACTGCCCCGGAAGCCGGGATTTTCTGACAATCCGAGAGAGAAAAGGCGCTTTTATGGGAGCGGATGATATTCAGTTAGTGGGCTTCATCAACTGCGGTGGCTGCCCTGGAAAAAAAGCGGTGCTGCGGGCCCGTTCTCTGGTAGAACAGGGCGCTGACACCATTGCTTTTGCTTCTTGCATCAGCAAAGGGACTCCCATTGGTTACCCTTGTCCTTTTGCTAAGCGTATGCGGGAGCTGGTGCAGAAAGAGGTAGGCGATGGTGTCCGCATCTTGGATTACACCCATGACGCTGGTCCTAAACCAGAAACATCTCAGAAGTAAAGTTTCTTTTCCCTCCGGCCTATGGTAAAATAGACTTCAAGGAGGAATGCTAAATGATTCAGAAACACTTACCCCACGACCACGGACAAACTATCGAGCAGGAACTGGAACATATGCCCAGCGTAGAAAGCTTTCAAACCGTAGCTGATATTTTCAAGCAGCTGGGGGATGGCAGCCGTATTCGCATTTTTGGGTTGCTTTGCCACTGTGAGGAATGTGTTATCAATCTTTCGGCCATGGTAGATATGAGCAGTCCTGCAGTTTCTCACCATCTCAAGCAGTTGAAATCAGCAGGTCTGATCGTTAGCCGGCGGGACGGAAAAGAGGTCTATTATAGAGCTGCCGATACCGAACCGGCCCAAAATTTCCACCACATGATTGAGTGGCTTGTAAAAATCGCCTGTCCCTCGCAAGTAGAAACACAGAAAGGAACACCATGAAAAAAGAAGAATCCAAAGTTATCGCTCAAAAACTCCAAAAGATTCCAAACGGCACCCTCGCCTTGAAGCATTGCCGGGCTGGTGGAACGAGTAGCACACTCTTTGGAGCAACTTTTATGCAGGTTCAGACTAGTCCAACAGAGACAACCTATTCATTTATAGGTCCAGTAAAAAAGCGCCTTCCCGGACTATTTCTGTTCATATAAGATCATTGAAAATTATTCCGGATTTTTACATTTTCTGAGAAAATGATTGTACGCTTCTAATATAAAGCGCCAGCTCCATCTATAATTTTTCAAATCATAAAATCCAACTATCCTGCCCATTTAAAAGCGGGAAATGAAATGTGTGATACACTATTTTCTTTGTCAGATTTCTTCTAAATTATACATCAGATACCGCCATTTACGCAAGATGCTTTGACCACTATTTTACCTCTTTTTTCTCACATGCTCTGATTTGATCTCATAAATAAAACCGGCAGAGATTTTGCTCTCCACCGGTCTGCTTTTATCCTAATTATGTTCCCCTTGCATTGATTTTGCTAATGATGTCAGCAACACAGCCATTTCCGGATTGCTGAGAACTTTTGCAAGCAACTCTGCGTCCACTCCTTCTGGAACTTCCATCATCGTCCTCTTTTCTGTATCATGGATTTGCGGATTCAGATTCTTCCTGTTATAAAAGGAATCTTCCAACAGTGTCGCATTGCGCCGTCTGTCTTCATCTATGATATGCGAATATACTTCTGTAACCATATCTGCCTGTGCATGACCAGAATCCCCCTGTACCGCCTTTATATCACCGCCGTTCAGCTTAAGCTTATAGGTAACACTCATATGCCGGAAGCTGTGAAACACAATCTGTGGTAGATCATGTTGTTTGATCAGCTTATTCAGGGAATCTCTGATATACGCACCTCCCCTTGGAAGTCCATATTCAGTAGCAAGGATAAGGCCATAATCCTGGTATTCTTCCTGCAAAATATCCTTTATCTCCTCCTGCTGTGCTTTCCATGCAATCAGTTCTTCAGCTACGCTCCTGGGTAAAAACACTTTCCGCACACTGCTTTCTGTTTTTGGTGTTTTCATAATGCGTATCGTCCTATTCGTTTTCCGCTCCTCTGGAAATATGACGATCACATCTTTCTGGTCTAATTCCTCTAACGCTTTTTTGCTGACCCTCTGCACTTCCTTATTTACATAAAGATACGCCCTGTTTTCTTTGATAGCTTCTTCCGATATATCCACGCAATCCCAGGTAAGCCCCAGTAGTTCCCCTATTCGAAGAGAACCGGCAAAGGCAAGGTTCATACACAATTTCAGGCACTCATTTTCACACACATCCAGAGCATATGCAACGGTCTCTGCATCCCATATTACCCGTTTCTCTGATTTATGCTTTGGTACCGTCGCTTTAAATGCTGGATTCTTCTCCATGATATCCCACTTCACAGCCTGATTAAAACAACTCTTCAGCAGCTTATGTACATCACGGATTACACTGGTAGATACGAACTCGCTTCTGACATTTCCGTTCAAGTCTGGAACGGATGGCGTCTTTGTCAGCGTCTTATAGTAAATCTCCAGAAATCTGGTATTGATATCCGTCAGTGGAGTTTTCCCAATGATAGGCAATATATAATTCTTCAGCAATGACATATTCCCGTCATAGGTAGACAATGCCCACCTGTCTTTTCCATACAGTTCTACATACTCATTTATCAGATCCTCCAACGTCTTACAGTTCGATACGATAATACCGCCTTTTTTCTCTTTCAGTTCAATTTCTGCTTTTCTGATTTTAGCTGCGTTCTTTGTATCATACGTTTCCCACTTCTGTTTCCGCTTTCCATCTGTATCTTTACAGTAATATACGACACAATATTTGTTATTTTTCTTCTGTATCGAAGCCATGCTATACCACCCCCTTTTCCTTCCGCTTCAATAACCACTGTTCAAATGCTTCTCTTGGAATACGAATAATCTTTCCTGTTTTTCTGACCGAGATTTTTCCTGTGGTGTACCAATAAGCTATGGTTGCAGACTCCACTCCTGCCAGTTCTGCCGCTTCCGGCACTGTCAGATACTCCAGACACTTTTTCTCCTGGCTGTGATCTGCTTCTGCAAGGCATCTTCGCTTATAATTCTCATATTCCCGTTTTTCTTCCAGTTCCAATTCTTCATATTCAAAATTAAACAGCTCATAGGTATCCTGTGCCTGCAAGAATCGCTCAAAGCTCTCCCTTGTCACCCTTCTCCGTCCGGCAATTACAATGACGTCCAGCAATGGGGCATATTTTTTACTGCTCAGGATTCCATATACGGTACTTCTTGGAACATCAAGCAGCCGGGCCATTTACGGCATACTGAGACTGGCTGCCTCTGCAGCTGCATCTTTCTTACGATCTTCCTGTGTACGGTATCTGGACTGGCTGTGATACCAGTCCCAGAAAGCATCCGTCGGCACTCGCAATCTTTCATTCACGGTAACTGTCTCAATATTGTTTTTCTTCAATATCTCATATACCGTTGCGTTGTCCGTCCCCAGCATTTCCTGTATTTCTTTTGGGGAATAAGATCTGAGCCTCAACTCTTTTCCCGGTGCTTCCCCATTGACTTTGTGATACCAGTCCTGATTGGCATACCACTTTTCAAAACTGGCAATTTCAACCCTCATCTTTCCAAGCAATGTTTCTGTCCGAAAATAGTTTTTATGAACTAGCCAGTAACGATCTGTCTTCTTTAATCCCAACATATCCCCCATCTCGTGGACACTCATCCACTTTCGGGGTTTTGCCGGTGATCCAACTCTTTGTATCACTGCCATGTTTCACGCTCCTCCCATTCATTTTTCTTAAATCATATCTCACAATACGCAAATAATTTAGGATGTCACAGAAGCATTTCCCTTATCCAACCACTCGTCAAAACTCTTCTTGGAAATGCGGTAGCCACCGCCTTCTAACTGAATCCAGCGGAACTCATTTTGTCTCAACAGCTTATAGACCGTTGATCTGCTGACATCCAGCATTTCCTGTAAATCCTTCACCGTATAACATCTTTTTTCTGCCATATTTTCACTCTCTTTCTATCTGTTTTGATTTTATTTCTAAATACAAAAATCATGAAAAAGTTAAGAGTGCCGTTCTCACTCTTTAACCTATTTCATACATTTTCCGCATTTTCTTTAAGATTGCACTGACCTTCTGAGACATACGAACCTTTGAAATTCCCAGTTTTTTCGCCAGTTCTACCTGCTTCATACCATCAAAGTAGATGGACTTGATAATAAACTGTTCATGTTCTGACAGCTTTGCGATATTCTGATGCAATTCTGCAGATTCAGCCTGCAGAATTACCAGATCTTCTACGCTCCGCTAGCACTCATCCGGTAAATCCTGCACTCCGATTCCATCTGTATTCTCACTGAAAACACAGTCCAGAAGCTCTGTCCACTTTGTTTTTCTTGTCATGGTTTCCGGGTCTTCCGGCTGCCACTTTTTACTTCTGTAAACTTCATTACGGTAAGCGGAAAGCATTGCCTTGGCTACCTCTCTGGTTATTTCATAAAATTTCCCATCAACTTTTGCATAAAATTTGTCATTGAATTTATATGGATGCTCTACATACATCGTCCGTTCCTCCTGAATTTGAAATCTGTTTCGTGTTCCAAATTCAAGAGCGGAGGGGACCGGCTCCTTCTGATGCCTCTGATCATGCGTACTGATTTCCTTTCAGGCCACCAGATCAGGCAGACCTGTGGCTTATTGGCCGGAAATCCAAATTTCAGGGCAACAAAAAAAGCCCCTCCGGGGTGCTAACCCGAAAGAGCTTTTCTAATAATCATATGAAGTTTTCCTGCTGTTCTTTTATTTCCAGCATAATCAGTATAACAGTTCAAAGTATCAGGGGTATCTCAAATACCTGCCGTAAAGTATCACTGATTCCTATAAAAGTATCATCATTTGATACTTTTTAAATTGACATAAAAATACACCGGAACTCACCAGCCCGATGTATGATCTTTCTATTTATTTAATGTGCCATGATCTTTCTCATGTTGAGCAATTGCCTGACGAATCAGATACAGCACTTCTCCATTGATAGAACGCCCCTCAAATTCAGCAAGACTTTTCAGTTTTCCGTGCGTCTCAGAATCAATCCGAAGACCAAGATGTTTATCTTTTTCCATATGGCTTCCTCTCCATTTGATAAGTACAAAATAAGTTTATAATACAAGTACATTTTAAGTACAAAACATGGTAAAATGGTTTAAATGAACTTGTTTTAAGTACTCTATATTTTATTATTAGGGGAGAGCATCAAAAATATGAAGAAAGAAAAGCGATATTATCAAATCCGAATGGATTATTTCTGGCTTTCCATTCTGGCAGTCATAATACTGCATGATGTTTCATCGTTTTAAATTCTTCATCGGTTAATTTTTCTGGTTTTTCCAGAATCTCATTCCCGATTGCGACCTTTCCTATGTCATGTAAAGCTCCGGCAATATACATTTTCTGACAGATATCCTCATCAAATCCCATGAACCTTGATATTTTTTCCGCACCTTCCGCAACACCCATTGAGTGGTTACTTGTAAAGGGTGATTTATAGTCCACAATATGGGCAAAAAGATCTGCAATAGCTTTAATCTGTGCAAAATTAAGTTCCAGCTTTATTCTGGGTACTTTCTTCCACAACATCGTATCCAGGGTTTCATTATCAATCATATGAATTTTTTCATCTGAAAAAGCATTAAAAAAAACTTCCACGCAGAAGGAATCAAACAATTTATCTTTTGACTTTATTACAAATTCTTCTGTTCTTTTCCACTCATCCGAATCTGATTTCATAGATCGGCAAAATATATCTATCGTATCACACATATGGATAATCCTTGCAAAAAACGGTACTTCATTCCATTGTTTTCCAAAAGGTTCACTTCCATCAGCGTTTTCATGGGGGGGGTACAGTATGACATTAGATACATCATTATGAAACGGTATATTTTTCAGAATTTTTTCTCCTATGGTACAATGCCTTCCCAGCTTCGTCACCCCGTTACGTAAAGCGTCATTTTGAAGCTCTTCCTGAATATATTGTGCCACTGCATTGTCGTGCAGCAATGCACACTCTGCCAGATCCTGCAGGCTTTGACCCTGTATACCCATTTTTTTCAGCAGTACAAACCGCCATATATGCCACACGTTTAGAATGATTGTTTGTTACTTTAATCAGCTCTGCCTCTACACAGTCCAATGCATATGAGCAGGCTGCTAATAACCCCAGCACATCAAATTTCATTTTTGATCTTGTCTCCTCCTTTGTTCTGTTTTCTGAGAAATCTGGAATATGCTTACCATGACAGATTTCTCAACCTCGGATCAATAAAAGCATATGTTTTGTCTTTTCTTTAATTTTTCCATGACCGTTGGATATTTTTTATAATCTGTGTGAGGTAAGGCCTGGGCAGCTACCATCTGTTCCAGAAAATCATCCACTTCCGCAAATTGTATATAAGTCATTTCTTCCAGTATCTGATCAATATCTGCAAGAAGTTCTTTGTTCAGCAAAAGCTTTTGTGCTCCTTCCAGCGAAGAATTTCCAGCATTGATCATCTTCTCCCGTTCCATGTCAGGATACATCCCAATGGTAATGGCTGATTCCACAGATACATATTTTCCAAAAGAGCCGGCTACATAAAATCGATCTGCCTGATTCAGTTCAAGTCCAGATTCCCGGAGCATGATCTCAACCATTATATGTGCTGCGGCTTTGGTAAGAATAAATTCGTCGATATCTTTCTGATAAAAATACAGACCCGGAGCATATTCTATGCAAAGCTGACCTTCTCGTTTCTGAATAAGATTCGTTTTTTCAGGAGAAAACTTACCACGAATATCTATCCAGCCTTCTAAAAAAAGTTCCGCAATCAGATCGACAATACCGGAACCGCAGATACCCTTAGGGCTAATTTTTCCTGAAGAGTTACCAATTACATGAACATGGATTTTTCCACCTCTTATCCTCACGCTGTCCACTGCTCCGGCATCTGCCCTCATCCCGGTGTGTACTACACCGCCTTCCAATGCAGGCCCCGCCGCACCGGCGCCGCAAAGAAGAAAATCTTTATTTCCTATCACAAGTTCACCGTTGGTTCCAATGTCAAAGAAAACACTGATTCCATCCTTTTTATATAATTCCGTTTCAATCATTCCACTGATGATGTCACCACCCAGATAATTAGACTTCGCCGGATAACAATATACATAACCATTCAGCGGAATGTCCAGATCTTTTGCCGGCTGGAATCCCGGACGGTCTGCATGAACAGCATGTGGCGTATAAAAGACACAGAAAGCATCTATTCCCAAAAGAAAGTGGATCATGGTGGTATTGCCTGCTACTACCATAGACAGACATTTTCGTGACACCGGATGCTTTACATCCAGCTTATCCATGCACTCTATAATAGACTCAACTGTAGCAAGCCGTATCTCTTCCAGTTTTTTCCTGTCATCTTTGCAGAAAAAAATACGTGATAAAATATCGGTTCCCCACTGAATCTGTTTATTAAAGCAGCTCTCTTCTCCCAATATCTCACCACTATTACAATCTAAAAGTCTCACCACTACCGTTGTACTTCCAAGATCCACAGCCAGCCCATAATGCTGTCTGGCTGTATCTCCGCTTTCTATATCAACCAGCTCCCATTTTTCTCCATTCCAGGAAAGCGAAACGGTTATTTTCCAACCTGCACGATCAAGTAATGGATATAGTTGTCTCAACATGCGAACCGGAATATGAACCTCCTCTTTCACGCCCTCCGCGGATAAAGCTTCCAGAATGCGCTGCTGGTCTGAACGCTGATCCTCTTCGGTTGGAACAGAAAGATCAAGATATAATTTTCGGCTAAGCCCTCTCATAGTATTCATCTCCCTACAATTTGTGCATTTTTTATTCTGTAAAAAAAGAAGGTCATCCGTTATATCACATACTTGACATCCTTCCTTACCTCCGCTTTCTTTATCACTTTTTCAAAATCTGATGCCGGATGTTTGCACAAAGGACATACAAAATCATCCGGTAATTCTTCTCCTACATACTCATATCCACAGATCCTGCAACGCCATATTGTCTGACCATCTTCTGTTTTTCCTACTGCCTGTGGCTTAGGTTTTATGTGATTCTGATAGTACTCGTATGTTACAGAAGGGATATCACTTAAGACTTCCATGTCTGTTATTTCACCAATAAACATCGTATGGGAACCCAAATCTTCTGTTTTATTAACACTTACAGAAATATACGCATTTGTTCCTTCTGTGATATAGTAAATTCCATTTTCGCCCCTTGCACATTTTTCAAATTTTTCAAACTTATTCATATCCCGCCCGGATTGAAAACCAAAATGTTTAAATAATTCAAACTGGGCACTCTGGCTTAATACTGACACTGTGAATTTTCCGGTTCTTTGGATCATTTCATGTGTATAATTTGCTTTATTTACACAGATACTTAATTGATTAGGTTCTGATGCCGCCTGGATTGCAGTGTTAATGATACAGCCATTATCCTCTTGGGCTTCTCTGCAGTCAGTACAAATAATCCGTAACTCAGCTTATACATCGCTTTTTTATCCATTCTGCTCCTCCTTCATCTTCTCCCTGCATCTCGGACAAATGCCTTTAAAGGAAATATCATATTCCAAAAAATCAATTCCATGCGTATCATGAATTCTTTTCATTAAATCCGGTATTTCCTCCATATCTACATCCGATACCTCACCACATTTTATACATCTCACATGATAATGATTTTTCAATGTGATATCGAACCGATTTGCTCCATCTGGCACTTCAACCTTTCTCAGAGCACCTTCTTCTGACAGTATATCAAGATTTCTATATACTGTTCCTTTTCCAATGGTAGGATATTCTTTTTTTAGAAATTCATATACTTCATTTGCTGTAACATGCCTTTTCATTTCATATACAGCATTTTTCACAAGATCTTTCTGAATTGTATTTCTTCTGTTAGTCATTTGCCCTCCTTATTAGGATTTATTCTTAATTAGAAGTATATATCAGAAGTTTTAAAATGTCAATATAAAATTAGTAATAATTACTATTATTGAAATAATAGCACTTTGTAAATGTCCCTTTTTCGCACAATCTTATTCCATAATTTTTCGTTCAAAAACATATTCTATTTCAGATGATAAATCTCTTCTAAAATTGTATCCAAGTCTGTCAAACGTTTGTACGTCTGCAGGATTTTCAATTTCTTTTTCTGCCATATATCTGACCATCTCACCACGAGCCATCTTAGCATATGTACCTTTTGTTACCAGTTTATCCCCTGATTGTTCACAAAACGTAACCGTAATATATTTGTCTTTATCTGATAAATATTTTTCTATACATTTCGAGTATTCTTTTGATGCAAGATTAATGATAATCCTGCTGTCATCAAGCACTGAACAATATAATCTTTCACCCCAATAGTCATATAGATTTTTGGTATCTTCTATTTCAGCTTTCGCCTTCATCTCCAGGCGATGCCTTCTTTCATCAGCATAATCATTGTATCAGGATAAAGTTCACAAAGTATCCGCAATACATTCCCATAAGTTCATGTCATTATTGAAATTGTACATATTTCAGTATGAAAAGTTCACCATTCAAATTCTGATTATTATTTCTCCACATACTCTTCTGCCATATGTACTGCCATAGCACCATCTGCCACTGCTGTTACTATCTGACGAAGTAACTTTGTTCTGACATCTCCTACAGCATAAACACCCGGAATACTCGTTTCAGTGTTTTCACCTGCCACAATATATCCTTTATTATCCAGTTCTATCTGATTATCTAAAAAATCTGTTGTCGGTTTTCTTCCTATACTCACAAACAGGCCGTCACATTCTATAATGTTTTCTTCTCCTGTAACTGTATCTTTCAACCGCACACCAGTCAATCGTTCTCCATAAATCAGTTCATTTACTGTATTGTTCCATCGAAACTCTATATTTTCAGTTTTCATCAGCTGGTCATGGTAGATTTTCGTTGCACGTAATGTATCTCTTCGATGAACAATGATGACTTTCTTAGCAATTCGACTTAAAAGAACAGCATCTGATACAGCAGAATTTCCACCACCAACAACCACCACGATCTTATCTTTATAAAACATACCATCACAGGAGGCACAATAAGCAACCCCATGACCTATCAATTCTTTTTCTTTAGCGAGACCAAGTTCTCTTGGATTTGCTCCAGTAGCAATCACTACTGTTTTCCCAATATAAATTCCCGAACTAGTTTCTACTCTCTTAAGCTTTCCTGTTAAATCCATATTAAAAACTTCAGCATATTCACTTTTAGCGCCAAATTTTTCCGCCTGTTTTTGCATTTTCTCTGCCAATGAAAATCCGTCAATTCCATTTTCAAAACCAGGATAGTTATCAATCTGCCAGGTCAATGACATCTGACCACCTGCAGATAATTTTTCTAAAACAATGGTATCAAATCCTGCTCTGGCTGCGTATAATGCTGAAGTATACCCTCCAGGTCCTCCCCCCACGATAATCATATCGTAAACATGATTTTCATTCATACAGCAGTCCTCCTTTTATTTTTCCAATGCTTCATTAATAAAATTCTCTATCATTATTTTTGATTCAGGTGCAACAATAGAATCTATTGCCTTTCCATTTCGATATAAAACCAGCGTAGGAATCACCTCAATCTTTTCAGCTTCTGCAATCTGTGGTTCTTCATCAATATTTACTTTTCCAGCAACAAGAATATCGCTGTATTCTTCACTTATTTTTTCATAAGCTGCTCCAATTCTACGGCAATAACCACACCAAGGTGCCCAGAAATCAACCAAAACCGGTTTTTCCTTATGAATTAATTGTCCAAACTTTTCTTTATTTATATTTATAGATGTCATATTTTTCAACTCCTTCTCCTATTTGAACTTAATATACCCCAAATAAGTGCTTGCTTCCGTGATGATATCACAGAAAAGATAATTTACTTTATTACACTTCTTTTTATTTCTATTTATGGCATATGCCAGTTATATAATTGACGCATCTAAAAAAAGCAAGTATACTATGTTCGTAAAGGAGATGACTGCTATGAGCTTCGAAAATTATTTTCCACTATGGAATGACTTAAATACAGCACAGAAAAAACTAATTTCAGACAATTTAATCACACGGGATGTAAAAAAAGGAACGATCATTCACAATGGAAACCTGGACTGTACTGGATTATTACTGGTTAAATCCGGGCAGCTTCGAACTTACATACTTTCAGATGAAGGACGGGAGATTACACTTTACCGTCTGTTCGATATGGATATGTGTCTTTTATCCGCCTCATGTATCATGCGGTCTATTCAATTTGAAGTAACCATTGAAGCAGAAAAAGATACGGATCTTTGGATCATCCCTGCTGAAATCTATAAGGGCATCATGAAAGAATCTGCTCCTGTCGCAAACTATACCAATGAGTTAATGGCTACCCGTTTTTCTGATGTCATGTGGCTGATTGAACAGATTATGTGGAAGAGTTTGGATAAGCGTGTTGCTTCATTTCTTTTAGAAGAAACATCCATTGAAGGAACAAATGAACTGAAAATCACTCACGAAACTATCGCAAACCATCTTGGTTCCCACAGGGAAGTTATCACTCGAATGCTTCGATACTTTCAAGGCGAAGGACTCGTCAGACTCTCTCGCGGCAAAATAACAATCCTTGATTCAAAAAGACTGGAAACACTACAAAGATCATAAAACGTTTTTTTCTCTAAAGAATCCTCCATTTATCAGAATTATGAAAGTCATTCTAATAAATGGGGGATCTTTTTATACTACAATCAAACTATAAAAATATTTTATTTATTTCTAATAATCCATACCACATGCATATGATCTTTCAATCAGCGCATGGTCATTAGCCACTGCATCATAAAAGCGGAATCCACCTGAAAAGTTGTATGTTTCATATCCATTTCCTTCCAAAATACGGCTTGCAATATAACTGCGTAGCCCACTCTGACATATCAGGTAAACAGGCTTTCCCTTCTCAATTTCATTGATACGTTCCCTTAGTTCATCTACAGGAATGTTTTTGAATCCATCCATATGCCCCCTGTTAAATTCACCTACAGTTCTCACATCCAGCAACACAGCATTTTTATCTTTAGAAATCTTATCCATATCTTCCAAATGCCATTGTTTTAAGGTTCCTTTTGCTATATTGTCTATCATGAATCCGGCCATATTTACAGGATCCTTTGCAGAGGAATATGGCGGTGCATATGCGAGATCCAAATCTTTCAACTGGGTTGCCTTCAGCCCTGCATGAATTGCTGTTGCCAGCACATCAATACGTTTATCAACACCTTCATATCCAATAATCTGAGCACCAAGCAAACGATAAGTCTCTTTTTCAAAAACCACCTTCATGGTCATCACTTTTCCACCAGGATAGTAACCGGCATGACTCATAGGAGAAAGAATTACTGTATCTACATCTAACCCTGACTTTTTGGCATTGGTTTCATTGATACCTGTAGTAGCTGCTGTCATTTCAAATACTTTGATAACGGAGCTTCCCTGACTGCCCAGGTAACGACTATCACCGCCACAAATATTATCAGCGATGATTCTGCCCTGTTTATTGGCTGGTCCTGCCAAAGAAATCAGCGCATCATTACCCGTAACATAATGTTTTACCTGAACTGCATCACCTGCAGCATAAATATCCGGTACAGAGGTTTCCATTCTGTCATTCACTACAATACTTTCCTTGATGCCAAGTTCCAGACCGGCTTCTTTTGCTAATACTGTGTCTGGTGTGACTCCGATTGCCAGAACTACCATATCAGCCTGAAGGGATGGATTATCTTTCAACAGGACCTCCACTCCGTTGTCTTTTTCTTTAAATCCTTCTACTGTATAGCCCAGTACCAGTTTTATCCCATGCTTTCTCATTTCATTATGGATCATGGATGCCATATCCGGGTCAAAAGGGTTCATCAGCTGCTTAGGCCTCTGGACAATCGTAACATCCATGCCAAGCTCCCTCAAATTTTCTGCCAGTTCCAGACCAATAAAACCGCCACCTGCCAATACAGCCGATTTTGGATGATTCATGTTTATATATTCCTTTATCCGAAAAGTGTCTTCTACAGTACGAAGTGTAAAAAGTTTATCAATACCTACTCCGGGAAGTCTCGGCTGTGTTGGCTTTGCACCTGGAGAGAGGATCAGCTTATCATATTTTTCTTCAAATATCTCACCATTCTCTAAATTTTTCACTGAAACCGTTTTACGTTCCGGATGTATGGAGATAACTTCATGATGAATTTTCATGTTAATACGGAAGCGTTTAAAAAAACTCTCTGGTGTCTGTAGTGTAAGTTCTTCCGGGTCTGTGATCACGTCTCCAATATAATATGGAAGTCCACAATTTGCATAGGATATGTATCCGGATCTTTCAAACACAGTAATTTCAGCATGTTCATTCAGTCTGCGTATTCTTGCTGCGGCTGTAGCTCCTCCGGCTACACCTCCTACAATTATTACCTTCATCTTATTTTTCCACCTTTCCTGAGTAAGCTGCAATGCCACCGATATTATTTACTTTAGAATATCCCATTCGTTGCAGTATCCCAGTTGCCTGGCGGCTTCGTGAACCGGAATAACAGTATACAAACAGTGGGATATCCTTATTCTTCGCTACAGAAGCAATATTGTCAAGTTGCTGCAACGGCACATTTTTACTTTCTGGTATATGTCCTTCCTGATATTCCTGCGGTGTACGTACATCCAGCAGAACTGCATCACCAGTCCTTTTATATTCTTCTATGCCTTGATTAATATTCGACTGTTTAAAGAGATCAAAAAATCCCATTAGAACACCCCCTAAAGCATTTCTAAAATCGCATTCTTAGGTCTCGCCCCTGAAACCTGCTGTACAATCTTCCCATTCTTCATAACCACTAAAGTTGGAATGCTCATAATACTGAACTTATTTGCCAGTTCAGGCTCTTCATCTACATTAATCTTTCCAACTTTAATATCTCTACGCTCACTTGCAATCTCCTCTACAATAGGTACTACCATACGGCAAGGCGCACACCAAGATGCCCAAAAATCTAAAAGAACGGGTTTATCGGAACTCAGTACTTCGTTCTGAAAATTATTTTTATTGATATTAATAGCAGACATTTTACAGTCCTCCTTATCTTTTTCTTTTTGTAGATTTATTATGGTCTTAATTTCATTTATTTTCCGTGATTACATCACCATACCTCATTAACTTAACTTCTTGCCATACCATCTACACTTAATATAACACCTGTAATGTAACTCGCCTCATCTGAAGCAAGAAACACAAACGCATTGGCAATATCTTCTGGCTGTCCAAGACGACGCAATGGAATTCTTTCAATCATAGGTTCGATAACTTCCTTTGGCACGGCCTTCATCATATCAGTTTCTGTAATCCCAGGTGCAACAGCATTAACACGAATACCTTTAGGTCCTAGTTCTCTTGCTAATGATACAGTCAATCCGTTTACTGCAAACTTCGATGCCGGATAAGCAAACCCACTTGGCTGTCCCGAAATACTCACCATGGAAGAAGTTGAGAGAATGACCCCCTTGCCTCTTGCCACCATACATTCTGCTGCTACACGAGTAGTATTAAATACTCCTTTTACATTTAGATCCATGACTTTATCAAAAGTCTCCTCTGTATAATCCATAAATGAGGTGTTTTCTGAAATCCCTGCATTATTTACCAGTATGTCGACACATCCATATTTTTCAGTTGCCTCTTTAAAAGCCTTTCTGACAGACTCCATGCTTGCTAGATTTGGACTAATTCCAGCAACTATTGCATTGGGATATTTTTCTTTTAATTTATCTACAGCAACATCTGCCGATTCCTGTGAACTTGCTGCCAACACAACTGAAGCACCTTCCTTCAAGAATTTATCAGCTGTAGCAAATCCTATACCACGGCTTCCACCCGTAATGATTGCAACTTTATCTTTTAATCTCATTTAGACTACCTCCTTACTTTGTTTGTAGTTACATTATAAGCAAAAGGTAAATCATTTTCTGTGATATCATCACAATCACAAACTATCGCAATAAAAAACCCTGTTGCTCACACGCACCAGGGTTTTTGTTTATCTATCCGTATTTAAATAATCAGAATTTTATTCAACTTCTGAAAACTGATCTTTTCCAACATTACATAATGGGCATTCAAAATCTTCTGGAACGTCCTCCCACTTTGTTCCTGGTGCAATACCACCTTCAGGATAACCTTCCTCTTCATCATATTCCCATCCGCAAACGTCACATACATATTTCATTAGTTTGTTCCTCCTTATAAATATATTAATACAAAGCATATATTACTGTTGTATCTGAATTATTTTGTAATCTTAGCACGAAAGTCAAGTGTTTTTAGCATTTCCAGAGTCCATGAAGATTGCAGTATGCGTATACTTCTTCTACATACTCTCCATCACAGAGGCAGAAATCCGCAATAGGTTCCTGTCCTGGAATTAGCTGTTTTCTATAAATACCCTGATTTGTATTTAGTGTAATCCATTCAATGAAATGATTATCAAGCATTGGATGTTTTGTTTCACCGACCACAACATGTACATGCTGTTTGTCCACTGTATATACAGGTACATGCTTCTCAACAGCAGCATCTGTCACTCCAGCTTTTAACTCATGCATAGCCTCTCCGCAGCACATTACTGGTACGCCTTGATCCTTTACCATTTCAATAATGTTTCCACAATGATTGCATACATAATATTTTACTTCCATCTTTTTTATCTTCCTATGTTTAAAATTTAAAATCCAATTGTTTCTATAACTTTTTTCAAAGCATCCGCCGATTTCTTAAACTTTAATGCTTCTTTACCAACTGATGCGGAACCAACAAAGCCACAGCCTATCATTACTGCTTTTTTTAATAATCACTTTCTTCTTTGTAATAATCTCCTTCTCTTTAATAGTTCTCTTCACGTACTTCGAAATAACTCTGTGGATGGTTACATACTGGACATATCTCAGGTGCCCTTGTTCCTACCACAACATGTCCACAGTTACGGCATTCCCATACCTTAACTTCACTCTTTTCAAACACCTGTGCAGTTTCAATATTCTTAAGAAGTGCACGATATCTCTCTTCGTGGTGCTTCTCAATCTGTTTATTGTCAATAAATAATAGTAATAATTACTATTATTATAATAATCAATATTACTGATTACATTTCATTTAAAATAATCATTCAATCATCATTTTTTCCGTTCAAAAACATATTCTGCATCTGATGATAAATCAGAGCGGAATGAATAGCCTAGTCTATCAAATTTCTTAATATCCTCAGGATTTTCAATTCTGTTTTCAGCCATGAACCTAACCATTTCACCACGGGCCATCTTAGCATATGTACCTTTTGTCACCAGTTTATCTCCTGATAACTCACAAAATGTAATCGTAATGTATCTATCCTGTCGTGTCAGATATTTTTCTATGCACTTAGAGTATTCTTTCGATGCCAGATTGATTATAATCCTGCTGTTATCAATCACTGAGCGGTATAATAACTCTCCCCAGTACTCATACAGATTTTTTGTTTCTCCTATTCCAACCTTCGCCTGCATTTCCAAACGATAAGGTGTCACACCATCCCTTGGTTTTAGCACACCATAAAATGCAGATATTATTCTCAAATGATTTTGTACATACTCGAACTGACTGTCCTCAAACACGGATGGAGCCATATATTGAAAAGCAATTCCTTCATATGATAAGACAGCTGGGGTAAGTAAATGATAAAGATCCATGTTTTCCAATCTATTGAAGTTCTGTTCTGTAATTTTGTCATTACATTTCCAGATAGTCTTCAGTTCTTCTTTTGACTTACTTTTCAACCAACTTTGTATCTCTGTCGTCTTTTCAATAAATTCAGGCAATCCATCCGGCGCTATGCTGTCAGTATCTGTAATCATCTTTTTAGCAGGGGATAATATTATCTTCATTAATCTAATTCCTTGAGCATATTTTCAGGATCATCTGCAGCCTTGACTTTATCATTTGCCTTTATAATAATCCCCTGTTCATCAATAAGATATGTGGTTCTTACTACTCCCATAGAGACTTTGCCATAATTTTTCTTTTCTTTCCATACATCATATGCTTCAATAACTTTCCGCTCTGGATCTGCTAAAAGTGTAAATGTCAATCCATATTTTTCCTCAAATCTCTTATGAGAGGATACAGAATCCTTACTGACTCCAAGAATAACTGCTCCTTTTTCGGTAAACTGAGGGTATCGCTCAGAAAACCCACATGCCTGTTTCGTGCATCCCGCTGTATTATCCTTGGGATAGAAATATAAAATCACTTTTTTTCCTGTATAATCCGATAATCTATGTATTTTCCCATTTTGATCTGGCAACTCAAAATCCGGTGCCTTAACCCCTACTTCCAACATTATTTATCCCTCCCTTTCTGTATCTTTCTCTTTATTCGCCTTTTTCTTCCTATTCCCGGTAATCATTTTATGACCTGTATATATCGCCATTACCATACATAACATAGAACTTAAAGCAAAGTATTTGTGACTTGATTTTTGCTTTTTATATCCAGTGTAAAAAGTCCCAAGCATTGTGATCAATGCTCCTACTGACCAATATTTATGTGCTTTCATGTAATTCCTCCATTTTTTCAGTGTATTCAATTCTAATTATACGCTACCATATTCCTATGTCAATTTGATAATAGAGCATTCCTATAAAATTTTTCAAAATATCATTGTCAAAACTATGTATTGTTATCCTTTAATTTTTCTTTGAAATAATTGACAAAAAGCTTGCTTTCAGGAGATTACTATTTAATCTCATTTCCATCTATATATAGTTGAAATTTATCAGGATTATTGACAACATCATAGTCCTTTCCGTATTCTACAGGTCTATATTCGGCTGTCATTACCGATTCCCCGTCTTCAATATCCTCTTTCCATAAATAGATGTTCATATCAATGCTCGTCGCATATCCTCTGTCTGTGGAGAATTTTGTCGAATGAAAAGAGACTTTACAACTTAAAATTGGATAAAAAGGACAAAAAAAGAAGAGCTGCTTGCTCTTCCCATATAGTAGTAGTAAAATAATATGTCATGCCAGCGCAATATATTACCTAGAATATCGCTATAACAGGAAAGGGACTGCATTGTGACAGCCCCTAGTTTACTTCATCATGTTGTCTACATTCTGAGTGAACTCATTCCCTGGTTTATTTTAGCATCGATCTGGATTTTGTTTCATAAAGATAAATTTTGCCACAGAGCGGTCGTATGTTTTAATGTGTCCAAACAGCCAGTCGATTACATTTTTCTGTACAAGTTCACTGAACTGATCTGTTGGTCCTTCATACTCCTGAAGGTATTCATACAGTTCCTGAATTGTCTTTTTAAACTCTTCATGTTTTTCATAATGTTTTTCACGCTCTGGATAACCGGATTTTTCCTGAAGCTTTTCCTCTTCTTTGAAATGAAAGTCAGTATATTCATCCAGATAATCCAGCATTTTGATTGCTTTTACTTTGCTGTCGCCATTTTGACAGGCAGTTACAAAGTTCTGGATACGGTCGATCAATTCTTTATGCTGGGTATCAATTGTTTCATTTCCTGTTACTAAATTGTCATCAAAGGTAATGTTTAAATCGTAAGTCATAATTTGACCTCCATTTCTTTTATATGTTCTCTTAGGATCTTTTAATGTCTGACAGTTTCGTACCTGCATTTTCTGCTTAGTCTTCTACAGGAACGAAAACATCTTTTCCTAATCCACAGATTGGGCATGTCCAGTCATCTGGAATATCCTCAAATGCAGTTTCTGGATCGATACCAGCGTCTGGATCTCCTACTGCCGGATCATAAATATATCCACATGGTTCACATTCATATTTTATCATAGTCATTTTCCCTTTTCAATGTCGATTTATTTTTGTTACCAAGTTCCTAGCAATTTTTCTAACACTTTGTTTCTTGTATATCTGTATTATACATGATAATTATTTCTCTTGTCAATAATAGTAATTATTATTATTATCGCACTTAGCATAAACTGATATTTGAATTGCAAATTTACATATTGTATATATCATGGGAATAGTTGAATAAAAAAATGAACTCTATTCATTAAAGACAGAGTTGCTGGAAATTATTTCTCTCCAACAACTTTTTTCGTCTTTAAGTCCTTGAAACACAATACTGTCCAATCAGATTCATCCAACTGTTATATTTATTCTTTTCACACACCTTTCGGCAAATTTCATTTTCCATCAATACACAGAACATCTTATCATAATCAAATGCCCAAACAGCACCATTCACATGGTTTTCCACTGCTTTCTGATCTATGTTCTTTAAACGTGTGGCCATTTTTTCAATTTCTCCATTTCTCAAGTTACCGATATTTTTGCAGATAAACCGAAAGAAATTCAACGTTGCATATTCGTCATGCCAATGGAACTCTTCTGGATTGTTTATAATTTTACTGACTCGCTGCTGTTCTTTGATTATCTGATCAGCTACACCTTTCATCGAATCTTCGTATCTCATATTACTCACCTACTCTTCCTCAACGCCCAGTGACGGTTTAAATCTTTTATCCTTTGCCTGCGGTACCACGATCTCATAAAAATAAAATCCTAAATATCCAAGTGCCTGCTTCTTCATTTTATAAAAAGAAGTCCTGCCTATTCCTAGCTCCTGCTGTACTTCCACATCTGTCTTACATAAATTAAAAGGTAAATATGTTCAAACATAAGGCCTCGGAATCTTAATGATTTCTGGGGTTTTCTATTATTGGGATAAGACTATTTATAGCAATTTAAACCGAATTATGATAACATAAGGCAAAGATAAATCGGAATTTATAAAGGAGAATATTGATGAAACTATTTTTATGTTCGCATTTTTCAAGTGTAGGAAGTCTGATAAAGGAAGAAATTGAAAATAAGAAAGTCGCATTTATTCCAACAGCTTCGCTGCGTGAAGGCTACACCGGTTATGTCGGCTCGGCTCGAAAATTATTCAAAAAGTTGGGAGCAATCGTAACTGAAATTGATATTTCAACGGAGGCTTATTCAACGATACAGTCTGTTTTTGAAGATGCAGATGTGATATATTTTACCGGCGGAAATTCTTTTTTTCTTATGGACCGGCTCCGTAAAACGGGAACTGATGGGCTGCTGAAAAAGGAATTGGCAAATGGAAAATTGATGATCGGCGAGTCGGCAGGCGCAATTATATGCGCTCCAAGCATCCAATATATCCAGCAAATGGATAAAAAGCCGGAGGACTACTCACAAGAAGATGATGCAGGGCTTGATTTGATTGATTTCTATGTTCTTCCGCATTATCTTACATCACCATTTAAGAAAGTTACCAAGAAAATAATGACTGAGTTTTCAGATTTGAATCTATGCCCAATTAACAACCGTCAGGGAATTGTAATTGACGGTGAAGGTTCAAAGGTTATTTGCAAAGACTAATTTGAAAATTCCAGTTTGCATATTTCTTAAAAAGATGTATGATATAAAAAAGCTCAGGAGGTTCAAATGAAATCACATAAATACTGGTCCATCGGTGCGCTGGTTTCCATGATCGGAACTTGCTACACTGGCTACAAGGATATGAAATCAGCTCATAAATATTTTGCGTTCAGTTCACTGATCTGCATGACTATGGCCATTTACTCAGGTCATAAAATGATTTCTGGCAAATCCAGAAAAAAGAAAGAAACTGCAGCTGAAGAATCTACGGAATAATAAGAGGAATAGGGGAGTATTCCATTATATATAAGCCTGATGGAAAGGGGAGAGTCCATCAGGCTCTTTCAAATCTACTCTTCCGTTTCTGGAAAAGACGGCTTATATCGTTTGTTTGCAGACTGTGGCACTACGATTTCAAAAAAATAATATCCCAGATACCGGAGAGCTGCTTTTTTCTTCCTGTAAAAACTTGCCCGGCTCATCCCCAGTTCAAGCATAATTTCCATATCTGTCATTTTTCTATGTCTGCAGAAGCAGCCATAAAGCACATCATAATATTCGGTTCCAAAATTCGGGGTAAAATATTTTACCAATGTCATTGCCCGGTTGACCATATCGCAAAATCCATAGATTAGAATGATATTGTTTACTTCTTTTTTCAGTTTTCCTAAATTCATGCGGTAATCGTAAGAATCCATATACTGAAGAGCATAAGCCATGTTCTCATTGATCTTTTCCTGACACTCCTGCTCTAATTCATCCAAAACCATCTGATTTTCCAAAATCAAGTCCTGATAATTGTTCATCAGTTCCTTGATTTTTCCATAGTACAGGTTCATTCTTTCTTCTGTATGGCGTGCTGCATTTAAGGTTACTTCTTTAAACGATCTGATCGCATAATCTCTCTCTGTCATTATCAAAATCTCCTTTTCGTATTGAATCGTCTTTCTCTGACGTTCTATACTCCCATCCCTGTGATTTTGACGGAAGCTCAATAAGAATTATTCTTGAGCAGAGCCACATCTGCATGGACAATATAGTGGGTATATTGTTTCATGCACATAGATGTAATGCCCTTATATGTCAACCTGAAAAGAGCAAAAGGGAAAGGTCAGCTCTTCTGCAGATCCTGTTTTCTTTCTTAAATCTTTACGCACTCTTGCGCTCCATAAACCACTTATCAAATTCATAATATAAATGGCATTCCTTACCATCTACCAATACCGTATACATGATTCCAGTACCACCTGCCTTACGACTCGCACATCGTTCTTTTGATTTTACTTTATCAATGATGTACTTCGTTCCATCTTCCCAGATAAATTCTACGGGCATCATAACACCATCAGTACTAAATTTTACGGTTACTTCAACATATACTTTATAATTTTCCAAAGAACTTACCTCCCATTAAAATATCCTACTGGATGTACCGTGTGGGATTTCTGTGCATCCAAACTTGATAAGACTTTATCCTGATACATAAATGCTCTCTGGACACTGTGATAACCAAACCGTCGTCTGATTTCATCTACTGCTCTGTCTAACTTCTCCTGTTTTTCTCGACGTTGTTCATTCATAAACAAATCTAACTGCACCGGTACTGTTCCCATCACCAGATCATCAGCACGAATGCCAAGGCTTCTGATCGGACGTGACCAATGATAATTTTCCTTGAATAGCTGATAAGCTGCTCTCATAATCTCATCTGTAATGTCAGTGGGTTCTTGAATTTTTTTCTGTCGTGAAAAATGATACAGCTCATTGTCCCGGATAGAAATTGAAACTACATTACATTTAAAACCATGTTTCCGTAATCTGGCTGCAACACTTTCTGCCAATGCCATCAGAATAATCTGTACATCCTGATCACATTCCAGATCTCTCGGTGTTGTCGTACTGTTACCAATAGATTTGATCGGAGCATGATATGATTCTGCTGCAACCGGCGAATCATCCCATCCGTTTGCAAATGAAAATATCACAAGTCCCATCTTTCCAAGCTACCGTTCCAGAAAACTTGGATCTGTTCTTGCCAATTCTCCAATTGTGCGAATACCATATTTCTGTAAAGTTCTATTCGTTGATCTGCCTACATATAGAAGATCTGATACCGGAAGTTTCCAGATTAGTTCACGGTAATTCGTCCGATTAAATTCTGTAATTCCATCAGGCTTCTTATAATCGCTTCCAAGTTTTGCAAAAATTTTATTCCAGGAAATTCCAATGCTTACCGTAATACCCAGTTCTTTCTTTACCCTTCTGTTAATTTCTTCTGCAATTTTTCTTCCGTCACCTTTCAGTAAAGAACTATTAGTTACATCAAGCCAAGCTTCATCACATCCATACGGTTCAACTTGATTCGTATATTCCGAATATATTTCTCGCAACATTGAGGAAAACTTCAAATATAAATCCATCCTCGGAGGCACAAATATCAAATCCGGGCAAACCTGCTTTGCCTGCCACAATGCCATGCCAGTCTTAACGCCGCTTCTCTTCGCAATATAATTCGCTGTCAATACAATTCCATGCCTCGCTTCAGGATCTCCTCCTACAGCTAATGGCTTACCAACATATTCTGGATGATATAGCATTTCCACACTAGCATAAAAACAGTTGGCATCACTGTGCAATACTACTTTTTCCACATTTTCACCTCCCTTTTAGAACGTGTGTTCTTTTTCTATACAGGCATTATATATCGTTTTTAAATCTTTATAAAGTAGCAAATATGTTGATTTTCTGGATTTTAACGCTATTATTGTTGATTTTTTATCTGTTATGGGTTATAGTATATATAGGGAATAAATACCCGCATATGGAGGTGTATGATGATAAAGAAAGATTTTGGATCCATTATTGCTAATAAAAGAAAATACCGAAAACTGTCTCAACCACAACTGGCAGCTCTTCTGTGTGAAAGAGGCTTAGATGTAAAAGCTCATTCTATCAGTAAATGGGAAAAAAATGTAAACCTGCCAAATGTTTTACAATTTTTTGCCCTCTGTGAGATTCTTGAGATTTCCGATATAAATAGAACATTCCAGATTGGAACGGATGAGAAACTTTTCTCCAAATTAAATGACGAAGGACAAGCCAAAGTTCTTGACTACATGAACCTATTAATGAAAAGTGGGGAATACATTCGAGAAGAACCAATCATTTATCAATTTCCACGAAGAACTCTCAGTCTCTATGATCTCCCGGTTTCAGCTGGAACAGGACAATTCCTTGATTCCGACCGTTTTTCCGAAATTGAAGTTGGTGATGAAGTATCTTCCAGTGCTGACTTCGGTGTCCGGGTATGTGGTGACAGCATGGAGCCTCTCTATCTGGATGGACAGATCATCTGGATTCATAAACAAGAAACACTTGAAGAAGGAGAAATTGGTGTCTTCTTCCTTGATGGTGATGCTTATGTAAAGAAATATCATCAATCCGATTCCGGTATTCAGCTTATTTCTCTAAATAAAAAATATGCCCCTATCCAAGTCACTTCCGGATCCACATTAAAAACCTTTGGAAAAGTAGTTGGCTAATTTTAAAAGGCTGATGCATGAACAGCGTGATATGCTCCCTTCTAAGTAGACAAGAGAAATAATAAAATCTTGTTTATTTAGAAGGGAGCTTTCTTTATGGCATTCAAACATAAATTTACTTATGAAGAAAAAGTCAAAATAGTTTCTGAATACATTGATGGAACATATGGGTTCAGAGAAATATGTAAACGTTATGATATTAATCAAGGTTCTTTAAAAGATTGGAAACGACTTTATGAAACCTTTGGATGGAGCGGTTTGAAAACCGCTTCTAAAACTACTCGTTATTCAAAAGAAACTAAAGAGGCAGCTGTTAGAGATTACTTGTCTCATGAGTTTACATTCCCAGAAATATTAAAAAAGTATCAGATTCGTTCTGGAACTCAACTCAAAAAGTGGATAAAAAAGTATAATGGTTGTGAAGTATTAAAATCTTCTGGAACAGGGGGAAACAATATCATGACCACAGGCAGAAAAACCACATTTGATGAAAGGATCGAAATCGTACAGTATTGTATTGCACATGATCATAATTATGCCGAAACAGCCGAAGAATATCAGGTATCCTATCAGCAGGCACGTAACTATACTATTAAATATGAATCAAAAGGTGTAGAAGCTCTAAAGGATAATCGTGGAAAAAGAAAATCTCTAGATTCAATGAGTGAGTTAGAAAAACTCCGTGCTGAAGTTAAAATCTTACGTGCTGAAAAAGAACGTGCTGAAATGGAGGTTGCATTCTTAAAAAAATTAGAGGAGATCGAAAGGAGGCGGGGCTAAACCGAATAAGAAACGAACATACTTATCTGGCAATCAAAGAGCTTCATGAAGAAACGAAATTTTCTATCTGCTCATTATGTAAGATTGGGCATGTTTCCAGAGCAGCCTATTATAAATGGTTAAACCATAAAGAAAGTGATAATGACAAATTGAATCAGAAGTTGGCAGAAAGATTGGAAGAATTGCATAAGCAGCATCCGGACATGGGATATCGCCGATTAAACGACAAATTATATCATGATGATAAAATCGACGTAAACGACAAACGTATCTTACGAATCTGTCGCAAAAAGCAGATAAAATCCACTTTGAAACATCGTTATGATGGTTGTACCAGACCTTCCAGAAATCCAGGCTTCATCGCAGAGAATGTTTTAAACAGAGATTTTCATGCAGATAATCCAAACGAAAAATGGGTAACCGATGTTACAGAGTTCAAATACGGCACATCCTTCGACGATATTCATAAACTATATCTTAGTGTTATTTTAGATTTGTGTGACCGACGACCTGTAGCATATGTTTTAGGTGATTCGAACAATAATCAACTCGTATTCGATACTTTTGATCAGGCAGTAACCTTGAATCCAGATGCTAAGCCGATTTTTCATAGTGACAGGGGTTACCAATATACATCCAGGGCATTTCATCATAAACTGGAACAAGCTGGAATGACTCAAAGTATGTCACGTGTTGCTCATTGTACAGACAATGGTCCAATGGAAGGGTTCTGGGGAATTTTAAAACGAGAAATGTATTATAAGAAGAAATTTCATAGTAGAGAAGAATTAGTCTCCGCGATTGTTGAATATATAGATTATTACAGAAACGACAGACCTCAACGAGGTCTCGGTATTCTAACTCCAATGGAATACCATGACATGCTTATGGCAGCATAAAAATGCTACCCAGCATGATCTGGGTAGCAAAAAACCTATATTTTTTTTAATTGTCTACTTGACGGGGCGCACACCAGTCCAAACACATCGGCTCAATCTTTTGACCTGATCGGTCATTATTCATTTTTTTCTTACTGGCTCATATAGTCCATTTTTCATAATGAGCAAAATAAAAGGCACTGACTGTTTTTTATGGTTAATGCCCTTTTGCGTTAATCACTTTTAAATTATTCGTCCAACATCAACTTGCCTTTCTTAGCCTTATTTTTTTATCTCTGCATTTGTTCTTTTTCTATCTGCTGGATACTTTTTTCCGGTGTTGGCAAATCTTCTAGCATAGTTCCTCCAATCTTTTCTATCGCAGTTCTTACCTCTTTTCCAACATTATAATGCACTGATATTGCGGTTTCCGCACCGACAATTTTATCTTTTCTTAGTTTTCTTTTGTCTTCACGTAGCGACCACTCTTGATTCTTGCGTCAGCTGGCTTTTCCGCATCCGCTGGAATCGCCCAGTATGAACCGATTTTCGTTGCTCCGGGAATTCGTCCGGCTTTACAAAGATCACTGATCCACCTTGCCGAAAGGTTCCATTTTTCCGCTGTCTGTCTGATTGATAAATAGCCCATACAATTCTCCGATCTAATCCGAGCAAATTCTACATGTAATCACAATAATTGTACTCCAAACCTCGCGGAAAATCAAGATATTCTATCCTCGTTAAGCTTTAGCTTTCGTGCCCCCACTAATTCGCAAGCAGGGCTTTCGTGACATGAAAGCGATTTTCTGCTTGTTGGGGAAACTCTCCAATCCCCATAGAACACTGCCTGCGGCATCGGGCTACTGCGTCTCCGTTCCACTCCGGTCCGCGCAAAGCAGACGTCCACCGGACGTCTTGTACCGTTTCGGATGCTTTAACGGCATTCCTGCCAAAGAAAACGCCGGAGTGAATCATCACCCCGGCTTCAAAAAGTATTTACTTGTGCTTGCGGCCTCCACGCTTTTTGTAGTCCTCGTCTATACGCTTTTTCCAGTCTGCACTCAGCGGGGCACTGCAGCGGGGCACTGCACCGGACAGAGCTGATTGCTTCGCTGACCACCTCATAATTCAACGCGGTTCCTTCACTATCGCACTGATAGTTGACTGCACGATCTGCACCGATTCCGAACTGGCTTGCAGTCTCTACTGCGTCAATATTGGCACCAAGGAACAAAAACTCCCAACCGTATTTCGCTTTCTGCCGCTCGATCATCTGCTTCACTTTTTCGCTGTTGTACCGGCGGCTGGCATTTTCCATTCCGTCCGTAGTGATTACGAACATGGTGTGCTCTGGGACATCTTCCGGTCGTGCGTACTTATGAACATTTCCAATGTGATGAATCGCACCGCCGATGGCATCTAAGAGTGCTGTGCATCCGCGAACCATGTAGTCACGGTCAGTCATCGGTCGGATATCCTTTACATTTACACGGTCGTGCAGGACTTCGCTCACATTGTCAAACAGCACCGTTGAGATCAGTGCTTCGCCCTCTGCTTTTTTCTGCTGCTCAATCATGGAATTGAATCCGCCGATGGTATCCCGTTCCAATCCGCTCATGGAACCGCTGCGGTCTAAGATAAAAACGATCTCTGTTAAATTTTTTCTCATATGCTTGTCCTCCCAAAAGATTATGGCTGCTCGGTTTCGTACCTTACAGCCATAATATAGCGATTTTCTTTTGTGAAGTGGTCGCATAGAAAACGACATTTCTTTGTCCTTATGCCCCGATCAGGCTCTGGTCAAAAGCAAACAATGCCTCGTTGATTTCATACACATTGTAGTTTCCCCGTTCGACAAAATATTCTACAATGATATCGAATTTGCTCGAATGGGAAAGAGTAAATCCTGCCTTGCCGAGCATCTCCTGCATCTGGGCAAGCGGCAACTCCAAAGCGAGAGCAAATGCCAGCACTGTTGGTTTGGATGGCTTATAGAATTTATCAGAACGAATTTTGGAAAAGAGCTTCCGGTCAATGTTTGCCTTCTTGTAGCACTGAACATCCGTCATGCCGCTTTCGTCAATCTTCCGCAGCAGCATTTCCGAAAAGCTCTCATCAATCTGCCCCAGTGCCTCCTCCAGAGATTGACTGCTGCAAGATTTACAGATTGCTTCGGACGGCAGCGGGGCAGATGCAGCTTCAAAGCAGGATTCCTCTGACAACGCTTCAAGCCGCCGTCTCTGTTCTACTCGACTGTCGGTATGTTCATCCACATACCAGTCATCTATGTACGCCGCGATATCAGCAAACAGTTTTCCGCTAATCTGATATGCCTTCTTATCAAAGATAACGATGTAGACCATCATCTCATTTTCCAGTAAGAATGCACTGATGGTATCGACTGCAACCTTCAGAGCCTGGTCTTTTGGATAGCCGTAGATGCCGGAGGAAATCAGCGGAAAAGCCACCGCCTGACAGCCATTTTCTTTTGCCAGGTTCAAAGATGTCCGATAACAGGATTCCAGAAGCTGTTGTTCCTGATGCTTGCCATCTCGCCAGCGCGGGCCGACTGCATGAATCACATATTTGCAGGGCAGGCGATATCCCTTTGTGATTTTTGCGCTGCCAGTCTCGCAGCCATGCAGCGTACTGCATTCTGCAAGCAGTTCCGGTCCGGCGGCACGATGAATGCAGCCGTCCACACCACCGCCGCCCAAAAGAGAAGTGTTGGCAGCATTGACGATTGCGTCAACGCGCATTTTTGTAATATCGTTTCTGATAATCTGTAACGGCATGAAGCATACCTCCCATTCGTCCGATCAGAGTCCTTGTCTGATCAAATATCTATTAAAGTGTCTCATACATTGCTTTCAATTTTTTCGGCGCTACACCGTTCCTGCAAATACACTGCCATAAAGGGCAAATATATTTGCTTCCCGTCCGTATTGTTCTATGCTATAATACTATTGTTGTCCAACCGAAACCCGACAACGGGAGGAGGTGAACCTCATGGAATTTATTATTTCTTTCTTTGTCTCCTGCATGGCTGGTGTAGCCTGCCACTACATCATCAAATGGTTAGACGGCGACAAGTAAGGACAGCACTGACCTAGTGGTTTCTTGTCCACTATAAAAAATAAGAAGAAGCCCTCAGTATTCGCGGTACTGGGGGCTTCATTCTTTTTGTCCTCATGGACTTATTATTTCTTTTGCCTACTGGCATTATATCATACACAATTTTTCTTTGCAATATACTCAATATATTTTTTAAGGTGTTTTGTGCGCTACGTGTGTTCTACACTTCAAAATCGACCCCTTTTTAGAAAATTTTAGAAATTTCAGATATAAAAAACCCCGGAAAATCAAGGCTTTCCGAGGTTTTAATAAATTTCCGTATTCGATTGGAATTATCGCTTGCTGAACTGCGGAGCGCGACGAGCTGCTTTGAGACCGTACTTCTTACGCTCTTTCATACGTGGATCACGTGTAAGGAATCCAGCAGCTTTAAGAGCTGGTCTGTAGTCTTTGTCTGCCTCAAGGAGTGCTCTGGAAAGGCCATGACGGATTGCTCCAGCCTGTCCTGTGTATCCACCGCCGTGAACGTTAACGATCACGTCGAATTTACCCTCTGTCTCTGTTAAAGCCAGTGGCTGACGAACGATAACTTTCAGAGTCTCAAGTCCGAAGTACTCATCGATGTCTCTTTTATTGATAGTGATTTTACCTGTTCCAGGTACCAGGTAAACTCTTGCGATTGATTTCTTTCTTCTTCCTGTTCCGTAGAATTTTGCGCTAGCCAATGTTTTCTACCTCCTATTAAAATGTTAAAACTTCAGGCTTCTGAGCCTCATGTTTGTGCTCTGGTCCTGCATATACGAAAAGTTTCTTGTTCATAGCTCTTCCAAGAGGTCCTTTCGGAAGCATTCCCTTAACTGCGAGCTCGATAACCTTCTCAGGTTTCTTTGCTAACATTTCTTTTAATGTGGTTTCTTTCATTCCACCAACATAGTCGGAGTGGTTATAATAAATCTTCTGCTCAAGCTTCTTGCCTGTAACTTTGATCTTATCAGCGTTTACAACGATTACATAATCTCCTGTGTCAACGTGCGGTGTAAACTGAGGTTTGTTCTTTCCTCTTAAAACACTTGCAACACCGGATGCCAGACGTCCCAGAGTGCAACCCTCTGCGTCAACTACATACCATTTTCTTTCGATTTTATCCGGATTAGCCATATAAGTCTGCATGGTCCTACCTCCTGTTATTTATCAACGATAATGTTTCTCAAACCGCGGTACTTCCGCGAAAAAAAGTAAATGGAAACGCGGGTGCAAAATAAATCGCGGAAATGTCCGAAACCGCTGATAAAATGCCGTCGCCGGGGCTATTGGCTCAAGCATCTTCGCACTACGTCACATTGAGTTATTATATTATAAGGCACCTTGCCTGTCAACTGTTTTTTCTTGTAATTTTCAACAAAATTCCTGTTTTCAGAAAAACTCGATTCCCATCAGCGTCAACCCCTGAGCCGGAGCTGTGGGGCCTGCTGCCCCGCGGTCACAGGCTTTCAGGATCTTATCCATGCGTTCCGGCGGATACTGACCGTTTCCGATCTCGATCAGGGTTCCGGAAATGATACGCACCATATTGTAAAGGAAACCTGTTCCTGAAATGCGGATGGTCACCATGTCACCATCTCTCCACACGTCCATGGAGGTCACGGTACGGATGGTGGTCTTCACCTGTGCGCCGGATCCGCAGAAGCTGGCAAAATCATGGCGTCCGATCAGATAAGATGTTGCTTCCTTCATCTTATCCACATCCAGTTTATAATGGTAAAAATAAGAGTACAAACGCTCCGTTGGCACCGGAAACTTCCGGTTCAGGATACGATATTCATATGTTTTTTCACTGTCACAGTAACGGGGATGAAAATCCGGCTCCACCTCCTCAGAAAGCTGGACACGGATATCCTCCGGAAGTCTCTGGTTCAGTGCATAGGAAAATTTTTCCCCGGGGATCCTGGATTCGGTATCAAACACCGCCACATTTCCAAGAGCGTGCACTCCTGCATCTGTACGGCTGGCACCGATGGTCTCGATCTTTTCCCCAAGCAGCTCACTTAAGGTATCGTTTAAAACGCCCTGAATGGTGATTCCATTTGGCTGTGTCTGCCAGCCTGAGTACTTAGTTCCATCATAAGCTACAACAAGTCCTACTCGTTTCATAAAATATATTCCCTCCTGATACAGACATCCCTGCAGTACTTTCTATCCCAAAACAGACATACCGTCCTGCAAAATGCCTGCCTGATCCGGTTACAGTTCCGCTGTGCAAAATGCAGCGCTTCGGACCGTTCCATGTCTGAGTACCGGCAGGATTTGGTTACAGTCCTGCCACGCGGAATGCAACCCCCACAGCAAGATATACCACAAGGATCCCATAGGCCGCATAATCTCTTTTTTCATAATGCAGCGGCTTCATCTGGGTTCTGTGCTCTCCACCATGGTAACACCTTGCTTCCATGGCCATTGCCAGATCATTGGCGCGGCGGAACGCTGAAATAAACAGCGGCACAAGAAGGGGTACCATATTTTTCGCCTTCTGGATCAGATTTCCGCTTTCAAAATCCGCACCTCTGGCGATCTGTGCCTTCATGATCTTATCTGTCTCCTCCAGAAGGATCGGAATAAAGCGAAGGGCAATGGACATCATCATGGCGATCTCATGTACCGGCACCCGGATCTTGTTCAGCGGACGGAGCAGTCTCTCCAGACCATCTGTCAGCTGATTCGGCGTGGTAGTCAATGTCATGATGGAAGATCCGATCACAAGGTAAACAAGACGGATTGCCATTCTTCCTGCAAGAACAAGGCCTTCCCTTGTGACCTTGATGATCCCGAAACGCCACAGCACTTCGCCAGGTGTCAGGATGATATTGAACACAACCGTGATCAGAAGGATCATAACGATGGCTTTCAGACCCTTGAACATGAATTTCACCGGAACCTTGGATATTGCGATCATGGCTACCAGAAATGCTGTTGCCACCGCATATCCGAGAAATGTATGGAACAGGAACACAGAGATCAGAAATCCCAGAGTTCCCAGAAATTTGGTCCGTGGATCCAGTCTGTGAAGAACGGATTTGGCCGGATAATACTGGCCAATGGTAATATCTCTGATCATTTTTCCGCCCCTCCTTTGTTCAGTAATGGAGAGTTCGCCTGCGCAAGTGCGGCAAGGATACTGTCTCTGGCTTCCTCCACCGTTGTGGCATCTGCATCCACATGCAGCCCATGTTCCTTCAGCGCATGCATGATATAAGTGATCTGCGGTGCGGCAAGTCCCATGGTTTCCAGTTCCTTATAATGTGAAAAAACCTTCTTCGGTTCATCATCAAATACAGCTTCTCCGTGGTTCATAACAATGAGACGCTCCACATATTTCGCAATATCCTCCATGCTGTGGGAAACCAGAACAATGGTTATCCCTCGCACCTTATGAAGCTCTGCGATCTGATCCAGGATATCATCCCTGCCCTTCGGGTCAAGCCCTGCTGTGGGCTCGTCCAGGATCAGGATCTTCGGGTTCATGGCAAGAACCCCTGCAATAGCTACCCTTTTTTTCTGGCCTCCGGAAAGCTCAAAGGGTGATTTCTTGAAATTGGACTCTTTTACTCCAACCTGAGTCAGCGCCTGCTTCGCTTCTTTCTCTGCTTCTTCCCTGGAAAGTCCCTGATTCATAGGTCCGAAGCATACATCCGAGATCACATCATTTTCAAACAGCTGATGCTCCGGGTACTGGAACACCAGACCAACCTCGCTGCGGAGCTGTTTCCGGTCATATTTCTCAGCCCACACATCTTCTCCGTTATACAGAACCTGGCCGGATGTTGGCTGTACCAGCGCATTCAGATGCTGGATCAGCGTGGATTTTCCGCTTCCTGTGTGTCCGATGATCCCGATAAACTGGCCGTCCGGGATCACAAGGCTGACATCCTTCAGCGCATGGCTCTCATAGGCTGTCCCGGGGCTGTAGGTATAGGTTACATTTTTTAATTCGATTGACATAATGCGCTCACCAGCTCCTCTGTAGTCAGTATTCCATCCGGAACATCCACGCCGGATTTCTTCAGTTCATATGCAAGAAGTGTTACCTGTGGTACATCCAGTCCATACGCCTTAAGGGTATCCACCTGGGAAAAGATCTCTTTGGGATTTCCCTGCATCACAACATTTCCGCTGTCCATGACATAAACACGGTCAGCATGGATCACTTCCTCCATGTAATGGGTGATCAGAATGACTGTTACCTTTTCCTTACGGTTCAGCTCCCGCACTGCCTCCAGGACTTCCTTTCTTCCGTTAGGATCCAGCATGGCGGTAGGCTCATCCAGAATGATGCACCGCGGGCGCATGGCCATCACGCCTGCAATAGCCACTCTCTGCTTCTGCCCTCCGGAAAGCTTGTTTGGGGACTGATAACGATAGGCTGTCATACCGACTTTTTCCAGGCTGTCATTCACCCGTTTCCAGATATCATCTGTAGGAACTCCCATATTTTCCGGACCAAAGCCTACATCCTCTTCCACAACGGTTCCTATGATCTGGTTATCCGGATTCTGAAATACCATTCCTGCCTTCTGGCGTACCTTCCAGAGTTTGGTCTCTCTGGCGGTATCGATCCCGTCCACCAGCATCGTTCCCTCTGTTGGGATCAGAAGCGCATTCATATGCTTCGCCAGTGTGGATTTTCCGGATCCGTTATGTCCCAGAACTGCCACAAATTCTCCTGCTTTAATGTCCAGGTTCACATCATTGACTGCACGCTGCATGTCTACCACATTGCCGTCATCATCGTATCTCTGATAGTCAAATCCCAGCTTGAGCGCCTTGATAATTCCCATCTTTTCTGCTCTCCTTAATCCTCTGTAGCTGCCGGTTCACCAAGGCCGGTCAACTCATCGATCAGTGCCCATATCTCGTCTCTTCCCTGCTTCGTCTCCGCAGAAAACGGAAGGATCTTTCCCTCTTTCGGAAGGCCCAGTCCGATGCGGATCTCCTTCAGGCTTTTTGCCACCTGGCTGCGTTTCAGCTTGTCAAGCTTGGTCGCGATGATCACCGGCTCATATCCGTTGTGACAGATCCAGTCATACATCTGCTTGTCATTGGCGGAAGGCTTGTGGCGGATATCCACCAGGAGAAAAACCGCACGGAGCTCTTTGGAATTATGAAGATAGCCCTCGATCATTTTTCCCCATTTTTCCTTCTCTGCTGCAGAAACCTTGGCGTAGCCGTAGCCCGGCAGGTCTACGAGATACATTGCTTCATTAATATTATAAAAATTGATCGTCTGTGTTTTTCCCGGCTGTGCGCTGGTTCTTGCCAGGGCCTTGCGGTTCATCAGACCATTGATCAGGGAGGATTTCCCTACATTTGATTTTCCCGCAAAAGCTACCTCCGGCCTTCCTGTGTCCGGGATCTTGCTTGTGATGCCGCAGACGATATCCAGCGATACGTTTTTGATTACCATTCGTTATTCCTCCCTTTTCTTTTAAAAGCCCTGTCCTGAAGGTCAGGGCAGGGTTTTTCTGTTTTTTGTTTATGCAAGAGCTTCACCGAGAACTTCTTTCATGTTATCCACAAACCGGATATTCAGTCCCTGGATGATCTCTCTGTCCATCTCCTCGATATCCGGACGATTTTTTTCCGGAACAAGGACTTCCTTGATCCTGGCATATTTAGCTGCAAGCAGCTTCTCTTTCAGTCCGCCGATCGGAAGCACACGGCCTCTTAAGGTGATTTCACCGGTCATGGCAAGATCCGCACGTACCGGTTTTTCGATAATTGCAGACAGCATGGCAGTTGCCATTGTAATACCGGCAGACGGGCCATCCTTCGGAACGGCCCCCTCCGGAATATGTACATGCATATCATGCTTCTGGAAAAATTCCGGATCGATCTCATATTGGTCAGAAACCGAACGGATATAGCTGATACCTGCCTGTGCAGATTCCTTCATCACATCTCCAAGCTGTCCGGTAAGAAGCAGCTCGCCTTTTCCAGGCATGATATTGACTTCGATCTGCAGGGTATCACCGCCTACCTGTGTCCATGCAAGACCGCGGGCGATCCCGATCTCATCCTTCTCATTGGCCATCAGATAGTTATATCGTTCTTTGCCAAGGAATCTGGAAATATTTCTGGATGTGACAACTACCTTATCCTTACCCTCTTCCATGATAGCACGTGCAGTTTTTCTGCAGATACGTCCGATGCTTCTCTCCAGAGAACGGACTCCTGCTTCCTTGGTATAGTTGTTGATCAGCTTGCCAAGAGCTGCCGGCTGGATCACCAGCTTGCCTTCCGGAATACCGTTGATCTCCATCTGCTTCGGGATCAGATGTTCCCTTGCGATATGTTCCTTCTCATTTTCCGTATATCCCGGGATTTCCATCAGCTCCATACGGTCAAGAAGAGGTCTCGGGATTCCCTGAACATCATTTGCAGTGGCAATAAACAGTACCTCGGAAAGATCCTGGGGAATCTCCACATAGTGATCATTGAACTTACTGTTCTGCTCCGGATCCAGAACCTCCAGAAGTGCTGCGGAGGTATCTCCTTTATAATCGCTGCTGGTCTTGTCGATCTCATCAAGAAGCATCAGCGGGTTACTGACTCCGGCTTCCTTCAGTGCGACTGTGATCCTTCCTGGCATGGCACCGACGTAAGTCTTTCTGTGGCCACGGATCTCTGCCTCATCACGGACACCTCCAAGACAGATGCGGACGTATTTCTTGTTCATGGCCTCTGCCACAGAACGTGCAATGGAAGTTTTTCCGGTTCCCGGAGGTCCCACCAGACAGAGGATCGGACTCTTTCCCTTGTGGGTCAGCTTACGTACAGCAAGAAATTCCATGATACGCTCTTTGACCTCTTTCAGTCCGTAATGACCCTCTTCCAAAACCTTCCATGCGTTCTCAAGATCCTCGGAATCCTCGGATTTCTTATTCCACGGAAGTGCAAGAACAGTTTCCAGATAGCCTCTCTGCACCGTTGCCTCTGCAGCACTGGCTGCCATTCCTTTAAAACGGCTGATCTCCTTGGAAATCTTCTCTTTTACTTCATCAGATGCATCCAGCTCCTTCAGCTGTTTTTTAAATTCATCGATATCATCAGCAGTATTCTCCTCGCCCAGCTCCTCACGGATGGTTTTCAGCTGTTCCCGGAGGATATACTCTCTCTGATTCTTATCGATATGGGATTTCACCTTGCGCTGAAGATCTTTAGTGATATGGATCACCTCGATCTCGCTGCCAAGAAGCGCTCCAAGGATCTCATAACGGTCATTCAAAGACACTGCTTCCAGAAGCTTCTGCTTGTTCTGATACGCCATCGGAAGATTTACTGCGATCTGGTCGATAGTTTCCTGCACATCTTCGATGTTCATGATCTGGGTTACCAGATCCTTGCTTACTTTTCCGCTTTCTCTGCAGTATCTCTGAAAAAGCTCCCGGATGCTGCGAAGCATGGCGTCCTTTACCGGTTCCGGGTAATCCTCTTCCTGTGCCGTAACGATCTCGCATTCCGCCTTCAGATATGGTTCCTCCTGCTCCAGGCCCAGAACCTCTGCCCTGTCCAGTCCCTCTACCAGAACCCGGTAAAGATCCTGTGGAAGCTTCACCACCTGCTTGATATAAGCGACGGTTCCTACCTGATACAGATCCGTAAGTTCCGGTATTTCCACCTCAGGATCCTTCTGTGTCAGCAGAAAGATCTTCTGGTCATGGAGCATGGCTGCTTCCACGGCACGGATAGATTTCTCCCTGCTCACATCAAAGTGTACGATCATATCCGGAAGGACTGTAGTCCCACGGAGAGCGATCATTGGCAATATATTGACCTGATTTGTCATTTATGTCATTCCCTTCATCAAGCTGTTTCCGGCTTGCCTTTCTTTCTCGAACGGGATGTTTTGTGTCCTGCTTTTTTTGCAGGAGCCTTGGCCTCCCCGTGGATGATCTCCGGCTCTCCGGTTCCCTCCACTGCCTCTTTTGTGACGATACACTTACGGATGGTGTCGTCCGATGGTGTCTTGTACATCAGATCCATCAGGGTATGCTCCATGATGGCACGAAGTCCTCTGGCACCTGTTTTTCTCTCAAGAGATTTCCGGGCAACTGTCTCAAGTGCTTCATCCTGGAACTCAAGCTGCACGCCATCCAGCTCAAAAAGCTTGTCGTACTGTTTTGTGAGGGAATTCTTAGGCTCCTTCAGAATACGGATCAGTGCTTCCTCATCCAGAGAATCCAAGGTTACCACGACCGGAACTCGTCCGATAAACTCCGGGATCAGACCGAATTTAATAAAGTCCTCCGGCATAACCTCCTTCAGAACTTCGCCCACATTGCGCTCTTCCTTCTCGGAAACCTCTGCTCCGAAACCAATGGATTTGGTATCCTGTCTTGCCTCGATGATCTTCTCCAGTCCGTCAAAAGCACCACCGCAAATGAACAGGATGTTTGTAGTATCGATCTGGATAAATTCCTGATGAGGATGCTTTCTTCCTCCCTGAGGAGGTACGCTTGCAACGGTTCCTTCCAGAATTTTCAGAAGTGCCTGCTGTACGCCCTCACCGGACACATCTCTGGTGATGGAGGTATTCTCGGATTTTCTTGTGATCTTATCGATCTCATCGATATAGATGATTCCGTACTGGGCACGCTCAATATCGTAATCGGCTGCCTGAATGATCTTCAGAAGAATGTTCTCAACATCCTCGCCAACATAACCTGCCTCTGTGAGAGTAGTGGCATCTGCGATGGCAAAAGGAACATTCAGCAGTCTTGCCAGTGTCTGTGCAAGAAGTGTCTTACCGGAACCGGTCGGACCAAGCATCAGGATATTACTCTTCTGCAGCTCCACGTCCAGGTTTCTTGAAGCAAGAATCCTCTTGTAATGATTGTAAACAGCTACGGAAAGTGCCTTCTTGGCATCATCCTGTCCGATCACATACTCATCCAGGATACTGTGGATCTCTTCCGGTTTCAGAAGGTTGATCCCTGTTTCATAATCTGCCTCATGATCATACATACTGAATTCTTCTTCCATGATCTCGGAGCAGATCCCGATACATTCATCACAAATATATGCTCCATCCGGACCTGCGATCAGCTTGCGTACCTGATCTTCAGTCTTATGGCAAAAGGAGCATCTTACCTTTCCTTCTTTTACTTTATCTGCCATATCTTTTTGTTTCCTTTCTAAGCGTAAATGTCCGTCTCTCGCAGACATTTAAAATTCCTTTTTAAAGCAAGATAAGACTCCTGTGTCTTTACAGGAGTCTTTTCTTACGCATTATTTGTGGATCACAACACCGTCGATCAGGCCGTATGCCTTAGCTTCTTCCGCTGTCATATAGTTGTCACGGTCAGTATCTTTTTCCACAATCTCAAGAGGCTGTCCGGTATTCGCAGAAAGAATCTCGTTCAGCTTCTTTTTGGTTTTTGCGATCTGGTCAGCTACGATCTGGATCTCTGTAGCCTGCCCCTGTGCACCGCCTGATGGCTGATGGATCATGATCGTCGAATTCGGCAGTGCATATCTTTTGCCTTTGGCACCGGAGGACAGGAGGAAAGCTCCCATGCTGGCTGCCATTCCAAGGCAGATCGTAGATACATCGCACTTGATATACTGCATTGTATCATAAATTGCCATTCCGGCAGTTACAGAACCACCCGGGCTGTTGATATAAAGCTGGATATCCTTGGAAGGATCTTCTGCTTCCAGGAAGAGAAGCTGCGCAACGATCAGGTTCGCACTGACATCGTTTACCTCTTCTCCAAGGAAAATGATTCGGTCCTTAAGAAGTCTTGAATAGATATCATAACTTCTTTCTCCTCTGCTGGTCTGCTCAATGACGTAAGGTACTAAACTCATTTTGCCCTCCATTTCCGAGGTTTATTACGCCTCTACAGCTGCATCGGCAACTAATGTAACAGCTTTCTGAACAGCCATATCTTTCTTCATCTGCTCCATCTCGTTCTCACCGATGAGATCTTTTAATTTGTCTGCTTCCATCTTGTACATCTCTGCCATCTTGGAGATCTCTTCGTTAACCTCTTCCTCTGTTGGCTGGATGTTCTCTACCTCAGCGATCTTCTCAAGAACAAGTCTTGTCTGGATTCTCTTAAGAGCCTGTGGCTTCATGTCTTCCATCATCTTGTCAACGCTCTGGCCTGTGAACTGGAAGTACTGCTCCATGGAAAGACCCTGGGACTGCATTCTTCTTGCGAAATCGTCAAGCATCTGACGTGTCTGTGTCTCGATCATTGCCTCCGGAATATCCATCTGTGCATTCTCGATCACTTTATCTACTGCTGCGTCTTCTTTTGCACGACGTGCATCTTCTGCTTTCTTCTCTGTCAGGTTCTTCTTAACGTCTTCCTTGTACTCAGCAAGTGTATCAAACTCAGATACATCCTTAGCGAAGTCATCGTCAAGCTCCGGAAGCTCTTTTGCTTCGATCTTCTTAACATCGCACTGGAATACAGCTTCTTTGCCAGCCAGCTCTTTTGCCTGATACTCCTCCGGGAATGTAACCTTAACTTCTACGTGATCACCTGTGTTAGCACCAACAAGCTGCTCCTCGAATCCCGGGATGAAGGTGTTGGAACCAAGTGTCAGCGGATAGTCTGTTCCTTTACCGCCCTCGAATGCCTCACCATCTACGAAGCCCTCGAAATCGATAGTTGCTGTATCGCCGTTCTGTGCTGCACGATCCTCAACTGTGATGGTTCTGGAGTTTTTCTCCTGCTCTTTCTTAAGCTCAGCCTCAACTTCCTCGTCTGTTACCTCTGTCTCAGACTTCGGAACCTCAAGTCCTTTATAGTCACCAAGAGTTACCTCTGGTTTAGTAGCTACTTCTGCTGTAAAGATAAATGGTTTGCCAGGCTCAACCTGTGTTACATCGATCTTAGGCTGGGAAACGATCTCAAGATCACACTCAGCAAGTGCTTTGCTGTAATGCTCAGGGATCAGAGCGTTTGCAGCGTCCTCAAGGAATACTCCCTTTCCGTACATCTGCTCGATCATTTTTCTTGGAGCTTTTCCTTTACGGAATCCCGGAATAGAAATTCTGCCTTTTGCTTTCTGATATGCATTCTGCATTGCTTTGTCAAGATCCTCGGCGGAAACCTCGATTGTAAGTTTCGCCATGTTTTTCTCCATTTTCTCCACCTGTAAACTCATGTTTCTTGTTCCTCCTTAATCATATCGAGTAAATACCTTATATAAAATAGTTAACACTCGCATTATATATTTACAGTCATTTCTGTAGTATAGCATAACCACTGTAAAAACGCCAGTATTTTTTTCAGTTTTCCATATGCCCCCACAGGGCATTTCTCAGCTGCCCACGTCCTCAATGTTAAAGTAATTTTCTGTCTTTCTTATGTTGTTAAGACAAAATGTAAAAATCCTTTTATAAGTTTTAGGCGTATAATGAACACCATCGTCTGTACCGTCTCCTGTATTGGATACAGTACCATATCCGGTCCGAATCAGATAACTGTAAACATCAATATAGTGGTACTGACTTCCAAGCTCACCAGCAAGACCGCTGTTAAAAGTCCGGACATCCTCACATTTACGATTCTTGGTACTTCCCTTTTCCCCTCCATTGATCGGATTCACAGACATATAATACAGACTGCAGTTTTTTATGGAAAGCTTTGTTCCCAGCTTTTTCATATAAGACACGTACTGTGAGAGTCTATCATTCAGATCCTGTTTTCCGTTAATATCTCTGAGATCATTGATACCATGATTAAACACCACTGCGATCTTTGCGTATTTTTCATTTTTACGACATTTTTCTATTTCTTTCAAAAGAGCCTGTGCGCCCGTTGACTTCAGCCAGCCCAGTTCCGTATTAGAACAGCATACAAAGCTGACATGGCTGTCCACATACTCCTTTCCAAACTGTTCGTACAATACCTTCTGAAGACCATATGTCCTGGAATCTCCCACAAAGATGATCCTTTCGTAATTCTCAGGATAATGAAAGCTGTTCCTGACCAGATTCGGTTCCTGATACCGCCAGAATCTCACCGCATAGAGATGCATGGTTCCACTGACTGTGATCACCTGTCCGGCTTCATACCTTGGTGCGGTCTTCTGACCTGCCCTGGTAGACCATCCAAGGAATGTATAATTCTCTTCATTGGCCATCACCGGTAGTTTCAGTTTTCCGCTTGGAGCCTGGATGATCTTGTAGATATCTCCGTCATTCCTGTGCAGGATCAGTTTGGGATTGTTCTTCTTTTTTATCACTGCATAAAACGTTACATTTCTTTTTACAAAATATTTTTTTCCCGGCTTATATCCTGCCTCCGCTCCTCCTTTTTTCAGAGACCATCCTTCTGCCTGATATCCTGCTGGGACCTGCGGCACTTTGGGAATCGTGATCATGGAACCATATTTCTGTTTCTTTTCCAATTTTTTATATATAGCAGAGGAGGCTCCTCCGCCTGACCTGAAAGATACGGAATACACTTTTTTGCAAGCATTCCCGAATGTATCATCCGACCAGTCAAAGCCGGCAGCTGACACCAAATTTCCTGTGGCTGTCATCAGTATAACAAAAAGCGCCACTACCCACAGGACCTGTTTCATCTCTTTTTTCATGCTCTTACATACACCACCGATTCAGCGATCTCTTCTGCCTTTGCGCTTCCCTCCAGCTGTCCGATCAGGGAAAGGCTGAAATCGATGGCTGTTCCAAGGCCTCTGCTGGTAGTTACATTTCCATCTACCACTACAGGCTCCAGAGATGTTCTGGCACTTTTAAGCTGTTCCATAACAGATGGGTACGATGTAGCATTTCTGCCTTTCAGGAATCCAAGTCTCTCGAATATACCTGGTGCCGCACAGATAGCTGCTACCTTGCCGCCATTCTGATAGAAATCTGTCAGAAGCTCAGTCAGCGGTTTATATTCCTCCAGATATTTTGTTCCCGGCATTCCTCCCGGAATTACAAGCATATCCGCATCGGAAAAATCACATTCTCCAAAGGTACGGTCTGTAAGAAGATCGATCCCATGAGAGGTTCTGATCTCTTTTGTCTCTTTGATAGATACTGTCTGGATGTCGATCCCGGCTCTTCTCATCAGATCTACCACGGTCAGTCCTTCAATATCTTCAAAACCATCTGCGAAAAAAATATATACTTTACTCATGATCCTGTTCATCCTTTCTTTTATAAGATCCATAAATATTTTCTGTATTCCCCATTCCCTTCCATAATGCTTTTTCCATCTGAAAATGTCAAGAAATTTCAACAGATATGCCATTGCAAATCCTGTTTTTTTCCTGTAGACTGAACATAATATCTTTTCATTTCACAAATCCGGAGGTTTTTTATATGGAGATCGAACGTAAATTTCTGATCCGGAAGGATGACCTTCCGCAGGATCTGGCTTCTTATCCCTGCCACAGGATCGAGCAGGGGTATCTTTGCACTTCCCCTGTCGTCCGCATCCGCCGGCAGGATGATGACTATTTTCTTACTTACAAATCCAAGGGTCTCATGAGCCGTGAAGAATATAATCTTCCGCTCACCGCTGAAGCCTATGAGCATCTGAAGCCTAAAGCAGACGGTATCCTCATTACCAAGGACCGCTATGTGATTCCGGAAAAAGACGGACTTTTTATTGAACTGGATGTGTTCCACGGAGAATACGAGGGAGTTCTTCTGGCTGAGGTGGAATTTCCTACAGAGGAAGCCGCCAATGCCTACACTGCGCCGGACTGGTTCGGAGAAGATGTAACTTATTCCACCAGATATCATAACAGTACCATGAGCCAGGGCTGGCAGAGCGATTACTGTTCACTCCGTTCTCAGTAACACACTTCGCGGAATATTACCAATGAACAGTAACGCAGAGCGATCACTGACTGGTATCGTAAATCGCACTTGTATTTCTTATTTCAGGTGCTATAATTAGTAATGTAGGCAGATATAGTTCATCGGTAGAACATCAGCTTCCCAAGCTGAGGAGGCGGGTTCGATTCCCGTTATCTGCTTTCATTGCCAAAGAGGGCACGCAGTCAGGCGTGTCCTTTTTTATAAATTTCAAGGAGGATTTTTGTTTATGAAGATTGGATTTATCGGATGTGGAAATATGGCCTCTGCCATGATCGGCGGTATTCTCCGTCAGGGGATCTTTTCAAAGGACGAGATCATTGTTTCCAACCTTACAGACGAAGGCAGAGCGCGCAGTGAAAAAACTCTTGGTGTTGTCACCACTCTGGATAACAATGAAATCGTCCGATCTGCAAAAACTGTCGTTCTTGCAGTAAAGCCGCAGTTTTACGAGGAAGTTCTCACAGAGGTCCACGACAGTCTCACGACAGAGCACACCATCATCGGAATCGCTCCCGGCAAGACTCTTGCATGGCTGGAAGAAAAAGCCGGTCTTCCTCTGAAAGTTGTCCGTTTTATGCCTAATACTCCTGCACAGGTTGGGGCCGGAATGACTGCTGTATGTACCAATGACCGGGTTTCGGAAGACGAACTGGCAGAAATCCTTAAAATCACAGACAGCTTTGGCTGTACCGAAGTGATACCGGAGCGTCTGATGGACGCCGCAGGCGCTGTAGGCGGCTGTGCACCGGCTTATGTGTTTATGTTTATCGAAGCCATGGCAGATGCAGCTGTCAGCCAGGGAATGCCTCGTAAGCAGGCTTATAAATTTGCTTCCCAGACTGTTCTCGGCAGTGCAAAAATGGTTCTGGAAACCGGCAGACACCCGGGAGACCTGAAAGACATGGTCTGCTCACCGGCAGGAACTACCATTGAAGGTGTCCGCACCCTGGAAAAGAGCGGCTTCCGCAGTGCCGTATTCGAAGCGCTTACCGCAGCTGCTGAGAAGGGTAAGAAGTTATAATTTTCGAAAACAAAAACTCCGTGAGGTCTGCATTCACCCGGGCCTCACGGAGTTTTTCCATCTCATCTCTTTTATCGTCTGCCGACAGCCCTACAGCAACTCGATCAGCGCGTCAATATCTTCCATTTTTGTTCCCCAGCTTGTGGCAAAACGGATCACTGTATGATCTTCATCATATTTTTCCCAGAAATCAAACTGAACTTCTTTGCCCAGTTCTTCTTTCTTTTTATTTTCCAAAACTACAAACTGCTGGTTCGTGGGAGAATCCAGGAAAAGCTGATATCCTTTTTCCTGAAGGGCTCTTTTCAGCTTCATAGCTGTTTCAATAGCATTTTTGCTGATTCTTGTATACAGATCATCGGTAAACAGTGTGTCAAACTGGATTCCCAGAAGACGGCCTTTTGCCAGAAGGGCTCCCTGCTGCTTCACCATAGTCATAAAGTGCTTCGGAGCTTTTTTCGTAAAGACCACTGCCTCACCGCAGAGTGCTCCTACCTTGGTTCCGCCGATGTAGAACACATCTGTACATCTGGCGATATCCTCAAGTGTCACATCTGCTTCCGGACTTACCAGACCGTAGCCAAGTCTTGCTCCGTCCAGAAACAGCGGAAGCTCGTATTTATGGCATACCTCGGAAATTTCCTCCAGCTCTTTCTTCGTATAAAGTGTTCCGTACTCTGTCGGGTGGGAAATATAAACCATTCCCGGAAATACCATATGGGCGTGACTTTCATCCCCATAAAAAGTTTCCACATAATCTGTGATACTTTCTGCTTTGATCTTTCCGTTTTCTGCCGGAAGTGTCAGTACCTTATGTCCTGTATACTCGATCGCTCCGGCCTCATGACAGCTTACGTGTCCGGTCTGCGCCGCAAGAACACCTTCATAACGGTTCAGGACAGAACCTATGATCGTGGCATTGGTCTGAGTTCCTCCCACCAGGAAAAACACATCTGCATCCGGGCAGCCACAGGCTTTACGGATCTTCTCCTTTGCAGAATCACAGTATTTGTCTGTGCCATAGCCGGAAAGCTTCTCCATATTGGTTTCCAGAAGCTTCTGGAGGATCGCCGGATGAGCTCCCTCGCAGTAATCGTTTACAAAAAATAACATTTTATTTTCTCCTCATCTGTATATGGTTTTTCACAGCATTTCCCCATATATTTTCATAGATTGCTGTAAAAGTTCTTCTTTGATTGTAAACATTGGTTTTTTCTCTGTCAATGCCCAACCTTTTTAATCTGTAAACGCTTCTTTCACATATTCCGTATTTACAAGCTTTTTATACTCCACTCTCTCATTAAGCTCTCCCGCTTCCTGCAGAATATCCTGCAGAAGCTCAAAACTTTCTTTCTCAAAAACCAGGTTTTCTTTCCAGGTATCCTGATCATAATAGCGCTTTACGATGGTCGTGATGGTATCCAGATCTGTTTCTTTAAACTGTGGTGCGATCACCTCTGCAATTTCCTCCGGTGTATGGCTCTGCACATAGTCCATTCCTTTCTGAAGAGCTTCCGTAAATTTCCGGATGATCTCAGGATTTTCTTTCATATAACTTGTTTTGGCACTGTAAGAGGTATATGGCACATAACCGGACGCCTCTCCAAGCGATGCCACCACATATCCGGCCCCTTCCTTCTCCAGGATTGTCGCGGACGGTTCAAACTCCACCGTATATGCCGCAGATTCATCTCCCGTAAAAGCAGCTGCTGTAGAACCGAAGTCTATACTCTGATCTATGGTCAGATCTTTCCGGGGATCTATGCCGTTTTTTCGGAGAATGTATTCAAATACCATTTCCGGCATGCCACCTGTACGGCCGCCAAGAACTTTCTTGCCTTTTAAATCTTCCCACTTAAAATCCGGCATTTCTTCCCGTGCAACCAGGAAATTTCCGGCACGCTGGGTGAGCTGGGCAAAGTTTACAACCGGATCTGTTGCGCCTTCCTGATAGGCATAAACAGACGCTTCCGCCCCCATAAAGCCGATATCTGCCTCACCGGAAATAACAGCAGTCATTGTTTTATCCGCTCCGAATCCCGTCACCAGTGTCAGATTCAGCCCTTCCTCCGCAAAATATCCCTTCTCGATCGCAACATACTGGGGTGCATAGAAAACAGAATGTGCTACCTCATTTAAAGTAACTTTGCTCAATTTCTCCTCTTCCTTATCTTTCTTTGATGCAAAAACTGTCATCGGCAGCGCCGTCACCGCCAGCACGACTGCCACCGCCAATGCGATCCGTTTTTTATTTTTCATGAAGATACTCCTTTTTTGACTTCTGATTTTAGCATATGCCAGAAGGACCTGAAGGGTTCGGAACATCAATAAAGCAGATAATATCATCAGAAAAATGAAACTTCTGGCCGTAACATCATACTGAAATGGAAAGGAATTGCCCCTCCCCCAAAAATATGATAAGGTGAAGCAAATAGAATTTTTCAGAAGGAGCATCCATATGAAATATGACTTCACTTCCATCATTGACCGGCATGGCAGAGATTCCATCGCAGTAGACGGCCTGAAGGGCGATGGTTTCTCTCCTGCCCCGCCGAAAGAAGGCTTCGATGCCATCCCGATGTGGGTAGCAGACATGAACTTCCCTACTGTACCTACCATACAGCAGGCAATCATCGAACGGGCCAGTCACCCGACCTTCGGTTACTTCGAAGCCCCGCCGGAATATTATAAGGCCATCATCCGCTGGCAGGAAACACGCCACGGTGTCACCGATCTAAAGCCCAGACACATTGGCTACGAAAATGGCGTTCTGGGCGGAGTTATCAGTGCACTGAACTGCATCTGCTCCCGCGGTGATAACGTCCTGGTTCACAGCCCGACATACATAGGCTTCACCAAAAGTCTGAAAAACAACGGCTACGAGGCCGTACATTCTCCGCTGGTAAGGGATGAAAACGGCATATGGAGAATGGATTATGCAGACATGGAGAAACAACTCCGGGAAAAGAAGATCCACGCTGCCATTCTCTGCAATCCGCATAATCCCTGCGGACGCGTGTGGGAGCGTTGGGAGCTGGAAAAAGCCATGGAGCTTTACCGAAAACATGATGTCTATGTCATCTCAGACGAGATCTGGTCTGATCTCATCCTGAACGGCCATAAGCATATCCCCAGCCAGTCCGTCAGTGAAGATGCCCGCCAGCGTACAGCAGCCTTCTACGCTCCATCCAAAACCTTTAATCTTGCAGGACTTGTTGGCAGCTATCACATTGTATACAACAGCTGGTGGCGGGATCGTATTTTGAAAGAGTCCAGTCTGAGCCATTATAATATGATGAATGTTCTGTCCATGCACGCTCTGCTTGGCGCTTATCAGCCCGAGGGCTATGAATGGACCGATGAACTATGCGAAGTACTAAGCGGAAATGTAAACTTTGCCTGTGATTACATTGACCGGCACTTTAAGGGTGTCAACGTTTCCAGGCCTGAAGGCACCTACATGCTCTTTGCCGACTGCACCGACTGGTGTGCCGCCCATGGCAAAACAATCGAGGATGTGGAAAAAGCCTGCTGGGATGTCGGTGTTGCCGTCCAGGACGGCAGGATGTTTTTCGGTTCCTGTCACCTGAGAATGAATCTGGCCTCACCCCGTTCCCGCATAGAGGAAGCCTTCCGCCGAATGGATCGGTACGTCTTCAACAGGTAAAAATCTACTCTGCCATTCATTACAATCTATGCTATAATAGAGCTCATAACATCAGCGTTCCATCCTGTCACTTTCCGGAACGCTGTAAACAGGAGGAAATCAATATGGATATTAAAGAGGAAATCCACGCATTATCAGAAGAAATGCTCACAAATCTTGGCAGACTGGTTGCCATTGACTCCCAGCTCGGTACCCCTTCCGAGGGAAAACCATTTGGTGAGGGTCCTGCAAAAGCCCTGGAAGAGGGACTGAAGATTGCCGAAGAACTTGGTTTTAAAACCGTAAACCTGGATAACTACTGCGGTTATGCCGAAATGGGTGAGGGCGATGAGATCGTCGGCATCGCCGGTCATCTGGATATCGTTCCTGTAGGCGGAGACTGGACCTACGATCCGTTCCGCCTTACCCGTGAAGACGATCATGTATACGGCCGCGGGACCACTGATGACAAAGGCCCTATCCTGGAAGCGCTCTATGCCATGAAGCTTCTCCGCGACCACGGCGTGAAGCTGAACAAAAGAGTCCGCCTGATCATGGGCTGCAACGAGGAAACAGGTTCCAAATGTATGGATCACTACAATCAGGTAGCAGAAGAGCTTTCCTGCGGTTTCACACCGGATGCCAGCTTCCCGTGTATCCACGGTGAAAAAGGTCAGCTTGCCATGATCGCCTGCTCCAAAAACACCCGGATTATCTCCATGAACGGCGGTTTTGTATCCAATGCAATGTGTGACACCTGTACAACCATTGTTCCCGATGAGGACGGTCTGAAGGAAAAGCTGGAATCCGCACTTTCCCAGACGAAGCTCCAGGAATATAAGGTAAGCGAAGAAAATGGCAGACTCACCATCTACGCCAAAGGTGTTCCGGCCCATGCCAGCACTCCTCATCTCGGTGTCAATGCTGCAGGAGTAACCTTTGAATGCCTGGCAGAAGCAGGCTTTGAAGATGACTTTGTAGAATTCTATAACTCCCATATCGGCACTGCATGTGACGGCTCCGGCATTGGTCTGAAATTTGCAGATGAATACGGCGATCTGACGTTATGCAACGGAATCGTAAAAACAGAAAATGGTGTCATTTCCTGTACCATCGATATCCGTGTTCCGGTAACTCTTAATGAGACCGATATCCGCAGAATGTGCCAGGACAGACTGGAAGATAAAAACGGCCGTATTGAGATCACAAATATTGTTGCCCCGTTATTCTTCCCAAGAGAATCTCCGCTGGTAAATGCTCTTTACAAAGCGTACACAGATGTGACTGGCGATACCGAACACAAACCAATGGTCATCGGAGGCGGCACTTACGCAAAATCCCTCAAAAACATCATAGCCTTCGGACCTGAAAAAGAGGGAATTGACTACCGTATCCACGGAGCCGATGAATTTATCCTGGTCTCTGGCATGGAAGAAGCAGTACTGATCTATATGGAAGCGATCAAAAATATGCTTGCGATCTGAAATCAGGAGGATAAGAAATCATGAGTACAAAAGCTGAACACGCTACAAAATTACACGAGAATGGCTGTAACTGTGCACAGGCAGTTGCCTGTTCTTTCTGCCAGGAATTTGGCATCGATGAAAACGAGATGTTCCGTATTGCCGAGGGCTTCGGCCTTGGAATGGGTGTTATGGAAATGTGCGGTGCTCTTTCCGGTATGGCTATGATCATCGGACTTTCCAACAGCCGCGGAAATACCGAAGAAGGTTCCGGCTCCAAAGGTGACACTTACAAAAAGCTCCGCACCTATATCCAGAAATTCAAAGAAAAAAACGGTTCCTGTATCTGCCGTGAATTAAAAGGTGTGGAGACAGGCAAGGTTCTCTGCAGCTGCCCGCAGTGTATCACGGATGCGGTTGCTCTTACAGAAGAATATCTTGCGGAAAACAGATAATCTCATAAAATAAAACAGCAGAATTGTATATTCCCTGTAATCCCGGGACATACAGCTCTGCTGTTTTCTTTTCCTGTTCCTATTCTCTTTTCACTGTCAGATCCTTCACCCATCTGTATTTCTTATAATCCAGGTACACCGCCGGGATCTTTACAAATTCATCCAGGCTGATGAGCTTTCTGGTAAAAATGCCAGGGCTCTTTTATTTTCCATTTATTTTTGCCCACGCCTCCTCATCAAACTTACGATCCTTAAAGTAATATGGCTTGTCCGCATCTGTGATCTCTCAGATAAAACTTTTGTTCTGCCTCTTCTAACTCATCCCCGATCACACCGTCTTCCTGAATTTCGCCGGTGACACTCCAAACTGCTCCCGGAACAGATGATAAAAGTGGCTCACATTGGAAAATCCGCAACACTCACAGATATCCAGAATCTCCCGGTCTGTCTGTGCCAGAAGATAAACTGCATATTTCAGACGCTCCTGGTTAATATACTGGGTAGGCGTTTTCCCACAGATCTGTTTCAGCAGCCTGCAGAGATGGCTTGGAGAGCAGGGAGCCAACTCGCACATTTTTTCGTAGCCTTCCTGGAGATTTTCAATCTTTGACATATTTAAGAGAAGCTCTGACAGCCAGGAAGGCATCTGATTCCAGGGATCCTTTTCATCATAAGTGAAGAAATAATCCTCCAGAAGAAGCGCAATGACACACTGCGCATGATATCTTGCGTGCCGGGGATGGCCGCTGTTTACCAGCTTTCCCGCAGTATCCATTGCATCCAGAACCTTGCTGAAACTTTCCCCTTCCAGATGTACATAGGCAGGCATCTCACTGTTTATCAGCTTATCCATCTTCTCCTCCTGCTCCAGAAACAGGGAAACATTCCGGAGCACCTGGGTAGAAAAGCCCAGATTCCGGACACAGAAATTCTCCGAATGATAAAAGTTATAGCTGTGCATATCATTGGGGCGTATAAAAAACAGATCCCCCTTTCTTACTGTCTGCACGGAATCATTGATCATATGATAGGCCGTACCCTCTGAAATGATGAAAAGTTCATAATGATTATGAGTATGTATTGGCACATGCTTGTAAATATCCGAAATTGTATAGGAAAGTCCGGACTCTCTGTTCAGCGGATACTGTTCTTTTCCAAATACCGGTATTTCCATCTTCTTTTCTCCTCCCCACTTTCTGATATCAATATACTACAAAAATCTGACAGCTGTAAACAAGAAACATAGTGTAAATTGTGATATTCTTTTACCGCATTGAAGAAGATTTTTCGTTGAAGAAGATTTCTCATTGAAAAAATTTTCTCTGATGCAGAAACTTACTCTTTATTTTTTCAGGGAGGACTTATTATCATGTCATCATCCAAATCTCGATTTTTTAATCCGGCTGTTGTAGGCCTGATCATGCTCAGCTTTTTCCTGGGTACCAGTGAATATACTGTGATCGGTATCCTGCCGGAAATTGCGGACGGATTCGGAATTTCACTAACTCAGGCCGGAAGCATTGTATCTCTGTTTGCCTTTGCCTATGGCCTTGGCACTCCGTTTCTGGCTGCCTATGTGGGAAAATACAACCGTTTTCGTATTACCATGTTGGGAATCTCACTGTTTGCACTCTGCAACCTGATCTGTGCCATTGCTGTCAATTACATGGTATTTCTGGTGTTCCGTATTCTTACGGCTGTGGTTTCCGGCACTGTGGTCTCCATCTCCATGACTTATGCGGAAGATGTTGCTTCCATCCCGGAGCATATCCCAGGTGTGATCGCAGGTGTCTTTTCAGGCTTCAGCGTTGCTTCTGTTGTGGGTGTGCCTATCGCTTCCACTATCACGCAAACTTTTGGCTGGCGTGCGGCTTTTATCACGATCTTCGTGGCAACCCTGGCTCTGCTGGCACTTCTGTTTGTGAAGCTGCCGCGACAGAACCGGCTGAAGGCCGGAAGTATTCTGGAACAGTTTAAGCTTTTTCTGGACAAAAGGATATCCATTGGCTGTGCCATCGTTTTCCTGGCAGGTGCCTCCACTTACTGTTTCTATACTTATCTGACACCGATTTTCCAGCAGGAGCTTCATATTCCGGATTCCATGCTGAGCCTTGCGCTTCTGATCTTTGGTATTGCAGCGATCACCAGCAATGTAAGCTCCGGTCAGGTGGCAAACAAAACCGGCATCCGCATGCTGCCCCTGATCTACATCATCCAAACTGTATGTCTGCTGCTTCTGCCTATTGCCACCCATAATCTGATAAGCGGAGGACTGGTACTGTTTATCCTCGGTGTTGTGATGTATCTTCTGAACTCACCACTTCAGATGCATTTTTTGAAGATCGCTACCAGAGAGCATCCTGCCTGTGTAAACCTGGCATCTTCTTTGATCTCGGTTTTCTTTAACTTCGGTATTGCAGCCGGTTCTGCCATGGGTGGAGTGATCGTAAAATATGCCGGACTTCGTTTTGTAGGGATCGGCGGTGCAGTTCCCGGCATCGGAGCGTTCATCTGTGCGATGATCCTGCTTCAGATCATGAAGCCTGGTGCGGATATCCGGTAAATAAAAATACAGCCAGGAAATTATCCAGATCTTATATCTGATATTCCTGACTGTATTTTATTCTCTCAATATTCTTCTGTTACTGATATGGTTTTATTTTTTATATTCTTTCAGTCCTATAAACCGGTCTTTCCTGTTTTCTATTTCATCTCGATTTTAAACAGTCTGGCCGCTTTTTCCTGTGGCATCTTCACTACAAGATTTCCATTTTCGATCTTATATCCGCACATCTCTTCCTTCGGATAGATCACGGATACTCTGCGGACCTGCTCTGCATTTTCCAGCGGGATCACTGCTTCTGTTGTTCCCGGTGTCCATACGGAAAGATAAGTATTCTTCTCTGCTTTCACTCCGTAAGCAAGAACTTCAGATTTCAGAGTTCCAAAACCAAGCGGAAAGAACGGCACGCCGTCACGGATTTCCTCACGGATCTCCTTATACAGGGAGATTCCCTCCTTCATACGGTTCATGGAATTTTCGCCCAGCTTCCATACCATACCGCTGATATATGGGCGGAGAAGCATACCATTTACTACATTGTAGATCACATGCTCTTCTTCATCCTCATACGGATATACCCACATACCACCCTGCTCCGGAGTTACCGCACTGGCTACATTGGCAGCGATATTAGCATTGTAGAGATAATCTGTCTGATCACTGGTAGACTGCAGGCTTAAGATCTTCAGCATACCATAATCCATACGCTGTCCGCCGGAACCGCAGTTCTCCACAACAAGCTCCGGATGATCCCGGAAGATTTCCTCATACCACTGGTGAAGACATTCATAATGCTCACGGATGGCATCTGCACAGCTGTCACTGTTCAGATCACTTCCATATCCCATGGTTACGTTATAGTCCACTTTAAAGTACTCTACACCGTAATCATTGATCAGCCTGTCTACTACATCACGGCAATATTTCCGTACCTCCGGATTGCGAAAATCCAGCATATAGCGTTTATTGTCAATGTGGCGTTTTCCATGACGGCAAACAAACCAGTCATCCGGAAGCTTGTTTGCCAGTTCGCAGGCAACTCCCATAACCTCGATTTCCAGCCAGAGTCCCATTTTCAGGCCTTTACTATGTGCATGATCGCAGACTTCTTTCAGACCATTGGGGAATCTTCCGGATGCTTCTTTCCATTCCCCGACACGGTCCCACCAGAATCCGTCGTCATACCAGCCTGCATCCAGGCAGTAATATTCACACCCAAGCTCTGCTGCCTTGTCAATAATGGAAAGCTCACGCTCCGTTGTAGGATCTCCCATCAGACAGTTCATGTAATCATTAAATACCACGTTCAGCTTCTCATCGTCCGTATTCGGTCTGCGTACTTTTCTCCGATATCTGGTCAGTGCCGCTGCTGCCGGATTCAGGCCACCTTTTACAACCGCTGCCCCTGCCGGAACGGTTGTAAAGCTTTCTCCCGGTTTCAGATTCTTATACCAGCCATGCTCCTGCTCTGTGGCGCCGCTTAAGGCAAGATACAGATTTCCGCCCTGTGCAGAGCCATATTCTGCCAGCCACTGTCCGGAGCTTTCAATCTGGAAAATATACGTCTCCCCTGTTTCTCTGTCCTCGGCAATTCCCATGGGAAGATACTCACAGGTAGACCAGGTGCCCTTTCCACTGTAACAATAACGATTCAGGCCATATCCCTGATGATTGAAGCCGTCTACGACCATTCCGTTTAAATTCAGCGTTTCTGCATCGTATTTCTGCCACTGTGCCTCACAGCACCAGCTGTTAAACGGCACATAGATATCTGTTTTTTTATAATAAGGCTTCTCGCCGCCTCTGGAGATTCCCTGATACATAAAAGAAGAAACATAGGTCAGCCCCTGATCCTCGCTTCCCTCGTTGATGATCTCTGTCCAGGTCTGTACTGCCGGCACTCCGTCAAACAGGCGCATATGATATACTGCCTTCAGCTTTTCCGGGGAAACCATTACGATCTCCAGCTCTTTTCCACCGTCCTGTGCCTTCAGCTCATGGTTCTCATAAACAAAATCCACAGAGGACTGATTGATGTTGTTTTTGTAGGCATGCATGTTCAGGCTTCCTGTGCCGCTTCTGTGAATCTCAACAGCCGGATAACAGATATCCTCCTTCGGCTCCATGATTGCTTTTTTTACTTCCTGTGATGAAAAATCTGCCAGCTCTACCACACCGTTTTCTCGGATACGGAACCGGATATCCAGGCCATTCTCATGTAATTCGATCATTTTCATGTTTTCATTTTTATAGCTCATAGAAAATACCCTCCGTTTTTCTGATTCTGATCACAGTATAACATCTGTTTTTTTATGAGGTGACAGGTATCATCCCCTGAATGTAAAAATGCAATATATTGTCGTATTTATTTTTGCGTGATATACTGTTTGCTGACAGTAAAGAGTACAGTCAGTCAGACATGTAGGGCGATTTAATCGAATATCTGCATCTGTCCGACTCGCAATTTACAGCTGAAATATTTACATTCCGCTTCGCAGTATACTCAGGAGGTTTTTTCATGCCAGATATTTTCCAGGACTCTTCCCGATATTTCCATATTTCTGCTTTTTATGCTCTCTCCCTGCCTTATTATCATATGGAGCATCACACACATTCCAGCTATGAGATCATGTATATCACCTCCGGTTCCTGCCGGGTTTTCTGCCTGGATGGCACACAGGACACGGAATTCCCACTGAAATCCGGGCAATTTATCTTTATCCGGCCGGATGTACCTCACCGGCTGGAGATTCCGGATGGTTTTCCCTGCTCGATCCTGAATCTGGAATTTTCTCTTACTCCCGAAAAAAGTCCGGTTGCTCTGGAGCTTCTCCTGAAAAAGGATCCCGGATTTTCCCAGTTCTGGAATTTTATGGAAGCCTCCCAGGGCTTCTGCTCCGGCGCGGATTCCCGCAGCTTCGGATACAGCCTGAAGGATCTGCTCACCTTTTTACAACAAAATTCCGGTCAGATACAAAAGGAAGAATTTCTCTTCTTTCTTCTTTTCAGCCGCATGCTTACAGAGCTTGCATTCTGCGCCCGCTCCAGCCGGAGCACCCAGGGAATCGTCTATCTGAAAAAAGCGCTCCGCTATATTGACGAGCATTATCTGGAAGACATTGATATTCCTGCCATCTCCGCATATGCAGGGATCAACAAATCCTACCTGCAGGCGCTCTTTACAGAAAAAAACGGCTGCACCATCAATACCTATATTAACCGCAAGCGTATGGAACAGGCCGCCTTTCTTCTGTGCAACAGTACTCTGCACATTACGGATATTGCCTTTTCTTCCGGATACAACAGCCGGCAGCATTTTGCACATACCTTCGAAAAATTTTATCATATGAGCCCCTCCAGGTACCGAAGCCTTCATACCCGGCCTCTCCGTTCGGATACCCAAAAGAAACGCTATCATATGACTGACGGACTGATGTTGGAAAGCGAACCCTTTCCTCAGGAATAAAACTTACTTCATACACCTACACCTTCAGGCTGATACCTGCGATCCACGTCTGAGCAGCCTAAAAAAACGGCCAGGTACGAAGCTCTTATCTCTTCGATAACCTGGCCGGCTTTTTATATTTATTGTCAAGCGGATATTCGCAATCCTACAGGGGACTTACTCGATTCGGTTAAAAATTTTCTATGGAAGCAGATTCTGCATACTCTTCAGGCTGATCGCCAGTGTGGAGGTATTATGCAGAAGTGCGGATGAAGTCGGCTGCAGGATACCTGCAACGCCACAGGCGATAAGACCTGCGTTAAAGGTAATAATAAAACGGTAATTGCGTCTGATACGCTTCATCAGTGCATTGCTAATCTCTTTCAGAACAACAAGCTCCTGAAGATCATCTGCACCTACAGTAATATCTGCGATCTCCCGGGCAATTTCAGCACCATCACTGATGGCGATACCGACATTGGCTGCGGAAAGTGCCGGAGAATCATTGATTCCGTCACCTACCATGATAACCTTTCTTCCGGCTGCCTTTTCTTTTTCGATGAAGTTGGCCTTATCCTCCGGAAGTACCTCGGAATAATATTCGTCCACTCCCACACGTCTGGCAATGGCTGCTGCTGTACGCTCACTGTCCCCTGTCATCATAACGATCTTGGAAATCCCTGCCCCGCGCAGTGCTTCTACAGCAGCTTTCGCCTCCTCACGAAGGGGATCTTCAATACAGATCACGGCCGCAAGGCGTCCGTCAATGGCAAGATACAGGTGGGAATACTCTTCCGGAATATTGTCGAATTTCTCCTTGCCATCCTCCGGGATCAGACATTTCTCATCTTCAAATACAAAGTGATAGCTTCCGATCACGGCCTTATGGTCTTCGATCGTAGTGGAAATTCCATGCGCTACTACATATTCAACCTTTGAATGCATCTCCTCATGAGCCAGATGCTTCTTCCTGGCAGCACTGACAACAGCCTTGGCCATGGAGTGTGGGAAATGCTCTTCCATACATGCGGCGATACGAAGCATCTCCTCCGGATCATTACCGTCAAAAGGAACCACATCCACAACGGTTGGCTTCGCCTTTGTCAGAGTTCCTGTCTTATCAAATACGATGGTATCTGCCTCAGCCATTGCTTCCAGATATTTACCGCCCTTAACTGTAGCCTTATGTGTACCGGCCTCACGGATCGCAGACAATACAGAGATCGGCATTGCAAGCTTAAGCGCGCAGGAGAAATCCACCATCAGGATCGCAAGGGCCTTGGTGGCATTTCTGGTAAGGAGATATGTAAGTGCTGTTCCTCCAAGAGTATAGGGAACCAGCTTATCTGCCAGATGCTCTGCCTTTCCCTCCAAAGAAGATTTCAGCTTCTCAGACTCCTCGATCATGGTAACGATCTTGTCATAGCGGCTGGAACCACCTACCGTCTTTACGCGGATGGTGATCTCACCTTCCTCCACAACAGTGCCTGCATAGGCAACGCTGCCCTCTTTCTTGCATACAGGTACAGACTCACCGGTAAGAGAAGCCTGGTTGACCATAGCCTCTCCATCTGTAACACTTCCGTCAAAAGGAATTACGGTACCCATACGTACAACAACATCATCTCCCGGCTGGACCTCTCCGGACTCTACCAAGATCTCCTGATCCTCTTTCTTCAGCCATACCCTGCCAACATTCAGGGACATGGTTCTTGCAAGATCACCTACGGATTTCTTGTGCGTCCACTCTTCCAGGATTTCTCCGATCCCAAGCAGGAACATGATGGAGCCTGCAGTACCAAAGTCCTGACGTAATACAGACACTCCAATTGCAGTGGCATCCAAAACCGGCACCTCGATCTTACGGTGAAGAAGTGTATCGATTCCCTTCCAGATATATTTCAGGGAAGTAGCTGTTGTATAAATGGCATTCAGCGGATATGGCAGAAAAAGACTTCTTCCGTAATGGCAGATCACCTTGGAGATCAGCTTCTCCTGATATTCTGCATTCAGTGCTCTCCCTGAGCTCTGCAGCACCTGTGAAGGAACCTCTACATCCTGATAATGAAATTCGCTGATACCACGGATAACCGCAGCTCTGCTGCCCCGATAATTTACAACTGCGTCACAGGTTCTCTCGTATACCTTGGCAGAAACCACTCCATCAAGATTCTCGAGATAATACAACAGCGTATCTGCCTGCCCGTAGCTCATCCTCTTCTGAGCAAGATGGATACGAAGCCGGCCTCTTGTCTCATGTTTGATATAAAATTTCACGGAAAATCGCCTCTTTACTCAGCTGTCTCTTCTGCTGCTTCTTCTGTCTCTTCTGCTGTTTCTTTGAATGCATCCTCATCTGCAGTTTCCTCTGCTTCTGTCTCAACATCCTCTACAGCCTCTTCAGCTGCTGCTCTTTCCTCATTGATCTCCTTAGCTTCAGCATAAATGTCTTCAGCATTCTCCTGAAGATTCGTAGCTGTTTTCATGATGCAGTCCTTAGCTCTTAAAACGGCTGCTGTGCATCCTGTGTAAAGCTTCTTCGCATCCTTGCTTGTGAGGATCTTGATTCCTGCTGTACCGAAAAGAACGCCTGCTGCAAAAAGTCCTGATTTCTTGAATTTAAAGTCTGCCATAATAATTTCCTCCTGATATATGATTTTTATTTTTTTCTGATTCCCGGTGAGGATTTTTCATGTCCGCCCCGATATTTTCATTATTATAAAATGTCTGTAAAAAAAAGTCCAGTGTTTTTTGTGTGAATTCAACACAATTCGTTAAATTTTCAGTTATTTTTGCCTAACAGTTAATTTTTACTAATAGTTTAATCTATCTAATTCTTAGTCTGTACAAACCTCTTCTTTCCTATTATATTGTGCCATAGCTTTTCCATACTCACCCGACCTCATGAACAGGCAACAGCGCCAGGGTACGGATATTCTGTTCACTGATCTCCCCGCAGGCCCGAAGTCCTGCAAGGATCACTTCATTAAGCTTCTGTCCGGACAGATGGCATATCGTATCATCATCCAGTTCTACTGTGCAGACGCCTTTTGTGCTGCATGCCACGCGATACATATTCTTTCGGCTGATAGCACCGATGGATTCCAGCGTATTGACCATACGGTATACTGTAGCTACACCGATCTTCGGATCCAGTGCGGAAGCCCTGTAATAGATTTCCTTACAACAGGAGCACTCTCCCTCCAGGATAATGTCCAGAAGAATCTTTCTCTGTCTGGTAATGCGGAGCCCCTTCTCCTTCAGTTTCTCTATAATAAGATCCCTCTGCATCTCTGTATGTCGGTAGCATCCTGTTTTTTTCTCTTCTGTTTCGGCTTCTGCAATATGCATTCTGATCCCTCCTTTATTGAGAAAACTTTTCTTTTATCTAATAAGTTAGTATACTCCAACTTAGGTTAGTTGTAAATAACTCCTTTGAACTTTTTTTACATATTGAGGATTCTGCCTGAATACCGTATAATGTTTCGTGAACCTGTACATAGGAAACCGTCGTTTTGACAAAATGACGAAAAATCCCCTTTCGTTTTTTCGTCAGAATGACAAGAAACTGCCGGAAACTTTGTAAGATTCAGCTCTAGCCCTTTTCTCTCATTTTCGATATACTGTTAACCAGCAAAGGAAATTACGTAAAACAATATATTAATTTTGGAGGGAAACAACAATGGCAAGTTTATCATTATCTCACATTAATAAAACTTATCCGAACGGCTTCCAGGCAGTTAAAGATTTCAACCTGGAGATCGAAGACAAAGAATTCATCATCTTCGTAGGACCATCCGGATGTGGAAAATCTACAACACTTCGTATGATCGCAGGTCTTGAGGAGATCAGCGGTGGTACACTTAAGATCGGTGACAAAGTCATGAACGATGTTGAGCCTAAGGACCGTGATATCGCAATGGTATTCCAGAACTACGCTCTGTATCCTCATATGACAGTTTATGATAACATGGCATTCGGACTTAAGCTTCGTAAAGTTCCGAAGGACCAGATCGACAAGGCTGTTCGTGAAGCAGCAAGAATCCTTGACCTTGACAAGCTTCTTGATCGTAAACCGAAGGCTCTTTCCGGTGGTCAGAGACAGCGAGTTGCTATGGGACGTGCTATCGTTCGTAATCCTAAGGTATTCCTTATGGATGAGCCTCTTTCCAACCTGGATGCTAAGCTTCGTGTACAGATGCGTATCGAGATCTCCAAGATCCATCAGAGACTTGGCGCTACTATCATCTATGTAACACATGACCAGACAGAGGCTATGACACTTGGTACCAGAATCGTTGTTATGAAAGACGGTGTTGTTCAGCAGGTTGATACACCACAGAACCTGTATCAGAAACCAGGCAACCTCTTCGTTGCAGGATTCATGGGATCTCCGCAGATGAACTTCCTTGATGCTGTTATCTCCGAAAAAGGCGGCAATGTAGTTGCTACGATCGGTGGTGAGCATGAGGTTATCGTTCCGGCAGCTAAAGCTAAAGTCCTGAAAGACAAAGGCTATGTTGGAAAGAAAGTTGTTCTTGGTATCCGTCCTGAGGATATCCATGATTCTCAGATGTTCCTTGAGACATCTCCAAGCAAACCAATGAACTCCGTAGTTAAAGTTTACGAGCTTCTTGGTGCTGAAGTATTCCTGTACTTCGATGTTGACGGAACTCAGGTTACAGCACGAGTTGATCCTCGTACAACAGCTAAGACCGGTGATCCGATCAGATTTGCATTCGATATGGAGAAAGCTCACTTCTTCGACAAAGAGACAGAGCTTACTATCACAAACTAATTCTCGTCGAATCATAAAAACAGAATGTAACCCCGGGGGATATGATTTCCCGGGGTTTCTTTTTATTTCACTAGTTTTATTTCACATCAGAAAGGACGCTTTTTATGAAAATACAGCAAACAATTCAAAAATGTCTGGATGACTGGAACCGGATCAGCGGTCTTGATTTCTGTATTCTGGATGAAAATGACCAGATATACATTTCCACAGGGGACCGCCGACTTCCTTCTTCTGAAAAGCTTGCTCAGTTTCGGGAGGATCCTGCCTTATGCATCTCCAACCGCAGCTGCAGTCTGTACAAGCTAAACAACATACCTCAGAGCAATATGCTTCTGATCGTATGGGGCTCCGGAGAGCAGGCTTCTACCATCGGAGAGCTTGCTGTCTGCCAGGTAGAAAGTCTCCTCACTGCCTATACGGAAAAAACAGACAAGAACTCCTTTATGCAAAATCTTCTCCTGGACCGTTATTCCCAGGTAGAAGCTTTTAACAAGGCTGCCCGTCTTCATATCACACCTTCCGCCCGCCGTGCGGTATTTCTTGTGGAAACCAAGCAGCACAAGGACGAAAATGCCCTGGCTACCATCCGCAACATCTTTTCTGCCCGTACACGGGATTTTATCACTGCACTGGATGATTCCGGCATCATCGTAGTACGTGAGCTTCAGAGCACCGAAAGCTACGAAGAACTGGAGGGTATCGCCTGCATGCTGGTGGATATGCTCAATACAGAGGCTATGACCTCTGCCTGGGTTTCCTACAGCAATGTTGCAGATGATATCATGGAGCTTTCCGATGCCTACAAGGAAGCCCGCACTGCCCTGGAGGTCGGCAAGATCTTTTATGCTGACAAAAATGTTTTCGGTTATAACCGTCTGGGCATTGGCCGTCTGATCTATCAGCTGCCCACTCAGGTCTGCAACATGTTTGTAGGCGAGATCTTCGGAGAAGAATCCCTGGAATCTATTGACGACGAAACCCTCAATATCATCCGGACCTTCTTTGAAAATAACCTGAACCTTTCTGAAACCTCCAGACAGCTCTATGTGCACCGAAATACTCTGGTGTACCGTTTTGAAAAGCTGCAGAAGCGTTTTGGCCTGGATATCCGTACCTTTGAGGATGCACTGGCCTTCAAGCTTGCCATGATGGTGTCCGATTACATCACCTATTCCGGAAATCACGGAAAATAGCTCCTGTCCGCAAAAATCCATCAAAAATGCAGATGCACAAAAAATCCCGGAAACAGCAAATAATGTCTGTTTCCGGGATTTTCTTTATTTCAGCAGCATCAGATGCTCCGGTGGAAGATACAGATATTCCGGAAGATCTTTATCCGGATCCTCCGTAAAGCTGTTTTTGGGACGCATCCACCATAATCCGGCAGCATTCTCTTCCGCTTTGTTTCGGATCATATACTGATGTTCAAATGTAGTTTCTATGTATTGGTCTACCCGTACTGCCATACAGTTCTCACCTGGCTTTGATTCCGGGCGGATCCAGTGGCCGCGGATCCCTACGTAAGTAATGTCCTCATCTACGTTTTCTTCGGTATGGAGCTTCATTTTCCAGTCTGCCGCATAGATCTCGTGAGGTCCCAGCCTCTCCGCTCTGGAAAAATTCTTACAGCCGGTAAGCTTTGCTGCCTCCAGAAGTCCCGGTCTCTCAAACAGCTGCTTTGTCTCCCCGGTCACAAGGATCCTGCCTTCATGTACAATGGAAAGCTCCCTGCAGAATTTATAGGCCTCATCTCTGCTGTGTGTCACAAGGATCATATCTCCCGGATAGTCCTTGAGGAAATCCTGCATCTCCCGCTGGAGCACATCCTTCAGGTAACCGTCCAGCGCGGAAAACGGCTCATCCAGAAGAATAGCTTCCGGCTCTCCAATCATCATTCTGGCCAGTGCCACTCTCTGCTGCTGTCCGCCGGAAAGCTGTGAGGGCAGGCGCTTCTCCAGCCCCTCCAGATGATATCGCCGGATCAGATCTGCCACTTTTTCTCTGGCGGAGGATTTTTCCCCACGATAACCGCAGCGGATGTTCTGTTCCACTGTCATGGTTGGGAACAGCGCATAATTCTGAAACAGATATCCGATCCGACGCTTCTGGGGCTTCAGATCGATCCCTGCTTCAGAATCAAACACTGTTTTTCCATTGATGACGATCCTTCCCTTATCCGGTGTTTCGATTCCTGCAATACAGCGTAAGGTCATGCTTTTTCCGCTGCCGGAAGCACCAAGAAGCCCAATGGCTGCCGAACTGCCTTCAAAATCCACCTTCAGTGAAAAATCCCGGAAGTTTTTTTCGATATTTACTTTGACTGCCATCAGATCCACCTTCTTGTTTTCATTCCTCTTCCGGATACGATATTGATCAGCGCTACGATCACAAAGGAGATCAGCACGATCACAACGACCCAGAACCCTGCAGTTCCGTAATTTCCGGCTGCTGTCTCTGATGCAATGGCAACAGAAACTGTTCTGGTTTTTCCAAGGATATTTCCGGCAAGCATGGAGGTTGCGCCATATTCTCCGATCGCGCGTGCAAATGCCAGCACTGTTCCGGATGCGATCCCCGGTCCTGCCGCAGGCATGACTACCCGCCAGAAGATCCGGCTGTCGCTCATCCCCAGAGTCTGGCCTGCATGGATAAGATTTATATCCACCTGTTCAAAAGCAGCCCGTGCATTGCGGTACATCAGCGGAAATGCGATTACTGCCGCTGCGACCACACAGCCCTTCCAGGTCTGCACGATCTTAATATCAAAATTATCCAGAAGAAAGCTTCCGAAGGGCTTTTTCAGGCTGAAGATCAGTAGCAGAAAAAATCCAGCCACTGTAGGAGGAAGTACCAGCGGAAGAGTAAGGATCCCGTCCAGTACTGCTCTGGCTCCCGGCTTCAGCTTCATGATCTTCCGGGCGCAGAATATTCCCATAAAAAAAGCGATCACTGTGGCTGCCAGACCTGTTTTTAAGGAAATCCACAGAGGACTCCAGTTTATTTCTCTCAAAAATTCTGTCATATTTCATTCCTGTATCAGCATTTACTGTGTTTCAGTATTTACTGCCGGTTTTCTACATCATACTCATTTGGATGTGCTGTCTGCGGAAGCTGTACTGTCCTCAGCCTCATATGCTGTAAATCCATAGTCCTCAAATACCTTGATCGCTGCGTCAGACTCTACATAATCAAGAAAAATCTCTGCTGCCCTGGTATCGTCTTCCGATGCTTCCTTGTCCTCGATAAGTCCCACAGGATAAAGAACCGGCGTCTTAAGGCTGTCTGCCGACGCCTCTGCGATGATATCTACTTTATCAGTAACAGACGCAGCATCTGTCGCATATACAACACCAACCTCATTGCTTCCTTCACTGACTGCTGCAAGTACATCCGTTACATTCTTGCACTCGTTGATCTCCATTTTGTTTACATCGTCCATGATCCCAAGATTGCTAAAGATCTCACGGGAGTACTGTCCCACCGGAACATCCTCTCCTGCAAGCGCCATATTTTCAGCGTCTGTGATATTCTCGAATCCTGTTACCTTTGTCTCTCCGTCCTTTGGTCTGATCAGAACGACTTTGTTCTCAAGAAGATCCTTAACGGTGTCTTCCTTTGTCAGTTTTTCCTCTGTGAGGGCATCCATCTGTTTATCTGCTGCTGAAAAGAAAAGATCACAGCGTGCACCTTCCTCGATCTGTGTCTGCAGTGTACCTGAACTGTCTGCACTGTAATAGATCGTTACATTCGGATAAAGCTCATTGAAATCCTTCTGGATCTCCTCCATGGAATTGCTGAGGCTAGCAGCAATAAATGCATAAACCTCTCCCTTCAGGTTCTCATCACCTTTCGCTTCTGTGTCTGCCGCAAAAACAGTTCCGGTCATAAGGCCTGTTGTTAAAATTCCCGCGGTAAGGGCTGCTAAGATTTTTTTCTTCATCTTTTGTTCCTCTACTTTTCCGTTTCATTCAGTTTTGTTTAGTTTTGAATGATTTTGTTTAATTTTACCGAAAGGAAAGTTTCTTGTCAAGCTATAAGGCATTGCTGTTTTTCTCTACAAGTGCTATCATAAATACATAGTTGACAAGCCAGGCGGATGTTCACGATCCGCTTCGTTTCTTATCATGAGTGGCTTACAGCACTCCTGATACAGACAAATCCCACACAAGGTTCATTGCTCTGCACAACGGAAGCAGAGAACTTGCCTGATCCGGTTCATTCAATATTCAAGAAAGGGAGAATTACTTATGAAACTCAGTGCGCGTAATCAGTTAAAAGGAAAAATCATCAACATCAACCAGGGAGCTGTAAATTCCATCGTTTCCATCGATATCGGTGGTGGAAATATCATCACTGCTACCATCTCCTGTGCGGCGGTGGAAGAACTTGGCCTGAAAGTAGGCTCTGATGCTTACGCAGTTATTAAGGCAACCAATGTTATGGTAGGTATCGATGAATAAAGTATACACAGCACAGGAAGTTGCAGATAAACTAAAGATCAAAAAATCCACAGTATATGACCTGATCAAACGCGGAGAGCTTTCCTCCTCCAAAGTCGGCAAACAGCTGCGGGTCAGCGAGGAACAGCTGTCTCAGTATCTTAAGGGTTCGGAATGTTCTGCGTCTTCTGCTCAGTCTTATGATCACCAGCCGGAGAGTTCTCTTTTGAAAAGGGATTATCTTCTGCATTCCAGTGGACTGATCATCAGTGGACAGGCTTCTCCGGCTCTGGATCTTCTCCTGAATCAGCTTCCCACACACCCGGACAATCTGCCGGTTCTGCAGTCTCACATGAACACCTACAACGGACTGTATTCTCTCTATTTTGAAAAAGTCCACATCGCCTGTGCATCCGCCTCACCGGAAGATATCCACAGCCTTATACCCGGTATCCCACTGACTGTGATCTCTCTGTGTCAATATCCCGTCGGCTTCTATGTAAAAAAAGAAAATCCCAAGAATATCCGGGGATTTTCTGATCTTACACGGGCAGATATTATTTTTGCGAACCGCGAAAAAGGAAGCAGCCGTCGTATCCTTCTTGACCGTACACTTCTGTCTTCCGAAATTTCACCGGATTCCATATCCGGATATCGAAATGAGCTTGTTACCGATCACTCCACGGCTGCTGCAGTGGCTGGCGGACAGGCAGACATAGCTCTTGGCGAGGCCTGTGTAGCGAGAAGCTTTCCGGAGCTGGATTTTCTTCCTGTTTGCCAGGAATCACTCTTCCTGGTTATGCAGACCAAAAATCTGAGCACCCCCGGCTTTCAGGCCGTAGCGGAAACCATTGCATCCGAACCTTTCCGCCGGTTTTTAGCTCTTCAAACCGGATACGATACTACTGACACCGGAAATATCCGGCATATTTAGGGCTAAGAAAAACGCTTATGTAAAAAATTCTTCCACAACCATTTCTTTGATAATACAAAATCAGCCAGCACGTCAATGATCACTCCTTATTTTTGCCCAATTAAGGAAGTTTCTTGATCTTATGACTGCTGGCTGATCTTTATTTATTCAGATATTGATATACTCTTGAAGAAATCGAACGGATTCCGTGCAGTAAATGATCTTCGGAAGCTCCTTCAGAGAATATACATAATACATAATTTGTTTTCTTTCCATAGATGATCGCCATATCATGCTGAACTGAGCTTGTCTCACCAGTTTTGTTCGCGCATACTATACCTGTCGGAAGACCTGATGGAATTTTGTATCGTTTCGTCTGATGCAGTAAAAGATTTAGCATTTCTCTGGAATACTGTTGAGAAACACACTGACCTCGATAGATTTTTTCTAAGAGTATCCCACAATCTTTTGCAGATGCCGTGTTACGCCAGCCATCACTGCTCCAGGCAGAAGAAGACGGATGCAGGGAACTGTGACAACCGGTATTTTTGTAACCGTTCTTTCGAAGATATTGGTTCACTACAGCTGTTCCTCCTACAAAGCTTCCGCCTCCCTGACGCCTTACCAGTTCATTATAACATTCATTATCACTGACGGTGATCATATCCCACAGCAAGCTGTACACACCGGAGCTGTATTGCATTTTTCCCTGACGGATCTGATCATAGACCGACGCCATCACAAATGCCTTGATCGTACTTGCCGGATACATTTCCCGATCATTTATGTTTACAATATTTCCTGTTTTCAGATCTTTTATATAAACAGACCAGTTTCCACCGTAGGCAGAAACAAAACTCTCCAATTCCGATTTAAATGCACTTAAAGCATACTCTGATCTTGTACTTTTTCTTCCCTGCCAGTCCACATACTGACCATCCGGTGTTTTCATATTTTTCGCAATGGTTCCGTTCGATTTCAGGTAATAACCATCTTTCCACCGGTTCACCAGCATTTTTCCATTTTGGTCTACATAATATTGCTGGCCCTCACAGGTTACCCACCCTGCCTTCTGTACCATTCTTCCGTTATCATTGCCAAAATAATAAATTCCGTTAAACTTCTTTCCCTGAACTGTTTTGTTCACTTTATGAAAAGACGGACGCATGCAGATTCTTCCGGTTCCATAGAAATAATAATAACCGCCTTTAAAATCACGCCCACCGAATCTTCTCTGTCTTATATAGCGTACTGTTCCACGATCAGCCAGTTTTCCGTACGCTTCCACATAATAAATGCCTGCGATAATTTTTTTGCCCCGTACCTTCTGTTCAGCTACGTTTACAAAGCCACGCTCTCCCTTTGAAATTCTTCCATTGGAGTCTGTGATGTGGTATTTATCAAAGCGGACACCAGAAACTGTCTTTTTATCGAAATAATAAACGGATTGCTTTCTCAAAAGTTTTCCGTTTTTATCAAACATATAAAATCCTGTTTTTAAAAACTCTGTCTTTGGAATTGACAAATAACGTAATCCGGTAAGTTTTCGCTTCTTAGAATCTTTCAAATACCAGTTCCCGCCAGATTTCTGAAGATAATTTCCACTGTTATCCCAAAATCGTACCGTTCTTTCAGCAGCCTCGACCTTTATCTCTGTACTTCTGGCACCAATAATACATCCAAAAACCACTACTAATATCAACCAATATATACAAACTGTTTTTTTTGCTTTCATACTTTAACAAGACCTGCCACAGACGATGGCAGGTCTTTCTCCTTTATCTTTATATTATCCTATTTTCATGCAGATGTTCTGGATCAGGCGGTTGTATCCGCTTACCTTTTTCAGCCATTCCAGCGCTATGGACACTGCCAGTGAAGCCAGCAGAAGCGTCAGTGTATTGGTCAGAAAATATCCACTCACATACACAAAAGAAGATTTTCTTATAAATGTATGTATCAGAAATATATTCATGGAATGTTTTCCGAGGAACAATAAAATCTGTCGCACTCCCGGAATGACATTAATAAATTCGCAGCAAAATGCCATAAATACAATTGGATACACACCCCAGTGGATCTCACTGTATACCGTCAGCGGCAAAGTTCTGTACGCTTTATACAAAATAAACACCGCAAGAAGCTCCAGAAGAAATTTGAAAACATGCTTCATTCCAGCATTCCATATCTTAAACCATCGGTTAAACAGATCATACTTGGCTACACACATTCCCATGAGAAATACCGGTAAAAATGCATAAATACCCGTAATTCCCATAACCTCCAGGGAAATTGTCCGTGGAAATGCCACAACAGCCACAAGAATAAATACCAAATATTCTTCCTTTATCATAAACAGCGGCACGCAGATGATAAAAATGATCGCCGCACTCATATACCACCAGGTTCCGTTCAGAGTCGAAGTTCCGAAAAGTTTCGCCAGACCAAAAAAATCCAGCACCATTGCGCTAACACCTTTGGCAATATTTCCGTTTCCGAAATATCTGGCCACGGCATAGCCGTTATAAAGCTGTGAGCTCACAACAGAAAGCCCCCATATGATCCAGAACCCTCCCATTGTTTTTATCAGTCTTTTGGCTGTCCACTTGCCAGGTGTAGAATTATTTTTTCTGTAACTGAGATACAGTCCGTATCCGGAAATAAATGCATAGATCGGTACACAGATCTTAAATGTTCTGCACAGATACATGATCCGATCTGCTGAAAACGGAGTGAAAACAACATTCAGCCCCTCAAATCTGTCTTGACTCAGATACATATGATGGAACAGCATTATAACAATGGCAATGCCCTTCATCGCCTGAGAATTATATTTATCAAACTTTATTGCCTGCTTTCCTTCCAAAATCCAACCTCCATATTACCGATTCTCGATGATCCTCTCATAAACTCGTTTGGAACAGTTACGGTCATTAAATGCAAAGGTCTCATCCATTCGTTTCCGATATTCCTCTTTCATCTGACAGCCGTCTGCCATATATTCGATGATCCGGTCCACAGTTCCGTCCAGTGTATGCTCCACCTCTCCGAAGCCATCTCTCTCATAGTCAAAGTATCCCTCTGTGTAGGAATGCGCGCCACTGAAAAAGCTGTCTCTGTCAAACTGGGAGTATACGATGGGTTTTCTCAAATATGCAAAATCAAAGGCAACCGAAGAATAGTCCGTGATCATCAGATCTGTCTGGGCAAAAATGTCCTTGTAGGAATAAGACGAATCCATAAATTTTACCCGTGGATCATGACGGAACATATGCAGACCGTCAATGGTATTTGGGTGAGGCATGAAGCAGATGGTATATCCGTACTTCTCTGCCGCCCCCAGAAGTCTTTCGTTGTTGAGAAGATCATCATAAAAATGGAAATATTCGCTTTCCTGAAATTCTTTTCCAAGCTGCCATACCCCTCTGGCATCGGTTCCTGAGGAAAGGCTTTTGCGCCAGGTAGGCATCACCGTCACATACTTACGCTCATCATGGACCAGACGGTCATAACGCGGCATTCCCGTAAGCCAGATATTTTTTTCCGGATAAAAATAGTCATAGGTAAAGGCAGAATCATATTCCGGCTTTGTGCTGACGATAAATCCGAAAAGATTACGGTTGTATTTGTTCAGCCACTTGGACTGGTTGTCTTTGGTCACACCATGCTGTAAAAATACCAGCTTTTTGTCATAGATGATATCGCGGTACAGATACTCCAGCTTTCCAAAAGGATTGATCACCGGTTTGTTAGCCTGGGAGGACAGTGAAAATTCATTCAGCAGGAACAGAAGCTTATGCTTCCAGGAGAAAGGCTCCACAACCTTTCCAAGCTTCTTCATTTCCACATAATCCTGTGTATCCTTGTTGACTACAAAGTACGGCTCCACCGTAGGGTCCGGATTGGCGCAGAGATAGCGGAACATCACTTCGCCGTTATCATCTCCGCGTGTTGTACGATCGGAGATCAGCCAGATCTGCTTTTTCTGCTTCGCCTTCTGCATCTCGTAGAGCTTACGCACGAGAACTGCCTTTTTTCCGGCCTTTCCCTGAGAAAATATTGCTTTGGTGCGTTTTTTCTTCAGCTGTTTCTCCCTGCTCTGACTGTATGGCTCTACCGTTACTTCATACTGATGGCCCAGAACCTTTGCATCTTCCTGATCCTCTCCACGGATCATCCGTACTTTTTCGTTAAGATACAGAAGCTTATCCTCTATATGCAGGAAAAGCGGCAGCTTCTTTGTAAATGGCACATATTTTCCGTAGGAAATATTGTACATTTTGTTTATATGTCCATCTGTGCCTGTGCCCCAGCTGATAAACTCCCGGATCTCGGAAAGCGGAATGTCCACGATATACAGCTTCTCAACGGCACTTTCTTCTCTGCACCAGCCGGTTCTTTCCAGTGTATATTTCCATCTGGCTTCATAGGTGTTGCCACCAGTCATCATATATACACGGTTTGTCCTGCTCACAGGCTCCACAATGGAAAATTCACAGTGCAGCTGGTCTTTTTCCGGCTGGAATATCTTGACACGGAGATTGTCATATATGGGATTCAGGATCGTGTCTGCCTGATCCGGAAATTTTTTGCATATATCCGGATAATATTTCCGGAGAAGATACACTTTGTTTGCCCTGCTGATATGCTGATTGGACATCACGATCTCCGGAAACTCCATCTGCTTCAGGAAGCTTTCGATGCCTTCCTCATATCTGCACTTTTTCTCTTCATCAAGCTTCTCGTTATCAAATATGATATCCGCTATTTTTGCGCTGTAATACAGCAGCACATAATCTGCATTTTTTTCATGAACAGGATTTTCTTTTATTCTGCAGTCTGCGATCTTTCGGAAAAATTCCTGATAAAATACCTCCAGTTGTTCCGGATCCTGCAGCATATTCTTCCAGTCCTCCACCATGAGATGGTCCGCAAGGATCTGCACATAGATATCTTCCCCTGAAGTCACTCCCAGACTCCGGCAGCTTACAACGGACTGATATACCATAGTCATCACATCCAGATACCAGATCTCCGGACGGATTTCGGATACCCATTTCACCTGATCTGCGGCAAATGTGTAAGCGGTATACAGCTGATGCAGAAGATATACATTGTTATCCAGCGTTGTTTTTTCGGTGAAACGGTCACAGTAGTTATTATGCTCCCGCACATGGATATTTCCTTTTCCACGGATCTTTGTTATGACAACATCTCTGTTGTCTTCCTCAAAGCAGCGTCTGACCTCTGCACTGGATTTTGGGGAAAAACAGATTCCGGCTTTTGCAAAAACGACATAGTTTCCGGCTATCTTATCCTTCAGCTCTGCCACAAGATCCCCGCATTCCAGTCCGTCAATATATAAAAGATCCCGGTCATCCAGCATCTCCCGGAAACGAGAATCTTCCGGATTGAACTCTCCGTAGATCTTATCCAGCTCTTCGTCCTTGAGCTCTTTCTCCTTTTCTCCTGCTTCTTCCAACTCCCTCATGTCCCGTTCATCAGGGATATCCACATCTCCTGCTGTGCGTACTGCAAGGATCTGTACCGTTCCTTTAGGTGTGACCTCACGTACATTTTTAAAGGTTCTGTAAAGCTTTGCGGTATCTTTTGCAAAAACAACTACTGAAAATTCATACTCCCTGTTCATATTGCTCCTTTTGTATCCTTACATTAAAATTTTTTCTCTTTCAGCCTTCTTTTCAGTTTGTCCGGTATTTGAGCATTGGCTATATATTCATAGATTCGTTTGCTGTTGTCATTGTCCCTGTAGGGAAGAAGCTCATCTCTTCTTCCTGAAAATTCCGGTTTTTCACGGAATCCGTTCCTCGCATATTCTCCGATAAGATCTACCAGCTGGTTCTGATCCCATGCCAGATCTCCGAAAACATCTTTTTTGTAGTCCATATAGCTTCCCTGGACTTTCTCATAGGTTTCCAGATCAAAGGGATAAAATATCACCGGTTTTTCCTGATAGTAGACATCCCAGGAAACAGAAGAATAATCGGTGATCAGCATATGACAGCTCATCAGAAGCTGATTCAGCGGCATAGTCCCAAATGGGATCAGCCGGATATGCCTGTCTTCCACCTGAAAGCTCCGGATATGTTCCCTGAATTTCGGATGGATATAAAAGTTCAGCGTGATATCCTCCTTTTCCAGAAGAGTCTTAAGCCTCTCATCCTGCAGAAATGCTTTATAACGCTGATAGTATTCACTTTTTTTAAACTGCTCCTCGCTGATATCCTCCAGCCAGCTTCTCCATGTAGGCATCAGCAGGATCTCTTTATGAGCCGGATCCGACTTGTCCTCCAGCACATCCCATCTGGCCAGTCCGGTGATGATGATCTCTTCATTATCGTATCCGAAATAATCATGGATGATCTTCTGTTCATAACCCGAAGACACCACAAACAGTGCCATCTGATTACCTCCGCCTTTATGAAAGGTCCTGTGGCATTGCTTGAAGCCCATCACTCCATGCTGGAGAAATACGATATTCTTCCGTGCCTGATACAGAACCTTGTAGATGCTGTTGGGCGAATCCCAGATATAAAAATGCCGGATTGCATCGGTAGATATCAGATACCGTGCAGCGCTGAGATAGATCATGTACTTAAATGACATGAACTGGATCACATTGGCATCATACTCTTTTACAGCCTGATAATCCGGACATTTTTTATCTATTACATAAAAAATCCGACTTCTGTCCTTCTCCGGTGCATGCTCCATACAGTACCGGAAAAAATAGAGGCCGTTGTCCTGTGCCATTGTACAGTATTTCTCGCAGATCAGCCATAATTTCTTATGATCCCAGTAAGGTTTCAGGATAAAATAGCAGAATAATGCAAGAAATTCTTTTGCTATAAATGCATAGCTGTCATATTTCGGATCATATTTCCGGTATTGAATGGTAAACTGCCTTGCTCCGTTGACAAAGGGATAAACCATATGCCCATCCCCGGTTCTGGTCCATCTTGGAAAAAGGATCAGCTTAAGTTTAAGTTTTGAACTTAAGCCTCCCAGGATCGCATCCTCATAATTTCCTTTTCCTTCTTTATCCACAGATGCCACCACATCCCAGAATGCGGTTTCCATCGGATACTGATCTACATTGATCTGTGCATGATACACGATCGTATTTCCTTTTTTTGCTGTCTGCATTTCAAAAGGAAAACTTGTATCCAGCACTGCATTTCGCTGTTTCAGCTTCAGGGAACGGATCTTTCCTCTGGATCCTTCCAGCTCAAAACTGATCTTTATGGTTCCTTTTGTCAGCGAAAATTTCCTGGTTTTTACCTTGATCTCCGCCGGAGCTTCCATTAACTGCTGCAATTTTTCACCACCTGTTACATTTCTTTGATCGCTTTGTAATTTCTTTCACAGTTCTTTGTATCCCACAGATCAAAATATTTTCCGTGTCTTTCCAGATAGATCTCTTCATTGGCAAATCCCTGCTTATGCAGGCGGATCAGCCAGTCCGTTACTTCCTGTTCCGTTACACATACCGGACCGAAGCCATCTTTCCGGAAATCAAAATACCCGATCTGATGATGACTTTGCCGGAATTTTTCATTGTCAAACTGGTAGTAGACCAGTGGCTTTTTCATGTAGGCAAAGTCCATGGCCACACTGGAAAAATCAGTCACCAGCACTGCGGACTCTTTAAGGAGTGTCTGCACATCGTACTCAGGCCAGGACGCCACTGTGATCTTCGGATGATCCACATGAAAATATTTCAGAAACCGATGCATTTCCCTGTGCGGATAAAAGATGATCTGAAGATCGTTCTCCTCAATATAGCGGATCAGTCTCTCATCCTTGAGAAGTGCATCCCAGTACCGGTAATAATCGGTTTCCATGAATTTCTGTGCTTCCAGCTCGTGATCAGAGGCTGAGATCTCATTGCGGATATACATACGCCAGGTCGGCATGATCAGGATCTGGTTCTTTTTTACCTTCATATCATGAAGCTGGTCAAAACGACACAGTCCCAGCTCCTGCACATAGCCTTCCGGATATCCGTACCGGTCATTGACATATTTCCACTCATCATAGGTACTGGTAACAAAAAGGCTCATTTTTGTATGGGGATAATACAGAAAACTAAGATCTGCCGTAATGATCCCATGCTGCAGGAACGCCCGCTTGTTCCGTAGGATTCCGTAAACCTCCAGCACATAGCAGATGGCTGCGTTTGGTTTTCCCATTTTCTGGGAGCTGATATTTTTTGATGCAGCCAGATAGTAGATCCAGTGGCGGAAGCTTCCATACTGGATCACAGGTCCCAGATCTTTTACCCGGGCATAATCCGGAGATTTTCTATTGATGGCGTACACTGCATCCTCACTGGTATTTTCTCTCAGATATTTGTACAGCCAGAATCCGTTATCCCGGCATTCATTCTCTGTATCACAGAGAAGCCAGAGATCCCTGCGAAAAAGTCTGTAGACCATCGCAATGGGAAATGCCAGGATAAACTTGATGATGTGAAGCAGATCCCCAGGTTTTACTCGTTTCAGTTTTTCAAGAAATGTCTGTTCCATGTTTCCCTCTGTTTACAGGATCCCGGTTTATTCCTCTGACCAGTCTCCGTTATCATCCCAAACAATCTCTCCGTCTCCGCTGTCATCTGTATCTGTACTGTTGTCAAGAGAATCGTCACCGCTTCCGCTGTTGCTGCTGTCATCTACATAGTCGCCGCTATTATCACTGCTGTCATAGTTTCCATCATCACTGCTGTTGTCGTAGCTTCCGTCATCGCTGCCGTCGTAGCTTCCGTCATTACTGCTGTCATAGCTTCCGTCATCACTGTTATCATAGCTTCCATCATCACTGTTGTCATAGCTTCCATCGCTGCTGTCGGAAGAAGTATCCGTGATACCGGAAGAACTGTCTGTCAGATCTGAAGCATCTGTGCTGTCTGCGGAATCACTGCTGTCCGCCTCACTGTTATCCGTTTCCACATTGCCAATAGTGCTCTTCTCACTCTTGTCACTGAGGCTTGTATAGGTCAGGTATGCTTCTCCGTTATCGATCATCAGTTTTGCCTTTTCCATATCGCTCAGCTGTACACTGTAGATCTCATAGGCATTTCCGTCTCCGTCTACGATCTTCATATCATAGATGGCATCTCTTGCAGAATCCGGGGTGTAATACATCTGCACCTGCTCCGCATCTTTGATGGTAGCTTCTGCAGGAACAAGACTTTTGCCCCATTCTTCCCCTCCTGCCGCGCGGAGATAGATCTCACGGATCTCTCCCTTCGTGCTGTTGGTAAGATAAACAAATTTTGCAGTACTGGTCTTTACACCGATCAGCTTCGGTGCAGGTGTAGATGTGGGAAGCGGTGTGGATGTAGCCGGTGCAGCCGTAGGTGCGGCTGTAGGAACCGGTGTTGGTGTCACCTCTGCTGTTTCCTTTGATGATTTTCCACAGCCGGCAATACCAAGCGCCGTCACTGCTGTCAGTACGATCAAAAGCTTCTTATATTTCATAATGATTACCTCCAGATTGCAGTTTTATGCTAAAAATGTTTTTCCAACGAAGTATCCGAGCACCAGGATACCAAGAATGATCCTGTACCAGCCGAATACTTTAAAATCGTGTTTCTTGATATATCCCATCAGGAATTTGATGGCAAGAATAGATACCACAAAAGATACCACAACACCTACGATCAGGATGATCAGCTCTGTGGAGCTGAAGGCAAAACCGAATTTCACCAGTTTCAGAAGACTTGCTCCGAACATAACCGGAATTGCCAGGAAAAAGGTAAATTCCGCTGCAACTGTACGGGATGTTCCTGCAAGGATTCCTCCGATAATGGTAGATCCGGAACGGGATGTTCCCGGAATCACGGAAAGCACCTGGAAGCAGCCGATGATCAGCGCTGTCTTAAAGGAAAGCTCATCCAGTCTGGTGCAGGTTGGTCTGCGGCGTTTGTTGTAGTTCTCGATAACGATAAAAAGCACACCATAAACGATCAGCATGATGGCAACGACCACATAGTTATAAAATTTCTTTTCAATAATGTCATTAAAAGGAAGAGCGATGATGATCGTCGGCAGACATGCTACCAGGATCTTAAACCAGAGGATCCACTTATCCTTATCACAGTATTTTTCTACAAAAGTAAGGACAGTTCTGGGTACTGCCGGCTGTTTACGCAGTGCCATCTGTGTTTTCTTCGGGATTTTTCTTATGTAAAAAGGCCACAACTTGTTCCAGTACAGTACAACAACTGCCAGGATCGCGCCAAGCTGGATCACCACCAGGAAAAATTCCATAAATGCCTCGGATACATTCAGCTTGATAAACTCATCCACAAGGATCATATGTCCGGTACTGCTGATCGGAAGCCACTCGGTGATTCCCTCCACAATACCGAGAAGGATAACCTTCAGTAATTCTATAAAAATCATGTTAACTCCTTTCTAAAAGCAAGATAAGGACAGGGCCGGTATGTGAACGACGGCCCCGTCCTTATCAGTATATTACATATTTGACAATTCGTAAACTTTTAATTTTTTATTTCACAAAATTTACAATTTTTTATCGATTGTCGATGGTGGCGATATCTACCAGAGTCAGGTGGTTCAGGTCTGTATTCTCAAGACTTGTGACCAGAGCCTCTGCAGTATCAAGGCTTGTAAGTACGTTAACACCTGTCTCAATTGCATTACGACGGATCACGAAACCATCTTTCTGATGCTCAACACCCTGTGGCGGTGTATCGATGACAACATCGATCTTGTGGCCAAGGATCAGGTCCATCAGGTTCGGAGACGGCTGCTCCAGTTTATTGGTGCGTGTTACCTTGATTCCGTTCTCAGTCAGGACATTTGCTGTACCTCTTGTTGCGAAGATACGGTATCCCTGAGCCTCGAAGCGTTTTGCGATCGGGATGATATCCTCTTTATCCTCATCCTTAACAGTGATGATCATCTGTTTGTGTTTCGGAAGACGGATTCCGGCTCCGATGAAGGCTTTGTAAAGAGCCTCGTTGAAGGTCTTAGCAATACCAAGGCACTCACCTGTGGATTTCATCTCCGGTCCAAGGCTGATATCTGCGCCTCTGATCTTCTCGAAGGAGAATACCGGCATCTTGATTGCGAAGTACTCTGCTTCTTTCTGAAGTCCCGGTGTGTAACCAAGCTCTTTGATCTTATGTCCAAGGATAACTCTTGTTGCAAGCGGAACGATCGGGATTCCTGTTACCTTGCTGATGTACGGTACTGTACGGCTGGAACGCGGGTTAACCTCGATGACATATACATCCTCGCCTACAACGATGAACTGAATATTGATCATACCGATAACATGAAGTGCCTGTGCAAGACGACGTGTGTATTCGGCGATGGTATCTTTTGCTTTCTGGCTGATGGTCTGTGCCGGATATACAGAAATACTGTCTCCGGAGTGGATACCTGCACGCTCGATGTGCTCCATGATTCCAGGGATCAGGATGTCCTCACCGTCGCATACTGCATCGACCTCGATTTCTTTACCCATCAGGTACTTATCAACAAGGATCGGATGCTCCTGTGCGATCTGGTTGATGATTCCGATGTACTCTTCCACGTCCTCATCGCTGACAGCGATACGCATTCCCTGTCCTCCAAGTACATAGGACGGGCGGACAAGTACCGGATATCCCAGCTCGTTGGCAGCTTTTTTCGCCTCTTCTGCTGTGAATACAGTGTGTCCCTTCGGTCTCGGGATCTGGCATTTCTCAAGAATGGCATCAAAGAGCTCTCTGTCCTCTGCGGCATCTACGTTCTCAGCAGATGTTCCAAGGATCTTAACACCCATCTTGATCAGTGCCTCTGTAAGCTTGATGGCTGTCTGTCCACCGAACTGAACCACAGCTCCGTCCGGTTTCTCGATATTTACAACATTCTCAACATCTTCCGGTGTCAGCGGCTCAAAATACAGCTTATCTGCAATATCGAAGTCTGTACTTACTGTCTCCGGGTTATTGTTGATGATGATCGTCTCATATCCTTCTTTCGCAAATGCCCATGTACAGTGTACAGAGCAGAAGTCGAACTCGATACCCTGACCGATACGGATCGGGCCGGAACCAAGTACCAGGATCTTTTTCTTATCTTTTGTTTCTACAGCTTCATTCGCTGTCTGCTCATCGCCGTATACAGAATAGTAATATGGTGTCGCTGCCGCAAACTCTGCTGCACAGGTATCAACCATCTTGTATGCTGCACGGATGCCGTACTCTTTACGCAGGTCTTTGATCTCAGCTTCTGTCTTTCCTGTCAGGTCTGCGATGATGTAGTCCGGGAACTCCAGACGTTTTGCTTCCAGAAGAAGGTCTTTGTCCAGCTTCTGAGTTTTCAGAACCTGCTCCATCTCAACAAGGATAGCCAGCTTATCGATGAACCAGATGTCGATCTTTGTGATATCATGAAGCTTCTCCTGGGAAACATTTCGTCTCAGGGCTTCTGCGATCTTCCAGATACGGCGGTCATCCACAATGTCCAGCTCGTCCATCAGTTCTTCATCAGAAAGATGTGAGAAATCATAGGACATCAGACTGTCTACATGCTGCTCCAGGGAACGGATAGCCTTCATTAAAGCACCCTCAAAGTTATGGCAGATACTCATAACCTCACCGGTAGCCTTCATCTGTGTAGTCAGTGTACGTTTTGCTGTGATGAATTTGTCAAATGGCAGACGCGGGATCTTAACAACACAGTAATCCAGCATCGGCTCGAAGCTTGCGTATGTTTTGCCTGTGATGGCGTTCGGGATCTCATCCAGTGTGTAACCCAGTGCGATCTTGGCTGCAACCTTGGCGATCGGATAACCGGTAGCCTTACTTGCAAGTGCGGAGGAACGGCTTACACGAGGGTTAACCTCGATAACGCAGTACTCAAAGCTCTCCGGATGAAGAGCGTACTGTACGTTACATCCACCTGTAATACCAAGCTCTGTGATGATGTTAAGAGCAGATGTACGAAGCATCTGATACTCTTTATCACCAAGGGTCTGGGAAGGAGCAACTACGATGGAGTCACCGGTATGGACACCAACCGGGTCAATGTTCTCCATGTTGCAGACTGTGATGCAGTTTCCTGCGCTGTCTCGCATTACCTCATACTCGATCTCTTTCCATCCGGCGATACATCTCTCTACAAGAACCTCACCTACACGGGAAAGACGAAGACCGTTCTCAAGGATCTCACGAAGCTCCGGCTCATTATGCGCAATACCGCCGCCGCTTCCGCCAAGTGTATATGCAGGACGGAGAACAACCGGATAACCGATAGTCTGAGTAAACGCAACACCGTCCTCTACAGTTGTTACGACCTTGGATGCTGCAACCGGCTCGCCGATCTTTTCCATTGTATCCTTAAATTCCTGACGGTCCTCAGCTTTACGGATCGTTGCTGCTGTAGTACCGATGAGACGTACATTGTGCTCTTTCAGGAATCCTTTCTCCTCAAGCTCCATGGCAAGGTTCAGTCCTGCCTGGCCGCCCAGTGTAGGAAGTACACTGTCCGGTTTCTCTTTGAGGATCAGCTGCTCTACGACCTCAACAGTCAGAGGCTCGATGTAAACTCTGTCTGCGATGTCTTTATCTGTCATGATGGTAGCAGGATTGGAGTTTAAAAGTACAACCTCCATGCCCTCTTCCTTCAGGGAGCGGCATGCCTGGGTTCCTGCATAGTCAAACTCTGCTGCCTGGCCGATTATGATCGGGCCTGAGCCGATTACAAGTACTTTTTTTATGTCCTTATTCCTTGGCATTATTTCTCTCCTCCCATCATCTTCATGAATCTGTCAAAAAGGTAACTGGAATCCTGGGGTCCCGGGCATGCTTCCGGATGGAACTGTACAGTAAAGATGTTCTTTCCGTTATATGCCATACCCTCGTTTGTTCCGTCGTTGACGTTTACAAATGCAGGATGTGCGATATTTTTCTCCTCAAGTCCCTCTGCGTCTACAACGTAGCCATGGTTCTGGGAGGAAATATATACTCTTCCTGTCTCAAGGTCTTTAACCGGATGATTTCCGCCTCTGTGACCGTATTTCATCTTATGGGTGTCTCCGCCTGTTGCAAGAGCCATAAGCTGATGTCCAAGACAGATGGCAAAGATCGGTACATCAGAGTCGTAAAGTTTTTTGATCTCTTTAATAATAGAAGTACATTCCTTCGGATCTCCAGGTCCGTTGCTGAGCATGATGCCGTCCGGATTGTCTCCAAGGATCTCTTCTGCAGATGTCAGAGCCGGGTAAATAGTAACCTGGCATCCTCTCTCATTCAGTGAGCGTGCAATGTTTTTCTTGGCGCCCAGATCAAGAAGGGCAACCTTCGGTCCGTTCCCCTTAAGCACTTCCTTTTCGCGGCAGGAAACCTTCTCTACCACTTTTCCTGTTGTATATGCTTTTAATCTGGGGATGATTGTATCCAGGTCATAGTTCTCGTCAACTGTGATCATTCCGTTCATGGTTCCCTTCTCACGAAGGATCTTAGTCAGTGCTCTGGTATCAATTCCTGCGATTCCCGGAATGTCGTTTTTGCTCAGAAAATGCTGAATGGTGTCTACGCTTCTGAAGTTGCTGGGAACTCGTGATAATTCGCGTACAATAAATCCGTCAATCCACGGCTTCCTTGATTCCTGGTCATCATAACAGATTCCGTAGTTTCCGATCAGCGGATATGTCATACACACCGCCTGTCCTGCGTAAGAAGGATCTGTCATTACTTCCAGATAACCGGTCATGGAAGTGTTAAAGACAATTTCACTGATGACTTCCCTTGCAGAACCAATGCTGGTTCCTGTAAATACATGGCCATCTTCCAATATCAGAAATGCTTTCATACAATCTCCCTTTCTTTGTTCTCTTATTTTATCCTAAATCTTCAAGATTGTATCACAGGAATCGTCATTTTTCAACACCATATGCAAAAAAAATGTATAAAACTAACTCAAAATATTTTTTTTGAATTTTTTTAATTTTTTTGAATTTTTCTATTGACATTATCCAATTCCTGAGTTATTATAAGTGAGCAGTCGACGAGCGGAGCAAACAAAGCAAAGCAAGCCGGTTGAAAAAATGCAGGAATGGCGGAATTGGCAGACGCGCAGGCTTCAGGTGCCTGTGGTCGCAAGATCGTGTGGGTTCAAGTCCCATTTCCTGCATTCTTTTTTATTTTATCCAAAATCAAAAAAACAGAAGCGCCCAACACCGGCACTTCTGTTTTTTTATTTATTTTTCTTTTTCAGAAAAGATCTCGCTCCCGCCCCAGAGAAGCGCACCTGTAAATATGAAAAGATCCGAAATATTAAATACGACCTTCTTAAGCTTCGGATTTTCCACATTCAGGCTCACATAATCCGTGACGTATCCCTTTCTGCGACGTTCCGTATAATTATTCAGACCGCCGCCCAGGATCATGGAAAGCCCAAGCTTGGATATGCGTGTGCCTTTTTCTCCGGAAGTACGTATATACTCCCAGATCGCACCGCCCAGCACCATAGATGCAAGATCTCTCAGGAATTCTTTATCTTTGTTTTTTAATATTCCAAGCATCATCCCGTGATTATGGCAGTTTCTTACGATCAGCCTGCCTCCCAGGCACTTTTCCTTCAGATCTTTCTTTTCCGATGTGTTGATTTTCTTCTTTATATAATAGTCCGTACCAAAGATCCCCGCCGTCAGTAAATTCCACAACATTATTCCCTCTCCTTATTTCTGTGGTCTACATAATACTCAGGCAGGCTCCCACTGGGGAAAGCCTGCCTTATATGCTTATGGTTATTCTGTTTTTTCTTCTGTTGTTTCTGTATTTTCCGGATCAGCCGCAGGCTCCTCTGTTTCTGCAGATCCCACTTCCGTTCTTTTCTCTTCCAATTCCGGATCTGATCCTGATGTTTCTGTTTCTGACGCTTCTGCGGTTTCTGCTGTTTCTACTACTTCTGACGCTTCTACTGTCTCTTCCGGATCTGCTGCCACTTCTGTAGCTTCTGCGTTTTCTTCCGCTTCTGTCTCCGGTACTTCTGTCACCTCTGCCTCAGCAGCCTCTTCAAGCTCCTCATCTGCCTGCTCGATCACATCAGCAGCTTTCTCTTCCAGCTCCGCTGTAGGACACGCCGCTCCGCAATACGGACAGAAGCTGGCCTCCCGCATCACCGCCTTATGGCAGGCCGGGCAAAACTTCTCCCCTTTACTGGCAGCGATCGCATCTCTGTAGTGATCCGCCTCCAGCATGTGCTGGCTGATTTCCTCGCAGATAGCTCCCGTCTCACCGTCAACGGCTTCTCCCTGCTCATAACGTGTATAGATCATCTTTCCGATATCCATCATCAGCTTTTCGGTCATACGCTCCTGTGCAGAGAGCTTGTTACGGATCTTCTGGATCTCATAGAGATTCTCTGCTCTGGAACTTAAGCCCTTTGCCTTTCTTGTCAGTGTGTTTCCCAGATCATCCCAAAAACTGCTTTTTGCCATATCTGTCACGCTCCTTTATATATTAAAGAATCTTCTTGTTTCTTATCCTTCCAGTGCCGGGATCTCCTGTCCACGCATAAGGATCTTCGGACCTCCGTTGCCCTGAATGTATCCCTCTGTGATCACGACCTCACCGATATTGTCATCCTTCGGGATCTCATACATGATATCCAGCATATATTCCTCCAGGATAGCCCGGAGAGCTCTGGCTCCTGTATGGCGTTCCAATGCCTTACGGGCAATGGCATGTAAGGCACCGTCCTCAAACTCCAGTTTTACTTCATCCAGTGCCAGAAGCTTCTTGTACTGTTTCAGAATAGCATTCTTCGGCTCCTTGAGGATCTTCACAAGCATATCTTCCGTCAGCCCGTTCAGGGTAAAGATGATCGGAAGACGACCGATAAATTCCGGGATCATTCCAAATGCACGGAGATCATCTACCGTTACTTTCTCCAGCACATGCGGATCATCATCATATTTGTCCTTCAGATCTGCATAAAATCCGATAGACGCCTGTTTATTCAGTCTCTCTTTGATGATATTCTCAAGATCCGGGAACGCACCACCACAGATAAACAGAATGTTCCTTGTATTTACAGTCACCATAGGTACCATGGCATTCTTGCTGGTAGCACCTACCGGAACTTCCACTTCACTTCCCTCCAGAAGTTTCAGAAGTCCCTGCTGGACAGCCTCTCCGCTGACATCTCTCTGGTTGGTATTCTTCTTCTTTGCGATCTTATCGATCTCATCGATGAAAATGATCCCGTGCTCTGCCTTCTCCACATCATTATCTGCAGCTGCAAGCAGCTTGGATACTACGCTCTCGATATCATCACCGATATAACCGGCCTCTGTAAGAGATGTGGCATCTGCAATGGCAAGCGGTACCTGAAGAAGTCTGGCAAGCATCTTCACCAGATAAGTCTTACCGCAGCCTGTAGGTCCGATCATCAGCATATTGGATTTCTCGATCTCAATATCATCCATGGTATCTGTGGCAACTCTCTTATAATGGTTGTATACACCTACAGACATTACCTTCTTGGCATATTCCTGTCCGATCACATATTCATCCAGAGTTGCTTTGATCTTATGTGGTGCAGGAATATCTTTAAGATCGATCACCGGCTTCGGAGTCTCTGATTTTTTCTTGATCTTCTTCGCCTGGTTTCCGGGATTCTGGAAACTGCTGAGATCGATCATGCTCACATTCGGCATGTTAAAAAGATCGGAATAATTTCCATTGTTCATCTGGGTGTTCATAGTATCAAAGCTTTTCTGCATGCAATCCGCACAGATATGTATATGATTAGGAAGGTCGATCATCTTCCCTGCCTGACTCTCCGGTCTGCGACATAAAAAACAGAATTTCTCGTATTTCTGCTCCTGGTCATTGTCTTTATTATTATCAAACTGATCTGCCATAACATTTCCTTTCTGGTTTTTATTATGCATATTATAGCACATAATCCGGCTGTATCAAATTAAGTTTTTATAAACCGGGGAGCTGCATGTTCTTATGCAGCTCCCCGGTTTATAAATGGTTATCCTGTATTTTCTTTTATTTGTCAGAAGAGGGTTTGCTTCCGAGGGTCACTTCAACCGTCTGTTCCTTGTACTCTCCGCTGTTCGCTCTGGAGATCACCACTTCGATGGTTTCTCCTGCCTCATAATACTGTAGCTTATCAACAAGGTCATCCTTGCCGCTTACCTTCTGTCCATCCAGCTTCACAATGATATCGCCTTTTTTGATCCCTGCATTATCTGCTGCGCCACCTTCCGTTACCTCAGTAATAAAAGCACCTGCCGGCATATTATACATCTGGATGGCTTCTGTTGTAAGATCAGCAGCCTTGACTCCCATATATCCTACCTTGGAAGAATCTTCCACCTTATCTCTGGTTTCGCGGTTCATCAGTTCTTCCAGGATCGGCTCTGCCTTGGAGATCGGAATGGCATATCCCATGCCTTCCACCTGACTGTCTGCATACTTGGCCGCATTGATACCGATCACTTCACCGTTCATGTTCAGAAGTGCACCGCCACTGTTTCCGGGATTGATCGCTGCATCAGTCTGGATCAGTCCGCTGGCTTCTCCGTCCTCTGTACCGATGCTTCTATTAAGGGCACTTATCCATCCGGAGGTAACTGACTGTCCATAGCCCAGTGCATTGCCAATGGCAACCACCTGCTCACCGACTACAAGATCGTCCGAGCTTCCCATCTGTGCGATCTTGATCTCATCCATGGTCTCATCCGGAATATCGGATTTCTCCACTGCCACCACTGCCAGATCATTCTCTTCATCGGTACCTTTGATCTTGGCAGAAACTGCGTTATCCACATCCGCATCTCCATCGGAGCTGCTTGCCATAGCCTGGGTTTCTTCTTCCGCTCCTACCACATCACTGCCTGCAAAGCACACAGTAAGTGTAGTCGCTCCGGATACCACATGGTTGTTAGTCGCAATGAGAAGCTCGCTGTCATTTTCTCCTACAATAATACCGGAACCACTTCCTGCACTCTGATACTGCCTCGTTCCATATCCGAAAAAGCTTGGGATCTCCTGCACACTGACAGATGTAATGGCAACGATAGACGACATGGTTGCCTGGGCTACACCGGCCACTGTACCACTCTCTGCCACAATATCCTTCACAGCAGAATCCGCAGAGCTACTGTCAGTACTGTCCTCTGTTCCGGTAACTGTTTCTGTCTTTCCGATCGTTGTACTGCTGTCATTTCCTCTGTATTTATCTGCTGCAATATTCACGCCCTGAAAAACTACTCCGGCTACCAGCCCAAAGATCACAGCCAGTGCCACCGCAGTGGCTGCTTTCTTTCCAAAGCTGTTGTTGCCTGAAAAATCTCTCTTTTTCCGCGGCTTTTTGGGCGGTATATTTCCACCGGCATAATTACCGGCCTGAGGCTGATGCACCTCATAATGTCCGTATTTGGGTTTCTCCTGCGAAGCGCCTTCACTCTGTCCGGCACCTGCATAATTGTCCTGTCCGCTCTCCTGCATCCTGCGTCCCTCAGAATAAGGATGCGTCAGCGGTTTCTGTTCTGCCGAAGCATTCTTATCCTCATCCGGCAAGTCTGTCCCCCATTTATTCTCTTCACTCATGCCTCTGGTGCTCCCTTCTATGTTATCTGATGCATGTATCTGTTACTGCTCACTCCGTTCTCAGTAACATTTATTTTTCTTATAAAAGACAGTTTAACAGGGAATTGTGTTTAAACTGTGATATCTCTTTTAAAAAACCGTGACCTGCTCTTATTTGTTCTTTTTCCAGTATTCCGGATTCATGGTGCAGGATCGGATCATTTTTTCAGGGAGCTTTTTGTATCGTTTTCCGAGAAAATATCCGGCGTATTTGGAAGCGCTCTGCAAAAACAGTCCGGGGATCAGCCATATGTGGCCTGTTTTCAGAAGATATGCCATGCTTTTTTTTACCAACCGGATGCCCTCACCTTCGGAAGGCACTCCTTCAAAAACCTCCGGATGCTCCGCCTGGGAAACTCCCAGATCAAAATTCCTGTGGAATTGCTGCATACAGGTGTAATTGTGAGAATGATATACACGCGCTTCTGATACATAGGCAACTCCATAGCCTTTTTTTACCATCCAGCCTGCATAGATCATATCTTCATTAAAAATAGCATGCTCCGGAAATCCACCAATCTCATCATAGATCCTGTGATCATAAGCAGCACAGACGTTGGAGCAGAAATATGTTTTGATCCCGTAGGTCTGTACATCTTTTTCCGTTTTCAGACAGGACTGTTCCGGATAATTAAAGGAACGGGTATATTTTTCCAGAAATCTGCAGTCCTTTTTTGGAAGCTGACGCGCATAAGCGGCTCCTGCCTGTGGATTCTCTGCAAGAACTCCTACCAGTGCTCCGATCAGTTCCCTGTCTGCCGGCATTGCATCCTGTGTCATAAATACAAGGATCTCCGCATCCGAAAGCTCTGCCGCCTGCCTTCTGGTACCGCCATGGTCAAATTCTTCTTTTGTAAGATGCCGGACTTCCACAAGCGGATATTCCTGTTCCCAGGTCTCTTTCCAGAATTTCTTTTCTGTATTCATGACAAGGATCTTATTGATAGGATATTTCTGTGCGCTGAGTCTTTCCAGCAGTTTTTCAAATTCTTCTCCCGGACGGTATGCCGGGATGATCACGTCTGTTTTTAATATTTTCATATTTGTCTCCTGTCCAGAAAGGACCACCCGTTACTGGATGGTCCCTTCTGCTGGTTGCTTATTTTGATGTTTTATTCATTCTCCGAATAATCTTCTCCGTCGGTATAATCGCTATAATCCGTATCGGAATCGCCTCCGGAATAGTCCGTATCTGTGCTGTAATCGTCCCCGGAATAATCCGTATCTGTGCTGTAATCGTCTCCGGAGTAATCCGTATCATAATCTGTGTCTGTGCTGTAATCAGCATCATCACTTGTGTCCGTACTGCTGTAATCTGTGGATGTATCTCCCTGCCACGTGTACGAATCATCCGTTGCGTCATTCGGTGTATCTGTCACCGCAGGTGCAGTGTCCTGCACGTCGCCTCCGCCTGCGATATTTGTGATCTGGGCACTTCTGTTGAGTACATCCTGCGTCGGAGTGTAACTGGTGTCTCCATACAGAAACTGATGCATCTTCAGAACATTGGATTCCAGTGTGGTAGGTACGATAACGCTGCCCTTTACCTGGGCAAATTTATAATCGTTGGGGAAGCCTGTAGTTTCATCAATACTGTAGCCGATCATAGCCGGGATCATCTTCAGGATCTCTGTTTTGGAAACAGAAGTTTTGACCATCGGGAATACCTGATCCATAATATCAAAGATAGTGGAAAGTCCTGCCTTTTTCGCCTTATCTACGATCATCTGGATCACTCGTCTCTGTCTCTCGGTACGTCCCATATCAAGACTTGCAGTATAACGGATACGGCAGTAGGAGGTAGCCTGTACACCATTAAGATGATAGGTATCTACGATTGCTTCCTCATCCTCCGGCTTCGGATCCGGCAGTTCGATCGGTGTGTAGCTCTTTCCGGTTTCCTCTGATGTCTCCACACAGTAATTGTTCATATGAACGATCTCCGCATAGGAAAGAGGGATGTCCAATCCTCCGAGGCAGTCTACCACAGTTACCAGCGCATTAAAATCAATGGCAACATAATCTGTGATATTCAGATCCAGATTCGTATTCAGCATGGAAACCGCGTTGGTCGGTCCGCCAAATGCATATGCCGAATTGGCTTTGGAATAGGTATCATCCTTTACATTGAGAAGGGTATCTCTATAGACAGACACAAGTTTGACTGCCTTCGTATCATTGTTGATACTCGCAATGATGATGGTATCACTGTTCTCTGTATTCAGCTTCTCATTCTTGCTTCTGTGGTCCAGTCCGAACAGTGCATAGGTGGTATATCCCGTCATCTGCGGTGCCTGATCATTAGTTACAATATCCTGGTCTGCAAGATCTGTTTCCTGGATGTCGATCTTATCCAGTTTGGCTGAGATCTGACCATAAACGAACAGACCTCCGATAAACAGGAGCAGTACGACGATCTCCAGGATAAATAAAATCTTCTTGCTTTTTTTCCGAGGTTTTGACATCTTTTCCTTTTCCCCTTTTTAGTATGCGTTCTTATTAATAAATCCTTTGAATATGGTAAGAAACATGATCTTTATATCAAATCCCACAGACCAGTTTTCGATATAATACAGATCACACTCTATCCTTTTTCTGATAGAAGTATCTCCACGATAGCCATTTACCTGTGCCCACCCGGTAAGACCCGGCCGCACCTGATGCTTGACCATATAACGTGGTATCTCCTCCCTAAACTTTTCTACAAAAAACGGCCGCTCCGGTCTTGGTCCCACAAGACTCATCTCACCCTTCAGAATGTTAAAAAGCTGTGGAAGCTCATCCAGACTGGTATGACGCATAAATTTACCGATTCCGGTAACTCTTGGATCGTTCTTTACTGTCCACGCCTTTTTTTCTTCTGATTCTTTCTGGATCTCCATGGAACGGAATTTATACATCCGGAAAGTCTGATTGTGAAGCCCGACACGTTCCTGCTTATAGATCAGCGGGCCCGGCGAAGTCAGCTTGATCAGCATACACAACACCAGCATCACCGGTGAGGACACAATGATCGCAACGATCGCGCCTGCAATATCCATAGATCTCTTGATCAGTGCATTAAACGTGTTGCTCAGGGGCACATACCGGATATTGATCACCGGAAGCCCGAGAATATCTTCTGTATATGGTTTGGTCGGAATAATATTATTATAATCCGGAATAAATTTTGTGTGCACGCCGGATTTTTCACAGAGTGCAACGATCTCTTCCAGACGATAATACTCACTTAAGCCCAGGGTAATGGCTATCTCATCCAGACGACTGGATGGAAGGATGATCATCAGATTGGCGATTCGACCGATCACCTTAACGCCCTTATAAGTAGTGCCTGCCGGCACATTGTCATCCAGTATGCCCCTGATCACGTATCCCCATTGCGGATTCTGCAGGATCCTGTCTACATATTCCTCGGCAGCACGGCTGTATCCTACCAGCAGCACCTGTTTCTGGTTCATTCCTTTTTTGCGCATATCCCGGAGAATGTAAAATATAACCATACGCACAAACCATTCCAGGACGATATTGATCACACAGAAAGAAACCAGAGTAAGACGGGAATAGTCCAGCTCTTTAAAATTGTAAAGTGCAAACATGATGATAAGGAGCCCTAACGCATTTGCCTTCACAATTCCGGCAAGTACGAGACGACGCCCCTGCATTCGCATCGGTGTATAAAGATCAAAGGCCTGATAAAGAAGTAAATATCCCGGAATAATGAATATCAGCATAAACATATATTCCTGGACGGTCTTGGACTGGACCGCCGAATGCTCAAAAATTCCCTGAAAACGGATCAACCAGGCCAGGGCATAGGAGGCCGCGATCACAAATACATCGATCAGCATATGGAGACGACTGAAATTTTTCTGGTTGTCTTTAATCAATTTCCGCCACCTCATTTAAGTTCATTGCTTTTATCTTATAATAGATGAAAACCAAAAGCAATAAAATCTTCCCTCCGAAATATAAAAATTCTGTGAAAATATGGTGTCTTAACCGGCAAAACGCCTAAAAATGTTGATCCAGAGTTCAAACTGGAGCTGTATATAACGCGGAAGATTCCTCATGGAAAATCTGACTTTTTTGTTTTTGCGGCTGATCTGAAAGCCGTTTTTGATGCCTGCAAGGTACTCACGTCCGAATCCCTTGGACGCAAAAAACAGGATCTTCGCACCGAATCCCACCAGAAAAAACGGAAGGTTCAGCACGATCTGGAGAAACGGCATATTCTTATAGATAAGATAAATATTGTTTCTGGAAGAATACCGGATCTTGAACTGATTATATCTGGATCCGCTGGTGCCGCTTCCTACATGATAAACTTTCGCTTTTGGAGCATACCAGTTCTGATAACCGCAGATCCTGGCACGATAACCGATATCCAGATCCTCCAGATAAGCAAAATGCTCCTCATCAAAATCTCCGATCCTGTCAATAAATTTCTTCCGGTAGATCGCAGCTCCCGCACAGGTGGAAAAAATCTTCTGCTCTCGGTCATAATGGCGGATATCCTTGCCTTTTCCCCTGGCAAAAGCCCAGCCAAGGGCACAGTAATAATTTCCAGCATCATCCATCTTGTCCCTGTCATGAAGCTGAATCATCTTTGCCTGACAGGAAAATGCCTTCTTATGTCTGCGCAGGGCAGCAACCATCTCCTCCAGGAAATCCGGTTCCGCTTCCGTATCATTGTTCAGAAGCAGCACATATGGGGAACGTGCCGCATGGATCCCTTCATTGACGGCTCTGCTGAAGCCGTAATTCTCCGGAAGCTGTATCATGTGTACCCATGGATATTCCGCTGAAACAAATGCACAGCTGCCATCAGTGGAACCATTATCCACTAGTATAACCTCAAAATTACGGATAGTCTGTCTTTCAAGACTGGAAAGAACACCATCCAGATATGCCATTCCGTTAAAGTTTGGTATGACTACTGATACTTCCTGCATTGCTTTATCCCTTCTTCTTTCCCATTCCCGGAAGGGGCTTCAGGGAATAATTCCATTTGGTTAAAGAAAGATTTTTGTTATAGTATGGATCTCCTTTTTTCAGGATATCCAGCCAGTGACAGCGCATGTATTCGATCTCCGTCTGAAAACGGCGGACCTTTTCCTCGCTGTCCTCAGTGCCTCTTGACTTGGATTCGTAATGATAGAGCTTCACATACGGATCATAGACGATCAGATGGCCGTGGCTGCGCACCTTCAGACAGAGATCCACATCATTAAACGCAACTGCAAGCTCTTCCGTAAAGCCTCCTGCCTCCAGAAAAACTTCCTTCTTCATCATCATACATGCTGCAGTCACACAGCTCATATCCTGCAGAAGAGAAGCCTTATGGAGATATCCGGTACGCTCTGCCGGCATATTCACAAACATGTTCCCGGCAATTCCGCCCATTCCCACCACGCAGCCTGCATGCTGAATGGTGTTATCCGGATAGATCAGCTTGACGCCAACTGCACCTGTTTCCTTACGCTGACACACGCTCAGCATCTCTGACATCCAGTCCGGATCGATGACCTTTACGTCATTATTCAGAAAAAGCAGATAATCTCCCTTGGCATGGCGCACCCCGAAATTGTTGATGGCAGAATAGTTGAAGCCTTTTTTCCAGCGGATCAGATGGACCCTGGGATCCTCCGAAAGCTTTCTGTAATACCGGAAGATCTCTTCGGAGCTGCTGTTATTCTCCACAATGATGATCTCGTAATTTTTGTAGGCAGTTTTTTCAAAAATGGATTCCACGCAGGCCTGAAGCGTTTCTTTCTCCTCACGGTTCGGAATGATAACAGAAACCAGAGGTTCTCCCTGCACCGGATACTTCACACGGTAAAATCCAAAATCCGGAGTATGCTCCACGGTTCCCGGAGTTCCGGTCCGTTTGAGATTCCCCTCAATGGCACGTCTGCCGGCTTCAAAAGCATACATCTTGCTTGCCGGATTATCTGCTGTGGAGGATTTATGGGTCCTCCAGTGATAAAGGATCTCCGGTACATGGACCACTTCCCTGGCCTGCTCCACACAGCGGAAAATGAAATCATAATCCTGGGCGCCGTCAAATTCCCGGCGAAATCCGCCCACTGTCTGCACTACGGAACGTCTTACCACCAGAAAATGGCAGATATAATTATTGGATCTTAAAAGATCCAGGTTAAAGTCCGGTTTCAGATGGGGCTGAAAATGTTCAGAAAGATCTGTCGTGACCTTATCCTCATCTGTATAGATCACATCCGCCTCCGGATGCTCCTCCAGTGCCGCCGCGATCTCATACAATGCATTAGGTGCCAGCAGATCATCATGATCCAGAAGTGCGATAAAATCACCCTCTGCCATGGCAAAAGCTGCGTTTGTATTTTCTGCAATGCCAAGATTCTCTTTCAGATCCTGATAGCGGATCCTCCTGTCCATCTCTGCATAGGATCTCAGCACAGTCTGCATGTCCGGATCCTCCGGGCTTCCGTTTGCCAGACACAGCTCCCAGTTCTCATATGTCTGTGCAAGGAGAGAGTCCAGCATCTGTCTTAAAAAACGCTCCGGTGTCAGATATGCAGGTACCACAATGCTGATCAACGGCCCATCCGGAAATTTGCGTTTCCGCTGCTTCTCCAGTGTTTCCTCGTCAGGTCTGTATGCCTCATACCATGGTCCGTAAGGAACCTCTTCCGGTTCAAAACGTTCATGAAGCCGGATCCAGAACTCTTTCAGACCATAATGCTTCAGGTATCTTAGGCCCTTCTGTACTGTATAGGGGGAAAGCTTCTTTATAAGTCTGTCCCATTGGATCTTTCCTGTAGAATCATCTTTACTCATATATTATCTCCGTATTACTCAGTTTGATGTTACTGTTCACTCTGTTCTCAGTAACAGTTTGATGAACATATTTTACCATTCCATCATTTTTTTTGCAAGGAAGAGAGGAAATGTGTTATACTGAGCTTACGTATGTATTGCTTACATAAGAATTATTTTTTATACAGGAGTACCATTTATCATGAAAAAATCAAGAATAACCACAGCGCTTCTGGCTATTGGGATCTCCGCTTCCATAGTGTTCCAGACTCCAGTTTTCGCCACAGAAGAAACCGCTGTTGCTGTATCCTCCGGTATTACCACCAATGGGATCAGCGGATGGCCTCAGGGGCCTGAGATCACTTCCGCATCTGCCGTGATCATGGAAGATACTTCCGATACGATCCTCTATGCCAAGGATATGGACACCACGCTTTCTCCGGCCGGCGCAGTTAAGATCATGACCTGTCTTCTGGCACTGGAGAACAGCCAGCTTGACGATCAGGTTACCATGACAGAAACCGGTGTATCCGGTGTTACAGACGGAGGCGCTCATATTTCCTCACAGCTCGGAGAGGTATTTACCATGGAGCAGTGCCTTTACGCTCTGATGCTGGCCTCTGCCAATGACATTGCTCTCCAGGTCGCAGAACAGATCGGCGGATCTGTGGATGCCTTTGTCCAGAAAATGAACGACCGTGCCAAGGAGCTAGGATGTACCAATACGGTATTCACCAATCCTACCGGTCTCCCGGATGACAACCAGCATACCACAGCACATGATCTGGCTCTGATCATGCAGGCGGCTATCCGTAATGACAGCTTCCGCACCATCTCCGGAGCCACCTCCTATACGATTCCGGCTACCAATGTTTCCGGCGGTACCCGTAACCTGACAAGCTCTTTTACCATGACAGATCCTGCATCCGCTTCCTATTATGAAGGATGTATCGGCGGTCGTGAAAGTACCACCACTGCTTCCGGAAGCGTTCTTGTCACAGCTGCACAGCGAAACGGTACTACTCTGATCGCAGTAGTCATGAACGGAGCGACCGGTCAGACAGCCAACGAAGCGATCTCACTTCTGGATTACGGTTTTTCCAATTTCCAGCTTCTGGATCTCAGCGAGGATGATTTTCACATCCTGTCCGGCGGCACTGTAATGGTTCCATCCGGTGCGACCGCAGACGACCTGACTACGGAAGATACGGAATCTGATGGTCAGATCTTACGTACCTATTCCTTTGGCGGAACTCAGGTGGGAACTGCAGTTGTCGAGGATCCCTCCCAGGAAAGCTCCTCCGATGTACTGGAAAATGATGAAAACATGGATTCTGCAAAAGCTTATTCCGAATCCAGATCCCAGATCCCGTATTTTGCCATTGGCGGTGTGGGCATCCTGCTCCTTATCCTTCTGCTGTGGCGCATGATCCGGATCATCCGTTCCTGATCTTGGTTCCCAGGCGGATATACTTCAGAATTAAAAAATCCCTCCTATGTACCGGTCATATCCGGATACATAGAAGGGATTTTTTTCTGCCATCTCACCATCTGGGTGTCAGCCATAAAACGGAACTACCAGGAAGATATAGCATAAAAACGGAGAAGCAGCCAGAAGTGCTGTCAGGACCCGGTATATCCACATCCTGATATTTTCTTTTTTTACAAAACGCTCAAGCAGACGATTCCAGCCGGCTGTCACAAAATACATGGCCGGATACAGTGCCGGCATGATATAACGTCCCTGTGCCTGGTTGTCACTATAATATACATAATACATAAACAGCCCCACAGGGATCAGGATCAGAAGGATCAGCAGCAGATGAAAGATCCCTTTTCTGTCCCATTTATCGTACACGGTTATTGTTTTTATCTTCAGCTTTTCACTTCCTGCTGCTTTTCGTTCTTTTACCACAGTACGTTTCTTCGGATAAAACATTCCCAGCATAGTCAAAATACCGATCCCACCCATTCCAAAGAACAGGAAATATGCCTTGCTCACACTATAAGGCATATAGATCTGCATCAGGCCAAAGGTTCCGATAAAGCTTACCAGAACTGTCAGCAGCCAGTTATGCTGCCAGCCCGGGTCCTGATACAAAAGGATATCCTTCCATGACCAGTTCAGCTTCTCCGGTGTGGGATATCTGGACGGCCTGTAATCAACAGCCGCATATTTTTCCGCACACTGTGCACAGGCTTTTCTTCCGATAAGATCTCCGTCATAGAGAACGGCATTTCGTATAAACCACCAGCCGCATAAAGCAAGGGTTACTGCCGCGATCACGATTCCTCTCCGGAACAGAAATGCAACTCTCTGTTTTACCGGCTCTTCCCTGCACAGAAGGACTGTCAGGCAGAAAAACAGGAAGCTGCATAAGATCCATCCGTAGGTATTATAGTAGGACAGTGCACAGACTGCCATTCCAACAGCCAGAAGGATCGAATTTCTGAAGCTCCAGTCTCCCGCTTCCAGATAACAGGACCAGGAATACAGGATCATCGCCATGGATAAAAGCGCCAGGGAATCCGTGTTTACATAAGTTCCCAGAAACAATGCCTGCGGCATAAAGCCTGCCAGTGCGGCAAACAGCCATCTTCCCTCTTTCGGAAAAAGCTTTCCGGATGCTTTCACCACAAAATATACCGCTCCAGTCACAAAGAGCACATCTGCCATCCTCGCCGCATGGAGTAATCCGTCTGCAGATGCATGGAACAGACCTGCGATCCCCATAAATACAGCAGATACCATATAGGAAAGGATCGGATAATAGGCATAGGAAATCCCCCATGTCGCATCACGGATGGTTGGCTCATCTCCAAGAGGCAGCTTTCCCGGATGCTCATGAAGATACTGTGCCACCATGTAGCGCATTTTTTCATCTGGGCCTGCCCCCAGGGGCTGCATGAACGCCCATGCAGTCAGGAGCAAAAATGCTGCCAGGACAAGAACCCCTGCCTGAACTCTCTCATCCTTCCAGATTTTTTTCTTTTCCAAAATATAACCTCCTATATCCGCTTCAGAGAAAAATCCTGGCTCTCCAGTGTAAGGTTCGGATTATAGTAAGGATCTCCGTCACGGAGGATCTCCGGCCAGTGCTTCTCAAAGGAAGCGATCTCGCGGTTAAATCTTGCCACCTTCTCCGGTGTATCCTCAAGACCTCTGGATTTGGATTCATAGTGATAAAGCTCCGCATAAGGATTGTATACAACCAGATATCCGGCTTTTCCCAGACGAAGGCAGAAATCTATGTCATTAAAGGCAACCTGGAATTCCTCACTTAATCCGTGAACCTTATCAAAGGCCTCACGCTTCACCATCATGCAGGCTGCGGTTACAGCGCTGTAATCCTGGGCACAGATGATCCTGTGGCAGTATCCGGTAGCGTCTCTTTTCTGCTGCACAAAGCAGTGTCCCGCAATGCCGCCGAAGCCAACGACTACTCCTGCATGCTGCACGGTATCATCCTCATAATAGAGCCGCGCTCCTACAGCTCCCACATCCGGTCTCATACAGTATCCCAGAAGCTGCTCCAGACAGTCCGGGCTGATGATCTCCGTATCATTGTTGAGAAGAAGCAGATAGTCACCCTTAGCATGAGCAGCTCCGAAATTATTGATGGCAGAATAGTTGAAAATACCATCCCAGTACACCACATGGGCTTTCGGATTGGATGCTTCCAGCTCTTTATAGTAAGCAAAGGTCTCATCCTCTGTACTGTTGTTCTCCACGATCACATACTCATAATTGCGGTAAGTTGCCTTTTCTTCGATGGAATCAATACATCTCTTCAGATCATCGATGTGATCCTTGTTTGGGATGATGATGGAGATCAGCGGTTTTTCCTCCCAGAGGAATTTTGTACGGTAAAGTCCAAGATATTCACCTTTTTCGATTTCCACCGGAACTCCGAGCCTGTCATAATGAGCCTTGATGGCACGTGCTCCTGCATCAAAGGCATACATTTTGCTTTCCGGATTCTCTGCTGTGGAATCCTCATGGCATCTCCAGTGATAAAGGATCCTGGGGATATGATGGATCTGCTCTCTTCCCGCAGCTTCCACACAGCGGAACACAAAATCATAATCCTGTGCACCGTCAAATTCCTTTTTCAGCATTCCGATCTGATCCACGATCTCTTTTTTTACGACAAAAAGATGACAGATGTAGTTTACTGTACACAAAAGATCAATATTGAAGTCCGGTTTGAAATGCGGCTGAAAGAATTTGTGCCCGTCCATGGACATCTTATCTTCATCGGAATACAGAACCTTAAGCTCCGGATCCTCATTCAGCGCTTTCACACACCGGAACAAGGCGTCCGGCGTCAGCTCATCATCATGATCTGCAAACACGATAAAATCTCCTGTTGCCGCTTTCATAGCCGCATTGGTATTCTCTGCGATCTGAAGTGCCTGGTCGTTGCGGATCACACGGATCCTGTCATCACTTTTTTCCAGCCTGTTCAGATAATCGGTAAGAGGAGAATCTGCTCCGCTTCCGTCGGAAAGACAGAGTTCCCAGTTCCCGTAGGTCTGGGCTTCTATGGAATCTACCAGCTGCTGGAGATATTTTTCCGGTGTTTTGTAAAGCGGGATCACAATACTGAATTTTGGATTCCTGGAAAATTTCGTTTTTCTTTCTTCTGCAAGCTCTGCCTTGTCCGGCAGATGCTTCACGATCCATTTAGAATAATCCACCGGACGGTTTTTACGGTCCAGCACCTTTCCAAATACCTTTCCGGTAAGGGCTGCTGCCCCGTGAAGCTTCATGTAACGGCTTCCCTTACGGAAATATACCGCAGCTTTCTCCGCAAGGCGCTTCTGTGGCTGCAGATGTACCAGACGAAGCGTCCGCACATTGCCTGCCTCAAATACAATGTAGAATTCCTTCACACTGTCATAATGGAATTCAAAGAAAAAACCGCTCTTCTCATCGATCTCTGTTTCCTGGTACTGATTCTGCACATCCACACGTTTCAGTCTGGTGATCTCGCAGGGGATTTCCTTCCGGCTGCGATCCTCCAGGCGTATGGTCAGGGGGCTGTTAAAGGCTGCCCAGCCACGGACACGGCAGATCTTTTCCCCGGCTTCCACCTCGATGCTCTCGATAAAGTACTGCGGTTTTCCCTGTTTCCTGTAAAGCTGTGCTGCCGAAACAGAAAACCACCGGACACGTTTTTCACCCTTTACCGCATAAACAACAAGCTTCTTTTTGCCCTCCAGATCCGGCAGGCAGATTTCCATCTGCACACGTTCTCCGTTTACCAGATCCAGATCCTTAAAGCGCTCCAGGGCGCTGACACGCTCCTGGGCACTGATGGCTGCCGGAAGCTTTTCCCCGTCAAGAACGGCTTCCGGCTTATGATCCTTCGGCCAGGTTCCCTGAAGGTGATACAGAGAACTGTCCTTCAGGTCAAACCTGTCCTTTTCTACTTCGTATAGCTCTCGCTGCATAACAATTCCTCCATTGCATCCTTTCCGGTATTTACTGTAAGGTAATGCTCCATAACCTTCTGATGTGCGGCCTCACCCATGGCTTTTCTGGCCTTCTCATCAGTAACCAGAGCTTCCAGGGCATTGACCCACTCTTCTTTTGTGGTGCACATCCAGCCATCTTTTCCGTTTTCGACCACGTATTCCATCTCACAGTTACGGCTCATGACACTCGGAACCTTTACAAGGGCAGCCTCTGTCCACTTATTCTCGGATTTGCACCAGTGGAACAGGCTGTTCTCCAGCGGCATCAGATTGATATCAAGTCCTGCGATCACGGCAGGCAGCTGTCTCCAGTCCATAAACGGAAGCTTCTCGATGCGGTTCTGCACCGGCTCCATTCCGGATTCATCCAGCACACCCACCAGCTTCAGGTAAACCTCCGGGTGGCGCTCCATCACCTCCAGAAGTGCTGCCTCCACCTGGGCAAAATCCTGATCATGCGTTTTGGAACCACTTAAATATCCGATATAGATCCGGTCTTTAGCCTTGTCTGTCTGCTCCACAGCCTCGTGAGACAGGATCTCCATCTCCATACTCATACAGTTGCGGTTGATCACCACCGGTTTTCCCGGAAATTCTTCCCGGATTTCTCCTGCTAGTGTCTCCGTGGATGTAAAATATCCGTCGCAGAATCCCATACATCCGCGGATACGGTCTGTAGTTGTGCGGAAGTCACTGTACTCGCTTCCCTTCAGGAAATGCAGCCCGGAAATTTTTTCGTAATTAAATACCAGGTCATCCACATCATAGTAAACAGGGATTCCGGCTGCTTTCGCCCGGTTGGCAAGCATTTCTGCTTCCATCAGCTTGCTGCAGCGGTACATCACGATCGCTGTATATTCCTCGATCTTTTCCTGCTCTGCCTGATCTATCTGTATAAACTTCGATGCATAGCCTTTAAGAATCAGCTGCTCCCGGAAATGCTCCACACGATATCTGGAGGCAAAGGAAATCTCCTCTCCTACGAAAAGAAGCCTGCGTTTTTCCACAGGGAGCTCGCTTTCGCCGAGAGTTTTCCACAGAGAAATCATCTCTTCCACAATATTCTCCGGCTTCTCATCTTTCAGGACAAGGCCCTTGGCATAGCGTTTCACACGTTCTACAGGTGCACCTACCGGAAGTACAGCTACCGGAAATCCCATGGAAATGATCTCCGAGGTTGTGTAGGAGAAGGTTTCCGGCCATACGGACGGGATCAGGAACATATCAATATCCTGCTCCAGGGTAAGTCTTGGGATCTCCTCTCTTGTATATCTTCCTGTCTGGGAAAATACCGGACTTTCGATCTCTTCGTCGGAAGTACCGATCAGTCTCAGACGGATATTCAGTTCATTCTCTTCGATATATCCTGCAAGCGCCTTCACAACCTCCAGGCCTTTTTTGTAGCAGAGTACGCCGATAAGACCAATGTTAAAGGTCTCTGTGGTTTTTTTATTTTTTTTCACTGCCGGAAGGTAATGGGGTGCATGCGGAATCACATGGAGATTGTATACATCCGGATAAGCACGCTTGAACAGCCTTGCCGTATCATCGGAAAATGCACGGATCTCATCACAGTTTGACAGAAATTCCCGGAATTTTGTACGCCAGAGCGTTCCGGTTCCGTATTCTGTGCAGGCGTTGCTGCGGTTATCCGGAATACATTTATCGCAGACCTCACAGGATGGAACGCCACAGTATTTTCCTTCTGCATCGATCAGATTCACTGCCGGACAAAGGGCAAAGAAATCATGAAGAAGCATAAGGAGCTTCGCACCCTGCTCTCTCTTAAGACGCAGGATACGTTCCAAGGTTCCGTAAAGATTCTGATAGGTCACAAGCTCGTTGATCCAGATCTCATCCACACGCATCAGCTCACCAAGGGCAGTTTCCAGATCATTTGCAAAAAATTCCATCTCATACTGCTTATACTGATACGTAAAGTAAAAACGATTGCTTACGATATTATAGCGGATGGTCACAAAACGGTATCCTTCCCGCAGAGCCAGACGTCTTTTCTCCACAAGATAAGCCGTTGCACCGCCGCCAAGATCATGGTCAAAGGCCACAATGGTAGGCACATCCAGCTTCCTGTTGAGAAGCTTCATTTCCACGTAGAGTCTTACCGGACGAAGCGGGTCTCTTCTGCAGTAATCCGCAGTATCCTTGTTGTAATCCGGATGCTTGCGGAGCAGCGCCTCACTGTGCTCTTTCAGAAGTCTCTGCTTTTCCTCAGACGGGAAGCTTCCACCATGCTTGTGATATACAAACAGGTTATCCACATGCACGTTCTCATAGCCTGCAGCTATGGCACGCTGGCACCAGTCATTCTCCTCACCGTAGCCTTTTCCGAAATTCTCCTCATCCAGAAGGCCAACCTCCTGGATCGCTTTCAGGTTCATACCCATGCAGAAGCCCACACCGGTAGGCATAGCCGGATACTGCGGACGGATCATGCGGAATTCATCATCGATCTCCCACAGCGGCATTCCCTCAAACAGTTTGTTATCCCGGCAGAAATCCGGGAAGCTGCAGATGGTTCCGCAGGTGGTAAACGGTGTAGTAGTTGCAATATTTTCCTTTGCAAAGATCGGAAGCATCAGGCGCTCCAGCCACTCTTCCGGAACCTCCACATCTGTATTTACAAGAGCCACATGATTTTCCGCCATCTTTAATCCACGGTTTACAGACGGAAGAAAGCCCATATTGGTCTCATTATTCAGAAGTACCACATTGTCATGCTCTGCGGCATATTTTTCCAGATAGTTTCCTACCTCAGGATCCGGACTCTTGTCATTTACGATGATCAGACGATAAGGAACCTTCGTTTTTTCAATTCCGGAAAACAGGGCATCAAAATACTCCAGTCCGTTGTAAACCGGCACGATCACATCCACCTTCTGCTGATAGACTGCCTGTGGATATGCCTTTCTTGTGCTGCGTACATGACGCTGTTTGAAATGGCGGAGATTTCCGATACTCTTCGGATCTTCGATCGCGTATACCAGAAGCTCTTTCTGATCCCTGGTTCCCGGGATCTTTCCGATAAGGAATCTTCCGGTATCCGCTGCGGTTCCGTATTCCAGGAAAACAGAAGTCTCTGCCGGCGCAAGAACCGTTGCCAGGAAAGAAAATCCGGCACTTTCCGCATCCGGATTTCCAATGGCATTAGCCACATCCGTACGGTAGATCGTAGTACAGGAAGCCTCCTGAAGCTTCTGTGTTCCCTGATAAAATGCGATCCTTGGCTGTCCCATAGACGCAAACGTCGGATCAAAGGCCCAGCCAATGGCATTTAAGGTGCCATTCTCATAATGGAAGAAATCAACACTGCCCATACAGGTAGGAGTTGTCTCCACTCCCATCACTGCTGCCGGCTCTGTATGATAGCGAAGAACCTTTTTGACCAGTTTCTTTACCTGCGCTTTTTTGCCTGGATGACGAAGGGCCTCTTCCTGCGCACGGGCTGCTTCCTCTGCAGCCTGCTTTGCGGCACGTTCAGCCTCTTTTCTGACACGCTCCTGTTCTCTTCGTACTTCACGCTCTTTTTCAAAGACCAGAAGCTTTTCCACATCCGGAAGCTCAAGGCAGTCAAGTTTTCCCTCTATTACGATCCTGTCCACATTTTCCGGGTGCGTAACATCGATAAGATAAAAACCATCGGTGGTAAAAAACGCAGTGGTACTGTTATCCACCTTCATATGGACACCCTGAGGCACAAGCTCCGCACTGCATCCGCAATCCAGACGCTCTATCCTCACTTTCAGGAAATGACCGTTTGCAGGATTCCAGCGGAGATTTCGTATTCCTTTGATACCGGAAAGCGCAAACTCTACCCGGAAACGGTTTCCGGAAAGTTTTCCCTCTGCATAAAGTGTATGCTCTTCACAGAATCCCTCACCAAGATCATAGTACAGCTTGCTGTGCATCTGGTGCTTTTCTCTTTCTCTGTTCACCAGCTCTGTTACGGAAACCGGCACTTTTTTCTGTTCAAACGGGATCAGAGAACCACAGCCCACATACTCATAGACGAAATGCATGGTCCAATCCATAAATATCTCATAGTCTGTATAGCTGATATCAAACTCCGCCATCATCTCATCCTCATGACATAACCGCGGCAGCTCAGAAACATGTGTATACAGTTCATGGATCAGGCGCCACATGATAAAATTCACAGGCACAGGGAAATCAAACATCCACTCATAATCTATGATCTGATTTTCCTTTTCTCCCATAAAGATGTTGCTGCAGATCAGGTCCACATTGGCCGGGCAGACACATTCGTAATCCTCTCTTCCCGGATGATCACCAAATACCTCGCGGAACTCTCCGGTCCTGTAATCCACAATCTGACGAGCCCCGAAAAATTCCTGATAGAATTTTTTAAGAAGGGCCTTGATCTCTTCAAGATCTTCTTTCTGGGCAAGCTCTGCGATTTCCTGGTGAAGAGTTTTTCCAGTAAGGAGCGGATAAGAGATCTTTCCGTTTTCTGCCCTGCAGGGAAGATTCTTGTATTTATCGGATCCGGTACCCTCTGTTCCGGTTTTTTCCAGTTTTTCCACAAATTCCTCAGCCTGGGACACCATAGCCTCTTTTTCCGCACGGACCTCTCCGTTCTCCCGGACGATCCTGGTCAGAAGACGGAACTTTTCTTTTCGCTCCTGGTTCAGCTTCACATAAAGGATTTCCTCCGGGTCCCGGTTTTCGGTACGTCCTGCCTCCACAAGAAAAGAATTCACAAAGCTGTCCAGGATCTTCTCTTTTTCGAAGGCCTTTACGCCTTCACTTTCTGCAAAAAGATCTGCTGTCTTATCTGTGTATACAGGATAGCTTCTTCCGTAGGAATTGGTATAAAGGCTCTCATCTGTAAAAATCTCTGTCGGAAATTTATAATCCGGATACGGGTAGTAAAAGCGCAGAAAAGGAAAGCCGCTGTTTTCCAGCAGCTCTCCCAGTTCATTCTTGGAAAAGGTGCGCACAGACTGATTTCCCGGATATCCATTGATCCCGAAAAAATGAAGATCTGTGTGATCCTCCGGTGCTCCGGCAAAGTACTTCAATCCCAGTCTGTTCTCAATGGCGATCAGAAGTCTTCCCTCCGGCTTCAGATAAGCGCCCATACGCTGAAGAAATGTCTCGTAAGGAGTTTTTCCCTCGGTAAAGCTCATGGCATACTCCAGCACACCGTTTACTACCACATAGTCGAATTTTTCCGGAAAAGTCATGTCATTCAGGTTTCCAACCATGATCGTCAGATTTTCCTTATCCCTGTTTCTCGCATAATTGATATCTGCCCGACGTTTGGAAAGCTCCACGGAAGTCACATGACCGGCCTTGCGGCAAAGCATTCCGGTAATGGCTCCGCATCCGGCTCCGATCTCCAGAACGGAATCCGCCTTTTTCAGAGGATACCAGCTTAAGATATTCTCCCGCAGCCCTGAAAAATGGTAGACCATTGGAAAACTCACCTCTTCCTCCGGCAGGTCTTCAAAAGATTTGCCTTCCTGTGCCATTTTCAGAAGTGTTTCCTCGATATCCCCATCGGAATAATGATCCTTCGCCGTATAATAATCTAAATTCAACTCCGCCATAGTCGTTCCTCCACTTATTTCACAGATACTTTGGAAAACAGATCAAAATATCCCACTGCTTTCTTATCTGTGATCACGGTCAGGTTACACACATCGTAAAGACGATGAAATACGGTAAAATCGCCGTCTTTATATCCGGTGCAACCCAGACACAGCATATATTCCCCTGCCTCCAGAGGCATCACCTGTTTGAAGGTGATCTCACGGACATCGCCTGCCTTCTGCGGTTTCAGAGGCGTATGTTCATACATGGTATTGGTTCCTGTGATCTCGGTGCCTTTCAGATCTTTCAGGGTAAATGCAAAGATCGGATCGCTGACATCTGCCTGGAACTTCACTTTCATCTGAACGGAAAATTCCTTGCCTTTTTCGATCACATTGGTGATCATACCTGTATCATCCCGGATGGCAAAATCCACGATCTCGCCAAGCTTACTGCCGTATTCCAGGACCTTGGGATTCAGGTTCAGGCTGTCCTTCATAGCTTTACCGCTTCCGGTATGTGCTTTCAGTGAAACGTCTGCTCCGGCTGCCTGGTTCTCCGTCGTCTGTCCCTCTTCTGCATCGTCTGTGTTTTCTTCCAGATCTGCATCGTCGTACTGATTGACCAGCACACGACGGTAAAGATTGACCATCTCCTTGGCACCACCCTCTGCAAGCTTCTCACCTTTGTTTAGAAGCACAACACGGTCACAGTATTTTCCGATACTGCTCAGGTCATGGCTTACAAACAGAATGGTCTTCCCCATTTCCTTAAACTCTTCGAACTTCCGGTAACATTTTGCCTGGAAAAATACATCTCCCACGGAAAGAGCCTCATCAACGATCAGGATCTCCGGATCGATATTGATAGCTACCGCAAAAGCCAGACGCACGAACATACCACTGGAGTATGTTTTTACCGGCTGATAGATAAAATCACCGATATCTGCAAAATCCAGAATAGACTGCAGCTTGGCATCGATCTCTTCCCTGGAAAAACCGATCATACTTCCGTTGAGATATACATTTTCAAGTCCGGAATATTCTCCGTTAAATCCGGCTCCCAGCTCCAGAAGAGCTGAGATCCTTCCGTTTACGGCTATTTCCCCGGCTGTGGGCGAAAGTACGCCGGTGATGATCTTCAGGATCGTGGATTTGCCGGAACCATTTGTTCCGATAATTCCCACTGTTTCTCCCTTATGCACCTGAAAGGATACATGGTTGAGCGCATAATGCTCTTTATATTTCTTTTTTCTGGATAATCCCAGGGACTCCTTAAGACGGTCCATAGGATTATCGTAAAGCTTGTACATCTTACTGACATCATTTACTGAAATCGCAATATCTTCTGCCATTTTCAACCTCACTTTTGTGTAAATCGTTCACTCTCACAATCTGCCGCCGTTCTGCTTTTTATCCGTACAGAGCAAATCCTCCATGGGAACTGTCCGGTCCGGATCAGACGGATATCCGCCATCCGCATTCAATTAAAGCACATCTGCAAAATGCGGCTTCAGACGTTTGAATATCACAGATCCCAGTCCGAAAAGCAGGATCGTAACTACCCAGAAATAGATCGTCCATGAAGCATGGTTCCAGATCCCGACATGACCAAGCATGGAATCACGGTAGCCCGTAACTACATAGTACATCGGATTCAGCTTAAACAGCTTGATCAGCCATGGATGTGAAGAAAGCATATTGATATCCCACATGATCGGTGTAAGCCATACACCCACCTGAAGAAAAATACTGATGATCTGGGTCAGATCACGGAAAAAAATGACGATCGCGCTTGTAGCATACACTAGTCCCAGCACAAAAAGGAAGGTGCAGACAGAGTAATAAATGATCTGCAGTGTATAAAGGCTTGGTGTATATCCGTAGCATGCACATAAGAGCAGTGCAAAGGCCACAAAGAAAACATGCACGAAAAGTGCGGAGATGATTTTTACGATGGGAAGGATGCTGATCTTGAATACAACCTTCTTCACAAGATAATTGTATTCGATCAGGGCATTGGTTCCACCGTTTAATGCATCCTGGAAGAAAAACCACGGCACGATACCGGATACCAGATAGAGTACAAAAGGGTAATCCGATACCGTTCCGGCCTTCAGTCCTACGGAAAATACAAACCAGTAGACCAGGATCGTTACGATAGGCTGGATAAATGCCCAGACAATACCAAGATAGGATCCTGCATATTTTGTTTTGAAATCATTTTTTGCAAGGCTTAAAACCAGCTTTCGATTCTGGTACAGCTCCGCCGGCAAAGCTAATATTTTCTTCATTCTGCAATTCCTTATCGATTCTTATATTCCTCGAAGCTACCCCACTTCTGGTCCTTGTCGGAGAAAATAAGCTCCATGCCTTCCGGGATCGGCCACTCAACGTTAATGTCCTTGTCATTCCAGATCAGTCCGCCCTCATCGTTTGGATGATAGAAATCAGAGCACTTGTAAGTGAACTCTGCATTCTCGGAAAGTACCAGGAAGCCATGAGCAAATCCCTTAGGAATAAAGAACTGTTTCTTGTTTTCTGCGGAAAGGACTACACCATACCATTTTCCAAAGGTCTTGGAGCCTTCACGAAGGTCAACCGCAACATCAAACACTTCTCCGTTTACCACACGTACCAGTTTATCCTGGGGATAGCTGATCTGGAAATGAAGTCCGCGGAGAACACCGTAACGGGAGCTGGACTGATTATCCTGAACGAATTCCACATCAATGCCTGCTTCCTTGAAATCGTTATAATTGTATGTTTCCATGAAATATCCTCTGGAATCACCAAATACAGTTGGCTCGATCACTTTCAGTCCTTCAATATCTCCGCACTGTGTTACTTTTATTTTTCCCATTTTTTCTTTCTCCTTTTCTGTTTTGATTTATTTGTGATGTTTCTTTTCTTTTATTCTGAGAGCCGCAAGAAGGGCGATCAGGATCAGGATCATTGCTGCCATGATCATAAGAAGGATCTTACGCAGGGCAGGAATGCTCTTTTTTTCGCTGGTACTCTCTCCGGCTGTACTCTTCTCTGTTGTTTTGCTGTCATCTTTCTCTGCTGCTTCTGTGGAAGCTTCCGATCCGGAAATGTCCGCTTCCTGGCTGTCTTCTGCTGCAGCGGTCGGTTCCGGTACAGGTGTATCGGTTGCCTGTGCAACACTTGCAGTACCGATCAGATAATCTCCGAAATAGTAACCGGTTTCTGTTTTCCCGTTGGTATTCTCTGACTTCTCGGTAAGGGAATTCAGCTCCACCCCTTTTGGAAGGAATACATAGCCACCATTTACTTCTGTTTTTGTGAAATTCTCAAATGCGTAATTGAACATAGCCGTACTGTCCATACAGGAATTGGAAAGCTCTGTTCCACGCATGGTCACTGCAATATATGTGGTATTATCTCTGGTCACTCCTGTGACAAGTGTATGCCCTGCCGCAACGGTAGTTCCGGTTTTTCCACCAATGCAGCCTTCATAGTAAAATCCGCTTTCCGGTGCAAACATAGGATGATGGGTATGCAGGATCCTCTGCTGGCTGTTCATATTTGTAGGCTGGATGATATAGTCCGGTGTGCCCACGACCGTACGGAATGTTTCATTTTTCAGGCCTTCGCGGAAGATCAGCGCCATATCCCGTGCTGAAGAATAATGATTATCATCCGGAAGTCCGCTGGAATTTGCAAAATGTGTATTGGTACATCCGATCTCACTGGCGCGCTGGTTCATCATATCGATAAATGCCTGCTCTGTCCCGCCGATATGCTCTGCGATCTGTGCCGCAACGTCATTGGCAGACTGGATGATCAGAGCATGAAGACAATCCTCCATAGTCAGGACTTCGCCCACCTTTGTGCCGATATTACTGGAATCTGCCGTAACATTACGCACCCCGGTCTCTGTAAAGGTCACCTTCTCATCCATGGTGGAGTTCTCCACTGCCACCAGCAAGGTCATGATCTTGGTAATGCTGGCCGGATATCTCTGTTCATCTCCGCCCTTGTTATAAAGAACAACTCCTGTGTCTGCATCCATCAGGATACCGGTATCTGAGGTAATATCCGGTCCTGCCGGCCATCCCTGGATCTGGTTGGTGCTGATATCATATTTCGCATTCAGATCCACTGCAGCCATGGTCTGTAACGGCAGCATCAGCGCCACACTGACTGCTGCGAAAACTGCCAGTAATTTTTTTATTTTTTTCATAGTTCTCCCCTTCTTCTGTCAAAACCCGTCAAAGGAAGCAATCGCATCCACAACTCTCTTCGCATCCTCCATATCCAGATTATAGAACATGGGCAGTCGCATAAGACGCTCGCTTTCTTTTGTAGTATAAACATCTTCTCCGGAAAATCTTCCGAATTTTTTTCCTGCCGGTGCGGAATGAAGGGGTACATAATGGAACACACTGCAGATATCCTTTTCGCGGAGATATTTCAGAAGCCTTGTGCGTACCTGGATATCATGTACCTTAATGTAGTACATATGTGCATTATGTGTGCATTCTTCCGGTACATAAGGCTGCTGGATCTTTCCTTCCTCCGCCAGAAATCTAAGGTTCTCATTGTAAAAATCATAGATCTGCATCCGCTTATCGCTGATCTTCTTATGCTGTTCCAGCTGGGCATAAAGATATGCCGCATTCAATTCGCTCGGAAGATAGGATGATCCATAATCCATCCAGCGGTATTTATCTACCTGACCACGGAAAAACTTACTGCGGTCCGTTCCTTTTTCTCTCAGGATCTCTGCCTTCTCCAGGTACTGCTCCCCGTTGAACAGGATCGCACCGCCCTCTCCCATGGTATAGTTCTTAGTTTCATGGAAGCTGTAGCAGCCAAAATCTCCAATGGTACCAAGGGCTTTTCCCTTATAGTAGGCATCCACACCCTGGGCCGCGTCTTCCACTACCTTCAGATCATGTCTTCCGGCAATCTCCATGATCGTGTCCATCTCGCAGGCTACTCCTGCATAATGGACCGGAACGATCGCGCGGGTCTTATCTGTGATCGCCTGTTCGATCAGCTTCTCGTCAATATTCATGGTATCCGGCCGGATATCCACAAATACGATCCTTGCACCGCGAAGCACAAATGCATCTGCCGTTGATACAAAAGTATAAGACGGCATGATCACCTCATCGCCAGGCTGGATATCTGCCAGAAAAGCAGCCATCTCCAGTGCATGGGTACAGGATGTTGTCAGCATCACATGACCCACATGAAAGCGCTCTTCCATCCATGCAGAACATTTCTTCGTGTAGATCCCGTCGCCGCAGAGCATTCCCCGTTCTACTGCGTCACGGATGTACTCAAATTCCTTACCTGTAAACGCAGGTCTGTTAAAATCAATCATGTATTTCCTCTTTATTTCTTATTCTTCATGGTTTTTCTACATTAACTGTACATTCCATTTTCTCACACTCATGTTGTAAATTCAATGCCTATTTTTCTGCCGGTGCATAATCCGGGATCTGATTATGGTATGCCACCTCCTGGCCGTTGGGATCCAGAATATGCATTTCCTCATAAAACTCTTCTGTGAGAAGATCCATTTCCTTACGATTCTCTGTTTTTACATAATATAATGCCAGATACGGATTAGGACCATGCTCAATGACCTTCTCTCCTTCCTGATAAAAGATCCAGGGCTTTTCCACCTGTTCTTTCTCTCCCAGCCGGACTGCCGCAGACTGATCTTCGATGGTAAGAAGCCTTCCCTGAAAATAAATGACAGCTCCACAGCACTGTGGTTTATGAACATCGTGTTCTGCCAGCATTTTTTCCAGCTTATCCGGATCATAGAGAGATGCAAGAAGAAGCTCTTCCATATTAAATCCATAGACCATATCGGTCAATTCATGCTCATATCCGAAAAATCGTGCGGCGATCTCGCAGACCTGGATACCTTCTCCCGGCTTCCAGAAAAACTGCATGGAAAGGGCTCCGTCTTTCTGACCGGTTCTGTCCGCATATGCCTGAAGAAGTTCTGTGGCAGGCTTTTCAACTTTTGACAATAATCTGGAAGGATACACATTTCTTGTGCTGATGGGGATCTCACCTTTGGCAACAAATGTCTTTTCACGGTCTGCAATACTGATCACATGGACTTTTCCATGCCGCACCCAGGTCATCATATTGAATTCATAGCCATCGTTATATTCTTCCACCAAAATCTCCGGCATATCAGAAAATCCTGCGGTTTTTTCTGCCCCGTTTATCAGCTCCTCCAGATCTTCGGATATATAGATCCCGCGGGAGCCATATTTATCCAGTGGCTTGCTGACCACCGGATAACGAAGTCCCTCAAGCAGCTCTTGCAGCTGAGTTCTTTTGGACCTGTCTTTAAAATATGCGATCGGGATTTTTCGAAAGCCCGGAGTGGGAAGTCCCAGTTCAGTAAGCAGTGCTCTGGTCGCTGATTTATCACGATACCAGGGAAGCTGCTCCGGTTTCAGATAACAGGGGATTCCTGCCCGGTCCGCGATCTTTACCATACATTCCAGAAGAAGGTCGGAAAAGGATGTGAGGATCCCATCGATCTCTTTTTCTCGGCAGAGACAGGCGATCCGTTCCGTATCTGTTACCGGGATCTGAAATGCCTCATCTGCAAATTTTCTTGCCGGACCATCCGGATATCCGTCGCAGACAATGGTGTAGTATCCTTTTTCGCGGGCCTTCTGCACCAGCTGCTCAAATTCTCCCAACGTTCCCAGTATCAGCAATCTGTGTTTCATGATTCCGTTTCCTCCCATTCTCTTATGGACTCCGCGATATACTGCATTTCTTCTGCCCCGTATCTCTGGTCACAGGGAAGCGGCAGCACATTGGCAGCCCAGTCATATTCCATGGTATCCCTGTCAAATTCTTCCAGGATATTGCGCCAGTTTGTCGGTACAAAAATCTTCCGGCCTGCCAGCCAGCGTCGAAGCTCCAATCCGTTCTTATGATAATACGGATAGGCAAACGGTCCCTCCGGCACCTCCCCTGTAAAAGCATTCCTTGAAGGAAGAAGCTGCGACAGCAGACGGTAGTTCTGTTCTCTTCTTGCTTTGATACCGGAATAATCCATAGTCCTGAGGAGGTTTCCGGTCAGACGGGACATTCGGCGGATCTCCATCTCATGATAATTTGCTGCATTATCCAGCATTTTCTGATAGAAGGTTCCAGCATCATATTCATAACGTCCCAGAATATGCTCCATTCTTCCCATGGAATGATCCAGGGGCTTCTTTTCCGGTTCCAGTTCCGCATCGGTAGACAGATATGCTCCGTCACTGACTCCGAGAAATTTTCTGCAGGAGTACAGAGTGTCCACACCCGGCAGCGGCTTCTGAAAAAACGCATGCGTATGATCCACAATGATATTTCCATAGATTTTTTTATATTTCCGGATCTTATCATCGGTAAGCTGGCCATAATAATTTACCAGATACAGATATTCTCCTTCCGGAAGAGTTCTCTCCTCAAGGACCGGATGCAGACCTTCATCCATATGATAAAATTCTATATCTGCCCCGAATCTCTCACAGGCACCGGTTACGGAATCGCAGAGAAAAAATGGCAGGTAGATCTTTTTGCACCTGCGTGCTTCCATCAGCCACAAAAGCGCTGTTCTTCCGAGATTCACGCCGCAGAGATCCGGATAGTATTCCTGTCCCGCCGGTTCTTCCAGTTCCAGATAGCCGCCGATCTCTTTTTTCATCAGTCTGTCTCCTCCTGACGGATCACATAGTGCGGCATCTTTTTGGCCTCATTGAGAATATTCATGAGATAAATACCGATGATCCCGATCGAAAGCAATGTCAGTCCGAAAAATGCCAGTATCACAAGCATCAGAGATGTCCAGCCTTCCACTGAGATCCCGCACAGAAAATATCTCACCAGATAATAGATCCCCAGTAAAAAGCTTACCAGAAAACTGGCAATGCCGATGTTTCGCACCATAAGCAACGGAAATGCCGTATGGGCAGTAATATCATAGATGAGATCCTTCACAAGGCGGCGAAAAGAATATCCGCTCTTTCCATATGCACGTGCTGCATGCTGCACCGGAACATTGATGATACGGTTGGAGCTTAAAACCAGAAGATTTCCAATCTGCGGAAGATATGTATTGGTCTTCAGCATGGCTTCCACCAGAAAACGGCGGATCAGTCGATAACTGGTGATCTGAAGGTTCGGATCCTTGCCGAGCATTTTGGAAGTTGCCCATACAGACAGCTTTGTGCCCAGCTTCCGAATCAGATTATGCTTACGTCCTTCATAGCTTGCAATGATCACATCCACATCGTCACGTTCCTTCATTACATTGATCATTTTGGGGAGCTCCTCAGGCTGATGCTGAAGGTCATCATCCATAGTTACGATGAACTCTCCCTTTGCGTGGGCAAATCCGCACAGAAGCGCAGGATGCTGTCCAAAATTCCTTGCCATCTGGATGATCTTGACACGGGGATCTTTTTCCCGGAGTTCTTGCATAACCGCAAAAGACCGGTCCCTGGACCCGTCATCTACAAGGATCAGTTCAAATTCTTCTTTTATCGTTTCCCGGAATACTTTTTCCAGACGGGTGTACAGTTCCTGCAGCGTATGTTCTGAATTGTATACAGGAACAACCACTGAATATAAACACATATCGTTTTTCCTCTCTTTTGTATCAATTGACACTTATCGTTTAATCTTATCATTTTCATTTCCTGTTGTAAACCGTTACATTGTTCAAACATTTTCTTGCATAAACCTGCCGGATGATATATATTGATTATCAGTCTATGATAATCGCATTTATGATATGGAGGAAACATGACAAAAATCAAAGATTATATTCAGCTTCATCTGAATATCCTGCTGTTTTCTCTTACCAGCGTTTTTTCCAAGCTTGCATCGGTTTATTACAATAAAGAAGGGCTTCACAGTCCTCTTCTCTATGTATTTCTTTTTCTTATGATCGCAAACTGTGGGATCTACGCCATTGCATGGCAGCAGGTGATCAAAAAATTTTCCCTTTCCACGGCCTACGCCAACAAAAGCGTCTATCTTCTATGGTCCCAGGTATGGGCTGTGATCATTTTTCACGAAAATCTTTCGCTTCAGAACATCATCGGCATCCTGATCGTTCTGATCGGAGTCTGGATGGTGCAGAGATATGAATAGAACATTTATGCTGATCATGCTGGCCGGAACCTTTTTTTCGGCAATTTCCCAGGTACTTCTAAAGCAGAGTGCCAATATGGAATACAAAAATCCCCTCCGGGAATATCTGAACTGGCGAGTGATCCTGGCCTATGGCATCTTTTTTGGAGTGTTGCTCCTGAATACCTGGTGCTACACCAAAGTGGATATGAAATTCGGACCGGTGATCGATACTGCCGCCTATGTTTTTGTCCTGCTGTTTTCCTGGCGGATCCTGAAAGAAAAGATTTCCCGCGGAAAGATCATCGGAAATCTGATCATCATCCTGGGAATCCTTGTTTATACCTTATGATCATAAAAATGCCGGCAGCTTTATGTTCGCTGCCGGCATTTTTTTTATTTTTTCTTATTTGCTGCGGATACAGTTGTGTATACACCATCTTCATCGAATGTATAGCTCTTTCCGTTTTTCTCAATAGTACAGTTTTTGTACATGATTCCTGTTTCCGGATCAAAATAATATCTCTTTCCGTCCAGTTTGAGCCAGCCTCTCTGCATCTTTCCATTGGAGCCAAAATAATAGGTATGGCTTTCATTGTTTCCGCTCCATGTATAGAATACCTTTTTGACCATAACGCCGTCACCGCCAAAATAATATACATCATCCCTGCTGTTCATGTACCGCACATGTCTCATCATGTATCCGTATTTGGCCTGAAAATAATAATAGTTCTTTCCAACCCTTTTCATGCCCTTTAATGCATGTCCGTTTTTGTCAAAATAATATTTTTTCTCCTTATAGGTGATCCAGGTATTTTTCACAAGGACTCCATTTTTGTCTACATATCTGGAAATATTCTTGGAATCCCTGATCAGCTTTGAACGGCACATTCCTGCGGTCTTATGGATATAATATTTCTTATTTTTCACCTGAACCCAGCCGTATTTTTTGACACCATTGACATAATAAAATTTCTTTCCGTTCTCTGTTGCCCAGCCGGTTTTTCCTTTATAGTTACTGGTATCCGGTCTGGTGGACGCTTTGTATCCGGTCTGTGCATGCCATCTGGGTGTGATGATCTTGGTATAATCAACATAACCGAAGTCAATATCTACAGTAGAATAAGACGGGATTCCCGCAACCAGACCCTTGGTGGTATTCAGATATCCGCCACCGTCACCATCGGTGGACTGCCAGATGGTATATTTGTACTTTGTCTTGTCAGGAGCCGGGATCGTATCACCATAACGTGCAAGCCATACATCATAACCTGTCATCTTGCTCCAGTCAAGCTTGTTGTCATACCAGTCTGTATTGCAGTAGATCATTGGATGATATCCGGCTTTTTTTACCTCATTGCAGAAGGTCTTTGCCAGATCTGCGATCTGTGATGCGGAAAGATTGCGCATCTGATCATATTCAATGTCATAAACCACCGGATAGGATACTTTATATCCATCCATTTTACGGATGGCAAGCTGTGCTTCCTTCAGTGCCTGCTGTGTGTTCAGCGCAAGGCTGTACACATAGGTTCCTGTCGGAACTCCTGCCTTCTCTGCCTGTTTCATGTTGTAATCATATGTCTTATCCAGATGATTCAGACCATAGGAGATCCTGACAAAGGCAAAATCTACATTAGATTTTTTGACCTGGCTCCAGTTGATGGTATCCTGCCACTCAGAAACATCGATTCCACGTGTGACAGCACCTTCCAGCTTCTGGCCGCTTCCGTTATAGCAGACACCGTTGATCTTCTTCCAGGCCTTTGAACTTACCCTGGAATTCTGTGTTGCCTTCCCGCTGGGGACCTTTTCTTCCTCAGCAACTGCCTCGCTTCGGTCTACGCCTCCGCCGCCCATGGCCATCGCTGTAGTTCCCATTGTTCCTATTCCCAGCAGTGCTGCCATACAGCCTGCCACCAGCCATTTCTTCCAGTTTTTCATTTTAGTTTCCTTCCATAAATTATGTTGTTTATTTGTGCATGACTTTTATTATACATATGAAAAAATGGAAAGTAAAGCCATATATGGAAAAAGACCGATGTCAGCTTCATACAGCTGAACATCGGTCTTCAGTTATTCTATATATTTCTTTCTGGTACTGTTCGGTAAAGATCACGGAACTTCCGGGTCTGTAGGATCAAAGTTTCCGGCTCCACGGAAGGTTGCCAGCGGTCTGCGGCCTAACGGTCCCTTGAAGGATTCATTGTTAACGTAATTTCCGCTGCTGTAAATGTGGATCGTAGAACCGTTACAGTTCTCAAATACCCACTTCGCATCAGCCACACAGGTACGGATACATCCGTGAGATGCAGGCTGACCAAGCTTCAGGTACTCGCCTGCCGGAAGATTATAAACACTCCTGGTCGATCCGGCTACGGAATGGATAAAGATTCCTCCCTGTCCGCATCCGTCAACATGTGTTCCATACTGTCCCCAGGACGGTCCCATCAGTGGCTGCCATCTCAGACTGCGGGTCAGTCTGTATGTACCATCCCATGTAGGTGTTCCGGAGAGACCTACAGAAACACGGATTGTCTTAACAGGAATCGTCTTGCTACTATTTGTGTATACAGTCATAACACCGTTGGTCTTATCAACCTCCAGGTAATATGGTCCTCCGTAAATATTTGAAACATCATTGCGGCGGTAACCGTTCTTATCAAAGTAATACAGTTTTCCATCGATCCATCTGCTTGTATTGGTCAGATACTTGGAACCGCTGTCCGGATCGATATATTTGACCTGATCATAGTAATCGCTGACGATCACCCAGCCGGTGGAAAAACGTCCCTGGCTGTCCAGATAACCATTTACGGAACCACGCTTCATGGATTTATTTGTCACAACGGTATAGTTCTGCAGATAGTACCAGTATTTACCTACCTTCTGCCAGCCTGACTTTTTCAGAACACCGTTGCCGCCTGCATAATACCACTTATTCTGGTAACGGATCAATGTACTCTTGTACATCCAGCCTCTGTGCGCATTGGCATCTGATGTTGCAAAGAAATAGTATTTTTTGCCGATCTTTGTTTTTCCTGTTGCAAGCTGTCCTGTGCTATTAAAGTAATAGCTCTTTTTTGAGGACTTGTTTGTTATCATCTGGCTCTTATAGTGGTTTCCGTTTTTGTCAAAGTAAAACCATCCGAAGAACTGGCCTTTTGCGTCGGTCACCTTCTGCCAGCCATATTTTTCAACAACTTTTCCTGCTGTGCTTCCGAAATAATAAATCTTGTTGGATGCACCCGGGCAGCCATGCCAGCAGTTCTTCCAGGAAACTCTCTGGCCATTGCCTCCGAAATAATATCTGCTGCCTTTATACTTCACAAGTTTTTTTGTAATGATGCGGCCCTTGCTGTCTGAAACATAATATGCGTTATTCTGCGCCTTCGCCATTGTATTCGTCATAACATAGCCGCTGGCATTCAGCATATATCGATATTTCTTGGACATTACAGGTGATACATAAACTCCATGTTTCATGATCTGTCCACGTGTGGCAGCCTTCGGACTACAATAGATAAAACGTTTCTGATTTTTGCTGTTTAAAACATATGTCCATCCGCCATAAAAAAGCTTTCCTGGAATCTCTCCTGCCTTTGATGCCGGCTGGAAGTAATACTGATATGTTGTGGAACCGGTTGTCAGCTTCAGGATTCCTGTTCGCGGTTTTCCGTTACGCATCAGTGTATAATAAGCATTTCCGATCTTCTTGATCTTGCCTACAAGGTTCTGAGCCTCTATGGATTTGTAATCACCCTGGGAATTATAATAGCGGAAAACAGTTCCTGTCCATAACCAGTAATTTCTCTTCTGCTGGCCAAGATTGGATGTCCACGGTGTGATTGCTTTTCCGGTGGAATCCGAATACAGGGAAGCTTTGGAGTTTTCGAGGAAATACCATTCTGTCTTCTGTGTTCCGGTATAACCTGCTGCACCTGGCTCACGGGTCATACGGCCGGTTACCAGATATCCGTCTTCATTAAAAAGATAATATCCCACATGTCCGTTGGTATTGATCTTAAGAAGACCATCTTGCGCAGTAAAATAATTATCTTCGATGGAACCTGTTTCTGATACCTGAGAAGCGTTCCCTTCATCCTGGGCAAGAGTCTCTGCGTTATCTACGCTCTCTGATGTTTCGACTGCCGTCTCTGTTTCTGCGGGTGCTGTCTCTTCGGATGTCTCCTCTGCAGACACTACATCTGCGGATGCTGTCTCTGCAGAAGCTTCTGCTGCGGATACTTCCTCTGTAGAAACTTCTTCTGCTGCAGTCTCCTGCTCTCCTTCTGCTGACTCATTCTGGAGTACCTGAGCCTGCTCACTCTCTGCTGCACCTTCCGGAAGCTCTTCAGTCTGCTGTACCTCCTGTGCTGCTGCAGCTGTTTCATCAACTGTTGTTTTCTGCTCTTCTTCGCTGCTTTCTGCAGGATACTCAGAAGCTTTTCCCTCCGGAGCTGCAGATGCAGCAACCTTCTTTTTGCGGAGTCTGTAAAAACCGTTTGCAGAAACCCAGTCACTTGTCTTGGCAACGACTACACCGTTTACCAGTGATGCTCCGGTAGCAGAAGTTTCCTCTGCCTTGTTATTCTCTACTTTGTTCTGTACTGCGGTATCTGCTGACGGTGCATCCAGTTCCTGTGCATCACCTGCACTGAAATCATCGCCCGGATCTGTACTGTCTTCTGTTGTCGCATCCGGTGCTTCTGTAGCCTCCGGTGCTTCTGTAGTTTCCGGTGTCTCTGTAATCTCCGGTGTTTCTATAACATCCGGTGTCTCTGCGGGGTTCTCCGGTGTAACAGGTGTTTCTTCTGAACTGTCTGTACTGTCAGTACTACCTGTCTGATCCGCTTCTGTCTCCGGCTGCTGTACAGTCGTTTCCGCTTCATCACTGAATACATCCTCAGCCGGATCGCCGGCTGTCTCTGCTGCCATCTGCACGTCTGTACTTTCCAAAGCCGCAGCGCCGGCTTCCAAAGTTCCGCCCATGCATAATGTCAGACTGAGAAAAATTGCCACAACTCTTCTCTTCACAATAATCCCTCCTGATCATGCTGCTGTAAATAATTATTGTATCTGTTACGTATCATTCGCCCAATCCGCCTTCGATAAGAGCCACAAGCGCATCTATCGCAGCCTGTTCATCCTCACCCTCGCAGACCAGTGTGATCTCATCCCCGCTTTTAACACAGGCACCCAGAACACTCAGAACACTTTTGGCATTCGCTGTACCTCCGGCATACTGAAATGTTATGGACGATTTGTATTTTATTGCCTCGCCGCACAAAAGCCCTGCGGGACGAAGATGAAGCCCTGACGGGTTCCTGACCGTTACCTTATAACTTAACATTGCTGCTGTCTCCCTTTATATTACTTATCCTTCAAGCCTTGTCCAAAGCTGTGATTACTTACTGACTGCTGCTGTCTACATTGGAAACCTTGGAGATTTTGATCTCGGCGGTTACATCCTCCAGCAGCTTGTAGCCTTCCGGAAGGCTGATTTTGATCGGTACTTCGTAGCTGCCCTCCTCCCAGTCATCCATGGAAAGTGCTGCTCCTACCGACTTCAGATCAAATTGGGAAAGATCTCCTTCTTCCGCCTGCACCTTCAGTTCAATATCTGCAACTTCAAATGCCAGCTGCAGATCATCAGGCAGACCCTTTACTTTGATATCCTCTGTCGGGAAGCTGTATATCTTACTGCCCTCCGGCAGGATATTGACTGTGATCCAGAGGTCCGTACTGGATCCGGATGTCAGCTTGAGGCCATCCGGAAGAAGCTCTGACAGGTTTACTTTCTTTTCCACGTCATTGCTCTTTCCTGAAATATCCACATTCTCATTGTCTAGATAAATGGTATTTCCCTGAAGTTTCAGATTGTTCAGTGCTTCCTCACTTCCGGCTACGCTGAAAGTCTCCGGTACTGTTGTGACACTATCCACAACATAGCCTTCTGCTGGTTCCCCTGTATATCCCGCACTGATCCGTATATCAGAACGCACCTTCCAGAGCTTTGCCGTAACATTGACTTTTCCATTGTTATCAAATTTCAGATAGCTCATGGAATTTGATGAAAGAGTGTCCTGATTCTTATCTGTGATAGTCAGTTCTGCGTCCGTGATCATCGTATCCTGATCGATCCCGTCAAGTTTTGAACTTACATCCACACTCACACTATCTATTTTACCAACCAGAGATTCCGGTCCTGTAATACGGACTTTTTCCGGATTCGCGGTGAGCGAAGCAATCTCCAGCCCCTGTGCCGGCTTGCTGTCATCACTGGTAACATTGATCGCAAATTCTTTGGTCACCTTTTTTTCCAGATGGACACTCAGATTCTGCGGTGATACACTAATATTTTCCGGCAGTATCCCGGAGCAGGTCGCTGTAATGGGAATCATTACAGGATCTGTATCGGTAGACTGGGCCTGCTGCAGATCCGCAACTGCCTTAATATCACTTGAGGTGAGACGGTTGACTGTCTTCCGATCACCTGTAATATAAACACGTACTGAATTTTCACGGTCATCCTGCATGACCATCTCACCCAGCTGATCCACATAAGCTTCGTTGATGATCTGCACATCTGAGATCACAAAGCCTTTCGTAATGATAGGGTCATCAACATTTACTACGATCAGCCACACCAGGATTCCCACAATAATCGACATGATCTTCAAAGGGATGTTCTTAGTCAGATTTTTCTTCATGTTTCACTCTCCCTTTCAGCAGATTTCTCAGCTTACCGTTGTCAACAACCTTTTTATTCTGAGCAGAAACAAGTACTTCACGAAGCTGCTTGCTGTTAAGCCCTCTGGATAGTTCTCCGCCTCTGGCCACTGAAACCTGTCCTGTCTCTTCCGAAACAATGATCGTAAGAGAATCCGTAGCTTCGCTGATACCCACACCTGCTCTGTGTCTTGTTCCCAGCTGTTTGCTCAGTTCCATATTATCTGAAAGAGGCAGATAGCAGGTTGCTGCTACCACACGGTTCCCACGCACGATCACCGCTCCGTCATGAAGAGGTGTATTATGCTCAAAAATATTGATCAGCAGCTGACTGGTAAGGATACCGTCAATATTGATACCGGTTCTCACATATTCGTCAAGCCGGATCTCTTCCTCGATCACGATCAGTGCTCCGGTCTTAACTTCACCCATATCAAAACAGGCCTTTACCAGTTCGTTGATAGTCTTGTCATTGAAACGCTCCTGCACTTCCCTGCCGGAATCAAAGGGAATAATGTTGGAAACAAACTTCTTCTGTCCCAGCTGCTCCAGCGCCTTCCTCAGCTCCGGCTGAAAGATTACGATCACACCGATCACCAGCACATTAGCCAGGTTCCGGAAGATCCAGAGGATCGTATTCATTTTGAAGATATATGCGACCAGGATAAATCCAAGGACGATCAAAATGCCCTTCAGAAGGGTATATGCACGTGTAAATTTGATCCATGCCATAAACTGATATACAAAAAAGGAAATCAGTCCGATCTCAATGATATCTATCACGCCAAATCCCGGAAGGGAAATCTTCCCCAGATATCCGGCCACAACTGTCAGCACATTCTGCATAAGTCTCCTCCTTTCTTCCTGAGCTATTCCAATCGTTCCTGTTTAAAGATCCTTCAGCGATTCCTCCAGCTGTTTTTCGAAATCGATCTTGTCCAATCCCTGCGGTTTCTCACTTACTGTATTTTCGGAAACCATATCCGGCATCTTTACTGTATGCATTTCGTTCTTCTCAGGAAATACATCATCACTGAAAGACACAACATTGTCTTCTTTTTTTTCTTCTTTTACCGGCTCCGCATTGATCTTTTTGATGCTTCTCTCAGAAGTGGCGACCGTTGCCTTCGGAACGGCTTTTACGTAGTAATAGTACTCATCATCCTCATATTCCAGACGTTCTGTTCTGCTGTAATCTCCGCCAAAAACAAAGAACTCCAGAACAAATCCTGCCAGTACGGAGATCACTGTGGACAGGATCATCGGCACCATGGCTACCGTAATACTAATGCAGAAATCTCCGGCAAGGATAACCAGGATATAGATCACGCCGCCGGCAATGACAGCAATCCTCCATGCATAATCAAACGCCCGTGTTCTCAGAAGGTTCACAAACAGGATCACTACCACAAACGCGATCACCGTGATCCACATTGCCCAGTTGTGGACAAGTCCGTCAGAGATCAGCTTCAGTTTTTCTGTGATCTCTGCGGCAGGATCACTGAGTGCCGCCGACTGTGCATGTACAAACCGTATAAAATAATAGATCACAACACCGCATCCGGCCGGAAGCGCTGACAATGCACTACCCAGCAGGCCTGCTCCGATCGGCATAAGTGCAGGAACACCAAATCCGAAGGAAAGTGGTGTAAGGATCATTGCAAGATTCTGTGACCTGCTGAATCTTAGGAACAGGATCAGCATAAACAGAATAAGAAGCAGCATAAATCCTGCCGTTTCGATCCCGACTGCATAACAGTGCCCGATCATCAACGCAAATCCCATAAACATCATCACGGAAACCGGAAGGATCGAACATACAAGCGCCAGGATCAGGACAACAAAAATATTATCCAGCTGTTTCATGTAGCCCATATTGCTGTTGATCCAGAGAAAATAGGCAAATGCCAGAACAAACTTCAGGACCGGCAGTATATATACTTCATATTGTCCGTAAAATCTTTTGATATTCTGTTTGATCTCAAGTAAAGCTGTCATTTTCTATGTCCTCCTGCATTTCTCCGGACCGGATTTCTTTTTTCCTCCCGCCCGTAGATTTTTTCCAGTCTTGTAAGATCCTGATAATATTCCCTGACACTTTTTTTTGCCCGGAAATATTTCACAGAATACTGGATGTAGGTCAGTATCGAATATACAACAAGCACGATCAGATAACCGACGATGATATAGATCCCAACCTCGACCAGATTAATCTTATTCACATTATCCATAAGATATTCGCTGAAATATGCGGCAACGCCTGCAAGTCCCAATATATATCCGATCGTTACCAGAAAAAAGTTTCTGATCAGTGCAAGTCCAATATAATCACTTCGATAATATCTGCTCACCGGAAGATACTTCCTGCCTTCTCCATGCTCATACATGGCCAGACGGTTCATGATCTTCACTTTTTCTTCATTTACCATAAAAATAACTCCTCATAAGCTTTCTTTATCAGGAAAATCCCCGATATATGATCTGCATTACGCTTTCCATACAGTTATACTGTTTAACTGCAATCAAATTTATTGTAGCATAGTTCCATACCTATGAAAAGTGTTTTTTCGGCTGTTTCATGCCCTTCCTGCGCATATTGTCAGAAAATAAACTTTCTCTGCACCGGCCTCAAGAAGACACATTGCCATGGCATCTGCCGTACTTCCTGTTGTGTATACATCATCCACCACAAGTACAGAAAAACCTGGGATCTTTTCGGTTACCTGATATGCATTTTTCAGGTTCTGACGCCTCTGTATGGCATTAAGTTTTTTCTGAGATCTTGTGCTTCGTATCTTCTTTACCAGATGCTCATTCCATGGGATCCCTGTAAGAACACTGAGCCTTTCTGCCAGATATGCTGCCTGGTTAAAACCTCTCATCCTTTTTTTTCTGGGATGCAGAGGAACGGGAACGATCAGATCAGGCTTCCACCGTTCCAGATATTTTTTTCCGAAGATGCTCATTGCCTTTGCATAAAAATCCCCATATTCCCGACATCCGTAATACTTAAATCGTACCAAAGACTGTCTCCAGACCTCTCCGTACCAGAAAATACTTCTGCCCTCCGTAAAATAATGGGCACCCTTGCGGCAGTCTTCACAGTATTCCTCTTCCATTTTTACCGGTCTTCCGCATTTCATACACCTGGGACCGGATATAGGCCTGACCTTTCCGGAACACTCCGGACAGATCAGCCGGTCTTTTTCTTTCAGTATCTGATGACACAGCGGGCATTTTTTCGGGTAAAGCATGTCCAGTAAAAAATCTGCTGTTTTTTTCAAGAAAGTCCTTTCTCCCCGATGGCGCTCTCCTTCTGTTCAGATTCATCCAGCTCCCGGATCCGTCTGTCCAGAGAGCTGTATCTCTGCTGCTGTTTTTCATTACGGATCATCTCCGCAAAAGTGGTCTCGCTGCCTACTACGGTAACACATTTTCTGGCTCTGGTCACTGCTGTATACAGAAGATTCCGATTCATCAGCATCCTTGGTCCGGAAAGGATCGGAAGGATCACTGCCGGATATTCTGAGCCCTGGGACTTATGTATGGTCACTGCATAGGCAAGTTCCAGTTCCTCAAGCTGTTTGAAGGAATATTCTGCCTGTCTGCCATCCTCAAATTCCACGGTGGCCGTTTCCGCAAATTCATTGATCTCCGTCATAATACCGGTATCTCCGTTAAACACGCCCACACCTTTATCCACAGGAATCTTGTATCGTCCAAGGATTTCCCACTCCAGCTGGTAATTGTTCTTCACCTGCATCACCTTATCCCCTTCACGGAAAAGACGCTGTCCGATCTCTTTCTCCTTTTTCTTTTCATCCGGCGGGTTCAGATATCTCTGAAGGATCTGGTTCAGCCGCTCCACACCTAAAAGTCCCTTGCGCATAGGAGTGAGCACCTGGATCTCATAGGGCTTTGCATCTACATAACGCGGAAGCTTCTCCTGGATCAGTGCGATCACCACACGGATAATGATATCCGCGTCATATCTTTTCAGAAAAAAGAAATCCCGGCTCTTGTTATTGATGGTCACCTGCTCGCCCCGGTTGATCTTATGGGCATTCACCACAATATCACTTTCAGATGCCTGGCGGAAAATCTTTTTCAACTCTACTACCGGAAAACAGCCGCTGCGGATAATATCCCTCAGAACATTTCCCGGGCCTACACTGGGAAGCTGATTTTCATCACCTACCAGGATCAATCTGGTCCCTGCTGTCACTGCAAGAAGCAATGAATGCATCAGTGCGATATCTACCATGGACATCTCATCAATGATGATCACATCCGCTTCCAGCGGATTCTCCGAATTCCTGTCAAAATGAACTGCACGGCCTTCCTGCTCTTCCTCCGGCATTCCATTCAGCTCCAGAAGTCTGTGGATCGTCTGAGCCTCGTATCCGGTAGCCTCTGTCATTCGCTTGGCTGCACGGCCGGTGGGAGCTGCAAGCCGCAGCTCAGCGCCTTCCTCTTCAAAATAACGGATAATCGCATTGATCGTTGTAGTCTTTCCGGTTCCCGGCCCGCCGGTCAGAATGAACAGACCATGACTGGCAGCTGCCGCCACTGCCTGTTTCTGCATTTCATCTAACCGGGTTCCTGTCTCCTTTTCGATCCTGTTGATCCGTTTCGCCATCATCTCCTCATCTTCCGGGCAGAGGATGTTCAGCTCACAGAGCATTCTGGCTGAATTCAGCTCAAGATAATAATATCGTGTGGGATAGACAACTGCACCGTCTTCTGTTTCTTTCAGGATCAGTTTCCGGTCTACTACCATATCCATGAGATGTTTTTCCATATAGGAGGAATCTACTCCCAAAAGTCCGGATGCCCTGGAAAAAAGTTCCTCCTTCGGGAGATAGATATGGCCTTCTCCTGAAGCCTGTAGGAGAGTATACAACATTCCGCTTCTTATCCTGTAATCTGAATCTGTATGGATCCCGATCCGGGAAGCGATCTCATCTGCGATACGGAATCCCACACCACTGATATCCTCTGCAAGGCGATACGGATTCTCCTGCAGGACTCCATATACAGTCTGCCCGTATTTCTGATAGATCTTTGCGCCGAGATTCAGCGATATCCCGTATTTCTGGAGAAAGATCATAGCGCGGCGCATATCTGCTTTCTCCGTCATCTGTTCTGCGATCTCCATGGCCTTTTTTTCGCTGATTCCCTTGATCTCAGCCAGCCGCTCCGGCTCTTCCTCTACAATACGCATAGTATCATCACCGAAACGACGTACGATCCTGGCTGCCAGTGCCGCTCCGATCCCCTTGATCGCACCAGAACCCAGATAACGCTCCATGGCCAGTGCATCCTCCGGCATTTTTTCTACGTAGGAGGCTATCTGAAACTGCTTGCCATACACCGGATGTGTTGTATAATTTCCGGAAGCTTCAATGGCAGCCCCCTGGGTAATCGCAGGAAATGTCCCCACACAGGTCAGTTCCCGTTCCTCTTCCATCCCTTTCAGTACCATGACCGTATATCCATTATCTTCATTTCGGAAGATCACATGATCTATATATCCTGTAACTGTCTCACTCATTTTTTTCTCCATCTGTAAACCTCTGATAACAGCAAAAGGCACTGCAGCTGCAGCGCCTTATCTGTATGAGTTTCCTGCGGCAGTCTCTTCTCTGACCCTGTGCCGTCCGGACGCCTCATAACGGTTTACATCCTTGACATGATTTCCGCATATTTTCCTGTTCCGGCAGCCACTACAAGCATTGCATCCTGCACAGTCAATGTGCTGACTCCTGTTTTCTGCTCGATCAATGCATCCATTCCATGCAGCATGGCACCTCCGCCTGTAAGAACGATTCCTCGGTCCATGATATCTGCCGCCAGCTCCGGCGGTGTTTTCTCAAGAACGCCATGGACTGTCTCTACGATCTGTCCGGTCGTTTCCCGCAAAGCGGTCCGGATCTCCTCAGAAGTCAGTGTTGCCACCTTCGGAAGTCCTGTGATGATATTTCTGCCCTTGACCTCCATCGTGCGAAGATCCGCTTCTTCACTGGCTGTTCCGATCTTGATCTTGATATTCTCCGCTGCATCCTCCCCGATAAAGAGGCTGTGCTTCTCACGTACATAATTCATGATCGCATGATCAAAATTATCTCCTGCAACCTTCACAGATGCGGAAACAACCACACCTCCTACGGATACGACCGCAACATCCGTGGTCCCTGCACCGATATCCACGATCAGATTACCAAATGGCTTGGTGATATCTACACCTGCACCAATAGCAGCAGCGATGGGCTCGTCCACAAGAAAAACTTCCCTGGCTCCTGACTGATAGGCAGCTTCCTCAATTGCTTTACGCTCAATCTCCGTGATCCCGCTCGGAACACTGATGCTGACTCTCGGTTTCCGGAACGCTCTCCGTCCCATAGCCTGTGAAATAAAATATTTCAGCATCTTTTCCATTACATTATAATCTACGATCACACCTCTTCGGATTGGCCAGATCACTTCCATATTGGAAGTCAGATGGCTTGCCATCTGTCTGGCTTCCTCACCGATCGCTCTGATCTTCTCTGTATCTTTATCATAAACAACCACAGAGGGCTCTCTTAAAACAATCCCCTTGCCTGTGGAAAACACCAGACTGTTTCTGGTTCCCAGATCGATTCCAATATCCTTTGCCGGCATAAATCCTCCCGCCTGCGTCATACACATTCGTATGCTGACGCATTTCTGACTTATTCTGTTCCGGTCTGTGCCGGAACGTTCCCGCACTTCATTATATACAAAACCACAGAAATTGAAAAGAACTTTTACCGGTTATTTCTGTTCCAGATATTTTTTCACATATTTACCGGTGTAGGAAACCGGATTCTCTGCTACTTCCTCCGGAGTTCCTCTGGCAATTACCGTTCCGCCTCTGTCACCGCCTTCCGGTCCGATATCAATAATATGATCCGCCGTCTTGATCACATCCAGATTGTGCTCAATGACCACAACGGTGTTTCCTCCTTCAGACAGACGGCGCAGGATTTCGATCAGCTTGTGGACATCCGCAAAGTGCAGTCCTGTGGTAGGCTCATCCAGGATATAGATCGTCTTTCCGGTACTGCGCTTGCTGAGTTCTGTGGCAAGCTTGATACGCTGTGCTTCTCCTCCAGAAAGAGTGGTGGAGGGCTGACCCAGGCGGATATAGGAAAGCCCTACATCATACAGGGTCTCGATCTTTCTCCGGATCGACGGTACATTCTCAAAAAATGTCAGTGCTTCTTCCACAGTCATATTCAATACATCATAAATGCTCTTGCCCTTATACTTCACTTCCAAAGTCTCACGATTGTAGCGTTTGCCCTTGCAGACTTCGCAAGGCACATATACATCCGGAAGAAAATGCATCTCGATCTTGATGATTCCGTCACCGCTGCAGGCCTCGCACCGTCCGCCCTTGACATTAAAACTGAAACGGCCTTTCTTGTAGCCCTTTGCCTTGGCATCTGCGGTGGCTGCAAAAAGATCACGGATCTGGTCAAAAACTCCGGTATATGTGGCAGGATTGGAACGGGGAGTTCTTCCGATCGGGGACTGGTCGATATTGATCACCTTATCCAGCTGATCGATACCCAGGATGTCATCATGTTTCCCGGGGATCACTCTGGCACGGTTCAGGTCTCTGGCAAGTCTCTTGTACAAGATTTCATTGATCAGAGAGCTCTTACCGGAGCCGGAAACACCTGTGATACAGGTCATCACTCCCAGAGGAATATCTACGTCGATATGCTTCAGGTTGTTCTCTGCCGCACCCTTTATATGAAGAAATCCGGTTGGTTCCTTCCTCACTTCCGGTACCGGGATCTTCAGCCTTCCGCTTAAATAAGCTCCTGTCACAGACTGCTCATTTTTCATCAGATCCTCAGCTGTCCCCATTGCGACCAGTTGTCCGCCATGTTCTCCGGCTCCGGGGCCGATATCGATGACACAGTCTGCAGCACGCATGGTATCTTCATCATGCTCCACCACGATCAGACTGTTGCCAAGATCACGGAGACGCATCAGTGCCCCCAGAAGCTTGTCATTATCTCTCTGGTGAAGCCCGATACTCGGCTCATCCAGGATATATGCAACCCCCACAAGCCCGGATCCGATCTGTGTGGCAAGACGGATCCTCTGAGCCTCTCCGCCGGAAAGGGTTCCGGTAGCTCTTCCAAGTGAAAGATACTCCAGGCCAACCTCTGCCAGAAATCCAACCCTGGCACGGATTTCCTTCAGAATCTGCCTTCCAATAAGCTCCTGCTGCTTTGAAAGCTTCAGATCGCGGAGAAAGCCCTGCAGCTTCTGTACCGGCATATTGGTCACTTCATAAATATTCTTATCCGCCACGGTCACTGCCAGGGACTCTTTCTTCAGCCTCTGTCCCTTACATGTGGTACAAGGAGTAATCCGCATAAAACTCTCGTATTCCTGCTTCATAGCCTCGGAACCGGTTTCACGGTATCTCTGCTCCACATTGCGGATCAGTCCCGGGAACGCCACATCGTAAACGCCCTCTCCCCGCTGTCCTTTATAATAAACCTTCACAGAATGACCGCCGGTACCATGGATGAGGATATCCTGGACCTTCTTCGGATACTCGCAGAAAGGTGTATCCAGAGAAAATTCATATTCCCTTGCCAGGGCATCCAGGATTGCTCTGGAAAAACTTCCCTGCGTAGTACAGGACTGCCATCCGAGAACAGCGATAGCCCCTTCATTGATACTCCGTTTCTTATCCGGGATCATCAGATCGATATCAAATTCCATCTTATATCCAAGACCCAGACACTGCGGGCAGGCACCAAATGGATTATTAAAGGAAAAGCTCCTGGGTTCGATCTCATCAATGCTGATGCCGCAATCCGGACAGGAAAAACTCTGACTGAAATTCAGAAGCTTCCCGTCCATAGTGTCTACTACCAGCAGACCATCCGCCAGATCCAGCACGGTTTCAATGGAATCGGAAAGACGCTTCTCTATTCCCGGTTTCACAATAAGTCGATCCACAACGATCTCAATGTTATGTTTGATATTCTTATCCAGCTTGATCTCCTCAGAAAGCTCATAGAGATTTCCGTCGATCTGCACTCTCACATATCCGCTTCTTCTGGCCTGATCCAGAAGTTTGACATGGGTTCCCTTGCGGCCCCGCACTACCGGTGCAAGAAGCTGGATCTTCTGGCGTTCCGGAAGCGTCATGATCTGATCCACCATCTGATCTACCGTCTGTTTGCGGATTTCTCTTCCACATTTGGGACAGTGCGGGATTCCCACACGGGCATACAGAAGTCGGAAATAATCGTAGATCTCCGTTACCGTACCCACTGTAGAACGGGGATTCCGGTTCGTTGACTTCTGATCAATGGAGATTGCCGGCGGAAGGCCCTCGATACTCTCCACATCCGGTTTCTCCATCTGTCCCAGGAACTGCCTCGCATAGGAAGAAAGTGACTCCATATAACGTCTCTGTCCCTCTGCATAAATGGTATCAAATGCAAGAGATGACTTACCGGAGCCGCTGAGTCCGGTAAGTACCACAAACTGGTCTCTGGGAATATCGACGCTAAGATTCTTAAGATTATTCTCATTGGCTCCGCGTATCCTAATAAAACGCTTCTTATCGTTTGCTTCTGCTGACATGAAAGCCTCCTACTCTGTCCGGTCATAAAAAATACTCCGGTATTCTTCTCAACAGCAGAATCTACCTCTCTTATTCCGCTGTAAAACTTCTGATTTTTTATCAGTATACCGTCAGAACATCCGTTCGTCAAGGTGAAAAAATCGACAAATTTTTCTACAGCAGAAAATCCGCCATCACTCCATTGCTCACATGGATTCCCTTTCTCGAAAGATATATCCTGTCTCCTTTTTGTTCCAGCATTCCGATCTCCAGATGTTTTTTCAGGACCTCTCCGTAAACGTTTTCCATATTTTTTCCGAAATATTCCGCAAACACTTCCATTGAAACGCCCTCTGTCATCCGAAGCCCCAGAAACATAAACTCAGCCATCTCATCTGCCTCTGTAAGGCTTTCCATATTCTGGCGGATCTTATCCGGAAACGCACTGTTTCCAATATATTCCTTCATATCCGCAGTATTGGAAAAACGCATATGATCCAGAAGTGAAGACGCCCCAAGTCCCAGTCCCAGATAATCGATCCTCTGCCAGTATCCCTTATTATGGCGGCATTCCCGCCCGCCTTTCGCATAATTGGAGATCTCGTACTGATGAAACCCATATTCCTCCAGGATCCCTGCCGTATTCTCATACATACGGTACTCCGTATCCTCATCCGGCAATTTCAGCTTTCTCTCCCCGAAAGGAGTGCCTTCCTCAATGATCAGACTGTAGGCGGAAATATGTTCCGGCGAAAGCCCTGCCACCGTGCGGAGATTTTTTTCCCAGTCTGCATAGGTCTGTTCCGGAATGGCACTCATCAGATCGATATTGATGTTGGAAAAGCCTGCATCCCTTGCCATAAAAAAGCTCTCCTGAAACTCTTCCCACGTATGGATCCTTCCAAGGATCTTTAATTCCCGATTCTGCGGGGACTGAAGTCCCAGACTCAGCCGGTTGATCCCGTGTTCCAGATATATCTGAAGTTTTTCTTTATATAAAGTCCCCGGATTTGCTTCGATGGTGATCTCAGCATCCGGGGCCATAAAAAACTTATTTCTGATCTGATCCAGTATCTCTCCCACAAGAGACGGATCCGGCACGGAAGGTGTTCCTCCGCCGATAAAAACTGTGGTGATCTCCCTGTCCGAAAAATCCGGAACAGCAGCGATCTCCCTTTCCAGAGCCTGGAAATATTCACGCTGCCTCTCTTTTCCTGCAGGTCCGGAAAGGAAATCACAGTAATCGCATTTTTTTACACAAAACGGAATATGGATATAGAGCTCCAGCGGTTTTTTCGCCTTATTCTCCATCCATGGCTCCTTCCTCTCCACCACTACCTGATGTATCATTATCCTCATCGGAGCTTGTATCTTCACCGGCACTATCCGCATTATCCGTACTTCCGTCTGAAGCAGCCGGTGTCGGTGTCACGCCATCGATCCCCAGTGCCTCGCTGCCGTTTTCTGCCAGGTACTCATTGACCATTGTCAGATTTCCATTGCTCGTCACTGCATCCGGATCTACGGTTTTCGGATCAGGAGTGGCAGTCGGTTCCGGCGCTGTACTGATTTTGATCACACTTTCCTCTTCTGCATTTTTCTTCTTTGAACCACATCCGGTAAGCAGAGCTCCTGTTATAGCCAGAAGTCCTGCTGCCAGAAACAGTTTTTTTATATTTTTTTTCAAAAAGTCATCTCCTATTTATCATCCAGCTTCAGGACACTCATAAATGCCTTCTGCGGAATCTCCACGTTACCTACCTGACGCATACGTTTCTTACCTTCCTTCTGTTTTTCCAGAAGCTTCTTCTTACGGGAGATATCTCCACCGTAACACTTGGCAAGTACGTCTTTACGCATGGCTCTTACCGTCTCTCTGGCAATGACCTTGCTTCCGATAGCTGCCTGGATCGGAATCTCAAAGAGCTGTCTCGGGATCTCGTCTTTCAGCTTCTCACACATCTTTCTTCCACGCTCGTAAGCAGTATCTGCATGCACGATAAAGGAAAGAGCATCCACTTCTTCTTTATTCACAAGGATATCCAGCTTTACAAGCTCACTTCTCTCATATCCGTCCAGTTCGTAATCCAGGGATGCATAACCTCTGGAACGTGATTTCAGTGCATCAAAGAAATCATAAATGATCTCGTTCAGCGGCAGTCTGTATTTCAGGAGTGCACGGGTTTCTTCCATATATTCCATGCCTTCATACTGACCACGTCTCTCCTGGCAGAGATCCATGATCGCACCAATGAACTCTGTGGTTACCATGATCTCCGCCTTCACCATAGGCTCTTCCATGTATTCGATCTCTGAAGGATCCGGAAGGTTGGTGGGATTGGTCAGCTCGATGATCTCACCATTGGTTTTATAGACCTTATAGATAACACTCGGTGCTGTAGTTACAAGATCCAGGTTATACTCTCTCTCCAGACGCTCCTGGATGATCTCCAGATGAAGAAGTCCCAAGAAGCCGCAGCGGAAACCAAATCCAAGGGCGACCGATGTCTCCGGTTCATAATAAAGGGAAGCATCGTTGAGCTGAAGCTTCTCCAGCGCGTCACGGAGATCGCCGTACTTGGCACCATCTGCCGGATAAAGGCCACAATAAACCATAGGGTTTACCTTCTTATATCCCGGAAGTGCCTCTGCACAGGGGTTGTCCGCATCCGTTACCGTATCACCCACGCGGGTATCACGGACATTCTTGATGCTGGCTGTGATATATCCGACCATACCTGCTGTCAGCTCGTCACACGGGATAAACTGACCCGCTCCAAAATATCCAACCTCCACAACCTCCGTGGTGAATCCGGTCGCCATCATATGGATCCTCGTGCCCTTTTTCACACGTCCGTCCTTCACTCTGCAAAATACGATAACACCCTTATAAGGGTCATAAACAGAGTCGAAGATCAGAGCCTTCAGAGGTGCATCCACATCCCCCGCCGGCGCCGGGACCTTATTGACGATCTGCTCCAGGACCTGGTCTACATTCAGTCCTGTTTTTGCGGAGATCTGCGGTGCATCCTGCGCTTCAATTCCGATCACATCTTCGATCTCATTGATAACACGCTCCGGATCCGCACTTGGAAGGTCGATCTTGTTGATCACCGGAACCACATCCAGATCATGGTCCAGTGCCATATATACATTGGCAAGTGTCTGAGCTTCGATTCCCTGTGCTGCATCCACAACAAGGATCGCTCCGTCACAGGCAGCAAGGCTTCGGGAAACTTCATAGTTAAAGTCCACATGTCCCGGGGTATCGATCAGGTTAAAAATATACTCATTTCCGTCTTTGGCTTTGTATACAATACGAACCGCCTGGGATTTGATGGTGATTCCTCGTTCTCTCTCAAGGTCCATGTTATCCAGAACCTGGGCCTGCATTTCCCTCTCGGTAAGAAGTCCCGTCATCTCGATGATACGGTCCGCAAGTGTTGACTTGCCATGGTCGATATGTGCAATGATACAAAAATTCCGAATTTTACTCTGGTCTATCATTCAGGAAGTCCTCCTTAAATTTCTCTCGTATAAAGCGTTCAGAACGCATATTTTTCCATACTGCTCTTTATCATATCATATTTCAGCCTTCTTTGTCACTGCCTTTCAGAACTCTGTTTAAGATATCTGCAAATGGTTCCATGGCATTTCGGACTTCCTCCACGGTATTTGTCTGTGCTCCGGCCTCCAGAAGCAGGGCCCGTGGCTTAAGATGCAGATTATAGCGAAGACCTGCCAGATAGATCCCCCGGTAAAGATCGGGGTAATACTGTGCCGCCTGATATTCCAGCTGAAAGGAAAATGCCAGATTCTCTTCTATGTAAGGATTGGGCAGATAACTCACTGCCCCCTGACTGACTGTATAGCTTAATCCATTATAAAAAAGCAGCTGAGCAGTAGGTTTTCCATTCACCTGCGTTACCAGATGACGCTCATCCGGCACACCATCTCTGTGAAGGTCGATCACAACTTCAATGGTGGGATTTTCTTCCAGCACTTTTTCTATGGATGCCCTGGCATAATCATAAGCCTTACTCCTGTCCAGTGTTCCTCCCATCATATCAAAGGCATCTGTTATATGAATGACCTGGTATCCATATGTTTTTTCCAGAAGTTCAGTAAGATGATCTCCCACTCCCACGATGGTGTCCTCAGTCTGTCCTTCCCTTGAATCTGCAAAAGCCTCCTGGGAATGGGTATGATAGATCAGGATCTGGGGTACCGATGAATCCTTTTTAACGGACAGATCCTCCTTCAGAAAACGGGGCGCACTGATCTGCTGTGCATTCGTCTCCGTATTGGAATCTAATATAAAAAACTGGTTCATCACATAGTCAAAATCTGCCAGTTTCGCCTGAGACAAGTCAATCTGCGGATGTGGCAGTGCCACAGTCTCCTGTTCCTTCGCAGTATTTTCACCGGATCGGTTCTCCTCTGACGGAGGAGTCTCCGGTTCTGTGTCCCCCGGCTCCATAGCTTCCTGTTCTGAACCTCCCGGCTCTGTAATTTCTGGCTCAGCAACTTCCTGTTCTGCATTTCCCTTAACAGTCTCCTTTTCATTTTTTTTGCCGTCAGGAGATTTTTTCTCTGCATCTTCCGCTTCTTTCTTTTGAATTTCTTTTTTCTTTTGAAGCTCTTCATTCTTCTGAAGGGCTTCTTTCTTCTGAAGGGCTTCTTTCTTCTCCACTTCTTCCGCCTCGGCCATCAGCAGCGTCTCCTGCTCTTTTCGGTTCTCTGCTTCCACTTCTTCACCCAGATGCTCTGCGTTTTTTTCCTGCAAAAGCATCTCTGTTTCCCGGTCTCTGCCATTTTCCTTCTGCAGAGCTTTCTTTTCCAGAAAGCAATACAGCGGCAGCTGTCTGTAGATCTCACCATGCCTGAAAAAATCTCCCGGAAGGACAGCCACCACGCCCAGGAAGATCAGGCTCAAAACCACGCAGAAAGCCCTCTGGATATTCGTCACCCACGATCACCTCTTATGGTATTTTATGACCTGTCCTCTTCGATTAGACTATCGGAAAAAGCCAGATTCAGTCCCTCGGAAATGGTAAAGCTTAAATATCGTACCGTTTCATCCACATCCTTTGGTGTTACAAACATGGTGTAAAGCTTCGGCGAAATCATTTCTTCCAGAAACTCCTTCTGCTCATCCTCCTCCAGTGCCTCCAGAAGCTCTGCCATGGAATCATGGACAATAGTAGCCGCATCCACCACAGTCGGAACACCGATCCCGATCACACGGACCGAAAGATTTTCTTCATTCAGGCCTTCCCTGTGATTCCCCACGCCGGAGCCCGGACTAATCCCGGTATCCGTGATCTGGATCGTCCGGTTAAGTCTTGTCGTACTTCTGGCCGCCAGCGCATCTACGGCGATCACCAAATCCGGCTTTGTCTCAGAAACAACACCCCGAACAATTTCCAGAGTTTCCATTCCGGTCTGTGCCATCACACCCGGAACGATCCCGCTGATCTGATGCATTTTCATATGTTCATTGCTCTTCAGCCCATATTCCCGGATCACATGCCTTGTCATATGAAGATTGGAAACTGCACGAGGGCCAAGGGAATCCGCAGTAATCTCCTGATTTCCAAGGCCTACCACCAGGATCGACTGCTGCCGTCCGAGATCGATCAGCTCCCTCAAATGATGTGCCACCTCTTCCGAGATCTCCCTGTGATAATCCTCATCCGGAACGGAAAGATCCGGTGCCTCAATGGTAATATAGGTCCCCTGTGGTTTTCCCATGGTCCTGGCTCCGTTTTCCGTTGTGATCCGCACTACGGTAGTCCGAACATCCTTTTCCTCATCGTATCTTTCCCTGATCTCTACTCCACGTACTTCTACGTTTTCCGCCTGAAAGCGTTCCGTTGCTTCCAGCGCCAGGTCTGTTCTGATTCTGCTCCTTCCAGCCATACTCTCATCCTCTTTTTCTGTAAGATTGCAAAGACTTTTCCGCTGCTATCTGCAGCTTTACCGGTGTTTTCCCTTTCATTATTTCCCTTTTTCCCATAAATATGTATCATTTCCCCTTTCCCACACAGCATCTGGTATTTTTTGCATATTTTTTTGGAATTTTTGCAAAAAACATCTTGACATTCCTGTGCACGTATAATAATATATATAAGCATGTTTCATAGGAGCGCCCGTGTCTGTTCCTGTGAATGTAATTTAATATTATATTTTTAAGGAATCGGAGGTGTACGAATTGGCTAACATTAAATCCGCAAAGAAGAGAATCTTAGTTAACAGCACTAAGGCTGCAAGAAACAAAGCAATCCGTTCTGCAGTTAAGACTTCCATCAAGAAAGTTGAGACAGCAGTTGAGAATAAGGATAAGGCAGCTGCAGAGGTTGCTCTTAAGGACGCAATCTCCACAATCAGCAAAGCTACATCCAAGGGCGTTTATCACAAAAATAACTGCGCCAGAAAAATTTCCCGTCTTTCCAAAGCTGTCAACAGCATTGCGTAATAGACCACGGAATATTTTAGTTATAAGCTTATAAGTAAAAGGAAAGACAGTCGAACCGTCAGCGACTGTCTTTTTTGTATATAGATTTCTGCATTGACCAAAAGGAGTTTTTTATGATATCCCATCCCTTTCCCTACCGCATTATCCGCAGCAGTCGGAAAACCCTGGCGATCCAGGTCAGCGTTTCCGGTCAGGTAACTGTCCGCGCTCCACACACAATGCCAGATTCCACCATCCATCGTTTTCTCTCACAGAAAGAAAGCTGGATCCTGGAGCATCTCTCACACGCTGCCACTGATCCGGCACAGCCCCAGGCTGAAAACCCGCCTCTTTCAGAATTCCGCCGCAGTTATTATATGGAATCCGCCAGAAAAATATTCAAAAGAAAAACCGCAGCCTACGCCAGAAAAATGGGCGTAACCTACGGCCGTATCACGATCCGGGAACAAAAAACCCGCTGGGGAAGCTGCACCAGCGAAGGAAACCTGAATTTCAACTGGCGGCTGATCTTCGCCCCGGAAAAAGTCCTGGATTATGTTGTGGTACACGAACTTTCCCACAGAAAAGAAATGAATCATTCCCCTGCCTTTTATGCAGTGGTGGCATCTGTGATGCCGGAGTATAAAGCCTGCGAAAAATGGCTCAGGGACAACGGAGCGACCCTGTGGCAGAACCCGTCTCCGTAAAACTCAGGCTCTCACTGCTCTCGCCGAGCTGTACTTCACGATCAGAAGCTCCACGCTGAGCACATCTCCAAGTGTACCTGTCTTTACCGCCTCTTCCGCATCCACAAAATCCCGCACAGCATTCTCCAGCTCTTCCACAGTGTAGGATCTGGCACAGGATGCCAGATTCCGCACAACAAAAGAGGGTACTCCCAGTTTGGAAGCGATCTCGGTTTGAGAAAGACCCTCCTGTGACATTTTCTTGGTCAGGCAGATCTGACGAAACTGTTTCGCCAAAAGAAACAATATCCGCATCGGCGGTTCCCGAAGAGTCAGAAGGTCATAGTACAGATCCAGGGCCCGCTTCTGGTTCTTCTCCGTCACCGCACGCACCATATCAAAGATCTTATTGGTTGTCTGCGTGGTACAGACAGCCTGGATATCTGCAGCCGTCACAACATCTCTTCCGACCGTATAGGAGATCAGCTTTTCCAGCTCCATCCTTATATTTCCCATATCTGTTCCCGTCATGGTCAGCAGAAGCTCCACATCTCTCTGGGTGATCCTGCGGCCATTTTTTCCAAGGATCCCTGCTGCCCACCGCATAAGAGTCTTTTCATCCTGCTGTTTAAATTCCCCGATGCTGCCGCAGGCTTTTACCGCCTTGTACATACGGCTTCTTTTATCTACTTCAGACTCGCAGAACACCAGATACAGATAATCAGGCAGAGCTTTCATATAATCTGCCAGTTCCTCACATTTGTTCTTAAAGAATCCCGTATCCTCAAGAAGGACTACTCTTCGCTCTGCAAAAAAGGGCATGGTATCACAAAGACTCAAAAGCTCCCGGACATCGATCCCCTTCCCCTCATATCTGGTAAAATTCATGGTATCATCGTCCGGGTTCAGAGCCTTCACCAGATTTCTTTTATATTGTTGTTTCAGATAGGCTTCCTCACCGTAAAGGAGATATGCCTGCTTAAATTTTCCTGTTTTAATATCTTCCTGAATATTCTTCAATCTCTGTACCCCTGTCTGATTTTCTCTGTAATCCAGTTTATACGACAACTGCCGGAAATGCAACACCCAAGCAAAAATTTGACTTTCCACCGGATTCATGCTACTGTAAACAGGTACATATTCCGGCAGATCCGTTCTGTCAGCGAAATATGTGGAAGGGAGTGTTCCATTATGGAAAAAAGAAGAAACAGCAGAACAAGCAACCTGAAGAGCGCAACCACCAAGGCCAAAGCTACCGTGAAATCAACTGTAGAAAAGATTGAAAAAACACCTGCAGCTGAAAAAACCGTTAAAGCAGTCAAAAAGGCAACAGAGACTGTAGCAGCCAAGGCACCAGAAGTAGTAGAAGAAGTTAAGAACACTGTAAAAAATCATAAGATCAGCGGCATCACACTTGAAATTTTTGAGACATCCATCACAGTTGCCGACCTTGAGGCAGCTGTTAAGAAAGATGCAGAAGCAAAGGGCCTGAAAGGCAAAGAGCTCCACATCTATGTAAATGCAGAAGAAAGAGCAGCTTACTACACTGCTGACGGAGAGGGTTCCGACGATTACAGGATCGATCTGACCACTCTGTAAGCTCCGGCGGATCTGTTCCGCGATCGCTTACTATGCCGGTCTGTCTGTGACATTCCGGAAACGCAAAAAAGCCATGCACAGGACATTTTCATCCGGTCCCGCTGCATGACTTTTCTTTTTTATCTTTTACTGGATCTTTTTGATCCAGTCTCTGGAGCAGCCTACTGCAGCTCTCCAGCCTTTTACCATGGCATTTCGCTTCTCGTCATCGATCTCCGTGCGGAAAATACGTTCCACATCACGGCTTTCCAGTACTGCCTCCTTGCTTTCCCAGAATCCCACAGCAAGACCTGCCAGATATGCGGCACCAAGAGCAGTTGTCTCAATACATTCCGGACGTTCTACAGCCACATTACTGATATTGGCCTGGATCTGCAGGAGAAGGTTGTTTGCACTTGCTCCGCCGTCTACACGAAGAACTGCAAGGTCACTTCCTGCATCTTCCTTCATAACCTCCAGCACATCATTGACCTGATATGCAAGTGATTCCAAAGTCGCACGCACAATATGATACTTATTTACACCACGGGTCAGCCCCACGATCGTGCCGCGGGCATACTGATCCCAGTAGGGAGCTCCAAGTCCCGTAAACGCAGGCACGACGTAGCAGCCGTTTGCATCCGGTACCTTTCCCGCAAAATACTCGGTATCCGATGCGGAATCCACCAGATGAAGCTCATCACGAAGCCACTGGATCGCAGCACCAGCCACAAATACGGATCCCTCCAGAACATAAGTGATCTCTCCGTTAAGTCCCCATCCGATGGTCGTAACCAGCCCGTTATTGGAAAATACCGGTTTATCTCCTGCATTCATCAGAAGAAAGCCACCGGTTCCGTATGTATTCTTGGTTTCACCTTTCTCAAAGCAGGCCTGTCCGAACAGCGCCGCCTGCTGGTCCCCGGCAGCACCGGCTACCGGGATCCTTCCACCGAAAAAGGACGGATCTGTCTCACCATAAATCTCACTGGACTCTTTTACCTGCGGGAGCATGCATTTCGGAATATCAAGCTCCTCCAGGATCTCATCATCCCACTCCAGTGTATTGATATTGAACATCATCGTTCTGGATGCATTGGAATAATCTGTTACATGAACAGCTCCCTTGGTCAGCTTCCAGATCAGCCAGGTCTCCACGGTACCAAACAGAAGCTCTCCCTTCTCTGCTCTTTCGCGGGCACCCTCCACATTATCCAGGATCCATTTTACCTTGGTGGCAGAAAAATACGCATCAATAACAAGTCCTGTTTTCTGACGGAATTTTTCTTCCAGTCCCTTTGCTTTCAGACTGTCGCAGTATTCTGAAGTTCTTCTGCACTGCCATACGATGGCATGATAAACCGGCTGTCCCGTATTCTTATCCCAGACAATAGTGGTCTCTCTCTGATTGGTGATACCGATCGCTGCAATATCCTCTGCCGTTGCCTCGATCTGGTTCATAGCCTCTCTGGCAACAGAAAGCTGTGTGGACCAGATCTCACCTGCATCATGCTCTACCCATCCCGGTTTCGGAAAATGCTGGATAAACTCCTTCTGCGCCACACTGCGGATTCTTCCGCTTTCATCAAAAAGAATACAGCGGTTACTGGTCGTTCCGGAATCCAGCGCCATAACATATTTTGCCATATAAAAATCCTCCAATACATTTCTTGGCTGCGGCTCAATGCCTCTGCAGCCTCATAATTCCCATACCTTCTGATTTGTAGTGGAAACCGCTGCTGCTCCCGCACCCAGGGCTCCCATCACATCCTCCTTATCGGAGATCAAACCGCCTGCGATCACAGGCACCTTGCTTGTTTTACATATCTGTTTAAGAATCTTCGGCATCAGCCCCGGCAGAACCTCTACCACATCCGGCAGCTGCTCATGCTGATTTCCCAGATTCTCAATATTCTTGATCGCCATGGAATCAATAAGGAAAAAACGCAGAACTGTATACATTCCAAGCTTCTTCGCCCTGTTGATCATGGATGCTTTTGTTGAAATGATCCCATCTGCATGGATATTTTTACAAATATAATCCACAGAAACCTCTTTTGAGCTTAAACCTGTGATCAGGTCTATATGTGCCATCGCGATCTTCCCCGCCTGGTGGATCCGCTCCACAATTCCCCCAATAGAACGGATATCTCCATACAGGATAAAGATCACGGTAAGCTCCTCCCTGCCCAGACAGTTCTGAAGCCCCTGCTCATCCTTTACAGCCGCTATGATCGGGTTCGCCTCGATCGCGTCCAGAAATTCTTTGTTCATCTTCTCTCTTCCTCCGCAATGTTCACACAATATCATCCTATCTCCGCGCATTATTTGAAGATATTATTCTTATTGTATCAGTTTATTGCTTCAAAGACCAGACGCATTTGCCAAATATATCTGTTTTATTTCCGGCTGTATTACAATTCTCAGACAATCTTCTTCTCTGGCAAAAGAAGGGAAGCCCCTATGGACTTCCCTTCTGCAGATACATTATTTCTCAAACGGGAATTTGAACTGTGTAAGTCCGAATTCATCGCGAAGTCCGATAAACTCTTTCTGAACTGCCTCTGTCACCGGAACTCCCTTATCCTTACGATACATCCATACATCATATTCCTTCTCGCCTGCTGTGTAGATACGTTCCTGTCCAGGAGCCTTCTCGGAGCCTCTCAGGTCTCTCAGGATATCACCGCATGTTTTCTTGAATGCCTCTGCACCCATAAATGCCTCTGTGTCGATAGCAATAAAGAAATGTCCAAGATGATATGGACGGATCTTTCCTTCCTCATCCTTACCATCCAGAGCTTTCAGGAAGAGACCGGACTGAAGAGCAGCGGAAAGGATCTCAACAACAGTAGAGTATCCGTATCCCTTATATCCTCCGGTTGTCTCACCAAATCCACCGAGAGGAGCAAGTGCTGCCTGCTGGCTTCTGATCTTCTTAAGGATCTCTGCACTATCTGTAAGCTCCTCTCCTTCTCTGGAAATAACAAGACCCTTAGGAGTATCATGGTTAATACGTGCGTAGTATTCGATCTTGCCATTCTGGATAACAGATGTTGCACAGTCCAGTGTAAACGGGAACGGCTCATCTGTAGGCATACTAAATGTCAGTGGGTTGGTTCCAAGCATATTCTCAACACCAAATGTCGGTGCAACGGATGGTCTTGCGTTGGTACCGCTGATACCGATCATATTCTCTTTTGCTGCGAGACCTGTCCAATATCCTGCGATTCCATAATGGGAAGAGTTACGGACTGCAACCATACCCATGCCGTATTTATGTGCTTTTTCAATACACATGTCCATAGCCTTCTTGCTGGCTACCATTCCCATACCATCGTTGGCATCGAGAACTGCAGTTGTTGGTGTCTCTTTAAGGATATCGATCTTTGTTACTGGATTTAAGATTCCGGATTTGATACGGTCGATATAGATCGGTTTAAAGCGGTTGCAGCCATGGCTCTCGATTCCACGTCTGTCACTTTCCAGAAGTACATCAGCGCAAAGTCTTGCATCCTCTGTTGGAACTCCCATTTTCTCAAATACTGCAGTCATAAAATCGTCTGCAAGCTGCCAGGAAATAAAAGGTCTTGTTTCTTTCTCCATTGTAAAAATCCTCCATATACATTATTATAGTTTTTTTATTTTGCTTATATAGATCTGCAGCAGGACCCCCTCCTGCCGGAGATTTCAAATTTAGCCTGCCTCCTGTATGTACCTTACAGAAAGCGTCTTTGCATTACAGTTTCAATCCTCGTCTGCCACTGCTCTTCCTCTGTCCGGATAATTGGTGATGATGGAGTTTACTCCCCATTTCTTCATCCTTCTCATATCCTCTTCCTCGTTTACAGTCCAGACATTCACCCCGATCCCGTTCTGGGAACAGCTGCGTACATGTTCTTCCTTCAGGTATTCCAGATTCGGATGATAATACTGCACATCACAGGTTCTTGCATAAACCCCTGCATTATCCACGTATTTATCTACCAGAAAGCCTCCTGCAATAGTCTCATCACTCTGTCTGCACAGTACAATGGATGCGTTATTGAAAGAGGAAAGAATGATCCGATCCTCCAGACCATATTCGCAGATCATATCAATGACCTTCTCTTCCATACCACCATAATAATAAACACTGTTCTTCAGCTCGATGTTTGTGATCAGATCTTCCTCCTCTGCCATCCACTCCAAATACTCTCTCAGAGTCGGAATCTGAAGCCTGCCGAATTTTCCGGCAAACTTATCCGGATAACTGCAATCCAGTTTACACAGCTCAGCATATGTAAGATCATAGATATATCCGTTTCCATCTGTGGTACGGTCAACCTTCTCATCGTGCATGATCACCGGAACCAGATCCTTGGTCAGCTGTACATCAAGCTCGATCCCCTCGCAACCAGCCTCCACAGCTTTCTGAAACGCCAGCATTGTATTCTCCGGATATTCTCCGCTGAAACCACGATGTCCAAATACTTTCATTCTAATCATCCTCCATTCAATGCATCACATCGTTATGAGCATTTTTGCTAATTCATATTTCTGATTATATCATAGCATTTATTTATATTCAACATTTTTTATCGACTTTTGTGCATTTTTTTGTTATTTTTTAATTAATTATTCTTTTAAGCACTAATATTTTTTGTGCATTTTGTATATTTTGTTTCATGGCAAACAAAGCGATAAAAAAGCCTTTTCAGGTTTATTTTATTCGCTTTGTCTGCCGGAGGGCTGACATATTATAAGCATACAGTTTGCCATATATATATCCTTTGCAGATCACTGTATGATCTGCTTCACATTTCCTGTAGCCACGATATCCACGCCTGTGCCTGCTACATTCTCCAGGATCACGTCCCCGATCTGAACCGGCGCTTCCACACATACATCCCGCAGTGCTTCCACACAGTCAAAAATCTTTCCTTTCGGAATATCCTGTGCTGTCTTCACGGACACCACCGGCATACTTCCATTCTTCACACGAACGGTCGTTGTCACGATCCTGGTCGGATCTGTCACTTCCTTCACTGCATATTCCGCACCTTTTTTACAGGTATTTCCTGTGACGGAAATGATTTCTTTTCCATTCATTTCCACCAGAAGGGCGCATCCCATAGGACATCCGATACAAGTAAGATTCCTTTTTTCCATTTTCATCACTCCTCCACCTGGATCACAAGTTCATGTTTATCCTGTTTCTGTTTTCCTTCCAGAATGGAAAGAAGCTGCTCTTTTTTCAATTTGATCTGTTCCATCTCTCCGGGTGCTGCCACCTGTTTTTTTCTGGAAAAGATCCGTTCTCCATCCAGATATGCACGGATGTAACAATTTTTATATACATTTCCCACACGGAAGCGGACCAGCTGCTCCTCCGCCATATGACCGGTACGGATCTCAGACGGCACTGTATAGCGGACACCGTTTTTGGGCGAAAGCGTGATCTTTATCTCTTCCGGTATTTTGTCCTCTCCATTGTTGTTTATATAGAGAGCCGCATTTCTTCCTGCATTGCCGGCTTCCTCCGAAACAAAATCCACCAGGTCATGAACATGAAGAACATTTCCGCAGGCAAAAATACCTTCTACATTTGTCTCCAGACTTTCGTTTACCACCGGTCCGGAAGTCACATTGCTCAGCTTCACACCTGCCTGTCCGGAAAGCTCATTCTCCGGGATCAGACCAACAGAAAGAAGAAGCGTATCGCATTCAAAAAATTCCTCTGTACCGGGAATCGGGCGTCTGTTTTCATCTACCTCTGCAAGAGTGATTCCTTCCACACGCTCTTTTCCTTTTATGTCAACCACTGTATGGCTAAGCTTCAACGGGATCCCAAAGTCGTCCAGACACTGCACGATATTTCGCTTCAGGCCTCCGGAATATGGCATCAGTTCTGCCACTGCCTTAACCTCTGCGCCTTCCAGCGTCATACGTCTGGCCATGATCAGTCCGATATCACCGGATCCCAGGATCACTACTTTTTTTCCCGGCATAAATCCTTCCATGTTTACAAGGCGCTGTGCTGTTCCCGCTGAATAAATGCCTGCCGGTCGATATCCCGGAATGTTCAGTGCACCTCGCGGTCTCTCCCTGCAGCCCATGGCAAGGATCACAGCTTTTGCCCGGATCTGATACATTCCCTCCTGGCGGCTCATGGCAGTGATCACCTTATCCTGGCTGATATCCATGACCATGGTGTTCAGCCGGTACTCGATCTGCTGCTCTTTTACCATCCGGATAAAGCGTGCCGCATATTCCGGTCCTGTCAGCTCCTCCTGAAATGTATGAAGGCCAAATCCATTATGGATACACTGATTCAGGATCCCGCCCAGTTCCTTATCACGTTCCAGGATCAGGATACTCTCTGCTCCCTCTTTCTTTGCAGCCAGGGCTGCTGCCAGTCCTGCAGGGCCTCCGCCTATGATCACGATATCTCTCTTCACCATAATCTTATCACTCATGGTTCTCGCCCTCCTCTGCAATTTTCTTGTTGATTCCTTCGATCAGTCTGGAATCTCCGCCTGTTTTTGTGATCTCCTCCATGGAAATGCCAAGCTCCCGGCTGAGGATCTCCATTGTTCTGGGAGAGCAAAAGCCTGACTGACATCTTCCCATTCCTGCTCTTGTACGACGTTTTACTCCATCCAGAGATTTCGCTCCGAGAGGTCTTCGGATCGAATCCAGAATCTCTCCCTCAGAGATCATCTCACATCTGCAGATGATATTTCCATATTCCGGTGATCTTTTGATCAGCTCATTTCTTTCTTCCAGAGAAAACTCTGACGGATCCAGGATCCCTTTTCTCACCGGATCAAAATCCGGATTTACTTCCGGATGTAATTTTTCTTTTACGATGTCAGCAATCATACAGCCAATGGCCGGTGAGCTAGTAAGTCCCGGTGATGCAATTCCTGCACAATCGATAAATCCGGGTGCATCCTCCACCTCTTTGATCACAAAATCCATACCATCATCGACAGCACGGAGTCCCGCAAAGCTTGTGATCACCTTCCGCAGTGGAATATCCTTTACTGTTTTACCGGATTTGACGCTTACTGTCTCCATACCCTCCGAGGTAGTTGCTGTTTCCTCCCGATCCTCCAGATCCGTAGCTGTAGGTCCGATCAAAAGGTTTCCATGAACAGTCTGTGTTACCAGAACTCCTTTTCCGCTCTTGTTTGGAAGTGCAAAGATCGTATGATTCACATGTGTTCCTGCACTTTTATCAAGAAGCATATACTCACCCTTACGAGGAGTGATATGCATTTTTTTCTCACTTACCATATTATGAAAAACATCCGCATAGACACCGGCAGCATTGACGATACAGCCTGTCTCAAAATCACCCTTTGAGGTTTCCACAACAAAACCTTTTTCCTGTTTTCGAATGTTCTTTACTTCTGTGTCAAATTTAAATTCCACACCATTGTTATATGCATTCTCTGCCATTGCAATGTTCAGCTCAAAGGGACAGACAATTCCGGCTGTCGGTGCATACAGCGCTGCCAGCACCTGATCAGACAGATTCGGCTCCATGGCAAGTGCCTCTTCTCTGTCAAGGATCCTCAGTCCCTCTACTCCGTTTTTCAGTCCTCTTTCACGCAGCTTATGCAGCATGGCGATTCCATTCTCAGTTGTACAGACAGTCAGTGAACCAGTCTGTTTAAAAGGAAAATCCAGTTCCTTCGAAAGCTGTCCCATCATATTGCTGCCCTTCACATTCAGTTCCGCCATAAGGCTTCCCGGTTCTGCATCATAACCGGAATGAACGATTCCGCTGTTTGCCTTGGAAGTTCCACAGCATACATCCTCTTCTCGCTCCAGAACGCAGATTTTCAGCCGATATCTTGAAAGCTCTCTCGCCGCTGCCGCTCCGGAAACTCCTGCTCCGATAATGATCACATCATACATAGATCTGTTTCTCCTTTCCTGTTTGCGGATCTTCTGAACTGTCCCCGGCTTTCTCTGCGCCGGAAACAGCAGAATATCCGTTGCAACACAAGCATTGCCGTCCGCAGGTAAATATTCTGCGAGGAGTACTGCTTACGAACAGCAATCTTTCAAGTGAATATGCCATTATTTTTATGCCGTAACCCTTTGTAACCCTTGTAATCCTTTTGAAACATTAACATTTGCGCATAAAAATAGCCGGCATAAAAACACACTTATCCATGTGTCTTCATGCCGGTCTCTGTTCTCAATGGCATTCTCTGTATTCAGCAAGCTGAATCAGATTCCTTCTTCACTTTGTATTCATTGTATCAGACTATTCTTCATATTTCAAGTGCATTTTTCGTAAAATACATCGTTTTTTCTTTAACATGCTCTTAACTTTCTCAAAAACATGATAAGTTTCATTGTATTCCCGATTCCCGATCATATTTCCTCCACAGAAATAACTCCTTCCTGCTGTCTTACCTCACGAAATACAGTATGGCGTGCTTTCCATTTGGCAGCCTCCATTGTTGCCTGGATCACCACACTCTGTGTTTTGGATCTCTTTTTGATGATAACTACGTTGGAGATCAGGATATCCTCTTCCCGAAGCTTCTTTATGACCATACTCATCTTGTCTTCATTTTCAAACTCCATATATACGTCATAGGTATTGGAATGCTCTTCCACATAAACCTCTATATATTTCGCATATTTGAACACCAGAATAAGTCCCAGCGTGGTAAAAATCGCACCGCTGTAAAAACCGATCCCCACAGCAAGTCCGATGCACGCGGAAGTCCAAAGACTGGCTGCTGTCGTAAGACCGGATACATGTCTCTGTCCGGTCACGATGATGGTTCCCACTCCGAGAAAACCGATTCCGCTGACAACCTGTGCGCCAAGTCGTGCAGTATCTCCGATCCCTGCCCCATTAGAATATACATGGATAAAATCGCCCGTCATCATAACCAGAGTTGCCCCCATACAGACGATCATATGTGTTTTTACACCTGCCACACGCTTCTTCATTCCACGGTCAATACCGATCAGACATCCAAGAAACATCGCAAGAATCAGCCGAAACAGCGTCGATCCCATATTTAAAGTGTGCAAATAATCCGATATTGCATTACATGCTCCGAGAATTCCGCCCATAAATTTGCTCCTTTCCTGTTGTAACATTATTTTCTGCCGGTGATAACGCCAATGGCGCATCACTTCATTTTGCCCTGCACGAACGCCGCAGGCCACACTCACTCCATTCGAAAGCTGTCTAGTCAGCCGGACTCACTCCGTCCGTCTCACTACACAGTTTTTCATATGATCCTATACCCCGGATATACATGATCTGTAGTCTCACAGCATGTAAAACAGCAGGGATACCGGCGCCCGGCGGCGGTATCCCTATCTGTTGCTCTATCTACTGATCAGAGGGCATTCTGATTATTTAATAGACTCGTTATAGTTCTCGATTGCTTTGTTTACAGAAGCTGCAAGCTGATCAACAGCGTCCTGAGTTGTGAGCTTGCCATCATATACCTGCGGCATGATCTCATTGAATGTAAGACGGGCTTCTGTCTGTACGCCGGAGAGAACACCTGCTGTATTGCAGTTTACAGGAGAATCCTTCAGCTGGTTGATAGCTGTCTCGAAATTCGGGTTTTCTTTGAGGTAAGCCTTCATATCATCTGTCTCATAAGCTTTCTCGTTGATTGCAAAGTATCCTGTGCCCATGGACCATTTAGCCTGTACATCAGGAGTTGTGATGTACTCGATGAATTTCCATGCTGCATCTTCGTTAGCTTCGTTACCTGTATCTGTAAGCCACAGGGATCCACCACCGATGATAACACCGCCTTCATCATTCTGCTCGATTCTCGGGAGATATCCTGTACCAACTTCGAACGGAGAAGAATCAACTGCGTTTTTCAGGATAGCAGTAGACTCGATGATCATACCAACCTGTCCGGAGAAGAACGCTGTCTGCGTATCTGCTGTTGTTGTTCCGTAATCTTCGAAATATCCGGAATCATACAGCTTTTTCCACATGTCAAATACTTTCAGACCGCCGCCGTTGGAATCAAAATCAACAGCTGTAACTGCCTCTGTACGTCCATTGTCATTGTTTCCGTATGTTACGCCAAGTCCTGCAAGCTGCTGCTCAAAGAACCATCCGTAAATAGCCTGTGAATAACCAACCGGAGCTGCTCCGCTCTCTACGATCTTCTTGGCATCCTCAAGAACCTCATCATAAGTTGTCGGAGGAGTTTCAGGATCAAGTCCTGCTGCCTCAAATACGTCTTTGTTGTAATACAGCATAGGTGTGGATACGTTAAATGGCATTGCATACTGCTTGCCTTCTACGGTATAGTAGCTGCTGATAACATCCATAACGGAACTCTTATCATAGCCTGTGCTCTCAAATTTGTCTTCTACAGGAATGACAGCACCACTGTCATACATGAACTTTGTTCCTACGTCATACATCTGGCAAACATCCGGAAGACCGGAGTCACTCTGCATAGCAGCTTTCAGTTTTGTGATGGTATCATCATAGGTTCCCTGATACTCAGCTTTAATCTCGATCTCATCCTGGGATGCGTTGAAATCATCCACGATCTGCTGAAGCACCTCACCGTTTGTGCCGCCCATTGCATGCCAGAATGTAAGTGTTGTTTTCTCAGCTGCACTTACTGAGCACGGAGCTGCCAGAGATGCAGCCATGATTCCTCCTAAAAGAATCGCCATCCATTTTTTGTTGTTCATATAAAAACCCTCCTTTTATAATGGTCCGACCCGCCCCAATACAGGTCGGACAAATTAACATTTTTGCTACTTGCTCTTATGTGATTGGATCAACCCTTAACAGCACCTGCTGTCAGACCACTGATCATCTGCTTCTGGCCAATGATAAATACAAGGATCGACGGAATCAGGATAACCATAGCACCGGCCATAACCGGTCGGAAGTCTGTTGCCTCAGCACCCTGGAGCATACCAAGACCGATCTGAACTGTTCTCATATTTACACTGTCAGTTACAAGCAGTGGCCACAGATAGTAGTTCCAGCTCTGAAGGAATACATAGATGATCAGAGCACCCAGTGATGGTTTGATAAGCGGAACACCGATGGTATATAAGAACTTGAAATTTGTACATCCGTCAATCTCTGCCGCCTCATGGATCTCCTTCGGCAGTGTCAGGAATGCCTGACGCATGTTGAATACTGCAAAAGCTGCTGCTGCATTAGGAAGGATCAGCGCTGCGTATGTATTACGGATACCCCAGTCAGCAATAGTCAGGTAGTTTGCGATGATGATCGCCTGGCTCGGGATCATCATGGTTGCCAGCATAATATAGAACAGGACCTTTTTGCCTTTGAACTCCATCATTGCAAAAGCATATGCTGCAAGAGCACCTGTAACGACCTGAGCAAATGTGATAACACCGGATACGATCAGTGAGTTCTTAATGAAGGTAAAGAACGGTGCAAGCTGAAATGCTCTTGTGTAGTTCTCGATAGTCAGATGGGACGGCCAGAACTTTCCGCCGTAGATCTCCTTCAGATCCATCATACTAACATTGAAACAGTAGATAACAGGAACAATAATAATAATTGCAAAAATAATATTCAGCGCATACATCGCCACTTTTACATATGGTTTTTCTTTCATCAGTAGGTCACCTTCTTTTCCAGTCTAAACTGCAGTGCAGTCAGGATGATCAAAATAACAAACAGAATTACGGATTCTGAACAGGCCACACCGAAACGGCTGTTGATAAATGCCTCCTGGTAAATCTCATACACGATAACGTTGGTACTCTCTGCCGGTCCGCCCTGGGTCATCATCTTGAACTCTGCGTATGCCTGTACGGAGTTGATGACATTGATGATGAGAAGGAAGAACAGTGTCGGAGAGATTGACGGAATCGTTACATGACGGTGCTTCTGGAAGAAATTCGCTCCATCCAGGGCAACGCTCTCATAAAGCTCAGCCGGTACACTCTGGATCGCTGCAGTAAGGTAAATGAAATTCATACCGATCGCCATCCATACACTAACGATCGTAACTGCGATCAGTGCATATTTCTTATCTGTCAGCCATCCGATATGAGTTCCGAGCGCCCTGTTCAGGATACCCAGAGAGCTGTGGAAAATAAACATGAACACTACAGATGCCGCTGCTGCGGAAATAGCCATCGGAAGTGCATATACAGTACGGAAAAATCCCTTTGCCCTGATCTTCTCTGTACTGATGATCGCCAGTATAAAACCGAGCACAATAGAAAGGATAACTCGCATAACAGAGAATTTCAGTGTTGTCACCAAACTGTTAAGGAACGTTCCATCTGTAAAAATATTCGTATAGTTGTCAAGTCCTACATACTGTGCCACCTGACCAAGAGGTGTGGTTCTGGCAAAGCTCAGCTGGATCGTCTTAACGAACGGCCAGAATACAAACAGTATAAAAAGGATCATTACAGGAACCAGATAGAGATAGGGCTCCACTGTCCTGAAAAAAGATTTTTTACTTTTCATTGTATATCACCTGCTTTTCATAAATTTACGTACTACCGATCAGCTGCATCATCACGATATCTCTGTCCCCCTGACAGTGCTGATCATGTTGCTCATTACACATTCTGCTGAAAAACATTTCCGTTATATCTTCCAGCAATTACCCCAATACATTAAGCAAAACTCTCATTTACGTTCTGCTGTCAAAAATGCCCTCCCACTACCCTCCTTTGTATTTGCGCGTTTGTTATCTTTACCAACTTTTTACCAAATGATAACATATTTCTTGCATATAATCAACAGTTATTTCTCTATTTTTCAATATTTCTTTATTTATTTTATACAATTATCATTTAATAATAATTATTTTTTTATCTATTTTATACAATTTACCGTGCCTCAATAAGGCAATCCATTCTGATCACCTTCCATAAAAAAATAGATAAAAAAATCGGCAGAAAATAACGCATCCTTCGATGCATATCTTCTGCCGTTCTCTCTTCTCAATGGCATCATCTGTTTTTATACAAAACAGACACAATCTCAACTTGTTAATCCAGATTATACAGTAAAATCCACTATAAATCAAGACCAAACACGTATTTTTTATGCAAATCTTATAAATACTTTTTTCACAAGCAATCCATTTCATTACACGGAAATTGTTTTTAATTCACAGCTGTTGTGGAACAATTACACTTTTTTCTTCCTGTACCAGGATATTAAATACAAAACTATACCAAAAATTATCAAAAATGGAGCAACTGCCACCAAAACAGTTGTTAAAAGTATCACAATTAACGCTGCAATGGCGATCACGATTGCCTTCCCATACCATGTGCTCAGATCCAGTTTAAAGCTTCTTGCCTTTCCGGCACTGCTCTCCGTCCCATTATCCGCATAATCATCTGCACCGTAGCTCTCTTCAGAATAACCAGACTCATCATAAACAGCTGCACTGTCATCTGTATCGATCAAAGTCTTGGCGATCAGCCTGGGATCCCCCAGTTCTGCCAGAACATCTGATTCACTTCGACCGTTCCGGACCTGAGACTGAATGTAATCCTCATAATACCGCACATGAGCCGCAGCTCTCCCCTGGGTCATCTGTCCGGACAGCTGCCCCCGTAAAACCTCAAGAAACTCTCTTCTGCTCATAAATATGTCAAACCTTTCTTATGAAATATAATGAAAAAAACAAAACTCAAAACAACTCCAGAAACCTCACCTTGAAAACTTCTGCAAATTCTTTTTTATTACTCTCTTAAAATTTTTCTCATTATACCATAACCCATAAATTTAAATCAGAAACAAATCATAAAATTTTGATTAAAAAATAAAAAATCATAGTACAGCGCAAAGGGCGATTCATTTCCGGATGCCGCCAAAGCCGCATTCGGAAACGAATCGCCCTCCATGACGTTCGTTATGCCGTCAAAAATTACTCAACATGAACAGCCCCTGTACTCCTGATATTCATCGGATAGACATTTTCCCTTCCAACATACTGAGCCATATAGTCCACATACGCATCTGCGTTCTCGATCGGAAGCACGCACATGATAACTCCTGCAAAACCACCACCATGAACTCTGCAGATACCAGCACCGATCTTATTCAGAAACAGCTTGGTAAGCGCCAGACTCAACGTGATCTTCTGCTCCTTGCAATTCTGCAGAGAATAACAGTTCTGCAGCCACTCCCAGGAAGAATTACCGGACTCCTCAAGAAGACGCAGGAATCCCTCACCGTCTTTATTCTCAACAGCCTTCACAGCATCTGCAACACGTCTGTTCTCTTCATAAAAATGCATCGCACGAAGAACAGCACGGTCATTCGGAATATCCTTCACATGTGCCAGAAGATTCTCCATATTGGACTCACAGAGAAGCTCTACGCCCATAGCCTTCGCAGCCTCACGCATCTCCATAGGAATAGAAGAATATTCCTCACTGAGATCTGCATGGCCCTTACCGGTATTTACGATCACAAGTCTGCAGCCCATATCCTCAAAGGAAAATGCGATCTTCTCACAGCTGATATTCTCTTTATCAGAGAAATCCAGAAGGATCGGACCACCGGCAGCACAAGCCATCTGGTCCATCAGACCGGAAGCCTTTTTCCAGTAAACATTCTCAGCATACTGACCTGCTCTCGCATACTCGCCATACTCCAGCTTACCTTCATTAAAGAAATAATTGGTGATCGCACATACAAGCATCTCAAAGGAAGCAGAGGAGCTTACACCTGCAGCGGCAATAACCTTGGTAGAAACATAAGCGTCAAATCCACCGGTAGCATAGCCTTTTTTCTGCATATACTCCATAATACCTGCAACAAGAGCATCTGTACCTTTTGTATAGGTTTCTGTGCTGAGCTTGTCAAGATCAACAACTACTTCCTGTTTGTAACCCTCACTGATCATATGGATCACATTGGTTCCGTTTGGATAAGCAGCACCGATGGTATCCAGATCGATACTTGCAGCAATGATCTGACCGCCGTTATGATCCACATGGTTGCCAATGATCTCCGTACGGCCCGGAGCAGTAAAAAACTCTGCCTTGTCATGATGATATTTCTTCTCGAAATTTACAGCAAGATTGGTATAACGGGCGCTGCTTTCCTCTGTTTCACCATAGATTTTTTTCAGCACGTCTGCTGCCGGAATTTTAATTGTTCCCATTTTTTCTTCCTCCTGTTATATAGTTTACACCCCAGATCCGGAAGAACCTGAAAAAATCTTCCGCTCTGTCACGCTTCATGGTTACTGTTCACTCCGTTCTCAGCAACACACTTCGCAATGCGCGGAATATTACCAGTGAATAGTAACGCTTCATGTACTTTTATTATAACAGTTCCGTCTTTTCTGTCCATAACAATTTTGTGTAAAAACCGTATTATTTTGTGGTGATCCCGGAATATCCCTTTGCATTTTCTGCCTTTTCTGATAAAATAAATTTCACTATGAAAAGCAGATATACACTTCAGAATCCGCGCACAGAAGGAAGGAGGTAACACCTTGCAGATCATCACAGATCCCGCCGGAAAAGAACTGAAAAAACACGGAGACAGCTCCTTCCCATTCCTGGTAAGCTACGAGCGGCTTTCCGGCTATGAGACTGGTTCCTTTCTGTGGCACTGGCATCCGGAGATCGAGCTTACCTATATCGAAAAAGGCGAAATGCTCTACAAGATCAATCAGAATACCTTTCACCTGAAAGAGGGACAGGCAATCTTTGGCAATGCCAATGCCCTTCATGCCGGATATATGTATCAGGATCAGGACTGTCAGTATATCCCCATAACCTTTGACCCCAAACTGATCTACGGATTTTCGGGAAGCCTTCTTTTCCAGAAATATACAGAACCGATCCTCCGAAGCTTTTCCCTGTCCGCCGTACCGCTTGATCTATCCTGTAAATGGCATTCCGAGGCCATAAAAGATATCCGTGACATCATCGACCTGGACAGTAGCCGGGAACCCATGTATGAATTTGAGATCATCGCCAGACTGCAGCACTTCTGGAAGATCTTGTATGAAAATACGATCTCCCGGACAACTCTTCCATCCGGTCAGGATGAAGAAAACTACCGCCGCATCCGTCAGATCATGTCCTATATCGCAGAACACTACTCTGAAAAGATCCTCCTGAATGATGTTGCAGACCTGATCCACTTAAGTCCCAGCGAATGCAGCCGGCTTTTCAAAAAATGCATGAATATCACTCTCTTCGGATACATCCAGGAATACCGCATTGAACGCAGCCTGGAATATCTGGAAAATCCCTCCTGTTCTATCACAGAATCAGGACTGCTGTCCGGTTTTTCGGACTCTAATTATTACACAAAAGTCTTTACGAAAATCAAGGGCTGTACACCAAGACAGTACAGAAAAAATCAGGAGCTGTGACATGCTCCTGATCTTTAACCGTTCAGTGCTCCATACCTATGAAGCATAACAATATTTATCCGTGAAAATGGCTGTTATCTGAACAACTCTTTCATTGCCGGATACAGTTTGCGGAATTTCCGGTATTTTTCTTCATATTTTGCAACCAGCTCCGGTTCCGGTTCTACCGTATCTACTACCCTGACCAGCTTATTACAGATCGTTTCCACATCCGGGTATTCGCCGCAGCCTACTGCTGCCAGCATTGCACCGCCCATGGACGGGCCTTCCTCATTCTCCGGCACATCCACCTTCAGGTTCATCACATTTGCAATGATCTTTTTCCAGAGAGGGCTCTTAGCTCCGCCGCCGCAGATCTTGGTGCGCTCAATATGGATCCCGAGGCTTCTTGCAACCTCAAGGGAATCTCGAAGTCCGAAAGCAACTCCCTCCAGAACTGCCTGGGTCATATCTGCTCTCGTGGTATCCATGGACATTCCGAAAAATACGCCTCTTGCATCCGGGTTGTTATGCGGAGATCTCTCTCCCATCAAATATGGAAGGAAGAATACCTGATTCTCGCCAAGCTTTTGGATCGGTGCCTGCTCTGCCGCAAAATCCTTTGTCTTAAGGATCTCCTCTGACCACCATTTGTTGCAGGAAGCAGCACTTAACATGCATCCCATCAGATGATAGCTTCCATCTGCATGGTCAAAGGAATGCAGTGCATTGTTTTCATCTACTCCGAAATCTTTGCTGGAAATAAAGATCGTACCGGATGTTCCAAGGGAAATATTGCACTGGCCATCGCCAACCGTTCCTGTTCCCACAGCTGCCGCAGCATTGTCGCCTGCACCTGCTACAACCTTCACATCTTCTGAGAAGCCAAGCTCTTTTGCAACTTCCGCTTTCAGGTTTCCGACTACCTGCCAGCTCTCATACAGCTTCGGAAGCTGTTCCTCTGTGATATGGCAGATTTCAAGCATTTCCTTTGACCAGCAGCGGTTTTTCACATCCAGAAGAAGCATACCGGAAGCATCGGATACATCTGTGCAGAAGGATCCACTCAAGCGATAGGCAAGATAATCCTTCGGAAGCATGATCTTTATCACTTTTTTGAAATTCTCAGGTTCATGCTTCTGCATCCAGAGGATCTTTGGTGCAGTGAAGCCTGCAAATGCAATGTTTGCGGTATACTGAGAAAGTTTTTCCTTTCCGATAACCGTATTAAGATATTCCGTCTCCTCACCGGTACGGCCGTCATTCCAGAGAATCGCCGGACGGATCACATTGTCATCTTTATCCAGAGTTACAAGACCGTGCATCTGGCCGCCAAAACCGATTCCTGCTACTTCTTTGCGGTCAATCCCTTCTGTGAGCTCTTTGATCCCTTCCATGCTCTGGGCGAACCAGTCCTCCGGATTCTGCTCAGACCAGCCCGGATGGGGGAAGAACAGCGGATATTCTTTTGATACGATGTTGCAGATCTTTCCGGATCCTTCCATAAGAAGAAGCTTTACAGCGGAAGTTCCAAGATCAACGCCAATATAATACATAGTGATTTTTCCTCCTGTAAATACAGAAACCGCAGCTCTCAGTTCGCAGCGCCTGCACGCCTGAGAGCCCGCGGTTTCTGAATCATATTTAACCAAATCAAGAACGTCCCCTGCGGGGTTACGAAAAGTAATAAGCAGCGAGTGGGGACTTGCTTGTATCAGGCAGCACGTACGGATGATCTTACCTGCCTGTTTTAATTATCTCCAAGGATTCTCTGTCGGATATCTCACGCCTGCCGGCTGATTGTAACCGATCTCTTCAACCGGTACACCAATGTATTTGAACACCTCGAAGAGAGCTTTTCCGTGATGTCCGAATGCTACAGCACCGTGATGCGGGAATCCTCCCTCGATCAGCACGTGACGGTAGAAACGTCCCATCTCCGGAATTGCAAATACACCGATAGCACCGAAGGAACGTGTTGCAACCGGAAGAACCTCGCCGTGTGCGATATATGCACGAAGCTTGTTGTCCGCTGTACTCTGCAGACGATAGAAGGTGATATCTCCAGGCTTGATATCTCCCTCAAGAGTTCCGTTTGTAACCTCGATCGGAAGGGATCTTGCCATGATCATCTGATATTTCATCTCACAGAAGGACAGCTTGCTGGATGCTGTGTTTCCACAATGGAATCCCATAAAGGTATCCTGAAGTGTATAGTTGAATTTTCCTTCGATAGATTCTTTGTACATATCCTTCGGAACGGAGTTATTGATATCAAGAAGTGTAACGATATCATCACTTACTACCTGTCCGATAAACTCACTTAATGTACCATAGATATCAACCTCACAGGATACCGGAATGCCCTGTGCTGTCAGACGACTGTTTACATAACATGGAACAAATCCAAACTGTGTCTGGAATGCAGGCCAGCATTTTCCTGTCAGTGTTACATATTTACGATATCCTTTGTGATCTCTTACCCAGTCCTTCAGAGTCAGCTCGTACTGTGCAAGCTTCGGAAGAATCTCAGGTTTCTTGTTTCCCGCACCAAGCTCTTCTTCCATCTCTTTTACAATCGCCGGGATCCTTTCATCACCTTCATGCTTGTTGAATGCCTCGAAAAGATCCAGCTCTGAGTTCTCCTCGATCTCAACGCCAAGGTTGTAAAGCTGTTTGATCGGTGCATTGCAGGCAAGGAAGTTTGTAGGACGCGGTCCGAAGCTGATGATCTTCAGGTTGCTCAATCCCTCGATTGCTCTTGCGATAGGAAGGAATTCATGGATCATATCCGCGCAGTCCTCTGCATCACCTACCGGATACTCCGGAATATAGGCTTTTACATTACGAAGCTGCAGGTTGTAGCTTGCATTCAGCATACCGCAGTAAGCATCTCCACGTCCCTGGCAGAGATTATCCTGTGTTTCCTCAGCTGCTGCGATGAACATCTTCGGTCCCTCGAAATGCTTTGCAAGAAGGGTCTCAGAAATCTCCGGTCCGAAGTTTCCAAGATATACACAGAGTGCGTTACAGCCTGCTTTTTTGATATCCTCCAGAGCCTGGACCATATGGATCTCACTCTCTACGATACAGACCGGACATTCGTAGATATCCTTTGCATCGTATTTCTTTGTGTAAGCTTCTACAAGAGCTTTTCTCCTGTTTACGGAAAGACTTTCCGGAAAACAATCTCTGCTGACTGCAACGATTCCGATCTTAACTTCTGGCATGTTGTTCATAATCTTCATTCTCCTTTTTATATCCGGCAGATTTTCCACCGGTGATATTATTGTTCGTTTGTAACTATTCACTTCACCCAAAATCAGTCAAGTGTGATATTTTCACCCTTCAATCCGTTGAATGCGCCTTCGATCTTCGCATCCTCATGAGCGATAAGCCATTTATTTCTGGCTGTCATCAGACCGTCCTCTCCGTCCTCTGACATCGGAAAATCAATCTCTGTGTTGGTTCCTTTCGGAAGAACAACTACACACTGAAATCCACTCTCATTCACATGACACGGTGCATAGTGGAGCGTTGTGGCATAAACCTCGATCCCGGTTCCTGCCGGTACCAGAAATGCCTCCACCTTTGAGGTATCGTATGTAAGATCCTCTTCTATATCCTGCTGATGTCCGATAAGCAGTACAAGATCTGTCACTGCTACATTGATCTCGGAATTCCGATGATATTCCAGGGCATTCAGCTTTTTATTGTGACCATTGCAATATCCAATCTGGACAGGTAATCCACCAAACGCTCTGTTTTTCAGCTCTTTTTCCACATCGAGAGCTTCCAGCTCCTCTGCTGACGGAACATATACCACATCCTCCGGAACCGGTGTATGCTTCATCTCCTTCAGAAGCGGACCGAAATTGTATCCCTCCAGAACCTTTCCGTATCTGCGGAAAGCCGGATCTGTTACTTTCTGAATTTTCACGATTTAACCCTCCTTACAAAATTACTGTTTCACAGCTTCTCTGTATCTTCGTTTTGAACTGAAAAAAGCATACCACATCATGGTATGCTTTTCGCCGCTTTTCTTGACTCATTCATAGCACTTTTTTGACATTTTTATGATTCTGACGCTCCACTCTTCCCGGCAGGATCCCGTAACGCTTTACAAATTCCCTGGAAAAAGCCCTGCTGCTTGCAAACCCGTTGTCAAGTGCGATGGAGCTGATGGTATGATCTGTATTCAAAAGCTCCTTATAGGCGTATGCCATGCGGATATCCTGTAAATATGTCTTAAAATTGACCTTCGCATATTTCCGGAACATCCTTGACAGATATGCATCGGAATATCCGAACATGGCTGCAAGTCCGGAAAGCCTGAGATCCTCCTTGTAATGCTCCCGCATATAAGTGGTTATTTTTGACAAAGCATCCAATCTGCGGCTGATCTTCAGCGCATTCTCCTCCACCTCTGTTTCCCTGTATGCGGAAACCATAAGATAAAGGACTTCATAGAACACTGCCCTGATACGGAATTCGTACCCCGTTTCCCCGGATACGTACACCCGATACATCTCCCGGATCAGAGAAACCATCCGCCTGTCTGTTTCCTCAGACTCTTCGTTTCTGCTCCGAAAACGGATGAACCTCTGAGCGGTAAAATAATCCGAAAACTGCTTCAGCGGGATCTGCAGTACGATGGTCTCATTACGTACTGGCGCCTGAATAGAATGTACTTCATTGGAATTAATGATCAGAAACTCCCCTGCCTTCAGCGGATACTCTTTCTCATCGATATAGAAATAAAGGCTCCCCTCCATCACCGCAAAGATCTCGATCGAAGTATGCCAGTGTTTTTCCCTTACATAATTTCCGTTTCTTCCTTCAAAAAGAAAAAGCTTAAAAGGAAATCCTTCATTGGGAATGATCAATTCATGCTGAAACTCCATGCTCCTTCTCCCTTTCCTGCTGTCCGGTCTGGACCCGGCGCATCATACTTCCGTAAAAAGCCGCCAGGATCTGCTGAAATAACGTTCCGATCATAACCGGAAATAATGTTTCCGCCGGAAAATACGCTCCCGCGATCACCGCACCGGCACTGATGTTCCGCATTCCGGAACCATAGATCATGGAAACCGTTGCCGCTTTATCCTGCCTTGTAAGAATGGCAATGATCCAGCCGATGGCATATCCCCCTGCTGCCAGGACCAGGATCGCTGCTGCTACCTCCAGCCGTTCTCCGTTAAGATGCTTCATATAAGGAGAAACCTTGGAGGAATTGGAAGTTACCACAAAGATCAGGCACATTTTTGAAAAAGGCGCCAGCTTTTTCGGCCAGGTCTCCATAACCTTTCCATGGCTGACTTCATTAAGGCACATGGCAAGGACTGCCGGCAGAGCGATCATGAAAACCAGCTCCTTCATCATTCCCACAGTATCCATTTTTACGCTGGAGCCCACCAGGAGCTTCAATACTGACGGGATCAGAAAGGGAGCCAGGATCGTATCGATCACAACCAGCGAAAGTGACAGCGGACTGTTTCCATTATAAATGGACACCCACATCAAACTGATCACCGCTGCAGGTACGGAAAATTCCAGCACCATTCCTGTGATATAATTCATATTGCCCGGGAACAGAAGATGTCCCAGACCGCAGGCGGCCACCGGTCCCAGCACATGAAGGACCAGCAGCATCAGGATCAGCGGAAGCGGCCGCTTAAACACATCTGCCACATCACGGAATCTGGATTTCAGTGCGCCGATAAAGGTCATAAACGCAAAAGCATACGTCACATAGGGTACGCCATGCTTCGCAATATCCGGAAACAGTACCCCCGTAAGCAGACAAGCCGGCGTCACAAAAGCCATCCACTTCTCCATAAAGCTGTTAAATTTTTCCAGCATATCACACCTCTTGTTTATCTTTTTTTCTGTCTTTTTTTACAGTTTATCACAAAAAAACAGCGGTGCAAGAAAAAAATCCCCTGTTTTATAGCCGATTCCGGACAAATATGATATGATAGTATCCATCCAAAAGCAACCTGAAACCAGGGCGGACTACAGATAACCGCCAAAATGATCATTTTTTATGATCTGGAAAACGAGGCAAAAAATGATTTCTTTAATTATACCATGCTTCAATGAGGAAGAATCTCTTCCGCTTTTTTACCCGGAAGCCACTTCTGTCCTCAGGCAAATGAACTGTGATTATGAGCTGATCTTTGTGAATGACGGTTCCAGAGACAGAACCCTTGAGATTTTAAAAGAGCTTTCCGAAAAGGATCCTCATGTGATCTATCTTTCTTTTTCCAGAAACTTTGGAAAGGAAGCTGCCATGTATGCAGGCTTCTGCAATGCCGGCGGCGATTATGTAGCAGTGATGGACGCTGATCTTCAGGATCCGCCGTCCCTTCTTCCGGAAATGCTGGAGAAGCTGGAATCCGGAGAATATGACAGCGTTGCCACCAGACGTGTCAGCCGTGACGGAGAGCCACCTATCCGGAGCTTTTTTGCCCGGAAATTTTATCAGCTGATCAATAAGATCTCGGATGCAGATATTGTGGACGGTGCCAGAGACTTCCGTCTGATGAAACGCAGTATGGTGGATGCCATTGTCTCCATGAGTGAGTACAACCGCTTTTCCAAGGGAATATTCGGCTGGATCGGTTTCCGCACCTGCTGGCTCCCCTACAAAAATATCGAACGCGTAGCCGGTGAAACCAAATGGAACTTCTGGAAGCTGTTTAAATACGCAGTCAGCGGCATCATCAATTTCTCTCAGGTACCGCTGACCATCGCCTCCTGGTTCGGAACGACCATGACCGGTTTTTCCTTTCTGGTCCTGGTAGCCATCATCGTCCGAAAGCTGATCTTCGATGATCCGGTCCCAGGCTGGGCTTCCACCATCTGTGTCATCATCTTCATCGGCGGCCTGCAGCTTTTCTGCCTGGGTATCATGGGACAATACATAGCCAAAACCTATATGGAGGTCAAGCAGCGCCCCCATTACATCATAGCAGAGTCCAACAAAAAGGACTTTACACCCATACGTTGATTTTTATTCTGTCGGAAGCTCGACCACCTGATATTCGTGGCCCAGCGCCGGCAGGATTTTTTCTTTTACATCACTGGTCTTCATTAACAAAGTGGAAGTATTGATGCACGGATGGCATCCGAAATATTCTTCATCCAGGACTTCTTTATCAAGCACCAGATGTACCTTCTTTTCTCTGTCAAAGATCAGTCCCATCAGACTTAAGGATCCCGGGGTAATGTTCAGATATTCCTCCATCTGCTCTCCGTCTGCAAAGGAAAGTCTGGCTGTTCCGATCTGTTTGGACAGAAATTTTGTTTTAAATGGCTTCTCTCCAGGCATCAGCAGAAGATAGAAATCTGTTTTCTGACGGTTGCAGAGAAAAAGATTTTTGCATATCTGCGCTCCCAGAAGCTGATCCACTGCCTCGCAGGCCTCCATGGTCATCAGTGCTTCATGATCTGCTCTTTTATATTCAATCCCAAGACTGTCCAGAAAATCGTACACTGCGATTTCCTTCTCCAGACGCCCCTCTGTGTTCTCCGGTCTTCCTGTATAGATCGTTTTGTCAATTCTTGGTTCTTCCATGGTGTCTCCTCCGTTATTTTTACATTCTCATATGTGCAAGTCTTAGTCGCAGCATATTACGCTTTGCTGCTTCACCCGTAACCTGCCGATTTGTTTAATCATAGCACACCTGTAGCAAATAAGATACTCCGGATTTCCGTCTGACTATTGACGATATCAGCCTCGGATGCTATACTCTCAGGCAGAAAGGGAATGAAGTTCTCCCCCGATCTTTATCGAAACCGCCAATGAGCTGATGACTTCTGTGCAATGCACGGGGTTACCAGCTTTTTTTGATGGATTTTTAAGATCCGGGAGATTGAAAGGAGTTACTATGACAAAAGAAACTATCCAAAAAGAACATCGGATCCTGCAGCTGAAATATGCTGTCCTTGCAGTGGTGGTGGGAATCTGCGTCGGGATCGTAGATACCATCTTCGGCCGGGGCCTGCTGGCGATCTCTGATCTTCGCACCGCACACTGGCGATATCTGCTGCCCTTCCTGCCTCTGGCCGGACTTCTTATTGTGTGGATGTATCATCATTTCAGCACCTTAAGCTTAAAGGGCATGTCCCTGATCTTCGAAACCGGGCAGAAAAAAAGAGACCAGATTCCTCTGGCCCTTGTCCCTCTGGTAATGCTCGGCACCTGGATCACTCATCTCTTCGGAGGAAGTGCCGGCCGTGAAGGTGTTGCCGTGCAGATCGGTGCTACACTCTCTCACGAGGCAGGACGCAGGCTGCATATCCGGGAAAATAAGCCTGTCATGCTGATCACCGGTATGGCTGCCGGTTTTGGCGGTCTGTTCCAGACGCCATTAGCCGCTGTATTTTTTGCCATGGAGGTGATCGTTGCCGGATATCTTGAGTACGATGCGCTGCTGCCGGCACTTATCGCCGCATATACAGCCTCCTTCACCTCTCATTTCCTGGGACTGGAAAAATTTGCTGTGGATATCCAAGACACCTGGACTGTGACCGATCTCCGAAGCATGATCTCTCTCATTGCTCTCGGACTTGCCTTTGGTCTAGCAGGACGATGCTTTTCCGTACTTCTTCAGAAAGCAAAGAAATTATTCGGGGAAAAAATCTCAAATCCGCTGATCCGCATCGGTGTCCTGGCCATTCCACTGGCAGCTCTGCTGTTTGTGATCCACGGCGGACGCTACACAGGTCTTGGAACCAATCTCATCTCCGCTTCCTTTGCCGGAGAAACGATCTATGGATATGACTGGATTCTGAAGCTTCTGTTTACTGTATTTACACTTGCCATCGGTTTTCAGGGTGGCGAAGTAACGCCACTGTTCTCCATCGGCGCTTCCCTTGGAGTCGTCTTAGGTTCCATCCTCGGGATCCCTCCGATGATCTGTGGAGCACTTGGCTACGCCGCAGTATTCGGCAGCGCCACCAACACCCTCATCGCCCCGATCCTCATCGGCCTGGAAGTCTTCGGCACCCGAAATACCCTTCCCCTCATCCTGGTATGCATCCTCGCTTATCTGATCAACGGAAATCACTCCATTTATGGAGCACAACAGAAGGCACTTTGCAGGTTTAAGGAGTAGATATGTACATATTTTTTATTCGGTCATGGCTGACTCGGTTGTGACCGAATAAACATATAGAGGATTTTCATCTACACTTTCCGAAGAAATATCCTGATCCGGTGTTTCGCCACATCTGAATACCCATCCAGTCAATGCCAAATATCCCAAACCGGCTATTCCAAATGTGAATCCATCATCTTCAAAAATCCAACGATATGACAAAAATAAAATACAAAATAACAAAATTTTTTCAGGTATATTTTTTTTTCTTTTTCGGTTTATTATGATCCCCCCTAGTCGTCAGGCCTATACAACATCCGATATGCCCAGACAATCCAACAGATCTTTTTTCATTTTCTCATATTGTTTTTTATATCTCGAATATCTATATACCGGAAGGATTTCCAGGCGATTATAATAACGGTTATATATCGCTCCAAGACGGTATCGTCTTTTATACATCATTATCCCTGAATTATTCCGTACAATGCTCTTCAGAACACGATTATCATCTTCTACTTCCAGCACAAAGGAAAAATATATTTCCTTTTTTTCCTCTTTCGTTGTAATATATTGTTTCCAAAATTCTACAAAAGCTTTATTTAATTTTCCGATATCCGCTTCCTGAAACAGATCTGTTTTTACATATGCCAGAATATGTATCTCATCTGTTTTGTCATATCTGTAGAAAAAAGTTTTTCCATTTCGAGGAGCTTTATACGTATTTATATATTGATAAATTCCAAAACCTTTTTCCATTACATCAGAATGTATCTGTAAATCCCTGTAACACACCGGATTTTCATAATACATATTGATATTCTGGCACAGAAAACTGAATGGCGCCCAATTTCCTTCTTTATCTGTTGGATATTTATAATTCTTTTTATAAAATTTCACATAAAATATCCACATGCATGATCTTGCCATAATCATAAAAGCCAGCGAGATATTCAGAAGGATTTCTATCACTGTACTATTTATATCTGGATTTACATACTGCATCCCCAGATATGTAAAATACACTCCCAGCCACAGAATCATTATTTTTCGCAAAAACAAAAAACTTTTTAACTTTCCGTTTTTCCTGATAGGAAGAGCATATTTCGATTCCTTTTTGTCATTTAACATACCGTGTACATAAAATGGATTCTGACAGTTATAACTATCCGGCACATTATAAGGGGTTTTCCATCTTGACGGTATAATAACCGTAGGAATAAATAGAATATTTGAGATCATCAGGCTTACCAGAACCGCCAAAATTTCCATTACACCGACCGGCGCCAAATAGAAATAAAAAGATTTCAGTAATCCAGTAAACATCAGAGCATATACGCACAAATAAATAGATTTGCTCAACACGTCGATCATTTTTCTGTATAATTACCTCTTTCTTTTCTAATACATATTCTTTTAATCAAGTGATATTTTCTCTCCATTTACAGAAATCCAATAATCTTTCGGTTTGTGTTCCATGTATCCATAACATATCTTTTCATTTTTGTTATTTTCTGCTTCCAGAAATTTTGTTCCCACAGAATCCTTCACATCGGCTATTACATAATTATCATCATTCGGTACTACCAGTACATACCATTCCCCATTAATTTCTATCGTTGACATATCGATATTTATCTTTACATCTTGATACTCTCTGCCTGTACCATAAAATATAGAATCCGGCAATTTCCATTTCCCAGAACTTTCCGGAAAAATCTTTCCCTCTACTGTTCCTTCGTTATCCATGATAACATATGTAGAATTTTCTCCCTGCAGAATACGGATGATCTCAGCATTATCACCATATGCTTCCACGGCTTTCTCCACAGAACTGAAACTTCGGTGAGTATACACTGTATCGCAAACAAAGAGTCCGATTCCTAATATAACAATTGGTGCGACAACCTTAACTGGTGTCTTTTTTGATTTTCTTTTATAAGAAATAGCGATCACCAGATTAATAATAATTACCAGATATACAATTGGTTCTATCACTTTGATCAGCATATTTTTTCACATTCCCTTTACATACAGTCTACAGATCTATATCACGTCTTCCGATCACCCGCTTCAGTTCTTCTCTCATTTCTCTGTAAATATTTTTATATCTGGACTTACGGTCCGTACATTTTATTTTTATGATGTCATGTTTTTTCTCATACAAAACAGCCATACGACTTCGATGTTTATACATTCGTATTCCTGATCCGTCATAAAAAATCCTGCCTATAGCATCATTGATTCTCTCAGTCTGGATCACAAAGGTAAAACGTACATCTTTCTTTTTTTCTTCTCTGGTCAGCTCATTACACCAGAAAATCTCAAATGCATCATTCAGAAGCTGGATATGCATTTTCTCCATATCTGCTATATCAATGATCGCCCATAAGTTTACCTGTTGATTTTTTCTTTTCTGATAAAAACAGATTTGGTCATTCTCTTTTAATATATAATTTGCTTTTTTAGCATATCCACTTTTAAAAAGACATTCTTCAAACACCAGAGGCTGATTTTTCTCCGTTTCTTCTGTTGGATCAGGCAGTATCCTTCCTGCCAGTCCCTGCATTTCATATCCGATAAAGCTGAATGGCATCCAGATACCTTTTTTATTTCTCGGATAGCAGAAACTTTTCTTATAAATGTGGATATAATATGCCTCCACTACACCAAGGCTCATTATTATTCCCCAGTAAATCCAGAAAAATTCCAGTCTGATTTCCTGATATCTTCTATGTATTATATGATCAGAAATGAACCCTGCTGTCATCAGAAGAACATAACTCAAAAGCAAAATCTGTACTACAAAATATCCATTTATCCCGGAAAACCATTTCCTCTTCTTCATCATTTTTCGTACATACAGAGGATTCCTGTCATCATATAAATTTGCAAAAGGAAACCTTTCATTTCTTGCCCAAATTCTATCTGCCGATAATACAGCTTCTCCCATTGCCGCCAACACTAATGCCATTCTGATCTCCGGCATGATCTGGTAGCAAGCTGGTGTTAGAAGTAATGTTATCAGAAAAAAACGTTTTGTTTTTTCACTCAAGCGATATCTTCTCCCCATTTATAGAAATCCAATAATCTTTTGTTTTATGATATCTATTATTTTAATGACTACTTATTATTTTCCATCCAGTTCTGACCCAATCCTTCAAAAACCCGATTGGAACCATCTTCTGTCCATTTGCAGAAACCCAGTAGTCCTCTGGGTATTTTTTCAGATATCCATAGTAAACGTTTTCGCTTCCTTTTGCTTCGGAAAATTCTGTTCCTTCCGAATCGTATACATTCGTTATGGGAGATTTTATTCCCGGATATGGTGACACCACAACATACCATTCCCCATCAACTGCTACGGTAGATACGTCGACTATAATCCTGTCTCCTGTAAAACGCTTTGTGTCCTGAAACTCTGAATCTTCCGGAAGTTTCCAGCCGCTTTTTGTTTTTTCAAAAATCTGTGAGTCCATCACATCTCCATCATCCATAATAACCAATGCTGAAGTTTTTCCTTGCAATGTCGCCACGACATCTGACCGATCATCATAGGCTGTTACTGCTTCCTCAAGTGTATGGAAACTTTGTTCAGCCTCTTTGTTATTTTCGGACATCATAAATATGATGACCACAGACAAAACCGGAACCAGTATAAATATGGATATTTTTCGCGGGATTCTTTTCCTGGAATCCACGACTGCCACTATCATGAGCAACAGCAATAAGATTCCCCACGACCACCAGTTAGATAGTGAAATATTCATTTTTATGTCCTCTTTTTCCTACAATCTTGACGCTTCACAGATTAATCGCTACTTTATCTCCATCTACAGAAATCCAGTAATCGTCTGGTTTCGTTTTCAGATATCCATAATATACCGTTATATTCTCATATTCCGTTTTTAAAAATTCTGTTCCAGCCGAATCGTGAACCTCATTTATAGAATTCTCCCCCATAAGATAATGTGGAAGTATTACAATATACCATGCTCCATGTATTTCTATTGATCTCATATCAATATTGGCATCTTCTGAAGGATAGCTCATACTTTTTCTGAAAAATGCTGAATCCGGCAATTTCCATTTCTTTCCATTTTTGGGAAAAATCCTTCCTTCAATAGATCCATCTTCATCCATGATAACATATGTAGATTTCTCATCCTGCAAGGTTGCTATTGGCTTCGCCTTAATATCATATGCCCGAATCGCTTTATCCAGCGAGGTAAAATTTCGCTGCACAAATACTGCCTGAAACATGATAAATAACAAGCCAACCAAAAAAATTGGTCTGATGATAAAAAGAGGTACCTTTTTAGATTTTTTCTTGCATACGAGAGCAACTGCCAATGCAATAAACATTAATATTGTTATAACTCTTTCGAAAATGCTCAATATCAGATTCGCCATATGATTCCTTTCTCAAAAGGCTACTATAATCCAATTGAATAGTAGCCTTTTTGCTAATTATTAAGCCATAAATTTTACAAAGGCAGGCATTGCCACCATTAATTCAGGTATAAGTAAGCACCCTAATGCCGCTGCCAGAACCATCCATGAAATTTCTACTGATATTTCAGTTGTTGTTTCACTTTTATCGAATGTAACTGTATAATCTGTTGCCACTATAAGAGACCCTTTATTGTTAAGACCCACACTACCTCCTATAGTTTTCTTTTTTCCTATACTTAAACTTTGGGTTAATGTCCCCTGATTAATAGAAGTGCCTGAGTGTACAACACCTACATCCATAGAATAACCCCATTCAAAACTCTTACCATTAACATGATTTGCATATACCGTTACCATTTCTGAGTTGTGAGAAGTATTACGCGTCGATATGGTCTGAGTAACTTTAACCACTCCATCTACTAAAACTTCATCTACTTTACTGGTCTGATAACTTTCTGTTCCAACAAATGTTGCAACATGTTCCCTTACAAAATTATATACCTTAGCAACCGCTTTCTTCGTTTTTTTCCATTTAGATTTTAAAAAATGCACTATCTTTTTAAAGAAAGTTCCCTCTGGGTCGCTATTAGATACCGGATTATTTCCACAATAACAGAATACATTGCACATTGTGCTGTTAAATCCGGAAATATACGAATCCGCACTGATAAATCTCCGGATCTCCGGATCATAATACCGGTTCTTCAGATAGTACATTCCGGTTTCTTCGTCGTAGTAATAGCCTCTGTAGCGGAACGGGTTTGTTTTTCCGATGGTGCCGGTTTTGCTGCCGGTGATGCTCATGATTTTTCCCCAGCTGTTATACTTGTATTCTACTACAGTCTCTCCGGCGTCGTCAATCAGTGCAATGACATCATTCTGCAATAGTAAATTTTTCGTTACGGTTCCCTCCGACAGCTTTTCAATCTCCCACGTTCATGCTATACTGAACCTATCTCTGTCTGCCCGTTTCAGTCATGGGGCAGACTTATTTTTTTCCAGGAAAGGATTTATTTATGAAGCGTATCAAAAATATCGATCTGCTCCGTGCGGGGGCGATCCTCTACATTATGCTGTACCACTGCTACGTTCTGTCCGGGCAGCCATGGCAGTCACATACAGCCATCCACACACTTCTGACTCTTGGAGGTGAAGTAGGAGTTACACTGTTTTTCCTGTTAAGCGGATATGGGATCTATCTTTCCCTTTCTTCTTCGGAGGCGCGAGGCTGTCTCCCCGGCTGGCGGGCTTTTATGAAAAAGCGCTGTATCCGCATTATGCCCCAGTATTATGTATGTATCACGGTCCTTCTGATCTTTATGTCCACGCAGATGTTCAGCAATGAGGGACTTCGGCATATCCTGGCGTATTATACTTTTACGGAGAACTTTTCCCCGGTGACTCATGGTTCCATCAATGGTGCGCTGTGGACGATGGGCGTGATCTTTCAGTTTTATCTGATCGCCCCGTTCCTTTATAAGGCAGTCCGGAAAAACTGGCTCGTCTCTGCCATTGTGTCCATTGTTTTCACTGTTATCTGCCGGTTCGCCGTTGTCCGCTATCTCCACAATTCCGGGATTTCGGATAACTCTGTATATTTTGTATACGAGCGTCAGGTATTCTCTGCGCTGGATAATTTCGTGCTGGGAATGGCTGCTGCCGCTTTCTGGAAGCAGGTCGGAGATTGTATGCAGGATTACCGGCTGAAGCTTGGACTTCCGGTTTCTATTGCAAGCACCGCACTGATCCTGGTATGGATCTTTTATTACCACAGTCACGGGCTTTATGGCACCGCTCCCTCCGGTTATCCGGCACATTCCATCCTGGCGGTCCTGCTCAGTATACTGCTTGTAGGATTCTCCCTCCTGCCGGAAATGGATTTCAGATTTCTGCGTCCACTGTATTTCGTGGCACGGAACCAGTACGGGATCTATCTGTGGCATATGCCCATCATTATGATCCTGCAGGCCAACGCTCCATGGTTCAACACCATGAGTCAGCAGCGCTTCTGGCTGTTTTTGCCATGTATGGTTGTCATCACCTGCGTATTCGGCTATTTTGCAACCCGTTTTATCGATCATCCCGCTTCTGCGAAAAAGAAAGGATAACTTCCCATGAAAGACAGAACCGCCGTTAACCACAATATCCGCAAGCATTTTAATGAACTGATATACAACACAGCCCGTTACACAGAGATCGTGTTATCCATCGTGATCATTATCGTGATCGCACTGTCCGGACTGCGTTTGATCCTTACAACTGCCGGTACCTCCGTCATGGATATGGACACCGGATTTTTTACCAGTTTCCTGTCGCAGGCACTGTCCCTTGTAGTCGGTGTGGAGTTTGTAAAAATGCTCTGCCGCCATTCCGCCCAGACTGTTGTCGAAGTCCTGCTTTTTGCAACAGCAAGGCAGATGGTCGTGGAACATCTCGATCCTGTACAGACACTGATCGGGATCATCGGTATCGCCATTCTTTTTGCCGTCCGGAAATATCTGATGACGGACAGTGATGATATGACCCCACATCAGAAGAACGCTTCAGAAGAATCCTCAAAAAAAGCTTTCTCTTCTGAGTGTAAATGAGCATAATTACAGAAAAGCTCCAACTGTATCCCGATATTGATACAGTTGGAGCTTTTCTTATAAATTTTGCATTGGTATAAACTCTATACGATACTATTGTCTACGTCAGACCAACTGCATGCCCACAGCAGCTATCTCCAGATAATATACCCTGCATAGATCAGGTACATACACACCATGGAAATTCCCTCTTTCCGGCTGATCCTCTGCTTTGTGGCCGCATAGATCCACACGATCAGCGAGAACACGATAAGTATGACAATATCAATGATATTTTCCCGGATCAGTGCCACCGGATTGATGGCAGATGCAACTCCGAGAACCATCAGAATATTGAAAATATTGGAGCCTACCGCATTTCCCACAGCCATATCCACTTCGTTCTTTCTGGCTGCAACCACGGAAGTCACCAGCTCCGGAAGGGAAGTTCCGATAGAAACAATGGTCAGTCCCACCAGTGTCTGGCTCATTCCAAGATCAATGGCAATGCGGCTGGCAGCATCCACCGTAAGATCTCCGCCAAAGGCAATGGCAAGTGCGCCTCCCACAATAAAAAGGATGCTCTTCGGCCAGGAAAGGATGCCGATTTCTTCTTCCAGCTCTTCCATTCCTTCCATGTCCACATTTTTTCCTGCTGCCCTGGCCTTCATGGCACTTTGGATCATTACCACAATATAGCCTGCAAAAAATCCCAGCAGGATCATTCCGTCCAGATGACCAAGTCTCATTCCGATCGTATCTCCTGCTGCCAGGATTCCAAGCCCCAGAAGAAGGAGCGCACAGATCATGGAAAACGGAATATCCCTCCGGATGGTTTCCTTCTGTACCAGGATCGGCGTCAGGATGGAACAGACTCCAACAACTACCATCAGATTAAAAATATTGGAACCTACCACATTGCTGACCGCAAGCTCATTGTTATTGACCAGTGACGCCGTAACGCTGACTGCGGTTTCCGGCAGTGATGTTCCCATTGCCACAATAGTAAGTCCTATGATGATCGGCGGCACCTTCAGCCTTTTTGCGATACTGGAGCTTCCTTCTACAAAGAAATCCGCACCCTTCATCAGGAACACAAAGCCGATCACAAGAAAAACTAACACAAGGATCAGCGGTGAACTGTTTACCAGATTTTCCATTTTTCTTCTCACTTTCTGTTTTTATTTTCCATAACCAGAAGATTCATTTGTCGCCCGCCCTGCTGAAAAAATTCTTTCCGGCATTCTTTTGTTACATAAAAAAGACCCATGTATGCCCTGCTACAATAAAATATAACAAAGCATACATGAGTCTCATTCTTTAAGATTTGCCAGGTTTTTCAGAAAAAACCGGGTCTGTTGACAAATCACACTTACGTGCGAACTACTCCCTCATGGAATTAAAATTTTCAATTTTTTTCAATTTAACAGAATTGTTTTTAAAAGTCAACCCCTGGCCGGTGACTTTTCTTTACCGAAAGCACATATTTTATGTATCTTTATTGTTTTCCGCTTTCAGAAACAATCCCATTCAGAATCTGTAAGACTCCGTCTTCACTGTATGAAGGACATACTTCCCTGGCTGCTGCCTGCACTTCCGCTCTGGCATTGGCTACCGCATAGCTCCTTCCCGCTTTCTGAAGCATGGCGATATCGTTGAGGTTATCTCCAAATGTACAGGTTTCCTCCGGAGAAATTCCTAACTGTTGCTGGATAAATTCGACAGCTGTACTTTTTTCGCCCTCCGGCGGTGTACTGTCCATCCATTCTTTTCCGGCAGCCGCCAGCGTTACCTTATCCCTCCATGCCGGTGTAAAATACGGGGCACAAAGCTCCTCGCACCGTTCCGGGTGATAGACAGAGAATTTCAGCACCTGTTTTCCCTGAAGAGAAGAAAGATCATCCACTTTTCTCATATCATAACCATAGGAATCCCGCAGCCACAGGAACATCCTTCCATTCTCATTCTCCGCATAGCAGCACTCCGGTGTGGCAATAAAGCAGTCACATTCCGGCATTTTTTCTTTCACCATATGATGCATGCGTTTCCAAACCTCATCCGGAAGTGTATGTACCTTCAGGATCTTATCATTCTTCCGGATCACCGTACCGCCATCTGACACAAAATACACCAGATCCTTCACCGGCTCAAACAGCTTCCTCTCACTGTCATACTGCCGCCCGGAACACACCACAAAGGTGATTCCCAGCTCAGTCAGCTTCCGGATCACTGTCATATATTCCGGATTGATAGTCATGGTCCCATCTTTTACAAGAGTTCCGTCTACGTCTGTTGCGATCAGTTTTATCATGTTGTTTTTACTCCTCTCCCATCTGAAATACCAATATCCTCTCCCTGGGATTTTTTCCGTCGAAAAGATCCTGACAGTCGATCTCGTCCAGGAATTCCAGTTCCTCTACGGTCATCAGATATGAAATATATTCGTCAGATGGATAATAGAAAAACAGTAGCATTTCTCTTGTTTTTTCATACCAGGATTCCCGGATGCGTCCGATGACGCTTCTCAGTATTTCCACAGAAAAGGGATTGAAAAAATAAAATCTGTCTGCGGACTCCGGTACCTGAAAAAGGGCCGCATTCTCCAGTATAAATGATGTTTTTGTCCCGGAAACAGCCCGCTGCCTGTTTTCTTCTGCGGCTTTTGTCATACGTTCATCGTACTCCACGCCTGTAGTCCGGCATCTGACCTGCCACGCCAGAAAAAAATCCACTCTGCCTTTTCCACATCCATAGTCGATCAGATGATTCTTTTTCCCCAGATATCCACAATAAGCCAGCCGTTCCAGCACCCCGTACGGCGTTGGCTCGTATGGATAACAGTACTGATCCGATCTGGAATCGTCACGACCGGTGGTTTTGATCTTCAGCAGCTTATCATATTTTACTTCATTTTGATCCATGCTTCTGTTAATCTCCGTTCGCTACATCGGGCAGCTTCGTTTTTCCTCTTTATCCATATCTCCATGGACATACCTGGCATTGAACTCCATATTGATCTCACGGATTTCTTTCTTTCCGTCAATATAATCCTGATACATATCCGCAAGTCTCGCCATACAGCCATCACAGTTCGCGGAAATATTTCCAAGAGATTCCTCCACGATCTGTTTACGTTCCTCTTTTGTTGTATCTTTGATCAGATATCCTGGCATTGTTTTTTCCTCCTGATAGGTTCACCTGTGTTTCAGGTATTCTGTATTTTTGTTATTGTTCACTTTTTCTTTTGAAAAAAGCTGCTTGTATCAAACAAACAGCTTTACAAAAATTTTTCTTTTCTGTTTTTTTATTCTACTCTGGCCAAATGTCAGTGTCAACACAATTTTTCGCCTGTTTCCGAAACACAAAACAAAAGCCTCCGGAACAATTCCAGAGGCTTCATACGTGCGTTAGAGGATTCGAACCCCCGACCTTTTGGTCCGTAGCCAAACGCTCTATCCAGCTGAGCTAAACGCACATCTTTGTTGCTTTTCCTTTGTGATATTTTGTATCACCGCTGCAACAATATGTATGATACTCTAAGACCTATAAAATGTCAAGGGTTTTTTGAAACTTTTTTTGATTTTTTTTAAAAATATTTTTTATTGCTATTTTTGATGCAAAAGCAACAGTTTTTTAATTCCGCCTAAGTGCCTCGATCGGGCTCAGTTTCGCTGCCTTTTTCGCCGGATAGATTCCGAAGAACACACCTACTGCACAGGAGAACAGCGTAGCCGCCAGGATGGTTCCCGCACTGATTCCAGGTGTGATGGTCATTCCCATACTGCTGCTGATCACCGCACAGATCACATAGCCGCCTGCAATCCCCAGCACAATACCGATCAGCCCGCCTATGATCGTCAGGATCGCCGCCTCCGCAAGAAACTGTAACATAATAGACGAGGTTTTCGCTCCAAGGGATTTCCGGATACCGATCTCCCTGGTACGCTCTGTGACGGATACCAGCATGATGTTCATAACACCGATACCACCTACCAGAAGGGAAATGCCCGCAACAAAAGAGATAAACGCAGTCACCATACCAAGCATCTGATTCATGGATTTCATGACATCCTGGAAGCTCTGTACCTGGAAATACTCATCTCCGGCACACTGGTGACGTCTCTCAAGAAGATTTATGATCTTGTCTGCGACCGCCTGGGAATCCAGACTCTTATCCGCCTGAACTATGATCTGATAAAATTCTCCGCTGCTTCCGGTAAAGTCGTCCATAGCCGTATAAGGCACATTTATGGTCACCGGCATTCCATCGTAAGTATAGCTGACAAAGGTTCCGTTCTCTTTCTGTGTGGTGACTCCGCAGATGCGGAATGTCTTGGTCAGATCATAGCAGGTAATGTCCAATGTCATTCCCACTACATCATCCGTTCCGAAAATCCTTTTCGCATCGGCATCGGAGATCACGCAGACGTTTTTTCCCTCTTCGACCTCCTTCTGCCCGAAATAGCTTCCGTACTTCACAGAAGCATTATCCACCAGCTTGGCATCCTGGGCCTCCCCGGTCACTGTAAGATTAAAATCACCCTTTCCGGTTACGGTCTCGCCTGTATAGGAATCTGAAACATTAACACCTTCCACGCCATCCAGCTCCCGGACTGCATCAATATCTTCCGGCTCGATCCAGACCTGGTCTGCTATGGCATCATCACTGCAGTAAACAGCGATCTGGCCGCCGCCGATATCATTGATCTCGCTGTTCATCTGATTCTTCGTACCCTCACCGATGGACACAATGGCGATCACAGATGCGATACCGATGATGATCCCTAACATGGTGAGAAAGGATCTTCCCTTATTGGCCATGATATTATGGATCGCCATTTTGATATATTCATAAATATTACTCATTAGCAGTCTCCCCTGTCTCTGCTGCACTGTCACTGTCTGCCGCTGCTGCCTCTGCCTTCATTCCCTCTTCCAGGGAGCCCAGATCCTCGATGACCTCATCTCCGGCTTTAATGCCATCTGTGATCTCAACAGAGTCCTCGGAACTGATTCCTGTTGTGATATCCTGCTTCGTGATCACACCATCCTTCAGCACATAACAGAAGGAACCATCCTTGCCGATATTTACCACGCCTGCCGGAAGCGTTACCACATCCTCTGCCTTTTCTGCATAGATTTTTACCTTCGCATCTACTCCCAGAAAAATATCCTTGTCCGGCTTGTCGATGCTCACTGTGGCAGAGATCAGTGTGGAGCCCTTTTCGTTGGTTGTCGCAATGTGACTGATCTTAGTCACCTTGCCGGTATATTTCCTGTCCCCAATGGTGATGTCCGCATTCTGGCCTTCCTTTACCTTATCGTAGTCATACTTGGACACATTGATATCAACGCTGACCTTATCTGTATTCTGCAGGGTAAAAAGCTCCATTCCCTGTGTTGCCGCTGCGCCCTGCTGGACTGCTGATTTGGAAATGACGCCGTTAAAATCCGCCGAAATGCCTTTCTTTCCTTCTTCTACCAGTTCTTTCGCAGATTTTGCATCCAGCTCAGTAAGATTGTTGCTGACACGCATTTTTTCTTTCTCTTCTTCTGTAAGGCTGGCAGAATCCGCCTCTGCAATGGATTTCTGGGAAGCAAGGTCCGACTGCAGATCCGCCAGATCAGAGGTTGCCTGTTCGATCGCATTCTCAATGGCAGAAGTATCCACTGTACTTCCTGCAGAAGAAGCATCCGCAGATGCATGATCTGTCAGCCCCGGTGTTTCCTCTGAAGCTCCATCGGTAACAAAATCACCGGCTGCACTACTGCTGTAATCGGAATACTCCGGCATTTTCGGCTGGCTGGCCTTCTTATCCTCATAAGCTTCCTTTGCTTCCTGGCAGGCGATCTCTGCCTGACTTCTTGCTGCTTCCGCTTCATCTAGCGCCTGGGCATTCTCATCGCTCTGCTCTGCCTGCCACTGTGCAAAAGCCATCTGATACCTGGTATCTGCCTGATTATAAGCATTCTGTGCCGTTACATAATCGGAATTCAGCTGTCCCAGCTCCTGCTGGTACTGCGGAAGTGTCTCATTCTGATATGTAGTCAGCGCTTCTGAATACGCTCTCTGAGTCTCTGCATCCCTGGCAGCCTGGGCCTCTGCCTTTGCCTGGGTCTCCGCCTGGGCCTGTGCCTGCGCATCTGCCGCAGCCTGAGCCTGTACAGACGCCAGCTGTGATCTCAGGGAAGCCAGATAATTCTGCTGCTCCCTTACCTGCTGTTCCAGACTGGAAACCTTTGCTTTTGCGCTGTCTTGCTTCTGCCGGGCCTCATTGGATTTATTGATGGAATTTTTGTAATCATACTGTCCGGACTGTACATTCAGCTCTGCTTTCTGATTATCCCTCTCCAGATCCTTCACTTCAAACTCTATCAGCTTCGTTCCCTTTGAAACCGTATCGCCTTCTGCGAAGGATACGCTTTTGATCTGTGCGTTCACAGGAGAATAAAAGGTCTTCTGCTCATCACTGACAACGGTTCCGGTTGCATCTACGATCTCCTCCACATCTCCTGTCTCCGCTTTGGTAACAGCAACCTGCGGAATCTGTGATTCCCCGCGGCCTGCACCTGATGCCGCATAAATACCGCCTACCACAACAGCCACTGCTGCCACACCAATCACAATCTTTTTCCCTTTTTTCATTCTTAAGCCTCCTCGACAAATTCCTCATTGATCGTATCTGATTCAATTTTTCCATCCATGATCCGGACCACACGTCTGGCCTGAGCCGCGATCCCATTATCATGAGTGATCAGGATCAAGGTTTCTCCTGATCTGTGCATTCCCCTCAGGATTTCCATAATTTCCCTGCTGGATGCAGAGTCCAGATTTCCCGTTGGTTCATCTGCCAGGATCACCGGCGGCCTGGCTGCGATAGCTCTGGCAATAGCCACACGCTGCTGCTGTCCCCCTGACATTTCGTTTGGCTTATGATCCATACGTTTCTCAAGTCCGACTTTTTTAAGAGATTCCACAGCAAGCTTTCTTCTTGTTTTCCGGTCGATCCCACGATAGATCAGAGGAAGCTCCACGTTTTCCAGCGCCGTAAGATTTGCGATCAGATTAAAGCCCTGAAAGATAAAACCAATCTCCTTATTTCGTACCACCGAGAGATCATTATCCTTCATTGTGGATACATCTGTTCCATTCAGATAATATTTCCCGGAGGTGGGGACATCCAGACAGCCCAGCATGTTCATAAAAGTGGATTTTCCGGAACCGGACTGTCCGATAATAGCCACAAATTCACCCTTATGGATCTCCAGGTCCACATGATCCAGCGCCCGCACCTCATTTTCTCCGGGATTGTAAACCTTGCACAGATCTACTACCCGTACCAATGCATCTTCCATAATAAAATTACTCCTTGTAAAGTAAATCAGTCCCAGGCAAGCCCCTCCTCTGCTTATTGCTTTTTGCCATTGAAACAGAAAGCTTCCCTGATCAGGTTAAAAATACAGAGCGAAGTCTGCAGGGGATACTGCTGTTTCTCGTCGGAACGCTCCAAGCCAAAACAGCAGCAGGCAGACTGCTCTGTCATTTCCGGGAAAACCCCGCTCATTGATCTGTAACGAAAAGATTACCTGAATGTCTTCAGAACTGACACACATTTATACATCTGTTTATGCATCAAGTAAAAACGCCTTATATGCCTTGTATGCCTCATATACATCCGCCTTGCTGGTAACCTCCCACGGAGCATGCATACTCAGCACTGCCACGCCACTGTCGATAACCTCCATTCCGTAAAGTGCCGCAATATAAGCGATGGTTCCGCCTCCGCCAAAATCAACCTTTCCAAGCTCTGCTGTCTGGAAAGCAACATTGTGATCATCAAAAATCCTGCGAACTCTTGCAACGTACTCTGCATTGGCATCGTTGGAACCGGATTTTCCTCTTGCCCCGGTGAACTTGTTAAGGACGATACCGCGTCCAAGATATGCTGCATTCTTTTTCTCAAAAGCCTCACCATAGGCCGGATCATAGCCGGCACTTACATCGGAAGAAAGCATGCTGGAATTACGGAGAGCTCTTCTTAATGCAAGCTCGGAATAGCAGCCCATTCCGTCCAGAAGCTCTGCCACGCTGTTCTCAAAAAATCTGGACTGCATGCCTGTGGCACCAACGCTTCCGATCTCTTCCTTATCTACAAGGAGACAGCAGCCGGTACGCTTCGGTGTCTCCTCCATCTCCAGCATTGCCGCAAGGGATGTGTAAGCGCATACACGGTCATCCTGTCCATATGCTGCGATCATGCTGCGGTCAAGTCCACAGTCTCTTGCCTTTCCTGCCGGAACGATCTCCAGCTCTGCTGAAAGAAAGTCCTCTTCCTCAATACCATACTTCTCATTTAAAATCTTCAGCACATTCTGTTTTACCGCATCCTTTTTGGAATCATCCGGAAGCTCTGCAAGAGGTCTGCTGCCGATCAGGATATCCAGCATCTCACCCTCAATAACCTCTGCTGCCTTTTTCTGGAGCTGTTTTCCGGAAAGATGGATCAGAAGATCTGTGATGTAAAGTACCGGATCTTCCGCATCCTCACCAATGCTGATCTCCACAATGCTTCCGTCCTTCTTTGCAACAACACCATGCATGGCAAGAGGCAGTGTCACCCACTGGTATTTCTTTACACCACCATAATAATGGGTATCCAGATAAGCCAGATCCGTATCCTCGTACAGAGGATTCTGCTTGACATCCAGTCGCGGAGAGTCGATATGTGCACAGAGAATGCTCATACCTCCGGAAAGCTCTTCCGTTCCTACATGAAACAGAGCAACGATCTTCTTCATCCCTACCGCATAAACCTTGTCACCGGCCTTGATCTTCTCGCCTTTTTCAAGCTTCGACTCAAGAGATTCATATCCGGCAGCCTCTGCTTCCTTTACGATTTCTGCAACACATTCCCGTTCCGTTTTTCCTTTATCCAAAAATTCTCTGTAAGCCTTCGCAAGCTTCTCCATTTCTGTCTCTTCTGCTTCCTTATAAGAAAGCCACGCATTTCTTCTTTCCATTTTAGTGGTCCACCTTTCTTTATAGTTTCCGGCAGCTGCCGTTTCTCATCATATTATCTGCAATCTGTCTACTATTATAGGTCAAACATTTACGAATTTCCACCGCAATTCCCATTCTTTACAAAATCTTTATGATTCGTTATAGTAGTTCTTAAGAAATGGCCCTGTATCCAAAATTTTCAGGTATCTCACACACGGAAGGCTTTCTGTTTCACCGTAGACTTTACCTGTATGCTCCAACAGGGCAAAGGAGGAAACAACATGCAAGCATCTGCTCAGCTAAAAGAGCTTCTTCACAGCATCAACCGCAAAAGCTATCCTGCATACAAGTCTCTGCGGGGTGCATACCAGTTTGACCGTTATATTTTGTCCATTGACCACGTGCAGGGGGATCCTTTTGCCTCTCCCTCTCACATCAGTGTGAAGCTTTCCCACCGAGACACCGGATTTCCGGCAGAATATTATAAGGATTCCCTGACCCGCATCACACTGGGAGACTTTCTGAACCGCCAGTTTGAACAGCAGGTAAACCGTTATACCTTCCGTGCAAAGGGCTCCGGAAAAAGCGGCCTGATCTCAGTAAGCCACTGTGGTCAGGAGGTTCTTGCACGTACCGCCTGTGAAATAACGGAAAAAGGCATCACTGCCCGTTTTTTCATCGGTTTCCCGGCCAATGGCAGAACCATCAATTCCCCCGAACTGGAAAAAATCCTCTTCGATTTTCTTCCGGTCTGTGTTCACAAGGCATTTTTTTACCGGAATCTTGACCCGGAAGCGCTGAGAAAAGCCATCTGCCTTGCCGAAGATCAGGCATTTATCCGTCAGGAGCTGAAAAAACGTTCTCTGACTGCCTTTGTCAGTGACGGCGCTATCCTCCCCAGGGAAAGCGGCATCTCTTCACGCCCGATGAAAAATTCCGTTCCTTTTGTTTCTCCGGAAAGCCTGAGGGTTTCCATGGAGCTGCCCCACAGAGGAACCATCACAGGCATGGGCATTCCCTGCGGCATCACCTTGATCGTAGGTGGCGGCTACCATGGCAAATCCACCTTACTTAACGCACTGGAGCTGGGAATTTACGATCACATTTCCGGAGATGGTCGGGAGTATGTCATTACCGATCCTTCTGCCCAGAAGCTTCGCTCTGAGGACGGCCGTTTTATCAAAGATGTGGACATTTCTCTTTTTATCAACGATCTTCCAAATAAAAAAGACACCCTCTGCTTTTCTACAGAGGATGCCAGCGGCAGTACTTCACAGGCTGCCGGTATCGTGGAAAGTATGGAAGCAGGAAGTAAAGTCTTTCTCCTTGACGAGGATACCTCTGCCACCAACTTTATGGTCCGTGATTCCTTCATGCAGCGGGTGATCTGCCGGGAAAAGGAGCCCATCACTCCATTTCTGGAACGTGCGCGGGATCTCTATGAAAAGGCAGGGATCTCCACTATCCTGGTTGCCGGAAGCTCCGGAGCTTTTTTCCATATTGCGGATACTGTGATCCAGATGGATAATTATCATCCGGTGGACATCACAGCAGTCACCAAAAAGCTCTGTCAGGAATATCCTCTCTCAGACATTGAGGCCCCTGCATTCCGCCTTCCGGAAAGCCATCGCATCATGACCAGGGCCAAAGTGGCTCCATCCCGCCACAGCCGTCCCGGACAGCCGGAAAGACTGAAAACCAAGGTTCACGGCAAAGATGGCTTTTCTCTTGGAAAAACCGAAGTGGATCTCCGCTATGTAGAGCAGCTGATCGACTCCGAGCAAACTGCATCCCTGGCGTTGCTTCTGAAATATGCCTGCGAACATCTCATTGACAGAAAACGTACTCTGCCGGAGATCATCACTTATCTGGATACTCAGCTGAAAAGGCAGGGATTGTCCTTCTTCTCGGAAGGCTCTTATATTCCATGCGGTTATGCCATGCCCAGGATCCAGGAAATATATTCCTGCTTTAACCGCTATCGTAGGCCGTAGCTGTGCCTGAAACTGTATATCCAATAAATCTCAGACAACAAAAAAACGCTGCCGATGAACATTGGAAATCTTTATCTCCTCTGTCATTCGGCAGTTTTTTTCTGCAATGCAAAACCACCGTCCTGTCGGCTCTGTCTTGCCAATGGAACGGTGGTTTATCTTCATACATATTTTAGGGAAAGGAAAGAGTTTTTCTTAAGAGCTTCTGTTCTCTTAAGATGTTTATATCATACAGGATAAATGTGAGAGAAATTTGTACAATTTCTAATAAATTTATAAAATTTATTAACGAAGTCTAATCATTTTCCAAAATAATCCTGCTGATCATTATTTACCATGGTCTTCCGGAAAAACCCAAAATATTACAGCCGTTTCTTTCGCTTTTTAGTCGTGTCTCTGCTCTTTGTTATCATATGTCTCACAGAATCTGGCAGCAAAAGCCGGCGGCTCCTGATGCGCATACAAATGAGAAATGTCTCCAAAAGAGCTCATACGGAAGGACGCGATTCCTTTTCGCCTCTCCTCTGTAACAATGGTGCTCACCGATGACGGCGCCGCACAGAAATTCTGCAGCATCACCAGCGGAGAGATACTGAGAAGATAGCTGATGAGTACACAGCTTACACCGAAATGGCAGAAAAACACAAGCGTATCTTCATTGGCTTTTTCTGCTCTGTAATAATGTCCTTCCCGCACATAGCCATGCTCTGCCAGAACTTTATCAAAATTCTGTGTGACCCAGTCATACTCTTCTTTCATTTTTCCCTCTCGCAGGATGTCATTATCCCACCAGCGGTCAAAGCTGTAGAAATTTTCGATCTTCGTCCAGTCCTGGGGAAGCCAGTCCCAGGGAATGATCTTTTCCCCATGAAGATCCGGTCTTCTGATCTTTACGTCGAATTCTCTCAGCCACTTGCATTCTGTAGCTGTTCTTCCGTTTTTCTTCAGTGTGCAGGATGCGGTATCCTTTGCTCTTCCAAGCGGAGAAACATAAAAATCCCTGACATCAAGAGCTGCGATCTTTTCAGAAAGAAATTCCGCTTCCTTCCAGCCCTTTTCGGTCAGGGAATCTATTGTGTAATCCGGGTCTCCATGTCGTATAAAAAGTAATTTCATCTTTTGGTATCCTCCATTTCATAACCTGGATTTCCATTATATTCTTATTTTTTCAGTTGTCAATTCCTGATAGCTTCTGCTGCAGGGATCAAACCTGATCCGCGGTTTCTCCATGGAGCACAGCTTGCTGCTCCCTCAGCTCATAAACTGCCTTTTTCAATGCCTGAAAGCTCTCCTCACTGATTATGTGCTCGATCCTGCAGGCATCATGAATCGCTGTTTTTTCCTGGACTCCCAGTATCATCAGCCAGGAAGAGATCAGCTGATGACGTTCATATACCTTATCGGCAATCTTATGTCCGTCCTCTGTCAGACGGATATCTCCGTTGTCGGCTACTGTGATGAGATTTTTCTGGCGAAGATTCTTCATGGCAACACTGACACTCGGTTTCTTAAAGCCCATCTCTGCCGCGATATCCACAGCTCTTACAAGAGAGCTCCTGTTTCCAAGGATCAGGATCGTTTCCAAATAATCTTCAGATGATTCATTTGATCTCACGTTATTTACACCTCCCTCGGTTTGTTAAAACTAACCAAGTTAATCATAACATACTTTAGGAGAATGAGCAATGGTTTTTACTGCTTTCTGTTTAGTTCTGCCTCAATTGCCAGAAGGCACTGGCTGGAACATATCTGCAGAATTCTGGAAATTTCCAGGAGTTTTTCCCTGGAGCAGTTTCCCCGGAGCAGTTCACAATATCCCTGAAATTTCATCTGTACCAGGATATGTACCAGCTCGTGATCAACTTCTTGTCCACATTCCTTTTGAAAACGTTCATTAAGGATCTGCTCCATTTTCGTACAGGCATCCTCACGGAAATTCACATATCTGGTACCTTCAGCTCCATCTATAAGGATTTTTGCGATGTCCCTGTTTTCCCAGATAAATTCCATAAGTATCCTGTCATATTCTTCCGGATGCAGTTGTTTTTCCTGATCCGTAAAGTCTCCCATGATCCGCTTCAGATCCTCTACCGTCTCTTCCACGATTTCTTCAAAAAGAGCTGCTTTACTTTCAAAAAAGAAATATAGCGCTCCCGTAGTCACATCTGCTTTTTTGCAGATCGCACGAAGAGAAGCCTTCAGAAATCCCCTGTCTCTGAATTCTTCCTTCCCCGCTTCCAGAAGTCTGCTCCGCACAGCATTTTCTGATTTTTCCATATTTTACGCACTCCATCATTTTTCCTGCATTCCGCTTTGCAGGAAAATTCCGCTTATTTCTGACCAGCTGTTAATTTTTTAGCAATCTGATCTTACTGATATTTTACCTTAAATCGCTGAAAAAAGAAAGTATTTTGTACCCCGTGTCAATCTGTCATCGGGGAATCTCCACGGTCTGTAACGATTTCATAGCCTACAGACTCCACACGTCTGGTAAGGCACCCTCTGCACTCTGCTGCTTCCTCGCCTGTACAGATCTTGTTATCATAAAGCTCATACTGTTTACGGTTCTTCACCGGAGAAAGATTGGGCATTACTACATTTGCACCCGCCTGAAAACCCTTTTCCCTGCCTCTGGGGTCCAGGGTCCCCAGTGCTGTGGTTGCCGGAAGAAGTACCTGTGGAAGCAGGATCCGGATGACAGACAACAGAAACAGGGTCAGATCCACACTTCCTGCCGGTTCCTCTGCAAATTTCGTATCATGGTGCGGGACAAATGGTCCGATCCCCACCATATGCGGATTCAGGTCTTTAAGAAAAACAAGGTCTTCCGCCAGATACTCCAGCGTCTGTCCCGGCGCACCTACCATAAATCCGGCACCTATCTGATATCCCAGTTCCTTCAGGGTATAAAGACACTGTTTACGGTTTGCAAGACTTAAACTCTCCGGATGAAGATAACGATAATGTTCCTCACTGGCCGTCTCATGACGGAGTAAATAGCGGTCTGCTCCGGCATCTTTAAATCTCTGATAGCTTTCTTTTGATTTCTCCCCAATGGATAGCGTGATCGCACAGTCCGGATATCCCTGTTTGATGGACCGGATGATGTCAACCATCCGGTCATCATTAAACCATGGGTCTTCCCCTCCCTGGAGCACAAATGTCCGAAATCCCAGCTCATAGCCATTCTCGCAGCACTGCAGGATTTCTTCCTTCGTAAGGCGGTAACGGCTGGCATTCCTGTTAGAACGGCGGATCCCGCAGTAATAGCAGTCATTTCTGCAGTAATTGGTAAATTCTATCAGACCTCTTGTATATATTTTATTTCCAAAATATTTTTTCTGTATACGGACAGCCTCTTCCCGAAGCAGACGAACCGCATCCGGATCCTGGTATAAGTGCAGAAGTTCCGGATATTCTTCCTTTGTCAGCTGTCCTTCTTTTATAAATTTTTCAACGATCCCCATACTTTATCTGTCCTTCTCTTTTATTTACAAAACTATCTGTAAAAAATATTTTATCACAAAAAAACAGATATTGCACAATATAAGTATACATGCAATATCTGTTCTTACAGAATGGTTACTGTTCATTCCGTTCTCAGTAACACAGAATGATCCAATTTTTATTTAATAAGATCCTTTACAACCTCACCGGCAATGATCAGTCCCACTACGGAAGGCACAAAGGCATTACTTCCCGGTACCTGACGTCTCTGAGTACATTTTCTTTCTGTTCCCGGAGGACAGATGCAATGAGACTTGCAGCTGATCGCCATATCATCAATTGGAGTTATTGGCTTCTCCTGTGAGTAAACCACCTTCAGTTTTTTGATTCCTCTTTTTTTCAGTTCACGGCGCATGACCTTTGCAAGGGGACAGACGGACGTTTTATAAATATCTGTCACTATAAAACCTGTTGGATCCATCTTATTTCCGGCCCCCATAGAGCTGATGATCGGTGTTCCTGAAGCCTTTGCCTGCTCTACGAGCATCAGCTTTCCGGTTACAGTGTCGATTGCATCGACTACATAATCATACTGGGAAAAATCAAAGGAATCTGCTGTCTCCGGCACATAAAATGTTTTGTGGATATTTACAACTGCATCCGGATTAATTTCAAGAATACGTTCTCTGGCCACGTCAACTTTATATTTCCCTACGGTCTTTCTTGTTGCGTAAATCTGGCGATTGATATTGGTGAGGCATACTTTATCATCATCAATGAGATCCAGGGTACCTACGCCACTTCTGACCAGTGCTTCCACCGTATATCCGCCAACACCGCCAATTCCGAATACTGCGACTCTGGAATTTTTCAGCTTTTCCATTCCTTCTTTTCCGATTAATAATTCTGTTCTTGAAAACTGATTCAGCATTTTCTGACTTCTCCTTATATTCTTTCCATATATATTTATACTGACAACGGATATATTTTTTATATCTGTCCGATTTGTTTTACAACTGTCAGGATTCTATCATGGGAAAATAGCCTTGTCAATATCCCTACCAATAAGCTAGGAATATTTTCCCGTTTTCATCAATAAATTTTATGATACAAAAAAAGATCCCTAAAAAGGAATCTTACTGATACTGCGGGTAGCCGGACTTGAACCGGCACGGAGTTGCCCCCGAGAGATTTTAAGTCTCTTGTGTCTGCCTATTCCACCATACCCGCATATTCAATTAATTTGTTCAAAAATGGGGCCTATAGGGCTCGAACCTATGACCCTCTGCTTGTAAGGCAGATGCTCTCCCAGCTGAGCTAAGACCCCAAATATGAACGACCCAGAAGAGACTCGAACTCTCGACCTCCGCCGTGACAGGGCGGCGCTCTAACCAACTGAGCCACTGGGCCATACAAAATATAAAACTTTTAAAATGGACCTTCGGGGACTCGAACCCAGGACCGACCGGTTATGAGCCGGTTGCTCTAACCAACTGAGCTAAAGGTCCAAAAAGCCGATGATCGGACTCGAACCGATAACCTGCTGATTACAAATCAGCTGCTCTGCCAATTGAGCCACATCGGCGTATTAAACACCAAATGTTGAATCGAGTCAATGAATATCCAGTTTAGTTTTAAGTGACTCCAAGGGGATTTGAACCCCTGTTACCGCCGTGAAAGGGCGGTGTCTTAACCGCTTGACCATGGAGCCATATTTCTTTTTTATGTTTCGCTGTTTTGTATTTCCCTCAGCGACGAGTTAAATAATACCATACCTTTTTTATAATTGCAAGCTTTTTTTTGAAAAATTTCAAATTTTTTTACAAAGCCGGAAAACAGGCCGAAAAGCCTTATAATATGGGCTTTCCAAGGGTTTGTATTTTCTTTCTCAAACCCTACCCGGAAAAATTTTTTCTGTTTTTTTCAAACATTGACATTATTTTTTCTCTGTATATAATTGAAAGTATGATGACTTAAAAAATCATATGAAAGGATGACAATAATGAAAGTTTTATTACTCAACGGCAGTCCTCGCAAAGAAGGCTGCACTTATACAGCTCTTACAGAGATCGCAGAAACCTTAAAGAAGAACGGTGTGGAGGCAGAAATCTTCCAGGCCGGGGATCCTTCTCAGGAAAACGTTGCTGCCGCAGCTGCCATTATGAAAGAGGCTGACGCCCTTATTGTTGGTTCTCCGGTTTACTGGGCTTCTCCTTCCGGACAGATCATCGAATTCATGGATAAATTCGCTTCCAAGGCCGGAAAGGATATGATCCACAAGCCTGCCGCAGCTGTTGCTTCCGCAAGACGTGCCGGTACTACTGCTACTCTGGATGTTCTGATCAAATACTTTACCTATCATCAGATGCCTGTCGTGTCCGGAAACTACTGGACAATGGTTCACGGCAATACCCCGGATGACGTCAGAAAAGACGCTGAAGGCCTCCAGATCATGCGTACGTTAGGCAATAACATGGCATGGCTGTTAAGATGTATTGAAGCCGGTAAAAAGGCCGGTATCGACGCTCCGGAGACAGAGCAGAAGATCATGACTAATTTCATTCGATAAGCCAGAATTTCTCTGTCATAGCTTTATAAATTTATTGATTATCTCTAACAGTCAATATTTCTATTTGTAGTTACAAAAATAAACGTGCAGATATAAATGTATCTTATTTATATCTGCACGTTTTTACATCCTTATCCTGTCACAGATCAAGCATAAAAAAATCCCGTAACCTTTACATTTACAGGAAATAAAAAAACTCCCCCTGTTGGACTCGAACCAACGACACTGCGGTTAACAGCCGCATGCTCTACCGACTGAGCTAAGGAGGATTACTTAAATATTTAATTAAGGTTTGTACCTTAAAAACTACATACATGCTTGTTGATCGTTAATCAAACTCTTTGAATCAATTCTTAACCTGCGTTTCTTGGTCAAGCCCTCACCCGATTAGTAACAGTCAGCTCCATGTGTTACCACACTTCCACCTCTGCCCTATCTACCTCGTCGTCTTCAAGGGGGTTTACTTCACTAAGAATGGGATATCTCATCTTGAGGGGGGCTTCACGCTTAGATGCCTTCAGCGTTTATCCCTTCCGGACTTGGCTACCCGGCCATGGCTTTGGCAAGCCAACCGGTCCACCAGCGGTCCGTCCATCCCGGTCCTCTCGTACTAAGGACAGCTCCTCTCAGATATCCTGCGCCCACGCCGGATAGGGACCGAACTGTCTCACGACGTTCTGAACCCAGCTCGCGTACCGCTTTAATGGGCGAACAGCCCAACCCTTGGGACCTACTACAGCCCCAGGATGCGATGAGCCGACATCGAGGTGCCAAACCACTCCGTCGATGTGAACTCTTGGGAGTGATAAGCCTGTTATCCCCAGGGTAGCTTTTATCCGTTGAGCGATGGCATTCCCACTTAATACCACCGGATCACTAAGCCCTACTTTCGTACCTGCTCCACCCGTCGGTGTCGCAGTCAAGCTCCCTTCTGCCTTTGCACTCTTCGAATGGTTTCCGTCCATTCTGAGGGAACCTTTGGGCGCCTCCGATACCCTTTCGGAGGCGACCGCCCCAGTCAAACTCCCCGCCTGGCATTGTCCCACCGCCGGTTCACGGCGGCTGGTTAGAAGCCCAATATCACAAGGGTGGTATCCCAACAGCGGCTCCGCGGCAACTGACGCTACCGTTTCTCAGCCTCCCACCTATCCTGTACATGCAACACCGGACCCCAGTGCCAAACTGGAGTAAAGCTCCATGGGGTCTTTCCGTCCTGGCGCGGGTAGCCAGCATCTTCACTGGCACTTCAATTTCACCGGATGTATTGCCGAGACAGCGCTCAAATCATTACGCCTTTCGTGCGGGTCGGAACTTACCCGACAAGGAATTTCGCTACCTTAGGACCGTTATAGTTACGGCCGCCGTTTACTGGGGCTTAAATTCAAAGCTTCGACTTACGTCTAACCTCTCCTCTTAACCTTCCAGCACCGGGCAGGCGTCAGCCCATATACCTCACCTTTCGGTTTCGCATAGACCTGTGTTTTTGCTAAACAGTTGCTTGAGCCTATTCTCTGCGGCCTGCTCTCGCAGGCACCCCTTCTCCCTAAGTTACGGGGCCATTTTGCCGAGTTCCTTGGCAATACTTCTTCCGCCGGCCTTAGGATTCTCTCCTCATCCACCTGTGTCGGTTTACGGTACGGGTACAATATGAACGATAGCGGCTTTTCTTGACGCATGGCTCACGGGCTTCGCTACTAATCTTCGCTCCACATCACGTCTTCCCATTGCATGGCGGATTTTCCTACCATACTGGTACCTCGCTTGTACCGGGCTTTCCATTCCCGGCTCCCGCTCTCCTTACGTGTCCCCACAGTTCTGTCATACTGCAGTACAGGAATATCAACCTGTTGTCCATCGGCTACGGCTCTCGCCCTCACCTTAGGTCCCGACTCACCCAGGGCAGATCAGCTTTACCCTGGAAACCTTGGATATTCGGCCTAGAGGATTCCCACCTCTATCTCGCTACTCATTCCGGCATTCTCTCTTCCATGCAGTCCACAGCTCCTTCCGGTACTGCTTCTTCCCGCATGCAATGCTCCTCTACCAATCTTTTCAGATTCCTTAGTTTCGGTGGCGCGTTTCAGCCCCGGACATTTTCGGCGCAGGACCTCTCGACCAGTGAGCTATTACGCACTCTTTGAATGTATGGCTGCTTCTGAGCCAACATCCTGGTTGTCTTCGAAATCCCACATCCTTTTCCACTTAACGCGCACTTTGGGACCTTAACTGTAGGTCTGGGCTCTTTCCCTTTTGACCGCCCAACTTATCTCGTGCAGTCTGACTCCCGGTGATATCTACACGGCATTCGGAGTTTGATATTCTTCGGTAGGCTTTGACGCCCCCTAGGAAATTCAGTGCTCTACCTCCGCAAGACTCACACCGAGGCTAGCCCTAAAGCTATTTCGAGGAGAACCAGCTATCTCCGGGTTCGATTGGAATTTCTCCCCTATCCACACCTCATCCCCACCCTTTTCAACGGATGTGGGTTCGGTCCTCCACTACCTCTTACGGCAGCTTCAACCTGGACATGGATAGATCACCCGGTTTCGGGTCTACTCCTACTGACTCTGGCCCTGTTAAGACTTGGTTTCCCTACGGCTCCACACCTGAAGTGCTTAACCTTGCCAGTAAGCGTAACTCGCCGGACCGTTCTACAAAAAGTACGCGGTCGTGCTCATATGGCACTTCCACAGCTTGTAGACACAGGGTTTCAGGTTCTCTTTCACTCCCCTCCCGGGGTCCTTTTCACCTTTCCTTCACAGTACTATGCGCTATCGGTCACTAAGTAGTATTTAGCCTTAGGGGGTGGTCCCCCTTACTTCCCACAAGGTTCCTCGTGTCTCGTGGTACTCCGGATCCTGCTCAGTCAGCTCTGCTTTCACGTACGGGGCTTTCACCCTCTCCGGCCGGCTTTCCCAAAACCGTTCTGTTAACTTCGCTGAATCTTAAATGCAGTCCATGACCCCGGCATGCACGCACACCGGTTTAGGCTCCTCCGCGTTCGCTCGCCGCTACTTACGGAATCGATGTTTCTTTCTTTTCCTCCGGGTACTTAGATGTTTCAGTTCCCCGGGTTCCCTTCCATACGTTATGGATTGGCGTATGGATGCATGAGGTCTGCTCATGCGGGTTTCCCCATTCAGACATCTCCGGATCACGGGATATTTGCTCCTCCCCGAAGCTTTTCGCAGCTTATCACGTCTTTCATCGGCTCTTAGTGCCAAGGCATCCGCCCTGTGCCCTTATTGCTTGACCTTTCGCTTCATCACCC